>NZ_FONA01000027.1 GCF_900112795.1 Thermophagus xiamenensis
GAACGGATGCTGGAAAAACTGCGGCAGCGACATGAAAAGCGACAGCGCGATATAGACCTCTGTTATTCAAAGCAATAAATCTGTTAAAGTAGAATGAACTCAAACAAAAATAAATTCACCTGTCAGATAAAAATGTTTGAAGAAGATTTAGAGACATTTTTAGGTGTGGAAAAACCCAACCGACGAGATTTAAAACCTTTAAATTTGTTGGTAAATTATGAATCAGGTAAAATTGACAAAAAAAGGATTAATGAACTAAAAAAATTAATAGAAAGCCTAATTTAAATTAAAAACTTATCAGTCATTATGCATTCCCTAAATGGGGATGATTAAAAAAATTTCATTATTAATTATCAATTTTTCGCAATTATAATAAACATCATATTTTACGTCACATACATAATTTAAATTTCATTCTTTTAGATATTATGTATTTTTTATTCGACAACAACAAAGTTCAATAATAAATCTTTAAGCCTTCCAAGAAACACAAAATTAGTATCTTTACATATTAATTAAAGGGGCAAAAAATGGCAACAGCGGAACAAATAAAATCTCTCATAAAATCCCACTTCAGCGAAGAGCCTGAAAGGTTTTCAACAATTGCCTTACAGTTGGCTGCACATGAAGCTAAAAAGGGTAATACCGCTTTAGCGCATTCTATTAGGGAACTCATTGACCTGGGTCTAAAAAAAAACGGCCCTAAAATTTTTAAATTCCCGCAAGATTTAAAATGGTTAGTTCTACCTGAAAAACCCGAAGTTTCAAAAAACACACTTGTAGTAAATCCGCAATTAAAAAAACGTATTAACCTTATTATTCAAGAATATAAACAGCAGGCTAAACTTAAGGCATTTGGTTTAAGTCATCGAAGAAAAATCCTGCTAACAGGCCCACCAGGAACGGGAAAAACAATGACGGCAAAAGTATTAGCTTATGAACTGCATCTTCCCTTATATATTATTCAGGTCGATAAACTGGTCACCAAATTTATGGGGGAGACAAGTGCGAAATTGCGACAGATATTTGACCTTATAGATAAAGAACTTGGCGTCTATTTGTTTGACGAATTTGATGCCATTGGGGGAGAACGATCATTAGATAATGATGTGGGTGAAATGCGCAGAGTTTTAAACGCTTTCTTGCAATTTATTGAACTCGACTCATCGGATAGTTTAATTGTGGCAGGCACCAACAACCCAAAATTATTGGATAAGGCCTTGTTTCGCAGATTTGATGATGTTTTATTTTACGAATACCCAAACGAGGAAGAAGTAAAAACTCTAATCTTAAACACGTTGGGAAATTTCAAACCTTCAAAAATGGCATGGAATCAGATTTTGGAAAAATCTAAATCTTTAAGTCATGCCGAAATAGTTGCCGCATGTACCGATGCCATCAAAAAATCTATTTTGGATAATAAGCAAAAAACTACGTCAAAAGTAATTGTCGAAATGTTAGGACAACGTGCTGATGCCCATAAATAATCGAACAAATAATGAAAGAGAATTCTTTCAGACATATTAAATTATCAGGGCCGGATAACCATATTAATTATACTTCTCCCAGGTCGGGTAGTGATAATTATAACAACCCGCCAAGAAACAGAATTCAACATGGATCGAGAATACTTCAACAATTAAAGCAAGCTTGGCAAGATGCGAATAATAAGTTCGTAGCTGCTTTCCCGGAACGAACTGGAATATATTTAGAGTTTATCATAGGCTAAAACGGTTCATCCCCCCCATTTCGGCAATATTGTACTGCATTTATTAGTTCCCCTTCAGACAATCAGCGCAAAAGGTTAGATTTTTTCCCTCAACCATTTTTCATCCCTACTCAAAATAGCCTGATTTTCACTCATTTTTTCATTAAACAGAATATATTATTTTGTATTTTTAATGGTCACTTTTGGAATTCTTCCGAAATTTTAATTCTAGTAGCGCTACTAAAGGAAAACGTGGGCTTTAAGACCTTTTGAAGGATAAAAAAGAAGGATATGATTTATGTGGAATTAATGCCTTTAATATAGTCAGGTTGCGATCATGTCAAAGAAAATTTTAAATAATATTTTATGAATAAGATTGACAATCAAATTTTAACAATTAACAAAGTTATTTGTAAAAACATTGATAAGTTTGATGCTTGCGATAGAGGTATATTATCGCAAATCATATTATCCCAACTTAGAAACTTTGTAGAACATATATCTCTAAAAATATATGATAAGGGTAAAAATTTAGATAACTCTTATGAAAATATTAAAAAGGCAATCAAATATGTAAAATCCATAGGAAAATTAAAATTCCTTAGTAATTTCCATAAACTATTACAGATTTCAACTTCGCATTATACGCTTGATGAAGAAAATTCAGAACGATTAATGCTTAAGTATCATGAGTACTTAATTAAAGTGAAATCATATTTAAAAGAAGTCTACAATTTAGATGTTCTTGAAAATATCGATAAATTTCCATTAAAGATAGACTCCACCTTATTCGAATATTATGAAAAAATTGCTGAAAAGCTAAACCAATCTAATACAGGAAGAAAAATAAGTTCTTATAATGACAGATATTACATACAAAAAATTAAACCCTTTGTTGTAAATTACAAAGTATACTATGAAGTTACGCTTACTAGAGCAAATGATTATGTAAGTAAGTTTGACAGAATAATAGCATTTACCAAACTTGATATTTCTTCAAATTATGCAGTTAAACTACGAACAAGCTATGATAGCATTAATATATTAGATAAAAATATGCCAATTCAAATAATTGATAATTGGGAAGTATCAATTAGACCTTGCGAAATAGATCATTTTGCTGATTTTTTTGGAAAACATCCCAAAATTGGTGGTACTAAAGAAATTTATCAATTGATGAAATATCTAACCGAAACAGGCTTTAATTTAGTAGATCTTATAGATTTTACTGACAACCAATTTAACCATATTAAAGAAAAAATCACAAATAATGCAAATGCTACACCCTTTTTAAATATATTAGAAAAATGTCGTTCCTTAACAAAAGGGAAGCATGACGGCCATATTGTAATAAGGTACTTACTTTATAAATTAAACAATAAAATATTAAAAAAACAGTTTAACAAAAATCCTTGTCCCAAACTATCCAACCTTTATCTGGACTATGGATGTATTCCCTTTGACCAAATACCATTTAATTCATCACTAAAAAACCATAACCCCAAATTATTAGATTTATATAGATGCATTGATACAACTAATCGAGAACATGAATTACTTGCTAGGTTAATAAAAATCAATACAGAACAAAAAGGACAATTATATACCCCAAAAAGTAACATAACTAATTTTGAAAATATTGAAAAACTTATTGATGAGTATAATGACAACATTTACCATAAACATAACCACCGAAAAATAGATATATTCAAAAATAACATATTTATTAGAGGTTATGAGGATGATACTTATCAGATAATTGAAAAACTAAAAAAAATGTCATCCGAGGGAATAAAAAATTATTCAAATTCTGTTATGTCATGGCTGCAAACATCATCATACAAAATTGATTGTAATGAAAAGAAAAAAGCTCTAATTCAGATGTTTGAAAAATCCAGAGTAGCATTAATTTATGGTGCCGCAGGAACGGGAAAATCAACAATGATAAACCATATTTCAAACTTCTTTAATGAAAACAAAAAACTATATTTAGCTAACACAAACCCTGCTGTCGATAACCTAAAAAGAAAAGTAAGCACTGCAAATTGTACATTTAAAACCATAACAAAATTTCTATCCAATTCAAACAATGAAACTAATTATGATTTATTGATAATAGATGAATGTAGTACTACAAGCAATTCTAACATGCTTAAAGTTCTTGAAAAAGCGTCTTTTAAACTTTTGGTTTTAGTCGGCGATGTATTTCAGATAGAATCAATCCTTTTTGGCAATTGGTTTATTTTAGCGAAAGCTTTTGTGTCTAGCACTGCCATTTTTGAATTAAAAACGCCTTACAGAAGCAATAATAAAAACTTATTGGCTTTGTGGGAAAATGTTAGAAACTTAAATAACAACATTCTTGAATGCCTAGCAAGAAATAATTATTCAATTACTATAGATGAATCAATTTTTGACCAAACCGAAAACGACGAAATAATTCTTTGTTTAAACTACGACGGACTCTATGGAATAAATAATATTAATCGTTTCTTGCAAGCCACCAATAAAAATACACCTATTGAATGGGGAACCCATATATATAAAATTAATGATCCAATTCTTTTTAATGAAACAGATAGATTTACGCCTTTAATATACAATAATCTTAAAGGTCGAATAACAAACATAAAGGTATATAGTAATAAAATACAATTTGATATTGAAGTAGACAAAGTGATAAATGAATTCGAAGCGGAAAATTATGATTTTGAATTACTTGACAATGCAAAGAATGGTAATTCAATTATTCGTTTTTGCGTAAATAAAAATAAAAGCACTGACGAAGATGATGACATTTCATCTAATTCAATTGTGCCATTTCAAGTTGCTTATGCAATATCTATTCATAAAGCCCAAGGATTAGAATACAGATCAGTTAAAATTGTAATCACCAATGAAGTTGAAGAAATGATATCTCATAATATTTTTTATACTGCTATAACAAGGGCTAGGGAAAAATTGAAAATATACTGGACACCTGAAACAGAAGCCAAAATATTGAAAAATTTTAAAAAAAAATCAATAAAACTAGATGCTTCAATATTAAATTCCAAATATGAATTATGAAATTTCAACTAATAGCCCTCCTTGCTGTTGTGGACTCACAACCAACAACCCTCTTTTTTCAGAAATTCGTAATCCCGTAAAACCCCATTTTCCCTCTTATTGTCATAGAATTAAACCTCTTCAGTGCAATATTAACCACAGATTAATCACTATTCACTACACACTTTACTTAAATCCCCCCCTGACTTACCCTAAAAACTTCAAAAATAGACTGATATAGAAAATCGCCTATATACTAAAAAACCAATACCTTTACACCGAAAACGAATCAACGAACCATGTGCTTCAGGACGCAACTGAACAAGAGTGCCCACGAGATAGAGAGCCGCTTCCGTGCGGTCTTTAGCGATCCTTCCCGGTACTCGCCGCAGGAGTTCAATGGCTTCAATTTTCCGCTGACGCCGGTCATCACCAACGATCAACCGAAGCTGATTCAACTCTTCCAATGGGGATTAATACCGTCGTGGGCCGGGGATGAAGAGATCCGCCGCTATACCCTCAATGCCCGGGTGGAGACGCTGACACAAAAGCCCTCCTTTAAATCGGTGGTACATCAACGGTGTCTGATCATTGCCGACGGCTTCTTTGAGTGGCAATGGCTCGACAGCAAAGGAAAGAAGAAACAAAAATACCTGCTTACCCTATCCGACCGGGAGCTCTTTGCCTTTGCCGGTCTCTGGAGTCAATGGAAAAATCCTGCATCGGGGAAGGTGGTTAACAGCTATACCATCATCACCACCCGCGCCAATGAGCTCATGAGCCGCATTCACAACACCAAACAGCGCATGCCCGTGATTCCCGAAAATGAAGATGAATGGCTAATCGGAGGAAACCTTAAGATGGCCAATGACAGATTGGTGGCACAACCGGTCTGATTTGACAGAAAAAAAACAGTTGTCAGAAGTAAGAGGTATCAGCAAAACTGGAGGTGTTTTGTGATAGTTTTGTTTCACAGAGTTACACAGAGTTATTCACAGAGTTGCGCAGAGTGAAATTAAGACTTTTCAGGCACCCTCACTGAAAAGGACACGTCTCTTATACCCCATATCCGAGCGGGAAACGTTCTATTTCGCTATATATGGGTCCATTGGTGGTCAGCCGGCTTTTGTAGAGCACCACATACCGGACCTGCACTATTCCCCACCTGTTTTCTTTCACTGCCTTTACCTCATCGAACAACGCTTTGGTGTTTTTAAGATACTTCACCCGTCCGATGGTAAGGTGAGGCCGAAAAGGTTTTCCATCCCTTTCCATATCAAGCGAAGCTATAACGCCGGCTTGTGTTTGATGCCAAATATTCTGAAGCCAGGAACTGTCTTCAATACCGGCCCAAACCACTTTAGGATTACGAATCTGACCAAAAATACCGGCCCCTTTCACAATGAGTTGTCCCTGAGAAGATCCCGAAAACTCATTTCCCAAAGCGAAGCAAAGCGATTGAACTTTCTGCGGCTCAAGATCGCCAATGAATTTCAGCGTCAAATGCCACAGATGTTTTTCATTCCATTTAACTTTTTCACCGTTTAATTTTTGTTTCAATTCATCCTGCCACTCTACCAACCCTTCAAGCCCGGGTAAGGGAATACCAATAAAAGTTCTGATACGTTGTTGCATCTTCTTAAGCCTATAATATAAACGTATTAACAAAAATAACATTTTATCCATACTATTCGTCCCAACCCCTTTGTAGTGAATATGGAATACTTTTATTCATTCGTATATAATTTATTTAACTCATTGGCCGAATGGAACTCGCATGGCTTAAAGTTTATACATGTTCTATTTGTGACAAACCTTTTTGGTCATGCTCGTTTCTGCTGAATAAATCAAAATGAAACGAGGGCTTACAGATGCTTCTTCATTTGCCGAAGGGTTGAGCAAAAATCCGGAATCACTCAAAAGCATCAACTTCTCCTGAATATTTTCACCATCACTACCAATCTTTTATTTCCCAACCTTATTTTTCATTTTCACCGGAAATTTTTGACAATCCCCTTCAAATTTTCATTTTCACCGTGAAATTTTCATTTTCACCGTGAATTTTTCGTTTTCACCACGAATTTCTGATAATCCCCGTCGAATTTTCGTATTCACCGGAAAATTTTCATTTTCACCGCGAATTTTTGACATTCCCCTTCAAATTTTCATTTTCACCATTAAATTTTCACTTTCACCGAAAAATTTTCGTTTTCACCGCGAATTTCTGACGATCCCCGTCAAATTTTCGTATTCACCGATAAATTTTCATTTTCACCGCGAAATTTTGACTTTCACCGGGAAATTTTTACCATCACCGGGGGAAAAACATTTTTTTCGGGAAAATAACCATACTCAAGAATTATATCAATCTTCCCGGGAAATGTGACGGAAAATTATTAGGTAAATAGGTCATTAGGCCAATAGGCCGATAGGCTGTTAGGCGATGAGATTGAGGGGATTGATGTGCCAACCAGACTAATCACTAAAACCTGACATTAGTTTTCATTGGCCAATGGGTTAAATAAATTTTAGACATAAAGGAGGTGTGGGAATGGTTCTTGCAATGAAGACAAAAGAACTACCGAAAAGATATTAAAAATTCATTTTCGCTCTATTAATGGCAATTGAGAAAGAAAACAGAGTAATAAATAATTAGAGTATTGCACAATATTAAAAAATTAAAAATCTTTGTATTCGGCAGTCATGCAAATTTTTATAGTCAGATTTAAGTCGCGCGACTTAAAATTCATATCTGTTCATGTTATGACAAACCGACTGGTTGAAGCAAGTTTCCTTAAATTCAGATTAATCACAAAAAATTAAAATATCATACTTATGTCAAAGAAAAAAGTAGCAGTTATTCTGTCAGGCTGCGGAGTCTATGACGGATCCGAGATTCACGAAGCAACCCTTACCATGTTGGCCATTGCCAGAGCCGGGGGTGAATATTCCATTTTTGCACCCGACATGGAACAGCATCATGTGATAAACCACCTGACGGGCGAAGAGATGCCCGAAAAACGTAACGTACTGGTAGAAGCAGCCCGCATAGCACGCGGCAAGATACAATCGTTAAGTGACTATCAAGCCCGGGACTTTGACGCATTAATGCTCCCCGGCGGGTTTGGGGCTGCCAAAAACCTGTGCACCTTTGCTTTCGACGGTCCCGACTGCAACGTACATCCGGAAGTAGAACGGGCCATTCGCGAAACCAATGCGGCCGGAAAGCCCATAGGTGCGTTGTGCATTGCCCCGGTCATCCTGGCCAAAGTTCTGGGACAAGGGAAAATAACTATCGGGTCAGATCCGGAAACCGCCAAAGCTGTTACAACCATGGGCGGAACGCATGTGGAAACGACTCATGCGGAAGTGGTGACCGATGAACAGTTAAAAATAGCCACCACACCCTGCTACATGCTGGACGCCACTATCGATCAGATTGCTCAGGGGGCCGAAAACGTAGTAAAGGCAGTTTTTAGCATGATAAAAGATTGAGGACGGTTTTTACTTATAGAGGGACCATAAGGCGATATATCCGCCAAAGGTCCCTCTTTTATTATAGCATTCCGTTTTCGATCATAATGATGATATGCTCAATCATGCGGTCTTCCCGTTCGGCATCATATTCAGCTTTCAGATTGGAACCAAACAAACGTGCTACCGACTGCCAGAAAAAAGCCGAGAAGCTGCCTTTGTACTCTTTAATCAGGTTATAACTGGTATCGCCGGTTTCCCGGTCGATAAGTTTAATTAGCAAACGTCCCTGTGAAAAAGAGAGCTTACGTAATGGCTGCTCGAACTCCTGAAAAAGTTTCTTTTCTGCTACCCGAAGGTATTCTTTACGCTCCTTTTCACTCTCTAATTGAGCCAGATGGGCATTGATTTCCTCCAATTTAGCAGCAGCAATTTTGGCATAAGGCAAAGTAACTTTAATATTGCGCACCAAACGGCTGTAAACTCTTCGTTCCCGTTTGTTTCTAAAGCGCCATCGCGGGACGATTTTTACCTCGGAAAGCATCACATGGGGGACGGTATCGGACCCGGAAACTTTCGACTTAAGCATATAAACCTCCTTACCGGCCATATTCGCTTTTTCTACTTCCTGCCCCTTAAGTTCAAAGACAAAGCCCGGAAGTAAAAAAACGCAGGTTATGATGTATCGACAGAGTTTCATAACAATCTGTTGTTAATTATATGACCTCAATGAATCTGAGAATACACCAAAATTCATCAGTTATAATTTATCAAATTCATTGGTCTGAAGGAACTCGCATGACCGTCAGTTTATACATGTTCTAACTTTAGCCAAAGCTGCCATGCACGTTTAATGCAACCCCGAAACTAAAGAACCGATTGCTGTTTCAACCATTCAATTTCTTTAGGCCAAAGCTCGGGCTGCGGCGTCTCCAATATAATGGGTATGTTGTCGAAACGGCTATCTTTCATCATTCTGGAAAAGGTTGTCTCCTTTAAATATCCCTCTCCCAGGCTGGCATGTCTATCCACTTTGCTGCCGCGCTCCTTTTTGGCATCGTTCAGGTGGATACCCTTCAGCATCTCAAATCCTACAATTTTATCAAATTGCTCCCAGGTATCCTCATAACCCTGATCTGACAAAAAATCATACCCTGCCGCCCAGCCATGACAGGTGTCAATGCAAACCCCCACTCTCGATTTGTCATCGACCCATTCAATAATCTGTGCCAGATGTTCGAACCGATATCCAACGTTAGAGCCTTGTCCGGCAGTATTTTCAATAACAGCAATGACATCTTTGGTTTGTGCCAATGCAATATTGATCGATTCGGCAATCCGTTTAAGGCACTCTTCTTCGGAAATTTTATTCAGATGGCTACCGGGATGAAAATTAAGCAGCTTCAGACCAAGCTGTTCACATCGCTGCATCTCATCGAGGAATGCGGCACGCGACTTTTCAATTCCTGCTGTTTCGGGGTGCCCCAGATTGATCAAATAACTATCGTGAGGTAAGATATGGGAAGGAGAAAACCCTTTGGCTTCACAATTGGCCTTAAATTTTTCAATACTCTCCTGAGTCAATGGTTTGGCTTTCCATTGCCGTTGGTTCTTAGTAAACAAAGCAAAAGCCGTAGCACCTATTTCGGCTGCATTCAATGGTGCATTTTCAACACCTCCCGCTGCGCTTACGTGCGCTCCAATAAATTTCTTTGTCATAATATTATGGCATTATTAATCCAATAAACAATTGTTTTTTAAGCCTAAACTTCCGGCACCTGACATTACTCTCTTTTAAACTCCCGGCTATCTGACCTTCATATTTTCTCAGGGCCATATTAACGCCTCGAAAATTATTTTCTGAAAGTTAGTTTGATGCCATTTTTTTACTGAAATGCAATATATCAAAAATTTTTGCCTTAATGAATTTCAGCCACCCTGTCAAATTGTCAATCGCCACAATCTGGCATCATTTCTGTTTTATGGACGAATGCACAATTATAGATAATTAGACTTTTAGATGTAAGATTTGTAGATATTAGACATTAGATGTTAGATGTTTAGATTTAAGATAATAGTTCAAATACAATAAAAGCAATAGAAATGAAACATCAGGTGATAACCTCCCTGCAGGATTTCAGAGATCGTCTACAACAAAACCCGGATCTCTATCTTCTGATATACAAAAAAGGTTCGGAACAAAGCGACTGTGCTCTATCCAATCTGGAAGCACTGGAAATCGATACCGACAAGCCACTGTTCAGTGTAAACGTAGCAGAGGTAGGCGATGTTCATCCCGAATATCACATTACCACAGCTCCGGTGGTGATAGAATTCCAATCGGGGAAACCGGGCCGTCAGCTAAAAGGATGTCATCAACCCGGTTCTTTGGAAAGTTTCTTTAAGCCTGCCACAGCATCAGCAGGTTCCGGAAATGGCAAAAAACAAAAGCAAGTTATTGTATATACCACTCCCACCTGTTCGTGGTGCCGTACGTTGAAAGAATATCTGAAAAGTCATCAGATTGGGTTCAAAGAAATAGATGTCACCAAGGATGCACGGGCGGCCGAAGAGATGGTTCGCCGAAGTGGGCAGCAAGGTGTTCCGCAGAGTTTGATCGACGGACAGGTGGTGGTAGGCTTCGACCGAAACCGAATCAATGCACTTTTAGGCATCAGTTAAACGGACGCAGCGAACTTTAATACAGGCAGACATGTGTAAACTTAGAGGCAGAAGTGCACAGGCAGAAGGCAGAAGTAGTCATTAGTGTTTTGTGGATATAGTCAATAGTGATTAGTGTAAATGAACCAGTGACTTATGACTAACCACTAATGACTGCTTTTAGTTCCATTCGGCCAATAACTTAGATAAATTTTAAACGAAAAATAATTGGTTTTAAAATAACATTTGTTAAACCACTAAATTTTAAATAGAATATGAGAGAATTACAGCCAATTAATCAAAATGTTCTGCTGGAATTGACCGAAGAAACGGCAGAACAAAAAACGGCAGCGGGCATTATCATTCCCGACAGTGCCAAAAGTAAAGAAAAAACCGGCAAGGTGGCCGGCATCAGCAACATCGAAAACCCGGAAATAGCAGTAGGTGACACAGTACTCTACAAAGAGTTTTCGGGTACCGAACTGGAATTTGAAGGCAAGAAATATTTGTTGATACCTTACTCCGATATCCTGGGGAAGGTCGTTGAAACAGAGAGCATCTGATCGGTGACATTTCTTCAGGACGTTAGACAATTAATTATTCCACATATATTCACAACAGATCGGGGCATATTTGTTAAAATTAAAATAACAACGCCGAACTGTTGTTCATTAAAGGCCGGCAACCTGATTTTGCCGGCTTTTTTGTTTTTATGGCACTACCATTATTTCACAGACGAAACAAGCATGGCAATATGGGGTTGAAACAAAAGAGAATGTATAAAACGACAGAGGCAGAATACAGATAAAGTTTTTAGTCATTAGTCATCAAGTGGTTTGTGTTAAATAACTAAGGACTAACGACTAACCACTATTGACTGATTTTAAAATCAATAGTTCAATAAAATTTATACGACTGAACAAAATCACCTTTTTTATCGGTAACAATTGCTAAATTGCATTTTAAAATGGCGGAAAGATAACTGATCAGTTTTTTCAAAACATCAATATAAGACGCAAGCATAAAAGCGGACGACGAAAAAAGCAGGGCCGGTATAAAAGAAGAAAAATAACTCAGTTGCTGGAGCTATCTTCGGCCAATATTTAGAAACAAAAATAATCGTTTATGAGTCAACCGATAGAACCATACATTTCATCAGAAATAGGAGAGATAGAAGCAGTTATATTACACACCCCCGGCCAGGAAGTGGAAAACATGACCCCTGGCAATGCGGAAAGAGCGCTTTACAGTGATATTTTGAACCTTCCGGTAGTACAGGAGGAATATCAACAATTTAAAAGCGTACTGGAAAAACTGACCACCACCTTCCAGGTAAAAGATCTATTAACTGAAATATTAGAGAACCAGGAAGTAAAAACCACCCTGGTTGACCGGATTTGCACATTCGAACGGGTGACTGAGATAAAGAACGATTTATTGTCGCAAGGTCCGGCTGAATTAGCATCGCACCTCATTGAAGGCGTTGCGCTAAAACGAGACACATTAACCACCTTTCTCTCTGATGAGCGTTATGCCTTAAAACCCCTTCACAATTTTTTCTTTACACGTGATGCTTCGGTGACCATCTACAATGATATTTTAATATCGAAGATGGCCAATCGCGTGCGGGAGCGGGAAACCATAATTATGGAGGCCATATTTCGCCATTCTCCACGCTTTAAAACCTCCATTATAACCCCCATGAACAAACCCGACCTCGGCGCTGAAACATTTATTGAGGGCGGAGATATACTGATAGCTCGCGAAGATATTCTAATTGTAGGCAATGGTGTACGCACATCGACTCAAGGCATTGATTTTTTGGTAAATCACTTAAAAAAGCAAAAGAGAAGGGTGCACATTGTCGTTCAGCAGCTTCCGGATAAACCGGAATCCTTCATCCACCTGGATATGGTTTTCACCTTACTGGATAAGGAAACATGCATGGTTTACGAACCCGTCATCAAACATGAAAACAATTACGGCACCATATTGATGACCATCGATAACGGGAAGGTCGAAAATATTTCCCGTCAGCCGGGATTATTAAAGTGCCTCGAGGCATTAGGCATGCCATTAAAAGCGGTTCCCTGTGGTGGTCATGATCTATGGCAGCAAGAACGTGAACAGTGGCACAGTGGCGCCAATTTTTTTGCGATAGCACCGGGCAAACTCATCGGCTATGCACGCAACGTACATACCCTGGAAGCCCTTCAGGAAGAAGGTTATTCTGTTATTGAGGCTGAAAATGTAATTAACGGAACAATATCAGTTGATCAATACAAGAAATTTGTAATAACCATAGAGGGCTCCGAATTGCCCCGAGGCGGTGGCGGTGCCAGGTGCATGACAATGCCTGTCCGGAGAAAAAAAGTGATGTAAAAGAGATTTGTAAAGTCGGGAAAAACTTGACTCAAGGCAAGAATAACAAAATTGTCTGAGCAATTAATCCTGATTACCAGGTTTAAAAGGAAACGGATTTGTGCGGCCTAAAAATTTTAAAGAGGGTGTCCCATTCTCTGAGAATAAACAAAAATTTACTGTGTAATCTTATATAAAAAGGGTTGACAATAAAAAACACAGGCTTTCTCGCAGAAAAAATTACAGACACCCTCAGTTGCAAAAAAAGAGAAGGTAATAGCCACTCACATTTTTTAAACCACTTCTTTCACCAGCAGGGCAGCCTCCTGCAAAGTTATGGCAGAACGCACTTTTAGTCCGGACGCATCAATCACTTTCTTGCCTTCTTCGGCGTTGGTACCCTGTAACCGGACAATAACAGGCACATTGATGTTCCCAAGTTTTTTATAGGCTTCAACAACACCATTGGCTACTCTGTCGCAACGAACAATTCCACCGAAAATATTAATTAATACTGCTTTCACGGCGGGGTCGTTCAAAATCAATTTCAGACCTGCTTCCACGGTTTCGGCGCTGGCGCCACCCCCAACATCCAGGAAATTGGCGGGTTCACCTCCCGACAGTTTAATAATATCCATAGTGGCCATAGCCAGCCCTGCGCCATTAACCATGCATCCCACATTACCATCGAGCTTCACAAAATTGAGGTTATGTCGGGCAGCTTCCACCTCGGTGGGATCTTCCTCGTCCAAATCTCTCATTTCTAACAATTCGGGATGCCTGAAAAGGGCATTATCATCCAGATTAAATTTGGCATCTACAGCCAGGATTTTATCATCGGTAGTTTTTAACACCGGATTAATTTCCACCAAAGAAGCATCAACAGAAGAATAAGCCTTATAAAGCGCAAAAATAAAACGCGTCATTTCCTTAAAGGCATTTCCAGAAAGGCCCAAATTAAAGGCAATTTTTCTGGCCTGGAAAGGCAGTATTCCGTTACCCGGGTCGATCTCTTCACGAAAAATTCGATCGGGTTTTTGTTCAGCCACCTGTTCAATATCCATTCCTCCTTCAGGTGAATACATGATGGTATGATGTCCGGTTTTACGGTTGAGGAGGATGCTCATGTAAAATTCCTCCTTCTGCGAAGGTCCGGGATAATAAACGTCCTGAGCAACAAGAATTTTACGAACTTTTTTCCCTGCGGGACCGGTTTGGTGAGTTACCAACTGCATACCAATCATGTTGGAGGCAATTTCTTTTACTTCATCCAGATTTTTTGCCAGTTTCACCCCTCCCCCTTTACCTCTGCCGCCTGCGTGCACCTGAGCTTTAAGGACCCACCAGCCGGTGCCGGTTTCTTTCTGCAGTTTTTTGGCAGCTTCGACAGCTTCGTCAGGGGAATAGGCCACAATTCCCTCCTGAATGGCAACCCCATTTTGTTTTAGGATCTCTTTGGCCTGATACTCATGAATATTCATAAACTCGGTTTTGTTAATTTAAAAATAAGACTAAGTATTAATTAATAGAATTTTTTGCTGATTAAAAGGGAAAATAAGCGCATTTAATCCGATACCCCCCCCTTGTATAGATAACACCACCTTGTACGGTCATAGACGATTCACTAATTTTGCGCAACCAAATAAAAAGCTTACCATGCGTAAATTAAAACTACATGAATTGGGTCGCATAACCATCGACCAATTCAAAGAAGCACCCAAAACACCTATTGTGGTTGTTCTGGACAATGTCAGAAGTCTCCACAATGTGGGTAGCATCTTCCGAACCTCAGATGCATTTCGTCTGCAATCCATCTTTTTGTGTGGCATCACCTCAACCCCGCCCCACAAAGAGATCCATAAAACCGCGTTGGGTGCGGAAGATGCCGTATCGTGGCGCTACTTTGATAAAACAACCAAAGCCCTGGAATTGTTGAAACAAGAAGGATATTTGCTTATTGGTGTAGAACAGGTAGAAGGAAGCATCAGTTTACCTGAATTTAAACCGGTAAAAGGTGACAAATATGCAGTAATATTCGGGAATGAAGTGAAAGGGGTAGACCAGAAAGTAATAGATCAATGCGATATGTGTTTGGAAATACCCCAGTATGGCACCAAACATTCCTTTAATGTATCTGTATCGGCAGGTATTGTGCTGTGGGAATTAGCCGGAAAATTATTTCCGCGAAAATAATTTAGCTTTTGATCTTACTCCTAAATTGAACTTATTTTATTCTTCAAAATAAAAAGGACTACCCGTTTCTGAGTAGTCCTTTTTATTTTAATATTGCTCAATACTTTATTGTACGATTTCTTTAAAAGAAGCATCTTCGAAATAGCGAGCAAACTCCATATCGGTGGCAGCAAATTCTTTCAATTCACTGTCAAGTTCTACAGCCTTACGAAGTTCAGCAAACAACAGATCGGTATCGTTTTGGCGTGCACCGATAATAGCTTTCAGATAATGTTTAAGCGCAATTTCGGCATCAATGGCATTCAAAGTAGCCAAAGCAGAGTCGTAATTACCATTGAGTAATTTAGCCAACGCAGCATTACAGGTAGTAGAATTACCGAAATAGCGAACAGCTTCATCATAATTGCCATTGTAAAGGGCCAAAACACCTAAGTTGTTATCCAAAGCGGGGCCGGCACCTGCAGCAGAATCGAAATATTCTTTGGCAGCCTCAACATCATCGTTATATAAAGCAATAACACCAAGGTTATTGAGCACTACCGGCTCATTGGCTTTCATGCTGTTAGCTTTTTCGAAAGCAGTTTTAGCACCGTCGATATCGCCTTTCTTGAACAATACGACACCGATATTATTTTGCGCTCTCCAGGAGTTAGAATGTTGATTAAGTGCAGTTTGGTAAATTTTAAGTTGTTCATCCAAATAATCGGTAAGAGTAGCGGCATACAAAATTTCTTCCAGATTTAATTCGGAAGGATTAGAAACAGCCAACTCAGAGATTTCTTCGTCAGATTTACCAATAACTTCTACGTTTACTTTCATAACTGAACGACGCAGTTCCGGCAAGATTTTCTCAGCCAACACTTTGTAAGTGGCAGCCATATTTTTGATCTCAGTCTCACGAACTTCAGGATCAGTGTAAGTAGAAAGCACACGAAGAATTAAATCCTTATCTTGGATATCGCTGTTTTGAACAAGTTCTTTGAATCCTTCCCAGTCTTCAGGAGTACTTCTTAATTCATAGAAATCTTCAGCGGTAGCAGCGCCAACACCTACTTTTCTAAAGAGTCTGTCAAGATATCTTTTTGCAGAGTTTTGACGTTGTTCAGCCAAACGGGTATTCAAATCAATAGGTCCGTCGGGAGAAGCGTATGCAGAGATATTGGCACTTTTGAAAGATTTATTTTCAGCTTCGTTGGCTGCTTCAACAAATTCTTCCAAAGTTTTAATATCCTCTTTAGTCAGTTCGGAACGACGAACATTGGATCTTTGAATAAGGTAATGAATGTCAGCTTCACCCACTTCAGGGGTAATACGTTGGAAATTATCTTCACCCAAAGCAGCGATGGTACCTTTTTTACCCATCAACTGAGAAGTAGCGATCACCCCTTCAGCAATCTTAACAGGTTCAAATTCTAAGGTTGTTTCACCTTTTTTGGCAGTAATGCGAACCACCAAATCAGCAACACGCATGTCATCGTTATAGTCGACAGAACCTTCGTAAGTAAATTGACCACCATTGGCATAAGAGATCACTTTGGCATTACCGTCAACTTTTTCACCTTGAAGACGATAGGGCTCATAAGCCGTTTCACCACCTTCATAAACCAAAACCGGAGTGGCTTCAATTTCAGTTTTCTTATCAAAATACCCACCCGGAATTTGCACCTTAATGGTAACGGGTACTTTCCCGCCATGTGCTTCAAGCACTTCCGGAGTAACCGTGTACTTCACATCCGGTGCGTTGTCTTTCATCTTATCCAGGCCAGAACAACTTGCCAAGAGAGCGGCAAGTGTTACAGTAGCAAAAAGATTAATCCTTGTTCTTTTCATAATGTTAACCGAATTATTTGTTCTTGAATAAATCCTATCTATAGCAGATTCAATCTAATTATTACAAATTTAAAAATGTTTTTAATAAATGAAACCCGTTCAATGGGTTTTAATGCAAATATAGTCAATCGCTGAACTTTATCAAGCAAAAAATACAGTTTAACTACTCTTTTGTTAAAATTATTTCTTCGGAAACAGAAAAAATCATTCAAATATACAACTATCAAAATAAATTTTTTCCAATAAAAAATTAATCCATAAACTTCAAGATATCAATTAAAAGACCTCCACATCAAAACCTGTCGGACATTTTTTTACTTGTATAATATTTGCATATTTTATTGAACTTTTGGTTATTAAAATTAATCATTAGTGATCAGCCCTTCTTTTATGTGGCAAACATACGAGTTATTAGTTCCTTATCAATTAACCCTCAATCACATCGCCTATCGGCCTATTGACCAAATGGCCTAATCCCCCCTTCTGCCTGTGCCCTTCAGCCCATATACTTTTTTGTGAACCCACATATTTTCATATGTTGTTCAGGTCGGTTTCAAATAAATTAATACGGTTCAACACCTAAGTTGTAAAACGTAAAGGCATACATATCGACCAACTCCTCGATGGCTTTAGAGACGGGTTTACCAGCCCCATGGCCTGCTTTGGTTTCGATTCGAATCAGGACAGGATTATCTCCTTTGTACTTTTCCTGAAGAGTAGCAATATATTTAAAGGAATGAGCAGGCACTACTCTATCGTCATGATCGGCGGTAAATACCAAGACAGCCGGATAATCAACACCTGTTTTTATGTTATGCAACGGCGAATAGCCATAAAGATATTTAAACATCTCTTCGCTTTCATCGCTACGGCCATAATCGCTAGCCCACGCCCAACCGATGGTAAATTTATGATACCGCAACATATCCATCACGCCAACGGCCGGCAATGCAACCCCAAATAAATCGGGACGCTGGTTAACGACAGCGCCCACAAGCAAACCACCATTAGAGCCGCCACGAACAGCTATTTTCCCTTTACTGGTATAGCCCATTTCAATAAGTTTTTCGGCGGCAAGAATAAAGTCATCAAAGACACGCTGTTTATTCATTTTGGTACCGGCCTGATGCCATTCTTCACCATATTCTCCGCCCCCTCTGATGTGAGCATTAACATAAACCCCACCATTTTCCAACCATGGTATCAATCTCACATCGAAAGCGGGCTGATAAACAATGTTAAACCCACCGTAACCATAAAGCATCAATGGATTGCTACCATCCATTTTAATTCCTTTTTTATGCACAATATGCAATGGAATTTGAGCGCCATCATCAGCATCAACAAAAACAAGCTCAGTTACGTATTGGTCACCGTCAAAATCCACTTCGGGTTCAAACCAAACTTTACTGGTTTGCTTGTCAAGGTCGGTGCTTATAATTTGCCCCGGAATATTATATGAGTGGAAGTAATAGAATGCCCTGTCATCATCACGAATGGTACGAACAGCGGCTACAGATCCCGGACCTGGTAGTTCCATTTCATATTTCTTCTCACCATTAAAGTCAAAAACAAACAAACGAGATTCGGCATCAACCATATAGTGTAAGATGGCAAAAGAGTTGGAAAGGTATGCACCTTTAAGCACATTTCCGTCTTCAGGCACTACTTCTTTCCAATTATCGATATGAGGATTGGAGGGATCCACTGCCATGATGCGGTAACGCGGTGCATCGTAGTCGGTAAGCACCCAATATTTTCCTTCAACAGTACCAATGTAAGAAGTATTGTTTTCATAAGTTGTATCGGCCACCAACCACTTATCATCATTGATTTTTTTAATCATAAGAGAATTGTTATTGGTCGACCGTGTTCCATATAAAATAAGATGTTGTCCGTCATCATCCACTTCGGCGGTATAGTTGCTTAAAGGATTAACGGAGTCTTTAAAAACCAGAAGGTCCTGCTCTTGTTTCTCCCCCACTTTATGATAAAACACTTGCTGGAATCGGTTCAAATTGGTTAACTCCTGGCCTTTTTCGGGTGCATCGTAACGGCTATAGAAGAAACCTTCTTCACCCAGCCAGGAGATGTCAGAGAATTTAACCCATTTTAAATGATCATCCAAATCCTTTCCGGTAGCCACTTCTTTAACAAAAATTTCCCTCCAGTCGGATCCTCCGCGAGATATGGCATAAGCCATAAATTTACCATTCTCAGAGATAGCAAAATCGGCCAAAGCAACAGTACCGTCATCGGAGAGTTTATTGGGGTCGAGCAAAACCCGTTCCTGCCCGTCGGGCCCTTCTTTAACATAAAGAACCGATTGATTTTGCAGGCCGTCATTTTTCGAGAAAAACCAATACTTACCTTTTCGGATAGGAGTGCCTTGTTTCTGATAGTTCCAAACCTCTTTCAACCGTTTTTCAATTTTATCCCGAAATGGAATTTTTTGCAAGTAATTATTGGTGACAGCCACCTGCCTTTTCACCCAATCTTTGGTTTTATCAGACTGATCATCTTCCAACCAACGATAAGGGTCGGGTACTTTTGTTCCAAAATAAACATCAACGGTATCAACCTTTTTTGTTTGGGGATAATCCGGACGCTTTGGCCCCTTATTACAAGAAAAACTCACTGCCATCAACAATATAACTATAAAAAAATTAAACAGTTTCATGACGATAACTTTATATTATAATTAAATATTTTATTCAATATTAAAATTGAATAATCCATTAGCCCACGAAAATACTTAACAGCTCATGAAAATAAAAAATATTTAAACTTAACAATTCAATATAATCGATTTTGCTTTTTAATTTTCCGCTCTTTGTTTTTCCCGGCAAACCAACCGGCAAGCATACCGATGAAAGCCCCCGTAAACAAAATACCTCCAATCACCACTCCGGCCACCACAACAATGGTAATAAGAGCTCCCAGGATACCTACCAAAATACCGATTAACACGAACCGGGATAACCAAAGTCCTTTAGGAAAAACTTTATGTTCGGTACGTAAATGGCGTACGCTTTTTTCCAGTTCCTCTTGAAAAGCAGCGATTTCAGGCGCTTCGGTTTTCAACCATTGGCCTAAATTCAAACTCATTTTATCCAGCTTCGCAAAATGTTGGGCACAGACGGAACAGTTAGCTTTATGTGTTTCTAAATGATGCATTAACCTGGGAAAAGCTTCTAAACTATAAAAGCGGATACTTTCTCTGGGTGCTCCCTTTAATCTCTTGCTTAAAATTTCATACCACTGCTGGATGGTTCTGTAATGCCCCATGGTTTCACTACATTAAATAAATAACAGGATATTGTGAATTAAACAAACATAAATATTCAGCACTTATTTTCTGGTGCTTGGATTCTGTTAATCAGGGTAAAAAATGTGTCGGCGTCAATAATTGTAAAAATTAAAAACCAGTTAAAAGGTACAGCCACAAAACAGCTCAAAAATACTTATCAGTATAAAATTTATCTAATTCATTGACCTAATACAACTCACATGCCGTTAAGATTATACATAATCTTGTGGAAACAAACTTTTCTTTTCATGCTCGTTTCATTTACAGAGTTAAGGTAGTTAAAATGCACCTATAAACAAAATCCCCACCGGCATAAAACACCACTGGGGATTAAAAAAGACAAACCTTTTTATATCATTTCGATATGAAAACACTTTACGATTGTTCGAACTGAAATCAGATAAAATGTCCTTTCCGAAAAAAGGAAACTGTATCCAAAAAAACAATTGAACTCATCCAAAGTTTAAACAGTTCCTATTTTCTAACAGGCTTTGGTAATAAAACCTTACGGGACAATTTTAATTTTCCGGATCGCTCATCTACTCCAATCAGCTTAACATCAACCATTTGCCCTTCTTTCAGCACATCTTCAACCTTATCTAATCTTTGCCATTCAATTTCCGAAATGTGCAATAATCCTTCTTTACCTGGCAAAATTTCGATAAAAGCACCAAAAGGAACGATGGATTTAACTTTACCATTGTATACCTTTCCTACCTCAGGTACGGCCACAATGGCCTGAATACGTTCCAAGGCTTTTTCTACCCCTTCTTTATTGCTGGAAGAGACATCAACAATACCATATTGGTCATCCTCCTCGATAACGATAGCGGTATCGGTTTCGGCTTGGATTTCCTGAATAATTTTTCCTCCTGGGCCAATAACCGCACCAATCATTTCCTTAGGAATTTTAATAGAAACAATACGCGGTGCATGGGGTTTATAATCAGGCCGAGGTTCGCTAATGGTTTCCGTTAATTTATCCAGTATATGCAGCCGTCCTCTTCGAGCTTGTTCCAAAGCTTTTTCCAACACTTCGTAGGACAACCCGTCAACTTTAATATCCATTTGAGTGGCGGTAATACCATCGCGGGTACCGGTCACTTTAAAGTCCATATCTCCGAGGTGATCTTCATCGCCCAATATATCGGACAAAATCACATATTTATCACTTTCTTTATCGGTAATCAATCCCATAGCAATACCGGAAACGGGCTTTTTAAACTGAACGCCTGCATCCATTAAGGCCAAGGTGCCGGCACAAACGGTAGCCATTGATGAAGACCCATTGGATTCCAGGATGTCGGAAACCACACGGACCACATACGGCAAATCGTCGGGCATCATACGTTTCAGGGCTCTGTGAGCCAGGTTTCCATGCCCTATTTCGCGCCGTCCCACACCGCGATAAGGTTTGGGGTCATTGGTAGCAAAAGGCGGGAAATTATAGTGCAACAAGAATCTGTCGACGCCTTTAACAAGGACGTCATCAACAATTTTTTCATCTAATTTGGAACCAAGGGTAACAGTCGTCAACGATTGAGTTTCACCTCTGGTAAAGATTGCCGAACCATGAGGTCCGGGCAGGCAGTCAACCTCGCACCAAATAGGACGAATTTCATCCATAGCCCGACCGTCGAGACGAATATTTTCATCGAGCATAACACGCCTAACAGCCTCTTTTTGAACATCGTGGTAATATCTTTTAATAAGGGCTTCAGGGATGTCATCCTCTTCAGGGTCGTAATTGTTTTCGATAAACTCCTCAACAATTTTATCAAAAGCTTCGTTGCGTTGTTGCTTGTTAGGATTAGCAGACCGTGCAACTTCTTTAGCCTTTTCATAGGTTTGGTCCCACACTTTTTGTCGAAGCTCCTCATCGTTAACTTCATGGGAATATTCTCTTTTCTGATTAGCGCCGACCAGTTTAGCCAGTTCAATTTGCGCTTCACATTGCACTTTAATAGCTTCATGAGCAAATTTCATGGCTTCTAGCAATTCGGCCTCAGTAACTTCATTCATTTCACCCTCCACCATCATAATATTTTCCATAGTGGCGGCAACAATGATATCCATATCGGCGTTTTTAAGCTCACTGGCCGGCGGGTTAATTCTAAGCTCACCGTTAATTCGAGCAACTCTCACTTCTGAGATCGGCCCACCAAAAGGGATATCAGAGACAGCGATGGCGGCAGATGCAGCCAAACCGGCCAAAGCATCGGGCGTACTTTCACTGTCGGCGGAAATAAGGTTAACCGAAACAAAGGTATCGGCATGATAATCTTCAGGGAAGAGAGGTCGCAAAGCGCGGTCTACCAATCTGGAAACAAGTATTTCATAATCGGAAGGACGAGCTTCTCTCTTTTGAAAACCACCGGGGAAACGTCCGGCGGCAGCAAATTTTTCTCTGTAATCGACAGAGAGTGGCATAAAATCGACATCGGGTTTAGCATCTTTTGCTGAAACAACAGTAGCCAGCAAATAGGTATTCCCCATTTTAACAACTACCGATCCGTCGGCCTGTTTGGCCAATTTTCCAGTCTCTATTGTTATCGACCGTCCATCTCCAAGGTCGATACTTTTTTCAATCGGTTTAATCATAAATTACTTCTCTATTTTTTCTTACAATCTCTTAATCAACCCCAAATATAGACAATATCTGCTATTTCGCACGCCTGACATGGCTTTTTTTTATTAAGACCATTAATCATAAAGGAAAAAAACGAGCATGTTACCCTTTGCTGAAATAAAAATAAATGTTTTGTAAAGGTGCGAAACCAGATCCGGCAATAGACAAATTATGATAAAAAGAAAGGCAATCCTTTAAAAAGAATTGCCTTTCAAAATTTATCTTTCACTGACCTATTTCCGGATGTTAAGTTCCTTAATTAAGCTACGATATTTTTCAATATCCTTAGCTTTCAGATAGTCGAGCAAACGACGCCGCTTACCCACCATTTTTTTCAAGGCATACTCCGTACTAAAATCCTTTTTATGAATTTTTAAGTGCTCGGTCAGATGTGCGATACGGTAAGTAAATAATGCTATCTGGCTTTCAGGAGAACCAGTATCAGTATTCGACTTCCCGAACTTCGCAAAGATTTCTTGCTTTTCTTCTTTTGTCAAATGCATACGACCTTCAAAAAATTTTAGTTTTACAAATCAGGTCGCAAATTTAGATAATATTTTGAGCCTATGCAAATTATTTTATCCAAAGATATTCAAAACCTGAAAAGCCCATATCAAAAGTAAACCAATTGTCAGGATACTAATACCCTCTTTCTTTAGCCATCTGCTCCATTTCTTCCTCAAATATTTCCTGGAATTTTTTCTTATCGTAATCCAGTTGTAATTTATCATCGTTAGAGATGCGCCGGTCAAGGCCATTCAAGACATCATCCCGACTTACCTCAATAGCAACAAATCCATGATATTTACCATCTTTAGTTACACTGGCCTTTTCACAGATAACCACAATATTATTTATAGTTTCATCGGCCACTTCCCGGGTCATATTTTCAAATTTTTGTTCAAATTCGGCAGCATCACTAACTTCTCGCTCATTCACATACCGATCTGTAACCGATTTGGTATTGGAATTAATCAAGGTCACCAATCTTTGTTTGGCCAACAAGAGTGCTTTTTCTTTTGCCAGACTTAAATCCGAACTAGTTGACATAGCACTGGCCCGAAAGTAATTTTTATCTGAACGCCCCTTGTCTTCACAAGGTAGTTCTTCAATAATATCACCTATTTCACTTTTAGCGGTAACCTTTTCCTTAGATTTACAGCCTGCCATGCCCAAAAAGAGAGATAATACCAAAGAAACGAAAAGTAAAGAATTGTTTTTCATAGTTTTCAATTTTGAAAGAATAAAATTTATATATTTTTAACAATCAAAAATCTATCAAAAAATGAACCAAAAATAATTATTTGGTCAGATTCCGTGTCATTACTTTGTGTCCGACTCTGCATCTCAAGCAGTTATTAAGATCACAGTAATTCTTTTTTAAAAACACCAGTCCTTGAGTTATGGCGGCCGAATTAATCTCGATGTTGGTCAAGAACTTTCTCCATCCGGAAACAATATTATTTTTTTCAGGTTCTAATTTTTCAAGCCAATTAAGGGCTCTATCCTGCAGGTGAGGTTTTCCCCTCAGTTTACCAAAAGCAAATAGCAAAGGAACCAAGGTATTAATAATTATGAGTTCAACGGCTTGATTTCCCAATCGTTTAGGAATTTTTTTCCCAACAACATCAGGTTTATAGTGATTATTCCAATATATGGAAGGTTCGACTCTAAATAATTCTTTTACTTCGGCAATATTGGAACAACTAACAATTTTGTCAAACATTGTCGGATGCCTGTATAAAAGAGCGGCAAACTGCACCAGTCTTATTGTAGGGAAATTTCCCGGTCGCAAACGCAAGAATTTCCACACATGCTCAGGTAATGACCGCAATTGATATTTATTTTTAAATAGCAAATATTCACGTTTAAGCCGTTGTATATAATCATCTTCGAAGATCATTTTGTCGAGAAAGCCTGCTTGTCCCAGAAAAAGAGCCTCTAATTTTTCGGGGCTATCGGCATTTCTTGCCACAATAGTCCATGAGGTTTGCCGGGCCAGTCGTTCAAAAGGGTCACCGTTAACTCCAAACCCAAAATTTCTGGCCAGCAACCTGTAAAAAACTTCTTGCCAATTATTATTGGTTTCCTCGAGCAAAGAATTAATAGTATATACTTTTTGCTCCAATTTTTCAATCAGCATTCGCTCTACCCAGGCAACTATTTCAAATTCCGGAATATTTTCAATCATTGATTCACAAGCAATCCATCCCCGTTTACGGGTCAATTCATGGTACTGTCGTAAAACAGTATCGGGTATTTCCATTTTCCAGGTAGGGACATTTCTTCCGGAAGCAGTAGAAACGCTTTCATCGTCATCCAATACCACATGTAAAACAACATTATCATATCGATGATCCAAATGATGTTGATGCCGAATCCAATCGGATGCTTTCAGATGAATTTCCACATTTCCGGCCCATAAAACATCATCCAACTTGATTTTTGCATTAAAAAAATCGGGTCCGGAGTCACTATTGGGAAGTCCCGGATGAACAATTTCTATTTTCTGTCCCTGGTCTGAAAGAAAAAGTCCTTGTTTATAAAGTTTATGCTGCCAAACAAAATGCAATAAATCTTCATTCATAGGTAAAAGGTAAAAGTTTTGAGGAATGTTTGTTCAAAGCACTCAACTCAAAAAGCACCAACAACACCCAGATGCTTCTTCTACACCCCTATCTTTCAAAAATGCAAATTACAAAGATTTTTTATTTTAACCTACAAATGAAGATTTAAGCCTAACGAAACCGGAATTAGATAATAGCTTTCTCGGCCAACAGTTGTGCCATTTCACTTTGAATTTGCAAAGCTGCATTTCTGGTTTTTTCGGCAAAGTCTTTTCCTTCACCGGCAAAAATAATCCCCCTCGAAGAGTTGACCAATAACCCACATTGGTCGTTCATACCATATCGTGCCACTTCGGCCAGGCTACCTCCCTGAGCACCCACACCCGGGACCAGCAAAAAGTGGTCAGGCGCAAGAGCTCTAATATCTTTTAACATTTCGGCTCTCGTAGCCCCAACTACGTACATCATATTCTCTATATCGCCCCAACTTTGCGAGGTAGTAATTACTTTTTCAAATAAGCGGGTATTATCTTCCTTCAAAAATTGAAAATCGTTGGCACCTTGATTTGAGGTAAGCGCCAGCAAGATGACCCACCGTCCAACATAAGAAAGAAAAGGTTTAACAGAATCGGAACCCATATATGGTGCCACGGTCACAGCATCAAAATCCAGAGCATCAAAAAAAGCACGAGCGTAGTGATGAGAAGTATTTCCTATATCTCCCCGTTTGGCATCAGCAATGATAAAGATATCCGGATAATTATAACGAATATAGTTAACCGTTTTTTCGAGGGTATTCCAACCGCTTACCCCCATGCTTTCATAAAAGGCAAGATTGGGTTTATAAGCAACAGCTAAATCGTGTGTAGCATCTACAATCTCCTTATTAAAAGCAAAAACAGGGTCGCTGGTATCATATAAAAAGCGGGGAATCTTATTAATATCACTATCGAGGCCCACACATAGAAAACTTTTCTTTTTCCTAATCTGTTCAAAAATTTCCTGTCTGGTCATTATATAATAATTTTAAATCATTAACGATTAAACAAATGAAACGAGCATTTCAAAATAGGTTTGTCACAACAAGCAGATGTATAGACTTAGGTCATGCGAGTTTCATTCGACCAATGAATTAGATAAATTATATACTAATGCAAATACCACCGGGGGGGACAAATCACCGGTGAATACCACCTATAATTTTATTAAATCACAATTCACTAGCTTTAAGCCGCTCTGCATTTTCCTCTACCTGCAACTTATCAATAATACCCCCAATATCACCATCCATAACAGCCGGCAGGTTGTAAATGGTATAGTTAATACGATGGTCGGTGACCCTCCCCTGGGGATAGTTATAAGTCCGAATTTTAGCGGACCTGTCACCCGTTGATACCATGGTTTTTCTTTTGGATGCAATTTCATCCAAATATTTTTGATATTCAAGGTTATAAATTCGAGTTCTCAGTTCAGCCATTGCCTTGTCGAGGTTCTTAAGCTGTGATTTCTGATCCTGACAGGTAACCACGATACCAGTTGGGATATGAGTCAGACGAATGGCGGAATAGGTGGTATTCACCGACTGACCTCCTGGTCCGGAAGAACAGTAAGTATCTTTTCTAATATCTTCCGGTCTCAACTCAATATCAAATTCTTCTGCTTCAGGCAAAACGGCAACTGATGCAGCAGAGGTATGTACTCTTCCCTGTGTTTCGGTTTGAGGCACACGTTGAACGCGATGTACACCCGATTCGTACTTTAGCACTCCATAAACGCCATTACCTGAAACCTTCATCACCACTTCTTTATAACCTCCAACGGTTCCTTCCGAGAAATGAGTAACCTCATATTTCCATCCTTTCTTTTCGCAGAATTTGGTATACATTCGAAACAAATCACCTGCAAAGATGCTTGCCTCATCTCCACCAGTTCCGGCTCTAATTTCGAGCACAGCATTTTTAGAATCTTCAGGATCGCCCGGTAGCAATAGCATCTTTATTTTTTCTTCCATTTCGGGCTTTTTCTTTTCCAGCTCTTCAATTTCTTGTCGTGCGAGAGCTTTCATCTCTTCATCCTCTTCTTCACGAAGCATTGCACGGGCAGATTCAATATTGTCGATTAAATTCTTATATTCTTTTCCTACCTGCACGATTTCTTCCAGTTCGCGATATTCTTTATTCAGCTTAACATATCTTTTTTGATCAGCCAAAACAGAGGGGTCCGTAATAAGCTGACCCACTTCTTCGAACCGTAATTTGAGAGATTCCAGCTTTTCAAGCAATGAATTATCTTGTGCCATAATATTTCGAATTTGATGTTACGGAGAATTATATTTTTATTGAGGACTACCATTTAAAATTCATCTGTCCTCTAATATGATATCGACAATCGAGAATTGAAAAAGTTTGGGCTAAACCAAACCTCCGGTGAGGTATAATTCTAAAGAGAAAACTTAAACGCAGCTAGTAATAATATGTTCCTTTTTCTCCTTTAATGGTAAGTTTATTTCCCTCAGGAGAGGCTTCGCAGTGTCCGATTACTTTAGCTTCAATACCAAAGCTTTTAGCTATATCCATAATGCGTGAGGCATGGGGAGGTTGTACAAAAATTTCGAAACGATGCCCCATATTGAAAACCTTATACATTTCCTGCCAAGGGGTTTGAGAGGTTTCCTGTATAATGCGAAACAGTTCAGGTACAGGGAAAAGATTATCCTTAATCACATGAAGATTTTCAACAAAATTCATTACTTTGGTTTGAGCACCTCCCGAACAATGCACCATACCGTGCACTTCTGAGCGTAATTCCTTTAATACCTCTTTAATAACCGGCGCATAAGTGCGGGTTGGTGACAGAACCATTTTCCCGGCATCCAAACCAAGTTCTTCGATAGCGTCAGTTAATCGATATTTGCCTTGATAGACCAAATCTTCCGGGACTTCCGGATCAAAACTTTCCGGATATTTGGCTGCCAAATAATGTGCAAACACATCATGACGGGCCGAGGTTAACCCATTGCTACCCATCCCGGCATTAAAGAAATCCTCATAATTAGCCTTTCCGGTAGATGAAAGCCCAACAATAACATCGCCGGGTTGAATTAAATGATTGGAAATAACATCGCTTCGTTTAATTCTGGCAGTAACGGTTGAATCAACAATTATGGTGCGAACCAGGTCACCCACATCAGCGGTTTCGCCTCCTGTGCTGTAAATGGCAATACCCAACCGACGAAGTTGTTCCAACAATTCTTCGGTTCCGTTAATTATGGCAGAGATTACTTCACCGGGGATTTTATGTTTATTCCGGCCAATTGTAGAAGAAAGCAAGATATTATCTGTAACCCCTACACAAAGTAAATCATCCAAATTCATGACCAATGCATCCTGCGCAATACCTTTCCATACAGAAAGGTCGCCGGTTTCTCGCCAATAGAGATATGCTAAGGCCGATTTGGTCCCGGCACCGTCAGCATGCATAATATTACACCATTCCGGATCACCACCCAGATAATCGGGCACGATTTTACAAAAAGCTTTAGGAAACAGCCCTTTATCAACATTTTTTATTGCCTGGTGCACATCTTCTTTTGATGCCGAAACACCCCGCTGATGATATCTCAAATCCTTTTGCACAAACAGATTTTTTAAAGATAATTATTGATTCTGAGTGCAAAAATACATAAAGTTTCCGGTGTGAGAAATATTAACGGTCGTGAGACTCTGTTTTTTTTAAGATTACAGTACGTTCGAATTCATCGGTTTCGTCCATTCCATAAGTCGACAAAGCAATTTTCCCATTATAGAAACCCTCGGCTACAATCATGACAATATAGTCGGCTTCGGCCTTCAGGCTAAAAGTAAAAGATCCCTTATCGGAAGTTACGGTGGAACGATTTACACCATTATTCCCCACCACAAAAACCGATGCATTTTTAACCGGCTTTTCATCTTCATCAAGCACTTTGCCTTTAAGTATGGCCTCTATTGCCGGAAGCTCAAATTCAAAAATTTGGTCAAGACCATTATAACTGCCCCGCGATGAAGATAAAAATCCCATATTACTGTTTCCGCGAAAAACGATACCGAAGTCATGGGCAGCAGAATTAATGGGTAGTCCCAAGTTAGTAACCAACCACTTTCCGGCATTATCATCCCATTCCGCTTCAAAAATATCCAGTCCACCATATCCCGGTAATCCATCGGATGAAAAGTACAACTTACCGTTAGATCGCACATAAGGAAACATTTCATCGGCAGGGGTATTGATTTCGGGGCCAAGATTTTCAGGCTCACCCCAGACGTCACCCTGTCGCGTTACTTTCCAAAGGTCTTTACCACCAAAACCTCCGGGACGATCCGATACGAAGTACAAGGTTTGTCCGTCGGGGGATATGGCCGGATGAGCAAAAACCAGGCTATCGGCACCTAACGGTATTTTCTCGGGTGCTCCCCACCGACCACCCGACTTTTTCATCACCATAATTGAAGCTCCTGACGGGCCTTCATCGGAATAGGTACAACGGGTAAAAAACATCTCTTTGCCATCGGCAGTAAAAGAAGGAGTTCCATCGTCGATTAATGGGTTTTCATCCCCCAAAAAAGGGACAGGTTCTTCCCATCCCCCTCTTCCATCCTGAATAGCGCTATAAATAATGGAACTTCCCAAACCCGTTATTTTGTTAGTGCTTCGTTTTTTTACGCCCCTTTTCATGGAACTAAAAAAAATGACAGAAAAATCATTACCGGCAAAAGCAGGGCAATAATTGCTTCCTCTGATCCTCAAAGAACGATTTAACTCTACAACGTATCGTGTTTGTTTAGGATTGTTCATGGCCATATTACAAGAAGCAATGCCATTAAGAGCTGCTCTGTTTCCCACGTCATGTTTCAAAAACTCTTCATAAGCCTCAATGGCCTCCTCATAATCTTGCCGCATGCGTAGGCTTTGACCAAGATAGAAATACGCCTCAGGATTAGATAATCCGTAACGAATAGCACGTTGAAAATAGGCGGCAGCTCGTTGTGCTTGTCCCACCCGATAATAGGACATGGCCAGATAAAAAGAAGCTTGAGCCCGATAATAGCGGTTGTCGAAGTCCATTTTTTTGAACCGTTCTGCGGCCCTACTATATTCACCTATATTATATATTTTAACCCCTGAGGCCAGTCGGGCTTCGGCACTGCAGCCACCCAAAAGCAATAAGAGAAGAAAACCACCCATTAAGAATGGACTAATGGAAATTAGTTTTTTCCAAGTTGAATTGTTTGGGACATCCAATCTAAAATATTTTTTTAGGCAGCAAAATAGCACAGTTTTCATGAAAGCTTTTTCTGTACATTCTTCATATTTACCAAGTGCTGAATAAATTTTTTATAAGACCTGGAAAGTCAAAATTACCATTAACAAAACAGTAACGAAAAAAAACAGCAAATATTTTTTAAAAGATTGGATGGTTTAAACCAAATAAATTGTTTTCAGAAAAAAAAATACACTTAATAATAGGTAGGACAAGAAACTGTTATTAAAATTCCCCGATTTCGACCCGACTTCTACCTGAAGTATAGGCGGCTATTATATAAAACACAAAAGTGGCTGTCGGAAAACCAACAGCCACCATCAAGTCAAAACCTCTCCCGTTCATTAACGGGCAAATAAAAGCTCTCTGTATTTTGGCAATGGCCAAATACTATTATCAACCGTTAATTCCAGCTTATCGATATGATAACGGATATCGTCAAGATACGGCCGCACTTTTTGGTCATAGGCTTCGGCCTTTTCTTTCATATCTTCAATTTTATTTGCCACTTTTCTGGCTTCAACCATATCGTGTGTTTTGTTTTTAATGTTTTGGATATGGTAAGATATCTTTTTGATCAGGTCGATTCTATCGGCGGCTAATTCATGGAAATCATCTTTTTCCCCAAACACATCTTTAAGTCCCTGAACATTATCAATTAACGTATTCATATACCGAACGCCTGTGGGAACAATATGGTTGAGTGCCAAATCACCCAAGACGCGGGCTTCGATCTGAATCTTTTTCACAAATTTTTCCAGTTCCACTTCGGTACGGGCCTCCAGCTCAACTTCGGTAAAGACACCATTTTCGGTGAAAAGTTTTTTGGCTTTATCGGTAGTATAGGCCTTTAGTGCATCCGGAACATTTGAAACGTTCACCAGGCCGCGACGACGAGCCTCTTCCACCCACTCCTGACTATAACCGTCACCATCGAAACGAATTTTTTTAGACGCCTTAATATATTCTTTGATAATTTGGAAAATAGCTTCATCCTTTTTAACGCCTTTTTCTATCAATGCATCAACTTCCTTTTTGAAAACTTTCAGTTGATTGGCCACAGCAGTGTTCAAAACAATCAATGCTGAAGCACAGTTGGCCGAAGAACCAACAGCCCGATATTCGAACCGGTTACCGGTAAAAGCAAAGGGTGAAGTTCTGTTACGGTCGGTGTTATCCAGTAATATTTCCGGTATTTTACCGATGTCCAGTTTAAGGGCGGTTTTTTCGTCGGGCGTCATTTTTTTGTCAGGAACTCTGGTTTCCAAATCATCCAACATAGCAGATATCTGACTTCCCAGGAAAACAGACAGGATTGAAGGGGGTGCCTCATTGGCGCCAAGCCTGTGCGAGTTACTAGCGGTCATGATACTGGCCAGCAAGATATCCTGATTATCATAAACAGCTTTAAGGACATTAACCAGGAAAGTAAGGAATTGCAAATTGGTTTTAGGGTTTTTACCCGGGCTCAGCAGGTTAACACCAGTATTTGTACTAAGCGACCAGTTACTGTGTTTTCCGGAACCATTAATACCCTTAAATGGTTTTTCATGGAACAACACTCTGAATTTGTGTCTCCGTGCCACTCTTTTCATCAAATCCATTACCATTTGGTTATGGTCGTTTGCCAGGTTGGCTTCTTCGAAGATGGGGGCGACTTCAAACTGGTTAGGTGCCACCTCGTTATGACGAGTTTTCACAGGCACTCCCAAGCGATAGGCTTCTTTTTCAAAGTCTTCCATAAAAGCAATCACCCGCTCCGGGATAGAACCGAAATAGTGGTCATCGAGCTGCTGATCTTTAGCAGAAGAGTGTCCCATAAGGGTTCTTCCGGTAAGCACCAGGTCGGGTCTGGCATTAAACAAAGCTTCGTCAACCAGGAAATATTCCTGTTCCCAACCCAGGTTACTAATAACGCGGGTTACGTTTTTGTCAAAATATTGACAAACAGCAGTAGCAGCCTTATCTACTGCATTAAGAGCTTTAAGTAATGGGAATTTATAATCAAGGGCATGCCCTGTATAAGATACAAAGATAGTAGGGATACATAATGTGCTACCAACGATAAAGGCCGGGGAAGAAACATCCCATGCGGTATAACCACGGGCTTCAAAAGTATTTCTTATACCTCCTGAAGGGAAACTGGATGCATCGGGTTCTTGTTGAACCAACAGAGAACCTGAAAAACTTTCCACCATAGATCCAAATTCACCAAAAGTAAGGAAGGCATCATGTTTTTCGGCAGTTCCATCAGTAAGAGGATGAAACCAGTGCGTATAATGAGTAGCCCCTTTTTCCATAGCCCAGGCTTTCATCCCAAGAGCTATCTGATCGGCCATGCGACGGTCAATCCGTGTTCCTTTTTCAATTGCTTCAATAACATGGTCGAAAGCCTCTTTGGATAAGTATTTTTTCATTTTGGGCCTGTCAAACACCAATTCCCCGAAATATTCGGAGGTGGGAATTCTGGGCTCTTTTGATGGTTTAGTCTCTCTATTCAGGAGTTCTTCCAATGCAGAAAATCTTAATTTTGCCATATTTATTCGTTTATGAGTTAGCCTTGGCAAATATAAAATTTTTTCAACACACATTCCACTAATTTGAGGGTATTTTTTTATTTTTTTGTTATTTTTCCTACAAACACCCTCAATTTTTAGGGGTTATTTTATTTAAAACCTTTTTTTGATACAACAAAAGACACTCAAGCAGCTTCATTTTGGTAATTTTCGATGTATTATTGCATGAAAAAGCCGTCTCACCGGAACTTATTAAAAAAAAGAACCTGCAAGACGGCATTACAAAAAGAGATACACCTCTAAAGCAAGGCACTATTTATTCTCCTGAGCGAAATATTCATAGAAATAGGAGATGGTTTCTATTCCCTTAAAGAATTGTTCCAAAGGATAATTTTCATTAGGACTGTGGATAGCATCTGAATTAAGCCCAAACCCCATCAAGATAGATTTCATACCTAAAATTTGCTCAAAAGCAGAAATAATTGGGATTGAACCTCCACTACGAACGGGAACAGGCCGCTTTCCATAAGTTTGCAAAAAAGCTTTTTCAGCAGCCCGATAAGCCGGCATATCGATAGGGCACACATAAGCCTGTCCACCGTGTAGGGTATTCACTTTAACCTCAACAGCTTTTGGAGCAATAGATTGGAAAAAGTCAATAAACTGTTGGGCAATTTTATTATAGTCCTGATTAGGTACCAGACGTGAAGAAAGTTTAGCATAAGCTTTTGAAGGCAATATGGTTTTAGCACCTTCACCGGTGTACCCGCCCCATATACCACAAACATCGAAAGAAGGCCGGATACCAGTTCTTTCAGGGGTAGTAAATCCTTTTTCACCCTGCAGCTCTTTAACTCCAATAGCTTTTTTATATTCCTCTTCATCAAAAGGTGCTTCAGCCATCAAGGCTCTTTCTTCATGGCTCACCTCTAATACATCATCATAAAATCCCGGAATAGTAATATGTCCGTTATCATCAATCAATGAGCCAATCATTTGGGCCAACACATTAACAGGATTAGCCACTGCCCCGCCATATATTCCGGAATGAAGGTCACGATTAGGACCGGTCACCTCTACCTGCCAATAGGCCAAACCTCTTAGTCCTGTTGTAATAGATGGCACATTGGGAGCCAACATAGAAGTATCGGAAACCAAAATCACATCCCCTTTAAGCAATTCTTTATGTTTCTCACAAAATTCGGGAAGATGTTCGGAACCAATTTCTTCTTCACCTTCGATCAAGAATTTTACATTGCAACGAAGTTGATTGTTTTTCAACAAATATTCAAAGGCCTTTAAATGCATAAACGATTGTCCTTTGTCATCATCGGCACCTCTGGCCCAAATTTTCCCATCACGTACAACCGGCTCAAAGGGATCGGTTTCCCACAAATCCAGGGGGTCGGCCGGCATAACATCCATATGTCCGTAAACTAAAACTGTAGGGAACTGTTTATCCAATATTTTTTCGGCAAAGACCACGGGATGTCCTGTAGTTTCCATCACTTCTGCCCTATCAACACCGGCATTCAGTAATAATTCCTTCCACTTTTCTGCCGCCCGATACATATCTTCTTTATGAGCGGTCTCACTACTGATGGAAGGAATACGAATCAATTCGAAAAGTTCTTCCAGAAACCTGTCGCGGTTTTCTTCAATGTACTGTTTGATTTCCATTATTTTAAAATATTTTTAACCCATCACCTTCAAAATAAGGTTCTTTTAGGGAAGAATTAAACATATTTCGGGTATTACCGAGACCTAAAATACAAAAAAATTTACGGGATTAGGCATGAGAGATATCAAGGATTGGGCAATAAGTGATTTATGATATGTTTTTCTTCTTTTTTTAAATTTGATTGGAAGAAGCCTATCCTGAAAGCAGTAAAAACCAGACCCCAATAAGGGTTTTTATCCATTAATACCTAAAACAAAGATGTCTTAATTCCCGCAAAGAGAAAGCAAAAGAGAAGGAACAAAAAGCAATATACTGAAAAGAAAGGGGCAATAAATAGAAATAAAACGAGCAAGACCAGGAATGCTTATCACAGCATAAAAATGTATAAACATGTGTTCATGCTCGTTTCATTCGTATAAAATTTACTTATATAATTAGTTTAAAGTCCATTATGGCCATCCCTCACCCCTTAATCCCCTAAAGGGGAAATTTCCCAACCCGCAATCATAAAATCGATAAATCTCACTTCTGCCTTCTGCCTGTGCACTTCTGCCTATATCATTTTATACATGCTCTTTTGTGGCAAAAGTCGCCATGCTCGTTTCATTCGTATATAATTTATTTAACTCATTGGCCTGATGGAACTCGCATGACAAAGAGTTTTATACATTCTCTTTTGTGAAAATCTCTCATTGTCATGCTCGTTTCATTTGTCCAACAACTGTATACGAAAAAAAGCTTGGATCAATCTTAAGCCATGTTATGAAAAACATTAGTAACATCGTCATCTTCTTCAAAGCGGGCCAGTAATTTTTCAATATCAGCGGCCTGTTCCCGGGTTAGCGTTCGTGTATCCTGAGGTATTCGTTCAAATTCAGCCTTTTCTATTTCAAAACCATTTTCTTCCAGATACTTTTGGATAGGTCCGAAAGCTTCAAACTCTCCGTAAATCATCATGCCATCATCCTCGGCAAAAACTTCCTGACCTCCCAGGTCTATTAACTCAAGCTCAAGCTCTTCCAGATCAACACCTTCTTTCATTTTCACTTTGAAGTTGCATTTATGCTCAAACATATAATCGACACTTCCGGAAGTACCAAGAGAGCCACCCGCCTTATTAAAATAACTGCGTACATTGGCCACAGTACGAGTGGGGTTGTCGGTAGCCGTTTCGACTAACACTGCAATGCCGTGCGGGGCATAACCTTCGTACACCACCTCTTTATAGTCGGCCTGGTCTTTCCCCGATGCTTTTTTAATGGCCCGTTCTACATTTTCTTTGGGCATATTGGCGGCCTTGGCATTTTGTATGAGCATTCTAAGCCTTGGATTCCCTGCCGGATCCGGGCCACCGCTTTTAACAGCGATAGCGATTTCACGACCTATTTTGGTAAAAGTTTTGGCCATATTACCCCATCTTTTGAGTTTTCTGGCCTTACGATATTCAAATGCGCGTCCCATATTTAAACGTCAAAAAAATTTATAGATAGAAAAAGAATCAACCCTTTAAGGGCAATATTATTTAATACAAAAGAAGATGGGCCTGATTACTCATGTTTGTTCCCTTGATTGGCTTTTTGTTTTTCTAAATGTTTATAAACATCTTCCATTTCATCGTAAAATCGCTTACCATATTTGCGGATGATAGGCTCTTTCAGGAAACGAAAAACAGGAACGCCCAACTTTTCCCCCAATTCACGCGCGGGGTTACACACAGGCCAAACGTGATAATTTAAAGCCTCATAGTTTTCATACTTATCCACCCTAATGGGATAAAGATGACACGAGATGGGCTTTTTAAAATCGATGAGTCCCTCCCGATGAGCCTTTTCAATGGCACAACGGCATACCCCGTCCTGGTCAAAGTAGGTGTATACACATTCCCGGCCACGAATGATAGGGGTCACTTTATCGCCGTCGGCATCCACTTCCCAGGTTCCGTTTTTCTCAATAATATCTATTGCTTCGGGTGAAAGAAGGTGTCGAATCAGCGGAAAAATTTTATCCAGGATCTCTGTTTCATCGTCTTCGAGAGGTGCTCCGGATTCTCCTTCAACACAGCAAGAGCCCAAACAATGTGGCAAATCACAAACAAAATGTTTCTCAAAGATATCCAGGCTAATAATCTTGTCGTCTATTTGAACCATTGAATAAATGTTACAGGTCTGTTGATTCAGACAAATTTAGGCGGGCAAAGTTAAAGAAAATTAAGATGTTTCTACACCTCTGTTTTTATAAAAATATTCTAAATTATTGACTCAATGAAACTTAAAATTAGTTTTTAGTGGTTAGTCGTTAGTTGTTAGTTATTCAACACTTATCACTAATGACTGTTGACGAATGACTATAAACCTCTTCTGCTTTCTGTCTGAGAACTTCTGCCCAAATGTTATCTGGTGACAAATTTCCCTGGTCATGCTTGTTTCAACCAAATTAGAATCAGAAAAAACATTACTCTTTACCGTTATAGATTTTATTTTCCTGCTCTGAAACCCTGATAAAAGTAGTTCGTTTGCTTAGCTCTTTCAGTTTGGCTGCGCCTACGTAGGTACAGGTGCTACGGATGCCCCCCAAAATGTCTTTAACAGTATTGTCGACGGGTCCACGATACTCTACACGTACAGTTTTACCTTCACTGGCGCGATAGTCGGCAACCCCTCCGGCATGTTTTTCCATGGCTGTTGCCGAGCTCATCCCGTAAAAAAGTTTAAATTTTTTTCCGTCCTGTTCAATAAGTTCGCCACTGCACTCATCGTGGCCGGCCAGCATACCTCCAAGCATCACAAAGTCGGCCCCTGCCCCAAAAGCCTTGGCAACATCGCCGGGCGTGGTACAACCTCCGTCACTAATAATCTGTCCGCCAATACCATGAGCTGCATCAGCACATTCAATAATAGCCGAAAGCTGGGGATACCCTACGCCTGTTTTTACCCGAGTAGTACAGACTGAACCGGGGCCAATACCTACTTTAACAATATCGGCACCGGAAAGTAACAATTCTTCAACCATTTCACCGGTAACCACGTTTCCCGCCATAATTATTTTATCTTCAAAGTCGTGTCGAGCCTTTTCCACAAACTCCACGAAGTGCTCGGAATATCCGTTGGCGACATCGATACACAGAAATTTTAACCGGGGAAATCGAGAAAAAATTTGATGGATTTTATTAAGGTCGTTTTCTCCCGTACCGGTACTAACGGCGATATAATTTTCGATGCCATTGGGGGCTTTTTCCATAAAGTGCTCCCATTCTTCTATTGGATAATGCTTGTGCAATGCAGTAAACATTTTATGTTTAGCTAAAGCCAATGCCATTTCAAAAGTTCCTACAGTGTCCATATTAGCGGCCATAACAGGGATGCCCGTCCACTGGGTTTTAGCATGCAAGAATTTAAAAGTTCTAAGCAGTTCTACCTGCGACCGACTTTTGAGTGTAGAGCGTTTCGGACGAAACATCACATCTTTAAAGCCAAGTTTAATATCATATTCTATTCTCATGGTAAATTGTTTTAAGAAATAGATTTTAAAAAAGTTTCCGAAACAATAAGCATTAATGCCGGTAAATGGGAAATAAAACACAAACAATTTAGCAATATCGCAGGAATTTATTTACCCAACAGCCCAAAAAAAGGACAGTATCAACACCGATACTGTCCTGACTATATGTTTTCTTACTCTAAAAAAAACTATTGAATAGTGATAAGACTTTGTCCGGTCATTTCCTCGGGTTGTTCAAGGCCCATTAGTTTAATAAGAGATGGGGAAACATCGGCAAGAATACCATCTCTAACAGTTCCTTTACGGTCATCAGAAACCCAAATAAAAGGAACAGGATTAAGAGAGTGAGCGGTATTGGGCGAACCATCGGGATTAATGGCATTGTCGGCATTTCCGTGGTCGGCAATGATAATAGCTTCGTAACCATTCTTTTTAGCTGTTTCGACCACTTCTTTCAGACAGTTATCAACGGCCCTGACAGCTTTTTTGATAGCATCGTAAACGCCGGTATGGCCAACCATATCACCATTGGCAAAGTTAAGACAGATAAAATCGTACTTCTTCTTGTTTAACTCGGCCACCACAGCATCTTTAACTTCGTAGGCACTCATTTCGGGCTGAAGGTCATAAGTGGGTACTTTGGGCGAATTAATGAGAATTCGGTCCTCCCCTTCAAAGACCTCTTCCCGACCACCGGAAAAGAAGAATGTCACGTGAGCATATTTTTCGGTTTCGGCGATACGTAGTTGTTTAAGACCCCTTTTGGACACCAACTCACCCATGGTATTTTTCACATTATCCTTATCGAACAAAATGTGCATATTTTTAAAAGTGGCATCGTAAGGTGTGAGGGTGCAATAGTAAAGCGGGATAGTTTTCATATCATATTCAGGCATATCTTGCTGTGTAAGCACCTGAGTAATTTCCCTGGCTCTGTCGTTACGGAAATTAAAGAATACAACCACATCCCCTTCCTGGATTGTAGCCACCGGTTTTCCATTTTCATCTACATGAACAATGGGTTTAATAAACTCATCCGTTACATCTTCATCATAAGATTCCTGGATGGCAGAAATCAAATCACGTGTTTCTTTTCCTTTACCGCGCACCATGAGGTCGTAAGCTTCCTTGATACGCTCCCAGCGTTTGTCCCTATCCATGGCATAGTAACGGCCGATGACGGAAGCAACCTCACATCCCAAAGGATTAACATGTTCCATCAACTCACTCAGGTACCCTTTTCCGCTACGAGGGTCAGTATCCCGGCCATCCATGAAGGCATGAACAAACAATTTATTGAGGCCAAACTCTTTGGCCACTTCTACCAGTTTATAGGCATGTTCCTGGCTACTATGAACACCTCCCTTTGATACCAATCCCAGGAAATGCACTTGTTTATTGTTTTCTTTAGCGTATTTATAGGCATTGACTAACTCAGGGTTTTCAGCAATGGTATTGTTTTTAATGGCCAGATTAATTTTTACCAGATCCTGATAAACGATCCGTCCGGCGCCAATATTTAAGTGTCCCACTTCAGAGTTTCCCATTTGCCCGTCAGGAAGTCCGACATTTTCGCCAGAAGCCTGAAGCTGAGAATTGGGATATTTCTTCAGCAGGCTCTCAAAATAGGGTGCTCCGGCCGTATAAATAGCATCGGATTTGTCTTTCTTTCCATATCCCCACCCATCGAGGATTATCAGTATGGTCTTTTTATCCATGATTATTTTTATTTAATAATTGTCTTCATCGTGATATAGAAACAAACAATATGGATTTCAGTTTACAAGAACAGGCAAAAGTACCTAATTTGACTTCAAAAAAAAAGCTGGGGGGTGTTAAGGAAGCTAAAAAATGCGGAAGCCTGTCCTCTGTTCGATTCCGAACATACTTTTGTCACACATCCGAACATAATGCCCTGTAGCAAAAAACCCATTCCTTTCCTTAAGACCTAAATTCCAATACTTTACAAAATTTGGCATACCTCTTGATTAAACCTTTACATCAACACAATAATTAATCAATTAAGGAGGACAAAAAAATGAAAACAACCACTATCGTTTCAATGATCGTTTTAGGCTTAACCATAAATTTAAATGCAGCCAATCCTCAAACCAGCGGCGATATTCTATCCATAAAAAACAAAGCTGTTTTGTTTGCTTCGCTTCGCCATATTGAAGAAAACACCCGGAAGGTTTCTGACTGGATGCTTAACGAAAAAACATTTGAACCTGGTACCGAAATGACCAAAACCGCTTATTTTATGTCGAAATTTGCGGCTCCTGTTGAGGAATCAAGACAAATAGAAGAGTGGATGCTCAACGAATCACTGTTCACCTATTTTGAAGAAGCGGCAGAGATAGAACCGTGGATGTTTGACGAAGAACTTTTTTCCAACTCATCAAACGAAACCATGAAACAAATAAAAGAATGGATGCTGGATGCCGATGGTCTCCGCATCCAATAATTTAAAAAGAATGAATACCGGCAGATGTTAATCAGGATGTATAATTTCTTAAAATTATTCACTATTTTTGATATGTTGTCCAAAAGCTAATCTGCCATGAAACAAGTTCTTCGATCAAACACCTTTAGCGAAACCCTTAAAGGGATCATCGCCCTACTAATATCACTTCTTATCTTTATTGACCCCGCCGGGGCCCTGATGACCATAGCCACTTATTTTGGTATACTGGCTCTTATTGTGGGAATAATCATGATTATTTCGGCCACAAAGGGGAATAGTGTTAATCGCAACTTTATCCTTATTCAAGGCATCTTTTTTAGCCTTATAGGATTACTCATAATGGTTTATCCCGGTGCCACAGCAAGCTTTATGGTTGTTTTAGCAGGCCTTTTCATCACCTTTTTGGGTGCCATACAACTGGCAGGATATTTACAGATGAAAGAAATACTTCCTGCTCCGCAACTTTCACTCATTCACGCTATTCTTTCTTTGGCCATTGGTTTACTTCTTTTGTTTAACCCTTTCAAAGGAGCAGTATTAGCCACGCTTATCATGGGCGGTTATGCACTTTGGTTTGGTATCACCCGTCTTTATCTGGCATGGCAAATCTATAATCACTCATAAATTCCTATGGTTTAAGTTTTCAACTCCATTAAGGCATTATCCGTTTCTCTCATCCAATGCCAGCCTATCTGTTTTTTCCTAATTTTCCATTATCCTTTGGTGGCTAATTTTAATTTAAATTAATTGGACCCATGCCTGTTTTAAATAATTCCCCATCTATAAAAACATGTTCCCCATGACAATATACATGTTCCCCAATAATATATAGATGTTCTCCACACCTATTTAATCGTTTCCCATAATTGGGAATATTTTAATCAAAAGCAGAAAAATACTTTTTCAAATAAGAACTGTTATTTTTATAAAAGGCGTTAACCAATTTTACCGTGAAGATTATTGATTAGAAGAGGACAACTAAAAAGTGAACTAAAATTAAACAGATTAAACAGCCTTAGCCACAACCGGCCACGAAAGAAAAGTGAAAGCTATCAACAAAAAAGGCTGCCCTTGTTCAAGACAGCCTTTAAGAAGTGGTACCACCTGGAATCGAACCAGGGACACACGGATTTTCAGTCCGTTGCTCTACCAACTGAGCTATGGCACCTAAAATGTTATTTTTAATTTTTTACGCGGATAAAAATAACAAAAAATCCATTACTTCAATAACCTAAAAACATAAAAAACGTCAAGAAAACCTCTTCACCGTTTTTTCAAAGTACAAAGGCTTACTTATAAAAAGTTGCCTCTGGTGGTACCACCTGGAATCGAACCAGGGACACACGGATTTTCAGTCCGTTGCTCTACCAACTGAGCTATGGCACCCTTGCAAAAGCGGTTGCAAATATACTGAAAGATTTTTTTTAACAAAAAAAGCGCGGCAAATTTTCCAGCACACTTTATAATTTTTTGCGCAATATTCGCTGATGTTTAGTTATTTTTGCGTTCAAATTTTTCTAAAAAAATATGAATCTATTTACACATACGCTCTCAAATGGTATCCGGATAGTGTTACATCGGACGGCTTCGCCAGTGGGGCATTGCGGATTAATTATCAATACCGGATCGCGTGACGAACAGCTCCATGAACACGGGATGGCCCATTTCATCGAACATGTCATCTTTAAGGGTACTCAAAAGCGTAAAACCTGGCATATTTTGAGCCGTCTGGAAGATGTGGGGGGGGAACTAAATGCCTATACCTCAAAAGAAGAAACGGCTATTTATGCTTCTTTTCTAATTCAGGATTTCGAAAGAACAATAGAATTACTCCATGATATCACCTTTCACTCCGTATTTCCGGAAAAAGAGTTGAAAAAAGAGAAAGAAGTAATAATAGACGAAATTAATTCGTACAAGGATAATCCGGCCGAGCTGATTATCGACGATTTTGAAGAGCTTGTCTTCAACGATGGTCCCATGGGGCGAAATATATTAGGTACGGCAGAATCGGTAAGAAGCTTTACGCGTGAAGATATCCTTCGGTTTATTCGCAATAATTACCATACCGACCAAATGGTGTTGTGTATGGTTGGCGACCTGGATTCAGGAAAATTCCTAAAAACCGTAAATAAATACTTTGGACAAGAGGCGGCCAATTATCGGCAGACATCAAGGCCTCCTACACCGGCCTATAAACCGGCGAGTATTCGGAAGGAGCTGGACACCTTTCAAAGTCATATCACATTGGGGAACATAGCTTACGATTTGGAAAATCCCAAACGCTTAGGTCTTTCTTTGCTTAACAATCTTCTGGGTGGTCCCGGTTTGAACAGCCGGCTCAACATGGCTCTTCGGGAAAAAAATGGTATAGCCTACAACATCGAATCTATCTATTCGCCATACTACCGAACAGGGGTTTTCAGTATATATTTTGGTACCGACCGTCAAAATATCGACCGAAGTTTGCGTATTGCACGCCGTGAGCTGGCCAGGTTACGAGACAAAAAACTGGGACAATTGCAATTACACAAGGCACGACGGCAATTAAAAGGGCAAATCACCATAGCTCACGAAAATAAAGAAAACTTAATGCTTAGCATTGGTAAAAGCTACCTCCTTTATAATAAAGTGGATTCGCTTTCAGAGTTGTATAAAAAAATAGACAAACTAACCGCCAGCGACTTGCTGGAAATCGCCAACGAAGTATTTGATGAAAACCAACTTTCATATTTGATTTATGAGTAGTCATACCCACATAACCGGAAATCCCAATAAAGATTTGGAACTCTATATTGAAACCCATACTTCGCCCGAAGATGAACTGCTTTATGAACTTCGCCGGCAAACCCATTTAAAGGTATTGCGACCAAGAATGGTATCGGGACAGGTTCAGGGACAACTACTCACCATGCTTTGCCGCATGATACAGCCCAAAACGGTACTGGAAATCGGAACATTTACCGGGTATTCGGCCATCTGTATGGCCAGAGGAATGGGGTCTGCTGCGCACCTCCACACCATTGAACGGGATGATGAACTGGAAACATTTATCCGACAATACATCTGCAAGGCCGGCCTCCAAAACAGAATACATCTTCACATCGGCGATGCACTTAATATTATTAAAACGCTGAATGCTTCCTTCGACCTGGTTTTTATCGATGGCGATAAGCGGGAATACCCCGAATATTATAAAATGGTTATTGAAAAAATGAATCCGGGCGGCTATATTCTGGCTGACAATATACTCTGGAATGGCAAAGTGATTGATCCCGAAGCACAAAACGACAGTTATACCAAAGGCATTCTTGCATTCAATAAAATGGTAAAAGAAGATCCCCGGGTAGAACAAGTTATATTACCCATGCGTGACGGATTGATGATGATAAGAGTAAAAGATTGATTTTTTCCGGAAATAAAACACTATTGAAGGTTAGGAAGCTACAATATTCCACCTTTTTGAAACAGACAAAATAAAATACAGTCCTCCCTTTCTTTGTGCCGGCAAATTACCTATTTTTGTTTTATTTCAAAGCAGTTAGTATGAAAGACAATCTATATATTGACAATTCACAGATTGTTTTCTCGTTTGCGAGAAATATGGAAATACGCAAACGGCTTTTTGAATTCGAAGATGCTTTAAAAGACGAATTCAAAGTTCCGTTCATAACGGTTGCCATTCCTGATGAGTTAGATCCAAATATTCCCCGTTTTAAAAGTCAATCCCAAAATGGGCATAGCAAAATTGAAGTTTCTCAATCAAGAATAACGTTAGCAACGAAATATGACGAAAAATTTAAACTTGACCATCACCAAATTGAAAAATATATCCGGGCTAAAGTCGCCAACTTGTCAAAACTGGCAGACTCTGAAAACATAAATTTTATTGGTTACATAATAGAGCTAGGGATTTATCTGGAACCGAGCCATATTAACGACTTCTTAAGAGAAAACACAGGAGCCTTTTCCATAAAAGAAGATTGCAAAGATTTTTCTATTTATTATTCAAAAAATTATAAATTGGATTTTTATCTAAATGTAAAATGCTCAAAATTCAAGGAACAAAAATTGATTTTACACAATGAAACCAAAACTTTAAGACCAACAGGACAATTTAATCATGGAATAAGTATTATTCTTGACGTCAATACGAAACCATTTTTTGAACGACACAGAACTTTTGAAAAAAGTTTATATGATAAACTAAACAAAACCGTATTTGAAATAATTAATACCAAAAGTATTGAAGCTTATTTAAAAGGAGAAATTTAAAATGTTAATTGAAGAGACCACATCAGCTGGACAATTAATTGGGGGGATAGCTTCTGATTCTATTACTTCCTCCACAAATGCATTCATTGATGTTGACTATTCCCCAGATATTTTGCAAGCTATGATAATTGAATACAATTCACCGGAAGCCATAAACACAAGAGTTGACGATTATATAAATTCCAACTACAATGAGGACGGTAGTTTATCAAAAAAATACTCTTCAATAGAATACGGATTTATGAATTCTGTGCAAAATTTTGCAAAAGAGCAAATTAACCTGGACGAAAATTTTTCTCAAATTCTAGATGAGTTATTTATATCCAAGATTAATGCAAAACCCACAAAAAAAAGGTTTTAGCATATGCGTGAGGCAAAATATGACACACTTGAATTAATTAGGACATTTTTGCCAAAATATTTAACTCCAGAATTAACAGAAAATCTTTTTAAAACGGTTAAGGAATATTTTCCTTTTTCGAATAATCCCAACTTAATTTATTACAGAATTCCTGATACTAAATATTATTATCAGGGTGATTGTATTATAGATATTCCTTTTTCAAGATTTAATAATGGAAAATTTGAAACTGTATATTTAAAAGGAATTATTGTATCAAATACATGTGATATTTCCCCAGATAACAAAAGGCTTGAAGTTCCCAATATACAATTTGCAGCTGTTTTCTCTTTAAAAGAATTTATCCACAAATTGAAAGAAAAAAATATTGAGCCAAAACGAATAAGTACATTTATAGAAAATCTAAAAGAGAATCGAATATCAAATTTGTTTTATTTACCAGAAAAGAAAGATGGAGATAAAATAATTATGGAAGAATCATTTGTGAGGTTTGATTTAAGTACAACATTGCCTGCTTCAATCTTTTGGGGCGAAACTTACGATAATTCTTATGCACCCGAAGGCGACAGATTATTATCTCTCTCAAATTATGGATTTTATCTTTTTCTCATAAAATTATCCGTACATTATTGTAGATTTAGAGAAGGAGTATTCCGAAATCGATAAATATAAATCATGAAAAAAACAGCCATTATTTACGGATCCTCGGTAGGAAACACGCGATTTGTTGCCGAAAAAATACATAAAGCTATTCCTGAAGCTGCTCTAATTTCAGCCGAAAGCATTAAAGCTAAGGATTTAGAAGGTTTCGACGTATACATTCTAGGCACTTCCACATGGGGTGTAGGCCAGTTGCAGGATGATTTCGAAACTTTTGTAGAAGATTTCTTAACGCTGGATTTAAGTCAAAAAACCATAGCATTGTTTGGTTTAGGCGATCAGCAGACTTACCCTGATACTTTTTGTGACGGTATGGGTAAATTATATGAATTATTAGCTCCCAAAGGACCACGTTTTGTTGGACAATGGCCGGGTGATGATTACGATTTCAGCGAATCCCGTGCCTTTAAAGATGGTATGTTTGTTGGGCTACCGTTAGATGAGGATAATGAACCAGACCTTACCGATGGAAGAATATCAGAATGGGTAAGCCAGGTTATGAATGAACTAAAACTCTAAATCTGTACACCAAAATATAAATCTTTACTTGGGCAATTTCAGAAGTAAGAAAAAATTAGAATAAAACACAGAAGCTGGGATTGAAATTCCGGCTTTTTTATTTACATAAGTTTTTCAAGATAGTTATATGTTAATTAAAATTGTTGTTATAGGTGCTTTAAGAGCATACCATCCCCATTGGTAAGTCCGTTAGAATTCATAGTATTGCTAAAATGA
>NZ_FONA01000022.1 GCF_900112795.1 Thermophagus xiamenensis
GAATGCAAAAAGGCGACCCTGGATGGACGGAATATTTGCGAAAGTGGAAAGCCTAAGTCCACCTTTTAATTATTCTAATGCATAATCCGGGATAAACTGTTTATGCATTAAGTTTGCACCATCAAAGTCCGTAAAGGGCTTTTGTTGTTTAGTAACCATTATAAACCGGAATTAAAGCGCTGGATTTGGACCGGCGAGGTAAAGAATCATTCAAACTATGCATACCACACTATTTTACGTTATTATAGGTCTGTTACTGGCCGATGCCCTTTGGGGCTGGATATTGGAAGAGTTGAACCGTCGCAGTTGGGCAGAGAGTGTCCCCGACCGTCTGGCCGATGTTTATCCTCAGGATAAATTCGAAAAACAAAAGCAATATCGTCGTGTGAACCATCGGTTTGGGAAGATATCTTCCACTTTTAGTCTGGTCGTGTTATTGGTATTTTTGTGGTTTCATGGTTTTGCCCTGGTCGATAATTGGGTGCTTCAATATACCGATCATTGGCTTTGGCGGCCTTTAATATTTTTTGGTATCATGGGATTGGCATCATATATTATTGGTTTGCCGTTTGACATTTACCAGACCTTTGTGATTGAAGAACGTTTTGGCTTCAATAAAACTACGCCAAAAACTTTTGTGTCCGATCAGATTAAAAGTTTGGTGCTGGGCGCTGTGATAGGTGGTATTTTGCTGAGTTTGGTTATCTGGTTTTATCACTTTGCTGGTAAGTGGTTCTGGTTATATGCATGGGTTGGTCTTTCCCTCTTTATGATTTTTATTAGTAAGTTTTATACTACCCTTATACTTCCGTTATTCAACAAACAAACCCCTTTGGAAGAGGGCCCTTTGCGTAAGGCCATAGAGGAGATGAGCCAAAAAGCGGGGTTCGCCCTTGAAAACGTCTATGTGATGGATGGTTCAAAACGCTCAACAAAGGCGAATGCCTTTTTTAGCGGCTTCGGAAAAAATAAGCGAATTGTACTGTTCGATACCCTGATTAATGATTTGGAAATTAATGAAATTGTTGCTGTGCTGGCTCATGAAATTGGTCATTACCGACTTAAGCATATCATTTGGGGAACCATCTTAAGTGTATTGCAAACGGGACTTACGCTCTATTTGTTAGGCTGGTTCGTTAATGAGCCGGCGTTGTCACAAGCCCTTGGGATTAATGAGCCGGTGTTTCATATCGGACTTATTGGCTTTGCAATACTATATAGTCCGGTGAGTGAAATTTTAGGTTTGGGAATGAACATCTTTTCTCGCCGCAATGAGTTTCAGGCCGATGCTTTTGCCGGTAAACATGCCGATGCTGCAGCATTGCAGTCGGCCCTTAAGAAAATTTCGGCCAATGCGTTAAGCAATCCAACGCCTCATCCCTGGTATGTCTTCTTTAACTATTCACATCCACCTTTGCTGAAACGTCTGGAAGCGTTGGATAAGGTAGATTGAAGAGATTTGTGAGATTGAAGAGATTGAAGCGGTTGATGTGCTAAATAGACTAATCACTAATCCCTAACCACTAACCACTAATCACTAACAACTAACCACTAATTACTAACATTTATTCCATTCTACCAATAACTTAGGTAAACTTTATGCAAAACAAAATCCCCTGCCAAATAAAATGTTTGACAGGGGATAGCTTTATATTTACAAATTAGTCTTGCTTAATTTATTTCACTACGGCACGGGTAGATTTAAACAGTTCTTTATTGTCATTAATCTTCTTGTCATTACCATAAACACACCAGATGTTTTGTTTCATAACGTCAGAAATCATCGGTGCGAAAGCTCTGATGTCTTCCGGTGTGGTGTTGAGTATGGCATTTCGTTCCGCTTCCATCTCTTCTTTTGTGGTTTTTGTTAAATAGTAATAATAGGCTCTTGCCCCACGAATAGATGGGGTCGTGGGACCATCAATATTAGCTATAGTACCAATAATGTATCTCGTCATTTCGGTAGAATCGGCTTCAAAATTTTTGATATAATCCACCGCAGCATCGTAATTTTCAAGTGTTTCAGATAAATTGGGATCACGATACGACCCAAAATAGATATTTCCCGAGGGTGAAACAGAGGCCCAACCGCCATAAGCACCACCTAAAACTCGAATCTTGTTTTGCAGGTATTCTCGCGATAATATTTGATTTAGAACCCTCATTTTTCCGTCCCATTCATATCCAAGCTTTTTGTAATCATATCCCTTAACAACATATTGTACCATCGATGAGGATGTTAACCCTTCGTTTTTAGCATTCAAATCAAAGGTCCATGTTTGGGGGGTTACCTCCCTGTCGGGAAGTTGACCGATAAATTGAGATACGGCACCCTGTATGTCTGTATAGTTTTTATCAGAACAGGTAATACCGAGAATCAGATTTTTCTTTTGGAAAAGTAATGCTGCAGCTCTTTCCAGATTTTCAATAATTTCATCATTTTTTGAATTGAAGTTATCGGTAATATCGGTTACGAAGTCGTAATAGCTTAAACCATTAACCAATTCGTTAAACATTCCCTGATTAGAATAATAAGAACTCAAACGGGTTGTGGCATAACCGATACCATTGTTTTTCGCCATAGCCTCGGTTTGGGAATGATGGCGTATGAGTACTTCTTTTAATCGTTCTTTATCATTTAATTTAGAACGCTGAAGAATTTCCTCTGTCAATTCATATAATTTGCCGGCCTTGTCAACTGTTGCTTTGGCCGAAATTCTGAATTTGGCGATTAATTTATCATCGGAATTATTCTCCAAATAGGTGCTTAAGTATGTATTAAATCCTCCCGTATGGATGTTTAGTGCGTTATCTAATTCTCCATAGGAATAGTTTTCGGTATTCATTTTTCCAAGCACTTGTGTCAGTAGACGTCCATAGGGGATAAGCTCTTGCGGAAGGGTATGAAGATCAAAAAATAAATCGGTGTAAACGATGTTATTGGTAAAATCTTCATAATGCAAAACCGGAATTCCGTTGATGCTTTTTTCTGTGGGTTCATACCATTGCACTTCTTTACTGATATCTTTAAGCGATAGCATGGGGATAGAAGCCAAAGCTTCGGGGTCGTCTTTTTGCTGTTGGTATTCTTTTAGGGCTTTGGTCTCTTCTATTAATTGATTTAATTCTTCCCGGCTGAGCGATGCTTTATATTCGGCCAGTTTTTTTCTGGTTTTTTCGGCAATTTTGTTTTCCAGTCCGGGTTCCGGTTTAAAGACCATCAGCAGTGCATGTGGGTTGTTGATAAAGTGTTCTTTAACAATGTTTTGAAGCAGGCCGCTTTTTATGCCTTCTTTTACTCTGGCCAGTGGCTTTTCAAACTCCAAACCGGCAAAGGGATCATCTCCAAAGAATACACTATTTTTCATAGAATAAAGATACATTAGCCCTTTTTGAGGGGTGTCACCTTCTCTCAGGCGGAACTCCATCCGGTTGATAATACCATCGATGGTTGCTGAATCCAGTCCTTCGCTGACAACTTTCTGCAGGGTGCTAAAAACAATGTCGTTAAAACGCTCCTTATCCGCCGGATTGGCATTTTTTACCATTATCTGAAATACATTTTGCTGAATATCTCTCACCCATGCGTTCACATCTTTCCCAATACCGGCCTCTTGCAGTGCCAAACGCAGGGGGGCCGACTGGTGGTTCACCAGGGCATCGCTTAAAATATCCAGTGCCATGACCAATTCCTGATCAGTATTTCTCCCTATTACAAAACTATAGCTCAAAAAGGTTTTATCTTTAGTATCCGTACCTTCGGGAACACTGTAACTTTCTTCGGCCTCTTTCCTTGCCTTAAAAGGTGCCTGCAGCGGAATTTCTATTTTCTTATCTGATTTCTGATAGTGCGAAAAATATTCTTTATCCAAAAAAGCCAGTTCTTTGTCTAAATCGGCATCACCGTATAACAGTACAAAAGAATTGGAAGGATGATAATAGGTCTTATGGAACTCTTTAAAATATTCATACGTTAACTCCGGTATTGCCTCTGGGTATCCGCCCGAAGAAACACCATATGTGTTGTCGGGGAATAGGATCTTGTCAATATGATAACCCAACTGTCTTTCGGGACTTGAGAAGGCACCTTTCATTTCGTTGTATACTACCCCTTTTATTGTTATTTCGCCTTCCGGATCGTCCAATTCATAGTGCCACCCTTCCTGCTTAAATATTCTGGGGTCGCTGTGCAAAAGAGGATTAAAAACAGCATCCATATATACATGCATCAGGTTAAAATAGTCGGTCATATTCATACTGGCTACCGGATAGGTGGTATAATCCGAACCCGTCATGGCGTTTAAAAAGGTGTTGAGCGATCCTTTTGCCAATACATCGAAAGGACTCTTTACAGGAAAATTTTTAGAACCATTCAGTACCGAATGTTCCATGATGTGCGGGGTGCCATAATCCTTCCTGGGGGTGGTTTTAAACGATATGGAAAAAAGCTTGTTGGCATCATCCGCAGCAATTTTCATCAAACGGGCACCACTCTGCTCATGCTCGAAATAAAGACAATGGGCATTTACTTCTTTAACAAATCGATTTTCAATCAGTCGAAATCCATGATAAACTTTCCCTTCTTCAAAGGCCGGCTTTTCTGTGCACGACCATAATAATAAGAAAATTAGCGAAAGAAATACGGCTAAAATGTTGTTCTTCATTTTTCGATTTAATTTAAAATAGGTTATTGATTAATTTGTGCCTATAGGTGTTCGTCCGTTATTGAAATATTAAACTAAAAATTAGTTCATATATTAAATTTTTTTGCCTTAATTTTTTCATATATTCCATATCAAATTAATAATTCCCTGTGGCTTTTTTATGTCTTTATCTGTTTTTATGAACTTGAATGTTTTGTTTTTCAGTTAAAAAATATTGGGCAAAAATGATAGGATTTACCAAACAGATAAAATGTGTATAATTATATATTTTGTATTTTCTTTTTTTTCAGAGACTAAAAATAATATTTTTCTGTTAATTAAATTTTCTGACATGCAAAAAGAAACCGAAATTTTTAAGAAGTAACCTACTATTTGCTTAATTTTTTATTTTTTTTAAGCTTCCCTGCTTCTATGAGCTGATAACTTTTTTCATTGAATTTAATGTCTCAAGGGATTCTGTTCCGGGATAATTTAAGTTAGCTATGGCAATCTTTTTTCGTGTAAGATTAATTGTTCTCTGCTGTTAAAATAGTATCAACGCATCAGGCGTTAATGCCCCGTTTAGAGATGTTTATGCGTAGCCCGGAAAGGCTTATGCGCAACCCGGAGGGGTTTATGCGAAGGTCGGAGAGGCTTATGCGAAGGTCGGAGATGATTATGCGCAGCCCGGAGAGGTTTATGCGCAACACCGAGACCTTTATGCGCAGCACTGAGAGGTTTATGCGCAACACCGAGAGGCTTTTGCAGACTTTTAAGTCCGAATTGCAAGCCTTGTTGCAACAAATTAAGTGGCTTTGTTGTTCTTTATTTTTTGAAAAGCGCGTTTGTAATATAGCTAATAAGGGCCGGAAAAGCATTAATTTAGATGCCGCATAAAACAAAAATATCATGTCCAAAAAAGTAATTCTATTAACCAACCTTGGTTCACCCAATTCGTTTCAGGTTCGAGATGTACGAAAATATTTGCGGGAATTTTTAATGGACAAGCGGGTTATCGACCTTCCTTTTCTTTCTCGATGGTTATTGGTCAATGGCATTATTGCGCCTTTCAGGGCGCCGCGAAGTGCCAAAAAATATAAAACCATTTGGACCAAAGAGGGCTCGCCATTAATTGTGTTAACCCAAAAACTGGTTGAAAAGGTAGCTCATGCAACCGGTTTGTCAACCTATATGTGTATGCGTTATGGTTCGCCCTCGCCCAAAGTGGCATTCGAAAAAATTGTGTCTGAAAACCCCAATGTAGAAGAGGTGGTTTTATTTCCACTATACCCGCACTATGCCATGAGCAGTTACGAAACGGCAGTGGAGCATGTTAAGCAATGGTGGCAAAGAGGCAACTATAATTTTAAACTGACGGTTGTTGAACCATTTTATAATCATCCGTTGTACATCAAGGCGCTGGCAGAAACTATTAAGCCTTTTCTTGAGGATGAATATGATCACTTATTGTTCAGTTATCACGGCGTTCCGGAAAGGCATATATTAAAGAGTGATCCTACCGGTCAACACTGTTTAAAGACGGAAGATTGTTGCCGGCAGCCATCCGGGGCACACAAATATTGTTACCGTCATCAGGTTTTTGAGACTACTCGCCTTGTTGTCCGACAGCTGCAAATACCCGACAACAAATATAGTGTTTCTTTTCAGTCGCGCCTGGGAAACGATAAATGGTTGGGACCTGCCACGGCCGACGTTTTATCGCAGTTGCCTATGCGTGGCGTTAAAAATTTGTTGGTGGTGACACCCGCTTTTGTCAGCGACTGCCTTGAAACATTAGAGGAAATACGCCAGGAAGGGCGTGAGACTTTTTTATCTGCCGGCGGGGAAAAATACCAGCATATCCCTTGTTTGAATTTGGATGACACTTGGGTGAACACCATCGCTAAACTGATATAGGATTATATTTTTGGTCAGTGTTCATTTATTAATGGTCGTAGTCTGGTTAATAAAAATGCACCAAAAAGTGCTGTCACGGTTAATACAATATCAAACCCCAGTACCAATTTGTAATGGATTTTCAAGGATTGCCGGTTCATAGGATGAGAATCTTTTTTGGGTTTTAAAACAAAATTAAACTCTTTGGTGCCTTGGTGTGTTAACTGTATATTATGAATTATTTTAATTTTAGTTCAAACTATTCAAATTAGTATTATATGAGTGTATTGATTGACCAAACCTCCAAAGTATTGGTACAGGGGTTCACCGGCAAAGAAGGGACCTTTCATGCAGGATTGATGATTGAATATGGCACAAACGTATGTGGAGGGGTAACCCCCGGAAAAGGGGGAACCCGGCATTTGGGTTTGCCTGTTTTTAACACCGTATCAGAAGCGGTAGAAGCAACCGGAGCCGACACTTCGGTTATTTTTGTGCCTCCTCAGTTCGGGGCCGATGCTATAATGGAAGCCGCCGATGCAGGCATTGCCCTTATTGTTGCCATTACTGAAGGAATTCCCGTAGCCGATATGGTGAAAGTGAAACATTATCTGGCATCACGTAATAGTCGCCTAATCGGGCCTAACTGTCCGGGCATTATATCACCCGGTAAAGCAAAAGTGGGCATAATGCCCGGCTTTATTCATCAACAGGGAAATATTGGTGTTGTAAGTCGTTCAGGCACCTTAACCTATGAAGCCGTAGACCAGTTAACCAAATTGGGATTGGGGCAAAGTACTTGTATTGGTATCGGTGGCGACCCCGTTATTGGCACCTCAACCCTCGATGCGGTAAAACTTTTAATGGATGATGATGATACCGAGGGCATTGTTATTATCGGTGAAATTGGGGGTGATATGGAAGTGGAAGCGGCCCGCTGGATTAAAGAGCACGGTACCAAACCCGTTGTTGGCTTTATTGCCGGACAAACAGCACCTAAAGGCCGTAGAATGGGACATGCAGGTGCTATTATTGGTGGCAAGGAGGATACTGCCGCAGCCAAAATGAAAATTATGAATGAGTGTGGCATTCATGTTGTGGAATCACCTGCTCTCATCGGCGAAACCATGGCTAAAGTTCTAAAATAGGCCGATTGTCGGAAAAATTTAGAGCACCATTCGAAAATTTGTGGAAGTTTTAATGGATTACATTAAGAATTGGCGGGCTTTGCCGATTAACATATGTTCACCCTTAAAGGATGTTAATACCGGTTTTCAGTAGGTCTTTTCCACTTGAATTTGTAATTTTGACAGAACATATTGGATAGGTTATTAGGCCAAATTAGGCCAATAGGCTATTAGGCCAATAGGTTATTAGGCCGATAGGTTATTAGGCCGATAGGTTATTAGGCCGATAGGTTATTAGGCCGATAGGTTATTAGGCCGATAGGTTATTAGGCCAATAGGTTATTAGGCCGATAGGTTATTAGGCCAATAGGTTATTAGGCCAATAGGTTATTAGGCCGATAGGTTATTAGGACAATAGGTTATTAGGCCAATAGGTTATTAGGCCAATAGGTTATTAGGCCAATAGGTTATTAGGCCAATAGGTTATTAGGCCGATAGGTTATTAGGCCGATAGGTTATTAGGCCGATAGGTTATTAGGACAATAGGTTATTGGGTCGATAGGCTGATAGGTCATTAGGCGATGAGATTGAGTGGATTAAAGAGTCTGGCGAGATTGATGTGCTAAATAGACAATTGACTAATCACTAATGACTAATCACTAATCACTAATAACTAATCTTTTTAGTCCCATTAGAATTAGACCAATAAGTTTAATAAACGATATAAATAATGGAAGACGATCTTATTGAAAAATCGGTAGAAAGCCTACGCCATTCTAAGTATACCTTTGCTTTTACGGGTGCAGGCATTTCCGTTGAAAGTGGTGTACCCCCTTTCCGCGGGAAGAACGGAATATGGTCCAAATACGATCCAAAGGTATTGGATTTGGATTATTTTTATGCTAATCCTTTGGAGGCATGGAAGGTTATTCGAGAAATTTTCTACGATTATTTTGGAAAAGCGAAACCCAATCCTGCCCATTCCATATTGGGTGAATGGGAACAAAAAGGTTTTCTGAAGTGTGTTGTAACACAAAATATCGATAACCTTCATCAGGCCGGAGGCAGCAAGAAAGTTTATGAATTTCATGGTAATGCCCAAAAGATGATTTGTACCAAATGCTCGTATCGTTTTCCGGCCGATGAGGTAGATTTTGATAAACTTCCCGTTGCCTGTCCCAAATGCGGAGGTTTGGTAAAACCCGATTTTGTCTTTTTTGGCGAAGCCATCCCCTCCGATGCATATGCCGGAAGCCTCGACGCTGCACGTAATGCCGACGTGTGTATCGTCATTGGTAGTTTGGGGGAAGTGATGCCCGCAGCAATGATTCCTATGGAAGCCAAACGTAATGGCGCCACCATTATCGAAATTAACCCCGAAACAACAAACTTTACAAATCAGATTACCGACTATCACTTGAAAATGGGTGCTTCCGATGCAATGAAAATATTGAATGACAAACTTTTCTCTAATTGATGCCCGTTTTTGGGGGATGCTATATTTGAAACGACCATGGCGACTTTTGCCACAAAAGAAAAGGTATCGGCAGAATGGGTTTTAGTCATTAGGCATAGTCAATAGTCACTTGTGTTGGGTAAGCTAAAAACTAATGACAAATCACTATTCACCAACCACTAATGACTAATTACTTATGACTAGCCACTAATATGGATCGTTTCATTAAAAAAATAAAGTTGATAGAAGTTAACTACCAACTTTTTTCTTTAAGAGGGTTTCTATTTATAAAACTTTTAACATCTTTACCCCGCCAAAAATTTTATTAACAAACAATTTTGGGAATTAAAAACAAAGAATAATGAAGTTATTAGAAGGAAAAACTGCAATTGTTACCGGAGCAGCCCGGGGAATAGGCAAAGCCATTGCCCTGCGGTTCGCCAAAGAGGGATGTAATATCGCTTTTACCGACCTTGAGTATAACGACCAGGCCAAAGCTACGGAACAGGAAGTGGCCGCCTTGGGAGTAAAAGTAAAAGCCTATGCCTCTAACGCTGCTAATTTCGAAGAAACCCAAAAAGTGGTTGAAGAAATTGTTAAAGATTTTGGGCAAGTAGATATCCTGGTTAACAATGCAGGGATTACCAAAGATACATTACTGATGCGCATGACCGAAGAACAATGGGATGCCGTTATTAATGTAAACCTTAAATCAGCCTTTAATTTTACCAAAGCTGTTCAAAAAACCATGCTTAAACAGCGGTCCGGTTCCATTATCAATATGAGTTCGGTTGTGGGGGTAAGTGGTAATGCCGGACAAGCTAACTACAGTGCCTCAAAAGCTGGTTTGATTGGGTTCACCAAGTCTGTCGCAAAAGAATTAGGTTCTCGTGGCATTAGAAGTAATGCAGTAGCACCTGGATTTATCATTACTGAGATGACCGGGGCTTTACCCGATGACGTAAAAAAAGAGTGGGAAAGCAAAATTCCTCTGCGTCGTGGCGGTACGCCCGAAGATGTTGCCAACACATGTCTTTTCCTGGCTTCTGACCTTTCATCTTATGTTACTGGTCAGGTTATTCATGTTTGTGGTGGAATGAATACTTAATATTCCTTGTTTTTTATTATTTTAGAAGGTGCTTTCAACCGAAAGCGCCTTTTGTTGTTTTATTATTGATACTCTTTTTAATACCAGTAATTTAAATGTTAAATACTGGATTGACTTTTGAGGTATCAAAAATAACCAGTTTGCAGTGTTAATATTTTCTAAAATTATATCAGTATTGGTTCAGATTATTAAAATATTATCCCTATGAAAAATTTTAACTTTCACACACCTACCAAAATTTTGTTTGGTAAAAATAAGGTTAGTGAAATTGGACCTGAAATTAAACAATTTGGTTCAAGAGTTTTGTTGGTTTACGGCGGTGGTTCTGTTAAAAAAATCGGGTTGTATGACCAGGTGGTGGAACAGCTGCGTAATCACAACCTCTTTTTTGTAGAACTGAGCGGTGTTCAACCCAACCCCCGAATTACGTCGGTACGCGAAGGTGTCCGGCTATGTCGTGAACATAAGCTTGATTTTATACTGGCTATGGGGGGCGGTAGTGTTATTGACGCTTCAAAGGCGATTGCTGCAGGGGTGAACTATCAGGGTGACCCATGGGATTTCCCAATGCGTAAGGCACGTGTCGAAAATCCGTTACCAATAGGGACCATACTCACCCTTGCCGCTACAGGTTCCGAAATGAACGGAAATGCCGTTATTACCAATGAAGAAACACAGGAAAAGAGAGGCATGGCCAGCGATTTGTTAAAACCTAAGTTTTCTGTTTTGGATCCGGTCTATACCTTTAGTGTCAATCGTTATCATACTGCCGCAGGTACCGTCGATATGATGAGCCACCTTTTTGAAAACTATTTTGCTCCCGGCGAGGGAACATTCGTTCAGGATTCAATTGCCGAGGCAATCTTAAAAACCTGTATCAAATATGGCCCTATAGCTCTTGAAGAACCTGAAAATTATGAGGCCCGCGCCAACCTTTTATGGGCGGGAAGTCTGGCTCTCAATGGGCTGACCGTAACAGGCAAACTGATGGGTGATTGGGCCACACATGCCATTGAACATGAAGTGAGTGCCATTTATGACCTTACTCACGGGGCAGGGCTGGCAATTATTCATCCTGTATGGATGAAATATGTTTTGAATGAAAAAACTGCGCCTAAGTTTGCCCGAATGGCACGAAATGTGTGGAATGTCGATGACCCCAATGACCTGTCGGCAGCTGAGAAAGGTATTGATGCTATTCGGAAATTTTTCAGCTCATTAGGTATGCCCGCAACCCTTTCGGAGGTCAATATTCCCGATGAACATTTTGAAGAGATGGGTCAAAAAGCATGTGTTTTTGGTCCGATAGGTACCTTTAAAAGACTCAATGCCGATGATGTGGTAGCCATATTGAAAAAGGCCATTTAAAAATATACTTCATGTACCGAATTAAAAATTGGTTTTATTTTGTCATTGCCCTTCTGTTTTCAGGGTGTGTTTCCTATTCTACAATAGGTATTGATGTTTTAAAGCCTGCCGGAGTCGAAATTCCTGTAGAAATAGCATCGGTGGTTTTGGTCGACAATTCACCGGGATATTTCAAAAGTGATACAGGGATTCACAAAATTATCCTGCCGGGCCGAAGAGCTTATACAGTAGACACCATTCGTTTTAAAGATTTTGGAAAAGTAGCGGTGCTTACCCTGGCAGAAGCATTGAAAGATAAAGCTTTTTTTGATTCGGTATATGTCTATCCCGGGAAACCGGTTTCCAATTCCCGGGATAAAAATAATTTTTCTTTGTCAGAAGAAGTTGTTGATTCGTTATGTAATCGTTTTAACGCTCAGGGAGTAATCTCATTGGATTATTACGACTATAACACGGTGCTTCGTGTTGATAAATCGTCTGAACTATATTATTCCACCCTTGATGCCCGAAGCCGAACTCGATGGACTATCTATAATGGCCTGAACGGAGGGAAGGTAGATGTTTATGTGCAACGAGATACCATCTTCTGGGATGCGGCAGATTATTCAATGAATAGTTCTGTGGCTCATCTTCCCCAATACAGAGATGCCTTAAAAATGGCCGCTCAAAATGCAGGTGTCAAGTATGCCGATTATGTTGCTCCATCCTGGGAATTACAATCAAGGAGGTTTTATATTAAAGGCCATCCCTTGTTTTATAAAGCTTCAGAAATGGTTTCCGAAGGGAAATGGGAAGAGGCCGGCAGAATTTGGTATTATGTCTATCAAAACGGAAAAGGTAAGCAAAAGGCCAGAGCAGCTTTTAACCTGGCATTAAGCAAAGAGATGCAGGGCGATTTTCTTGAAGCGGCAGCCTGGGCCTGGAAAGGATTGGAGGAATATCAAAATTTGAAAAGCCTTTCGGCCAATCAAGCGGAGAAAGACTTTTGTAAGTTTTATTACATGCTTTTGGCCCGTAGGATGCAGGAAAAGAAAAAACTGGATGCCCAATATGGAGTTGAACAATAAAAAGTACTACGCAGGTACTTTACTATTCTTGATGATATTTTTTGTGTTTTCGGGTCGAGCCCAAAAACCGGAAGGTATTCCCCGATATGCTTTGGTATCGGCAATTATTAAGGACCTTTCTTCCCGAAAAGTATTGGCAGCATATAATCCTGAAAAAAATATGCTTTCTGCCAGTTTAATGAAACTGGTTACTACTGCAACAGCGCTGGACCTTCTGGGTAAGGATTTTAAGTATTCCACTAAATTTTGGATATCGGGCCCCGTCAAAAATGGAATTTTAGAGGGCGATCTAATTATCGAAGGCGGCGGGGATCCTACTCTGGGTTCTAAATATTTCCCTTCCAGTTATCCCGATTCGGTTCTTCTTTATGTGAAAAATATCTTGAATGCAAACGGTATAAACAAAATCAACGGTAAAATATTGGTTGATGAAAGCTATTTAAAAGGTTCTCGATATCCTTCCCGTAGACTCTGGGAAGATATGGGCAATTATTATGGTGCTCCGCCAGCAGCACTGTCGTGGCGAGATAATACTTTTACTATAGTTTTAAGGTCACCTGAAAAAATTGGGGCCAGATGTTCTGTGGTTTCTGTTTCACCATCCGTAGAAAATGTCTCTTTCGATTGTCAGGTAATAGCGGCCAAACATGATAAGGATAGTGCCTATATTTATGGTCTTTCAGGCCTTGAACGCTGGGAAATTAGAGGGTCCATTCCCGCCGGTCGAAATCACTTCAGAATTAAAGGGGCACTGCCCGAACCCGGATTGATATTTGCTGCCGAAGTGGGCAAATTGTTGGATGATAGTGACAATATTGTAATTGAAAAGATAAATAATGATGATTGGCGGGCTAAAGCCCAACTAATAGGGCAGTTATATTCACCCCCTTTATCCGATATTGTACGGGCTATAAATCATTACAGTATTAACCTGGCGGCCGACCATTTACTTATTTCAATAGGTCAAACAGCAAGGCAGGAGAATGCGCCGGATTGGGATGTAGGAATTCAACTCATTAAAAACTATTGGGCTAATAAAAAGCAGTCATACTTTCTCAATATAAAAGATGGAAGTGGCCTGGCACCACAAAGTAGTGTGTCGCCCGCCTTTCTGGTTGATATGCTGGCTGATATTTATAGTGATAGTTCACGATTCGAAACCTTCAAAAATTCATTGGCCATAAGTGGTGTAAGCGGTACTCTGAAATATATCTGGAACCAGTCTGCATTAAAGGGTATGGTGTATGGCAAGAGCGGTTCCATGAAAGATGTGTTAGGGTATGCCGGTTATGTTTTCCGTGACGGTCAGTCTCCATTGGCTTTTGCCGTAATGGTTAACCATCACGGCAAGGATAATAGTGAAATAAAAAAGTATATTGAACGCTGGTTGGAAAAGATGGTTGATATGTAATATATAGGCCAATAGGCTGATAGGCCAATAGGCAATGAGGTTGAGAAGATTGAAGAAATTGATATACGAAATAGACAATTGACTAACTACTAAGTACTAATGACTGCTTTTAAGAATCTAAATTTCAATTATGTAAGTAAATTTTATGCTAATGAGAATAGCCTTGATAGAAACTTCTTTACATTGGGGTGATGTTAATAAAAACTTGAATCATTATGAGGAACTATTAAAAAGTGTTGAATCAGGTTGTAGAATGGTTTTTCTCCCCGAAATGTTCTCTACCGGTTTTACTATGGAGCCGGAAAAATTAGAGCCCGGAGCTATTGAAAAAGTTCCTCAATGGATGAGTGATATGTCGGTCAGGTATAACATCGCATTGGGCGGTAGTACCGTTGCTGCAGGTAAAGAGGGATTTTTCAATCGTTTTTACTTTTGTTTGCCGAATGGTGAAATGTTTTATTATGATAAACGACATCTTTTCCGGATGGGAGAGGAGGACCAACATTATCAGCCCGGAAAAGAACGAAAGATATTTTATTTTGAGGGATGGCGTATTTTACCACAGGTCTGTTATGACTTACGTTTCCCGGTATGGAGTCGAAATAGGGGCGATTACGATTTGATGGTAAATGTAGCCAACTGGCCATCGGCCCGTCAGGATGTTTGGTCTGCCTTGCTTAAAGCACGAGCAATAGAGAACCAGTGTTATGTTGCCGGGGTTAATCGAACAGGTTCCGACCCTAATGTGAATTATGCAGGAGGCTCTGTTGTTTTTTCACCTAAAGGTGAAATTTTGAGTTCTTCTTCCAAGAAAAATTCTCAAATCATTTATGCCAATTTAGACCTGGATGCTTTAAACCATTTCCGCCAAAAATTTCCCGTCTGGAAAGATGCAGATGAGTTTGAGGTTAAGCTTTAAAACTCTAATAACTGCAACTATCGAGAAACATTGATTTTTTAGATTTTAAGATATCTGAGTTCCTTATGGATGTTGAGACTCATATGGTTCAAAATAGATAGAAAATTGATTAAAGCAATTTTGAAAAGGTGTTATTTACTACTCATCCTTCTTGGAATTATCATAACTTCAAGATTAACAAACTAGTATTAGATAAAATTTTTGAAAAAAATGTGGTTGTTGTTTGACAAATGCTGTATTTCAATTTTTTAGAATCATCATAATATGATAGCCAATTATTTTCCTAAATATCAGATTTTTCCTGTTGACTTAAGCACTCTTTAAAGAATTTCAATATTTCTTGTCTGACCCATTCCGGATGTTCGTGTCCTGGGTTCTCATAGTTTTTTATCCTTGCATTTATATTTTTGCTATAATAAATTTTTTTACATGCTTCCAATCGGTTGGGAAACATTTTCCGTCCAATATATTGATAAATTAATTTTCTTTCCTCAATATCATATCCATCTTCATACGGGATGGCATTATTATTCTTGATTGAAAGAATTCCTTATCTTTGAAAATAAAACCATGCCGCTTATTTATCCGTGGGGTAATGATAATCCCTTTAATGATTACAGCAGTTTTTTGAAAAACAAGTTTCATCGGAGGGTGCAGAAACTTTCTTTAAATGTGGGATTTACCTGTCCTAACAGAGACGGTACTAAAGGAAGAGGGGGATGTACCTTTTGCAACAACGATTCCTTTAACCCCGATTATTGCGAACCTCATTTTAGTATTACCGAACAGCTTAATAAGGGAATCGAAAAATTTAATGAACGGTATCCCGACCAGTATTATTTGGCATATTTCCAGGCCTATACCAATACGTATGGTCCGTTAAGTTATTTAAAAAGTTTGTATGAAGAGGCGTTGTTACATCCTAAAATAAGAGGATTGGTAATTGGTACCCGACCCGACTGTTTGCCTGATAGTCTCATTGATTGGCTTTCGAAGTTACAAAGCAGGTATTATATTGTTGTAGAGTTGGGCATTGAATCTACTAATGAGGATACGTTGATAAAAGTTAACCGTGGACATACATTTGCTGAAACATGCGATGCTATTTTCCGATTGAATAAGGCCGGTATTCCGGTGGGTAGCCATCTGATTTTAGGTCTTCCCGGAGAAACCGAGCAGATGATGCTGCAACATGCCGAGCGTCTCTCGACCCTTCCTTTAGACTACCTGAAAATTCATCAACTTCAATATATAAAGGGCTCTGCCCTGGGGTATCAGTATTTAAAAAATCCGGAAATGTTTCATGTTTTTGACATGGATGAATATGTTGAACTGGTGATAGCTTTTCTGGAACGATTGAATCCTAATATTGTTATTGAACGATTAGCCAGCCAGGCACCTTTTAACTTATTAATAGCCCCCAAATGGGCTTTGAAAAACTACCAGATGACTGAACTGATTAAAAAGAGAATGAAACAACGAAATACCTGGCAAGGAAAATTATTGGGCGTTTGTACTGCCGAAAACCCTGCGAAGTAGATCTGTTACCCGTGCTTCGGCATTGGTTCGTATTTCTTTCTCTTCATTGGCAAGCTTTAAAAAGAGACCATCCAGGGCTTTCTCTGTAAGATATTGATCTAATTCCATTTCCACGCTCTCTAAATCGGCCATTTGACCTATAAATGATTGTGCAACACGATTCCACTGGCTGGTAAGGGTTTCCCACGCTTCAGCAGTTGAAATATTACCTGCCAATTTTTTTTCTACGCTGGCTTTTATTTTTGGCTTATACAAGTCATACAGTTCATCATAGGTTTGCATTCTTAAATATTGTGTTGCGGCATCAGTTTCGCCATTAAGAATTTTAAAGCCATCCTGTATGGTCATTTGGGAAATGGCTTTGGCAAATATTGGTGCTGCTTCCCTGGCCGCATCTTCTGCTGCACGATTGATGCGTAACAAAACATCTTCCACCATTTTTTCGCCACCGGGAATTTTTGATAGATTGTCAGTGATGGTTTGTGCCTGTGGTGGCAGGGTGATCTTTACCAATTCATCACCATAATAACCATTGGTTTTGGCCAGGGTTTTGGCAGCAGAATCGGCACCAATTACAAGGGCCTGCTTCAACCCGCTAATGACTTCACTTTGAGTTAGTGGTTGATTAGCACCGAAATCTTTTACCACCTGAGACAATTCGGCACAGGACATAAATATTAACAGGATGGGAAAGGATACGAATAATTTTTTCATATTATAATTTGATGATTAATAATTTTTGTTTTGTTGTAACTTTTTTATTTACACTGTTTTGTGTTCCGGCCTTTTCTGGAATTATCATTGGCTTTAGGTTCCAAAAGGCGTTTGGCTAAATCGTGCCAGCCGGCTTTTTGCATCCTTTTTATTAACTGCTTCCGTTTCCGGGGTTGATACCAGAAAAAATATTGTCGTTGGTTCTCTTTTTCTTGACGGGAACGGGCAACAAAGACTTTTTTTAGATTGTAAGGATTTAAGCCGCTGTAATACATTACGGTGGCTAATGTCATAGGGGTGGGTGTAAAGTCTTGAATTTGTTCTAGTGTAAAGTTAAGGTTTTTGGTTTCAATGGCAAGTTGGGCCATATCCTTTTCTTCGCAATCCGGATGACTTGAAATAAAATAAGGGATGAGTTGTTGATTGAGTCCGCTTTCCTGATTAATTTGGTTGAATAGGTTGGTGAACTTTCTGAAAAGAGTAAATGATGGCTTGCGCATCGCTTTTAATACTTTATCGGAAGTATGCTCGGGAGCCACTTTTAACCGTCCTGAAACATGATTTATAATGAGTTCTTTCAAATATTTTTCATGAGAGGGGTCCTTTTTGCCGTTTGGTGGAGTTTGTAACAACATATCGTAACGTACGCCACTGCCTATGAAAGATTTCTTTATTTCTTTTATCTGGTCAACTTTTTTGTATATGTTAAGCAAGGGCTCATGTGAAGTATTTAGGTTAGGACAGATTTTGGGTGATATGCAAGACGGTTTGGAACATTTTTTACATAATGAGATATTCTTCCCTTGCATGCGATACATATTGGCACTGGGTCCACCCAAATCAGATATATAGCCTTTAAAGTGATTGCTTTGGGTTATCTTTTTTACTTCCTGAAGAATTGATTTTTCGGAACGTGACACAACAAATTTACCCTGATGGGCAGAAATGGTACAAAAACTACATCCTCCGAAACAGCCACGATGCAGGGTTACCGAGTGTTTAATCATTTCAAATGCGGGAATGGCACCCTTCTTTTTATATCTTGGATGTGGTAACCGGGTGTAGGGAAGGTCGAAGGCATAGTCCGTTTCTTTTTCATCGGATGGCGGGAAGGGTGGATTTACCACTATTCTTTTATTGCCTGTGATCTGATGCAAACGAGCCGGATACATTTTGTTGGATTCTTCTTCTATATGCCTGAAGTTTTTTGCAAATTTTGCCTTATCGTTTAAACATGCTTCGTGAGAATACAATTCTATATCTGAACTGCTCCATTTTTTATGTTTGGGAAGAGGTTGGTCTTTGTCTGTCAAAATAGCTGTTTGGGGAAGTGTGGTGAGGTTTTGTAACGGAACTCCTTTTTGCATGAGTTTCACCATGTGTTGGATCGGTCGTTCCGCCATTCCATAAATTAACATGTCGGCGCCTGACCAGAAAAGCATATTGGGTTTTAGTTCTTCACTCCAGTAGTCGTAATGGGTAAAACGGCGCATGGAGGCCTCTATGCCGCCAATAATTACAGGAATATTAGGGTATAACTTTTTGAGTATTCTCGTGTAAACAACGGTTGCATAGTCGGGACGAAAACCTGCTTTTCCTCCGGGTGTGTAGGCATCGTCCGAACGTAGGCGTTTCCCTGCAGTATAGTGGTTCACCATGGAATCCATGTTCCCGGCTGTTACGGCAAAAAATAATTTTGGTGCACCTAATTTCCGGAAGTCTCGCAAATCATCACGCCAGTTGGGTTGGGGGACGATTGCCACACGAAGGCCCATGTCCAGTAATACGCGTCCTATGACTGCCGCACCAAAAGATGGGTGGTCAACGTAAGCATCTCCCGAAAATAGAATGACGTCCAATTCATCCCAGCCATGGGCTTCTACTTCTTTTACTGATGTAGGTAGCCAATCGGTAATGTGATATTGATGTTCCAATGTTTTTTCTGCAAAGATAAGTTTTTGATATACTTTACCCTATTCATCTCAGTTTTATCCAAACTTTTAGCTTTTAATATTGTTCCATTATCAGACTCTTGGGTGAAAAATAAGTGTTAAGGCCGGGTAAAGGATGTCAGGATGTGGTTGTTAGCCGGTTTAGCTCAGTTAACCATTAAAGTTTTAAAGAATGAAGCTTATATTTGCAATATTCTTAATGATTAATTTTAGTTTCATTGGTATGACACAAAATACGAATAAATCGGGTTATGAGATTGCCACCTTTGGTGGCGGATGTTTTTGGTGTATGGAGGCTATTTTTGATGGTGTTCGTGGCGTTGAGAAAGTAGAATCGGGATATAGTGGAGGTAAAGTTCCAAATCCTACCTACAAAGAAGTTTGCAGCGGTTTAACAGGCCATGCAGAGGTGGTTCGAATTTATTTTAATCCGAATACAGTTTCTTATGAAGAGCTGCTTACAATCTTTTTCTCGGTTCATGATCCTACTACCTTGAATCGTCAGGGAGGAGATGTGGGGGAACAATATCGTTCCGTCATTTTTTATCATGATGAGCAGCAAAAGAAAAGTGCTGAAAAAATGATTAAAGAATTAACTGAACGAAAAATATTTTCTGACCCCATAGTAACTCAGGTAGTTCCGGAAGCTCCTTTTTACATAGCCGAAGATTATCATCAAAATTACTATGAAAACAACCCGTCACAATCTTATTGTCAGTTGGTGATAAACCCCAAGATGAAAAAATTCAGGGAACAGTTTAAAGAAATACTAAAATAATAGCCGTTAGAATCAAGGCACACCAACTTGTTCTATTTGTTTTAACAGGTTACGTGCCTTGGTTTTAATTCCTTTGTTTTCATCATTTAGTGCCGTTTCCAGGCATAGAATGAATTCATTTTTTAACTCGGGATAAGAGGGAAGGAGTTGGCTGATGTAATGCATGGCATGAACACGAACTGCCGTTGGTATGGTGGGAGAAACAATCCATCGGAAACATTTATCCAGCAACCGGCCATCTTCAGTTGCAGACGGCGGTTCACTTTGAATAATTTTAAGCAGTGAACGACGAACTCCATTGTAGGGTGTCTCTAAAAGGATGTTAAGCAATTCTTTAATATATGGCTTAATCAATGAGGGTTTATCTCTGTATATCAGGTCAATAATCCAGGCGGCACGCCATGCACTTTTTTCAGACGACTGCTTTATTATTTTTATCATATTAGGAATTTCCCCGGGATGCGAAGAAATAAAAAGTACAACTTCTTCTTTACTGACAGTTTCAAAAAGTTTGTCTAGCTGATATTGCCAATCCATATTTATATTAATAGATTTTGCATTTATATACGATAGTACTAATGGTTCAAATTTTTTGTTGGATTATTTAATTATACGATTTAATCATAGGAACAAAACGCACCGGTAGCAGAGTTGTTTCCTTGATACCATTATCTTTTTTGACAACTTTTTTTAAGGTTTGAATACTATGAACCGGTCCGACGGGTAATACCATTGTTCCGCCTACTTTTAATTGGTCTATCAATGTTTGAGGAATACTTTCAGGGGCAGCAGTAATAATGATGGCATCGAAGGGTGCTTCTTCGGGCCAGCCATTGTAGCCATTACCACATTTAACCTGCACGTTTTCATATCCGTTATTGCGTAAATTTTCACCGGCCATTTCCGCCAATTTGGGAATGATTTCAATGGTATAAACCTTCATGCCCATCTCGGCTAATACCGCTGCCTGATAGCCGGAACCCGTCCCAATCTCTAATATTTTGTCGCCCGGTTTTACATCTAATGCTTCCGTCATATAAGCAACGATGTATGGTTGTGAAATGGTTTGGTTATATCCGATATGAAGAGGCCTGTCGGCATAGGCATAATCACGCATATTGTAGGGAACAAATAAATGCCGGGGCACTTTTCGCATGGCTTCGAGGACTGCTTCGGACTTAATTCCTCTGGCTTTAATCTGAGACCGTACCATGGCTTCACGTTGTTCCCGGTATTGTTGTGCTTTGGTTTGTGACATAACCGTTGGAAGGTATAGCGTAAAAGCGATGAAAGAAAGAAAAAATATGCCTGCCATGTTAGTGCAGGCATATTTCTTTGAATGCTTTTTTATTGAAATTAAGTGAAACCTATTATCAGCTTTTATGGCCATTGTGTTGGAAATGTTTTTTTACTTGTGCAATCATTTGCGGATGGGTCATCTTATCTGCTGTCTCTGTTTCCAATTTAACGGAACAAAAATGAGCATGTTTTTTTAATTCTTTTTCAAAGTGTTTCTTAGCATTTGAAGGACCAAATATATAAATTTCTGAGGTGTCAGGATTGATAGAATGGATGACTTTCTCATAAAATTCGCGTAGTTGTTGATTTTTTCTCTGTTTCATCTTTTTATTAACATCTACCAGAACTGTACCGGTACGAGAGCCCGGTTTAGCTTCGCGCGGGTTATGGGCCCTTTGTTCTACAAGCGATTCTATGGTTTGAATCTGCTCCTCTTTTCCATCCATTAAACTCACCAATACAGCTCTATTGGTGTTCATCCAGATGCCGACTTGTCGTTTCATGCGAATTTGTTTTTGGTTAATAAATGTTGTCTTTCATTTTTGATATTCAATATGGTGCGTGATTAATGCTTTATCCCTTTTTCTGATTCTATTTAATTGGGTAAGGGGTTTTTACTAAATATTAATGTCATTAAGATGAAGTTTATTAATTTAATCCTGTAAAAGGGTCACATTTTTGGAAAGAAGGAATATTTTTAAAAATTAAAAACCCATTCAGTGCTTTTCAGGCATCAGATATTCAGTATATTTAATGGTTTAAATTTGAGTAGATTTTATTAGTACAAATTTTACGTATTTCGTTGATATATTGTTTCTTAAAAGTAGTCATTAGTGGTTAGCCCTTAGTCATTATTTAATCAACACTAGTCACAAATGACTGTTGACCATTGACTAATCACTAATGACTATTGACTTCTTCTGCCTTCTGCCTGAGCACTTCTGCCTTGGTTTTTTATTACGTGCTTATTTGTGGCAAAGGTCGCCCTGCTCGTTTCATTAGTAATATAAATACCTTAAATTTTATTTTTGATGTATTTAAAATACAAAATGGAACTTCAACTGTCAATGAAAAAATACTTAATAATGTTTTCCTTTTTCTGAGCCCTCTGAAAAGGGGTATTGAATTGTCGGATTTAATTTTCATCCTTTCGAATAAATAATTTTATTGTTCCCTGGTTTGCGGGATTATCTGTTTCTTTGCAAAAAAATAAATATTAAAACAACGCATTATGCCCAGATATTTTCTGGAACTGGCTTATATGGGAAGCCACTTTCATGGCTGGCAGAAACAACCCAATGCTGTTACCGTTCAAGAAACTCTTGAGAAGGCAATCTCTACCATTATCTCTTTTCCTGTAACCATTACAGGGGCAGGCCGCACCGATACTGGTGTTCATGCATCTTATTTTGTGGCTCATTTTGATATGGAAGAGGTGTTACCTTTTGACGAAAGGGTTTTTATAAACAAGTTAAATGGTTTACTTCCTGCATCTGTTTCGGTTTTTTCGGCAACACAAGTTGCGAATGATGCTCACAGTCGGTTTAATGCCATTCGTCGTACCTATGAATATCATTTGATTTTGTACAAGGATCCTTTTTTAAACGAGTTGACCTACCGTCCGTGGTTTATCCCCGATTTTGAGCAGATGAATCGTGCTGCAGAGTTGTTGAAAGAATATACTGACTTTACCAGTTTTGCTCGTCTTCATGGCGGGAATAAAACCAATATTTGCCATCTGGATGAGGCATATTGGGTAAGGAAAGAGAACCGTTATGTCTTTGTTATTAGTGCCGACCGTTTTTTAAGAAATATGGTTCGTGCTATTGTTGGTACTTTGCTCGATGTGGGAAGAGGTAAAATATCGCTCAGGGATTTTTGTGATATCATTGAGGCTAAGGATAGAAGCCGTGCAGGTACTTCGGCGCCCCCTCAAGGATTATATCTTACAGATATTCGTTATCCGGAAGAAATTTTTGTGCGAAGGAAAGAGGATATGATTGATAAAATAGTACATAAATAGCTTGTTTTTATTCGGATTAAGATTTCTTATTTTGCTGATCTATTGGTTCTTAAATTGGTAATTAGTGGTAAGCATTAGTTAATCAACACTAATCACTAATGACTATTGACTAATCACTAGAAACTTCTTCTTCCTGTGCACTTCTGCCTCCTTACTGCAAATATTTATAAGTTTGCCATAATAAACATTGGCAATTATTGGTTTTTAGAAGAATAATGGGGCTTCAAATCATTTATATTTGCTTTTTGCTTAAATCGAGTCTTAAAATTCTAAATTACATGATAGAGATTATTACAATTGGTGATGAGTTATTGATAGGTCAGGTAATTGATACCAATTCGGCCTGGATGGGTAAAGAGTTGAACCTGGCCGGCTTTGAAGTGGTAAGGGTTACATCAGTTCGTGACCGTAAAGATGAAATAAAAGAAGCCTTAGCAGGTGCCACGCGTCGTTCTTCTGTTGTTTTGATTACCGGTGGGTTAGGCCCAACTCGCGACGATATAACCAAACAAACACTTTGTGAATTTTTCAATACACGCTTGGTTTTTAATGAAGAGGTATATAATGATGTTAAAACCTTTCTGAAAGGAAGGGTTTGCAGAATTAATAACCTAAATCGGGGGCAGGCCATGGTCCCGGAAAATTGTGAGGTAATTCGAAATCCTGTGGGGACAGCACCTATTATGTGGTTTGAGAAGGAACAGAAAATTGTGGTGTCGATGCCCGGAGTGCCGGCCGAGATGAAGGAAGCTATGTCTAAACACATTATTCCTCGCTTGAAAGCTCGTTTTAATCCGGGTGTGATTATTCACAAAACGGTCTTGGTTTATGGCATTACCGAAGCTCATTTGGCCGAGAAATTATCAGGTTGGGAAGAGAACTTACCGAAAGAAATTAAATTGGCTTACCTGCCGGCACCGGGGCGTATTCGGTTAAGACTTACCGCCAGAGGGCATGAAGAGGAAATACTTAAAAATAATATTGATAAGGCCGTTAAGGCACTTGATAATATTATTGGGGAACACATTTATGGTTATGAAGACCTGGAAGCAGCAGAGATTTTTGGTCAGTTTTTCCGTTCTACCGGGAAAACCCTGACAGTAGCCGAAAGTTGTTCCGGAGGGTATCTGGCTCATTTAATTACCTCTATACCTGGAGCTTCAAACTATTTTAAGGGTAGTGTGGTTGCTTATTCCAATGAATTAAAGGCAGCGCTTTTAGGCGTTGAGCCTGACAAAATAGCTAAATATGGTGCTGTAAGCCAACCGGTGGTTGAAGAAATGGCCCTTGGCGCACTAAAAGTCACGGGTGCTCATTATGCCATTGCTACTTCCGGCATTGCCGGGCCCGATGGAGGAACACCTCAAAAACCTGTTGGTACCATTTGGATTGCCTGGGTCGGACCAAACCAACAGGTAGTTAGTAAATGTTTTCAATTTGGAAACAACCGGGAAAGAAATATCATTCGTACCTCCGAAACAGCACTCATTGAACTTATGCAAATGATTAAAGAAAAACGTTTGTAAATTTTGATTTATAACAGCATAAACTATTGTAGCTCGCTGGGAAAATCGGCTTACTTACTGTTTGTAGTTTATCTGCTTGTTAGCTAATTTTTTAGGGTGATAAGATGTCTGGAGATAGTCGATACGAGGAGACAACTCCAGTCTTTGTAACTATGTTGTTTTTCTGAAAAATAAAAATAGAAAAGTTTGTTTTTTTTAGGAAAAATGCCGTATTTTGCGCTCTGTTTGAAAAACGTATCGAAAAACGGTTGAGCAATGTCAAAAGTTTGTGAAATAACAGGTAAAAGAGTTTTGGTGGGGAATAATGTTTCTCACTCAAAAAGAAGAACTAAAAGAAGATTTAATCCTAATCTTTTAAAAAAGAGATTTTATTTGCCGGAAGAAGATCGCTGGATTACCCTGAAGGTCTCGGCTGCAGGACTCAGGCTGATCAATAAATTAGGATTGAAAGGCGCACTGGAATCAGCCAAAAAGAAAGGTTATATTTCTAATTATTAAAAAAGGGAGGGTTAATCATGGCAAAAAAAGGTAAAGGTAACCGCGTGCAGGTAATTTTAGAATGCACAGAACATAAAGACAGTGGAATGCCCGGAACTTCAAGATATATTACTACGAAAAATCGTAAAAACCATCCGGAACGTCTTGAGTTGAAAAAGTATAATCCAATTTTGAAACGTTATACCATTCATCGCGAAATAAAATAAAATCGATAAAAAATGGCTAAGAAAGCAGTTGCATCAGTACAAAAAGGTGGTGGGAAAGGACATACCAAAGTCATTAAAATGGTTAAGTCTCCCAAAACCGGTGCTTACACTTTTATGGAAGAAATAGTTCCTAACGAAAAAGTTAAAGATTACTTTAAAAAATAATTGGCAGTTTGCCGAATATAAGGAATTTATTGATCTTATGGGAAATTTCATTCATGGAATTTCCCATTTTTTTTTTGCCCCTTTATAGCCGGGAATAAAAAACTGTTTTGGGATTAAATAATTATGACTATTGGGTGAACAACCAATTCAAATTTGTTATAATATTACACCCTGTTTTCAAATAATTCTTTCCCATTAATACAGTTATTTCATATTGCTATGAAACGTCAGATTAGGTGCTTAAGGGAGGTTGACAAAGTATTCAAATTTTATTCTAACTACGATGAATAAAATCATTGTTGTCAACCAACCCTCACGTTGGCTTTTGAATATCCCCGGTGTTGAAGTTGTTTCCTCGCGTCGCTACCTTAGCGATAAAAAATTTTCAACGTTAAAGAATGTCAGAATATTCAATTTATCTAACGATTATGCCTATCAATCGCGAGGGTATTATGTTTCACTTTTGGCCGAAGCCAGGGGGCACAAAGTAGTTCCTTCGGTTAAAAATATTCTTGACCTTAAAGAGCGCTCATTGGCACAAAGTGTGTCTGAAGATTTGAATGACCTGGTTCAGAAAAGTTTGAAAAGGATACGTTCTAAGGAGTTTATTCTGAGCATCTATTTCGGAAAGAATGTTTCCAATCAATATTCGAAGCTTTCCAGAGAGCTGCACAAATTGTTTCAGGCGCCGTTTTTGCGTGCTCGTTTTGTACATATCGGAGATAAATGGGAGATCTATTCTGTCCGAACCATTCCTTTTAAAGAAATTCCGGAACATCATTTGCCTTTTGTTCAGACCTTTGCAAAAGAGTATTTTGGCCGAAAAAGGTATGATTCTGCCCGTAAGGGAAAACATCTCTATGATCTTGCCATTCTCACCAATTCAAAAGAGGTAGCTCCTCCATCTAACAAACGGGCGCTGGAAGCCTTTGCTGAGGCCGCCGAAAAACTGGGTTGTTACGTTGAGTTTATAACACGTGACGACTATAACCGTATCCCAAAATTTGATGCCCTCTTTATCCGCGAAACAACAGCTGTTAATCATTACACTTATTGTATGGCCAGAAGAGCTCAAAGCGAAGGACTGGCCGTTCTCGACTCCCCCGATTCCATCCTGAAATGTGCCAACAAGGTTTATCTGGCTGAATTGCTTAGCACCGCAAAAATTCCAACACCCAAAACAGTGGTGCTGTCATCCGATAATCCCAAAGAAGCCGATAAGATGGGATATCCCTGTGTGCTTAAACTGCCCGACTCTTCTTTTTCCAGAGGGGTAGTTAAAGTTAGAAACAGGGAAGAGTTCAGGACTAAAGTGAGGGAAATGCTTAAGACCTCTGACCTTGTGCTTTTACAGGAATATATGCCCACAAAATACGATTGGAGGGTAGGGGTGCTTAATAACGAGGTGTTGTTCGTATGTAAATATTACATGGCTGCCGGGCATTGGCAAATTTACAACTGGAATAGTCCTAAAAAATCCGATGTGGAAGGAAACTTCGACATCCTCGAGCCCTCTCAAGCACCGCCACAGGTGATCGACATCGCCCTTAAAGCCACCAGGCTTATCGGAAACGGCCTTTACGGAGTGGATATTAAGATAGTTGATGGTAAACCTTATATTATTGAAATTAACGATAATCCAAATGTCGATGCCGGCGTGGAAGATAGTCTGCTAAAAGAAGAACTGTATAATAAAATTATCCGATTTCTGCTCGACCAGATTAACAAGGAGCCCCTTTTTAACCAAACGGAAGTCAAGTCTTTTGACGTAACAAAAAAATCTTCAGCATTGCATTAATGTGAGAGCCCAAAGGGTGCTTTTTACTATAAGATGTGTAATTCAAGTCGTATTAAACCAATAATTTAATTAATCCTTTTTCGAATGCTGTCGAACCCATACCATCTTTTTGAAGTAACCGGAATCGAGCTGGAATATATGATTGTAGATCGTGAGCGCCTGAATGTTTTACCCGTATGCGATGAACTATTGCGGCAGGTAACCGGTGAAATCACGGCCGATTATGAAAATGGTCCCATCGCCTGGAGCAACGAATTGGTCAACCATGTGGTGGAATTAAAAACTAATGGTCCGGTAAAACAAAGGGACAATGTTCATCATCTTTTTCACGATAATGTTGTTGAAATCAATCGTATTCTTGACGGATTTAATGCCATGCTTTTGCCGGGTGGCGCTCATCCCTGGATGAATCCCTATGGTGAAACACATCTGTGGCCCCATGAATACAACGAAATTTACAGACTTTATGATCGTATTTTTAATTGTAAGGGGCATGGGTGGAGTAATCTGCAAAGTACACACATTAATCTGCCGTTTTTCGATGCTGAAGAATTCAAACGTCTTCATGCTGCGGTGAGAATGGTTCTTCCTATTATTCCCGCCATTGCGGCTTCTACCCCTTTCCTGGATGGAAAATTTACCGGGTACCACGACAGCCGGATGGAAACCTACCGGCATAACCAGGATAAGATCCCTTCTTTAGCTGGGGTAATTATTCCCGAAGCTGTGTTTTCTGAAGAGGACTATCAAAAACGTATTTTTGAGCCCATAGTACGTGATCTCACGCCTTACGATCCTGATAAAGTGATGGATAAATATTTCCTGAATTCCCGTGGCGCCATTGCTCGTTTTGACCGTGGCGCCATCGAGATACGCATCATCGACAACCAGGAATCGCCTCTGGCCGACATGGCTGTGGTCGAGGCCGTAATAAGTTTAATTAAGATGACGACTGAAGGATACTTTCAGTCACTCAACGCCCAGATGAAATGGCATGAAAGCAAATTATCAGAAATATTTTTGGCTACCATTCGCGATTCGGATAAGGCCGTTATTCCGAATCCGTCCTACGCTGCATTTTGGGGGTGTTTTCAGAAAAAAGTTTCTGCTGGCGATTTGTGGCAGTTTTTGTTACCTTCTCTCAAATCGGTTATGAATGCTGATTATTTTTCTGTTTTTTCTAAAATAATTCAAGAAGGCCCTTTGTCTCGAAGACTTCTGACTGCCATGGGAAAGGATTATTCGCAGGAACATTTTCGATGGATTTATAGCCAATTGGCTCGATGTCTAGCTGATAACACATTGTTTATGATTTCCTAATAAAAAGAAGTAAAATGCCATTTGGATCCACATTGAGCACTCGATAAAGAGCGGCCATTTTTTACATGCATCAATGGTTCCTGCTTTTAATGAGACACATCTTGTTGCACAATAATCGTAAAAATCATTTTCCATTTCTCTTTACCCCAAACATCTTTTATCTATTGTTTCGCCTTTAAGAACCCTAATTTTGATAAATCTAAATTGATTGAATTGTTTCTTCAATGCCGACACAGTCGACTGTTTATGACACATTCGCATCAGGCATGCGATAGAGTCGCCTTTATGCATGCGATTACGTCGCATCGGAGCATGTGATTGAGTCGCATTGAAGCATGCGATTGGGTCGCATCGAAGCATGTGATAGAGTCGCATCGGAGCATGCGATTGAGTCGCATTTGACGATAGAAAAGAATTCTTTGTCGACAATTAAGGGAAATTAATCGTTATCATAATTATGTTAGAGATGATTTACATAGGAAAGGATTTTTCTATCTTTGGGGCGGTTTAATTTTAAAAATTAAAAATTATGAACATTAAAAAGTTTTTTTCATTTTCAGAGAAGCTGGTGTTTACACGCTGGCAAAATCGTGGTTATGCGGTCTTTAATACACTACACCGCGAAATAAAAATAGGTGTTTTGGCAGCTACCTATTTTATCAGTCTGGGGTATATGAATACTTTTGCGAGGACTGAAACCGATTCAATAAGTAAAAAAATTAGTCTGGCCGAGGTAGAGGTAACGGCGCGACGGGCACCATCACTTTATACAGAGGTGGGACGATTAATTACCGTTATCCCCAGGAGCGAAATCGAAAAACTGCCGGTACAAAGTGTTCAGGGGTTGCTAAAGTATTCAATGAATGTTGATGTGAAGGAGCGTGGTCCGTTGGGTATTCAGGCCGATTTGAGTATTCGTGGAGGCTCTTTTGACCAGGTGATGATATTGCTTAACGGTATCAATATCACCGATCCTCAAACCGGACACCATAATTTAAATTTACCGGTCGATTTGAACAGCATCGAACGTATCGAAATTATTGAAGGACCGGCATCCAGGGTATATGGCCCTAATGCTTTTAGCGGTGCCATCAATATCGTTACAGCCACATCCGACAGAAATAAGGTAATGGCTGATCTAATGGCTGGTGAAAACGGATTATATCGTTTAGGGACTACCGTTAATCATAATCTGGGGAATACCACTACTTATTTTTCGGTAAATAAATCTGCCAGTGATGGTTATATTGATAATACAGATTTTGACATTCTTAATCTTTTTTATCAGTTTCGCTTTCAAAAGGGCCACGAAAGCCTAAATTTTCAAACCGGATACACAGAAAAGGCCTTTGGGGCTAATTCTTTTTACACATCCCTTTATCCCAATCAATTTGAAAAGACGCGTACCCTCTTTTCTTCTCTTGGATTCCAAACCGGAAAAACAATTCAGGTAAAACCTGCTATTTATTGGCGACGGCATCACGACAGGTTCGAACTTTTCCGAGATGGCAAAGATGCAGCCGATTGGTATGCCGGACACAATTACCATATGACCGACGTTTTTGGGGCAAGTGTCAATACTGTTATTCCATGGACTTTGGGTAAAACTTCTTTAGGAGGAGAAGTCCGTTCTGAAAATATATGGAGTAATAACATAGGTTATGACCTTGATGAGCCGTTGGATGTTCCCGGCGAATCGGGTGCTCTGTTTACTAAAAGTTATAATAGGTCTAATGCATCGGTATTTATTGAGCATAACATAAAGGCAGGTAATCTTTCTGTGTCCGGGGGCGTAATGGCAAATTTTAATTCGGGCCTCGACTACCGTTTGAAATGGTTCCCCGGTTTGGATATCAGCTACTGGTTTTCTTCTCATCTTAAATGGATGGCCAGTTACAATCAAGCCTTGCGTATGCCCACCTTTACCGACCTCTTTTATGAAGGACCAACCAATAAAGGAAATCCCGACCTAGAGCCCGAAGAAGCTACAACTATTGAAAGCGGTTTCCGGTTTGTGAACGCTTTCTTTTCAGGGCATATCAGTGGTTTTTACAGGAAAGGGACTAATTTGATTGATTGGGGACGAAAAAGCGATGAAGATGTTTATACCACCTCAAATGTGAATAAAATAAATGCCATAGGTGTAGAGGTTGGAGCAACCTTCTTGACCGCTACATTGAATTTGCCGGTTTTGGATAAAATTGAAGTAAATTATGCCTGGCTCGACCAGGATAAAAAAGCACAGGAAGGTTATGAGTCGGTTTATGTCCTCAATCATTTAGCTCATAAATTAAATATAGGCGTTGATCATAAAATTTTTCGAACCTTCTCTGCACATTGGAACATATTATTTCAGGATCGGGTAGGCGGCTTTTTCCGGTCATCAGATAATGTTAAGGTAAATTATGACCCTTTTTGGTTAACGGATGTGCGCCTCATGTGGAAAAAGAAAGGTTGGATAATTTTTGCGGAGGCATCTAATTTGTTTGATAATCAATATTATGATGTAGGCGAACTTGTTAGACCCGGCCGATGGATTAAAGGAGGTATTAATTTCACCATTAATTATTGAAGAATTTTATAAAAACACAGCAAGTTTTATATTTTCTTGTTGAAAAAAGTTTGCTGAAAATGCAGGCTGTCCCAAACACATAAGGGCAGCCTGTTTTCTGATATATGATTTGCAACTAATTGATATAGACGTTTTCGTGCTTTGGGGCAATTTTATGACAACAGCAAAATTGGGTGTAACCTTATTAATAGTATTTTATCAAATATGAGTGTTTTGCTTTATGTTATTTGTTTTCTTGATTCAAGGATTTTTTTTATCCGGGATTTTGGGTAATTTTGAAACAATATTAATTTTGTCCTTGAAAATTCCACTAAAAATCGACATTTTTGAAATTATTGTAAAAGAAAGATTGACTAAAACAGGTATTAATCGTTGTATTTGAGTGGGAAGTTTGGACTTTTATTTAATATTAGCATCATATAAACAAAATTCGAAGAAATTAGTTATAATCAACCAATATAGTTGAGGTGAAAAATTCTTTGAGGGTTTTGGGATAAAAATTAGAGATTATTATATAAAACAATGGTTAATCCAAATTTAGAATTGGTAGCTGAATTGGGGAATCGGATTGACCGATTGGCAGAGTTATACTTGAATGTAAAGCGTGAGAACGAAATGTTACGCAATGAAGTAGCGCAACTCACCAGTCAGCTGAAAGAAGCCGTGGCATCTAAAGCAGAGATGGAAAAGAAATTGGAGTTGGTCAAAATGTCCAAGGTGATCGAAAGTGGGGCAGATGATATTCAGCTTACCAAAAACAGGATTAACCAAATTGTGCGGGAAATTGACAAGTGCATAGCACTTTTAAATCGTTAAGTACATTAAATGGATGATAAGCTTTCCATACGCGTAAATGTTGCAGACCGATATTATCCCTTACGTATTGACAGGGAAGATGAAGAGAAAATACGGAAGGCTGCACGTCTTATTAATGAAAAGGTTTTACAGTATAAACAACGGTATCATGACAAGGATGTCCAGGATTTTCTGGCCATGGCTTCATTGCAATATGTTATTAAGTTGTTGGAGCTTGAAAATAAACAAGATTATTTACCTGTAATTGATGCCGTTAAAGACTTAAACGATAAATTGGATGCAATCTTGAGCGAAGAATAACAATATTTGCATTAAATAGAAATTAAGTACCCGCACTTTATCCTGATGGCATCGGACAAATTATGTTGTCTGGTGTTAAAGATGTTTCAGGAGAAAGTTGCGGTTTTTTTTGTTTCATAAGTTTAAATTAGATAGTAATGGGAATAATGGAAATAGTAATAGCAATTGTTGCTTTTGTTTCAGGTGGAGGCTTGACATGGTTGCTTATTAACAAGGCATGGGATGCCAGATCGCGTAAAATAATACGTGAAGCAGAGGCTGAAGCTGAAGTGATAAAAAAAGATAAAATACTTCAGGCTAAAGAGAAATTCCTGCAACTTAAAGCGGAGCATGAAAAAGAAATTAATGCCCGTACTGCCAAAATTATTGCTGCTGAGAATAAACTCAAACAAAAAGAGGCAGCCTTCTCTCAAAAGATGGAAGAATTCCAACGAAAGAAAAAAGAGAATGATGCCTTACGTGAAAACCTTGATCAACAGCTGGAACTGGTTGAAAAAAAGAGCGAAGACCTTGAAAGAGCTCATAAACGGCAGGTAGAACAATTGGAAGCCATTTCTGGCATGTCGGCCGAGGAAGCCAAAGAAATGCTTATTGAATCTCTTAAAGCAGAGGCAAAAACTGAAGCCATGTCCTATATTAATGATATAATGGACGAGGCGCGTATTAATGCCAATAAAGAGGCAAAACGTATTGTTCTTCAAACTATTCAGCGAACAGCTACCGAAACAGCCATCGAAAATTCGGTAACTATCTTTCACATTGATTCGGATGAAATTAAAGGACGTATTATTGGTCGCGAAGGTAGAAATATCAGAGCGTTGGAGGCCGCTACCGGTGTTGAAATTATTGTTGATGATACCCCTGAGGCAATCGTGCTTTCCGGTTTTGACCCTATGCGGCGTGAAGTGGCGAGATTAGCTCTTCATCAGCTTGTAACCGATGGGCGTATTCACCCTGCTCGTATCGAAGAGGTTGTCAATAAGGTGCGTAAGCAAGTGGAAGAAGAGATGATTGAAAACGGGAAACGTACGGCCATTGACCTCGGAATTCACGGTCTTCATCCTGAGCTGATTAAACTTATTGGTAAGATGAAGTATCGTTCCTCTTATGGACAAAACCTGTTGCAACACAGCCGCGAAACAGCTAATCTCTGTGCTATCATGGCTTCTGAATTGGGCTTGAATGCCAAAAAAGCCAAAAGGGCAGGTCTTTTGCATGATATCGGAAAAGTTAGCGATGAAGACCCCGAACTTCCGCATGCCATCCTTGGTATGAAGCTGGCTGAAAAATATAAAGAGAAACCCGAGATCTGTAACGCTATTGGTGCTCACCACGATGAGATAGAGATGACAAGTATGATTTCGCCTATTGTACAGGTTTGCGATGCCATTTCCGGGGCCCGTCCTGGTGCCCGGCGAGAAGTGGTGGAAGCCTATATCAAACGACTTAAAGATTTGGAAACCCTTGCTTTGTCATATCCAGGGGTATTGAAAACCTATGCCATTCAGGCCGGACGTGAATTGCGCGTCATCGTTGGTAGCGAAAAAGTTAGCGACCATGAAGCCGACCAGCTCTCAGCTGATATTGCTCGACGTATTCAATCCGAAATGACTTATCCTGGCCAAGTCAAAATTACAGTTATCAGAGAAACCCGGGCTATAAGTTATGCAAAATAAAAGATAAATATGTCCGATATTTTAGGAGATTTATCAAATAAAGCGGTCATTGGCCGCTTTTTTTTCGGATATTTACCATTGTTCAATTATAAAATTTAATGGGCTTTTTATTATCTGTTTGAATTTATAGATTTAAATTTTTGTTTTGTTGAAAGAAAATAAAGATCAATAAAATATACCGTAGACGGAAAAGTCTTATTTTAAATATTTAAAATCAAAAACTCTAAATATGCGAATAATTACAGGGAAAAAAGTTTTGGTAACAGGAGGGGCTGGATTTATTGGTTCAAATTTGATTGAAAAACTTTTACAACAAAATAACTACATAAGATGTTTGGATAATTTCTCTACCGGAAAGAGGGAGAATATAGCTGAATTTCTCTCTAACAAATCATTCGAATTGTTAGAAGGTGATATTAGAGATATAGATACTTGTAGGTTGGCAGTTAAAGATATTGACATAGTACTTCATCAAGCGGCTTTAGGTTCGGTACCTCGTTCCATTAATGACCCCATAACTACCAATGATGTAAATGTTGGTGGATTCCTCAATATGCTTGTGGCCGCCCGCGATGCCGGAGTAAAACGTTTGGTTTATGCCGCCAGTTCTTCCACTTATGGTGATAGTGAGGTGATGCCCAAAATTGAAGAACGTATTGGCAAACCTCTTTCCCCATATGCCATAACCAAATATGTTGATGAATTGTACGCCGATGTGTTTGCCAAATTATATGGTATGGAACTTATTGGGTTGCGTTATTTTAATGTTTTTGGTCCAAAACAGGATCCCGACGGTGCCTATGCTGCGGTCATTCCTAAATTTGTTAGCTCATTAATTAAAAAGCAACAACCTGTAATCAATGGGGATGGGTCTTTTTCCCGGGATTTTACCTACATAGCTAATGTTGTTCAGGCTAATGAACTGGCAGCTACAGTTGAAAACAAGGCCGCTATAAATACTGTTTACAATGTGGCTTATGGTGAGCGTACTTCACTGAATCAGTTAGTAGCTTTGCTTAAAGAGCTTCTTTCCGAATTTGATGAAACTATTGCGGACATTGAAGTTATCTATGGTCCCGAGCGAAAAGGAGATGTTCCGCATTCTATGGCATCAATCGAAAAAGCGAGGAAATTGTTAGGTTATAGTCCTGAGTACGATGTTGCTCAGGGTCTTAAAGCAGCTATTCATTGGTATTGGAATTCTCTGTCTGAAAGATGTTCACAAAAAATATAGATTTGTTTAAGTATTTGTGCTTAGCAGTTAAGTAATAATTATGATCTGTCCCAAATATTATAAGAATTTTTATTTTTATTATTTTTAAAAAGCAAAAAACGTTAACAATATTAAGTTATGTCTAAAGTAGCATTAATTACCGGAATTACCGGACAGGATGGCGCTTACCTTTCTGAATATCTTTTAAAAAAGGGCTATGTCGTTCATGGTATTAAACGTCGCAGTTCACTCTTTAATACGGAGCGAATAGATCATCTTTATCAGGACCCACATGTAGAGCAAAGAAATTTTTATCTTCATTATGGTGATTTGACCGATTCTACCAATCTGATCCGGATAATTCAAGAGGTACAGCCGGATGAAATATACAATTTGGCGGCCATGTCGCATGTACAGGTGAGCTTTGATACACCGGAATACACTGCCAATGCCGATGGTATTGGTACCCTCAGGCTCCTAGAGGCCATTCGTTTGTTAGGGTTAACCAATAAAACGCGTTTTTATCAGGCATCCACCAGCGAATTGTACGGGCTGGTTCAGGAAGTGCCCCAAACCGAAAAAACCCCTTTTTATCCTCGATCCCCTTATGCTGTGGCAAAACTTTATGGTTATTGGATAACAGTTAACTACCGTGAAGCCTATAACATGTTTGCCTGTAATGGTATTCTGTTTAATCATGAATCCCCCATTCGCGGTGAAACTTTTGTTACTCGTAAAATTACCAGGGCGGTGGCACGTATCGCATTAGGACTACAGCAGAAATTATTTCTGGGGAATTTATCTGCCAAGCGTGACTGGGGACATGCAAAAGATTATGTGAAGGCTATGTATCTGATGTTGCAACAGGACCAGCCCGACGATTATGTGGTGGCTACCGGCGTAACAACATCGGTACGGGAATTTGTGGTGAGAGCCTTCTCTGAAGTGGGAATAGAAATTGAATTTAAAGGTGAAGGTGTCGAAGAAAAGGGGTATGTGGTAGCCTGTAATAATCCGGAATATAAATTGGAAAAAGGGGCCTGTGTCGTCGAAGTCGATCCTCGTTATTTTAGACCAACTGAAGTCGATTTGTTAATAGGCGATCCATCAAAAGCCAAAAGCAAGCTTGGATGGAAGCCTAACTTTGACTTAAATGCTTTGGTTAAAGATATGATGAAAGAAGATTTGAAACTTATGAAACGTGATAAGTTTTTGAATGATGGAGGATACCGAACTTTAAATTATTATGAATAATGGATAAGAATAGTAAAATATTTGTTGCAGGTCATCGAGGTTTAGTTGGTTCAGCCATCACACGGGAATTAAAAAGACAGGGATTTAATCATTTAATATTAAAAAGTAGAAGTGAACTAAATTTGTTGGATCAAAAAGCCGTTGAACGTTTTTTCGAGACAGAAAAACCTGAATACGTTTTTTTGGCGGCTGCAAAAGTGGGTGGTATTATGGCAAATAATACCTATCGTGCTGATTTTATTTATGAGAATATTCAGATTCAAAATAATATCATTCACTTTTCCTGGAAAAGTGGGGTAAAAAAACTGCTGTTTTTGGGCAGTTCTTGTATTTACCCCCGGAACTGCCCGCAACCGATGAAGGAAGAGTATCTTTTGACAGATGTGCTGGAATATACTAATGAGCCATATGCCATTGCCAAAATAGCCGGCATGAAAATGTGCGAGGCCTATAATCTTCAATATGGCACCAACTATATCTCGGTTATGCCTACCAATCTTTACGGCCCTAATGATAATTATAATTTGATGGGTTCGCACGTCCTTCCTGCGATGATTCGGAAGATGCATTTAGCCAAATTGTTAAAAGAAAAAGATTTTGAAAATATTCGCAACGATTTCAGAAAGAATCCCGTAGAAGGAGTTGACGTTAACAAGAGCGATGAATATTTGATTGATGAGCTTGAGCAGTTTGGAATTTTTTATTCTGGCAACGGCGAGGTGGAATTAAGACTTTGGGGAAGCGGTAAACCAAGGCGTGAATTTTTACATTCCGACGATTTGGCAAAGGCCTGTGTTTATCTTATGAAGGAGGTGAATTTTGAGGATATTGTTAAGGAAAGAGGGCTGGACGAAGTTAGAAATACGCATATTAATATTGGTGTAGGAGAAGATTTATCCATTGCCGAATTGGCCGGAATTGTTCAGGAAGTAACCGGTTTTAGTGGTAAGATTACCTGGGATGCGACCAAGCCTGATGGCACTTTTCAAAAACTATTGGATGTTAGTCGGCTTAATAATCTTGGATTTAAGGCTTCCATAAAATTAAATGAGGGTATTGAAAAAGTATACCGGGAATACAGAAATTATTATTGATTATAACTTTTTTATCAATGATAATTTTGCGGATTTAAAAAATTGGAAAATCAATCCAACTTGCTATTTTTGAAATGCCAACTTTTCTATACGGCAATAAATATAAAATGTCTAATTCAAAAGTTTTGTTAAAATGAAATTTATGAAAAAAAATTTCCTTTACTTTTTGCTGATTACCGCTTTATCCACTTTTACTTTTGTTGCCTGCGGCGGGGATGATGATCCCGATCCTGAACCAGATCCTGATCCGGTAGAAGACGTTGATAAAGAAAAGCCTACCATTTCACTTACCACACCCAAGGCAGGGGATGAGTTCGAAAATAACGGCACAGCTTCTATTCTTTTAAACGGCACTCTGAAAGATAATAAAGAATTGGATAGTTGTTATGTTTCTGTATCCTATAATGATAAAAGCGCTTCCTCATTGAAGAGTACAGATGATCTGGTCGAATTTAATGATGAAAAATCATATTCTTTATCAGGGACAGAACATACATTTACAAATGAGGATCCTTTCGAAACTACTATTGAAAATGCTACTCCCGGTGAATACACTTTCACCATTAAAGTATTTGATGCTGCAGGAAACAAAGAAGAAGATAGTTTTAACATTACAATAAAGGAACCAACTACTGAGTAATTCTTAAACATGCTTAATAGTGTTTTTGTAAAAAACAAAGTCTGTTTTGTATCATGTTTTGAGATTATTTGATTTTTTATTTTAGCATCCGAAGCGCAAGCTTCGGATGTTTTTTTATGAATCAAATTGAAAAAGTAATTGTAATGGATTTTGACAAAGTTATTAATCGGGAAGGGACCAATGCACTAAAACTGGAGTTTCGTGAGCGGCTCTTTGGAACCAATGATGTTTTGCCTTTATGGGTTGCCGATATGGATTTTGCGGTATCTGACGAAATTGTAAAGGCCATACGCAAGAGGATGGAACATCCCATTTTTGGTTATACCACCCGAGATGAAGAGTTTTTTAATGCTATTGTAGAGTGGGTTAAGAAAAAGCATAATTGGGATATTAAGCATGAATGGGTAGAGGCATCACCCGGGGTAGTTCCTACATTAATACTAACGGTATTAGCTTTTACTGAACAAGGTGAAAAAATTGTTATTCAGCCTCCTGTCTATTCACCTTTTTTCGATGTTATTAAGGACCATAAAAGGGTGATAAAAGAAAATCCCTTGCTGAATACACCTGATGGTTATCGCATGGACTTTGACCATTTGGATCAAGTAACTTCCGATCCGGATGTGAAAATGTTCATTTTTTGTAATCCTCACAATCCGGTAGGAAGAGCATGGACCCGGGAAGAGTTAAAAACTGCCGGAGAAATTTGTTTGAAAAATAACGTCTTGATTGTTTCAGATGAAATTCATGCTGACTTAGTTTTACCCGGGTTTTCCCATATTCCTATGGCTTCTATAAGTGAAGAAGTTGCTAACAATACCATTACCTGTATGTCTCCCAGTAAAACCTTTAATATTGCAGGGCTAAATACGGCTTATTTCATTACATCCAATCCCCGCTTACTGAGAATGATGCGTCGAAAGTTGCAAGCCTATCATTTGTTCATTGGTAATATGTTTGGGGCTGAGGCGTTAAAAGTGGCTTACAAATATGGTGAACCTTGGTTAGAGGAACTTTTAAAATACCTTCAGGAAAATATAAATTATGTTTTGGCGTTTGTAAAAAATAACATGTCCGAAGTTAAGGTGCATCGGCCCGAGGCTACTTTTTTGATGTGGTTAGATTTTGCCGAATGGGGATTTTCTCCTGCCCAATTGAAAAAATTTATTATTGAAAAGGCTCGATTGGGTTTAAATGATGGTCCTACCTTTGGTACACAGGGGCAAGGGTTCCAGCGTTTAAATATTGCATCACCTCGTCCAGTCATTGAAGAAGCCATGCATCGATTATTAAAAGCCCGAAACTTAATCCGGTAGCCGTGAAAGTTTTAATTGCTCCTGATTCATTTAAAGGAAGTATATCTGCTTTTGACGCGGCAGAAGCCATAAGGGACGGCCTCAGGGAAGTTGTTCCAAACATAGGGTGCAGGTTATTTCCTTTGGCAGATGGTGGAGAAGGTACTTTACAGGTTATTTCTCGGTTTTGGAAAGGTCAACTAATAATAGATGAGGTTCCTAATGCATTAGGACAGGATGTTTGGGCCAAAAGAGGAAGTTTTAATGATGGTTCTACTGCTGTTATTGAGTTAGCTGAAGCTTCCGGAATAGCTGGTTTAGAGCAAAAGAACCCTCGAAAAGCTTCTACCTATGGGACTGGCATACAAATAAGAAAAGCTATAGAAGAGGGCGCAAAAGAGATTATTCTCACCTTAGGAGGAAGTGCTACAGTAGATGCCGGAACCGGGTTAATGGAAGCATTGGGATGCCTGTTTTTTGATTTTTATGGAAATGTTTGTTCCATAAGACATAATCATTTATATGGTTATTCACGTGTTGAATTGAAGTTTGCTCGGCAATTTTTGGAACAAGTAAAGTGGACTGTATTGGCAGATGTCGTTAATCCTTTAATAGGTACGGCAGGGGCTTTTCGAATTTTTGGACCTCAAAAAGGGCTTAGAGTAGAGGAGGTTCCTCTGCTAGAAGAAAGGGTTCGGAGATGGGCCCTGATGCTTGATCCTGAAAGAGGACTTTCCACACTTCAGGTCAGCGGTGTCGGAGCGGCCGGAGGAGCTGCCCTTCCTTTGATTTTGATTGGTCATGCTAAAATATGTAATGGGTTTGAATGGTTGTCAAGGCAGATGAATCTTGAAGCGCATATAAAAGATGCAGATTTAATCATTACAGGTGAGGGGCATATTGATGATCAGACTTTTATGGGGAAAGGTACTGGACAACTGGCTATGTTGGCCCGCAAATATGGAAAGAAAATTGTTGCTATTGCTGGTCGTGCCAATGTTTCAACACCCGTATTTGATGAAATATATACACTCGACAGATTTAATAAATCAATCGAAGAGCTGATGACCAATAGCAAAGTTTACCTGAAGAAAATATCCCGGGATATTGCTTGCGGTTTAAACTTATTTTAATGCCGTGAGTTTACGACTTATAATAGGGTATAGAAAAACAGCCAAAAGAATTATTATAGTTCCGAGGTAAAAGCCTCCCGACATCAATTCTGTTTCGCCAAATATGGCAAAGGCCAGTAAAATCCCGTAAATTGGTTCAAGATTTATGGTTAAAACTACGGTATAGGCCGACAAGGTTTCCATCACTTTCACACTTGCTGCAAAGGCATAAGCTGTACACACAATGCCTAAGAGTGATAGGTAAAGCCAATCGCTTCCTGTTGGAAACTGCAAACTCAAGTTAAAGGTTCCGTTAATCCACAGAAATATGGTGATTCCTATAAAACCACTTCCCATTTCATAAAAACTGATAAGCATGGGGCGGTTCTTGGAAATCATCAATTTATTTAATACGGTAAATAATCCCGCCAGGAAAGCAGAGGTTAAAGCAAACACTATGCCTTTGATATGGCCGGGCTCAAATCGGAAAATGGTATAAAGTCCTAAAATGATAATGAATCCGGTAATTACTTCCAATAAAATTAATCTACGTTTGGTAAAGATAGGTTCCAGAAAACTGGTAAATAGTGTTGTAGATGCTAAACACCCCAAAGCAACAGAGATAGTGCTCACTTTTACGGAATAAAAGAAAGTTATCCAGTGTAAGGCAACTATTAAACCTATGCCTCCAAGACGTAGGATGGCAGATCGCTCTATTCTCATGCTTTTTTTTTGCATAATAAGTAGGCATCCTATCGCGATAAAAGCAATAAACATACGGTACCATACCAGAAGGATGGCATCTAATGTAATGAGTTTACCAAGGATTGCTGTAAATCCATAGATGAATACGATTAAATGTAATTTTATGAGGTTTTTCGTATCGGCTTGCATAATGCTTATTTATCACAATTTATGTTGACGTTTTTTGAAAGGTCAAAACTCTCTATTTCCATAAAGAAGAACAATGATGTTTTTCTTGTTTTTGGTATAATTATTGAAGATTAAATATTTCAAACCTTGATGGTTTAAATGCTTAATATTCATTGTTTCCGGTTTTTAAAATCTACTGCTATGAAAAATAAATCTATTCTTTTCATTTCCTTAATCTTAATGGGAATGATGGTGGTTAATCCGGTTTTGGGGCAGTTGTTACAGGTTCAAAGTGAAGTGGATAAGGAGCCTGCCTTTAAAGGAAAACCAGCGAAAATTCATCGATTTTTTGATGAATATATGAAATATCCCAAAGAGGCACGAATTAATCTTATTGAAGGAGTGGTGGAGGTTTCGGCACTGATTACAGACGGAGGAAAACTTCTCGAACCTCAAATTTATAAAAGCGTTGATCCATGGTTAGATGCAGAAGCCTTGCGGTTGGTAAGCCTGATGCAGGAGTGGAAACCGGCTAAAAACAATAAACAATTTGTTGATTGTAAAGTCATAATAAAAGTTCCGTTTTATCTTTCGGAAGATACCAAAATGTTAATGGAAACGTTGCATGAATATGGGCTGGACAAAAAAATGCCCTTATTTATTATTGATGATAAAATTGTTAAAGAGTATATTGAAGTGCCTCATTATAATGTGAAATCGGTTAGGGTTTTGAAAGGCGAAAAAGCAATTCAACGATATGGTGATGCTGCAAAAAATGGGGTAGTAATCATTACCACTAAACGTGGGACACCACCTGTATGGTAAATCTTTTTTATTATAAAACCGGAATGGTGTCTGTTGGCGTAACTGGAAATTTTTTTTAGTTTGGTAATACCAGCCAATTTCCAATTGGACAAAATCGTAAATTAAAGTGGAATCACCTTGCTAAAGGTGATGCTGGCTTATTTTTTAAGTTTGTAGCTTTAGTGTAATTCAGTCTATCAGAATATATTAAAGGAAAACTTCTAATTCATTAAAAAAGAAGCGTGCTTCCCTTTCTGCACTTGCATCGCTGTCGGAACCATGGATGGCATTGTGCCCTTTGTCTTTGGCAAACATTTTACGGATGGTTCCTTCTGCTGCTTCTTTGGGATCTGTAGCACCTATCAGTTTTCTGAAATCCTGTACAGCATTTTCCTTTTCAAGAATTGCTGCTACTACAGGCCCTGACGAAATAAATTCAACCAGTTCATTAAAAAAGGATTTTCCTTGATGTTCTGCATAAAATAAGCGGGCTTTTTTTTCAGATAAATGAAGCATTTTTAGGGCTATTATTTTAAAACCCGCTTTTTCTATTACAGAAAGAATATCGCCAATATAATTATCCTTTACCGCGCAAGGTTTAATCATTGTAAAGGTTATGGTTCCTTTGGTCATAATGCGAATTTTTTAATATTATATAAATTATGTCGTCTATTTTCGCTTTTAGATTATTAATTGAATTCGAGGTTGAAGAATGGTTGAAATTATAGTTTTCAGAATAAATAAAACCTTCCAAATTATTATTTACACTTAAATTAGAATCATTTCATCAACTCATTCAACCATTTCCATAATATTTCAGTTATTAGTTTATTTTCCTAAGTTTTAAAATTAAGTAGATATAAAAATAATAATTTTTCTTTAAGGGCGGTTTTACTACCTTTGCCATTTATAATATTTTTTTATGGAAGTAAGCAAAAATCAATTACATAGCTTCAGAAATTTGTTAGATAATTCAAGATCAATAGTTTTAGTTCCTCATAAAAACACTGATGGGGATGCTATAGGAAGTGTTTTGGGCTGGAGAAAAGTCTTAACCAATAAAGGTTATAAGGTAACGGGGATAGTGCCGGATGATGTGCCGTCCAATTTGCTGTGGATGGAGGGTGCCGATACTATTATTGTTTACGGAAAAAATAAATCGGAGGGAGACTCTGAACTCAATAGTGCTGACTTATTAATCTTTCTTGATTTTAATACAATTGAAAGATGTGGTGAGATTGCTACCGTTGCCCGAAAATTGAGAATCCCCAAGGTAATGATTGATCATCATCCCTATCCTGACCCAGAGCTGGCAGAACTTCAGTTTTCCCAAACTTCTGTCTCTTCTACTTGTGAACTGTCTTGTCATATCATTGAAGCGCTTGGATGGAAAGAACTTCTTGATTTAAAGGCTGCAGAATGTTTTTATTCCGGAATAATTACAGATACAGGATCATTGAGTTATAATTCCTCCGATCCCGAAACGTATCGAATAGTCGGGCAATTAGTAGAAAAAGGTATCGATAAAGAAAAAATACATAAAGAGTTGTTTCAAAGTAACTCGGTTAACCGAATGAAACTTTTGGGACATGTCTTATGTTACAATTTAAGAGTGATGCCCGATTCGGAGTCGGCCTATATTTTTATTTCACATGAAGAGTTGGAACGATTTTCCTATCAACCGGGAGATACGGAAGGGTTTGTTAATTTTCCTCTTGCTATTAAGGGTATCAAGGTTTCTGTATTATTTACTGAAAGAGAGAAGGATAAGTTTGTGAAAATTTCATTTCGTTCTCGCAACAATATACCTGTTAATAAGTATTCTGAACGTTTTTTTTCTGGGGGTGGGCATTTAAATGCGGCAGGTGGAGAATGGCATGGAACGCTTGAAGAGGCATTGAAGCGTTTCAAAGAAACTTTTCCTGGATTTTTAGCGCAACTCTAAAACTGGTATTGATTTTGTTATTTCCCGTAATTAAAACATTGAGTAAAATAAATATGAGAGCTGTTCCTGCCTTAAGCAAAGTGATTTTATCCTTCTTTTTGGTGTCATTTTGCAGCTGTTCCGGGTCTCAAAACCGGGACGAGAGAGGGAATTCGGTAAATATCCCCCTCGAAACTTATATTAAGGTCAATCGAAAACTCGTTGAAAAAGAGCAGGAAAAAATTAAGCAGTATGTTGAGGATAATCAGCTTGATATGCATGCTACAGGCACTGGATTATGGTATCGAATTGATGAACCGGGAACGGGCGATTTTATCCAGAAAGGGCAAATTGTAACTCTAGATTACAAAATAAAGTTATTAGATGGGACATTATGTTATGACTCAGAAGAGCTTGGACCCAAAGAATTTCTCGTAGGACGCGGAGGGGTCGAATCTGGGCTTGAAGAAGGTATTCTAATGTTAAAAAATGGAGGACGGGCTTTATTTATTATGCCACCTCATTTGGCTCATGGCCTGATTGGTGATGATGAAAAAATACCATCCAGAGCCATTATTATTTATGAAGTTGAAGTGGTTGATGTGAAATTTCATTAAGTTTAGACAGATTTTCTATTTGTACACTAAAATAAATTTCTTTTTTTTGTACGCTAATAATGAAATAACAATGACCAAGAGGGTTTTTCACAACAAAATCATGTATAAAAGTATATAGGCAGAAGTGCCCAGGCAGAAGAAGTCAATAGTCATTAGTGAACAGTCATTAGTATAAATGGACTAGAGACTAATGACTAACCACTAAAGACTACTTTTAAGAAACAATATATCAATGAAGTAAGTAAAATTTATACGGATGAAAAATATTATCTTGACTTTTCTTATTGCAGCTATTATGATACTGTCCTCTGTGTTTCTCAATTCCTGCGATGAGGGATATACCATTAATACCAAGGAGCTGCTTCGAGAAGAACAAGTACTGATGAATATTTATTATGACCTTGTGGCCGACACATTGAAAGATGTGAGCTTCCATGTGGTTGATACCGCAGAGGATAAAACATTCGTTTATTTTGAATTAGAACAGGGAACCGACGATTCTGTACAAGTAGGGAAATTAGCCGGTTTCAGGTATGTTTTTTATGAAATTTTAGAAGATACTGTAGGTTCAGCATTTCTTTATCCTTATTCAAGTAATTATCATTCTGATGAACCTTTTGTTTATACTGTAGGAAATACCAGTATTTATCAGGGTGGAACTTATCCGGGTATAGATTTGGCTTTGAGAAATATGGCTTTAGGGACAAGGGCAAGAGTTTTTATTGGTTCTGCACTGTGGACCAATGATTTTGTTCCAAGAGTAGTTGACCTGGAAGTAACTTATGTGGAAAAATAATTTTTTATTTCATTCTTAATTCGCGCAACCAATTTATTTCTTTTCCATCTTCTGTTTAAATGATTTTAAAATGAATTAGGCTTGCCCAAAAGCCTAACCAAGAGTTTTTAATTGTTTAATTAAATTTGATGGAGAAGAAAACGATGAAAACGATTTTGAGAACGGTTGTTGTATTTACCTTAATGTTGGTTGTCGCTTCATGTCTGGATGATGATTCATCGCCTCAGTATTTAGAATTGGGTACCACTGAATTAGGCCCTGATGATCAGCCATTGGTCATAACTGATTCAGAAAATACTTTACAATTAGTAAACCCCCCTTCTAATTTTGATGATAGTGTCCGGGTTTTATTGCGTTATTCGGTTGAAGAGACCGGTGATGAAAATAATATTTACGACTATTTGGTAAAGGCTCACAGTATTCAGGATGTAGTAACCAAAGATATTATTGAACTGAATGAAGAGAACCGCGACACAATTGGCTCTGATGATATTTATATAAATGATATTTGGATATCGGGTGGATTTCTGAATGTTGATTTTGCTTTTTATGGTAATGACGAGGTGCATTACATTAATGTGGTTAAAGATCCTGAAGAGCAAAGCGAGGATGAATCGGTAGTTTATCTGCAGGTGCGTCATAATAATCGTGATGATGAAGAAATTTATCGATATCGTGGGTTGATGAGTTTTTATATTGATACTCTTCAAGTCGAAGGTTATGAAAAAGTAAAGATTGTGTTTGAAGAACAGGAGTTTTACAAACAATTTGAAAAAATTGAACTGGAATATAGTTATTAATTCTTGTATTTGAAAAAGTTAGTTGGGGGCACTAATCATTGAGTGAAGCGATTTGGAAAAATTTTTAATCAGGGTTATCCTACAGAGGACGGCCCTGATTTTTTATTTTTAGATAAAATAATTTGTCGTCTTTTAGTTTTTAGATTCCCGATAAATTTTTTCTGTATACCGAATTTATTGCTGTTAACTATTGTAAAAAAAGCAAATTTCCGGTATAATTGCAATTATTAAAAACACACAACTAATAAAACATAATGTATGGAACAGAAAAACAGTAACTATGGTCTAGGAATGGGCATTTTTGGTGCCGTTTTTTTTATTTTTGGTTTTGCAACCACCTTCATCATCACTATGACAGCACCGGTAAAAGCCATTTTTAATTTGTCAGAATGGGAAGCCCAACTTTTATCTTCTGCCTTTTTTATTTCTTATCCAATTTTATCAATTCCCTCTGGGAAATTGGTTGCAAGGATAGGTTACAAATGGACGGTTGTCTTGGGGTTGTTATTAATGGGAGTAGGCAGCTTAATTTTTTGGCCTGCCGCCAGAATTCCTTCTTTTCCGATGTTTTTGTTGGCCACTTTTATTTTGGCAGCTGGTGTAGTGCTTTTGCAGGTTGCAGCAAATCCTTATGTTACTGCACTTGGACCTGAAAGTTCTGCTTCCAGTCGGTTAAACTTAACTCAAGCGCTGAATTCAGTTGCTACCATGATTGCCCCATGGATCATTTCTGTGGCTATTTTTAGGGGGCTGGGTATTCCGGCAGATGAGTCTTTGATGACACCCGAGCATGGTATGGCTGCTGCTCAGCGGGTTCCTGTGCCATTTATTACCATGGCCATTGTTGTTATAGCTGTTGCAGTAATACTTCTTATGCTTAAGCTTCCTGTTTTGGAGGTTAAGGATAAAGAAGGCCGTAAAAAGAGCGTATGGAAATATCCGCATGTTATCCTTGGTGCCTTTGCCATTTTTGCCTATGTAGGGGCTGAAGTTGGAAATGCCGGTTTGATTGTTAATTATTTACGAGATTCTGCCGGTATTGACCCTGAAAAGGCATCTACCTATGCCGCCATATATTGGGGAGGAGCTATGGTTGGTCGTTTCTTTGGCGCCATCATGTTTTCGGGGATTTCAAATCAGCTTAAAAAATACAGTATGGTAGTGGCGGTATTGATATTAGCTTTAATTTCCGGAGCCTTTGTTACTGCGGATGGTTATTCCTTTAGTTCCTGGAATTTTAATGCTGGTCAAATATTTATGCTGGTTGCAGTAGTAAACTTTATTATAATGCAAATTGGTAAAGGTAAAGCTGCCCGTACCTTGGGCGTTTTCGCTCTTGTTGCCGCCGCTTTGGCATTAATTACTACATTCACTACGGGCGATGTCGCTTTATGGACAGTTATTTCAATCGGATTATTCAATTCTATCATGTTCCCCAATATTTTCTCATTAGGAGTAAAAGACCTTGATGGAGAAGAAATGGCATCTGCTTCCGGAATTATTAATTCTTTTGTTGTGGGAGGTGCTGTCATCCCATTACTGATGGGGGCTATAGCCGATGCCACCAGTTATACCTGGGCTTTTGTAGTTCCCGCTATCTGCTATCTTTATATCTTTTTCTATGCAGTTAAGGGACATTCTATTCGTACCGAATAACAAAATTTTATTATTTTTAAAGCCGGAAATATTCTTATTTCCGGCTTTTTTTATGGCAATAAATTCACAAGACCAACGATTTAAAAATATTACGGATGAAAAAAATAGCAATTGGAATTGATATTGGAGGCACAAATACCGTTATTGGTGCTGTTGACCAGGATGGTAATGTCATGGTAAACCGTTCGATGGACACTCCTAAACATGATGATTTTGAAAAATACATTAATGATCTTTCTGGTGAGGTAAAAGAACTCATAAAATCAGTTAAGCTATTAAATGAAGATATTACCATTTTGGGAATAGGTGTTGGAGCACCAAATGGAAACTATTACAATGGTACTATAGAATATGCTCCAAATTTATCCTTTAAAGGCGTGGTTCATGTTGTGGATGCCTTGAAAAAGAATTTCCCGGATTCATATGCCATAGCATTGACCAATGATGCCAATGCTGCAGCAATCGGTGAAATGGTTTATGGTGGTGCCAAAGGGATGAAAAACTTTGTTATGTACACCCTAGGAACCGGAGTTGGTAGTGGGGTTGTGGTTAATGGTGATTTAGTTTACGGACATGATGGCTTTGCAGGTGAATGCGGGCACACTATGTTAATTCCGGGTGGTCGTCTTTGCGGGTGTGGTGCTCGTGGCCATCTGGAGGCTTATTGTTCCGCACCGGGAATGAAACGAACTGCATTTGAATTGCTTGCCCTTTATAATGCTGAGGATAGTTTGTTAGCTAATAGATCATTTAATGAGTTAACTTCCAAAATGATTTATGAAGCCGCCGTTAAAGGTGATAAAATTGCTATTGAAGTATTTGAGAAAACTGGTGAATATTTAGGACAAGGGTTGGCCGATACGGTGCACCATCTTGCCCCGGAAGCTATTTTCCTTTTTGGTGGACCTACCGCCGCCGGCGATTTTATCTTTAAGCCTGCTTACGAGAGTATGAATCGGCACCTGTTACCAATTTTTAAAGACAAAATAAAACTCTTGCCTTCAAAATTAAAATTAGGTGATGCCGCTATTGTTGGTGCCAGTGCTTTGGTTTGGAAAGAGATTGAAAAATAATTCGATAAATTGGGATTTTAAGTTTTTTAGACAGCTAGTGAAAAAAGATTGTCGTTTGATTTTTTGTCTAATATTTCAAAATTGTATTGTAATTACGGAAGATAAGTTATCTTATTAGGTTCGGTCGCTCTTTTCAGAGCGGCCTTTTTTGTTGAATATTGGTTTAAGAAATTATATATTTTCAGAGGTATATAATATTCCTATGGAACGTACAAAGACTAAAAATAAAATTTTTGCTGAAGCCTTAGAATTGTTTATTAATAAGGGTTTCTCTGCCTCTGTTAATGAAATTATTTTAAAGACAGGAATCGCAAAAGGTACCTTTTATTACTATTTTAATACCAAAGAAGAACTTATCGTTGAGCTATACAAAAAATTGATGTTCGAGATTGAAGCTGAATGTGTAACCGAATATGGTGGTGAATCAGCCCGCGATTATTCCAAAAATATTTTCGGTGCCATTGTAAAATGGTTTATTTTAAATCCTGATAAATTTAATTATATATTAATATTCGAAACCAGTCCTTTTATAAAAAAAATTGTAGGCCGCGTTCCTGAAACATTAAAAGCACCGGTTGAAAACACTATGAAAAAAGTTAATATGGGAATGTTAAAGGCATACCCTCCGGAAATGATTACTTTTTTTGATTTTTCCTTCACTCGAGCTGCTGCCAATTATTTTCTTAGTCATTCTGACCCTTTATCTGCTTTTAAATCAGATTTTAATATGGTTTTTGACCTGTATTGGGATGGTGTCTCTGGTAAATGAAAAATTAACACAATATTCATAAAAAAAATACCGACCATTTGGTCGGTAAATTGTATATTTGTTATATGTTTTTAATATACATTAAGGTTATTTATAGATTTTATTAATTGTTATAAACTACCGTAAAACAACCTTTAAACATTTAAGTATTTATGGGAAAATTAAGTTTTTTTCTATTGATGTCTTTCCTGTTTTTGTTCACAGCAGGAATTAAAAGTCAGGTCAGTGTGACCGGTAAGGTCGTTGACCAGGAGACCCAGGATCCCTTAGTTGGTGCAGCAATTGTAATTGAAGGCACCAGTCAAGGAACCGTTACCAGTTTAGATGGGACATTTGAGCTGGAAGTTAAAGAGGGTCCCAATAATCTTATATTCAAGTATCTTGGATATAAAGATTTACGAAAAACCATTAATGCAGAAGGCGAAAGTGCCATTGACTTAGGCGTTTTGGAAATGGCCTCCAATGTTGTTGGACTTAATGAGGTACTAATTTTAACCTCATTCGCCAGAGATAAGCAAACTCCGGTGGCCCTTTCTACAATTCAACCGACCACAATCGATGAAAAGTTAGGTTCTTTGGAGTTTCCCCAAATTCTTAAATCTACCCCCTCGGTTTATGCTACTCGTGGAAGCGGAGGTTTCGGAGATTCACGGATTTACCTGCGGGGATTTGATACCAACAATATTGGGGTATTGATTAATGGAGTACCCGTAAATGATATGGAAAACGGGAAAGTTTACTGGTCTAATTGGGCTGGTCTTTCTGACGTAACTCAAACAATGCAGGTACAACGTGGTTTAGGAGCTTCAAAACTGGCCCTGAGTTCTGTGGGTGGAACCATTAATATCTTAACTAACAGTACTGAGGTGGAAAAAGGCGGAACATTTTATAGTGGAGTTGGTAACGATGGTTACAGAAAACAATCTTTTGCTGTTTCAACCGGATTGATGGAAAATAACTGGGCGGTTTCGCTTTCAGGAACCCATACCTATGGCGATGGTTATGTGAAAGGTACAGATTTTGACGCCTGGACTTATTTTTTGAATATCTCAAAAATCATTAATGATCGGCATCGGATTTCACTTACCGCTTTTGGAGCCCCTCAATGGCATAATCAGCGAAGTACTGCTTATAAAATTGAGGATTATCGGAATGACCCCGATGGTGCGCGCAGAAACATTAGCTACGGTATTCGCGACGGAAAAATATATGGCGGGGGATATGCCTACAATGAATACCATAAACCACAAATTTCTTTAAATCATTTTTGGAATATTAATTCCAGCACCATTCTTTCTACTGCTGTTTATGCCTCTATATCTCAAGGGGGCGGAAGAAGAGTTGATGGTGAAAATTCTCAATGGCTTAATATTAACTATGATACCGGCGAACCATATGCCAACACATTGCTAACCCCTGACGGACTCCTTGACTTTGATGAGGCTGCCGCCCGAAATGCTGAATCGCTTACTGGTTCTCAGGCTATTGTGGGTATGTCAGTTAATCAGCATCAATGGTATGGTATTTTGTCTACTTTAAACAAAGAGTTTGGCAATATCAATTTTACCGGAGGGTTTGACGGACGGTATTATATCGGTGAACATTACAAAGAGATTGTCGACCTTTTGGGTGGAGAATATTATCTCGATAGTTACAATATTAATCGCCCGGCCAGTACTCCATTAAAAGAAGGAGATAAATATTCCTATCATAATGATGGAGTTGTTGGTTGGGCCGGCTTATTTGCTCAGGCAGAATATGTGGGCGACAATTATTCTGCATTCCTTACATCTTCTGTTTCCCGCAAAAGTTATAGGAGAATCGATTATTTTCAGTATGAACCCGGTAACCAGAAATCCGACTGGGTTAATTTTACCCCGTGGAGTGTTAAAGTTGGGGCCAATTATAATCTGACGGAACAACATAACTTCTTCGTAAACGGTGGTTATTTTACCCGTGCTCCTTATTTTTCATCCATTTTCCTTAATTATACCAATGAAATTAATGATGGAGCCAAATACGAAAAGGTGCTTTCATTCGATTTAGGTTATGGATTTTCATTGCCTAACCTGGAAGCACGTATTAACGGGTACTGGACCAACTGGAAAGATAAAGGGCTGGTTCGTTCCTTTAGCGGCGAAACCGCTAACATTCCGGGTATTAATGCCCTGCATACAGGAATTGAATCGGAAATTTTCTGGAAACCCACCCCCGAATTGTTTGTTAAAGGTATGTTTTCATGGGGAGATTGGATTTGGCAAGACGATGTTAACTTTTCTCTTTTCGATGATGACAATAATTTGATTGGTGAATACAGTGCTTATATTGGTGATGTGCATGTAGGAAATTCTGCACAAATTACCTCTTCGCTCCGGGTAGATTATGAATTGGTTCCCGGGCTTAAAGTTGGGGCAGATTTTAATTACTACGGAAAAAACTTTGCTGAATTCGACCCTACCAATCGAACCATTGAAGGCGAAAAAGTCGATTCATGGCAATTACCCGACTATACTACCTTTGATATGAACCTGAAATATGACTTTAATATTGGCTCACTGAGAGCTTCCATTTATGGAAATGTTTACAATCTGTTTAATACAGAATATATTGCCGATGCAACTGATGGCGACAACCATGATGCAGAATCGGCTTTGGTATATTATGGTTTTGGTACTACGTGGTCTACCGGGATTAAGATTAAGTTTTAAACATAACTAATAGAGAATTGATCATGAAAAAATTAATATATATTCTGACCTTCGCATCTTTATTCTTTTGGGGATGCGATCCCTTAGAGGATGTTTATAACGAATTGGACCAGGAAAAAGGTGATTACAGCGCTGAAATAGAAGTAGTGCTGGAAGAAGCTGATTACAGCTCACTGGCTGATATTGCCGAAGCTTTGGGTAATTCCGATGCTGCCGATTTCATTGATGAATTTTTGGCTTTTAGTGAAGAATACCCTGCTTCTGAATTTATTCCTGCATATTTAGAGGATGAATATATTGCCCTTAAAGGTGGATCCAGAGCTACAGTTACATTCAATTATATGGTTTCCGCACCCGATTATCTGGATGATTATACGCTTACCTATGAGCTGGATTCTGCTGATTATGCCGATTCCGATGAAGCGCTAAAAAATCTAAAAGCCTTTTCACCAGCCTATCCTGTGGAAAATTATATGTCCGGTATTTTAAATCGTGCATTTGAAGATAAGCCTGATGGTTCTGTGGTTTATACTTCTTTCAGAGTCTCGGACATTGATCCTGATGATGTGGGAAGTGAATCTGCTGAAATCTTAAGGGAAGATTTTAACGGTTCATTGGGCGTTTTTACAGCCTTTAGTATCGTGGGAGATGAAGAATGGACCGACCGCAGTTACGGGGGAACCGAATATGCCTTTATGTCCGGTTATGTAGGTGGTGAAGGTAATAAAGAAAATGAAGATTGGTTGGTGTCCCCCGCCGTTGATCTTTCCGACTATAAAACGGCATATGTGGTAGTGAACCAGGCGGTAAATTTTTTGGATTCCTGGGACCACATTCAGTTAATGGTAAGTACCGATTTCGATGGAACCGATATTGAATCAGCTAATTGGGATGAATTGACCATTAATACCAAACCTGACGGTGACAGCTGGACTTTTGTGGAGTCGGAAGAGGTCGACCTTTCGGAATATGTGGGTCAGACTATTCATTTGGCTTTTCGTTTCCGTTCTACTGATTCCGGTTCTGCCAGCTGGGAAATTGACTGGATTGAAGTTGGTACCAATGACGTCCGCTCACCTGAATTCACCTATCACGATGAATTTTTTGAAAAAGACGGAGATACCTGGACAATGATAACTGAAGATGATTTTGAGGACAATAAATACATATTATCGGCCGAAGATTATGATGCCATGGGTGACCCCGGGAAATACAATAATTTTGATGATGATTTAGATCCCGATTTATATTTGCCTCAATTTATTGCTTTGAATAAACCTTTTGCTCAGGTTGATGATAAAGTGGTGGTTGTCTATATGTATTATGACGGCGGAACTTTCCCGAAGGCAAGTGAGTATGTATTTAACGGTACTGAGTGGGTCAATAGTGCTCAAATCGTTGAGCGCAGTGAACAGTTTGTTCATAATGGACAACACTGGGTATTTGATCCTACCATTGTTTTCACCATGACTTCAGCCGACTACCAGATGATTGTTGATTATGTTGAAACCAATATTGATAATGGTAGTGATTACATCAATAATTATGGAACGGGTGAATATTATTATGGTGCCGATGCTTATTATGAAAATTTCGACCTGCGTATTTCCAATCGCATTGAATATGGAGTTCCCGGTTTCGAAGGGCTTTCTACTGAAGATGCCATTGCATTGACTTATGAGCGGCTGGCTGAGGCTGTGGAAGTTCTTTTAAAAGTTAAATATCCCGATGCTGTTCCTCAAGTCAATGGGGTAGATGTCTTTTATGTTGTTACCCTGGAAACCTATGAAAATGATTTAAGCAGAGGTAATTATACCTATACATTCCAATGTGTATCAGACCAGCCCGAGTTTGAACTGATAGAAGGACCTGATTTTGGAGAATAATTTGAAAGTTAATTTTGATTTTTTTGAACAAATTGATATCTTGCAGAATCTTTAAAGGCAGGAATTAGTATGGTAAAGAATTATTCATATTTCTGGTGGTGGCTTAAGTTCAGCTCTTTAGAGGTGGAATAGGCCGTCATGAACCATATCGAATCAGTATTAAGACCGCAGGCATTCCACCTGCGGTTTTTATTTATTTGTGAATTGTGTTTTAACAGCAATATTAAAATTTGTAAGATTATTTTTTAAAGAATTTACTTAACTAAAGGATTAATTAACTTGTAATTATGTCAGAGAATTATTTGAAAAAGTATCCTACCAAAGAGGGATTTTACAAAGAGTATGGTGGTGCCTTTTTACCACCCGCCCTGGAGGAAGAAATGAAAAAAATTACTGATGCCTACTTTGCCATCAGTAAATCGCACAACTTTATTTCGGAGCTCAGAAGCATCCGTAAACACTACCAGGGTAGGCCAACTCCAGTCTATTATTGTAACAGATTGTCGGAAAAATATGGCGGACGCATCTATTTGAAACGGGAAGATTTAAATCACAGCGGTGCCCATAAATTGAACCACTGTATGGGCGAGGCCCTGTTAGCGCGTTATCTGGGTAAGAAAAAACTGATTGCCGAGACCGGTGCCGGACAACATGGCGTGGCTTTGGCTACTGCAGCAGCCTATTTTGGCCTTGAATGTGAAATACATATGGGGGAGGTGGATATTGCCAAAGAACATCCCAATGTTGTACGCATGGAAATTTTGGGGGCAAAGGTGGTGCCGGTATCAAAAGGTTTAAAAACACTCAAAGAAGCTGTGGATTCCGCTTTTGAGGCTTATTTAAAAGACCCTGTTAATACCATTTATTGCATTGGCTCGGTCGTTGGACCACATCCTTTCCCAATGATGGTGCGTGACTTCCAGCATGTGGTGGGGGTTGAAGCCCGTGAACAGTTTCAGGATATGACCGGTGAACTGCCCGATAGTGTTGTTGCCTGCGTTGGTGGCGGTAGTAATGCCATGGGCATTTTTTCCGGATTTATAGATGATGAAGAAGTAGCCCTTTATGGCGTAGAACCGGGTGGTCGTTCCATGAAGACCGGCGACCACGCTGCAACCATGATGAAAGGTAAACCGGGGATTATTCACGGATTTAAATGTTATTTGCTGCAGGATGAAGACGGTAATCCCAGTCCGGTATATTCTATTGCCAGTGGTCTGGATTATCCGGGAGTAGGACCCGAACACAGTATGCTTAAGGATATAGGACGTGTTAACTATGATATGGTGACGGATAAAGAAGCCATTGATGCCTTTTTTGAGTTAAGCCGGCTCGAAGGTATTATCCCGGCGTTAGAGAGTGCTCATGCAGTGGCTTACGCTCTTAAACTGGCACAGAAAGACCCGCGAAAATCTGTTTTGGTTAACTTAAGTGGCAGGGGGGATAAGGACATCGACTTTGTGGTAGAAAATTATGGCAAGCAATATGGAATAGAATAATAACTCTCTAATTTTACCCTTTCACTATTTTATTATTGTTTCAAAAATTATGACGGCACCTAAAGCTCAATATTTTGTCTGTAGGTGCCGTCACTATTTCTATCTTTGATTTTTCAGCATCATGTCCATTTTTGCTGCTTCTTTTTTCATGTCAAGACGGATATAAATATTTTTCAAGTATTTTATATATGATTGCTCTTCCGGATTTTCCTGATGAAGCGTTTTAAATAATTCCCGACTTTGGCGGTATAGAGAAGAAATTTTCTTTAATTCACGTTTCAGATATACATAAGCAGTATAGTTGGGGTTTTTATTATATTTTGCCATCTCAGCTTTATACCACTCTTCAGCCCTTTTGTATAAATCTTTTGCTTTCCATTCCATGGCCGGTTGAAAGTCGGGATGTTTTTCAAGCAAGCTGTTACAAGTTGTTCGGGCTTCTTCCGTTTTACCGGTGGCCTCCATAGCCTTTATTTGCAACATTACCATTCTGGGATCTGATATTGGTGGCATTTTACGACTTCTTTCCAAAGCTTTTTCATACTCGTTTCTTTCCATTTCAATGGAAAAGAGTTTAAGACCAACTTCGCTTTTTAGTTCGGGAGATTCTATTTTATCCCAATAATTATTCCACAACTCATATTTTTTATTTTGTTGGCCGGTATTCTCATAAACCCTTGCAAGTAGTTTTACAGCCTCAATATCGTGGTCTCTGTTTAACCATTCGCTGAGCAATGTTTCGGCAAGAGCATAGCGTTGCAATTGAACTGCCGATTGTGCCGCCATTTTCAAATTTTCTGTTTCAATTTGAGTGCCGTGTTCTGTATGATAAGCTTGTATTTTTTCATAAGCCGATAATACTTCGGCATTATTTCCCGCTTCATAAGCATTTTGAAGGGTTAACTGAGCCGTCTGGAGCTGTTGTAATGGGTTGCATCCGACAATAACTGCTGGAAGCAAAAGGGTTGCAATTAATTTTCCTATCTTCATGTTTGTGTTTTTTCGTATTCAAATAATGGTTGTTTGTGCCGCAAAAATAGTACGGTACTTTAAGCCTCACAAGTTTCCGGAAAAAGCTTTTCTAAAAAAAGGGAAAATATTAGCCAATTGCAAAGAATCTATGCTATTTTCAAAATTGTTAAGAGAAATAAAGAACTGATACGAGCATAACCAACAATGATGATACTACAAGTACATGTAAAATAAGTGCACAGGCAGAAGGCAGAAAAAGTTTATAGTCATTAGTCAACAGTCATTAGGGATTAGTATTGATTTACTGACGACTAACCACTAATGACTAACTTTAAGTTCCATTAGACCAATGAATAGATAAATTTTATACGAATGATTGATTCATTATTTACTTTTTTGTGATAAAAAGATTGATAAGTGAGGGATTTTCATTGTGTTGGACTATATCCTTTACATATTCTGCGATATTCAAAAACAAAAAGGCTAAAATATCTTTACAAAGTTTGCGGAGAATGGCTCAAAAATTATATTTTTGCAACGCGAAAGCGAAACAGACACGGGTGTAGCTCAGTTGGTAGAGCACTGGTCTCCAAAACCAGGTGTCGGGAGTTCGAGTCTCTCCTCCCGTGCGTATTTTCGGAGAGTTGGCCGAGTGGTCGAAGGCGCACGCCTGGAAAGTGTGTATACGCCAAAAGCGTATCGAGGGTTCGAATCCCTCACTCTCCGCCAATAGTAATAGCAAAAGCCTGTAGGTTATCACTTACAGGCTTTTTTGTGTGCTATGCATGGTGAAATTTATCGGCTTTCTGAAACCTTGCTTCAGCGATGTAATGGCCTTCGGGAGTTGCCGAAACCTTGCTGCAGCGATGTAATGGCCTTCGGGAGTTGCCGGAACCTTGCTGCAGCGATGTAATAGCCTTCGGGAGTTGCCGAAACCTTGCTGCAGCGATGTAATGGCCTTCGGGAGTTGCCGAAACCTTGCTGCAGCGATGTAATGGCCTTCGGGAGTTGCCGAAACCTTGCTGCAGCGATGTAATAGCCTTCGGGAGTTGCCGAAACCTTGCTGCAGCGATGTAATGGCCTTCGGGAGTTGCCGAAACCTTGCTGCAGCGATGAAATGGCCTTCGGGAATAGCCGAAACCTTCCTGTAGTGATGTAATGGTTTACGGAATGAGAATATTTACGGAACTGTGTTCAAAGAAAATTGTTGGATTTACATTTTGAAATGTTTATCTCCAATTGGATTTATTCCAACAAGAATACTTGCAATTTAATTTTGGATTATAGACTATAAATTGAGCACTAAAACCGGTTCCATTAGACTAAAAACTTAGATGAAGTTAGTACTTAAGGAAACAATAAATTACTTCCGTTATTTTAAAAAAGAGTTGATAATGTCAGCTATCATTTTAGGCTTTTCAGCAATTACTTCATGGCTGCAGAAAGGTATATTGGCAAGATGAGATTTATTTATTATTTCTGCCAGTTCAAATGCCGATTGACGACTTACCAAATGGTCGTTGTCGCCCCGAACAATAAGGGTGGAACAAGTGATTTGTTGAACCCTCTCATTGGGGAAGCCGGTGGTGCTCTCATCTGTCCACATTTGCACCATGGCGCTGGTAAGTTTGTCAAAATCGGGCTCGAGGTTTAGCCGCTGATAGGCCTCATAGGTTTCGGGAAATTTATTTTTCCAGGATTCAGCCGTTATCGCAGACAAAAAGCCTTTGGATTCTTCAAGTGATTTGCTGTGCCATTCGGTACCGATAACTATGAGTTTATCGATAGCCACATTCTTAGAAGCAGCCAGGCGCAAAGCTGCAATGCCTCCATCGCTAAAGCCCAAGATAACGGGATTTTCAAGCTTTAAGCGGTGGATGATAGTTTCCACGTCCTTTTCTATCCTTGCGTAGCTTAGTTTCTCCACGCCCAATGTGGATTTGCCCTGGCCTCGACTATCTATACCAATAATGCGGTATTCCTTTTCCAGCAGCGGCAGTATGTCGTTAAAATCTTCAATATTTCCAAAACCGCCATGCAATAGAACCAGTGGCTGTTTTTGCGGATCACCTAAGGTTTCGTAATAGATTTTAGCAGAATCAATGTTTATAAATGAGTTGCTTTTGTGTTCGAACATTATCTAGGTAATTTTATTTTACAAGTTGCAGTTATAATTATCTAATATAAACGGGTTTATTGTTCTTTTATCAAATAGGTCTGTATCGCGTTTAGAATTGTCCCCTTAAACCCCTTGAATTTGTACACATTGCAAAAAGCAAATGTCTTACCTGCTGCGGTGAGCACCCGCCCATTTGCAGAAGCTTCATTCCCGTGGGTGATAATGGCATCAACCACAAGTTCTTTTACCTGCCACAGCGGACTTTTCAGGATTTGTTTTTCAAATGCTTCTTTATGGGTAAGCGTTTGGGTTCCGACAATTTCCCAATGAATGGTGTCCGAAATGTTGTCCATCAGGAAGTTCAAATTCCCATTGGCCATAGCCGTGTGAAACTGTTTTAAAAACTCCTTTCTCGGGGAGTTTCCGCAATCTGCTTTTACGGTGATTTTTGCCATATTAATCGTTTAGTTCGTTGAACTGAGTTTTATACCTAATCTATATTGGAAATACGTATGTCTAATAAAACCATTTTGCCCCTCGTTCTTCAACATCTGCTTTTCTGTATTCGGCAATTTTGCGTATTAGCTGTTCAGGCAAGGGATCCTTATAAAAAAACTGAACGGAATCTTTTTTGGTGTTGAATGCGGCAAGCTCTTTTTCGAAAGGTTTTAATGCCGGACCTGTGGGAAAAAAACTTAAATGCGATCTATGGGCAGAATAGGCAAAAAGTATGGTGTTTGATTCAAGCATTGGCTTGCCCCATTTTAAGCCTTCTTTTGCTTCCGGTGCCACGCTTTTTAAAATCGACCTTAACTCTTTTATGTTGACTTGAGCAACTTCGGGTAACTGCTCAATATACTCTTCAACGGTTCTGGGTTTCTTTTTATCCATCTTACTCTTCATTTATAGTATTTTTTATTGATGGTCAGGAAAAGGTGTTAACCATGCCTTTTCTGTGAATTTTCGCAATCGACTTTTACATTCATTAATGCCAGCCGTATTCCAATAAGACATTTCCCGACTTGAACGCTTGCACGTTCATCAATACCAATTTATGCTGATGCCCGCTCTCGGCAAACAGCGGATTGCCGCGCCCCAAAAGAACCGGATTAATCATAACGCGATATATATCTATTAAGCCATTGTTCATGAGGCTATGGCTCAGGTGAGCACTGCCCAGTATTAACATGTCTTTTTCCGATTGCTGTTTCAGGCTTGAAACGGCGGCCACAGGATCATCCCGGTACAGAGTGGTGTTTTCCCAATCAGCCTGCTCCAGGGTGGTGGAAAATACATGCTTGCTGAGTTCATTCATCCTTTGTGCAATCAAGGGGTCGTTGGTAAGTGCCTGCTGGCTGGGCCAGTAAGCCGCCATTTGTTCATAGGTTTTTCGGCCAAAAATCAGATGCTCGACCGCATTTAGTTGTTCAAGGGCAAAGCGGTTAAATTCCTTATCCACATGATGCCAGGCAAGGTCCCCGTTTTTACCCTCAAAGAAGCCGTCAAGGCTCATCATATTAAAGAGTATCAGTTTACCCATAGCGGTTATTCCTGGTGAACGCTTAATCCATTGCCATCGGGGTCAAAAAAATGGGTGAACTGCCCCCAGGGCGTTTGGGAGATTTCTCCTTCCGCAAAACCACTATCCGTGAAAGTGCCATAAGAAATGTTGTGCTCCCTTAGTGTTTTCACAAAGGCGTGAATATCCTCTGTTTTAAAGATCAAGCCTTTCATGGTGCCCGGCTGCATGGCTATTTCGGGAAAGGGAAAGTGTTGGACCAAGGAGATGGTTGTTGACGTGCCCGGCAACTTCATCTGTACCCAGTAGTTGTGTTCGTCCATAGGGTTTTCCACCATCAGCTCAAACCCAATGTTCTGGTAAAAGGCTTTCGACCTTTGTTGGTCGCTTACCGGTATGCTTATCACTTCTATACGATTCATAACTTTTGGTTTTAAAGTGTTTAAAGATTACTCAAAATTTTTGACCGTTCAATTCTCTTAAAGTCAGGGTGTGGATATGGTAGTTTCGCTTTTTAAGTTGTGCATTCAGTCCATCCCAGCCCCATGTGCCCATCCAGGCTTTCGGTACCAGTAAAAAAGTTTTGCTCATTTGCATATCCATTATTCTGATTTAAAAGTATGGTCCATGAATCTTTTTCATAAAGTGAAAATCCGACAATCGTACGGGTAGATTGCGACATATTGTTTCGTTAATTTTGTTAAAAACCAACCATTTATGAAGCATATATCTATTTTAATTCCTCGGGGCGATTACAGTGTGGTAAATATTATGGGGGGGGTAGACAACTATTGGCTGCAGCCAGCCACAGGCACAAAATGCAAAGCGGTAAGGATTTATTTTGCATTGATTTGGTTGGATTTTTTGCGACTGACGGGAGGCTCGGAAGGAAGTGGCAAAAAAATAAGGGAACTACGGTGACAACTGAAAGAGGAACGGAATAACGGTTTGGCTATGCGTAGTGCGGGATTTCGGAGACGTTTTTTCTCTGCCCACCGCAAAGTTCCTAAAGAACAAATATGCTGAATTTCAACCGTTCAGCCCGCATTACGCTTATACAATGTTGGCGGGTCGTTGTTTTCTTTTGATTTTATTCATCTATCCCTTTGAGCTTACTATTCTAGTTTCAACCATAAAGCTGGTCGGACACCACCACCGTCTTTTGGTCTGCCATATACTCCATTCCCACGGACATAGACGTTGCCCCTGGAATTAATGCTGGCAGAAGTCCGTCCGTAGTAGCCTGGAGAACGAAGTCGCCACCAATGGTATTCTCCATTATATCTTGCTTGTCTTTTTTGGTTGTTTTCATCATCTATCAACCATTTTTGATTTCCTTTATTCAGCAAAGTTTCAATGCTGTCTCCAAAATATTTGCAAACCTCTTCAAGACTAAGTAAAAATATGCTGTCAATAGTGTCTGTTCCTCCTTTTGTCTTGAACCAAGGGTTGTCGGGGTTGCAATTTGTCACAGCAGCAATTTTCGCTTTTTCGTCTTGATTAAAAGTATTGTAAAATTCATTATTAAGGTATTTTCTCAATTCACATTCTGCCCAAGTAATTTCAACAAACTCGTTGTGGTACCATCGTAATTCTAATATGTCTTTGGTGATTATCAGTTTTTTATCGGCTTTAATGTCTAACACTTGCCATTTCAAATTGCCAAAGCTTATTATGTCACCTTCATTCATTTATCGTATTCTATTTTCAATGACCGCCAACGGTTTGCGGCTTGGCGGAGGCGGGGATTTTTACCACAAAACTTGCTACGAAGCCGAAAGCTCAAATTTACGAAAAACTGTCATACGAAGCACTAAACCCCCGCTTGTGCCAAACCGCTGTTATGGGCTGCCTTTCTTCTGTCGGATTAGTCCAATTCCCAATGTCAAAAGTCCGAAAGTCAAGATTGCAATACCAACATACAAAATGAAAATTAGTCCTGTCGGTTCGGTAATTTGTCTGCCGATAGCTGCTGCAAAAAATCCCAAACTAATGGTAATTGCTGAAATCGGGAACGAAAGTCGGGCAAACCATTTCCAACTGTTGGAAAGTGCAACGTGGTCAGCAAAAAGCTGAACTACTAAAGCAAGAATGACTAAAACTCCTGCGTGAGCGTGTCCTGCACGGAACATTGATTTTTGGAAGTCCGTTAATTGCAAATGTTCCTGTTGTCCGCTCAAAACGGTGAGCAAAAAATACCCACCGTAAATAATTGTCGGAACGGAAAGCAAAATGTAACCGCTTATTTTTCTTGTTTCGTTTGTCATAGCGGTTAGTGTTTAAAAGTTGTCGGTGCTTTGTCCAATTTGCTTTTAATAAAAATCAAAGCGGTTTCTTCGTTCTTCATAAACGGAATTTCTTTGCCGTCTTTTTCTTTGATGAGTTCAACAGTTTCGGTCAGCACACCTTCTTCGTAGTTGTAGTTTTGCGTAATTCTAAACTTGTTATACGGCATAAACTTACTTGCATTTGGAACATACATTATCAAAACGGATTTACGAAATTCTGCGTCTGTTATTCCCGTTCCGTTGCCAAGCGATGAATTGATAGTTGCTTGCACTTTTCCGTCAATCAGATTTTGGTAAGCAACTTCAAAATACATTGTCTGGTCTCTGTTACCCGCTTTGCCGTCATAGTCGGGGTGAATACGGTGCAATGATTTAACGGATTTCCAATGATTGTCATAACGTTTTTGAACAACGTCAAATTGGTAATCATAACTTTCTGCTCGCAACCATTGTCCGTTTTCGTATCGGTATGCTTTGCCGACACCGTTCCAAATAATTGTGTAGGTGTCGTCCAACTCAACGGAACGGTTAAGTGGAACGATTACTTGTTTTGAAGTGCTGCAACTCGCCAAAATCATAAAAGCTATTGCAGTAGCGGAAAAAATTATCTTTTTCATTCTGAAACTTTTTTAGTGAAACATTAAATTTTACACTGCAAAAGTCTCAAAGGTGAATGAAGAAGAAATTGACAAATGTTACAATCGTTATTTACCAGCAATTTTTTTTCGTAGTCGGCTTAGACTTTCCCGTTCAAGTCCTAAGTAAGAGGCAATGTGATAAAGTGGTATTCTGTCAAGAATGTGAGGTTGGTTTTTAAGCAAGTCAAGGTAACGTTGCTCTCCGTCTAAAAACAAAAAGCTCTCAACACGTTGGGTTGTCAGTTTGTAAGATTGCTCGGCTATCATTCTGCCAAAGCGTTCCCAATTTTGTGATTGGTTGTAGGCATTTTGCAGAGCGGGTAAATTGAATGTTACGATTTTAGCGTTTTCCAAAGCCTGAATGAAATATTTGCTTGGTTTCTCTTGCAAAAAGCTGTCATAGTCCGTTACAAATTCATTTTCAAATGCAAAATGCGTGTTGATTTCCTTTCCGTCTGCAAGGTAATAAGTTCTGAAACAGCCTTGATTGATAAAGCCGATTTCGTGACAAATTTTTCCTTCGGTCAAAAAGTAGTCTTTCGCTTTAAGTTGTTTTGTCTTTAAAAAGGGTTCAAAAAGCGAACAGTCCTTTTCTGTCAGAAAGGAAACTTGTGTCAGCCAATTTTTAAATATTTTAAAGTCGCTCATTGTCCTGTGTTCGTTGGTCTGTGGGGGTGTCGTCTAAGGTTGCCCATAACGGTTCTCAGCTATACGCAGGCAGGGATTTTAACCACTGAACTTCCTTCGAAGAACTGAACTTTAAATTTAGCGCTTTCCTGTCCTACGAAGCACGAAACCCCTGCTTGCGTATAGGTGATGTTATGCGGTCGGCTTTCATTTTCTCTTCTTTCTCGTTAATTTGTCAAGCAAAGTTACTAAATTTGCAGTCAAGCAATTTCAATTTTTGAATTATGTATTTCAGCAGACCTTGGACTTCTATCTAAGTGATATAGGCAGTCCTGAAAATTCCAATCTCTTTTAGGTCAAGACAATTAGTCTATGGGTTTCGTGTGCCGACTTTTTTGTAAAGGCGTTACGTTGTCATAGTTGCTCTGTCTAATACTGTCTATTCACTTCTCCACGATTTGAATTCAAGTATTCACCTGTAAGAAGTTACTAATGAAACCCTCATCGCCTGTATATTCGAGGCGACAAAAGAACATGTAATTTGGGAGGATAAGAAAAAGGCTCTTAGTTTTGTATAGATAAAAACGTAAAAACTAAGAGCCATGAAAGAAAAATATATAAAATTTCCAATAGCAGTCAAACGAGGTTGCGGGATGGATGTTCATAAAGACACGGTCGTTGTAACCATAATGGGCGAAGGCTTGAGGACTCAAACCAGGAGTTTTAAAACCTTCACCAATTCGTTGGTAAAATTAAAAAAATGGTTGAAGAAACACAACATCACCCATATAGCCATTGAGAGCACCGGTGTTTATTGGAAGCCGATATTTAATGTAATGGGAGATGAATTTGAACTATTATTGGTAAATGCACGACACGTTAAAAATGTACCGGGGCATAAGACGGATAAAAAAGACAGCCGATGGTTAGCAAAATTATTACTAAGTGGGTTGCTAAAAGCCAGTTTTATACCGGAACGCACCATTCGGGAATTGCGAGAATTGACGCGCTATAAGACCAAGCTGACGCAACAAATAACATCGGAGAAGAATCGTTTTCTGAAGGTACTAGAGGATGCTAATATCAAATTGTCAAGTGTACTAAATGATGTATTTGGTGTTACAGGAACAAAAATTATAGATCATATTTTATCAACAGAAGACTATAAGCCGGAAGAACTCTTACAACATGTTCACGGTCGAGTCAAAGCCAGTGGTGAAGAAATAAAAGAAGCATTAACAGGATATATTACGGAGCATCATCGCTTCATGTTGGAAATGATACGTACTCAAATATCAAAGATAGAAGAGACAATAACAAAGTTGGAAGAAAAGATAGATGAAAAGGTGGCCCCTTATGGAAAGGAAGTAGAGTTATTGATGAGTATCCCGGGTGTAGGCAGGGATGGGGCCATACGCATCATATCAGAAATAGGCACAGATATGAGTCGTTTTCCGAGCGAGAAGCATTTGGCATCTTGGGCGGGAGTATGTCCCGGGAGTAATGAGTCAGCCGGCAAGAACAAAAGCGGACGCATCACCTATGGGAATAAATATTTGCGCAGTCTTTTGGTCGAATGCGGTTGGGCAGCCTCAAGGACAAAAGGGACTTACTTTAATGCCAAATATAAAAGTCTGGTTGGACGCCGAGGGAAGAAAAAGACAATCATAGCCTTGGGGCATAAAATTTTAATAGCCTCATATTTTATCATAAAAGATAAGGTTGCTTATAAGGAACTTGGCGAAGACCACTTAAATAATTTCAGAAGAGATCGGTTAATTGCTTATTATCAACAGCAATTAGAGAGGCTGATGAGTGCCTAAAGCAACCAATTATATTATCAAAGGTCGATTTTTTACTGTACGTTTTAACAACGAGAATGAAACTGACCTTTATCAGTTAAGGACAACAGAATATTTGCTTCGAGCATGAGAATGAAAATTTGATCAATCCTAACTGATATTAAAACCTTAAAACTAGAGAGTTAACTAAAATAATTACGAATGAAAAAAAAGAAATTGCCCGTTCGTTTTACGGGTCAGCACTTTACTATTGATAAAGTGCTAATAAAAGATGCAATAAGACAAGCAAATATAAGTAATCAGGATACGGTTTTAGATATTGGGGCAGGCAAGGGGTTTCTTACTGTTCATTTATTAAAAATCGCCAACAATGTTGTTGCTATTGAAAACGACACAGCTTTGGTTGAACATTTACGAAAATTATTTTCTGATGCCCGAAATGTTCAAGTTGTCGGTTGTGATTTTAGGAATTTTGCAGTTCCGAAATTTCCTTTCAAAGTGGTGTCAAATATTCCTTATGGCATTACTTCCGATATTTTCAAAATCCTGATGTTTGAGAGTCTTGGAAATTTTCTGGGAGGTTCCATTGTCCTTCAGTTAGAACCTGCACAAAAGTTATTTTCGAGGAAGCTTTACAATCCATATACCGTTTTCTATCATACTTTTTTTGATTTGAAACTTGTCTATGAGGTAGGTCCTGAAAGTTTCTTGCCACCGCCAACTGTCAAATCAGCACTTTTGAAAATTGAAAGAAAACAGATTTCATTAGATATTGGGCTTAAGGTTAAGTACTTAAATTTTGTTTCGTATATGTTACAAAAACCTGATTTAACAGTCAAAACAGCTATGAAGTCTATTTTTAGAAAAAAACAAGTTAGGTCAATTTCAGAAAAATTTGGAGTTGACCTTAATTCCAAAATTGTCTGTTTGTCTGCAAATCAATGGAAAAATTGTTTTTTAGAAATGCTCAAAGTTGTTCCTGAAAAATTTCATCCTTCGTAGTTCAAAGTCGGGTGGTTGTCAAGATGATTTTTTTGGTTTGGTGTCGTCTTTTAAGCTGCCGCATAACACGCAAATATACGCAATATATTTCTTTTTTGTATCTTTGTGGCGGGAAAACTCCAAAATATTCCAAAATTATGCAACATAGCGGGAAACAGAATATATTGGAAGATTTTACGAAACTTATGAAAATTAAACGTTATGCCCCCTCTTCCATTCGTTCCTACAAAAATGCCATATCTCTATTCTTAGATGCCTTCCCCGACAAAAATCCGGAAAATATTTCCATTCGTGAAATTGAAGAGTTTTTATACCGCAAAATCAAACAGGACAACATATCTGCATCTTATCAAAAAACTTTGGTGGGCGCCATTCAGTTTCTTTACAACAATATGTGGCGTAAAAATTTCCAACTGAAACATCTTTACCCTGATCGCAGAGAATACAAATTACCCGTTGTTTTATCCAAAGAAGAAGTTCAAAAAATTATCCAATCCTGCAATAACATCAAACACAAATCTATATTGGCCACTATTTACGGTGGAGGATTAAGATTATCAGAGTGCTTAAATCTTACTATCAAGGATATTGATTCACAAAGAATGCTCATAAAAATTACACAATCAAAGGGGAATAAAGACAGGTATGTCCCTTTATCAAAAAAGTTGTTGCAATTGCTGAGAGATTATTGGAAGGTTTACAAGACAAAACATTATTTGTTTGAAGGGCAGAGTGGGGAAAAATACTCTTCAAGAAGCGTTCAGAATATTTTTAAAAATGCTTTGAAAAAATCAGGTATTCAGAAAGATGCCACAGTGCATTCATTGAGGCATTCTTATGCTACTCATTTGTTAGAAAGCGGCACGGATATACGCATTATTCAGGTATTACTGGGACATAAGAATTTAAAAACCACACAAATTTATACACAGGTAAGTCGCTCTATTATTCAAAAACTACCTATTCCACTGGACGATATGCATATCTGATGACTCTTGCATATTGGTTACAGAAGGCAGTGTTCTTAGAAATATCAAGCAGGTTTAAGTGAGTTTTTATAGAGTATAGGGGATGCACTTTGAAGTGAAAAGTGCGCTTCGCACAACAATTATATCTTTAAGTTCGGGCGGGTTTCGGAGCACAAAACTGTCAATATACCACAAATGTTGATGCGAGGTAGAATGTTCAATTAACCACTTCACCCGCCATTGAGCCAAACGCCTGTTAGCAGCTGGTATTCTTTCGCATTTCATTAAGCGCGTCCTCTGTGGTATAAATTGGTTTATATTTTAATTCGTTAATAGCCTTCGTTGTCTTGTATTGTCTGTTCATTGCTATAAAACTTAAATCAAATCTTGTCAAAGGGGGATAGCTTTTAAGTTTAAATATTTTCCAAAGTTTTTCAACTATTGATGCAGCTGGTTTTGCAATAAAAGATGGTGTGTTCTTGTTGGAAATAGAGACGTTTTCTGTTGCCATTAAGTCTGACAAAAATGCTTTTACTGTTAGTTTTGAATGGTCAGTTATGTTGTAAATTTCATTGTTCTTTCCATTACTCATTGCCATTACTATACCTTCAACGACATTTTTTACATAAACCATTTCCATCCATACATTTCCCTTGTCAATCCAAGAAAATCCACCTGATTTTATTTTTTCTTTAAGGGTTTTTATGGCATTGACTCCCTTTCCATAAATAAAAGTAGGTCGCAATATTATTTTTTGAATGTTGCCATTGAAGGCGATGATACCCTGTTCTGCTAACATTTTAGATTTTCCATAATATGAATTTGGTTCTTTGGGGTATGGATACGTTTCGTCAATATCAAACAAGTCACTCTTATCTTGCAACACTGATTCAGAGCTTATGTAGATGAATCGTTTGACTTTGTACTTCTCTGCTGATTTTAATAAGTCTAAGGTTGCAAGGGTGTTATCTTTATAGAAGTCTTGCCAAGCACCCCAAAACTCAACTCTCGCTGCACAATGTATTAAGACATCACAGTCACTAAGTTTGTCCTCCCACTTTTGAATGTCATTTAAACTTCAAACCACTTCCTGTATAGGAAGATTACGTAAAGAATTTTCAGTTCTTGTCAACGCAAAAACTTGATAATTTTCTGAAACAAGTCTTTCTATTAGGTGTCTTCCTAAAAATCCTGTTCCTCCGGTTACAAATACTTTTTTTGTCATATTTCGGTTTTTTTATACTTGTTGCCAACGTTCTGTATAAAAAATCGTAGGGCTTTTGGAACCACTTTCCTGTCAGTCAAGCAGAATGTTTATTAAAAGTACTAATCTCACTGAAACCTTTATCTGCCCTATGTTTTTTATACCTTGTTGGGGCATCGTGTTTTTTCTTTTCTGTTCATATTTTCAGTAGGTTAAGAGTCTATTTTTGTCGGGGCATTGTATAGTTGTGTTCTTTTTAGTCGCGTGGGGCATTTTTGAAAATTTCTTTTCTCGGGTTGGGCAGGCACACTCTTTGGCTGGCTTTGGTCTGCGGGTCGGCTCTGAGTGGCCAGCCAATGTGTGTGACTGATGCGTTGGCACTATTTAGAAAGTTGCATTATCCTGTACGCTCCCCTTGCTACTACAAGAAATACGATAGTCCCGATTATTAAATCCGGATAGCTTGAGTTTAACCAGTTCACCAGAAGTCCGGCCGCAATTACGCCAGTATTAATTATGATGTCATTGGAAGTAAAAATCATACTTGCCTTCATGTGTGCTTCACTGCTCTTACCCTTTTGAAGTAGAAATAAGCAAATTACATTCGCAATCAATGCGAGTATTGAGACGATTATCATAGTTTGGAAGTCAGGCATTTTTTCTTCACCAACAAAACGTCTGATGACTTCTACAAAACCTATAATAGCAAGGGTTATTTGAAAATAGCCTGCAAACCTTGCAACCTTTTTCTTTCTTGAAACTATTTTACCTACTGCTAATAGTGATAGTCCATAAACGATACTGTCCGCAAGCATGTCTAAACTGTCCGCTACCAACCCCGTTGAGTTTGCAACCAATCCTGTGGTTAGTTCGATGGCAAAAAAGGAAAAGTTAATGAGTAAAACTGCCCAGAGCAGTTTCTTTTCTTTTTTGTCAGAAGGTGTATTAGGAGCCAATTCCGCTTCTTCGGAAGAAACTTGCGTTGTATTCAGGTTTAGACTTTCCAAGGCAGCCAATATAGATTGATAAGTCCCGGTGTGGTAAACCTCTAACCTTCGATTTTCAAGGTCAAAATCAAGTGACTTAATCTGATCGTCCCCTTCCAGTTTCATTTTTATCATCTGTTCTTCACTGGGGCAGTCCATTTTGCTGATATGGAAGGTGGTTTTTTTCATCCTTTTATGCGAGCGGTTTTACACCGGATTTTTTAAAAATATCCATAATTTCATCGGGAATCGTCATTGGTTTAAGAGGCGGAACATTTGCCCCGCCTGTATTGCCTACAGGAATTTTTCCAACAAAAGATTTTACGCCTCCCACCAGTAATCGTGGTATTTGTCCTATCACCTCTTTGGTACTTTTAATTCTGATACCAAAGAAAAGCATCTTCCAATGCACATAGCTGTGTTCCCAGGGATAAGCCTGGCCTATTATATGTGCCCGTTCAAGGTGTCTCCAGGCAATGCTGAATTGGTTCTTTTCCAGGGCAGCCCGATATGCTCTAAGCTCCTGTTCGAAGTAGGGCTGTAACCTGGCAGGCATAATGGTGTTGAGTTTCATATTATTTGCTTAATTCTCTTATTATTTAGAAAGTTTTAAAATGCGAATAGCGCCCCGCATCACAAAGGCGAACACGATTCCACCAATTAACAGGTCAGGCCATTTGCTGTTTAGAAAATAAACCATAACACCGGCCAGGATCACTCCGCCATTAACAATAATGTCATTGGAAGTGAATATGGCGCTGGCCTGCATGTGAGCTTCCTCACTCTTGGCTTTATTGATCAACCATAGGGAAACCAAGTTGCCGATAAGGGCCAGAATTGCTATAACTATCATCCATTGAAACAGAGGTGTTCCGCTTTCGCTGAAAAATCTGCGCAAAACTTCTGAGAATCCTAAGAACGCCAATCCCATTTGAAAATAACCGCTGAATTTAGCTACTTTCTTCTTTCTGGAAACAGCACCACCAACTGCAAACAGGCTTAGTGCATAAACGATGGAATCTGCCAGCATATCCAATGAGTCGGCTATCAGGCCCATAGAGTTGGAAATCCATCCAGTAGTCAGCTCTATCACAAAGAAGCCGAAATTGATGCCCAGCACCCACCAAAGTATTTTTCGCTGTTGGGAGTCGTCAGTAGCCAACGGCAACTCAGCTTCATCTTCCGTACTTTCCAAGTGGTCATTGAGCTTAAGTTCACGAATGGCCTGATGGATCTTGTCTACTTCTTCCGTGTGATATACCTCCAGTTTACGATTGGGAATATCAAATGAAAGTTGCTTTACCTCACTATAAGGCTCCAGTTTCATTCTTATCATCTGCTCCTCTGATGGGCAGTCCATTTTTGTTATTATGAATGTGCTTTTTTTCAAGTGTTTTTTTATTTACCCGTTAGTTTAGTTGGCAAAAAATAGTTGGCAAAAGCAGTTGGCAGTTTGCAAAAGGTACCGTCATTTATTTCTTGGTTTATATTTTTCGGGGTTTTCAATCATATGGTTGAGCATTCGACCTACCTCTTCTGATTTAACGACAAGTTCATTTCGCTCTCCTTCCGATATATATTGGCAGGCCAAAGCAAAATCAAGAGAAATCTGAGTTTCAGAGTTTTCCATATCTGCATCACTCATTTTACTTGAGAAGTGCTTTGGATATTGACGTTTTCTATATCCTTCGCCAATAGCCCGACACACTGATCGTGAAGATCTTCTTAATTGATCAGTCAGCGCATACTTCTCATCGGATGGAAATTTCTTAGTAACCTCAAACACCTCCATCGCCAGCGAAAATGCTTTCTTGAAAACAGTCAAATCACGAAAACTACCTGCCATAACCACCTGCCTTTACTTTCTTTGGTCTGATAAATGTCTTGATCTCTTTCATATTGTTAGTTGTTTTATTTCTTTCCATCTTTTTAAGTTGGCAATAGGCAAATAGCAATTGGCAAAAGTTGTCGCGGTTAAGCTTCCTTGCCAACTGTTTTTTTTCTCTTTGCCAACTGCCCAGTGCCAACTTTTAAAAATTCTATTTCTTATAAGCCAACAATCTCAAAGCATTAAACACCACTACCAGAGTTGACCCTTCATGAATGAGTACCGCAACACCGATATTAGCAAAGCCGAAAACCGTGGCAGGTATTAACAATGCTACTATTCCCAAACTAACCCAGAGGTTTTGTTTGATAATACCTTTGGCCTTCCTACTTAAACCGATTGCAAAAGGCAAGGTCTCCAGCTTATCAGCCATCAGGGCAATATCAGCTGTTTCCAGGGCTACATCACTGCCAGCTGCTCCCATGGCAATGCCTACTGTGCTATTTGCCATGGCCGGGGCATCATTCACGCCATCACCTACCATCGCTACTTTGGATTCTTTCTCCTTAAGTTCTTTAATGGCTTCAACCTTTTCTTCTGGTAACAAACTGCCCCAGGCATCTGTAAGGCCAATCTCTTTGGCCACTGCATCGGCTACTTTCTGGTTATCACCCGTGAGCATGATCATACGCTTGATACCAAGCTTTTTCAGTTGCTCCAGGGTGTTTTTAGCTTCTTTTCTGGGCGTATCCATCAAGGCAATGATGCCAATGTAGTGGTCATTCTGACGGATCAGCATGGTGGTATTTCCATCCGATTCCAGTGACTTCACTTTTTCTTCTATTTCCTTCTCTGGCTTATTATCATCCAGCGATTCAAACAGGTCCAGGTTGCCGATGTACACTTTGTCATTACCCAAGGTGGCTTTGATTCCTTTGCCCAACACCGCTTCCAGGTCTTTTGCATCAGGCACATCAGCACCCTTCAGTCGCTCTTTCCCATCCCGCACCACAGCTTTGGCCAGCGGATGGTCGCTCAGGCTCTCTACGGCTATGGCTATTTTCAATAGTTCGTCTTCCTTTACATCACCTAAAGCCACTACTTTGGTGAGCTTGGGCTTACCTTCTGTTAGTGTTCCGGTTTTGTCAAAAGCCAGGGCGGTAAGTACCCCCAAATCTTCCAGCGGACGTCCACCTTTGATCAGCACCCCGCCTTTGGCTGCCCGGGCTACTCCGCTCAGCACTGCACTGGGGGTGGCTATGGCCAAAGCGCAAGGGCTGGCTGCCACCAATACGGCCATTGCACGGTAGAAGCTTACACTAAAAGGCTCATCTATGACCAGAAAAGCGAAATTGAGCAACACGACCAGTACCAATACGGACGGGACAAAATACTTCTCAAATTTGTCGGTGAGCCGCTGCGTAGGTGATTTCTGGGTTTGAGCTTCATTCACCAATTTTACCAAACGGGAGAGGGTAGAGTCCTTCGCTACTTTAATGACTTTGATTTCCAGCGTATTGTTGCCATTGATGGTACCCGAAAAAGCACGGTTCTCGTCTTTGATGTCTTTTTCCTGTGACCAGTCTTTATCGGGATTATCCACCGGTTCTTTATCTACCGGCACACTTTCCCCGGTGATTGGTGCCTGATTCACACTACTTGATCCGCTGACAACCACGCCATCGGCTGAGATTTTGCTATTGGGCTTCACCACAATTATGTCGCCTATGCTTAGTTCTTCTATACCTACTTCTTCCGTTTTACCATTTCGCTTAACTAATGCCGTTTTAGGAGCGAGATCTGCTAAAGCAGCAATGGATTTACGGGCTTTGTTCATGGCATAGTGTTCCAGCGCATGCCCCATGCTAAAAAGGAAGAGGAGTAATGCACCTTCCGCCCATTCGCCCAGAATTGCCGCTCCAATGGCCGCTACCAGCATCAGGAAATCAATCTCAAAGCCGCCTTTGGCCACTGTTTGAATGGCTTCTTTGGCTGTGAAATAGCCACCAAAGAAGTATGCCCCGATGTATAATGCGAGGCTCACCCAGGAAGGCACAGCCTCTACATAAGACAATCCAAAGCCAATTCCGAGCAATGCTCCGCAGATGATAGAAAAAATCAGCTCGGTGTTTTTACCGAAAATGCCTCCATGCGAATGTTCATGATCTTCACCTTCCTCATGTTCATGTTCCTTATCAGCTTCTTCTTTTTGCTCTTCGCCTTTTTCGGCTTCATGTGTCTTTTTTATGTACCGCTCGACTTCTACTTCTGTAGATAGAATATCTAAACCTTCTTTGCGCAATACAGTAAGGATTTTTTCATCGTTTATTTTTGCTGTTTCAAATTCTAATCCGATCATACCCGAAGCAGATACTGCGGACTGTAAAACTCCATCTAATCTATTGAGTGCTTCTTCAATTTTTCTGGCATGACGGGTATGACGAATCCCTTCTACCTCAATTAACCGGTGACCGTATTTATCAATAATGGAAGCACCTGTACGTTTAGCTAATTTTTGTATCTGATCAATCGTAATAAGCTCAGGGTTATAGTGAAAGCATAGCTGTGGTACGCCATTGTCTGTTTCGTCTGCTACATGCACTTTTTCAAGGCCTTCTTTATCTTCAAGACGTTGAATGAGTTTTTGCACACATCGATCCTTATCGTCCGGTACTTCGGGCAGTATAAGGGGTATTTTTATTTGTAGTTTTTTCATGATTGAATTTGTATAGTCTGTTTAAACATTCTTGCATTTTGATATCTATAATACAATTAGTGGTTGAATATACCGGAGTATTTCAATGGATTGGTATAGTGGGACATTGAAAACATCGTGATTATTCATTTTCAGAATGATTATAACTTTCAGTCTCCTTATAGTTATTCTGCTTCGTGCCGATTACCAAAGTAATGACACCACCTATAGCAGCAATCAGAGAAGCCATTAAAATACTGATTTTGGATACCTTGATAATCTCAGGATTGTCAAATGCCAGGTTGGTAATAAACAGTGACATAGTGAACCCTATACCGGCTATCATGCCCATACCAATAATATGCCGCCATTTCAATGAAGGATGCAGTTCTGCAATACCTAATTTCTGACCGATAAATGCGAACAATCCAATACCGGCAACTTTACCCACGGCAAGCCCTAATAAAATACCAAGTCCAAGAGAGCCCGAAACCACTTCCATAAACCCGACATCCAGTTTTACACCTGCATTGGCAATGGCAAAAATCGGGATAATGAAAAAAGCATTAAAGTCAATTAAACTGTTTTCTAACCGGAGCAACGGTGGTCTGGCGTTTTCCGTGTCTTTTTTAATGGTTTTCAGTATTTGTCCTTGACGCTTATCCTGCATGGGGTCAAGGTTTTCAATATCTGTTTCTTCTAATTCTTTGATATTATGAGCGGTACGCTCCTTTAAAACCTTACTGTCCAATTTGGGTTTTACAGGTATGGTTACAGCTAAAAGCACCCCTGCTATAGTCGGGTGAATGCCTGAATTCAGGAAGCAATACCATAAAGCGACTCCTCCCACAATGTACCAGAAGAGGTTTTTTACCCCAAAACGGTTTAACAGTAACAAAAGGATGAATACGCCTCCACCAGCACTGAAGTACAGCCCACTAAGCTCATTGCTGTAAAAGAGTGCAATAACGAGTATTGCCCCCAAATCATCCGCTATGGCCAGCGCCACCAGAAAGATTTTAAGCTGTGCCGGCACCCGCTTCCCCAACAGGCCAATGATGCCCAAAGAATAGGCTATATCGGTAGCCATAGGGATTCCCCAGCCATTGATATTTTCGGTACCGTAGTTAAAACTTACGAAAATCAGTGCGGGTAAAACCATTCCTCCGATTGCTCCCATGAGCGGCATAGAAGCTTTTTTGAAGGACGACAATTCGCCCACCATTATTTCCCGCTTCAGTTCCATGCCGGCCACCAGAAAGAATATGGCCATCAGCCCGTCATTGATCCATTCCTTGATGGTCAGACCAAAAGAAAAATGTTCGGATAGTTCAAAGAGAAATTCATCTTTAAGATAGTGGTGGTAAGCATCTGCCCAAGGGGAATTGCCCAGCACCAGGGCAATAATGGTTGCGCCAATCAGAAGCAATCCTCCGGTGGTCTCCCTGTCCAGAAACTTACGGGCAGTCTCTCTGATATATGCTAATTGGGAGTTACTATTTTCTACTGACTGATCCATTCTTTTGCCTTTTTCTTCTCCTGAAGGTGAAAAAATCTGACTTCTGAATCCGTAAAAAAATCAGTGGCTTTGGCCGCCCACTCCTGCCATTTTTTATCTCCAACAAATGCCATTTTTCCATAATCTGATAGATGTGTGGTATCTACTTTTAAATCTTCCCATAAACCTTCCAACTCGTAGCCGTCAAAGTCTTCCAGTTCAAAGTAGAAATCTACCTTTTGGCCTTTTTCAATAGTGTTGTGGATGAGCGGGTGGAATCTTTCCACGTCTTTTTGTTAATATTCATCAAAAGTATACCACCAATATTCATCAAAAGTATACCACTTTTCCAGAGCTCTCATTGATGAATGAGCGAAGCGAAATGAAGAAATGAGAGCTCTGGAAAGCTTATTATTAACTTGCCTTTTGAAAATCATAAACAAAAGGCATAATGTATGTAATTGATATGTGGTATACAGTAAAAACACTATTAGACAGAGGGAAAAGCC
>NZ_FONA01000008.1 GCF_900112795.1 Thermophagus xiamenensis
AAAAGTTCTTTAAGCTCTTTTAAGTATCTCCCATCCAGGGAATGTCGATACCCTTACTCAGGTTCTGCATCTATTACTTTCAAAGATCTTTTTTTTCATCTCTTGCTTTCACCCCCCTTCACCTCAACCACTCTTTCCCTCTCGCAAAAGCGAGTGCAAAAATAGAACTTTTTATCTCTTCATCCAAATCTTTTTTCAACTTTTTTTCGCCCCCTCGACTACTCTTATCCTACTATTTTTGCCAATTGAACTGCTTCGTTAAGCGGATGCAAAAGTAGACTTTTCATTTTATTTTTCAATACTTTTTTCAATCTTTTTTTGCTGTTTTTTTTAATTGCCTATGTATCAATAGCCCATTTCCAGAAATTAATTGTCATAACCATTAACCATACTCCGGAAAACCCCAATTTAAACAGGGAGTACATGTGGCATGGCCCCAATTAAAGTAATGAAATTTCCTACCAAATAATATCGCAATCATTCCCGATAATAACCATATGTCATCCTATTTTTGTATTTTCGTGTAATCATTGACAAAGATGATATATATGAAATTTAAAGACCTAATATAAGAAAAAGAAATCTTACCAATAAAATATAAATGACAGAAACAAAAAACCTGGTAATTATTCCAACCTACAACGAAAAAGAGAATATCGAAGCCATTATTAAAGCTGTATTATCCCAACCAACAGCTTTCGATGTGTTAATAGTTGATGACGGCTCACCCGATGGTACCGCCACGATAGTAAAGAAGCTTCAAGAGACCTTTCCCGGAAAACTTCACCTAATTGAAAGGAATGGAAAACTAGGATTGGGCACGGCATATATTACAGGCTTCCAATGGGCACTGAAAAACGGCTATGAATATATTTGCGAGATGGATGCCGATTTTTCACATGACCCCAATGACCTAAACCGGTTGTACGAAGCCTGTGTAAAGGAAGGAGCACAACTGGCCATAGGCTCTCGTTATAAATCGGGCGTAAACGTAGTGAATTGGCCTATAGGTCGGGTTTTAATGTCTTATTTTGCTTCGGTTTACGTTAGATTGATAACCGGAATGAATATCATGGACACAACAGCAGGGTTTAAATGTTATCATCGAAAAGTCCTGGAAACTATTAAATTGGATAAGATAAAACTCAAAGGTTACGGGTTTCAAATAGAGATGAAATTCTCGACATGGAAATATGGTTTTAAAATTGTTGAAGTGCCCATTATTTTCACCGAACGCAAGCAAGGGGCTTCAAAAATGAGTGGCGGAATCTTTAGTGAAGCATTCTGGGGGGTCATTAAAATGAAGATTAGCAGCTTCTTTAAAAAATATGAAGTTTAGGGATAGATAGTTAGATGGTAGATTATTAAACTTTTAGATGTAAGATCAACAGATGGTTGGATGGCAGATTATTTGAAAATATGAAGATGAGATCCCCAATACATTATATATATAATCCATCAATCAAAAAAATTACCAACCCGGCCAGGACCTTTTATAACAATCAACCAAAAAGCGAGTCAATATTTATAATAAAATTAATGGATAATTGGCATGAGCATTCTGATAAAAAATGCATCGATCATAAATGAGGGACAATCCTTTAAGGGAAGTGTATTAATCAATGACCGGTTTATCGAAAAGATTCTCAAGGCAGATCAGCCATTGCCATCGGCCGACCGTATAATTAATGCCGAAGGATTGTATCTCTTGCCAGGAGTTATAGATGACCAGGTTCATTTTCGCGAACCGGGACTTACTCATAAAGCCGATATATCCACCGAGTCGAAAGCAGCCGTGGCAGGTGGGGTAACATCTTTCATGGAAATGCCCAATACCAACCCTCAAACGACCACAATTAAAGCACTCAATCAAAAATATGAAATTGCCCGAAACCAATCCTATGCCAATTACGCTTTTTATCTGGGTGCCACCAACGACAACCTTAAAGAGTTATTGAAAGCCGATCCACAAAAAGTATGTGGGATAAAAATTTTCATGGGTTCATCTACTGGCAACATGCTGGTGGATAATCGTGACACTTTAAATAATATATTTAAAGAAGTACCCATTCTCATTGCCACTCATTGCGAAGACGAATCCATCATCCGTGCCAACATAAAGCGTTACAAGGAGCTTTACGGTGAAAATATGGCCTTTCGCCACCATCCCGAAATCAGAAGTGCCGAAGCTTGTTATCGTTCTTCTTCATTAGCAGTTGAGTTAGCTACAAAATATAATACACGTCTGCACATTCTGCATATTTCAACAGCACGTGAGCTAACCCTTTTCAACTCAGGCCCTATAGAGGATAAAAAAATCACAGCCGAAGTATGCGTCCACCATCTTTGGTTTACCGACGAAGATTACGACCAATACGGATCCCGAATTAAATGGAATCCTGCGGTAAAGAGCCGCCAAGATCGCGAAGCCCTTCGTGAAGGCATAAAGAATAATAGGCTCGACGTGGTAGCTACCGATCATGCGCCCCATACCATCGAAGAAAAGAACAACGACTATTTTCAGTGTCCTTCCGGTGGTCCGTTAATCGAACATTCGCTCATTGCCATGCTGGAAATGGCACAGCTAGGAATCTTTTCCAAAGAGCTGGTGGTGGAAAAAATGTGCCACGCCCCGGCACGTCTTTTTCAGATCGAAAAAAGAGGATTTATAAAAGAAGGCTATTATGCCGATTTAGTTCTGGTAACCCCCAACCAAAAGAATACCATCCACGATGAGTCGGTACACTACAAATGCCAATGGAGCCCGTTTAGCGGTACCACCTTTTCGCACAGGGTGACCCATACCATCGTCAACGGACATATAGCCTATGAAGATGGCCGAATCAATCCCACCCGTTATGCCATGCCACTGGTATTTAATCGATGATTTAATATTTACAATTACTGAAACAAACAGCCGGCCCCGCCAATAAAACCATACAGGAACTTATAGACAATGCGATACGACCACTCTAAAAAAAACGGTACACCCAACCCCATAAAAAAACAACAAAACATGAAGCACAAGTCTTTTGTTCCATTTATGTTGCTGACATCAATGCTGTTTATGATGGCCTGTGGGGAAAACGGACGCCAGCCATCTTCATTAGGCAATGCCGTTTCTGGCATAGAAGTGGCAGATACCATATTATATCCGGTAGATATTATCAATCTTGACACTACCGACACCTGGGCCGACCAGCGACTAAAACATCTTCAGCGAGGACGGATGATCGATATGCTTTTTGAGTCGGTGTATCAAGGGAAAGCACAGGCCTACGACTATTACAGTGATCAACCACTCAGCACCGAAAAGCTAAGAGAAATGGAAGCATCCGGTCAGTTTGAACGGAATGAAGTAGCGCAACTACAGTTTGAAGAGGCCTGGTATCTTGATACCATTAATAACAGAATGACAAAGGAGGTTCAGTCGGTCCTTCTGGCCTGGCCGGTATACGACAGCAGGGGAAATTTTATTGCTTTTAAGGCAGGGTTTGTGGTAAAGTTTGATTAAGGCAATGAATTGTTATGCAACAACAGGAAATAAAAATCAGAAGACAATTGGAGGATTGTTAGATTACTACATCATTAGATTTAAGAATGCATAGACCATTGATTTGAAATCATTAAATTGCCGCTTAATAGAAGGGGCGATAGTAAACAGGCTAAAAAAACGAGAAATGGACACATTACAAAGCACCTATAAAGGTTCATTGGCATTGCTCACCGACTTTTATGAAATCACCATGGCCTACGGCTTCTGGAAAAACAATATGCATAATCGCCGGGCAGTTTATCATCTCTTTTTCCGCAATAATCCTTTTAATGGTGGTTTTGCCGTAAACTGCGGGCTGGAATATGTAATTGATTACTTAAACAATTTTCATTTTTCCGATTCAGACCTCAGCTACCTTGCCAACATAAAAGGAAATGATCAGAAACCAATCTTTGACCCGGCATTTCTTGACTACCTGAAAAACCTTAAATTCGAGTGTGATATTGATGCCATTCCCGAAGGAACCATTGTATTTCCCAAAGAGCCATTGCTGAGAGTTAAAGGACCAATTCTGCAATGTCAATTAATTGAGTCAGCCCTGCTAAATTTTATTAATTTTCAGACGCTAATAGCCACCAAGGCTGCCAGGGTTAACATAGCCGCCAAGGGAGATCCGGTGATGGAATTTGGTCTTCGACGAGCTCAAGGCATCGACGGAGCACTGGCAGCTACCAGGGCTTCCTTTATCGGTGGATGTGCCGGCACATCCAATGTTTTTGCCGGGAAAAAATTTGGTATTCCGGTATTAGGCACCCATGCCCACAGCTGGGTACAAGCATTTGACGATGAGATGGCTGCTTTTGAGGCCTTTGCCAATGCCTTACCTAATAACACCACATTACTGGTAGACACCTACAATACACCTAAAGGGATAGACAAGGCCATCGTGGTAACAAAAAAAATGGAAGCCAAAGGTTACAAAGTTAGCGGTATAAGACTAGATTCGGGCGACCTGGCATATCTCAGCCAATTGGCTCGAAAAAAACTTAAAGAAGCCGGACTGGGACATCTGAAAATCGTTGGCGGCAACGACCTTGACGAACACCTTGTTGCCAGCCTGAAACAACAGGAAGCCGAAATCGACAGTTGGGGTATTGGAACCCGTTTGGTCACAGCTTATGACCAACCGGCATTGGGCGGAGTTTATAAGCTTTCGGCCATTGAAACAAAAAAAGGACATTGGGAAGACCGTATAAAATTATCGGAACAATCGATTAAAGTTAATATTCCCGGCGTTCAGCAAGTAAAAAGATTTTATAAACAAGGGCTGATGGTTGGTGATATGATTTACGATGAACGTACCGATCTTTCTGGACGGGTCAAAATCATCGATCCTGCAGATCCTACGCGTTCTAAAGTTTTGGACAAGCAACATCTCGAATGCGAAGATTTGCTTAAACCCATCTTCAGAAAAGGAAAATGTTGTTTTCAAAAAGAATCCATTTATGACATAAAAAAACGAACTTCTGAACAACTTCAATTGTTAGATAAAACCATTAAACGATTTATTAATCCACACAGCTATCCGGTAGGTTTGGAAGAAGGTTTATACAAGCGCCGCATGGAATTGATTATGAAATACAAAGAAGAGTCAAACCAATAATTATCATTGCCGGCTCTCATCGTTTAAACCTAACTCAATATTTAGCGCTCTAAGAAATTTAAAAACAAAAATTTTGTCCGTAAAATAGCGGAATAAAACAATAAGCAATAGATTTGCAATCCGAAAAACAACAGGTTATGGATGCTTTACTCATCGTGGATGTTCAAAACGACTTTCTTCCGGGTGGTTCTCTCCCGGTTCCCGAAGGCGATAAAATAATCCCGGTAATTAATGCTCTTCAACCGCGGTTTAAGCACAATATTGCCACGAAAGACTGGCATCCTGCCAATCATGGCAGCTTCGCATCAAATCATCCGGGCCATCAAGTGGGCGAGGTTATCACTCTCAACGGACTGGAACAAATATTATGGCCGGACCATTGCGTAAAGGGCAGTCCGGGCGCTGAATTTTCCCCATTGCTTAATCAAGGCCTTATTCAGAAGGTAATTTTCAAAGGTTCTGATCCGGCTGTAGACTCATACAGTGCCTTTTTTGACAACGGGCGGCGTATACAAACCGAACTTCACAATTATCTTCGCATCAAGGGTATTAAACGACTATATGTTACAGGTTTAGCCGCCGATGTATGTGTATATTTTACCGTGAAAGATGCTCTGGAATTAGGATATGAAACCTTCCTGATCACCGATGCCACCAAAGGAGTCAATTTACAGCCCGATGATACGGAAAAAGCTTTTGAAGATATGAAAAACAGAGGTGCTAAACTAATTCGTTCAGAAGAGATTTAGTAAAATAGCCTCGCATTACTACCGGATTCATAAAGTCTTTATAACAAACCGTGCATTTATTCGGGTTATTTGCGAATCGATAACCGTTCGACCTTTTAATTTTTCTTCGATAATGCTTTGCGTATAATGTCGAATAGTCAGAAGTTCCACATTGTCGTTGTAACGCACCACTAACTGTTCTTTTAACTTTTCCAGCAATGGCATTAACTCTCTGCCATTATCGACACAAGCAGTGAAATTAAGAGCCGATGTTTGCAACAAATTAATTCTGACATGAAATTCATTAAACACGGCCAGGATCTCGCTTAAATTGCCTTCTGTAATAAAGGAAAAGTCACGAGGCGACAAGGTCAGAAAAACCTGATTTTTTCTGAGGATATAAATAGGCATATTATTATTGCCGCCTTCCTGTTGAATGATGGTTCCGGGAAGATCGGGATTCAGAAAAGATTTCACGTACAGCGGAATTTGTTTATTCTGAAGAGGCTTTAAGGTTTTTGGATGGATAACCTGAGCTCCGTAATAAGAGAGTTCAATAGTTTCGGCATAAGATAAAGTATCCATTTTTTGTGCATTGGGGAAAATCCTCGGATCGGCATTCAACACCCCGGGAACATCCTTCCATACCGTCACCCTTTCTGCATCCATCACGTGGCCTATGATGGCCGCAGTATAGTCGGAACCTTCTCGTCCCAGCGTCGTTGTAATATTACTAATTGTACCGCCAATAAAACCCTGCGTAACGTAGACGTCCACTTCTTCAAAAGTAAAAGCCTCGGCCATAAGTTTGTTCGTTAATGACCAGTCAACATTGGCATTCCGGTAAAGGTCATCGGTTTTCAGAATTTGCCGCACATCAATCCATTGGGTTCGAATACCCGAATATTTTAAATAAGCATTAACCAAGAGAGTCGAAAACAATTCCCCGTACGACACTATCTGATCATATTCGTAATCAAAGTGCAAGGATGGTTGCTGCTCCAAGCGCTGAGATAGCGATTCCACACAGTCGTAAAAAGGACGCAATTCGGGTATATCAACCTCCCCAAACAGGTCTTTTGCTATTTTTTCATGATAGGCGATTATGTTCCGAAACCGCTCCTTCAGCTCCGCATCGTTGCCGGAAAAATAGCTCTCTACCAGTGCTTCCATGGCGTTGGTGGTCTTCCCCATGGCCGAGATCACCACCACGAGTGGTTTTTCCAAACCCTCAACAATTCGCACTAAATTGCGCACAGCATTGGCATCTTTCACCGATGCCCCGCCAAACTTGGATACCTGCATGAAATATTAGATACTAGATTATTAGATACTAGATTATTAGATGCTAGATTATTAGATGTAAAATAAAATTCATATACATCTTAAACCATTTAAGCGTGGGTAAAGATAGCATTCGTGGAAATGAAAATAAACAAAAGCAGGCGACAATATTGAAATAGATGATTAGATTCCAGATTAATAGATTTTTAGATGCAAGATTAAAGATGATTCATATTCATTTTAAACCATTTAAGCGTGGATAAAGATAGTATTCGTGGATAGGAAATTAAACAAAAGCTGGCGCCAAATATTATAGCTGTACTATAAAGAAAATTACCGAAGTCCCTTATTTGACCAATTGATAATTCTGCACCAACAAATCGGTTTGCAAATTCAATCGGGTAGAAAGCTTTCTAATCATTTCAACCGTCAGTCTTCGTTTTCGGTTTAAGACCTCGGACACCCGACTTTTACCGCCGATTTCCGGAACCAAATCCACCTGTCTCAGATGCATTTCCTCCATCCGTATCTTAATCGCTTCAATGGGGTCAGGTGCCTCAATGGGGTAATATTTCTTTTCATACTCATCCACCATTAATCCAAGAATCTCCAGCTCATCACTCTCGGGTGTCCCCGGCTTTGCATCAAAAAGGTATTCCAACCTTTTCAGGGCAGCTCTGTAATCCGATTCTGTTTTAATAGGCTTCAGTACCATAACCACAATTATTAGATACGGTTAGCATCTATCTTGTCATACTCTTCTCTCGTCCCCTCATCCATCAACGCCTCTTGCTCCAGCGTTTTTTTATGCTCATTAATTAAAGAAGCCAGTCGGCTCACATCAGGATATTTATCAAAATCTATTCCCGCGACTCTCGGGTCATTTAGTTGCTTTGAATAGTCAGAATTAAATGCAAACATTCAGAGCAGTTTTTTCAAAAATGGCCAAAAATGCCCTATCGTCCAAATTGAGGTCTAAGACCTGTACAATATTAACGATTCGAGAATTATCACCATGCTTCCTTTAAGCGGTTGGTACAAGGTTTTCCGTAACTCCTGGAAAGTATTATACCAACATCCGGGATAAGTTTTACCAACACCCGGGATAGGTTTTCCCAACATCTGGGATAGGTTATACCAACACTTGGGAAAGGTTATACCAACATCTGGGATAGGTTTTCCCAACATCAGGGATAAGCTTATCCCAAGAGCTAGGAAAGGTTTTACCAATACCAGGTATAAGGTTATACCAATACCGTGTATAAGCTTATCCCAACTCTTTGGATGGGATATTAGTATTCTCACATAAAAACAATCTGCGCCTTCGTGTCTCTGCGTTTTATTTAGCATTCAAATACACAGGCTGAAGGCAGAAGTGAGGACGTTAACCTCACAATCTTTTTAATTTATTCCACAGAGACTTGGCGTCCCGGCGTTTAATCCCCATGATATTCTCTGCAGCTCACCTGCTCAGCTTTTCAACAGCTTATTTTTATTTTTTATTGTCATAAACACCAGGAAAGCGGTAATCACAAACAACCCAACAGCTGCTATAACCTTTCTTACCGCCTCATTGAAAGAAGAAAAAAGTGTGATATAAAACCCCCACTACGGCAAACTGGAACAGACCTAAAGAGTGTAATCTGTATTTTTTAGGAATAGTCCATTTTGCATTGGTCATTAACAATCCCGAAACACCCATACCTGCAAAAAGAAACAATCGGGCAAAAGAGCTTTGGTGATTTAATAAGTAATTTTTATACGAATGGAAGAATTATTTCTTATAATTTCCGCAATGTTTTATCAAAATACTACCTTGGTTGAAAGTCCCTTAGTCTTTCATAAGCCCTTCTTAAACTATCGCTCTGAGACATTGCAAATTCAATATTCCATAAATTAAAAACAAATTCCGTTAAGCGACCATTGTAATTAGGACCTATTTTTGCATTTATATTAATCGGGACAATTTCTTCTCTAATATCTCTTCTTCTTGAATGTTTAGCCAATTGAATTAAAGTACTTTTAGGATCCGGCAAACCATCAGGATCCCGAGGAATTCTATCAACAGAAATCTTAAAAAAACGTGCAAGACCCTTTCTGTCTGCCAGAAGCCATGCCTCTACCTCACGCACAGCAATTCGAAAAATAAAATTTGGATTCAGTTCAAAATTAATCCAATCATCTATTAATTCTAAAGGACAACCATAATTATCAAGGTCGGCAAGCATAAAATGAGGATTCACTACCGATGCTTGGTTAAATCCTCTAATATTGGTTTTCAAATAGCCAAATCCATTCCCTGGATAGGTTTCATGTACTCTATATTTATCAGGAAACTTTTTTAACAGTTGGGACATCACTGCCCCACTAAGATCGTCTTCATAAATCAAAGTAACATACAATAAATCACTCATTTTCATCAAAAAAGAGCCAACTGACTGATATCCTTTGGTTTGGTACTGGGAAGTATAGCTTGTGCAGGGGTCATACCACCCTCTAACATTTTCTTAAAGGAAGGCAAAGATGAAGCCGGTTGAACCGTTGTGCCTTCAGTCGAAGGCATTAAGACAAGAATCTCATCCAACGAAATACCTTTATCGCTAAGCAAATCAGGGCTGTGCGATGTTATCAAAACCTGTCTCTTTTTAGGCTTTTGTAATTTATAGATCAATGCAGGAATTTTGGAAACGATGGCACCATTCAAAGATAATTCCGGTTCTTCCAACAAAAGCAAGCTGTCCCCTTCCTGTAATGACCAAAGCAATCCGATAAGACGTAAAGTTCCGTCAGAAAACTGATCTTCCCGTTGTTTCCCGGCACTGGGTCGCCAATGATCATAAACCGCTTCCAAGTGAGGCCTTCCGTTTTCCTCTTTGAATTCAAACTGTTTAAATTGTGGAACCGCTATTTTCAATGCAGATTCAATTTTCCTTAACCAGGCATTTCGGGTATTTCTATTTACTTTTGAAATACGCTCCAAAAAACTCTTTCCAAAAGGATCGCCCGGCAAATCAGGTCCAGTAAACGACTGCGGATGTTTTAACAATTGGGGTAACAAATGTTGATACACGATACTTTCCAAAAAACGTGCTATTTCCCTAAATTCTTTATTGGCATTTATTTGTTCCAAATGTGTTTGATACAACCGCTCTTTATCATTTTCGTCATGCTTATCGGGTCTGTTTAAAATTAACTTGTTTTTTTTCCATACCTTCTCATAAACAAGAATGGGTAACCGGTAACCTCTAACTTCCTGTTTAATTCCTATGGCATATTTCCACAACACTTCCTTTGAACCGTATTCGGAAAGTTCTATTTCTACCTCTACTTCAGGATGCTTCCTGGCTGACAGGCATCTAATCTTGGATATTCCTCCACGGTCCAATACTGCATTTTGCAATCCTCCGCCTGCTTTAGCTATATCTCGTAAAAACCTGAAGACATCCAACAAATTAGACTTCCCCGAAGCATTAGGCCCGACAATAAAAGTCCGGCCACTTAATGGGACATCTATCTCTTTAAAATTCTTCCAATTTATTAGCTTTATTCGGGAAATGATCATCACTATACGTTTTTTGATTTTATTTAGCCATAATCCCTTTGAATACCGTATGCCGAAGACTTTAAATCTTTAATAAAGTCTGTAGTCCTTATGTTTCTTTTTCCTAAAAAAGTCGGTTTATTCTTATTTCAAAATTACAATATTTTGCCAATCTCTTATAATACCACACCTAAAGGTTTTTGCTATTTTAACCTTCATTCAATTCTCAATTCCTCTGTTGGCTATTAATACAAGCAAAACCCAATGAAACGAGCATGGCGGCTTGCTGCCGCAAAAGAGCATGTATAATATTTGTTAAGCCATGCGAGTTCCATCCAGCCAATAACTTAAATAAAATTTATACGGATGAAAAAAAATAAATATACGTAGATTTTCCTACTCATGACATTAATAAAACCCATAGATATGGTAATAATACTCAACTCTCACCTTGTGAAAACCATATGGTTATTTAAAGAGGTCACTGTTATCCTGTGGTATAACCATCACATTTCGCTAAAAAAAAATGCTCCGCCCTCAAAATTCTCTTCAATAAACCGCTCAGCGTCATGACATCTCAGCATTTTATTAAGTTCTTTCAAAAACTCTCTGCGTCATGGGGTCTTTGTGTTAAGAATAACTACTTTTGCAAAAAATTTTATCAGTGGAGTTGAGTGTTTTATTAGAGATTTACAAAGACCATAAACAGGTAAAAGAATTAGCAAAGTGGGCAGGAACGGCAGAAGGTAACCTATACCTTAAGGGCCTTACGGGGTCGTCGGCAGCTGTGGCAGCAGCCACACAGGGAGCATCACACAAACACCTTTTTATCTTATATGACAAAGAGGAGGCCGCCTACTTTTATCACGATTTAATGCAATTGACAGGCGAGTCGGCAGTATTTTTTTTCCCATCCAGTTATAAGCGTTCTCCGGCTTTTGGACAAATCGACGGCAGCAATGTAATTCTTCGCACCCAGGCCTTAGAACAACTTCAGAAAGATTCAGCCCCTTGCATGGTGGTAACCTATGCGGAAGCCTTACTGGAACGCGTTCCCTCCCGGAATGAAATGAAAGGTCAGTCAATGACCATTCGAACCGGCGACCAGTTGGATATGGCTTTCGTCACCGATTTTTTGCAGGAAATTGGATTCCAACCTGTCGACTTTGTTTATGAGCCCGGGCAATATTCGGTTCGCGGTTCTATTATCGACATCTATTCTTATGCCGATGAAGACCCTATTCGCCTGGACTTTTTTGGCGACGAAGTGGAAAGTATCCGCACTTTCGACATAGAAAGTCAGCTGTCTCGTAAAACGTTATCAACCATTTCAATTTATCCCAATCTGTCGGAAAAATCACAAGACGAAGAAAGCTATATCTCTTTACCCGAATTTTTGGATAACCAAACCCGGTTATGGATTGAATCCCCCCTTCAGATAATAGAAAAAGTAAGGGATATTTATAATATGGTGGTTGAAAAAAATCGTCAAACCGATAAAGAAAACGACCAGGAGATTCCATCAGCCACAACACTTACCCACCCTGAAGAGCTGGAAAAGAAATTTAATCAGCACTCTAAAATCATCTGGGGCCGACAACTTTTGAACGATTCGTTACGCATAGTAACGTTCGAAACCTCACCTCAACCGGTATTCAAAAAGAATTTTGAACTACTCGAATCCGACATTCAAAGAAAACAAGAAGAAGGATACCGAGTTTTCATACTTTCCGACAATCCCCGGCAGCTCGAACGCCTCAGGCAAATTTTCGAAGACAGAGACCAACAGCTTACTTACACCGAAATCAATAAAACACTCCACAGCGGGTTCATAGACCATCACCTGAAAATTTGTGTATATACCGACCATCAGATTTTTGACCGTTATCATAAATTTTCTTTACGAACCGATAAAGCCAGGGCTGCCCGTCAGTCTTTATCCATTAAAGAGCTTACCAGACTTAATCCCGGCGATTACGTTGTGCACATAGATCACGGGGTAGGTCGATTTGGGGGACTTGTCACCACCGATGTCAACGGACAAAAGCAGGAAGCTATCAAATTAATTTACAAGGATAATGATGTCATCCTTGTAAACATTCACTCACTACACCGCATCAGCAAATTTAAGGGTAAGGATGGTGAACCACCGCGTATCAACAAATTGGGCACAGGGGCCTGGCAACGCACAAAGGAAAAAACCAAAAAGAAGGTAAAAGATATAGCCCGCGAACTCATCTCCCTTTATGCTGCACGAAAAGCGCAACCCGGTTTTGCTTTTTCGCCCGACTCGTTCATGCAGAAAGAGCTGGAAGCCTCCTTTATATTCGAAGACACACCTGACCAATATAAGTCAACGCAAGCCATAAAAAGAGACATGGAAGAAAAAACTCCCATGGACCGACTGGTGTGCGGCGATGTGGGTTTCGGAAAAACCGAACTGGCCATACGTGCAGCCTTTAAAGCGGTGAGCGACAACAAACAGGTGGCGGTTCTGGTGCCTACTACCATTCTGGCACTTCAACACTATCAAACATTTAAAGAGCGACTCAAAGATTTTCCTTGCCGGGTTGAATACATCAGCCGATTAAGAAAGTCGTCGCAAATTAAACAGGTCATCAAAGACCTGAAAGAAGGTAAAGTAGACATTATTATAGGCACTCATCGACTTACCGGGAAAGACGTAGTATTTAAAGATTTGGGACTACTTATTATTGATGAGGAACAACGCTTTGGCGTGGCCGTTAAAGAAAAACTTAAACGCTTAAAAGTAAATGTTGATACTTTAACCCTTACAGCAACACCCATTCCGCGAACTCTCCAGTTTTCGTTGATGGGTGCCAGAGACTTGTCAATTTTGAATACGCCTCCGCCCAACCGGCACCCCATCATTACCGAATTGCATGTTTTTAATGAAGCTATTATAAAAGAGGCCATCACCTATGAACTGGAACGCAACGGGCAGGTATTTTTTATTAACAACAGGGTGCAAAACATCTATGAACTGGAAAAAGCCATCAACCGGTGGCTGCCCGATGTTAGAACAGTTGTGGCACACGGGCAGATGGAGGGCCAGAAGCTCGAAAAAATAATGCTCGACTTTATGGCCGGAGATTATGACGTGCTGATTGCCACCACCATAATTGAATCGGGTCTCGACATCCCCAATGCCAATACCATCATCATAAACAATGCCCATCAATTTGGCCTTAGTGAGCTCCATCAGCTTAGGGGAAGGGTTGGCCGGTCCAATAAAAAGGCTTTTTGTTACCTTCTGGCACCTCCCTTGAACACGCTGACTAAAGATGCCCAACGCCGCTTACGCATCATCGAAGAGTTCTCAGACCTCGGAAGCGGATTCAACATTGCCATGCAAGATTTGGACATCAGAGGTGCCGGAAATTTGCTGGGTGCAGAACAAAGCGGATATATTGCTGACATCGGTTATGAGACCTATCAACGCATTCTGCAGGAGGCCATGCTGGAACTTCGCGAAGAAGAATTCCCCGACCTTTTCAAAGATAAAGAGCCGCAAGATGAAGACCAGCAACCGTTTGTTCAGGACTGCCAGATTGAAACCGATATTGAAGTTAGAATTCCTGAATATTACATCTCCAATACGGCCGAACGAATGGAATTGTATCGGGAACTGGATAATATTAGTAACGAAGAAGATATAAAAAGTTTCGAGTATAAACTCAAAGACCGGTTCGGCCCCATTCCCGAACCCACAATAACATTGCTCGACATTGTAAGAGTAAGGTTAAAAGCCCAATCGATGGGCATCGAAAAGTTGGTGTTAAAAAATCAAACCGCACGTCTTTATTTTGTAAGCAACCCGCAAGCCCGATTTTATCAGTCGGAATGCTTCGGAAAAATCTTACAGTGGGTTCAGTCACATCCTAAAGATGTGCAAATGAAACAAAAGCAAGAGAAGCTAATCCTCAAAATAAAAAAGGTTGATAATATTCAAACATTAAATAAATTACTCTGTGATATTATTGCTGATAAAACGTGTAAAGAAAACAGCCTTTCCTCTTCTTAAATTATTTGCGATTAGCATTGAATATTTATTGAATCGGAATATCAAAAAACATTTATATACAACCTTTCAAGTATTGATTCATGCTATATTTTTCTAAATTAGGATTTTAAATATTCAATCTTCTTTTATGGGCATGCCTCCATTTTCTTCATTGCGACTCAATCGCATGCTCCGATGCGACTCAATCACATGCTTCGATGTGACTCAATCGCATGCTTCGATGCGACTCAATCGCATGCTTCGATGCGACTCAATCGCATGCTTCGATGCGACTCAATCGCATGCTTCGATGCGACGCAATCACATGCTTCGATGCGACGCAATCACATGCTCCGATGCGATAGATTTGAGCCCATTGGGCCATAAAATTAAGTTCTTAATATTACCCAATAGAATAGTTCAATCTATTTTTCTACAGCCTCATTAATAACCACAATCATTTCTTCGGGTTGACCATCCCGATCCCGCAAAACCAATCCACAACACTTAAGAAAATGTGAATTGGTTTCGATAGACAATTCAACATTAGAGTCTTTTTCCTTATTATTAAAAATATTAGCCAAAGCACCCTTATCAAATTTCATCCACGGGCGTAAAGTAAACACCGAATGGCCGCGCATGTCAAATGCCGGAGAAACATAATCGCTAAATGTCTTATTATAATCGACAACTTCAAACAAATTATTAATAAGCAAAATAGCTCCCATTCCGGACAAAGCTGCTTCGCGCCATTTTTTTAATTCGTCAATTTGAGCCATATATCCCGAAACCTCAACCAACATCAACTGAAAAGCCGATGACCCATAAAAAGAGATGCGCGAAGCGTGTACAAAAACCTTTACCCTTTTTTGGTGAAAAGTTTTAATTACCATATAAAAGGGTTGTATCTCTTCACTATTTTCATCTTTAAAAACCTTTTCTGCTTTGGCCACCCATTCCTCATCCACAAAATCGGTCAAATTAGCTCCTATCATATCTTCCATATAATGGGTTTTGAAAAGGTTAAGCGCCAAATTATTCAGATAACGAATCATCCCTTTCTGCACAATAACAATGGCAATAGGAGCTTTAGAAATATAATCCCGAAAACTTTGTTCCCGACGCTTTTGATCCAAATCGGCTTTATGGCGGTAGTAAGCCAGTTCCATGGTTATTCCCAACTCTTTTTTGGTAATGGGCTTTACCAGATAACCATAAGAGTTGGAAATAACGGCCCGTTCAACAACTTCTGAACTGGTATCGCCCGAAACAAAAATGACCGGAATTTCATATTCCCGCTGAATCTTTTCTGCCGCTTCGATACCATCCACATCCCCTTCCAGGTGTATGTCCATCAAAACAATATCAGGGTTACGACTCCTGGATTGTTGAAGTGCCTCTTCGCCCGTTTTACACCTACCAATTATTTCAAATCCCAAATCTTTTAAAAACAAAGAAAATATTGCTGATATAAATCGATCATCTTCTACTATTAAAACTTTTCTCATAGTATGGTATAATTTTTGGTCATAACTTTAATTCAATTTTCCAAATCTCAATCAAGATTAATTATTCAACTCATTTTAAGGCACTTGACAAACACATCCAAGAATTGCAACAAAACATATCAGTTACGTTTTTATAAGTTTTTTTAGAATACAAAATACAGGTAATACTATTTATCCGAAAAAGAAACCAAATCAACTTAATCAATAACTTCTATCACCCAACATCAAGAATAGCCATAAATAAAACCAGATAAAGTTATACAAGAGGCATTCCTTCAATTATCAGGAAAGCTGTAACTTTGCACCAAATGGATCATTTTGAAAGTATGAATTTAGCAATAGATCAGGGAAACAGCAGCATTAAACTGGGATTTTTTGACAAGAGCAAACTTATTGCTACTTACAAGCTGATTTTTCCTGACAAAAAAATGTTAAATGAACTTTGCCAGCTTCATGCGCCTCACAAAGTCATTTTATCATCGGTTACCAACAACACCCAACCTCTGGAAGAATTTTTCAGTTTAAAAAACATACCCTTTGTTAAATTAAATTCCACAACCTCATTGCCCTTTAATCATCGGTATTCGACACCTGAAACATTAGGATTAGACCGGGTAGCTGCCATTGCCGGAGCAATAACTTTATATCCCGCCACCAACCTATTGGTGATTGATGCCGGAACAGCCATAACATTTGACTTGGTAGTGAATAACACTTTTATAGGCGGCAACATATCCCCGGGCCTGCAAATGCGCTTCAATGCGCTACACCAACAAACCCAAAAATTACCATTAATAAATAAGGGACCTTCTCCTTTTTGGGGAACTTCAACCCTTGAAGCCATAAGATCGGGAGTGCAATATGGGATAGCTATGGAAATTGATGGCTATATTCACCAGGCATCACAAAAATATCCCGGTCTCAAAACGATAATGACAGGCGGGGATGCAGATTTTTTTGTAACCTACACAAAAAATATCATCTTTGTAAATCCAAATTTAGTATTATACGGTCTCAACAGAATATTAGAATACGATGTGTAAATTTTTTAAATATTACCTTTTTTTCTGGCTGTTGGTGGTCTCCACCGTCGCTGTGGCCCAGAAACGAACTTATTCCCCCTTCTCACGCTATGGTATTGGCGAAATTAATCCATACGGATTTGGGCAAAATACAGGGATGGGCAATGTCGGAATCGGTGTGAGAACCAATGAACATATCAATTATTTAAACCCGGCGGCATATTCGGCTATCGATACCATGTCCTTTTTTTTCGAAACAGGATTAACCACTTTCACCCAAACATTTGATTCGCAAGGGGGGACGGAAAAATACAATGACATAGATTTCAGCTATTTTGCCATGGGATTTTCTATTTCAAGGAATATAAAAGCCTCATTTGGTTTAAGACCCTTCTCTAATGCAGGATATAAATTTGAATCTTCCAACAACATCTCGTTAAGCCGGCGGGCCATTGGAACGGGTAATTTGTCGGCTGCCTACGGCGGATTATCGGTCAGGGCTATACCCCAACTCTCTCTGGGAATGCATGCAACTTACCTTTTTGGAAACCTTCAGCACACCACTTTTATAGAGTTCCTGGATGATAATAACGCTTATAAATACGGCATTCAGAACGAGATACATGCCAACGATTTTGTATATGACTTTGGGGTGCAATATTCACAACAAATCAGTGACGATGAACAAATTACTGCCGGTATTACCTTTAGGCCACAGCAGCAGGTGGGAGGAGATTTTCAAAAAACAGTAGCCAAAGGTTCGGTGTATGCCGAAGATGGGATGCTTTTTACCAGCAGTTATATCATCCCTGAAGTTTCCGACACATCTAACATCACCAGCTTTGAAATGGCCAGTTCGGTGGGTGTGGGTATTTCCTATAACCGGAAAAATCATCTGTTACTTGCCGCCGATTATGTTATTTCCAACTGGGGAGATATTGACTTCCCGGATGACTTGACACAAACTATCAACAGTTCCTTCTTCTCGGCCGGAGCAGAATATATCCCCAATATTCGTTCAAACCGGTATTTGTCGCGCATAAGATATCGGGCTGGAATACACTACGGTACACAATACATTCAGATCAACAACGAGGATATAAATAAATTTGGCATAACTTTTGGACTAGGATTGCCATTAAACAGAACCAAAACATCGGTAAACCTTTCATTCGAATATGGGACATTAAATCCATCCGGTGATCTGGACCTTAAAGAAAAGTATGCCAGGATGACGCTCAATTTCACTTTTCATGAGTTTTGGTTCATTAAAAGAAAATTCGATTAACCCATTCAGAGCATAATCAGTTTATATATTTTTAATATCTTTGCCGATGATTTTTTCAAAAAAAAAACGCGGAAAGTTATTTAGCTTCGGAAAAACCCATTATTTAAAGGGTTCTGGAGACATGAACGCATGAAGAAACAGAGGAAAATAGTTTTCACATCAGTAAGATATAACAGTATAACCCTTTATCCGTTTTAGAAAATTAAACAAGGTCAGAATAAAAACAAATAATAAAACAATCAATTAATAAAATAAATTAGAATTAGAAACATTAACGGCAATTAACAATCAGTTTACGACAAGTTCAATAACCAATAGCATCAGAGGGGATTATAAACTGATTTCGTATCTAATAAAACCTTTTTTCAAATGAAAGCATTTACAATTATAGTATTAGGATTATTACTTTCTCTGTCCCAAACATTTGCCCAAAAAGGGGTGGAAGACGGATCAAAATACGGACATGGTGAGGATAGCATACGATGTCTTAAGAATCTGTCGTTATATACTGAATTAGTTAAACAAAAGTTGTATGATGATGCCTATCCCTATTGGCAAATAGCATTTAACGAATGTCCTCTGTCTACTCGTCGTCTATACACCGATGGGGTAGACATCATGACGCATAAAATTAAAAACGCCAAGGATGATGCCGAAAAGGAAACTTATTTCCAAAAGCTTATGGAGGTATATGATCAGCGAATGAAATATTTTGGAGACCATTCCCGTTACGGCACACCATATATCAAAGCAACAAAAGCAATAGACATTCTTGAATATAAAAAATCGGATCCCGAATACAGAAAGCAGGCATATCAGCTTCTGGCAGATGCTATCGCTAATGATGGTGCCAAATACCAACCGGCAGCATTCGCCCTGTATGTAACCACATCCATTGCATTATGGAAAGATGGTGAAATTAGTGGCGAAGATGTGGTAAACAATTATACCTCTGTCTCATCAGAAATTAACAAGTTGATTGAAGACCCCAAAATGGCCAAATACAAAAACATGTACACCAAATTATCAGGCCAATTGGAAGATGTTTTTGCCGGTAGTGGTGTAGCCAACTGCGAAACATTGGATAAAATTTATTCTCCACAACTGGAAGAGCACAAAGAAGATCTAGACTGGCTTAAAAGAGTCAATCGCCTGTTAACCAATGCTCTTTGCGATGACTTAGAATTATTATTCAAGGTTTCTGAGTACATGTACAATATTGAGCCATCCAGTTCTGCAGCCTTTGGCTTGGCCAGGATGTATCTCAAATCAGGTGAATCTGATAATGCCATAAAATACTATGAAGAGGCCATAAAACTGGAAGAAGATAACGAAAAGAAAGCGGATTACTATTATCAATTAGGTCTTGTACATTTAGCCGGAAAGAACTATGTATCGGCACGCGCCAATGCACTAAAAGCCATTGAAAATAAAGCGAACTGGGGCAAACCCTATATCTTAATTGGGAAAGCCTATGCGGCTTCAGCCAACAGCATTGGAAGCAGTGAATTCGAGCATAAAACAGCCTACTGGGCAGCCGTAGATAAATTTATCAAAGCCAAATCGGTTGATCCCGAATCTGCTGAAGAGGCCAATGAATTGATTAGAACCTATAGCAACCATTTCCCAAAAACCGATGAAATTTTCTTCCAAGGATTGGAAGAGGGTTCTTCCTATACCGTTGGTGGATGGATTGGTGAACGAACAACCGTTAGATCCTCCCGTTAAAAAATGAAAGTAATTTTTTTCGAAAAATACATATCAATAACAGCAGGCAAATTTTTATTATTGCTTGCTGTTATTGCTTTTATTTCATCTTGCCGGTCAAACACCCCTGAAGAGATAAAAGCAGTGGTTGATGAGGGCAATTTTCCTTCGCTTTCGGTCAACGAGCTGGAAAGTGTCATTACAGATTCGGGACGAATAGCCTATCGATTCCGAACTCCGGAAATGAATCAATATAAAAACAGAGTTAAACCCTATACCGAATTTCCCAAAGGCTTACACCTTATCGTTTATAATAAAGATGAAGAAATAGATGCTCAAGTTAAAAGTAACTACGCTATCTATTACGAAAAGGAAAAACTTTGGGAGCTAAAAAACAATGTAGAGGCAGTTAATTTCAAAAACGAAGTCATCAACACCGAACAATTATTCTGGGACACTGAAAAGCACATCATTTATTCCGATGAATTCATTAAAATAACCACCGAAACGGAAATTCTTACCGGTTATGGTTTCGAATCGGATGAAAAACTTGAAAATTACACCATAAAAAACATCAGTGGCATTTTGGCGGTCGAAGAAGAGGAAGGTAATGAACCTGAATAACCTGCTTAAATGATATTAATGAATCGTCTTTAATACCTTTATTCTATAACTTACAGGCTATATTTAAGACTAAAAATCAAGGCAGTAAAAGTTTCTTACACATCACAAAACCAGCAACTACCTATCGCAATAATGTTAATGACAAACCATCATTTCCACAGACAAATCTTTTAGCAGGTCTGCTTATTTTGCTTACAAATTTCCCGGAAAAGACTTCAAATGATACAAGGAATAAGTCAGAAAAAAATTAATTCTTACCGATTCATTCAAAAAATAAACAAACAAGATTGCATAGATTTTATTAATTTGGCGCAACAAAGAAGTTGTCTGCAAAAAGAACAATGGAAAATTTACCTGTAATTATTGTTACCATATTAGTATCCGCTTTTTTTTCCGGCAGCGAAATGGCTTTTCTGTCTGCAAACAAATTGCTTATTGAATTAAACCGGAAAAAGAATCCTTATCTGGCCAAAATTATTGATATATTCCTCCGCAAACCAGGAATGTTTATTACCACCATACTAATCGGCAATAATATTGCCTTAGTAATTTACGGGATATACACCTCCCGCCTGTTTGAGCCGTTTATTGCCAGGTATCTTAGTTCCGACTTTTCCATACTACTCTTTCAAACCCTATTTTCAACGCTCATAATACTTGTAACCGCCGAATTTTTACCTAAAATTATCTTCCGAATCAATCCCATTTTCACACTCAACATTTTTGGTATTCCACTGGCTATTTTTTACGGATTATTCTATCCCATATCTAAAATAACCCATGGGATATCCAACTTTTTAATACGGAAGATCAGCAACCCCGAAAACCACACCAGAACGGAAGACCTGGTCATCGGACGACTAGATTTCGATAATCTTTTAGCCGAACACAATGAGAATGCCCAAAATGATGAGCAAATCCCGCAAGAGGTCAAATTGCTTAAAAATGCCATGGACTTCTCATCACTAAAAGTACGGGAATGTACTGTTCCCCGCACCGACCTCCAGGCAGTAGACATAGAAGACTCTATTGAAACAATTCGACAAAAATTTATAGAAAGCGGGCATTCCAAAATTTTGGTTTACAAAGAAAACATTGACAATATAATAGGATATGTTCATGTATCAGAATTGTTTAAGAACCCCAAAAAACTCAGAAATATAATTAATCCAATCAGTATAGTTCCGGAGACCATGACCGCCAATAAACTTTTGGAACTCTTTACCAAAGAACATCGGAGTATTGCTCTGGTGGTCGACGAATTTGGAGGAACAGCCGGAATTATCACACTGGAAGATATTCTGGAAGAAATTTTCGGCGAAATTAATGATGAACATGATGTCTCAGACCTGGAAGAACAGCAAATAGATGCACATTCATATAAATTTTCGGGACGACTTGAAATTGACTATCTCAACGAAAAATACCAACTGGGTCTGCCAGTAGCGGATGATTATGAAACCTTAGCCGGCATGATTTTAAGCTACAATGAGTCGATCCCCAAAGAAGGAGAAAAAATCCACATTCCTCCCTTTGAGTTTCAAATCCTGGAAGCGAGCAAATCTAAAATTGAAGTAGTTAAACTCATAAAACAGGAAGAATAGCTTAAACATTTATTTGTATCCATTATAAAAATATAACCACCTAATCCGACAAGAAAAGAGATTGTCCTTTTTTTTGTATATTCGTGACCTGATTTTTAAAAACAAAATTAATTTGAATTCGAATGGCAACTTTAGAGAGAATCAGAAGTAAAGGAGGAGTACTTGTAGCCGTCCTAATCGGCCTCGCCTTATTAGCCTTTATATTGACAGACCTTTTAAGTTCAGGAAGTTCCATCTTCAGAAGATCACAAATGATGGTAGCTGAAATAGAAGGGCAGTCAATTTCTATCCAGGAGTTTCAGTCCAGGGTGTCAGAAATGGAAGAATACGCCAAGCTAAACTCTGGTCAATCATCGCTGGACGCGGAAATGATAAACCGCTTAAGAGATCAGGCCTGGAACCAAATGGTCAATGAAATACTTTTAAATGCCAAATATGAAGCGGTTGGCATTAGTGTTTCTCCGGCCGAATTACTGGATATGGTTACAGGGCCTCAGGCACATCCAATGATTCAGCAATTATTCACTAATCCTCAGACCGGCATTTTTGACAAGCAGCAGGTTATTCGTTTTTTAAAGTCGAAACAGTATGACCCCACAGCTAATTTCTACTGGAATTTTGTGGAAGATCAACTTATAAATGAACGATTGTACGAAAAATATTCCACCCTCTTCCAGAAAGGGTTGTATGTTACTAATCAATGGATTAACAGCGAAGCCAAAGCTCGGTCACAATCGGTTGATTTCAATTTCGTAATTAAACGTTTAACCTCGGTACCCGACGATCAAGTTTCTGTTACCGAAAAAGAAATAAAAGCATATTACAACGACCATAAAGAAACCTTTAAACAAACCGCCAGTCGCGATATCGAGTATATTACCTTCGATGTAGAACCAACCGATGAGGATCGGGAAAATACCAGACAAACGGTTCTGGATATGAAAAAAGACTTCAGCTCGCCTGACATTGATCCGGTTCAATTTGTCAAATTCAACTCCGATATTCCTTTCAATTCCAACTATTTTAAACCGGAAGCACTAGAACCCGAAATTCGTGATTTTGTTACTTCTGCTTCCGAAGGAGATGTTTACGGACCTTATTTTGAAAACAATACCTATAAATTAACCCGATTAGTGGATGTTGCTCAATTGCCCGATTCCGTAAGGGCTCGACACATTTTATTACGCAACAATCCCCAAAATCCGGATGAAGCGGAACAACTCGCCGATAGTTTAATGAATCTCTTGAAAAACGGTGCTGACTTCGCTGAGCTGGCACGCCAATATTCTGAAGATCCCGGTTCTGCTATTAACGGTGGCGAATTGGGATGGTTTAGACAAGGACAAATGGTGCAACCATTTAACGATGCCTGCTTTTTCGGGAAAAAAGGAGATATCGTAAAGGTCGAAACCAACTTCGGATGGCACATCATTCATATTATAGATAAGGGAAGAGCTACAACCAAATATCAACTTGCGACTTTAGGACGCGAAGTAACTTACAGCTCAAAAACATATCAGGATGTTTATTCACGAGCAACGCGCTTTGCAGCTCTGAATAACACCGTCGAAAAATTCAATCAAGCCATTGAAGAGCAAAACCTGACAAAAAAGTATGGCCGGAATCTGCAAAAAAATGACCGTTTTGTAGGGAATCTGGAATCACCCCGCGAATTGGTTAAGTGGGCTTTTAAAGCAGACATAGGAGAACTTTCACCTATTTTTGAATTTGGTGATCAATTTGTTATTGCAGTTCTTTCCAATATCACTGAAGAGGGTTACATGCCTCTTGATGCGGTACGAAATAGAATTGAACGACAATTAATGAATGAAAAGAAAAAAGAAATCCTGATAAAACAATTTAAGGAACAAAAAGCTAGTCAAAGTTCCTTAGAAGAAATCGCTAATGCATTAGAAGGTGAATTGCACTCAGCCACAGATGTTACCTTTAATACCTTCCAGGTTACAGGGGCAGGAACCGAACCGGCATTGGTTGGGTTGGCTCTTTACTCGCCTGTTAATGAAATTTCAGAACCGGTAGCTGGGAACAATGGAGTTTACATGGTTGAGGTTACGAATAAAAAAGAAACCGAAGTTGACACAGAGTTAATTAAAAATCAACTTAAAAGCTCTTTATTTCAAAAAATCAGCTATCAATTACTTCCTGAAATTCGTGAAAAAGCAGAAATCATAGATAACCGATCAAATTTTTATTAACATATCAATTAAGGTTAAAACTTTCATAGTATAAAAGAGGCTGTCCAAAAAGGCAGCCTTTTTCCTGTTTTCCGCACTTTTCCGGGACACCTTCGTAACAATCTGTAAGTCAATTGTGATTTTTAAATTTGGGTGTTCCAAAGTTATTTCTTTGTTTGTCGGAAAGAAAAGTAACGCTTCCGGAAGCCTTTCTTTACAAGGAATACAGAAAGTCCGAGGCAAGTATAAAGTAGTAAAAACAATAGGGCATACCACAACACGGCACAAAGTAGAAGAACTTGTCAATTTGGCCAAACAGGAAATGCGTTATGACTCATCTCAATCTTAATACAAAATGCTTATTACCAGATATTTATTTTTACAACTACGTATACTCTTTTCCTTCCATAAGTTTTAAAACGTAATCCAAAATTACGATTTAAGACTGTTTTCTTTAAAACAGATATGCTCCAATTTTGCCATATAATCAATAACCACAAACTATGGAGCAAATCAGAAACATTAAGATTATTGGCGGTATTGATAAATCGGGAAAGCATGAAAATATTAAATGCTTCGATATTGCACAAGGTGAGATTATCGGCATTGTAGGCCCCACCGGAAGCGGGAAAAGTCAGCTAATTGCCGATATAGAGCAATTATCACAAAAGGACAGTTCTACACGCCGCCAGATATTAATTAACGGAGAAATCCCTTCGTCTGAACTGCGTAACAACCCCAGACAAAAATTGGTGGCTCAGCTGTCTCAAAACATGAACTTTCTGGCCGACATGAATGTCAAGGATTTTCTTCTACTGCATGCGCAATGCCGGGGAAAAAGCATGAAAAACATCGATAAAATTATCTACATGGCTAACCAGTTAACCGGTGAACCAATAAAACCCAAAGATAATCTTACCATTTTAAGCGGTGGTCAAACACGTGCCCTGATGGTAGCTGATGTAGCAGTAATTAGTGAATCACCCATTGTGTTGATCGATGAAATCGAAAATGCAGGTATCAAAAAACACGAAGCTCTGGAACTGCTTTCCGGATATAACAAAATCATACTCATTGTCACTCATGACCCGGTCATGGCTCTTAGTGCACAAAAAAGAATAATCATGAAAAACGGGGGAATGACAGCCGTTATTGATGCATCTCCGGAAGAAAAAACAATTTCTTCTCAACTAAGCAAGGTAGATCAAACCATGCTTAAATTAAGAGAAATGATACGGAATGGACAACATATTGAGGAAAAAGACATCAACCAGATATTTCTCAAGCCAACTGTCAATAACAAAATGGCAACATTGATCCATCATTAAATAATCCTATCATATGAAGCTAGTAATTATTGCCGGAACACCAGGTGCAGGTAAAACATCTATATTGATCAACACGATAAAAATACTGAAAGGAACAATCACAAAACCTGCCGTTGTAAAAGTAGACTGTCTTGCCACTGACGATGATAAACGATTTGCTACTTTAAATATACCAGTCCTAACCGGTCTGTCTCGTGATATGTGCCCTGATCATTTCTCAATTTATAATCTGGATGAAATGATAAAATTTGCTGACAAGAACAGTGCCGATACACTAATTATGGAAACAGCCGGTTTATGTCACCGATGTGCACCTTACACAGACAATTGTCTTGGCATTTGTGTCATTGATTCTACAAGTGGGCCTAACAACCCCGGTAAAACAGGGCCCTTCCTGAGTTGTGCCGATATTGTGGTTGTCACAAAAGGCGACATGATTTCGCAAGCCGAACGCGAAATATTCAGGGAAAAAATACTTGAAGCCAATCCTGTATGCAAAATTTTAGATATCAATGGCCTTAATGGACAGGGTGCAGCTGAACTTGCAAAGCACATCATAGCATTCGATAAAAAAGTAACAGACAGAGAAAGGCTCAGACACAATGCGCCTTTCTCTGTCTGTACACTATGTGTTGGCGAACAACGTGTAAGCAAAAAATACCATCGTGGATTACTCAGAAATATGAATGGTTTCCAGAAATATATCGGTGAATAGCAAACCAAAAAAGTAATACAAATACTTATGCAAAAAAAAATATCAGCTCTTTTGCCCGGGTTTAACTGTGGAAAGTGCGGATGCAGCCAATGTGAAGATTTTGCCTTATCTTTAATCAACGGAAAAAAAGAACTACGCACTTGTCCCGTACTAACGCGTCCGGGGTTCGCAGCCAATAAAACCTCCATTGAGAAACTCATTCAAAAACAAATTCAAAATAACAACCATAATATCATTGCCGGGGTTATTGATAATTACAAGGCAGACATTTTCCTTAAACCTCTTAAAAACGAAAAAAGCTGTCGGGAAACCCTTTTACCCTTTTGCACAATCGAACTGAAAGCAGGAGATATCATAAAATATCGCCCGTTGGGTTGCCCGATAACACACATCGCCAAAATAATTGATATCCAACACTCCCTCATCACAGTGGCAATTAAAGGCCCGGATAATGATCGAAATTTCGAAAACAATGCAGTTATAGATGTTGGCATTTGTATGGTACTTGCATTTCAGGGCAGATACGAAGGTAAAACATTAAAAGTTGGCGAAACTATACGTTTTCTTCCACATCATTGCATGATGCAAAAAGTTCATAGTGGTGTAGTTGTCCAACTAGAAAAAGAAAAGGTAAGAATTGAAATTATCGATCTGAAAGTATGGGGAATGCCGGATACAAATTCCGACAACCCTTACATATCATATAAATAAGTTTTTTCACGTAAGGTAAAATTAGGTGAAAAGCCTGTTTTTTAGAACTTCAGACAGACCCACTTTTGCTGAAAATAAAAAAGTTGAAATATGACTAAATTATTTTCAGCAATCCGGTTTTCTTTGTTCCTGATATGCTTTGCTTTTCCTTTTAATAAAGCATTTGCTCAGATAAGTGTAGCTGCCCACTATCGTCCACGCTTCGAAATTCGCACCGGTAATCGTGAATTGATTTCTAAAGATACCGAACCTTCGCTTATTGCATCTCAACGCATGCGGATGTCGTTAACCTGCGGGAAAGAATTCCTGAAACTCACCTTTTCACCCCAGGATGTGAGAGTCTGGGGCGATGAAAATCTGACCGGTTCTACCATATAAATTGGTAAAACCCTATCGTTATTGAGTCAAAAGCCGCTTGACAGTATCTGAAATATCTTTTCCATCGGCTTTACCTGCCAATTTTTTGGTAGCGGCACCCATAACCTTTCCCATATCTTTCATTGATTCAGCACCTACCTCTTCAATAATTTTTTTCAGTTCTTCCTCCAGCGCTTCTGGACTTAGTTGTTCCGGAAGGAATTGGGCAATTATTTCAGCTTCGGCCATCTCATTATCATAGAGGTCGGCTCTTCCCTGTGCCGAGTAGATATTGGCCGAATCTTTTCGTTGTTTCACCATTCGTTGTAAAATCTTAATTTCCTCTTCTTCAGAAATTTCTCCTCCCGAATTGGCAGCTGTACGTGCTTCGAGCAATTCTTTCTTAATACTCCTTAAAGCTTCTAATTTAAGCTTATTCTTCGCCTTCATGGCGTTTTTAATTTCCTCAGAAATTTTATCAATCAAGCTCATATATAAAAAATCGTTAGTTAAACATTTTTTACCGGCAAATTGGGTTAATCCACATTATCATGCAAATAAGGGTTATTATCGCTAATTCGAGGATTTCCTTTGCCACCCGAAAGAGTAAAACGGGAAACCTTCCGGTCAGGATTTTTACTTCCTTTTCCTTTTTGACGGGCACTGTTATCATCAATCGATACATTCCGTCGTTTATAGGCCGGAATATTTTCCATCTCATCAATAAGTTTTTCATCATTCAACTCTTCAGGGGTTAACGCAGCAGCCGAACCATATTGAAACAGTGGCTCAACATTATTTTTATTGGTATCTAAAGCCCAGGAAAAAAGGTCGTCGGAATCGGTGGCATCAACCTTATTGGAAGAGTTGGTATTTTCGCCATATAACTGCTCTATCTGACGTTCTTTATCATTGTCAATATCATCGAAATTAAACACTCTGGCATTTTCATCTTCAGAGGGTTCTTCAGCCACAGCCTGTTCGGGCTCATCACTAACATTCCCGTTTTCATCCATAGTAAACCGAGTCACCTTTTTTTGAGCCACTTTCGGCTGTTTATTGATAATATGACTTGAAGCAAAACCGGTAGCGATAATGGTAACTCCCACTTCATCATTCAGACGCTCATCGGTCCCCGACCCCCAGATAATGGAAGCCGAATCACCCACACGATCCTGTAGATAATCGGTAATAATACCAACCTCATCCATCGTTATTTCATCGGTACCGGAAGTAATATTTAGTAAAATATTCTTTGCACCTCTAATATCATTATTATTGAGCAATGGTGATTCCAGGGCGGCCTGAATGGCATCGATGGCCCGATCTTCACCTCCGGCACTGGCAGATCCCATCAGAGCGACCCCACTATTTTTCATCACCGTTTCCACATCGGCAAAGTCAACATTGATATACCCATGCACAGTTATTATTTCGGCAATGCCCTTGGCAGCAGTAGCCAAAACATTATCGGCGCGCGAAAAAGCATTACTCAACTTTAAATCGCCGTACATCTCACGGAGCTTCTCATTATTAATTATCAATAGAGAGTCAACATGTTTTTCCATTTCGGCAATGCCGTTAAGCGCCTGTTCAATTCGAACCCATCCCTCAAACTTAAATGGTATGGTAACAATACCAACAGTCAGGATTCCCATTTCTTTGGCGGCTTTGGCAATTTCAGGGGCGGCACCGGTTCCGGTACCTCCACCCATTCCGGCAGTAATAAAAACCATCTTGGTGTTATCTTCCAACACTTTATTTACCGATTCAAGGCTTTCAATGGCTGCCTCTCGTCCTTTCAGAGGTTTATTGCCGGCTCCGCGACCTTCGGTCAGGGATGCGCCCAATTGTATTTTAAGCGGCACAGGACTATTGGCCAGGGCCTGCGCATCGGTATTACAAACCACAAAGGTCACATCCTTAATACCCAAACCATACATGTAGTTTACCGCATTACTTCCACCACCACCAACACCTACTACTTTGATTATAGATTCGGGATTATCAGGTATATCAAAATTCATCAGATCATCAATCATAGTTACCTCCTTTTTATTGGAGCAGGATTACATTTCGGTATCTCGTTCGTCAAAGATACTGGCAAAATTGCGTTGAATCTTTTCGAAGAGGTCACCTGTAAACTCCGTTTTTTTCGATTTTTTGGATTTCTTAGATTTATTTCCGGATGATTTTTTCTTTTTTCCTGTGGTCTCTTCGGGTGGCATATCTTCAAAAAGCACCTGTTCTCGAGTAACGATAGTGCTACCGGGATATTTACCAGCCGACATCATTAAACCAATCGCTGTAACAAGCGATGGGTCGTTAAGCGCATCCTTTTCTTCGGTAGAAAAAGCTCTGGATGAATTACCAATTCTTACATCCAAACCGGTTTTCAGCTTTGTAAGCTCCGATAAATGATTAAGTCTAGCCCCACCGCCTGTCAACACAATACCGGCGCCCAGTTTATCATAAAAGCCCGAACGTTCCATATGATGAATAATAAGCTCAATAATCTCTTCCATTCTGGCCTGGATGATACATGCCAGGCTTTTAAAGGAAATTTCCTTTGGCTCCCAGCCGGGAATTCCGGGTATGGTTACCAAAGCATCTTCCCGTGCCAGAGTTCCCAAAGCTGAGCCAAAACGTGTTTTTAAGGCCTCAGCCTGTTTATACAAAATGGCACATCCTTCTTTTATATCACTCGTTATTACATTACCACCGAAGGGTATGACCGCTGTATAGCGCAATATCCCATCATGAAACAAGGCAAGGTCTGTAGTACCCCCTCCTATATCAACCATAACAACACCGGCTTCTTTCTCCTCATCAGACAATACGGAGTCAGAAGATGCAAGGGAGGACAATATTAACCCATTAAGTCGAAGACCCGCCCTTTCAATACATTTTTCCAGATTTTTAATCGTAGTACTTCTACCAATTACCACATGAAAGTTTCCTTCAATTTTTTGTCCCGAATATCCCTCCGGCGATTTTTTGATACCACTCTCATGATCTACAATATAATCCTGAGGAATAACATGTAGAATCTTTTCATCCGGTTCAAGAACAATACGATAACTATCTTGTAAAAGCTGTTCCACATCAAAAGTACTGATAACGCTTCCTCCCTTAATAAACCTGTAGGAACGGTTTCCCATGGTCCGAATATGTTGACCCGTAATACTTGCATACACCTCGCTCAGTTTAATACCAAGCCTATCTTCGAGGGCTAACACCGCTTGCTGTATGGACCTGGCCGTCTCCTCAATATTCAACACCGCGCCCCTTTTGACTCCTGTGCAGGGCACTTTTTCAATTCCCAACACTTCCAGCAATCCGCTAGGATGCTTGCGGCCAACCACCGCAACTACTTTTGTAGAGCCTATATCGATGGCTGAGATTAAATTTAATTCCTGACTCATATATTTCTGTTTTTCGAGCAAAGTATTTGTCCTTTATATTTCAAATTAATCACATGATATTCGTTCCATTCTCTGGGCGATAGGCCATATTTATACAGTGCCTTCAGATTCCTTAGCTTTTCATCAATTCTTTCGGGTGGTCCGAAAAGAATAAGATGGTCACCAACACGGGGAACCAACACATAATCTCCGTTTTTCTTTATATAAACCTGCTCAATTTGGGCTAACCAAAACGAATCTTCCCTAAAACGACGTGCAAGATATATTAAATGGTCCATTTGTCCCTCTAGATTCCCGCTTACAACCATAACCCTTGCTGCGTAATGGTCGAATAGCGGCATCTCATTACCATCTTCATCAATATAGTAAGAACGATCATTCTCGAAAACCCTGAAAAGCGGATTGTGCTGAAGCAGGTCTATTTTAAGCTTACCTTCTATGGTATTGTAAACTTCGCAATTAGCAACTGCAGGGTGTTTCTCAACAAATGCCTCTATCTTGTTCAGTTTTAACTCATTAATGGGCACACCCAAAACCTGGTCAAATTTGGCAATAATGGCATTCTTAATTTCATTGGTCCGAACAAACCGATATTTTAAACTATCAAGAATATTAACCTCCACTTCGGAACAAACCACCTTATTTTGATGGTTCTCAACAAACCCCAACATCACAGGGAAATAAAGAACCAACAAACCCCAAAGTAAACTATTTTTTATCTGCCTCAATAGCATATTAATAATCAAATTTCCGTTCTAAGTCAAAAATCAAACAAAATTTACAATCTTTGTTTGGTTTTGCAATAGTTATGACCCCATTCACAAATATCGGGCACCAACCTGTCGATGTCGCCAGCACCCATTGTTATTAGCACTTCAGGTTGCAAATGATTCAAAAAAGGTATCAGCTCCTCTTTTTGCATCACTCTACATTTATCACCCTTAATAAAATGAGCTATCGTCTCGCTCGAAATATCGGGAATTGGCTCTTCCCGCGCCGGATAAATGGGTAATAAAACAATATGATCTAACCCTTCGTCTAAAGCTTTGGCAAATTCTCCCGCAAAATCACGCGTTCGTGAATAAAGATGTGGCTGAAAAACACCCGTAACTTTTCTCCCCTTCCACAAAGAATGAACACTATTCAATGTGGCCCTAATCTCCTGAGGATGGTGGGCGTAATCATCGATATAAACCAATCGGTCATCATTAATAAAAACCTCAAATCGACGAGCAATACCTTTAAATTGCGGCAAGGCTTTTACTAACTCCTCGTATCGAGCACCACACATCATCGCCAGCGATAAGGCGGCAACGGCATTCTCCACATTTACCATTCCCGGTATTCCCATTTTAAATCCTTTAAACAGGCCATCCGGCGTACGCAAATCAAAACAATAGAAGCCGTTGTATTCTTGCACATTAACAGCAGCAAAGTCCGACTCCCCGGCAATGGAATAAGAAAACATTTTTACACCGGTATCGATATCCTTCGGCAAGGGGAGACCCGATTTTACCAGCAATTTTCCTCCCGGTTTTATTCGATTAGCAAATCCGGCAAACCCCTTACGCATCTCGGCTGCGGTTCCGTATACATCTAAATGATCGGCATCCATGGATGAAATAAGCCCAATTGAAGGACTAAGCTGCCAAAAAGAACGATCAAACTCATCGGCTTCCACAACCACTACTGGCGATTCAATATTTCCAAGAAAATTGGTATCAAAATTTTTGGCTATTCCACCCAAAAAAGCATTTACACCAACATGGCTATGATAAAGTAAAAAGGCTGTAAGCGTCGAGATGGTCGTCTTACCATGCGTCCCGGCTACACAAACGGAATACATATCTTCGGTAATCATACCCAAAACCTTTGACCGCTTCAACACTTCAAAACCATCATTTTGAAACCACTGAAGCTGAGGATGATATTCCGGAACGGCCGGGGTATAAACCACCAGTGTGCCGGTAGGATTTTTAAACTCGTCTGGAATAGCTTCAACACGCTCATCCAGGGTTACTTTAATTCCTTCACTTGTTAACGCCCTGGTAATTCGACTTTCAACCCGGTCATATCCGGCAACCGAATGTCCGGTAGTATTAAAGAACCGCGCCAAAGCACTCATTCCAATACCGCCAATCCCAATAAAATAGACACTATGATATGTTTCAAACAACCTCATTTCATTCGTATATAATTTATTTAACTCATTGGCCGAATGGAACTCGCATGACCTAAAGTTTATACATGCTCTTATTGTGACAAATTTTCTTGGTCATGCTCGTTTTATCCGTATAAAATTCACTTACTTCATTGATATATTGTTTCTTAAAATTAGTCATTAGTGGTTAGTCATTAGAAAATCAAGACTAAGGACTAATTAACTAATCACTAATGACTTCTTCTGCCTTCTGCCTGTGCACTTCTGCCTTGGGCTTTTTATACATGTCCTTTTGTGGCAAAAGTCGCCATGCTCGTTTCATTCTAATTTATTTAATCGATTTGGTCAATTAAACCGTGATTTATTTCAATAGTATACCGACCATTTCACCAAAGTCATCATGGTCGTTTCATTTTTTATTTAATTCCACAATTTTTTCTACCTCAGCAGCTATTTTATCTGCCGCATCAGGAAAGGCAAACTGTTTAATTCTTTCTTCCAATTGTTTTCTTCTGTTTTCATCATCCAATAAAGAGAGTGCCTCGGTGACCAACCGTTCTGAGGTCTCTTTATCGGGCACCAGTAAAGCAGCACCCTCTTTAACCAGCGACATGGCATTTTTGGTCTGATGGTCCTCCGCAACATTGGGTGATGGTACCAGTATGGATGCTTTCCCTAACAAAGAGAGTTCACTGATGGAACCTGCTCCTGCCCGTGATATAACAACATCGGCAGCAGAAAAGGCCAATTCCATGTTTGAAATAAAAGGCTCAAGTTTAATATTTTGAGCATTGTATTTTTGTAATTGCCGATTTAAATCATCATAATAATATTTTCCGCATTGCCAAAGTACCTGTACATCCTGAACTTTTATTAATTCATCCAGTTTTGCCAAAACACCTTGATTGATGCTTGCCGCACCCAACGAACCTCCAATAACCAAAATAGTTTTTTTCTGAGCATCGAGTCCTAACCGTTCAAAAGCCTCATCTCTATTAACCGGCATCAACAGCCGCTCTCTCACCGGATTACCCGTCATTACCAACCGGTCTGCCGGAAAAAATCGTTCCATTTCCGGATAAGCCACACAAATACATTTGGCTTTGGTTGCCAAAATCTTATTGGTAATACCCGGATAGCTGTTCTGCTCTTGTATAAGAGTTGGAACGCCCAGGGCTGCCGCAGCTCTTAATACCGGGCCACTGGCATAACCACCCACGCCCACCGCTACATGAGGCTTAAAGGAACGAACAATCTTTCTGGCTCTAATTATACTTACTGCCAATTTATAAAAGAAGGTAACATTTTTGAAGGTTAAACGACGTTGAAAACCTGCCACCGGCAATCCCTCAATACGATAGCCGGTTTCGGGAACCTTTTCCATCTCCATACGTCCCAATGCTCCAACAAACAATATTTCAGCCAAAGGATTCCGTTTCTTTATAGCATCTGCAATAGCAATGGCAGGAAACACATGGCCTCCTGTTCCGCCTCCACTTATAATTATTTTAAGTTGTTGATTCATCTAATTCTTTATCAAAAAATTGAGTTAACACAAAAATTTCTCTCAATCAAAAATAGCATTATTGCCCTTGGGTAACTTCCGATTGGTTAATCTGAGTCTTTTTCCCCTGCTCCTGATAATGCCTGCTAACGCTTAATATAGCCCCCAACGCCAAACAGGAAAAAAGTATAGAGGTTCCTCCCATACTCACCAACGGCAAAGGCTGTCCGGTAACGGGGAATATGCCCACGGCAACACCCATATTTACAAAAGCTTGAATCACCAGCATCAGCCCCAACCCTAAAACCATGAAAGCCGGGAAAGTACGGTTGCTTTTTCTGACCAGCACCCCAATCCTCCCTAAAAGGAAAAAATAGGCACCGAGAACCAAGGCAGCTCCAAAAAAACCAAACTCTTCTGCAATAATTGCATAAATAAAATCGCTATAGGGATGTGGTAAAAAGTTTCGTTGATCGCTGTTGCCAGGACCTTTACCCAAAATCCCTCCTGTAGCAATGGCTATTTTCGATTGTGTGACCTGGTAATTATCTCCAAACTCTTTATTTCCTTCTTCTTTATCCAAAAAATTTTCGACACGAGTGGCCCATGTCTCGGCTCTATCAATAAGCACTATACCATTCATCGCCAAAATCAAAACCAAGGACACCACCGTTAAACCCGCCAAGCCGGTTAAAAAAAGATATTTAAAAGGCACTCTGCCCAAAAACATCATGAGCATCACAACGCCTCCCAATAACAGTGAGGTTGAAAGATTTTCCGGGAAAATCAATAGGCATACAATGCCGGTATGAATCATTATGGGCCAGAAAGCACCATAAGTTGGCTCATTCTCCTGTTGATGCTGCGCCAAAACCCGTGCTACATAAACTATAAGGGCAAGTTTTGCCATTTCAGACGGCTGGAAACTTAATCCAATACCGGGCACTTTAAGCCAGCGGCTCGCTTCATTCAAATTCTGACCCACAAAAAAGGTTATAATCAACATTAATATAGAAAGATACAAAGCTGGCAGACTAAAAATAACAAAATATTTGTAGGGAATTCGATGCACCACCACAATCAGGGCAATGCCTATCAACAAAAAAGACAGTTGTTTAAACATAAAATAAGTAGTATTGCCTCCCTGGGTTTGATAGGCCAGACTCCCTGTAGCGCTATATACCGTTAACAGCGACACAAAAGACAGGAATATAATGATAACCCAGATATTCTGGTCTCCCTTAATATTTTTTCGGACGAAACTACTCATATTGGTTCTTCAGTTTATAAACTTCCTCTTTAAAGAGTTTACCCCGATGTTCGTAGTTTTTAAATAAATCAAAACTGGCACATGCAGGCGATAATAAAACCACATCTCCTGGCTTACTCTGTTTTTGGGCTACACTAACCGCATCGGCCATGGAACGGGTTTCAACTATTTCGGGAATTTTCCCGGTAAATGCCGATATTAGCTTACGGTTATCAACGCCGAGACAAATTAATGTTTTAACCTTCTGCCCGGCTAAATCCTCCAATAAGGTGTAATCATTACCTTTGTCGGTTCCTCCGGCAATCCACACAACCGGTTTATCCATGCTCTCTAACGCATACCATACCGAATCGACATTTGTAGCTTTACTGTCATTAATGTAAAGGACCCCGTTAACCTCATCAACACTCTCCAGCCGATGTTCTACCCCATCAAAATCTTTTAATCCTTCAATTACTGCTTGAATAGGCGTGTCTACGCTAAGCGCGGCTAAAGAGGCTGCCATTCCGTTACAAATGTTATGTTTTCCCGATAAGGCAAGTTGGTTCAAAGGAAATGTAACCCGATTTTCGAGTGTTTTTATCACCATTTGTTCATACTCCACACACGCTCCCTGGCCATAAACATCACTTAAAGCAAAAGGATATCTAATGCCCGGATATTGCATATCACCCATACGTTTCATGATTTCCTGGTCATGTGCATTATAAATAAACACACTCTGTTTATCATGATTATTCAATATTCTGAATTTGGCATCCACATACTTTTCGAACCGATAATCGTATCGGTCCAAATGGTCGGGTGAAAGATTGGTAATTACCGCTACATCGCACTTAAAATCGTACATATCCTCCAGCTGAAAACTGCTCAGTTCCAAAACAAATAATTCCGGATCGGAAGAAATGAGATGGCGAGCCAAGCTGGTTCCTATATTTCCGGCTAGCCGAACATCTTTCCCTCCTTTTTTTATCATATGATAAGTCCATGTTGCCGTAGTGGTTTTTCCATTACTGCCTGTAATACCAATCATCTTAGCTTTTGAAAAACGCCCGGCAAATTCTATTTCCGAAATAATTGGTATTCCTTTCTGTCTGATTTTTTTTATCAAAGGGGCATGTTCCGGTATGCCGGGGCTTTTTACAACCTCCAGGGCATTTAATATTCGTTTTTCGGAATGCTTACCACTTTCGAATTCAACACCTGCCTTTTTCAGCTCGTCACAGTAACCGGACTTGATGGTCCCACAATCGGATAAAAAAACCTTTATTCCTTTGGCCTTTGCCAAAAGAGCAGCTCCGGTTCCGCTTTCGCCACCTCCTAATACTACGAGCTCGTCTCCCATTATTATCGAATTTTCAATGTTACAATAGTTAATACCGCCAGAATAATACCTACAATCCAAAAGCGAGTCACTATCTTGGACTCGGGATAGCCCTTCAATTGATAATGATGATGAAGCGGTGCCATCTTAAAAATACGTCTTCCTTCGCCATACTTCTTACGGGTATATTTAAAATATCCCACTTGAAGTAATACAGAGACATTTTCTACCAGAAAGATTCCACACAATATGGGAATAAGCAATTCCATTCGAATAAGAATGGCAAACACGGCAATAATTCCGCCAATGGTCAAACTGCCCGTATCACCCATAAAAATCTGGGCCGGGAAAGAGTTATACCATAAAAAACCTACGGTGGCCCCAATAAAAGCACTCATATAAACCACCAATTCTTCGGAATGGGGCACATACATAATATTGAGATAATCGGCATAAATGGTATTACTGGACACGTAGGCCAGGATTCCGAGGGTAGCTCCAATAATGGCAGAGGTCCCTGTTGCCAGTCCATCCAAACCATCGGTAATATTTGCACCGTTTGACACTGCTGTGGTAATAAAAATGACAGCTATCACAAAAATAATCCATCCCCAATGGTCGGCTTTCTCACCTCCAAACCAAAGCAATGACTTGTAGTTGAACCGGTTGTTTTTAAAAAACGGCACATTGGTAACCGGCGCTTTCACAAAAATAGCATTCTTCGTTTGGCTCAATTTATCTGTTTCAACTTGATGAGTTTCAGCCTTAGTAACAGGCTCCATCCTTACCACCACATCATCGCTGAAATAAAGGGTAAGACCTACAATAAGCCCTAATCCAACCTGACCAATTATCTTAAACCCACCTGCTAGTCCTTTCTTATTCTTTTTAAAAACTTTAATATAATCGTCAATAAAACCTATCAAACCCAACCAAATGGTGGTTGTAATCATAAGTAATACATAAACATTATCCAGTTTCCCGAACAATAAAACAGGTATTAAGATGGAAATAATGATAATGAGTCCCCCCATAGTAGGCGTTCCCTTTTTTTGGTATTGACCTTCGAGCCCCAAATCACGAACTATTTCTCCTATTTGCTGCCGTTGCAACAAACGAATAATGAACTTTCCGAAAATCGTTCCTATCAGCAGAGCAAAAATGACAGCCATTCCCGACCGAAAAGAGATATACTGAAACATCCCTGCCCCGGGAAAATCTATTGATTCAAGATATTTAAATAATGGAAAAAGCATGACTATTTATATTGTTGTTCAAAAAATTCCCTAATTACTTCTCTGTCGTCAAAATGTATTCTTTGTCCTTTCACTTCCTGATAAGTTTCATGTCCCTTTCCGGCCACCAAAACGATATCCCCTTTTCGGGCGATGGAACAAGCGGTTCGAATAGCCTCTTTTCGATCAACAATAGTCAGCACTTTTATTCGTTCGGGGAAAGAGACTCCTTCCATCATTTGGTCCAGGATAGTTTTAGGGTCCTCATCTCTTGGATTGTCGGAAGTTAATATTACCTTAGAACTGTTTTTCACGGCTTCTGACGCCATAACCGGCCGTTTGGATTTATCTCTGTTACCTCCGGCACCCACCACAGTTATCAGTGTTTGTCCAGGCCTTCGGATATGGTTTATCGATTCAAGTACATTTCTTAGAGCGTCGGGCGTATGGGCATAATCAACGATAGCGGTAACCCCTTCTTCAGACCGGATAATTTCAAATCTTCCATTTACAGGTGTCAAACGACTCATGGCCACCAAAATATCCTTTTTACTCCAGCCCAACTCACAGCCGGCGCCATATACTGCCAGCATATTTGAGGCATTAAAACGACCTACAAAAGGTGTCCAAAACTCTTCTCCATCAATGGTCAGCTGCATCCCCTCAAATGACTCTTCTATTATTCGCGCCCGGTACGAAGCCATTTCTCTTAACGAGAAAGTCTTAACACTGGCATCGGTATTCTGAACCATCACCCGCCCATGTTTATCATCTAAATTGGTGAGGGCAAAAGCCGAGGACGGCAAATCATCAAAAAATGACTTCTTAACACGAATATATTCATCAAAAGTTTTGTGGTAATCCAGATGCTCATGAGTAATATTTGTAAAAATCCCTCCTTTAAAAAACAAACCATCAATACGTTTCTGATCAATGGCGTGCGAACTCACCTCCATAAAACAATAACGACAACCGGCTTCTACCATTTGATACATTAACCGGTTTAAAGTCAAGATATCAGGCGTAGTATGAGTAGCTTCAACCTTTTCCTCATCCACATAATTGGCTACGGTTGAACACAATCCGGCTTTAAACCCTAAAAAACGGGCTGTTTGATAAAGTAAAGTGGCTATGGTTGTTTTACCATTGGTTCCCGTAACACCCACAAGATTGAGTTTAGAAGAGGGATAATCATAAAATTTCCCAGCTATATATCCCAAGGCATGACGGCTGTTTTCAACAACAATAAAAACAGCATTTCCCGTCAATTCTTTTGCCACTTCTTCACATACAACAGACGCAGCACCTGAGGAAACAGCAGCCTGAATAAAATCATGTCCATCTCGTTGAGTCCCTCTTAAAGCAACAAAAAGGGTATGGGGCCCTACTTGCCGACTATCAAAAGTGATATTATTAATAATAGGATCAAGTGTACCAATCTTCCGAAAACCAGGAAGACCATCAATGCATTCCGATAACTTTTTTTGTATCATTGAAAATTTAATTATTCAAGATAAATTACAATTTTTTGTCCCGTTCTTACCGGCAAACCGGCATCAATGGATTGCCGCACTACCTTTCCGACTCCACTTATGGCAACCTTTAAACCACAATTTTCAAGGACAGCCACAGCATCCTTGGCTCCCATACCTTTTACGAGAGGAACAACTTTTTGAGGAAGGGGTTTAGGTTTTAATTTCACTGCATGTTCTAATGCTTGGGTAGAAATCCATTCTGAAGTTATGCCTTGATTCTGAACAGGAAAATTTAATTCCTCAAAAATTACGGATAACTCATCGCGGGTTCCACCTTTCGACCAGGGATAATACCCTTCTGTAATTTTGGGTTGCGAAACTTCCACCGGCAATTTTTCATAACTCAACGCATATACTCTGTCGGCGATTTCACGAAAAACGGTTCCTGCCACCTCATTACCATAATAAACGTCGTTAGATGGGCTATTAACAACAACGATACAGGAATACATGGGCTGGTCGGCAGGGAAAAATCCCACAAAAGAGGCGATATATTCGACGCCATCCTCACCCTTATACCCACTATTTCCTCTTGCTATTTGAGCGGTACCTGTCTTTCCGGCAATTTGATAGATATCGTTACGGATATTTTGGGCAGTACCACGCTCTACCACACCTTTAAGCAGTTCACGCACTTTCTCAAGTGTTGCAACCGAGCAGATAGCCGGATTTAGCACTTCGGGCTCAAACTCCTGTAATATTTTCCCATGCTGACTAATTGCTTTGACAAACATGGGTTTAACCATCTTTCCGTTATTTGCAACCGCATTATAAAAAGTGAGGATTTGCAACGGGGTCATCTTTACTTCATACCCTATAGACATCCATGGCAATGTTACGCCCGACCATGATGGATCGCCAGGATATTTGATAACCGGTCTCCCCTCACCTTTTATTTTTATTCCTAACGGTTTATTTAAACCTATAGCATAAAGGCGATCCACAAAACGCCGCGGATTATCTTTATAATTGTCAAAAATAATTTTCGAAATTCCAATATTGGAAGATTTCTCAAAAGCTTCTCGAACGGTAATTTTCCCAAAACCTCCATGGTGGCTGTCGCGCATAATGCGGTCATAATAGCCATATGCTCCATTACCGGTATCTACCGTATCGGTAAGTCTTACTTTCCCGTCTTCAAGCGCAGCAATTATAGAAGCAAGTTTAAAGGTAGAACCGGGCTCTACAGCCTCTCCTATAGCATAATTAAAATAATCTTCAATGTAAACGCCGGGCTTACTTTTATGTAAATTCACCATAGCCTTGATGGCCCCCGTCTCTACTTCCATAAGAATGGCCACACCATGGTGTGCATCATGCTTTTGCAACTGACGCATCAAAGATTGCTCAGCCACATCCTGCAGTTCAATATTTAAAGTAGTAATCAGATTTTTACCGTCTTGCGGGGGTATTTCTTCTTCAGGTATCCAACTACCTGCAATGCGTTTCCAGGTGCTAACACCATTGGTACCTCTTAACACGTTGTCGTAAGCGCGCTCTAACCCCACCATCCCACCTTTCGACTTCTCACCATAGAGTTTACCAATGGTACGGGCGGCCAAAGAACCAAACGGAAGACGACGCTCCTCATAATGGCGGGGAATAAAACCTCCGGAATTTCTACCTCTGCGAAATATTGGAAATTCTTTAATTTCCTGAAGTTCTATATACGAAATTTTACGTGGATGTACCAGGTGATAACGTTCTCCGTTTCTCCGGGCACGTATTAAATCTTTTTTATAATATGAAGGCGGATGATCGCCAAAAAAGCGAGACAAGCAAATTGCCAAACTATCTATCTGAGAGTTAAAAACATGACTTGTCAGCCCATTGGCATGTAAATCCATGTAAATACGATAACTCGGTACCGACAACGAAATTTTCTTCCCGTTTTCATCCAGTATATTTCCCCGGTTGGCTTCAATTATAATATCGTTGCTTTCTAATGTCTTTGCTTTTTCTTCCCACTTGGACGCCTCAAATATTTTTAGTTTAATCAATTCAAACAAAATTACCAGGACAAGAATTCCAAAAAAGGTGTAAATAATTCCCAGTCTAAATAATATTTTTTGTTTGATTGCCATATCATCTTTTTAAAACAAAAAAATACCTAACTTTTCTAACGCAACAAACACAATTTACAGTGTAATTTCTAAGTGCATTCGCATACAGCTCACTTAAATCATTGAAATTAGCCATTAGTGGTTAGTTAATTTGTCATTAGTAAATCAACACTAACCACTTGTTGACTAATGACCTAATAGCCTATTGACCTATTGGCCTAATGGCCTAACAGCACTTCTGCCTGTACACTTCTGCCTCTATAATTTTTAATATTCTTGTTGTGACAAACCTTCCTGGTCATGCTCGTTTCTTTTACCTCAACTAAGCCAGGTTAAATATTCTGCTATATTTAAATTACTCATCTAATTTTTCCACTTTTAATATTCTGGGTGGTGTTTTTAAAACTTCCAGATCTATTCCGGCCCTATGTACACGGTCCATTACTTCACTTTGTTTGCTCATATTCATCAGCTCGGAAGAGGTGGTAATCGCCTCATACTTCAACTCTTTCAATTCTTTCATCAAGTCGGCCTGACGCTCCAATAAATGTTCCGTCTGATAACGGTTGCCGATATACAAAAAGGCCAAAAAAACAATAAAGGTCATAAAACCCCAATGGCGACCAAGTTCTTTCCCTGCCAAAAAGCGACCATGCAAGAATTCTTTAAAAGAGATACCTTTAAGCTCATTAAACTCCTCTTGACCGGTAAGGAATTCGCCATCTTTGGCTTTATGTTGTCCTCTAAACCACTTCATAATCTTTCTGCAATTCTTAATTTAGCACTTCTGGCTCTGGGATTGGCAGCAATTTCATTTTCGTCAGGTACCACCACCTTTCGAACAACAGCTTTAAAAGGCACATCTTTATTTCCGTAAATATCGGTTTCAGGTTGATTGGTATCCCATCGTCCGGAACGAATGAAATTTTTTACCATACGGTCTTCCAACGAATGATACGAGATGATAACCAACCTTCCGCCCGGTTGGATAATTTGTGGCAACTGACCAAATAGTTCTTCCAAAGCACTCATTTCCTGATTTACTTCAATTCTAAGTGCCTGAAATACCTTGGCCAGATATTTGTTTTCCTCTCGACGCGGCGCAGTTGTTTGGGCAACCTCTTTTAAATCGAAAGTTTTTTGAAAAGGCTTCGTTGCCCGGTACTTTAAAATCGATTTAACCAATCGTCCCGGATTATTTATTTCTCCATAGGTACGGAAGAGACCAAACAATTTTTCTTCGCTATAACTATTTAACACTTTGGCAGCAGTAAGGTCGGAACCGACCGACATTCGCATATCCAATGGGCCATTATAGCGGAACGAAAAACCTCGTTCCGCCACATCAAAATGATGAGATGAAACTCCTAAATCTCCCAATACCCCGGCAACAGAAGATATTCCAAGAAAATCAAGAAAATTGGACAAATAGCGAAAATTGTGTTTCACTAACACAAATCGGGAATCTTCAGGTGCCTGCCGCCACGCATCCTGATCCTGATCAAAGGCAATTAGCTTTCCTTCCGGACCTAACCGCTCTAAAATAGCCCGGCTATGGCCGCCTCCTCCGAAGGTTAAATCAACATAAATGCCCGAAGGATCAATATTTAAACCTTCAATAGAGGCTTCTAGCAGTACGGGTATGTGATATTGTGCTGACACCATTTAAGTTTTATCTAGATTATTAGCAAAATGGAACTATACAATTAGTGCTTAGTCCCTTGAGCAGTACCTCTAACTTCAGGCTTCTGCCCCATAGCCAAAGACGCCACGTGTGTTGCATCACTCATTATTTTTATTACCCAAAATCTTCTCGGCAAGATCTCCCAATTCGTCTTCTGTCGCGCTCCGATTCACATATTTTTCTCTATCCCATAGTTCTATATACCTGTCAACTCCAAGCAAAACCACATCTCGTCCTATCTCTGCCTGCTCCATCAGTCTTTTGGGTACCAGAAACCGACCATTCCCATCAAGTACAATTTCCGCCGACCCACGAAAAAAAAGTCTTAAAAAGCGATTATGCTCCCGGTTATAAGGATTTAACCCAGATCGGATTCTTGCAAGTTCTTCTTCCCAAACTGAATAGGGATACAAAACCAGGCATGCTTCAAACAAATCTTTTCGAACAACCAAACGCGCATCCCTTTCCCCAAGAGCCTTTTTAAAAGCCGAAGGAAAAACAATACGCCCTTTTGCATCGGTTCTGCACTCAAAATCTCCAATAAATGTGTACATTACAGTTTGAGAAATATTTCCGTAAAGCTACAATTTTTTTAAACCACTATCAACCACTTTTAACCACTTTATCACTTTTTTAATTATTAAAAATCCACTTTTTATTTTTTGCACCCTAACCTTATTTTTTTGTTGAAGCCTAATTTCCTGCAATAATGCCTTAATGCAGCAAATGACAGCCAACCTGAAATATCTGAAAAGAAAAAACTCCAACAGTTAAGAGAGGTAAACAGATTTTTTTCATAAAAAATGTATACTCAATTACCCTCATTTTATCCATCGGCACAAAGAAATTGTTGTCCTAATGGAACTATTGCATTATAAATTTGTTTAACTTTTTTAAAGATGAAACAAGCATGGCAAGAAGGGTTGTCACAACAAGAACGTGTATAAAATTATAGAGGCAGAAGTGCACAGGCAGAAGGGTTGTTAGGCCAATAGGTCAATAGGCCGATAGGCTATTAGTTTATTAGCAAACAAGTGGTTAGCATTGGATAACTAATAAGTAATGACTAACCACTAATGACTAATTTCAAGAACCAATAGTTCAATGAAATAAGTAAATTTTATCCGGATGAAAGCATCAATTATTTTAATGGCATTATTATTTACCTCAATCATTCCCGGCAAAGGACAAATCAGTTTTTACGATTTTAAAGTAAAAACGCTAAATGGTGAAACCTTCGATTTTTCCCAATTAAAAGGGAAAAAAGTAATGATAGTAAACACAGCCAGCAAATGTGGTTTTACTCCTCAATATGAACAATTGCAGGAAATCTACCAGCAGTATCAAAATGAAGGTTTTATCATATTAGGCTTTCCGGCCAACAATTTCAACAATCAAGAACCGGGAACTGCTGAAGAAATAAGTGAATTTTGCCAAATTAATTTCGGCGTTACCTTTCCTATGATGGCAAAAATTAGCGTCAAAGGCGACGACCAACACCCCCTTTACCAATGGCTTACAAAAAAAGAACTGAATGGCGTGCTCGATAGCAAAGTAAAATGGAATTTCCAAAAATATCTGATTGGGCGAACAGGAAAGATTGAAAAAGTTATTCCCCCTCGTACCAAACCCAATGACCCCGAAATTATCCAATGGATTAATGAATAACGCAATAGTTGATAATCATCCTCTGCTAAGAGGTGCAAACTGTCGGTATTTACCTTTGCTGAAAATGTTAAAAACAGAAGATAGCCAAACACATTTTGGCATTCTGAGAAACTTTTCGGATAAGTTGCAATAGCAATGCAAAAAAAACATTTAAAAATCTCTAAATAAAATCAGCATATCACTTAAATTTTGACAGCCTCTAAATTTAATGGTTCATAAATAGGTTCATTTTTTGTAATATTGGCCCGTCAAAATATTTTCCAAATGGAACCTAAAGGTTTAAACAACATTCAGCCCGAAAAAAAATTCATCGATGTCGAGCAGGTTTTTGCCAGCAAAAACCCATCCTTATTAAAGGTCATTCCCAAATTTTTTATCAGTTACCTTAAACGTATTGTCCATCAAAAAGAGATTAATGCATTTTTAGCCGAAAAAGGTCACTTAAAAGGTGTCGACTTTTGTCGTTCTGTTCTGGATGATCTTTTTGGTGCAAAATATTCGGCAATTGGGCTTGAAAAATTGCCATCTCAGGGACGTTTTATCTTTGCCAGCAACCATCCGCTGGGTGGGTTAGATGGTATCGCTTTAATTGTGGCGGTCAGCGAAAAATTTCCAAACATTAAATTCCCGGTAAATGATATTCTGTTAAACCTGAAACCCCTTCAAGAGATTTTCGTACCCATCAATAAGCATGGTGGTCATTCCAAAACGGCGGCTAGACTAATTGAAGAAGCCTATGAGTCTGATGCACAAATATTAATGTTCCCGGCCGGTCTGGTGAGTCGTAAACAAAAAGGTGTCATCCGTGACCTGGAATGGAAAAACAATTTTGTACGCAAAGCGGTCAAACATCAGCGGGATATCGTTCCGGTCCATATCACCGGACACAATTCCAACTTTTTTTACCGGCTGGCAAACCTAAGAAAATTCTTGGGCATTAAAGCCAATATAGAAATGTTGTATCTGCCCGATGAAATGTTCAAACAATTTAATCAAAATCTTACCATCCGTTTTGGGACACCCATCCCCTGGCAAGAAATTAAAGATACCGGAAAACCCGACGAATGGGCCCGAAAAATTAAAGAAAAGTGTTATCAACTTGCCGAAATCGATTAATTTTGTACTAACCTGACCAATTTTACAAAGTTTATAATAACTAATACATGGAAAACAAACCAATTATTCCTCCTGTACCAAGAGAAGAACTGGAAGCTGAATTAACCCAGGAGCGCTTTGTTCGTTACACCAACAAAGGCGAAAACAAGATTTACGATTTTACAGCCCACGAAGCCCCGGCGTTGATGAGAGAAGTAGGCCGCTTACGTGAAGAGTCTTTTCGTAATGCCGGAGGAGGAACAGGAAAAGAATGTGATATTGATGACTACGATACCGGCCCCAATCCTTATCATCAACTGATTGTTTGGGACCCAAAAGCTAAAGAAATTTTAGGAGGATACCGGTATATTATGGGAAACACCATTAAACCGGATGCCGACGGAAAAATTCATTTAGCCACAGCCCGCATGTTTCATTTTTCCGAAAAATTCATTAAAGATTATTTGCCCAAAACCATTGAGCTGGGGCGCTCCTTTGTACAACCACAATATCAATCGAGTAAAATGGGCGCTAAAAGCCTCTATGCGCTCGATAACTTATGGGACGGGTTGGGTTCTTTAATCATAAATCACCCCGAAATGGAATTTTTCTTCGGGAAAGTGACCATGTACACCCATTCCAACCTCAAGGTGCGAAACCTTATCAGGGCATTTATGGAAAAATATTTTAATGACCCCGACAAGCTGGTGTATCCCTATAACCCGGTAAAAACATCACTGACCGAGAGCGAAATCAATGTAATATTCTCAGGCCAATCTTTTGACGAAGATTACAGAATACTTAGTAAATCGGTTCGGGAATTGGGAGAAAATATTCCGCCATTAATCAATGCCTACATGAACCTTTCACCTTCGATGCGCACATTTGGCACTGCTGTTAATGAACGATTTGGGGGCGTGGAAGAAACCGGCATCATTATCACCATCAAAGAACTTTATCAGGCAAAAGTAAACCGACACGTTCATAGTTACAAGCCCAACGAACCTTCGGCAAAAGATGAGTAAAAACGACACATTGAATTATTTCGACCTGGTGGTCATTGGAAGTGGACCGGGTGGTTTTGCCGCCGCCAGCAGAGCACTGGATTATGGTCTTAATGTGGCCCTGATTGAAAAACAGCATCTGGGTGGTGCCGGTATCCTTAATGGGGTCTTGACCTCAAAAACCATGTACGAATTGTCGATGGATTACTCCGTCGCCGCACGAATTGACAGAGGCTATCGTGCCAGTGCCCTCTCTGTCGATTATGGCAAAGTGAGAAAAACCGTTCTGGAAGCGGCTCGCGAAAAGCAATACCAAATGCGTAGCCAAATTGAGACATTTTTTAACCAAGCCGGTTCGGGTAATATTCAATTAATTTCTGGACATGCCAGATTTGTTGATGAGTCTACCATTGAGGTCAAAGACAAAAACGAACTCCACCTTATAAAAGGTAAATATTTTATTATTGCAACCGGTTCCCGCCCAAGAGAATATCCCAATTTAAAAACCGACGGCAAACGCATCATTACCTCCGATAATATTTTGTCGTTGAATGAATTTCCGGAACGCTTGCTCATCATTGGTTCCGGAATTATTGGTTGTGAATTTGCCACCATTTTTTCCAACTTCAAACAAACACAAGTACACCTTCTTGACCGGGCCAACAGGGTACTTCCTTACGAAGACGATGACCTCAGCCGATTCGTAGCCCATAACCTGGAAAACAACGGCGTTAAAATTCATCATACCGCACAGCTTAGATGCATCAGAAAACACCCACAACATCTGGAAGTGGTATTGGACTACGATGCCGGACACAGCAAAGTTATCGAGGTGGATGTAGCACTGGTGGCCATTGGGCGAGAACCCAACACCCACGACTTAGGCCTGGAAAATATTGATATTACACCTAATGACAGAGGATACCTGCCGACCTCTGAAACAGGCAAAGTGATCAATTCAAAAGGTCTTTCCAACATTTATGCTGTGGGAGATATATCCGGACATGCCAACCTTTATAGTGTTGCTCAGGTAGAAGGACGGTTGGCTGTGGATGACATTATGGGTAAAATTTGTTATAAGCCCGACTATGCCAACATGTCCACACTGATGTTTTTTAAACCTGAAGTGGCAGCTGTTGGTGCCAATGAAAAAACACTGCAAAAAGAAGGCATTGGTTATAAGGCGGTCTTTTATTCCAACGAACTCGTTGACCGGGCCATCGCCATGCGCAATACCAATGGTTTTGTAAAAATTCTGGTAAGCAACGACGAAAAGCAACGTATCCTTGGTATGAGAGCAGCAGGACCGCAGGCTTCCGCCTTTATTGTCGCCATTGCTCATCTCATTAATCAGGGCAACAGCGTGAGCGAAGTTTTAAAAACCTTCTATCCACATCCCAGCATTACGGAAGGCATACAGGAAAGCATGCGAGCATTGGTGTCCAAATCAATTTTCAAGCCCAGGGCTTTCCCCGATAACATTATTGTAAAGGAATGGAACCCCGGAGATCCTCCATCACAAATTTTTTGACCGGTAAATATTGGGGTATCTGTCGCTTTGCTTGAATTGATTGACCCGAAACAGAACTCTCTGCTATCGTAAATAAGCTAAAACAGTAGAATTAATTTTAATTTAATGGACAATTCAAACAAAAGCCGCCCGAAATCAAGATTTGTCAAATTTTTTTTGGGTACCTTAACGGCAATAGCACTGATTTTTGCGCTTTTACCCCAATATCTTCAAAAAGGGCTTATCTATTTTATGCCGGATATCGATGATTATAAAATTTTCCCAAACCGAACTATCAATGCAGGAAAACCTATAAAATGGCCTCTTTCCGAAAAGTATAATAATATAACATTACCATCGGAACAAATCGACTCTTTGGAAAAATACAAAACTGTTTCATTCCTGGTTATTCAAAATGACTCCATCCTTTTCGAAAAATATTGGGACGGACATTCCGACACCACGCGTTCCAACTCCTTTTCCATGGCTAAAAGTATTGTAGCCTTACTTGTTGGTGCTGCTTTGGACGACGGTTATATCCATAGCCTTGACGAAAAGGTAAAAACACACCTTCCATGGCTTAAAGGACCTTACCGCGACTCCCTGACCATACGTCATCTATTGACCATGAGTTCCGGGTCCAGTTGGGACGAAAGTTACAATTCCCCATTCTCAGTAACTACCCAGGCTTATTATGGCAACGATTTAATGGCCACTATCCAACAAATTGAATTTAATGAGCCGCCCGGCAAAATTTTCAATTATCGCAGCGGCGACACTCAAATCATTGAACGACTGCTCAATAAAGTCACCGGAATGACCATTTCCGAGTATGCCTCACAGAAGCTATGGCAACCGCTGGGCGCAGAAAAACCGGCCCTTTGGTCGCTAGACCGCACCAACGGCATCGAAAAGGCCTATTGCTGCTTTAACAGTACAACCCGCGATTTTGCACGGCTGGGTAGTTTAATTTTACACCAAGGTGTTTTTAATGGTCGAAAGTTAATTTCTGAAAACTACATCCGGGAAATGGCTACACCTGCTGATTATCTCGTCAATCAAAAGGGTGAAACGGTCGATTATTACGGTCTCTTTTGGTGGATAATACGCTTCAAAGGTGAAGTCATTCCTTACGCCCGAGGCATTCTGGGTCAATATATATTTGTATTACCAAAGCATAACGCTGTGGTGGTAAGGTTAGGTCATCAACGCAGCAAATCCTATCTTAACCATCATCCCACCGATGTGTATGCCTGGCTAAATACAGCCTATACCATTCTCAACCATCAATAAGCCCGGCCGTTAATGCCTTCAATAAAATTAATAAAGGCTGTATTAACCACTTTATTTCCCCCGGGGGTGGGATAGTTTCCGGTAAAATACCAGTCACCCTGATCGTTGGGACATGCCTTATGAAGGTTTTCTACAGTTTGATATACAATTTCCACCTCAGCATTAATATCATGAGGCTTAAGCATCTGAGCTATTTTTTGGGAAATATCTTCATCAGTAAAAGGGCGATAAATCTCCTTCACGTAATTAACAATCTCTTCTTTGGGAAGATTTTGTTGTTCCTTGCATTGCTTGTAAACGTTGTCAATCACCTCTTCCCTACCTGTCTCCTTTAACAACTCAATGGCCGCCAGAAATGCACAAAAATCCTTTAAGCGTGCCATATCTATTCCATAACAATCGGGATAACGAATTTGTGGTGCCGAAGAAACAACAATAATCTTTTTGGGATGTAAACGATCCAAAATTCTCAGAATGCTTCGTTTTAGGGTAGTGCCCCGAACAATGGAATCATCGATAATAACCAATGTATCTACATTGTTTTTAACAATGCCATAGGTAACATCATAAACATGAGCAACCAAATCATTACGGTTGTTATCATCGGTAATAAAGGTGCGCATCTTAACATCTTTGATGGCCACCTTCTCGATGCGCGGCTCCAGGGCCAGAATATCCGTCACCTTTTCTTTGGTAAGTTCTTCGCTACTCAACGCCAAAATGCGCTCCGCCTTAACCTTATCCAGGTGTTCCCGGATGCCTTCCATCATACCGTAAAAAGCCGTCTCTGCGGTATTGGGGATGTAAGAAAAAACGGTATTTTCAAGGTCCCAGTTAATTTTATCGAGAATGATGGGTGAAAGCAAACGTCCAAGCTCTTTCCGTTCTTTATAGATATCCCGGTCACTTCCACGGGAAAAATAAATCCTTTCAAAAGAGCATGATTTTCGTGTTTGCGGCACCGAAACCATCTCTTCACTGATGCGGCCGTCTTTTTTAATTATTAAGGCATGCCCTGGCTTAAGCTCTTTAACCTCTACCGACCGAACATTCAAGGCGGTCTGAATCACCGGGCGTTCGGAGGTAACAACAACAATTTCATCATTATAGAAATAGGAAGCAGGTCTAATTCCCCAGGGATCACGGGTCACAAAAGCATCACCATGTCCTAGCAATCCGGCAATAACATACCCACCATCCCAACGACGGCTCGACCGCTCCAATACTTTTCTCAAATCAAGGTCACGCTCTATCAGTGCAGATATATCCTTATTGGTATACCCTTCGTTTTTGAATTGCCGGAAAAGCAACTGATTTTCCTCGTCTAAGAAATGCCCAACATTTTCAAGCATCGATTCCGTATCGGTATAATCTTTAGGATGCTGGCCAAGATCGATTAAAGTTTTAAAGATCTCATCAACATTAGTAAGATTAAAATTCCCGGCTAAAACAAGATTCCTGGAACGCCAGTTGTTTTCACGCATCACCGGATGCACATAATCGATGCTGTTATTGCCGAAGGTGCCATAACGCAAATGTCCTAAATATAATTCACCGGCAAAAGGCAAATGCTCTTTAGCCCACACGGGATCCTTTAGCAATTCGGGATGATGCTCATAAACAACATCAAAATGGCGATGGATGGCTGAAAAGACTTCCTGAATGGGATTACCTTCGTTAGAACGCTGCCGAAAAAGATATTTTTTACCCGGTGGTTGATCAATCTTCAGGCTCACTACTCCTGCACCGTCCTGACCTCTGTTGTGTTGCTTCTCCATTAATAAATACAACTTGTTGAGGCCATACATCCACGAACCGTATTTTTCTTGATAATAGGTAAGAGGCTTTAAAAGTCGGATTAGGACAATTCCACATTCATGTTTTATCTGGTCGCTCATAGGTTTAAGAAAATAGAAGCTGCAAATTTATGGCAATTTATTGAAAAGGCCAACGCACAAAAAAAGCCCGTTTATTCACAACGGGCTCTCTATTTTTAATTCTTTTAGTGCGATATCGTCAGTTCGAACAATATAACAGGCCGGAAACATTTTCCTTAATTTTTTCATGAGGGGCAAGGCTTCGTATTTGTGCCGAAAGCTACCTACCCGCACACGCCAAAAAGGCGCACTGTATTCAATAAAAATATTTTCATCGGGAAACTCCTTTAAGACTTTGGCTTTTACATCCATTGCCTCCTGGCGGGCCTTGCTGCCAACTCCACTGAATAGCTGAACTCTAAAACCCTCTACTCCGCCCGAACGTTTATTCATGTCGATACGCGTCAGCACCAAATCTTTCATCCCTTCCGATTGCTCAATGGTAATAATCCCTTTGTCCGGTTCTACCTTTTGCAAATGCTCAAATATATTTTCATTGGCAAAATCACTTTGCCCGGACACCTGCCCCATTATCCCGACTCCTATACCTAGCTGAATAACAATGGTTAAAAAATACCCTTTCATGCGCATTTGTCTCTTTGGTCGGGGGTAAAAATACAATTTTTATTCCTTAACCGGAACAATGAGAACAGGAATATCAGAAGTATTCAAAATTTCGTTGGCAAAAGGCCTGAAAAAGCTTTCGAATGGGTTAGTCGATTTAATGAGGTGTATGGCTATAACTGATGCCGACTGTTCACGCGCAAAAGACAGAATATTTTTCACATCGCCCTGCCAATTGAAATTTGTTACGGAAACATTCAATGAAGTATTATTTTGAATATATCGTTCAGCCTGACGGGCATAAATATTACTTCTTCCGGGAATTAGCCATTTTGATTTTTTTTGTAGCGCCACAACAGATACTTCTGCCTTTAAAAGTTTAGCGAAGCCTGCCACAACCGGCACAATTTTACGGGCCAGTTTGTGGTAGTCGATCGGTAGCAATACCTTATGCGGATTTTCCCACCTCATCCCTTTTCTAACTGTCAGCACCGGACAAGGGGCATGAGACACCAAACGATAAGCATTACTGCCCAGCCATTTTTCTTCAACCCCGGATATACCATGGGTTCCAACAACAATTAAAGAAGCATCGTCGTAGCGAGCCTGATTGGTAATTTCGCGTACCACATTTCCTTCCCGTACTTTATAATCAAACTCGCCATTGTGGACCTTATAGTCGGGTAAAAATTTTTTAACGAGATGTTCCAGCCATTGTCTGGCTTGTCCAATGATACGCTCTTCCGGATTATCGCCCAAAAATTCGGGAGCATATTGCTGGCCGGTTTGAACATGAATAATTCTGAGAGCTGAATTCAGTTCGTTGGAAAGTCCGACGGCTACTTGCAGCGCAAACACAGAATTATCTGAAAAATCGATAGGTACAAGGATTCGTTTCATTCGTATAAAATTTACTTATATAATTAGTTTAAAGTCCATTATGGCCATCCCTCACCCCTTAATCCCCTAAAGGGGAAATTTACCAACCCGCAATCATAAAATCGATAAATCTCACTTCTGCCTTCTGCCTGTGCACTTCTGCCTATATCATTTTATACATGTCCTTTTGTGGCAACAGCCGCCATGCTCGTTTCATCCGTATAAAATTTACTTAATTTATTGATATATTGCTTCTTATAAGTAGTCGTTAGTGGTTAGTAGTTAGTCATTAGTTATTTAATACTAACCACTTGTTAACTAATGACTAATCACTTCTTCTGCCTTCTGCCTGTGCACTTCTGCCTTTGTCTTTTATACATGTCCTTTTGTGGCAAAAGCCGCCATGCTCGTTTCATCCGTATAAATTTTACTTACTTCGTTGACATATTGCTTCTTATAAGTAGTCGTTAGTGGTTAGTAGTTAGTAATTAGTGGTTAGTTAATCAACGCTAATCACTAATGACTGTTGACTAATGACCATAAACTTCTTCTGCCTTCTGCCTGTGCACTTTTGCCTTTGTTTATACGTCAAAACCGGCCAGGGGGTTGCACCTATCGTTCACTTTCTTACTCAGATTCAATAGCTTTCGCCAACTCGTCGGTCATCTCCAAATTATGATAAACATTTTGCACGTCATCATTCTCCTCAAATTCATCAATCATGCGCAGAAATTTCTTGGCCGTTTCGACATCAACTTCCTTATATGTATTAGGAATTCTCTGTAAACTGGCATTTTCAACCTTAACGCCCAATTCATCCAATTTTTTCTGAACGGCACCAAAATCTGCCATTTCTGTGGTAACGATTATTAACTCCTCTTCCATTTCAATTTCCTGAGCACCGGCATCAATAAGCTCCAATTCCAGGGTTTCGAGGTCCATCTCATTGGTTTTAACAATCTGAAAAACCCCTTTCCGTTCAAAGAGAAAGCTTAACGAACCATTAGTGCCCATGCTTCCGCCTCGTTTGTTAAAGATAGAACGAACAGCCCCAACGGTACGATTGTTATTATCGGTCATACATTCCAAAAACACGGCGATACCTCCCGGTCCATACCCTTCGAAAGTAATCTCCTGGTAACTGTCACCGCCGGCCTCTGAGGCTTTGGATATAGCTCTGTTAATATTATCTTTAGGCATATTAACCGAACGGGCATTTTGTATCGCCAATCGAAGTCGGGGATTGCTTTCCGGGTCGGGGCCACCTTCCTTAACAGCAACCTGAATTTCTTTGGTTATACGTGTAAACATTTTAGCTCTCTTCGCATCCTGAGCCCCTTTCCGGTGTTTAATATTGGCCCATTTACTGTGTCCTGCCATATTTCAGATAATTTTTGATTTAGAAAATTTTACCAAAATCAACCATTCACTGATATACACTTTTTTCCCTTTCTAAAAATGGGAAATTAAAATTTTAGTAATATGATTTATCGTCTTTAAAAAACGCATATTTTCAACCGCAATCATCAAAAAAATTATGGGATATAAAATTTTCTTCGCCAAAAAAAAGAACGTCAACATCACGTATCAATAAAAAAACCAGACACTTCCTGTCATTTTTGAAGTGCCGCCAAAATGGCATGCAAAATTACAAAAAACAAAAAACCCACACAAACAACTGATTATATTCACCTTACAAACAAACCTCCAATCTAACTATTTTACAATTACTTGGGCAAACCATCCATAAATACTAAATTAGCGCCCTCATAATTCATATCATGGAAAAGAGCAATCCACACACTACGGTAAACCGGAATACAGATTATCGGCCAGGTGAAAAAGAAAAACAACTGTACATTGAAACCTATGGCTGTCAAATGAATGTTGCCGACAGTGAGGTAGTGGCATCCATCATGCAAATGGATGGTTACACAACCACCTCTGAGGTTTCCGGTGCCAATGCCATCTTCATTAATACCTGCTCTATCCGCGAAAATGCTGAGCAAAGAGTGCTGGGTCGTATCAGAGAATTTAAAGCCCTCAAAAAGAAAAACCCCAGCCTGATTCTTGGGGTTATTGGATGTATGGCCGAACGCGCTAAAGAAGAACTGCTCGACGAAGGTGTTGACCTGGTTGCCGGCCCTGACGCCTATTTGGATTTGCCCAACCTGGTAAGCATGGCCGAACAAGGCGAAAAGGCCATCAATGTAGAATTGTCCGAAACACAAACCTATCGCGACATCATTCCCAAACGATTAGGGCCAAACAACATCTCTGCATTTGTGAGCATTATGCGCGGATGTAATAATTTTTGCTCTTATTGTGTTGTGCCCTATACCCGTGGCCGCGAACGTAGTCGAGACCCATTCAGCATTAAACATGAAATCGAGGACCTTGTCAAGAAAGGTTACAAAGAAATTACTCTGCTGGGACAAAATGTCAATTCTTATCGGTTCGACAACCAAAACACCAAAATGAACTTCCCTGAATTACTGGACTTTCTCGGCAATACGTTTCCTCATACACGGATTCGCTTTACCACGTCGCATCCTAAAGACATGAGCCTGGAGACTCTCAAAGTGATAGCCCGACATCAAAATCTTTGTAAACACATCCATTTACCCATTCAGTCGGGATCCACCAGAATGCTTAAATTAATGAACCGTAAATACACCGCTCAAGAGTATCGGGAAAAAATTATGGCCATCCGTGAAATAATACCCGAATGTGCCATCTCTACCGACATCCTCAGCGGTTTTCATTCCGAAACCGAAGAAGACCATCAACAAACCCTGGAGATGATGCGGTGGGCCAAATTTGACATGGCTTATATGTTCAAATATTCCGAAAGACCAGGCACCTATGCTCAAAAAAAACTGCCCGATAATGTGCCACCCGAAGTTAAAGGCCAAAGACTCAATGAAATTATTCAATTACAAAATCAATTATCGCTTCAAAGCAACAAAAATGATATTGGTAAAACTTTTGAAGTTCTTATCGAAAATATTTCAAAAAAATCAAAAAATGAATTTGTGGGTCGTACATCACAAAACAAAGTAGTTGTTTTCCCCAGAGCAGAATACAAAATTGGCGATCTGGCAAGGGTTGAAATTGTAGATGCCACTCAGGCCACTCTTATTGGTCGACCTGCAGATTCGCCAAACATTCCTTAACTTTGAACATGAAAAAGTTTTTGCCAAACTCTCAAAACAGTAAGTTTTTTCTTTGTCAACTAACAATAGCAGAATGGTTTTCATCACCAGACATCCATTATGAATAACCATTGATTTCAATATATTTGCTAAAAGTTAAAACCTTTAATAAAATAACTAAGCCGAAAATTTTTAAAACCGGCTTGATTCCTTAATTTTACTTGTAAATCAAAAAGTCAAAAATGACCAAAGAACTTGAATTTGAATCGATACGTCCTTACCAGGACCATGAAATTCAACAGGTATTTGAACGATTAAAAAAAGAAACCTCATTTATTGAACTCATTGGCTTTCTTTACCCTGAATTGCCGCCACAAAAATTCATTGACAAACTGATGAAAATAAAAACCATCCGGCAATTCCAGCAAGAGGTTATATCACCCTACGTTAAAGAAATCATTAAAAACACAACCAAAGGTATCACTTCCGAAGGGCTTGAATATCTTAACCCCAACGAAGCTTATCTTTATATCTCCAACCACAGGGACATAATTCTTGACCCGGCAATTCTGAACATTATTTTGTTTGAGAAAGGCTTCGATACTACCGAAATTGCTATTGGCGACAATTTATTAATTTATCCGTGGATAACCGATTTGGTAAAACTCAATCGCACTTTTATTGTGAAGCGCAACTTGCCAATTCGGCAAATGATGGAAAGTTCTACCTTACTTTCGAAATATATCCGACACACCATAACCCAAGTAGGCCACAGCATTTGGATTGCACAACGCGAAGGCCGGTCTAAAGATGGAAACGACCGCACTCAACTCAGCCTTCTTAAAATGCTGAACATTAGCGGCAAAAATGAATCGGTAGCCGAAAATTTCAAAGAACTTAAAATTGTTCCAGTTTCCATATCGTACGAATATGATCCCTGCGACTACCTTAAAGCCCTTGAATTACAACATAAACGTGACAACCCCGATTATGTAAAAACACCGGACGATGACCTCAAACATATGGGGGCAGGATTACGTGGACGCAAAGGACGGGTTCATTTTGCTTTTGGACAGCCTATTTGCGGAAATGAATTTGACAAACTCAAAGAGCTGCAAAACAAAAATGAAAAGTTTGAATTTCTTGCCCGACTCATTGATGAACATGTTCATGAAAACTACAAACTGTGGCCGGGTAACCTCATCGCATGGGATATGTTGAATGCCAACGATGAATACAGACATAAATATACTCCTGAAGAAAAAAAGACCTTCCTCAATTACATCGAAGAACATCTTAACCGTATTGATGGGGATAAAGAGTTCCTAAGAAGAACTCTCTTCGAAATGTACGCAAACCCCGTGGCCAACAAGCGTGAACTCTTGGGAAAATCAGTTCTCGATTAATCTTACGTACAACTTAATAATTCTTTCAACACTTACGAAGAAAAGACGATTTCTCCTAAATACAAAAAATGCGTATGGTCGGACACTATAGAATTCTTCCGTCAACAAAAGTGTCCGTCCATACATGTAATACTATATTCCAAAGCTTTGGGCTAATCTCTAAAATTCAGAGAAGAAATCGAAGCCAAATGTCCCTTCAAAAAGTAATTATTCAGTAAAATTTAAATTCAATTTCGGCCGTCAATTTTCGACCTGTAATTTTACAGATTCAATTTCGGCCGCCGATTTTCGACCTGTAATTTTACAGATTCAATTTCGGCCGTCGATTTTCGACCTGTAATTTTACAGATTCGATTTCGGCCGTCGATTTTCGACCTGTAATTTTACAGATTCAATTTCGGCCGTCAATTTTCGGCCTGTAATTTTACAGATTCAATTTCAATCGTCAATTTTCGACCTGTAATTTTACAGATTCAATTTCAACCGTCAATTTTCGACCTGTAATTTTACAGATTCAATTTCGGCCGTCGATTTTCGACCTGTAATTTTACAGATTCGATTTCGGCCGTCGATTTTCGACCTATAATTTTACAGATTCAATTTCGGCCGTCAATTTTCGACCTGTAATTTTACAGATTCGATTTCGGCCGTCGATTTTCGACCTATAATTTTACAGATTCAATTTCGACCGCCGATTTTCGACCTGTAATTTTACAGATTCAATTTCGGCCGTCGATTTTCGACCTGTAATTTTACAGATTCAATTCCAACCGCGTAGAGTTATTTCCCACTATCTTTCAGCGCAATTCCAAGCTCATCGAGCTGCTCCTGACTGATGGAAGAAGGCGCATCATTCATAATATCACGACCGGCATTATTTTTTGGGAAAGCAATTACTTCGCGAATAGATTCTACTCCGGCAAACAAAGCCACCCAACGGTCAAAACCAAAGGCCACACCGCCATGGGGTGGGGCTCCGTATTTAAAGGCATTCATCAGAAAACCAAATTGTTTTTCGGCCTCCTCTTTAGAAAAGCCCAATACTTTAAACATCTTTTGTTGCAGTAAATCATCATGAATCCGAATGGAGCCTCCACCAATTTCATTACCATTGATAACCAAGTCATAAGCATTGGCTCTCACCGCACCCGGGTCAGAATCCAACAAGGCGATATCCTCCTCTTTTGGTGAGGTAAAGGGGTGATGCATGGCATAAAAGCGTTGAGTATCATCGTCCCATTCAAGTAAGGGGAAATCTACGACCCAAAGGGGAGCAAACCTATTTTTATCGCGTAATCCCAGGCGATTACCCATTTCAAGGCGTAGTTCGCTTAGAGCCGAGAGGGTTTGTCGTCGTTCTCCGGCAAGAATTAAAAGCAGATCGCCGGGTTTAGCACCACACTCATCGCACCAAACCTTAAAATCTTCAGGGGCAAAAAATTTATCCACCGAAGTTTTAAACGACCCATCGTCATTATATTTCACATAAACCAACCCTTTAGCACCAACCTGAGGCCGCTTGACAAAGTCGGTGAGCTGATCAAGCTCTTTACGACTGTATCCGGCACATTGAGGGGCACAAATAGCTCCAATATACTCGGCATCATCAAAAACCCTAAAGCCCTTACCGGAAGCTATCGAAGTGATATCAACAAAACGCATATCAAAACGAATGTCGGGTTTGTCGGTACCGTAATATTTCATAGCATCAGCATACGACATTCGCGGAAAGTCGCCCTCAATGGTCACACCTCTTATGGTTTTAAAGAGATGCTTGGTCATCGCCTCAAAAGTGGACAGAACATCCTCCTGCTCGACGAAGGACATTTCACAATCGATTTGGGTAAACTCGGGCTGACGGTCGGCACGCAAATCTTCATCCCTAAAACATTTTACGATTTGGAAATAACGATCGAAACCGCCCACCATTAAAAGCTGTTTAAAAACCTGAGGCGACTGCGGCAAGGCATAAAATTGCCCGGGATTCATACGTGATGGCACCACAAAATCTCGTGCCCCTTCGGGGGTAGACTTCATTAAAACAGGGGTTTCAATTTCAATGAAGTTTTGGTCGTTCAAAAACTTCCGCACTTCCAGAGCCATTTTATGTCTCAGTTCCAATGCTTTCCGCACGGGATTTCGACGCAGGTCCAGATATCTGTATTTCATTCTAAGCTCTTCTCCCCCATCGGTATCATCCTCGATGGTAAAAGGGGGAAGGTCGGCACTATTTAAGACGTTCAGGGAATGGATGATAATTTCGATATCTCCGGTAGCTATTTTTTTATTTTTATTGCTTCTTTCAGCCACTTTACCGGTAACCTGCACCAAATACTCACGCCCCAACTCTTTCACCTGTTGGCTCAGTTCATTATCTTCTTCATTATTTACCACCAATTGGGTAATGCCGTACCGATCACGAAGATCGATAAAAGTCATACCTCCAAGATTCCGGACATGCTGTACCCATCCGGCCAGGGTAACGGTTTTATTGACGTCAGACAACCTTAGTTCTCCACAAGTATGTGTTCTGTACATTATTATTTGATTTTTTGAGGGTCTTTTTAACCCCCGGGTCAACATAAATTTTGATTTTGCAATATCTTTGCGAAAATAAAAAGAAAAAAAGAAACCGCCGGCATGCTTTTTAAATAAGGTCTCAGAAACTATCGCTTAATTGTAAAATAAGTAGATTTAGAGAGGGTTAAAAGCAATCATCCACACCGAAGGATTTCCGCAATGGACAAATTGCTGTAAAATACTCACTACAAAAAGAGGCCTTTTAATGGCATCTAATTTTTTAGAATCTTGAAATCAGGATAGTGAAAACAATCAGTTAACTATGGAAAAAATAGATTTTACCGACCAATATTTCATGCAGCAAGCCCTCAAACAAGCCAAGGAAGCCCTGGATAAGGACGAGGTACCCGTTGGGGCTGTCGTGGTTAGCGAAGGCACCATCATCGCCAAGGCGCATAATATGACTGAAACACTGAACGACGTTACTGCCCATGCCGAGATGCTTGCCATCACTGCTGCTGCCGAACAACTGGGAAGCAAATATTTACCCAACTGCACATTATATGTCACACTGGAACCTTGTACCATGTGTGCCGGAGCTATAAATTGGGCACAAATAGGACGTATTGTTTTTGGTGCCGAAGATGAGAAAAGAGGCTTTCAACGATTAAATCCCTCACCGCTTCATCCCAAAACCAGTATCACTTCCGGAATCCTGAAAGAAGATTGTATGGCCCTCCTAAAACAATTTTTTGCTGCCAAACGATAATTTTTTATTCGTATAAATTTTACTTACTTCATTGATATATTGGTTCTTAAAATTAGTCATTAGTGGTTAGTCATTAGTGATTAGTCAACAGTCATCAGTGTTAATAGACTAGTGACTAATGACTAATCACTAATGACTAATCACTTCTTCTGCCTTCTGCCTGTGCACTTCTGCCTTTATCGTTTATACATGCTCTTTTGTGGCAAAAGCCGCCATGCTCGTTTCATTACAAAAAAAATTCCCTCTCACGGCATTGCCGAAAGAGGGAATAACCCAAGTAACCCTATGAAGAATAATTAGCGAACAGCCACTTTCTTCATTGTCAATTGGTTACCTAAGGCAACTCGCACAATATATATGTGGCCGCTGGCTAATTCAAACTGATGTAAACCGGCGGTGGCCGGCATGCTGGTAATAACCTGACCGTTTAAGCTATAAATATCGATTTTTCCCAAAGCGGTGGTTTCCCCTCCCATGAAGTTGTCAATTTTCACCTTTAGGGTTTTATCAGCACTATAAATTTGAATATTGTTTTCCTCTGTTTCCGAATTCTCTAATATACCGGTAGGAACTTTTGCCCCGGAATTTCTGGTCAAATGAAGTACAAACCGTTCATGTTCAATACCTAATTCCAAAGGCGTATAAGTATAAGACGTTATTCGCAAATTGACATACCGTTTTTTAAACTTATCTTCCAATACGACATCAAACTCTTCGGTAAAATCAGACAAATCGGCAGAGATAATACAATCATCCTCAACTCTGTTTCGAACACTTATGGGCACTGAAACATAATTTTTTCCTTCAAGTGAAGAAAAACCGTTTATGGCCATAGGAGAATTATCTATTAAGGTAAAGATCTCCGGAATCTTTTCCGACGAATTAAACATTTTATCGGAATCTTCGGGACCATAACCGTCCGAAAAATCATCATAATAATAAATTACTGCAACATCATACAGGTAGGTATTTTGAATCTTTAATCGGATTAAATCATATATTGTAGAGGATTTCAAAGAACCGGAAGCGGTAGAAACATCAGTTATTTCATTCACTTGATTTTGACTGTGTATATTATCCGCCAATCCCCAAATGGTTAATAAGAAAATCAGAAGCAACAATCTCGAGGCAAGCCTTAAAAGATTTAGATGTCAACTTTTCGCAACACGCTCCAATCAATGACACAACACACCTTATCACGCAATACAGGACATTTTTCATCAATAATTTGTCTCACCTGAGAAGGACGTTCCACTCTGGTATCAAATAAAGATTTAGGGAAAGCCACATCCGATAACTCAGGTTCGGTATCCATATTACGAATGCCAAAAGTTCGAATAAAGACCTCTTCGAAGCCGGGCATCAATTGATTCACCCCACGAACAAAACTAAAGGCACCGATGCGATCCTCGGCATATACGGGATTTACATGAAAAGCCACATCAATTTGCTGCATAAGAATTTGTCGAAATTCGCGGGCAGCAATACCGGAAACCATTGCAATGACCATCCCCCCCGGAATAATAATCTCAAAAGGCTTATACCGTTGGTAATTATAATGTGAAGGATGTGTATTTTTCAGATAGGTAGACCAGAAAAGGTTTTCGCTTTTCCCAATAGGCCGCACATAGGGGTGCAGAATTAAATCTCCCGCCTCTAACCTGATCATCACATTATCCATGCTAATATTACGTGCCCTGGCCAAAATTTTTTCTTTAAACAAATTATTCTGATAAGGTATTTTTTGTTCCGATGATATGGTTTTTCTGGGATTAATTTCAGGGAAAAGCGAAACACGTATCAAGGAAAAAACCGGCTCTCCTTTTTGGTTAAACAACAGATGCGACGATTCAATAACAGAGTTTCCAGGTCGGGACGACTTATAAACATTGATGATTTTAATACTACACGAAAAGGTATCGCCAGGGAAAGCCGGATTAAGATAGATGGCATCACGTAAGGCCAACTTTAATACACTTGAATGGGCAAAATTTTCAACCCCCAGGCTAAGTGTTAGATTCATCAAAAAACTATAGGGTAGAAAAATTTGTGGAAATCCCAGACGACCGGCAAATTCACGACTACTTTCCGGATAAGAAGAGGTAGGCATAAATCCGCTCCACATGCTCAGTACCGATTCATCAACGGTAATATTATATCGACTGACAATATCTTTGCCAATAAAGACCTTTTCCAGATCAAGTCCGTATTCAACCTTGCGATTTGCTTTTATAAATTCTTCCATATGCTTAACTCTTCCCCACAAAAATAGGAAAAATGCTTTTGTCGCATTCGTTATTGGTTCTTATAATCCAACCTTTAATCACTTCCACACACCGGCCAATACCTCACCACAAATTGTGTAAAGCTTTCTTGCCATGGTCGTTTTATCAGGAATTATTTTTTATCAACAGTAAACCGCCTATTAGCAGTCCCATTCCCAAAAGATATCCGGTATTAACTATCCCGACATAAGGTACAAAAAATATGGCGGTGATAAACGATCCCAAGGCACCGCCCGCAACATCGGCTACATAAATACCTGCCGCACCTTGTGCTATGCTACCCCGATATAGGGATAACCCGGCAACAAAAACTCCGCCACCCAACATGGCTAATATAAATATCATAACCAAAACCACAACCGGAAAAACGATCAGGCCCGCCGTTCGATCCGCTACAGGAACAGCCATTATACACAACAGGGCCATTATGATCAACATCACGGAATAATATCTTGCCTGAAAAAAGAATACTTCTCTCTTGGCCAGAATTGCTCCCAGGGCCAGACCTGCCATGAACAATGAGAACAACACACCTGTTGCCCTATAGAGATCACCCATCACCAATTGCCACATCAATAACATGACCACCTGCATGCCACCTAATACAATCCCTGACAAAAAAACACCTCTTGAGACACTGCGAAACACTATTATCCCCATCACCAATAATACAACAACCACACCGGCAAACCATTGAATAGACACATCCCAGAAATTTCCTATTTCCCGAAGGGCCATCTGAAACATAACAGGCCTTTCCCGTGTGTTTACAGGCCCTCCACCGGCCACAATCTCTTCTACTTTACTGATTTGTTGGTCCAGAAGAAGAGTAGGAAAATAATCCCTATTCACCAATTGGTTTTGTGCTACCACTTCCGGGTGATAATCCCACCATTGGGCAACAATACTTTTTTCGGAAGCTATCAGCCACACTTTTTCTCCGGCCCATATACGCAAAAAAGGAAAAACACTGCTCACCGTCTCTTCTATAATGTTTAAAATATTTTTCACCGATTCTGACCAATAAGGTACATTATCAATTCCGCCCGTGACCATTAAACCACCCTCATTCAGGTTGCGTTTAACCTGACTATAAAAATCGGTCGTAAAAAAACGCGTGGTAGCCAAATCGACAGGAATGCCCCCGCCCACCAAGATTACATCATAGCCTTTTTCAGATTTATGCCTCTTCAAATATCTTAAGGGATCGTCATGGATGAAATGAATCCGTTCCGATCTTTTGTTGAAATTGGCAAGCAATGCCTTCTCCATATGGATATGAGCCCTGTCAGGTGAAATAAAATCTATTTGCAGAGAGTCATATTTCAAAGCTTCAACAGTAAGACCAGGGGTACAGTTGATTAAGAGAAGACGTTTGGGCGCCGGATGTAGCAACAATGCCGGATGAAGCATCTCTTCCCGATAATCGGGCACCAAGCGGTCTGAATAATAATGACCGTTTCCAAAAAATTCAATAGAAGTATCGCAACCTAATAGGTCGATGTGCCCATAAGGGGAAAAAAAAGTTTGACATAAAGCAGAGTCATGTATTTTTTCTCTGGCAAAATTATACTGTGGCATGAAATTAAGGATAGCTACAACAGCGATACTTATCAGCGCCAAATAACGATAAACGGGTTGTTTAATTGGTGCAAATAAAACTATAGCAATAACCATGTTGATCAACAATAAAAAAGAAAGCACCGAAAAAGCATCCATCCACAACAGGGCGGCAAAAGAAAAGAGGAGCCCGGATAACAGGCTTCCTTTTTGCTCGGCAATGTAGAGATGCTCTGTCTGGCGCATCCCGGTTACATTGCTTAATGCTCCCGCGAACCATGTAAACAGCATTCCTGAAGGAAAACAAAACACAAAGGTTACCAATCCGGTTGTGAGCAACCATTGCGACAGTTGTGGGGCAACCCCTTCCGGCACCATCCATCCTTTAAGTAAATAAAGCAACCAAAGCGCCACATAAGCCGATACACCCGATATTAAAGGAAACAGTCCTGCATAAGACCATTGATAATTACCGAAATATCTGGCGGTATAGGCGCCTGCACCCGTAAACAACATCCAAAAAGAGAGAAATATCCCAACAATTAACTCATTTACTGAGTATAACGAAGTAAACTCACGGAGCAAAACCACCTGAACCATTAACATGGTAAATCCGCTGACAAATACCGCTAACCGCCCCTTTCCGGTAAATGTAAGCGACCAACTTCTTTTTGGCTTAGTTAATATTTTTCCCATTCTTACTTTTAATTATTCTACAAAAATCTTAAACCAGAACAATCCCCATAATGTTCTTTAAAATTACTTTTACACTCCACAACCTTAATCTGGATATTATATGCTTTTAAGCGATAATAAGAGGATACAGACACAGTAATTAGCAAAAAATTTTCATTGCCTATAAAAGAAAAACCTTATTCGCCAAAAACCAAAGCTTCGTAAATATAGATATTTGCATCACGCCATCCCTCCCAGCCAATACCGGCTTTATCGCGTGCACAATGCCCCAGCAATTCTTCACGTCCCCATCCGGTTTTGATGGCCACCTGAGGCAAAAAAGTACCGCTTTTGCCGTCTTTTTCTATCACAATACCATGTCGGCCGGGTATTATTTCCGATATATCATTAATCATTTGTAACGGCGTCAAAAGAGAAATCTCAATTTTTATTTCACCCAATTCTTCTTCTTTTACGGGCGTAAATCGTGAATCGTTAAACGCTGCCGCAGCAGTCATACGCTCCACCACCTTCCACAAGGGCAAAGAGGTTGACAAGTTACCAATACACCCTCGCAATTGCTCATTTTTATACAAAGAAACAAAAGCTCCGGCCGGTGTTTTCAATGCAACCGACAAAGCTTCGGAGGGTGCTTCTGGTTGCTGATAGCGCACCACCGCTTCTAAAGTTTTGCGAGCTCGATTAAGCAGCCATTGTTTTTCCTGATCATTTAATGAGAAACAATTATGGGCAGTGGTTTTGGATTCTTTCTTTCGAAAAACGGCAATAGCATGGTAACCCACCACGCGTGAAGAATCACCGAAAGGTACATCACCTGAATTCCGATATTCTATATGTCGAAAATCCAAACAAGTATCATCCTGGGTAATATACAACAAAGTAAGCACCGAGGTCCAACCACAAAGACTGGTAACCAAATTCGTTACTCCCAATTTTCGATTCTGTTCCAATGTATTCAAAAGCAAATCAGGGTCATTCTTAAGAATGGCATCAACCGTTATGGCATCAACCTTTTTCGCATCTTCATATTTAGGGTAATGTGAAAAATCGGTACTTATCACAAATAAATTTCCCGGCTTAAAATAAGGTTTAAGAGCTTCCGCCACCATCCGGGCACCCACAGCATCGTGAGGCCCCATAACTATTGGCACAAGCTTAAAGCTATTTTTTAAGCGATACTGCAAGAATGGCAACTCAACTTCCAATGAATGTTCATCTTTATGAGGTGCAAATATATCGGTTATATATGGGGAACTCTCTACCAGTTTTTGGGCCAACGCCTTATCTACGTCGACTCGTCCCAGAGGTGTCAAATAATCGCCTTGAGTATATACCGAAGCACCATTAAAGGCCATCCGATGACTTGAACCTATTAAAAAAATAGTTTTATAGTGAGCATTTTCATTAATTTGTGCGAAACCTGATGCAGCGACACCGCCAGAATATAAATATCCAGCATGCGGAACAATAAGGGCAGCCACCTGAGCATCCCCAACCCCGGGTTGAGCTTCTTCAAACAAACTTTTTAAATGATTTTGCAGCGCCACCGGCTCCCCCGCATAAAACATTCCCGCCACCGACGGTTGTCTATCTTTTACTTCCATAGTTTTTTATTTTTTCATTCGTATATAATTTATTTAACTCATTGGCCGAATGGAACTCGCATGGCTTAAAAAATTTATACATGTCCTTTTGTGGCAAAAAGTCGCCATGCTCGTTTCATTCGTATAAAATTTACTTATTTCGTTGATATACTGCCTCTTACAAGCAGTCGTTAGTGATTAGTCGTTAGTTACTAGTTATTTTACACTAACCACTTGTTAACTAATAACTAATCACTTCTTCTGCCTTCTGCCTGTGCACTTCTGCCTTGGACTATTTTATACATGTTCTTTTGTGGCAACAGCCGCCATGCTCGTTTCATCCGTATAAAATTTATCTAAGTTATTGGCCGGATGGAACTCGCATGACAAAGGATTTATACATATTCTTTTGAGACAACCCTATGTTGTCATGCTCGTTTCATCCCGTTACGATTTAAAATCGTACTAAATAACACTCTTGGCCATGCTGGTCTCTAAAATTTATCATCCATGAATATACTTAAAGGTACAAACTAAATTTCCACACTCAAAAAAAATTCAGATATTAATCCTTTAAAAACCCGCATTTTACGGCAAACGAAACATTTTTTAACGACATTTTTTTCTTGAGAAACTTGTGAGTTCCAAATTAACCCCCTATTTTTGCACCGCGTTTGAGAAAAACGGATGACTCAGTAGCTCAGCTGGTAGAGCACATCCCTTTTAAGGATGGGGTCCAGGGTTCGAGCCCCTGCTGGGTCACCTCACAAAAAGCCACCTAAAAAAGGGTGGCTTTTTTTATTTAACTCTATCCCTATATTCGCAAAAAAGAAGGCATAACAACCGGCGGCGAAAGCATAGCAACAACAACTGTATTACTTGTAAACATTGTTTATTACAGAAACCCATTACTAAGAACATTAATACGACTCCTTCAGAAATCGCAATCCCTTCCAACATTCCTTTCGATGAAAGATATTTTTAACATCATCTACTCCCTCTTTCCTCCCATTGTTTATTGCCTATAATCATTAAAATATGGCAAAAAAAAGCAGTGTGTCTGCAAAGAAACAGCCACACTGCTTAATATTTGAATAAATTCGGTTCCGATATATAACCAACTCCTCTAGTTGGCATCCATCAAACCGGAATGTTCTGAAATAATTAAATTTCGCTTCTTTTCAAGTTTGGGCGTCGTTAACTTTGTTAAGTTAAGAGAAGCCGATTTCAGTGAACTTTCGGTCGTTAACTCAACACCGGTAGCAAGGCTTAAAGCTTTAGCCAGTGCGGCATCCGACAAATCGCCAAAGGGAGTTGAAGATAAATAATCCGGTTCAACCTCATCATCGACAGGTATACCAGTAATAAAATCGGTATAGCCATCGGCATTGGCATATTTCATAACGATTGGTATAATAGCCCACTCTTCATTATCATCAGGCATCACCCAGGCACCATAACATTTTCCGTAAGTATCTTCACCAATCAACGTCACGTCCATGTAGGGCATCAGGCCGGACATAACCAACTCACTGGATGAGGCTGTCCCTGAAGATGTTAAAAAGTATACTCTTTTCATATTAATATTTACCACATCACTCCGGAAATAGTAATATAAATTATCCTCATATTCATTTAAATTATATTCAAAATAACTTTGTAAGTTATCATTATACTGCAAAGAAATAAGCACGTCTTCCCCTGAAGCAGTTTCCGTCGGTGCAATGGCCGATGCCAGATAGACAGCAGCATCAATATCTCCGCCGGGATTGTATCTTAAGTCGACTACCAAATCAGATATTCCTTCTGTTTGAAATTCTGAGAAAACTTCATCTAAGGTAGTCAAAAATTTGTCGTCCTTTCCCGTAATAAACTCTGCATATACCAAATAACCTACTTTGTGACCTTCCAAATCAATAACATCGTGGTACAGTACCGGATTGGTTTCAACAACCCTTGCCACCAAATTAATAGATTCTCCTGTATAGGATATAATATTGTTGTTAATTTCTGCTAACTGAACAGAATAAGCATCCTGGCTATAGAGGTCATAATAATTACTGGTATTTAATTCAGTATTATCTATGGAAAGAATTATATCGCCTCGTTCAATACCTGCCTCGTCTGCCGGTGAGCCTTCATATACATAGTCAACTACGATATAAACACTCTCATTATCACTCATCAAATAGAATGACGGACTGTACCCCATCTCGACAGGTTCACCGTCATACGATGCTTCCAATGAAGCGTAATCATCGGTAATCCATGACCATTTATCCTTTTCTTCGTAAATTAATTTATAGAAGTATTCTTCCGGATCTTCTTCCTGCTCATAATCAATATCAGACATTCGGTCATTCCACAAATAATAAAGCTCCATATTTTCATAAATCTACTCATTCACATCCAAAACATCCTGCGAAATAGTTGTTTTATCAATATCATCTTCACAAGAATAAAGCAAGAATAAAATTCCGAACACCATTAATAAAATTCTATTTTTCATCAGCACACATTATTAAAAAATTAAAAGCAATTACACAACGACACTCTAACACATATAACATTTTCTTTAACTGTTTTATTGCACCCTTTCTTTATATTATGGTTTAAATATATCTATTGCCTCTTTAAATGACGATGAATAGGCCTTTCCTACAGGAACTTGCTTGTTTCCTATAATAACATAATGACTGTTAAAAGTCTTAATTTTAGCAATGGGGACAACATATGACCTGTGAATCCTTATAAACCGATCAACCGGTAAAAGCTCCATAATTCCCTTCAAATTCAAAAGAGGCATATAAACCTTTGATGAAGTATGGATTCGAACGTGGTTATCCATTGCCTCTATGTAAGAAATATCGGACAATACAATTTTATGATTCTGATAACCCGATTTAATGAAAATATATGCTTCATCCTCTTTTTGACCGGCAATAGATTTCAACCTCATCATTTCGTCTGCCCGTTCTATTGCTTTTAAAAAACGGGAAAAATCGAAAGGTTTCAGCAAATAATCAATGGCATTCAAATTAAATCCTTCTACAGCATATTTACTATAGGCAGTTGTAAAAATAACAAATATTTCTTTATTGAGTTTATTATATAATTCTATTCCGTTTACATCGGGCATCTCAATATCCAACAATAACAAATCGGGTTTCACCTGCTGAATTATGGGAAAAGCCTCTACCGAGTCGGAGCAATATGCCTCAACCTTTAAAAAAGGAATCTGTTCCGAAAAGGTCCGAATTAAACCTAATGCATCGGGCTCATCATCAACGGCTATACATCTTATCATGACAAATTAATTTTTAAGTCTACTTTAAAGGTGTTTCCACTTTCATCAATTTTCAAATTGTGCTTTTGGGGATAAGTAAGTTCCAACCGTCTGACCACGTTACTCAACCCTATTCGTGTACTTTTTTTAATAGTTTGATGTTCCTTTTTATTTTCGGCATGAAATAGTAACCAATCTCTTTTTACATCCAAATGGATTAAAATTTTGGATTCCACATGGGTACTAACCCCATGCTTAAAAGCATTTTCAACAAAAGGCAATAGCATCAGAGGCGCAATAATTTGCTGCTCAACATCTCCCTTCACTTTAAAATCAACGACCGTTTTTTTCGGTAGTCGCATTGCCTGAAGATCAATGTACTGGTTTATGCACTCAATTTCCTTGTTCAAAGGAATAAATTGAGCTTGAGTTTCCGTTAAAACAAACCGCATTAGATCCGACAGTTTTATAATGGTTTCGGGAGCATCATCCGACTTCTGTATAGACATATAATAAATGCTGTTTAATGTATTAAAAAGAAAATGAGGATTTATTTGCGCTTTTAATGCAGTAAGCTCAGCACCTACCTTTTCTTTTTCAGCTTGTTTTTTTACGCTGTTCAGTATCAAACCAAAAAGCTATGATTCGGGTTCCGGTACTTATCATAAATACCAAAACAAATGAAACGAGCATGGCGACTTTTGCCACAAAAGAACATGTATAAATTTCATTAAGCCATGCGAGTTCCATTCGGCCAATAACTTAGATAAATTTTATACGAATGAAAGAATGGAACCTTCAGGAACACCATTAGGCCTTCTCCGAACGTCGGGTAATCCGTCGGCAGGAAGGTCAGAAACAGGGCGTCTTCCCTTGGGTGAATGAGGTGGTCCACCCCAAAACATGGGCGACGTTTCGAAATCTCTCTCTTCCGGTAACCGCAACCATCCCGAAAGACTCGATAAATAAAGATAAACCGACAGTATGGACAGGGTTATCACCACAAAACCTAAAAATTTTTTCCTGGCTAAAAAAACAGGTACCAAAACATGCGAATTGAGATAATAATAGCCTATCAGAAAAAAAAAACATCCCTACAAACAATACAGGATGTTGCAAAAAATGAATATCATAAAAGGGAATAAACAACAAAAGAAGCATTAAAAAGCCGCTCCATATCATTACATGAATAATGACATTGATATTCCATTTTCTCATCAAAAAATTGTTTATATAACTTAATTGTTTAAAAACCTACCTTTTAACTCTTCCACTTCCAATAAAAACCTCTTCGATTGTCAAAGTATTATCTATACTATAACTTTCGGGCCGCCACACATTATTAGCTTACTGCGACAAGACGCTTTGCTATCAAAGCTCCGATTAGTTTTATAACCTGAATAGTTTTTTCAACAATCACTATTTAGTTGTAGTCCCCCTACAATCGATTCAATTAACAACGATTTTTTTTACAACATCTTAACATACAGCTCCAAATATTAAATTTTGAAGCCAAAAAACACAAAAAAATATACCAATTGGGAAATGTCTTCGACAAAATCAACATCAATATCTACCAATTTTTTTACCCCAATTGATTAAACAAAAAATAAAAATTTCTTAAGATTCAATTCACCATCATTTTTCAACTGTTTACCCTCATTTTTGAGCAGAAACTTTCTTCAAACCTATTTTTGTTTTCACAATCATCCCCCGCACAACACAGTACATACACAATAATAGACCAACAGTGGTTTGGAAAAGTACATACACACTGTATTGGACCTCTAAAAAATTGTTGTATGATTTATACTGAAAAACAAATATTGCATTACACTAATTCTTCGAGCAGAAAACCAGACGAAAATATTGGACAATATCAACTAACAAACAAAATCCAAAAGTGCCTGGAACAATTTTCACCAGTTTCATTACTGCAAATGAAGAAGGTACAATTAATGACCCGTACCGACAGGAAATTTGTTGTAGCGGCTAACCTTTTGCCCGATTTGTTGTCGGCCGTAGCATCTTTTTACAAAGTACAACAGATTGACCAAAAACGGATAGCGACTTATGCAACCGTCTATTATGATACTCCCGACTATTTTTTCTATCACGCTCATGTAAAAGGAAAACTCAATCGCACAAAAATACGCATTCGACAATATGTTGATTCCGATCTGAGCTTTCTCGAGATTAAAAACAAAAACAATAAGGGAGTAACAAATAAAATACGCATTCAAGCCAAAACAGTTGACAACAACAACCTATCCTTTCTCAAACAACATGTTTCGGTAGTAAACCCTAAAAACTTACCCCCCTCACTGAATAATAAGTTTCAACGAATAACCCTGGTAAATCACCAATTTACCGAACGACTTACAATAGATTTTAACATCATTGTAAAAAATTGCAGAGAAAACAATGAAGCGGCCATCCCAAACCTATGTATTATAGAAGTAAAACAAAGCCACCCGGCACCAACGCCTTTGATCAATTTTTTAAAATATTATCACATTCGTGCATCAGGCCTGAGCAAATACTGCCTGGGAATCAGTATCACTACTAACAATGTTAAAAAAAACAACTATAAACCAAAAATACATTTTTTACAAAAAAGATTAAACCATGATTTATTTTGCTGACATAATAGACATTGACATAAAAGGAATGCCCAAAGAGATGGAAGATCTTCTGGTACTCATGATTCGTTTCGGCATTAACCTTATTATTACAAGTGGTATCATTAGATTTCTTTACTACCCCAGGGCGAAGCGAAGAGATTATTTTTTCTCTTTTATATTAACCAGCTCTACCATTTTTATGCTGCTCTATCTCCTTGATTCCGTAAAAGTACAGGTAGGTTTTGCCCTCGGACTTTTTGCCATTTTTGGGATTTTAAGATACCGTACCGATACTTTACCTATCCGTGAGATGACCTATCTATTTATGATTATTGGCATTTCTGTTATTAATGCCCTGGCTAAAGATGTAGGATTGCTCGAAATAGCAGGCACCAATCTGATTTTTATTTTGGTTACTGCCTCTTTGGAAAGCAATAAAATATTGAAACACGTTTCGGCCAAACAAATTGTTTACGAAAAAATAGAACTAATAACGCCCGATAAACGAAAAGAATTAATTCAAGACCTTGAACAACGTACAGGCATTAACATTATTAACGTGGAAATCGGACATATCGATTTCCTTAAAGATACCGCTCAAATCACAATCTATTTCAATAGCAGAGAAACCAACCATGCGGTGCAGCACTTACCCTCAAATAAAGATGATTTTGATTAGCCTTTATTCTGCTGTCGCCTTATGACCAATAACTTAAGTAAATTTTATACGGATGAAAAAGACTTTCTGCATACTTTTGATATTGATTACCGCATCGGGCATAAAGGCTCAGGAAGAGACCAACTATGGCTGGTGGACAGAATTTGGCACCGAAAAAGAGATAGCCAATAATTTGGATGTCGAACTATCGGAAGAGATAAGATATTTCTTCGATTTGGGAGAAATAGACAAGTTTAAAACCAATCTTGGATTAACCTATAAAATCAGCAGTCGTTTAAGATTCGGTCTTAAATATTCATGGACCTACAACCATGACACGGAAGATGATTTTTACGCCCACCGTCATAGAATAACTGTTTCTGCAAGAATGAAAGAGGATGTGGGCCGATTCGAAATTTCTCTTCTGGAGAAACTGCAATTTAATTACTATGATACGGAAAAGGAAGATGTCGATTATTCACCCAAAACTAATTTGCGTTCCCGAATAAAAATAGCTTATAACTTACCTACAACCAAAATAGAACCTTTCATTCAAGCCCAATTTCGTTATCAACTCAACAATCCCGATGGTAATGAATTTGACAATTCCAGATTCGCCACCGGCATTTCATTCCCCCTGTCCAACAAACTTGAAATGGATACTTTTCTTCAATTAGACCAGGAACTCAACAGAAAAAGTCCGGATAAAATATGGATTTTGGGAACTAACTTAAAATTTGAATGGTAATATGAAAATAATAAACCGACGGCGAAGAAATACTCACATTGAACCTGGCAAAAGTTTTCAATGCCTGTTATTTTCTTCATCCAAACTTAAACAGGGCAGATCTTTCAACATCTATTATGGCGGAAGCTCTTCTGGAGAAATTATCAATGGCATTTATCAAGATGGAAAAACATGCTCTTATGTGGCAAAAGTCGTCATGCTCGATCCATTGTAATGAATTGTCATTTTTCTTACAAAACAAATATTCAGAAAGATTGTCAAATTGACATTTATTATCTCAATGCACGCCAATTTGACAGTCATCAATCAACAAAATTCATCTCACTACCACCTCTTTTCTTCTCTTAAATCTTCTTTTATAAAAAATCAGGTTGCTGTCATTTTCTCAGAAATGGTTTTAAAAACTTAACCAACCATACTGACCAATACGCCCTTTCAATGAACATTCCAGGACTCATGTCAGCAATAGGTTACAATCACCTTATCTGTCTTCTTATCCCCTAAGCAATACTTTTATTTTTCTACAAAATAACACTCAAAAAAAATTGGCCTGCAATTTGCTTTTTTAAGAATGATTTTTTATAATCCCATTACACTGTTTCAAAATATGACATTTGAACTTTTGTCCGAAAGTTCGATGTTTTCCATTTTGGCCCAAATCTTTACTATCATTGGCCAACATCTAAATTTCTTAATATTACTGACTATACCGATTCCATCAAAGAACTTCGGACAACAGCTTAAACGTCACCTTCCTTATTACTGAAACATAAGAGCTCTTTGGGTACCTAAAGGGCGTTGTTTATGCATTTTATAAAAAACTAAAATACAGCATTATGAAAATTGCATTTATAGGCACCTATCCACCGCGGAAATGTGGAATTGGAACCTTTACCAACAACCTGGTGAAAGCAATTCATGTCAATACGAACAACAAAAAAATTACCGATACAGCAATGGTAATTGCCATTAATGAAAATGGCAATAAATACGATTATCCGGAAGAAGTTAAACACATTATCCGTCAAAATCATCAACGAGATTATGTTAATGCCGCCCGTATCATAAATTACAGTGATGCCGGTGTATGTGTTTTAGAACACGAATTTGGAATTTTTGGCGGCGATGACGGAGTCTTTATCTTACCTCTACTCCACCGTTTAGAAGTTCCACTGATTGTTACTTTTCATACCGTACTAAAAGATCCAACCTATACGCAACGGTCCATTGTCCAGGAAATAGGGAAAAAAGCTGCAAGAATAGTGGTAATGAGCCGAAGAGCAGTTGATTTCCTCGAAGAAATTTATCAAATTTCAAGAGAGAAAATCGTACTTATTGAACATGGAGTTCCCGAATTCGAAAAAATTTCTCGAGAGGTTGCCAAAGAAAAACATGGTATTAAGAACCGTAAGGTTCTGCTTACCTTTGGCCTTCTAAGCCGAAACAAAGGGATAGAAACAGTAATCAATGCCCTTCCGCCCGTAGTAGAGAAACACCCCAACTTGTTATACATTGTACTGGGTGCAACACATCCTTCGGTATACAAACATTCTGGCGATGAGTATAGAAATTACCTTAAGCGCCTGGTAAAAAGCTTGGGCTTAGAAAAGAACGTCTTCTTCAATCATGAATTTGTCACCGAGAACAAACTTTTCGAATATCTCACTGCCAGTGATATTTATATCACCCCATATCTCAGTGAAGCACAAATTACCAGTGGCACCCTTTCTTATGCGGTAGGGGCCGGTTGTGCCGTAGTTTCTACGCCTTACTGGCATGCCCAGGAACTCTTAGATAATGGCAGAGGCCGCCTTTTTGGATTTAAAAACTCTGATGAACTTTCCGGCATTTTGCTTGAATTGCTGGACGACGAGCATAAAATGGAAGCTCTACGAAAAAAAGCTTTCGAATACGGTCAAAAAATTCGCTGGCCCAAAATTGGCAAACAATACCTTTACCTGGCCGAATATGTTTTCGACAATTGGGAAAAAGAAACAGAACCCGACAAACTTGCTATTGACATTTCTCTAATGCCTTCCTACAACCTGGCGCACATCAAACGGCTCACCGACGACACCGGCATCGTACAGCATGCTAAATACGGAATTCCTAATCTTAAAGAAGGCTACTGCGTTGATGACAACTCCCGAGCTCTTATTATGGCACTAATGGCATGGAGGCAAAATAAAGACAAAGAAGCCTTGTCGTTAATCCCGGTATATCTGAGCTTTATACACTATATGCAACGCGAGAACGGCAACTTCCGAAATTTCTTGAGCTTTAGCCGACAATTCCTCGATGAATATGGCTCTGATGACTCATTTGGAAGAACTATTTGGGCCCTTGGATACTTAATCAGATTTGCGCCTAATGATGCCTTTAAACAAATTGGTCGCGATATTTTCTTTAAATCCATTCCTCATTTCGACCATATCAAATCCATAAGAGGGGCTGCCAATACTATTATTGGCATTAGTTATTATCTCAAAGATTCGCCCAATGACGAAGGCATGGTTGCCGCAATGAAAAAACTATGTGAAAAACTAACTCAGGCCTATCACCAAACCGCTTCCGATGACTGGCATTGGTTCGAAGATGAAATGACCTACGACAATGCCATTTTACCGCTTTCTCTTTTTACAGCTTACGAAGTTACAGGCATAGAAGAATATTATCAGATTGCCATGAAAACCACCCGGTTTTTGGAATCCATAGTATTTCGTTCAGGTTACTTAATTCCCGTTGGCAACCAGGGGTGGTATCAACGTGGGGGAAAAGCTCCGGAATTTGACCAGCAATCCATCGACGTTATGGCCATGATATTGCTGTATTACCAGGTTTTCCAAATCACCAAAGAAAAAAGTTATATCGAAAAAATGTTTACCAGTTATTTATGGTTTCTGGGCGAAAATTCACTGCGATTACCTCTCTTCGATCATGAAACCATGGGCTGCTGCGACGGCCTCGAATCGCAAGGCATCAACCGCAACCAGGGTGCCGAAAGCACTCTGGCCTACTGGATATCACACCTTACGGTACTGGCAGCCCAGGAAAAAGAACACATATTTGAAAACCTTTCGTAATTGTTTTGGATTATGTTGGTTACTCGCTATCAATACAACCCTGTATTAACAAAAGATGACATTCCTTATCCGGTAAGTACAGTCCACAATGCCGGTGTTACCACTTATAACAACGAATATATCATGCTGTTCCGTTCTCACAAAATGAACGGACGCAGTATTTTAGGTCTGGCAAGAAGCATCGATGGCTTCCACTGGAAGGCCGATGAACAGCCTTTTATGGAGCCGGCCAAAGAGGGTATTTTTAAGAAATATGAAGAATTCGGGGTGGAAGACCCCCGCATCACTTTTATCGACGGCGAATACCTGATAACCTATTCGGCCTATTCAAGACACGGCGTTCGTATTGGCCTGGCCAAAACAAAAGATTGGCAACAAGTAGAACGATTTGCTCTTATCACTGAAGCTGATTATCGGAACGTAGTCATATTCCCTGAAAAAATTAATGGTCTTTATGTTCGCCTGGACCGGCCTCATAGTGAAATTGCCCCCTGGTCCATATGGATCAGCTACTCTCCCGACCTTCGCTATTGGGGCGACGCACAGCGCATTATTGCCCCTGCACCCTACCACTGGGATGAAATGAAAATTGGGCCGGGTGCTCCACCCATAAAAACCGACAAAGGATGGCTCAACATATTTCATGGTGTTTATCCAACAATGGATGGCAGCGTTTATAGGCTGGGCGTTGCGCTGCATGACCTGAAAGACCCGTCTAAAATCATTGGGGTAGGCGATGATTGGATTTTGCAACCGGAAGAACCTTACGAACTTACCGGTTATGTTCACAACGTGGTTTTCACTTGCGGTGCTATCCCTGAAAATGATGGAACCATTAAAATTTATTGGGGCGCCGCTGATACTGTTATGTGTGCCGGCACAGCTAAAATTGATGATCTGGTAAACCTTTGCCTTAATAATAGCAGACCACCTCTTTAGCCTTAAATCAATTCTTTTAAAGCGTTATACTTTTCTTTAAATCCATTTAGTGGAAGCAATTCTATCATTTTTGTGTTTATAAATTCATTTTTAAACATAAAAACTACCAATAAAAACCATGAAAATAGCAATTCTATCACCCGTAGCCTGGCGAACCCCACCCAAACACTATGGCCCTTGGGAACAAATGGCTTCCAATCTTGCCGAAGGACTTGTAAAAAAAGGAATTGATGTTACCCTATTCGCAACCTTGGATTCGCATACGCAGGGAAATTTAGATGGAATAGTACCGGTTGGCTACGAAGAGGATAAAAACACAGATCCTAAAGTGGCTGAATGCATGCATATCAGTTATGCAATGGAAAAAGCTTCTGATTTTGATATCTTACACAACCATTTCGACTTTTTACCCCTAACCTATTCCAGACTTATTAAAACTCCAATGGTTACAACTATCCATGGCTTCTCCTCGCCCAAAATTATTCCTGTATACAAGCGTTTTAACGACATTAATCATTATGTTTCCATAAGCAATTCGGACCGAAGCCCTGAATTGAAATACAGCGCTACAATCTATAACGGGATAGATGCCTCACAATTCTCACTAAACCTGAACCCCACAGCTGATTATCTTCTTTTCTTTGGCAGGATTCACCATGATAAAGGAACCCGTGAAGCCATTGAAATAGCCAAAAAAGCCAAAATGAAACTAATTATTTCCGGTATCATCCAGGATAAGAAGTATTTTGAAAAGAATGTTGCACCGTTTATCAACGATGATGACATCATTTATGTAGGAAGTTCCGGACCAGAAAAACGCAATCAACTTTTGGGAAATGCAAAAGCATTGCTTCATCCCATCAATTTCGATGAGCCCTTTGGATTAAGCGTTGCGGAAGCCATGTTTTGCGGAACTCCCGTTATTGCTTTTAACAGAGGTTCTATGCCAGAACTAATCAATGACAAGGTCACAGGTTTCTTGGTCCATGACATTAATGAAGCTGCTGAAGTTATTCCTCAAATCAAACTAATCGACAGAAAGCAATGCAGAGAATGGGCTGAATCCCATTTTAGTCAGGATAAAATGGTTAACGACTATATTCAGTTATACCAAGAAATCCTTCAAAAAAAAGAATTTTTTTAGAAGAATTCATATAACTCTGTGCGACTCTGACTATTTACCTAAAAATCCACTAAACACCGTCCTGACAAAACAACAGAGGACCACAGAGTTTTTTTAATCATCAGGCAGCATCTTTCGATTTTTTATTCTTTTGGCAATCGGAACATGAAGTTGGTTTATCGCCTCGAAGCTGGTGGAGCATTTTCTTTTTAAACTCATGTTCAGCACCATAATATTTAATTATCTGGTCGATGGTTAATATTTTTTTAAATTTCTCATGATATTCTTTTTCGAGTTTTGCTTTCTTCAAGTTATAATCAACATATTCATCAAGGATAACTTCTTTTTCGGCCTCACTTAGGGGTTCTTTGGAATGATATAATTTATTGATATTTTTTTTCTTTTCATCCCATAATTTATCCATCTTTTCCGACATTTCATTGTACAGCGGCCAAAATAGTTGAGCATCCTTTTCCGATAAACCAATCCGCTCGGTTAGAAAAGCCACTTTTTGAGACTTCAGTCGATCGAGACTGGAATCATCCTCTTTCCCCTGAGCCATTAAAGGGGAAAAACTTATTTGCCCAAAAGTTAAAACCAACAAAAACAGGGCTTGTATTATTCTGTTCATAATATTGTTTTTTTACCTAAATAAACCACAAACAATTATTCAAAATAAGTAACAGCGAATAAATCTTCTTCACTTATACTACCCAAAAACAAAGAGTCTGTAGGATAAATTAAAATAGTATCTTCTTCAATAACCAAATCATTAATCTCATTCTCATCAATTATCAATGCCAAAGAATTTATAAACTCCTCATCCAACTCCCTCACAACATTGGCATTAAAATCTCCTTTAAAAAGCCTTGGAATATTATAATAAACCAATGCAATAATTAAAAAAGAAGCAGCCATGGCCAACCACGGTTTTACAACGGCCATTACTGTCTTATACCTTCGCTTGTCTTTCTTTTCCATTTCGGACTTCATTCGTTCAAAAAACCGATCCTCAAATCCTTCAAAATAGTTTTCCGGAACCCGAAACGGACATTCTTTTTTGCCAAAAATACTTTCATCCATAATACTCTTCCTTTACATTTCCTTTTCTTCACCTTCCTCGCCTCAACAAATGTTAACTGCTTTATTTAGAACATTTAAAATCACAAAGGTTTAAACCCCATTAAAAAACTTCATTTTTAATAAAAGCTTCTATTTTCCTGACGGCATGGAAATAGGAAGCTTTTAAAGCACCCACAGAGGTTCCCAAAATTTGGGAAATCTGTTCATAGGTCATATCATCGAAATATTTCATATTAAAAACCAATCGTTGTTTCTCCGGAAGAGCTAACAAACATTTCTGCAAACGTTTTTGTATTTCATCTCCACTAAAAAGGGCATCGGTTTCCAACATGTTTCCCAACATCATTTCCATGTCTGCATCTTCATTCAATAACGATTCCTTCTTCTTATTAATATAATTCAATGTCTCATTTGTTGCAATTTTATATAACCAGGTATATAAAGATGCATCACCACGAAAATTTCTCAAATTTTTCCAGGCTTTCATGAACGTATTTTGCAATAAATCATCAGCATCTTCATGTATAATCACCATTTTACGTATATGCCAATACAATCGTTCTTTATATTTTTTCATCAGGAGCACCAAGGCTTCATTCTGTCTGTCAGAATCTTGGGCAAGTTGAAGTATCTCCTTGTCATCAGGATGCATGTCTATTTTTATTGTTTTACAATTGCTAAGATAAAAAAAGAAATATTTTACTGTATAAACGGTTAAGAGAATTAAGTACGTTTCCCGATAAATTGGCACCTATTTTGACTTCGTCAGGCATCCTTTCCTTGCACTATAAAATAAAACCAAAAGCAAAGATCATTCTCTCTTTTCTAAAAAACGACTAACTTTGCAATCTTGATTTCCTCTTTAAGAAAGTGTAACCGGGGAAAGCCCATAAACAAAAAATAATAGAGAACAATGGCATTACAATGCGGTATAGTTGGTCTACCAAATGTTGGAAAATCAACCCTTTTTAACTGTTTATCAAATGCAAAGGCTCAATCAGCCAATTTCCCATTTTGTACCATAGAACCAAATGTTGGGGTTATCACGGTCCCCGATGAGCGACTGATTCAACTGGAAAAGCTGGTTAAACCACAAAAGGTAACTCCTACCACCATCGAGATTGTGGATATTGCAGGCTTAGTTAAAGGAGCCAGTAAAGGTGAAGGGTTGGGCAACAAATTCTTGGCCAACATCCGTGAAACCGATGCCATTATTCACGTATTGCGATGTTTTGATGATGATAACGTCACGCATGTTGACGGCTCGGTTGACCCTGTTCGCGACAAAGAAATCATCGACCTAGAATTACAGCTTAAAGACCTGGAAACCATAAACAACCGAATTGGAAAAACAGAAAAACTGGCAAAAAGCTCCAAAAACCCGGAAGATAAAAGATTGTTAGAGGTGCTAATAAAATACAAAGAAGCCCTCGAAAGTGGAAAATCTGCCCGTACTGTTCCCCTGACTGACCAAGAAGAGAAAGTTGCCAAAAGCCTTTTTCTGCTAACGAATAAGCCGGTTCTTTATGTTTGCAATGTTGATGAAGGGTCGGTAACCACCGAAAACCAATACGTTCAGGCAGTAAAGCAAGCCGTCAAAGACGAAAATGCCCAGGTACTGGTTATTGCAGCACAAACTGAAGCCGAAATAGCAGAATTGGAGACTTACGAAGAACGACAAATGTTCTTGGAAGATCTTGGGCTAAAAGAATCGGGAGTTGCCAAACTCATCAAATCAGCTTATAAGCTACTTAACTTAAACACATTCTTTACTGCCGGCGAAAAAGAGGTGCGCGCATGGACTTTCCCGGCAGGGGCACTAGCTCCGCAAGCTGCCGGAATTATTCATTCTGATTTTGAAAAAGGTTTTATCCGCGCCGAAGTTATTAAGTATGAAGATTTTATTGCTTTAGGATCAGAACAAGCCTGCAAGGAAGCCGGCAAAATTCATATCGAAGGGAAAGAATATGAAGTTCAGGACGGAGATATTATGCATTTTCGTTTTAATGTTTAATTCTTTTACATCAAGGGAACTTTTTCACAATATAAAACACAGACATTCAGGCAAAAGATTCATTTTTCGAACTTTTACCTTACAAAATCATCAATGAATCGCTGTTTTTGAGAAGTGCGTTACAGTCATACCCCCCCTCAAAATCAAGTCTTCTGATTTTACAGAAATAAACATTCCCCACACCCAAAATTTTACTGGCATTTTTTTTGTAAATTACAGCATTTACGCCCCAAACAGAGCGTAAAATCGTGTTTTAAAAATAGTTAAAATTTCACAACTATAGTTTCCATCATTCGAAATATCTTTAAAAAATTTTTCCTTTGTAGAAATGAATTTTTTTAGAAAAATGAATACGAGAGAGAAAGAAAATGATACAATAGCTAAATTGAAGCGTAAGATCTTGATTTATTCAATCATAGAAGTAGCTATCGTAATTGTGCTCATTATTTTCGGTGCATTCTTGTTTAACATTACTTTTGCGTAAAATTCACGGGATGTATAGAATAAATTTTTTACGAGCAATTTCTTTATTCTGAAGTTTGGTAATCAAGATCCATTCCCCGGCTTTGTCGTTATAGGGTTCCCATACCGTATCCCCCAGAAAAAAATCCCAATCATTTGAATGGATCAAAACCTGGCCTTCAAAAGGAGGCATGATGCTTCCGTCTTCGTCTTTGAAAGGAGGATGATGAATTTCATAATCCAGTAATTGTCCTTTAGCTCCTTTTATTTTCAAAACATATCCAAATTCTACTTCCGGTTCAATTGGTATTTTAGTAGTTATCTCTTTTAATTTTGGTAGTTCTTTAGAGGTATTATTCCACTTACTGTAAATACCGTAACTGTATAATTCTATTTTCGGTTTATTTTTAGGCATTCTCTTAATTCTCTTCCAAGTAGTAGCGCAATTGATCTAACATTATGGGGACATCCGTTGGCTCTACCCCATGTTTAAATAAAATCTCTTTATCTTCCTCGAAAGCATCAACAAATTCTTTCAGTGAAAAGTCTTTATGCCGAATAGATTTTAAATACCATTCCAAAGCTTCTTTTCTTTGTCCCATACACCAAACAATATGCCCCATATTCATAAAGTCATGCGGTGTAGGATTCTCTTCAATTGGTTTCAGGCCGTATTTTTGGGCCTGTTCAAGTTTTCCTTCCATAAGGCAACACCAGGCAATAGGCCGCCAAACCCGATGATTGTCGGGGGCCAAATACTCCACTTTGAAATAATACTTAAGGGCTTCATCGTATCGTTTAAGCTCTAACAAACAATGTCCAATACTTACCTGAGTATGCAAATCATCAGGCTTTTGTTGTTCTGCCAGCTTATAATACTCTAGTGCTTTATTGGGATTTTTTAAATAACGATAGCAAAGCGCAATTTTTTTGAGGTTCCAAACTTGAACATCTCCATAGAGTTCTGCCTGCTGATAATAATTTAAAGCTTTCTCATAATCCCCTAGTTGTTGAAAACTAAAGGCCAGTTTCTGCAATACCTGAACATCGGGAATTTGTTCTTTTTCAACTTCTTTCAAATAAACGGCTGCCGCTTCCTCAAAATCATTCTTGCTAAACAAATATTCAGCCAACTTTAAGGATAAATTATGCCCGGGGGCTAATAGCGAAAGGAACCATTTATTATGAAAATCGAACGGCCAACTAAACGGGTCATCAAAAGATTGCCGTTGGGGATGAAGTTTAAAAAAGCGATATAAATCCTGAACATACTGATTGGAAATATAAAGTATCTTTTTTTGAGGATCCACTAATTCATCACTCTTCTGCAATTCTCGCATAGCTTCTATTTCCGAGCCGAACATACGGCCCATCATCTCTTTCTGCATGGCCGGCATCTGAGAGATACTCATAATTAAAGAATATTTATCTGAATTACAAAGCACTCCCGAATCGGCCATTGAGCGAAGCATCTCGCTGTCATTAAATGGTCCGGCTTCATCTTTCAAAGCCTCACGAACAATTGGGTTCGGATAATAAAAAGGAAGAAACCAGTGATAGATATCGTTGAAAAAAGGAAAGTTTTTCAGCATTCGGAAGGTAGACATAAATAAATCGGCACCCTCCATTTGCATTCTGCTCAGCTCTTCCAATTTATCCATAAGCTCCGGCGAATCTGAAAATATATCCTCCCAGTCGGGATTTTTGTCCTCAGAAAATACATCCCCCAATAAATTGTCCAGATCTAGTTTTCGCCGAAGATTGGGCTGAATGCGTGCCACCTCCGGGAGAATCTCTTCGTTCATCTTTTTAGTTAGTTTTTCCGTTTCTCTGGTACGCACAATCTGAATCAAGATGGTTTGAATCATCTCCGGCGAAAAGATGTCATTTAATTTACTGATGCGCTCTTTTACTCCTTGCTCGTAAGGAAGACGAGAATCATATTTGTATAAAACAAAGATAAGTCCGGTAAAAGCCCTAAGCCGTACCTGAGGATTGGTGTGTTCACACAAATCAAAGAGCAAAGACAGATTATCCCTATTAAAAGTAGCCAATAAATTTAAAGTTAAGGCACTGACCATGACACTTTGCCAAGGCCAATAAAAATCATCTCCCCAAAAAACAGAGCGGATATTATCTTCTCTTCCTTTTGCAAAATCGGGCAAGGCAGCAATCATCTCAAAAAGACGGTCCAATGACTTTTCCAACTGGTATGGAAATGGAATATCGGGGTCAACGGTATAGGCTACCATATATTTATCCCCTTCCTGAAGATAGGTTTGAACAACACTATCCAGCTCTTCCGTAGAAAGACTGTTTAAGTATCTACGAGCATCAAAAAGCCAACCACCACCCGTTCGTAGATACAGAGCATCCACGATTTTATCGGCCAGCGTATAAATGTCTGCCAACAAATGATTATATACTTGTTGACGTTCAGGATCAGTAAACCCTTCCACCGTATATCTTAACAAACTTTTATAAGTCATTTCCAGTTGGTAAAGCCCGTCGATCAAATCACTGCTATGCGTTTCTTTTACAAGTTCCGATAATTGATCCAAAGACTCCTTTACCCTCTTCTTATCCAGAAGGGTATAAATCTGTTTTTGCTTTTTCTGAACACTGCCGTTCATAAACTTTATTTCTTTTCAAACTTTAATATAACATCAATTCCCGAATCTTTAAAATCGCCCTGAGTGAGTCGAATCAATAAATTACGAATAATCTCATATTCCAAAGAGACCGTTTGGTGAAACAAGGCACCATCTTCATTTACGCCAAAACCCCTCTGATAAGTTACAAAAAGATTATTGGAAATGTATTTCCCAACCATAAAGGTAGCACTTTCCCAATCATCACCCGCCTGAATTTCCAACATATCCACATTAAACTTTTCACCAATGGTTTTGGTCAATTGTGCCGACACCAGTCCTGACAGCATGGCAGTTGGCAAATTTACTGACAGACCCTCTTTACTTCCAAAACTCAACTCATCAAACGACTGATTAAATATAAGATAAGCCATGGCATCCCGCTCGCTGACCTCTGTCCCGTTAAGGGTAAATAATAACTTTGGCTCAAAGGCCGTGCCACTAACAGTCATAATGAGTTCTTTCTTTTGTTTATCAACACCTCTGAAGGTGTAACCGGCTTCCAATTCTATTCGGGGATTGGTCTCTTTGCCGCCTGTAAAAGTCAACTCGCCTTCATTAATTATTAATTTTCTGCCATACAAGGTATAATATCCTCTGGTAATACCCAATATTCCAAATACTTCAAAATACTCATCATTTTTCAAAAGGTCTAAATCGCCGTATAGCTCCAGGTTCATATCCTCCGACCGAAGCCAACTGTTTCGCGGTATCTTTATATTTATTTTTCCTTTTAGCGGTTTCAACAAATTGATTTCACCTTTACCCTCTTTTGCTGCCATCCTTAAATCCCCGTCTTCCGGTTCTATACTATCAGTTACATTCTTTTTTAATGCCTCTACCAGCATAGGCTCATCCATAGCTGCTTCACCTCCCATATTCAACAAAGCCGGTAAATATAATCTGGATTGAAGCACAGTGATTTCACCACCAAAAGTAGGATTTCCTTCCTCCAATTTAAACCAGGTATCGCCATTAATTTCTATTTCGTGATTAGGGTGACGCGACAAGAAAAAATCTCGTGCCTTTATCGTTATATCGAGACCGGAAAGTATTCCGGACCACAAATTGGGTTTAAAGGTTCCCTTCCCAAAAACCAAGAAAGTTCCTTTATCTCTGGCGGCAAAAAGTGAGTCTAACTCTATCCGGTTACTATCGACCCTTGCCATCAGCTTCACATCACTGTATCTCAAACCATAAGAAGGCAACGACAGCTCACCCCCGGAAACATTCAAAAAGCCCTTTAATACAGGATTGAGCAGCTGACCGGATAATTTTATATCCATATCCACCAATGCCCGAAAATATTGATTATCGGGATCATCAAACTCAAAAAAAGCAGAAGGACGTATTTGATTTGCCACCACCCTCCCTGATACATCTCTATAGCTGGCAACCATTAACGAATCACCCCCATTAATTTTTACCGGCGACATTATCTCCACAAACAGTGAATCTCCTGTTTTGCTGTGAACGGCGGTGTATGCCCTGAGTGTGTCATCCGATTGTCTCATATTCAAATGCATCTGACTTATTCTTGCCGGGTCGATAGCCAAATCACTCAATAACAAATCCAATTTCAATTCAGGATTGCTTATCGGTCCCGATGCCTGTAATTCCAATGAAGCCCGGCCGCTCAATGACTGTTGTACTACCCCTGATTTTTCCAAAACCGATATATCCAGATTATCCACCGACACATCTATCTGTACCGAATCACCCAAGGTAAATTCTCCGTTAGCCCTTAATCCAACACCTTTATCTTTCTGACCCGTTAAATTGAAGTCCTTCACCATATAATGTTCAGGACCTAGTGACAACTTAATACTATCACCCTCCAATGAGTATAAATCATATGGTGTTTGAATATTCAGTTCCGGGATGGAAATATCTAAAGGGGCAGACAATTCACCTAAAGCACCTATCTGTAGCCATAATGAATCGGTAATCCACAAGGTGCTGTTAACCTCCCAAGCATCATTCTTCAATTGCCCTTCAATTTTAATTGAGTCGCCTTCTATACCTCCCGCCGAAATACCTTCGGCCAGGATATCTGCATGCCCCCACATTGCACCGTCCTTTATTAGAAATTTGGGAACTCTTACTTCAACCTCATCAACATAAACAATGGTATCATACCGAAGCGCTTCCCCATAAATATTAAGTTTTGCCATCAACGAATCCGGCACACCCTCTACCTCGCCGTCAAATCCCAGAAAACCCCAAGCACCGGGTTGGTCCACATAATTCCTAAATGCAATGAAATCATTAATCTTACTTTCAACACGGGCATGAATAAGTCCTTCTCGCGAATATTCCCCAGCACCGTAAAAGGCCAATGAGCCGTTACTGATTTCTAACGTGTCCAACACCAAGTCACCGCTATCCATTCGGCCCCGGGCTAAAAGCCAGCCCACCGGAACACCTGCCACAACAGACTCATTCATAGTTAAATTAAACCCTGCCGATAACGACTCCAAAGAGTTTCCTCTTCCGGTAACGGATAAAGACATATTGACCAGCGTACTGTCACCCCATGCCGGCAGAAAACGCCCTAACGGAAACCGGCTCGCCATTATCTTCAACTGAATAGGTGAATGGGGTATATCTACCTGTGCATTTCCTGACACGTCAAACACACCATCTTTAGTCTCTATCCTCGACTCAAAATTTGTTGCCCCGCTCTTATAAAGCCCTGAAAATTGAAATTCTTTGACAGGATAATCCTCCCACATACTGTTTGAAAAATTGGCATTTACCGTTAAGGGATTTAAACTATTTTTTAGTCCATTACCGGTAATGTCTATTTCGCCATTCAAGACAACCGGAAAACCCGATAATAAAAACCACTTCGATGGCTCGTAAGCATCAAAAGTTATCTTTAAATCCGTATCAACTTTAAATCTCGACGAATCACTCAAAAAATCAAGAAAATTGGTTAATTGCCCGCTCAATCTGACTCTCTGGCCTTCATATTCCGCCATCCAATCAATACTGAGGTCTTTGTCTTGAAGCTTAGTTTGTAAGTCCATCCTGGGTTTCACACCTATCCGGAAATCGGGTAGCAGCCAGGTTAAATCTTCTGAATCAAAAGGTTCAGACTGGACAAAAACTTCAGAACTATCACCTTGCCGGTCGGAATAAGCTCCTTTTGCCTGAATAGTATTCCTTTTTGTTTCTAAAGCAAAATCGGACAGCGAGAATACTGAATCTCTCAACGCTACATTAAACTGTAAATGTTGCAAGTCCGGTATCGGCCGAGACGTTTTAAACCCTAAATGAAGAAGATTAAGATATATTGATTGCGGACTGTACCCGCCTTCCAATTCCATATTTAAATCAGAAATACCTATCGGTTTTAAATCGCTAAACAACACCACTAACGTCCGACCATCGGTAATATCCAACCGATTTACGAAAAATGAGAAGGACGAGGATTGGGAACTTTCATTCTCTGAAGATGGCGCCTTCGTTTGAAAAAACTTTTCATAATTCCATAAAGAATCGGCTGACTGCTTCAGTTTAACTACGGGATGACCAATTATTAATGTTTTAATCCGGACTTCTTTCTTCAACAATGGCCAAAGGGAATACTCAAGAAAAAGGTCATCAATGGCAATTAACGTGTCGATTTGATTTTCTCCGATAAACAAACCGTGAATCGACAAACGATTAAAAAAATTACCTTTCAGGGTTTCGATCCTCACCTGCCCGGCAATGGTCTCATTTAACCCTTTCACCACTTGCTCTTTTACCACCCGGCGGAAAATTGACGTTTGGGTAAACAACCCAAGTAAAAGCAACAGGGCTAAGAAAACCGAGAAAACAATCAATATGTACTTTACAACTTTATTCACAATTTATTTAAGAATTTCCTTAAAGCTTCTCGGAATGGGAAATCTTTTTTCCGGTCCGACAATTAAAAATTAAAAAGCGTGGCCCACATTCAGGTGAATTTGCCATTTACTGTTTTCATCAAACACAGGACGAGCAAAGTCCATCCCTACAGGACCTATTGGTGTGGCAAAACGAAATCCCGCTCCGGCCGACCAATGAATTTCGTTCAATCTGAAAGTACTTTCCCGACTCCATACATTGCCCCAATCGACAAATAGCACAATACTAAACGGGCCAACAACCTTGATGCGGGGCTCAACACTACCTTCCAGTAAGGAATTACCTCCCAAAGGGATACCCTCATCATCCAACGGTCCGAGCATATATCTTGACCATCCCCGCACCGAACGACTACCACCGGCAAAAAAACGCTCTTCAACAGGGGTCGCTTCCGACTCGCCAAAACGAATGATGTTTCCTGCCTCTAATCGCATGGCCAACACCACACCGTTGGTCACCGGCTGAAATCGCTTCCCTTCAAACATATACTTAAAAAACGGATAGGGCGAATTAAATATAGCGCCATTTACCTTTGCATTTACCGCCAAAGACCATCCCAGGGCAGGTTCCGACTTAGGCATAGAATTATTGAAACTCATACCCACCGAAAAGCCATTCTTCGAATAGGTACTCTGATCCATATCCTCCAGCGACCGTTCAAAATCAGACGCAATTTCAATGTCAACCCGCTCGTAAAACATAGAGACCGACCCGGTTAATCGACTTCCAAAATTATGGTATAAAGAAAGGTCACCACCCCACAGGAAAGATTCAAAACCTTCTTCTTTACGTTGCCGTACGGAAGGATTAAATTCTAAAGATGAATTGGGGCCAAAAATGGATGGCTGTGTTATTATGGCTTCAAAACGATAAGGTTCCAAACCCGAATGCTTGGCATAAAATTTTGTTCGCATGGTTTTTCCCGGAAAACTTAAATAACCCATCTCCAGAAATGTTCTGAAATGTTCTTCCAGACCATAACCAACGCCCACACGAGTAGAAAGACGAGGTGCTTCTTCTGTTTTAACTGTCACAGCAAGCGTATCAGAAGGCGGATTGGTCAAGGAAGTCTGAAACGATGCAATACGGAAAAGGCCCAGTCCATATACCTGCTTCTGCGATTGTGAAATAGCTTTGTAATTATAAATCTCTCCTTCTCTGAAGGTAATCTGCTTTTCTACAGCTTTTAACGGAACCCTTTCATTCCCAACAATGGTAACTTCTCCAAATCGACATAAAGGGCCTTTTTCTATTAGCCAGTTTATCGATGCAAAAAGTGTATCTGAAGACAAGGATATATCTGGTTGCACCTCCACATAAGCATAACCACGCGAAGCAAACCATTCGGTTATACGCTTCTGATCCTGCCTTACCGCATCATCACGAAAACTACTTCCTTCCTTAACAATAAGTTCTTGTTTCAGTTGTTGAAATTGCTCCCATAGCAGAACAGTGTCTCTTTCCGTACCTTTTACTCCGGTAAAAAATACGGACCTAACAATAACAGGAGTACCCTCATCAATTGCTATAGTCAGATCAACCCGATAGTTTTTGCTAATCTTTTTAAGATTTTTCAATTCTACCTTAACCTGCAAAAAACCATTCATCTGATAAAAGGAAACCAGTCGCGCTTTATTCAACTCCCAGGCATCCGAACTATAATATGATGGCTCTTTTTTAAAAAAAGTTTTACCGACCCACGATGCATTGGTAAAATCTATCTTATCCATCAGCTCCCCTTTGCTGAAGCTTTTGTTCCCCTTAATTTTTATGCGCCGTACCTCTCCATTCTCCTGTCCATTTAGAAATATGGGTATCCACAGGATAAACAATAAAAGCAGTAATATATTATTAATGGTTTTCAGTTTGTATATATTTTGGAAATCAAAAATTACACCTTCAATTATACTATGTTATTGACCAAATAACTCTTACATAATTCAAGCTTAAATAGGCTGATATACTTCGCAAAATTCTCCAGGCATAATTCATTTTTCTTCTAATGTAACATTTTTTAATTATCCCACCATAATTAAATTCATTGTAAAACACTGCCATATTAACACTTTGAAGTAAAAACTGTCTTTTTTATAAAATCCGGTTTCAGACCTGAACATTTTTCAAAATTAAGACATTAGGCCATTCTAAATTTTGTCGTTTCATCTTAATAATGCGGTGCGATTATTGTAGCATAGGTTGAATAATTTCTAAATTTGCGAGCATTATTTGTTAACCCAAATAAAACGAGCATGGCGGCTTTTGCCACAAAAGAGCATGACCAAAAAAACTTGTCCCAATAAGAACATGAATAAACTTTAGGTCATGCGAGTTCCATTAGTCCAATAAGTTAAATAAATTTTATACTAATGAAACGAGCATGACAATGAGAGATTTTCACAACAGAGAATGTATAAAACTCTTTGTCATGCGAGTCCCATCAGACCAATAACTTAGAAAAATTTTATACTGATGAAACTATCCGTTGTCCGTAAGAACACTATCATTTACCCTAATAACAACAGGGTAATTGCACGTTTCTTTTTCAATGGAGATCAACGCGCTAGCAAGGTGATTGAAAATATTTTAAAAATGCCTGAACATGAAGTTAGCGCTAACATGAGTCAGATACTTCGAGAATTTACGCGACGGCATCGAAGTATTACCACCTTATTCAAAAAACACTACAACAAAGTAAGGCATTTAGTACAAGACTTAAATGGAAAAACACTGCTTTCCGAAAACCGAAAATTACTCATAGGCGCCTATTTTACAATGGAATATGCCATTGAATCGGCAGCCTTATTCAATCCTTCGATTGTGGAGGATCCCGATCAAAGTGGTTTGGAGGAAGGACAAACCCGTGTTATCATAAGCCTTAGAGGGACCGGTGAAGGACATATATCATCGCTGGTATTCCGCAGAGCAATCATTGATCAAAATAACGATATTCACCTTCAGGAAGAGGGCAACCAAATTGATGAAGCAGAACTGGTAAAAAGTTACCATTACCACAAACATCTTTTTATTGCCAGATTAAACGACATGGGGATTCAACCCCACCTTTATGAAAAAGTGCTTCGACAATTACCCGATGAATTCAATTACGATCAGGTACGTGAAGCCGCGCAAAAACTTCAGGCCGATGAACCGGACCTGACATTGGAGGCTCAAAAAGCCTTACAAGAAATTTTATGGCTGGCAGGTTCTTATACAGAAATAAGATTCTCTTTAGATACCGACCTGTCAGAAAGAGTTATATTTCCTTTGTCTAAATTTGAAAAAAACGGCATAGAAGATGCTCGTTTTGTACGTTTTGTTGAAGATGACGGCTCAGTAACCTATTATGCCACCTATACGGCCTTTGACGGATATACCATTCTGCCTAAATTAATTGTTACGAAAGATTTCTACAGGTTCAGGATTTTCCCTATACATGGAAAATTTGCAAAAGATAAGAACCTGGCACTTTTCCCCCGTCGCATCAACGGAAAGTATGCCATGATTAGTCGCATTGATGGTGTCAATAACTATATCATGTTCTCGGATGATCTGAGCATGTGGCGGGAAGCACAAATATTGCAAGAACCACTCCATCCATGGGAGTTAATGCAAATTGGGAATGGGGGCTCACCTCTGGAAACCGAACATGGCTGGCTGCTCATCACTCACGGCGTAGGTCCTGTCCGGAAATATTCTTTGGGTGCCTGCCTGCTGGATTTGGAAGACCCCACGAAAGTTATTGCCAGATTAAAAGAACCATTGCTGATTCCATCAGAAAATGAAAGAGCCGGATATGTACCCAATGTGGTTTATACATGCGGCTCTTATATTCATAATGGTGAATTAATAATTCCGTATGCCATGAGCGACTACGCATCCTCATTTGCTACGGTCAACCTGGATGATCTTATTCGGGAATTGAAAGCCTCATCCTGACCAATTGGCTGACTTCACCCATTCCACAACTAACCGGGCATTTTCATAAGGAATGTCCGGTAGAAAACCATGGCCTAAATTTATTACCAGGTTAGGGTATTCCCGGTAAAAAGGCAGATAATTTTTCAGGGTTGCCAGGATCTCTTCTTTGGGTGCATATAGCAGACGAGGGTCTAAATTTCCTTGCAACCCTACTTCCTGCTGAACCAATTCGCGGGCATGACGCAATGGCATTTGCCAGTCGATGCTAACATAATCGGCAACATCAGAAGTGATGTATCGAATGCCGGTTCCAAGCCCTTTGGGGAAAAATATAAAAGGTACACCCATCTGACGCACCGCATCCGAAATTCTTCGAATTGCCGGCCAAAAAAGTTCCATATATAATTCTGCAGGAATAAGCCCTGCGTGTGTATCAAACAGCTGAAAAATGTCGACACCCGCACGAATTTGATTTTGTGCATAAATAATCGACATTTCAGTTATGGCATCAATCAGTTTCCGGGCATCTTTTTTATTAGTATAAAGGTATTTTACCGCGTCCGGGAAATTTGGAGTCCTGGCCGTGCCCTGCAACATATAACACAGCGTAGTGAGTGGAGCCCCGCAAAAACCAATCAGCGGAATATTTTCCGGACGAAGTCTTACGATTGTCTCGATGTTGCGATAGATATAATCCAACTTTGAAGCATCGGGCGTCAATACCCGTGAAGGGTTAGTGGTTTGGTGCAACGGTTTCTCGAACACCGGACCATGATCCGTAAACGACAAATCCATACCCAAAGCCACCGGAATAACCAAAATATCGGAAAACAGGATCGCCGCATCCACACCCAAATCATATACCGGCATCAACGTCACTTTGGCCGCTAACTCGGGTTCTCTCATCAATTCCTGAAATGAATACTTCTCTTTCAACCGTTGATAATTGGGTAATATACGTCCCGCTTGCCGCATAAACCATACCGGCGGTCGTTCCGTCGAATACCCTTTCAGCTTATTTTTCAGTAAAGATTCTTGCATTAATATTAATTTGGAAATTTAAAAACTCGGCAAACACCAACCACTGCTCTTGCTTTAAAAATTAACAACCATCATATACAGGGCTTTCCATATCATTCACATAAATAAAATATTGACAATTGAATTTTGCACAATACCCTATATATAGATTTCCCCGTTTCTCATGGGCAAACTTCTGCTAAATTTCCTTCAATACTTTTTCCGATACTTCAATTAACCGGTCAATATCTTCTTCTGTATGAGCATCAGATACAAAAGTACACTCAAACTGGGATGGCGCCAGATAGATGCCATTTTCAAGCATCTTTTTGAAAAAGGCCGCATATCGTTTGGTGTCGGATTTTCCGGCCTGTTCAAAATTAGTGACTTGCCCCTGGTCGTTAAAAAAGAGAGTCATCATACCGCCAACACGGTTAATCACGGCGGGAACCCCGGCTTTTTCAAGATTATTTCTTAATCCTTCCTCTAACCGCACAGCTTTCGCTTCTACCCTTTTATAAATACCCGGATCGTTTTTTAGTATTTGTAGGGCTGCTTTACCGGCCGCCATGGCTAACGGATTCCCTGATAAAGTGCCGGCCTGATAAACAGCTCCCTCCGGTGCTAAGTGATTCATTATTTCTGCATGTCCTCCAAATGCACCTACAGGCAAACCTCCTCCGATAATTTTACCCATGGTCGTCAAATCGGGTGTTATACCCAGGAATTGCTGAGCACCTCCCGTCGACAATCGAAATCCGGTGATCACCTCATCAAAAATCAACAAAGCACCATAACGGGAAGTTAAGGCTCTCAACCCTTCCAAAAAGCCGGGGGCGGGAGGAATAACACCCATGTTTCCGGGAATCGGCTCTACAATTACCGCGGCTATCTGACCATCATTATCCTCAAACAGTTTTTCTACCGAAGCCAAATCATTATATGAAGCTATTAAAGTATCCTGTGCGGCAGCTTTTGTAACACCCGGGCTGTCGGGAAGACCAAAGGTCATAGCACCTGAACCCGCCTGAATCAAAAAACTGTCGGCATGTCCGTGATAACATCCGGCAAATTTAATGACCTTGTCTCTTTGGGTATAACCACGAGCCAGACGCAAAGCACTCATGGTAGCTTCGGTCCCGGAGCTGACCATTCGGACCTTTTCTACTGATGGCACCATCCGGATAATCAGCTCTGCCATCTCATTTTCCAATAAGGTGGGAGCTCCGAAACTGGTTCCGTCAACAGCTGTTTTCTGTATGGCTTCCACCACCTCATCTCTTGCATGACCAAGAATGAGAGGCCCCCATGAAGCTACAAAATCGATATATTCGTTACCATCAATATCCCACACCCTGGCACCTTTTCCTTTCTGGATAAACACAGGGTTTCCTCCTACACTCTTGAATGCCCGAACCGGCGAATTAACACCCCCGGGCATCAACTCACATGCTTTTTTATAAGCTTCTTTACTTTTTACTGTATTCATTTAGTACAAATTTTTTCTAAGTTCCTGGCCAAATGAAGTTTAAAGTTAGTCATTAGTGATTAGTCGTTTGTCACTAGTGGTTAGTGGTTAGTCACTAGTGGTTAGTAGTTAGTTAATCAACACTAGTCACTAATGACTGTTGACTATTGACTAATCACTAATGACTTCTTCTGCCTTCTGCCTGTGCTCTTCTGGCTATGTCTTTTATTTTATACATTTCTTTTTGCGGCAAAAGTCACCAAACACATTCAGGTTACTTTTATTTCTAATTTGCCATAAGGAATCTGCGATTGGCAGAGCAATCACAAATTCCTTAAGATGATTACCTCCGGCAATCGGCTCAATTTTCTCCTTTACTATTCAGAATAAACTCTTTGGCATGATAGGTAATTATCACATCTGCTCCGGCACGTTTTATGGAAGTAAGAATTTCTTTGATAATGCGTTTCTCATCAATCCATCCTTGCTGAGCCGCAGCTTTAACCATAGAAAACTCACCGCTTACATTGTATGCCACCAGTGGCATATTGAAGGTCGACTTAACTCTCTGTATCACATCCATGTAACTTAATGCCGGTTTCACCATTACCATATCGGCCCCTTCGATAATATCTTGTTCCACCTCCCGTAATGCTTCATCCGAATTGGCCGGGTCCATCTGGTAAGTTGAGCGATCGCCAAATTTAGGTGCACTTTCGGCAGCATCACGGAATGGCCCGTAAAAGGCCGATGCATACTTGGCCGAATAAGCCATGATAGGGGTATTCTCAAATCCGTTTTCGTCCAACGCCTTGCGAATAACGCCGACACGACCGTCCATCATGTCACTGGGCGCAACAATATCGGCACCGGCCTCAGCCAGGGTTACCGATTGTGCCGCCAGCGTCTTCAATGTCAAATCGTTGTTGACATCTCCATCTACAACCGTTCCGCAATGGCCGTGGACAGTATATTCGCAATTACAAACATCTGCCACAATCATCACCTCCGGCAACTCTTTCTTCAAAGCTCGTATAGCGCGCGGAACAATAGCATCATGACTACATGCTACGCTGCCATCTTCATCCTTCTCTTCGGGAATACCAAACAGTAATATTTTATCAATACCTGTTGTTGTGTAAAGATCTTTAACCTCTTTTACCAGCAAATCTATGGACCACTGGTAATTCCCCGGCATGGAATCGATGGGATTTTTCACCCCTTCGCCGGGACATACAAAATAGGGCATAATCAAATCATCCCGGTTAACAATGGTTTCGCGAACCATATTCCTTATTACCGGGGTTTTGCGTAAACGTCTCAGACGTGTTATTGGAAAACTCATAACGTATATGTTTTATAATCGTTCGTCTTTTTTTTCAGACGGATTATTTTCCGTCTCTACATATATTTTGGGACCGATGGTGATCCGTCGCTCCTGACCAACGGATGGTGATCCGTTTCTACTGGCGGACGGATGGTTATTCGTCTCTACCTGTATTATGGGACCGATGGTTATCCGTTGGTTCAGATTGATAATTATCCGTCTTTACATATGATTTATGGTTTCTAATGCGCACTGTGCCAATCCATAATAACTTTGGACAGGGGACGTGCCTAATGGTTCAATACCCAACCGGCGGGCGGCATCAGATGTGGTTTCGCCAATACTTACCAATCTCAATGGCCGCTTGATTTTATCTTTAACCAATGCCATAAGGTTCTTAACTCCCGAAGGACTACTCACCGCAATAAGGGTATAATCATCATATATGATTCGTTTCAATATGTTTTCATCGACATTTTCAGGCACCCGTGTTTGATATACATCCACCCGCTCCACCTGATTTTGCGGGGATAACGCCTCTTTCAACCGGTTTGGTGCCAAATTACCCAGAGCCAAAAGAACCTTTTGACCGGAACCAACAACCTCTGCCAGCTCATATGAAAATTTCACACCCGATGTTCCACTACCTGTAAAATGCGGCTCGTAACCTTTTGTCCTTAATGCCTTCGCTGTTCCCGAACCTATTACCGCTATTTTATTCTCTCGTGAAAAAGAATACCGCCTCAAAAAAGAATGAACCCCGTTTTTACTGGTAAAAACAATCCAATGATAGTCTTCCAAATCGTGATTAAGTCGAAACGACAAATCAGCGATTTCAATCATAGGAAGCGACAATAAAGAGATGCCGTTTGCGGTCATCACCTCCCGGAACTGCTCCCCTGCATCGACAGGCCATGTGGTTATAACGGTTATTCTTCTGTTCATGATTCCCGGGCCCTGTACTTTAGCCTTTATTGGCATAAATTGATAAATTCAACTTCTGCCTTTTTATCCGCATAAAATTTACTTAATCCATTGATATTTTGCTTCTTAAAAGCAGTCATCAGTGGTTAGTCATTAGTTATTTAGCACTAACCACTAATGACTGTCGACTAATGACTAAAAACTTCTTCTGCCTTCTGCCTGTGCACTTCTGCCTGTGTCGTTTATAGATGTTCTTATTGTGGAAAACCTTCATGCCATGCTCGTTTCATTTTTATTATTGATTAAGCCCCCCTTATGTTTATCTAATAGTCTCGAGAATTTGTCGTCCTCCTGAGTTCAATAATTTTTGGGCGAGCTGAACGGCACATTTTTGCGCCTCTGCCTGTTTGCATTCAACGGTTTCACGTAACAGTATGCGGCCATCGATTGCTCCAATCATTCCGGTTAAACGCATGTTGTCACCCACCAATTGAGAATAACAAGCAACCGGAACCTGACACCCACCTTCAATGGTTTTAAGAAATGCCCGCTCGGCATTGGTGGTTAAAAAAGTCATTTCATCCGTTACGGCTTTCACAACTTCCGATACAAGGGAATCGTCTGACCGTATCTCCATGGCCACGGCGCCCTGACTTACCGCAGGCAGTATCACTTCGGGCTCAAGAAATTCGGTAATTTTTTCTTCCAGTCCGAGACGGATGAAGCCTGCACCGGCCATGACCAAAGCATCACAAAGCCCTTCTTCCATTTTTCGCAGTCGCGTTTCTACGTTACCCCTAATATCCACCACTTTAAGATAGGGATATTTATGCAGAATTTGTGCCTGTCGCCGAAGACTCGACGTGCCAATTCGGTCGTTGGATGTCAACTCTTTTAGTGAGCGTCCGTCCCGCGACACCAAAACATCCCGCACTTCACCCCGGGGCAGGACGCCACCTAACCTCAGTCCTTCCGGCAAGTCGGTAGGCAAATCTTTGAGACTGTGAACGGCAATATCCACCTCACCGTTCAACAAAGCATTTTCTATTTCCCGGGTAAACAGTCCTTTATCGCCGATTTTTGACAATGCTACTTCCAAAACGGCATCCCCTTTGGTTTTAAATGGAATGATATTAACAACCATTTCTGGAAAGCAACGCATCAGCGCGTCTTTCACCTGATGAGCCTGCCACAACGCCAGCTTACTGCTTCGCGTTCCTATATTTATTGTCTCTTTGGTCATTATTTTTTAACACCCTTATGTATCTGGTTTATTCGCAAAAAATCAAATTAACTCACTGACCTTATGAATCTTATAGTTAATGAACAGTAGTTAGTTATTAGTCACTAGTCATTAGTGGTTAGTTTATTTTGTACATCAAATACAAGATGTTTAGATTATTAGATACAAGATATAAAATGAATGTTTTACAGTAACAATAACTTGAAATACGTATACCAATCCCTTCAATCTTTTCAATCTCCTCAATCCCTTCAGCCCCTCAATTGTCCCAATCCTTTAGGCTAATTCGGCTTTTACCTCAACTTGAAAGATTCTTAATATCTATAAATCTAAAATCTAAAAATCTGACACATTAATCTTTTACCATTCAAACAATTTGTTAATTACCTGAATAAGCTCCTCTTTTTGTCCGTTTTGGGTGGTTTCTTTAAGATTCTTAATCAGTTTTCGGCTCAGTTTATCCGCCAGGTGCTCACCGTAGTTTTTCATCATATCAATTTCCTCCTCCGATTTGGAAGAACGAAAAGCCTCTATACCTTCATTGTTAAGCTGATGAACCGAGGTTATGATATTTTGAATAGTCGGCGATAATTTAAGGGTAGCCAACCACTGCTGAAATTCATCTGTTTTGCTTTCGATAATTTGTTCGGCCGTATCGAAGTAACTTTTCTTTTTCTCTTCGTTTTGTACCACCACTTTTTTAAGATCGTCAATATTAAGCAGACGAATATTTTTCATCTCTGCCAGGCCGGGGTCAATATTTCTGGGGACTCCCAGGTCAATCATCATCACTTTATGCTCAGGAGCTTTACCTCCAAGCAAAGATTGATTAATCATATATTCCCCAATAATAGAAGAAATCACTATTTCGGCTTTGGGAATGGCACTGGCAAGCTCATCGAACGGAACAATACGGGCATTAAAACGTTGTCCCAGCTCTTGCGCTTTGGAAAGGGTCCGGTTGGCAATGGATATATGTTGACAACCGCGCTTAAAAAGGTTTTTTACCACGAGCTCGCCTGTTTCACCTGCACCAATTAGAAGAATTTTTCGTTTGTGAAGATCAGAAAAATGTTCACGGCATTTTTCCACAGCGGCATAGCTTACCGAGAAAGCGCCTCTGCTTATTCCGGTACGCGATCTCACCTGTTTCCCCACTTCAAGGGCTTTGATAAAAAGGCGATTCAGCACTTTATCCATAGCACCCAGCTCTCTGGCATATTCCATGGCATCCTTAATCTGTGAAACGATCTGGTATTCACCGAAGACCATGGATTCCAAACCGGAAATAAGCCTAAACAAATGTATTACCGCATCGCGTTTGAAATAATGGTAAAAGTACTCTTTGTTTATGGATTCATCGCCCGAAAAGTCCAACAAACATTTATTAATCAATTTTATGGCACCACTAAGGCACTGGGTACGGGCCGAAAAATAAAGTTCGGTACGATTACAGGTGGATAATATTACTATGCCATCTATCTGCTGATGAGCCAAAATAGAGGCAGACAACTTTTTAATATCCTCATTATTAAAGGCATACCGCTCTCTCACCTCTACCGGGGCGGATTTATGACTTAATCCGATTATTCCAATCATTTTTATACATGGTATTGGATATTAACTATTGAAATGAATATAACCGACAATATGCCGGTAGCATCTTCGAATGGGAAGAAGTAAATCCTAACAGATTCGACAGGGAGGTGAAAGTCCTGACCAACAAAACCCGGAAAGCTGACTTTTAACAAGTTCCGAACGCAACAAATGGCGGCCGGCCCTCACCACTCGGGAAAAACTAAAAGTAATCCGTTGGGGATGCGCTTTCTCCTTTTCTTTGCGATCACACTTTTTTAATGGACAATTTTTAAACTCATGTGAGGCAACCCGGAAATCCGGACCTTCAGGCGATAAAATCAACAACCTATCAGGCTGATGCTCCCGGATTATGCGTTTGCTGTTATCAGAATTGAAGGCATAATCAGGCTTTTGGGCCGGTGCTTCCAATGAATAAATAAGCACCATTCCCAATGCAAGAAAATAAGGAAGTACAGAACCTGCTATGCCTAATAAAAACATTTCAAAAAAGGTTGCTCATTACCTGAAAAAACAAAGATAGTAATTTTGAGCAGGGATAAAAAAGAAAAAAGAACAAAGGCTTACAATTATTATCTTATTATCTCTGCAATTTCTTCAGGCTTTACAGACCGTTGTTCTCCACTATTCATATCTTTCAGGGTAACAATGCCTTTATTCATCTCTTCTTCGCCTACCAGTGCCACAAATCCAATATTTTTCTTATGGGCATAATTCATCTGTTTCTTTAATTTGGCATTGTCGGGGAACACTTCCACTCTGAGCCCCTTTTGCCGTAACTCACCGGCCAGTCGCAGACAATAGCGTGCTTCAACAGCTCCAAAGTTAACAAACATAAGTTGTGTAGCAGAAGTCACCTCCGGCGGATAAAGGTCAAGCTGATTCATTACATCGTATATTCTGTCGGCACCGAATGAAATACCTACGCCCGACACATCTTTCAACCCGAAGATGCCGGTTAAATCATCATATCGTCCACCGCCGGTAATACTACCAATTTCCACATCGAGAGCTTTTACTTCGAAGATGGCACCGGTATAGTAATTAAGCCCACGGGCGAGGGTAAGATCCAATTCCACGTCAGTGGCTAAATTCAGTTCTTTTAATACATCTAACACTTCACTTATTTCATCAATTCCTTTCTGTCCTGTTTCCGACCCGGCCAGTATTTCTTTCAGTTGTTCCAACTTTTGAGAATTGGAACCACTCAGCGACAAGATAGGTTGCAGCTTATCAATAGCCTCAGCTGATAAGCCTTTTTGCGCCAGTTCGGCATTAACCTTTTCGAGACCAATCTTTTCCAGTTTGTCAATGGCCACGGTAATATCGGTCAGACGGGTTGCCTCGCCAATAATTTCGGCAATTCCTGCCAACACTTTACGGTTGTTGAGTTTTATAACCACCCGGATTCCCAGTTTTCGAAACACCTCATCCACAATCTGAATCAGTTCCACTTCATTGAGCAGACTGTTACTACCCACCACATCCACATCGCATTGGAAGAATTCACGGTAGCGGCCTTTTTGAGGACGGTCGGCCCGCCATACCGGCTGTATCTGATAGCGCTTAAAGGGAAACGTAAGCTCACCCTGATGTTGTACTACAAAACGGGCAAAGGGAACCGTCAAATCATAACGTAACCCCTTTTCCGATATTTGTCCGGTCAATCGGTTAGAATCTTTATTGGCCAGCAGCGTTTCATCGGCTTTTTTAAGGTAATCGCCCGAATTCAAAATTTTAAAAAGCAATTTATCGCCTTCATCGCCATATTTTCCGAGAAGGGTATCCAGATTCTCCATAGCAGGCGTTTCCAACGGCATATAGCCATATTTACAGAATACACCCTTAATGGTGTCAAAAATATAGTTGCGCCTTACCATTTCGGCGGGCGAGAAGTCACGAGTCCCTTTGGGGATGGATGGTTTTTTGGCCATTTTAATGTTTCTGTTTTTAGATTCGGCAGCAAATTTAGAAATTATTCACCGTCAAAGAACAATATATTTAAAATTGACAATAATTAGCATTCTCCGGATGGGAAGAAATTTAAACTTAAAAACAGCTTCCGCAAAAGATTACAAATTCCTTGCTTTTGTTGGCTTTGGACTATGTATAAGTAAACATTGTTCCCCTGCACGGATTAAGAATGAAACAAGCATGGTGACGTTGGCCACAAAAGAACATGTATAAAATGATATAGGCAGAAGTGCACAGGCAGAAGGCAGAAGTGAGATTTATCGATTTTATGATTGCGGGTTGGGAAATTTCCCCTTTAGGGGATTAAGGGGTGAGGGATGGCCATAATGGACTTTAAACTAATTATATAAGTAAATTATATACGAATGAAACGAGCATGACAATGAGAGATTTTCACAAAAGATAATGTATAAAACTCTTTGTCATGCGAGTTCCATCAGGCCAATGAATTAGATAAATTTTATACTGATGAAACGAGCATGGCGACTTTTGCCACAAAAGAGCATGTATAAAATGATATAGGCAGAAGTGCACAGGCAGAAGGCAGAAGTGAGATTTATCGATTTTATGATTGCGGGTTGGGAAATTTCCCCTTTAGGGGATTAAGGGGTGAGGGATGGCCATAATGGACTTTAAACTAATTATATAAGTAAATTACATACGAATGAAACGAGCATGACAATGAGAGATTTTCACAAAAGATAATGTATAAAACTCTTGGTCATGCGAGTTCCATCAGACCAATGAATTAGATAAATTTTATACTGATGAAACGAGCATGGCGACTTTTGCCACAAAAGAACATGTATAAATTTTATTAAGCCATGCGAGTTCCATTCGGCCAATGAGTTAAATAAATTATATACGAATGAAACGAGCATGACAATGAGAGATTTTCACAAAAGATAATGTATAAAACTCTTTGTCATGCGAGTTCCATCAGGCCAATGAATTAGATAAAATTTATACTGATGAATATACCTGGTGACAAACATTATTTTCGGATTATTTTCCGCCAAAGCTTTTTGAATTTATCAAGTGTCAGAGAATGTTTGGCAGTCCCCTGATCGCCCAGCAGAAAAGCAAAGGGTTTCATTGAATCGATATGTGAAAAAACTATTCGGGTTATTGCCAAAAAAGGAACAATGAGCAATAAGCCGGGAATACCCCATATAAAGCCTGCAGCCAATAATCCGGTAATGATGAAAAAGGGGTTCACCCGTACATTTCCGCCCACAATATTGGGTGTAAGAATATTGTTATCAATAAACTGAACAATACCGAACAAAATGACAACTCTAAAAGCGAGGGCAGGGTCATTTTCACCAATTAATGCAAAAATTAGAGGGACGGCACCACCTAACAGCGTGCCAAAATAGGGAATGAAATTAAACATGGCCGATATAATCCCAAAAGCAATGGGATATCGCAATCCAACAATCCACAAACCCGTTGAATTAATGATGCAAAGAATTATCACCACCATCAACACCCCGGCCATATAACGTACAAACACATGTGATATCTCTCTCAATATGGAAATCACTTTGTAACGGTTTTCATACCCGAAATTCATTATCAGGAAACGGGCAAATTTGCTCCGATAAAACAAAAACAGAAAAATATATACTGGCAACAGGCCAAAGCTGACAATGATACTGGCCGTCGAATTAAAAATATTTTGAAAATATTGCCCCCCCGACGACAACATGTTACCTATCTGCTCCTTAATCAACATTTTAGTTTCTTGACGGTCGAAACCGAAATGAGCACTAATATCTGCAACAAAATCGGCCAGCTTTCGCATACCGGCCTCGGCCAATCGCGGTAAATCATTAGCCACCGAAGATATTTTACTAAAGGCCAAAAGCCCCAACGTAAACAATATTCCCAGACCGGTTACAATGACAATTAAATTGGCCAATATACGCGGAAACTTATGCCGCTCTAACCAATCTACCACAGGAAAAAACAAATAAGACAACAAAAATCCGAAAGCGATAGGCCATAAAAAATCCCGAACCGCTATTAACCCATAAATAAAAAGAATAATGGCCAGCAAACTGTAACTCATCCGCTGGGCTATTAAATAGCGCCGTTCCGAACGTATGCTTTCCAAGCCTTTCTTCATGTCATTAATAATTTTCCTGTTTTACTTTTTACTAATTCAAATTAATTCCTAACACAAAACCGGTTATAAATTTTTGAAACAAGCATGACCAGGAAAGCTTGTCACAACAGGAACATGTATAAACTTCAGGTCATGCGAGTTCCATCAGACCAATAACTTAGAAAAATTTTATACTGATGAAACGAGCATGGCGACTTTTTGCCACAAAAGGACATGTATAAATTTTTTAAGCCATGCGAGTTCCATTCGGCCAATGAGTTAAATAAATTATATACGAATGAACCACCAGACAAAAAACGATTTTTGCAACCGCATATTCCTTTTCTCGTGTTTTTTTCACAATCTCCGACAGCTTTTCATTTTCAACATGATTTTTCGGTCATCACCCTCAATTTTACGTCAATTCCGAAAAATTTTCATTTTCACCACGAATTTCTGACATTCCCCGTCGAATTTTCATTTTCACCGAGAAATTTTCATTTTCACCACGAATTTTTGACATTCCCCTTCGAATTTTCGTATTCACCAAAAAATTTTCATTTTCACCGCGAATTTTTGACAATCCCCGTCAAATTTTCGTATTCACCGAGAAATTTTCATTTTCACCGTCAAATTTTGACTTTCACCGAAAAATTTTCGTATTCACCGAGAAAATATCATTCTCCCCGCAAAATATATATCAACAGGCAAGGCATCCACCAATTTAAGAACAACCCTAATCATTTTTCCAAACCAATAATAATCAAAAAAAATAAAAATATCCGGCGAGTCTTATAATACATCTACGAATATAATGAAACAAGAGCAAGAAGAAAACAAATAATTCAGGACTTTCTCATCCTTTATTTTCAAAAACATTATCTTTGCGGGCCAAAGAATTATTTTAAAACATGTTGCAGGTTACCGACATAGAGCAAAGTTATTTCAGGATTACGGCCCTACGGTGGCTCACCGATGAAACATTTTCGCTGAAAATGCCGAGAGGAAAATTCACCTTTCGTGCGGGACAGCACATCACACTGGCCATACCGGGGGATACCCAAAGCAGGGAATATTCTATCTATAGCGGTGAGCACGATGAAACACTGGATGTGTTAGTAAAGGTAGTTAAAGAAGGTTATTTCAGCCGACGCCTGGCACGTTTGCAGCCGGGCGATTTGGTAGAAGTTGACGGTCCCTTCGGCGAATTTGTCATCGATGCCGGCAAAGCTGAAACAAACAACCATATACTCATTGCTACCGGAACTGGTATTGCTCCGTTTAGAAGCATGGTACGTACTTATCCAAATCTCAATTATAAAATTATTCACGGGGTAAGATACGGACATGAAGCGTACGATAAACAAGAATATCACCCGGAACGTTATATCCTATGTACGTCGGGCGACAAATCGGGGCATGTGCACGGTCGTTTAACCAAACATTTGAAAACATTGAATTTTGAACCAAATACAGAATTTTACCTTTGCGGCAACAGCAACATGATATTTGATGCCATAGACATACTGAAAGATAAAGGTTTCTCGCGTGAACAAATTCACTGTGAAGTTTATTTTTAAAAAGATGGCAGAAGGACTGTTAGGCCAACAGGACATTAGGTCATTAGGCCAATAGGTCAATAGGTTATTAGGGCGTTAGGGCGTTAGATAAGGGATTGAAGATTCTAACATAATGTGGCGTCTGACGAAGCCCAAACGGTAGTGGGGATACCCTATGGTCAGGTCTTTTTGATGCCGCAGGCATAAAATTATGGTAGAATGGATATGCCGGAATCCTAAAAATGCCGCAGGCATGACATTCGGTGATGCAACGAGCACGACAACATCCGGTTATAGCAAAAGAACATGGATAAAAAACAAAAACTGTAGTGCACAGGCAGAAAAAAGAAGAAATGATTAGTTATTAGTCAATAGTCATTAGTGAACCAGTTATTAGTGATAATCTATTAGTAACTAACAACCAACCACTAACCACTAATAACTATTTAGAATCAATATATCAACATAGTAAGTAAAATTTATACGAATGAAGTATCACCTCATAACATTAGGCTGCCAGATGAACATTGCCGACAGCGAGCGGGTAAGTGCAGTATTGGAAAGTATGGGTTACGAACGAACCGAAAAGGAAGAAGAAGCCAATTTGTTGGGCATACTGGCCTGTTCGGTCCGACAAAAGCCTATCGACAAGGTATACAACCAGATAGCCAAGTGGAACCGCTGGAAGAACCACCGAAACCTTATCACCTTTATTTCGGGCTGTATTCTTCCGGCCGACAAGGAAAAATTTCTGAAGCTGTTCGACATCATCTTTCCCATGAGTGAATTGTCGCAGCTACCCGATATGATTCGCAACTACGGGGTAGTTAACGAAGCCTCACTGCGTACGCCCGAACCATTGATGCCTAAAAACAAAAACATATTGGGATTGTGGGGCATAAAACCCAAATACCACTCATCGTTTGAGGCTTTTGTGCCCATTCAGAATGGTTGTGATAAATTTTGCACATTCTGTGCCGTTCCATACACACGCGGGCGAGAAGTGTCACGACCCTCGGAAGAAATTTTGGAAGAAGTATCGCAGCTCATCAATAAAGGATATAAATCCATCACCCTGTTGGGGCAAAACGTGAACTCGTACGGGTTGGACAAGAAAGGCGCTGAAAAATCGTTTGCCCAATTACTGAGAGAGATTGGTGAACTCGGAAACCGGTCGGGGAAAGAGTTTTGGGTTTACTTTACCTCACCGCACCCGCACGATATGACAAGAGAGGTAATTGAAGTGATTGCGCAATATGATTGTCTGGCCAAACAGATTCATCTGCCCATGCAGAGTGGCGACGAAAAAATCCTGATTAAGATGAACCGTCGCCATACAATGGAAAAATACCGACAAATAGTAAATGACATTCGTGAGCTATTACCTCAAGCCACCCTCTTTACCGATATCATTGTAGGCTTTACCGGTGAAGGTGAAAAAGAATTTCAGAACACACTGGCGGCAGTAGAAGAATTCCGCTTTAACATGGCCTATATTGCCATGTATTCTCCCCGTCCCGGTGCTGCCAGTTACCGTTGGAACGATGATGTGCCTCTGGAAGTAAAAAAAGAGCGTCATCACCGTTTGTCGGAAGCCATGAAAAAACATACGCGCCGATACAACGAAAGTCTGGTAGGTAAAACCCTCAGGGTGCTCGTTACTGGGCAGGACCGCAAAACCGGATTCAGTAACGGATTGACCGAAGGCAAAATAACGGTACGCCTTGACCGTTATGTTCCTGAATTATTAGGACAAATGGTGGATGTTCAAATCACCTCTGCCGCTGACATGTCCCTCAGTGGCGAATTAAAAGAAAATCCGGTAGAAACGGATTATCATCCGGCCACGTAGCGACGGATTAAGATCCGTCCAGCAGAAACGGATTATCATCCGTCCAGATAACAACGGATTATCATCCCGTAACCGTATCGTCCCAACCCATTGGCAAACATCACCCCACCAACAGAATGAGAGAATATCATGGAAAAGGAAAAAATTAGAAGAGTAGCATTTAAAACATTGGGATGCCGTCTCAACCAATACGAGACCGATGCCCTTGCATCGCAATTCGACAAAGCGGGATATCAGATTGTCGATTTCAAAGAAAAAGCCGACGTGGTGGTGGTAAACACCTGCACGGTGACCAACCAGAGTGACCAAAAATCACGCAACCTCATCAGCCAGGCCATCCGCAACAACCGGGGCGCCGTGGTAGTGGCCACCGGCTGCATGGTCAATAATCATAAAGAACAGCTCGAAAACGAGAAAAAAATCACCTATGTGGTCGAAAACAATCGCAAAGGGAACATACTGGAACTGGTGGATGCTCATTTAAAGGGCGAAATTATCCATCCCTCCGATTTCGAGGGCGATGTTTTTCGGTTTAGTGCCGTAGATAAAAGTCTGCATACCCGCAGTGCCATCAAGATACAGGATGGCTGTGACAATTTTTGCACATTTTGCATAATTCCTATGGTACGGGGCCGTGCCGTAAGCCGGCCGCTACCGCAAATTATTGATACGGTTCGAAAGACTCTGGATAATGGCTTTAAAGAGTTGGTGATAACGGGTGTCAACATTGGCCGTTATAGGTGGGAGGATAAAACTTTTGAAGACGTACTGGAAGCCATACTGGAACTACCGGGTGATTTCAGGATACGCATATCATCATTAGAACCTGATGGCTTTGGCGACAGATTTTACGACCTGTTTACTCATCCCAAGCTGGCGCCTCATCTGCATTTATGCTTGCAGAGCGGCTCAGACAAGGTGTTGCTTCGGATGCGCCGCATGTACGATTTAGAGCTGTTTGCTTCCATATTGGAACGTTTCAGGGCCATCCGACCCGATTTTAATTTCACCACCGATATGATAGTGGGTTTTCCCGGCGAGACAGATGAAGATTTCGCGGCCAGCCTGGATGCTGTTGAACGCTTTGGGTTTAGCCATGTCCACACCTTTAAATATTCGGTGCGCAAAGGAACACGGGCCGAACGCATGGAAAACCAGGTGCCGGAGACCATTAAAAATGAGCGCTCGGCTATGTTGAGAGACATTGCCGAAAAAAACAAAGAACGCTATTACGCTTCATTTATCGGGAAACAACAACGTGTGTTGATAGAAAAAATTGACCGGGACGGATGGGCACATGGTTACGGCGAACATTACATTCCTTTCAGAATTAAATCCGGTCAAGCGGAAAAAAACACTTTTGTAACTGTTACCGCAAAAAACCTCGACTATTTGGATGATAAATGCATCTTAACCGGCGATGTTTTATCTTTGGTAAACAAACAATAAGGGAGAGAAAGATGTTAGATTCTCAGATATAAGATTCATAGATTTAAGATATATAAAGAGAAATAACAGACCCAAAAGACAATTTCAGCATTTAAACGAGGGGATATGGCATTAAAAGATTACCGGGGGTTAAGAAGAATATTGGATGAGATAAGGGAATGGCCTCAGGTCTACATGTTCAAATTTATCGTGCCCAATCAATACGGGAAAGTGGATAAAGTGGTTTCTCTGCTGCCGGAAACCGGGAAAGTGTCGTTCAACCATACCAAAAGTCTTCACTATGTGGCAGTAACCTGTAAGGCAGAAATGCATCATCCCGATGACATCGTAAAAATAACCCAGGAAGCTACGGCCATTGAAGGCGTACTGGCACTTTAATATTAGGCAGAAGGGCACAGGCAGAAGGCAGAAGAAGTGATTAGTCATTAGTCAACAAGTGGTTAGTGTTAAATAACTAGTGACTAACGACTAACCACTAATAACTTCTTTTAAGAAACAATATTTCAATGAAGTAAGTAAATTTTATACGGATGAAACGAGCATGGCGGCTGTTGCCACAAAAGGACATGTATAAAATGATATAGGCAGAAGTGCACAGGCAGAAGGCAGAAGTGAGATTTATCGATTTTATGATTGCGGGTTGGTAAATTTCCCCTTTAGGGGATTAAGGGGTGAGGGATGGCCATAATGGACTTTAAACTAATTATATAAGTAAATTTTATACGAATGAAAATTATCAGAGCTGAGGAAAATAAGGTTGACCATAAAAAGAGAGTCGTTGTGGTGGGAGGTGGCTTTGCAGGTCTTCAGCTTGCCCGGAATCTGGACCATCGGCTTTTCAATGTTTTATTGATAGACCGCCTCAATCATCATCAGTTTCAACCCTTATTTTATCAGGTAGCCACCTCACAAATAGAGCCGGCCAGTATCTCTTTTCCCTTTAGGAATATCTTCAAAGGCAAGAAGCACATTCAGATTCGCCTGGCTTCGTTGGTTCGGATAAATCCGGAAAAGCAAAGTATCACCACCAACATTGGAGATTTTGAATATGATTATCTGGTAATAGCAATAGGCTGCAGAACCAATTATTTTGGCAATCCAAATATTCAGGACAACACCTACTCCCTAAAAACAACGTATGATTCCATAACCATTCGAAATCATATTTTACAAACTTTTGAAAGGGTGATCGCTGCCCCCAAAGAAGAGCGGAAAAGCCTGCTCAATCTGGCCATAGTAGGCGGTGGCCCCACAGGGGTGGAACTGGCCGGTGCTTTTGCAGAAATAAAGAATGAAATATTACCCAAAGATTATCATGATGTAGACTTTTCCAAATTCACCATTCGGCTAATCGAGGGTAGCGATCGTATTCTGGGAAATATGAGTCCTTCATCGAGCGAAGCGGCCACCCGCTACCTTAAAAAAATGGGTGTCATCCTGCAAACCAATACTTTGGTAAACAATTACGATGGTGAAACCTTAACCCTAAGCACAGGGGATAAAATAAAGGCTAAGAATGTCATTTGGGCTGCCGGTGTCACCGGACGAACCGTTGAAGGACTTCCCACCGACGTAACAGTGGCCGGAAACCGAATAAAAGTAGACCGGCATAATAGAGTTTTCGGATTCGATAACATATTTGCCGTTGGCGATATTGCATACATGGAAACGCCCGAATACCCCAAAGGACATCCTCAAGTTGCCAATGTAGCCATTAATCAGGCACGTCTTCTGGCTAAAAACCTGAAGCGTCATCTCCTCAACAAACCCCTTAAGGATTACGAATATACTAACCTGGGGACCATGGCTACCGTTGGCAGAAATAAAGCGGTGGTAGAATTTCCCTTCATGAAATTCAAAGGCTATCCTGCCTGGCTGATATGGATGTTTTTGCACCTGATGCTCATCCTGAGCGTTAGGAATAAGCTCATAATCTTCATCAACTGGGGATGGCTTTATATAACCAAAAATACATCGTTACGACTGATTTTAACTCCGCCGGGTCAATCCGGAGAAAAAAGATAAAATCAGCACAATTGTTCTTTTGATACCGAAAATGTTATTCCACCATCAAGGCTAATTACTTTGACATTTCAAGCCTTAACGTTACTATTGCGATACCATTTAAAAGATAAAACTACCAGAGCAATAACTTTCATAAGTTCCAGTACAACATATATTATATGTACAGGAGATCCGGGCAGCGTTTCTCCATTAATAATTCGCACGGCGCGTTCTGCAAGAACGGGCAATAACGCAAAACTTTGCACAAGCAATATAGAAACAACAACACCGGAAAACCATTTTATTCCACTACTTATTCCTGAATATTCCCGGACGACAACAAACATGTAACCGGCAGCTAATAACCATTCAAGCAGATTTAGTGCCCGAAAGACACGCATTCCTATGCTTAGACCTATAGGTAAGGTTACGCCAGGAGCCTGAAATTTTATCCAGGCTTCCATAAAACTAATAGCGCAAACGGCCCCTGTCCAAAACATCAGAATTACAATACCTCCAAAAGCAGTTAGTCTCATATGTAAAGTTGATTTATAAAAAAACAGGGTAAAAATAAGAAAACCGGCAATAAAAGACAAATTTATCCTTTATTGTCGGTCTTCTAATAACGACTTTTATTTTCCTTTTAATCAGTCAGGATATATGAACCGGACTTAAATCGATTCCTCAATCAACTATTTTATTAATCTCAGATTGAAAGGATACCGATATGGACGTCCCTCACTGGTTTCCATAATAGCCTTTATAACAAAAATAATATACAGTATCACTATCGCAATCAAAAGAGGAATGCCTATCAGGACAATGCTCAGCAAACTTGCAATGATGGTTGCTATAGAGATGGTAATCTGAAAATTAAGGGACTCTTTCCCTTCCTGCTCCACAAATGGATATTCATCCTTTTTTATTATCCAGATAATTAAGGGGCCCAGCACATTCCCCATTGGAAAAATTAAACCGGCAAAGGCCGCTAAATGACAATACATTCCCCAATTTTTCTCTTCTGACATCATAGACAAATAAATTTTACACATATAAAATATTTAACATCTAATTTCCTTTCGGTCCCCAATAATAAACTTGAAATATCACCAAATTTATTAATGTAACAAAAATGATTTCTAGGGACACAATAAGAACCTCAACCAATTTTTTAAGACCATACGAAGTCCATTCAGGGCATGAATTTAATAATTATGGTAACTTCTGCCCTTTGATTTTAAACAAAGGTATACAGAAAATGGATTCAAATTGAGTAAAAGCAGTTTAATTCGTTAATATGTTACAAAAAATAGATGTTCAATACCAACTCAGTAAGAATGGTTAACCCCAACAATTCCAAAATCTTAATAAATGGTTGGTTGAATTGAAAAATAACGGAAGAAAAATATCGTTATATCAAAAAAATTAAACAGTTCGTCAAATATCATATCCTCACATTACACTAAACAACCAAAAACAATATTGTTTTCAAATTATACTTCAACAACTTACAATTACTTTAAACAAAAATACAATCACTAATTGAGTTATAATAATTAATATTTAAGTATTATTTTTGTTTTTAATCAAACCTAATAATTAATCAAAATCCTAAAAATGCCTACCACCAAACTAACCATTTTAATTGCCGACGATGTAGATAGCGAAGCTGAATTTATCAAGGCACAGTTGACATCACTGGATGAAAAAACAGAATTTCTTAGAGCAAGAAATGGCTATGAGACCTATCGTTTAACCCTTGAGAAGACGCCCGACCTAATACTACTGGATTGGCAAATGCCTGAAATATCGGGACTGGAAGCTCTAAAAAATTTAAAGCACCATAAAAAGACCCAGGACCTTCCTGTAATCATCATTTCAGGTTTTTCAGAAGGCGAAAGGGTAAAATCGGCGCTGGAAGAAGGTGCCGTAGACTACGTATGTAAACCCATAAATAGAGATGAATTAATAGCCCGTGTTCGGTCGGCATTAACTCTTTCTAAAACCCTTCGGGCATTAAAAGAGCAGAAAGCACAGTTGGAAGAGGAGCAAAAGAAAACCCAACACATTTTGCAAAGTATTTTACCTGCCGAAGTGGTGAAGCTACTCACCCAAGGGATAGTAATACAGCCTCAGCCATATAAAAATGTTACCGTATTGATGGCCGATTTGGTTAACTTTACGGAAAAAGCTACCCGCATGTCGCCAAGGAAATTACTGGAAGAGCTTCGTATTATCTTTACCCGGTTTGATGAAATATCTCAAAAACACCAATGTGTACGTATCAAAACCATCGGCGATGCCTATCTGGCAGCAAGTGGGTTGTTTAAGAGTACGGAAGATCATGCCCTGAAAGCCGCAAAGGCAGCCATGGAGATGCGCGATTTTATCATTAACCGTAACCAGGAAAAAGGGGTACAATGGGAAGTACGCATAGGCCTTAATTCGGGGGATGTCATTGGGGGCTTTATCAGCGAAAATAATCTTTCTTACGATATTTTCGGCGACAGTGTAAATATGGCCGCCCGTCTGCAAAGTTATTGCGGACCGATGCAGATCAACATATCTGAATCAACAAAAAAACTATTAGAACCATACTACACATTTATACGTCGGATTCCCCAAAAAGTAAAGGGGAAAGGCATGATTGAGATGTATTATATTCATAAAGCAAAAAAACCGGCGGTATCCAACCAGTTAAAGTCAAATACACCATCCGGTTTTTAATGCTATAAATCCATTAAGGATTAACTAATACCATATCTTAACGAATTTTTTTCAGGTCTTTGAGCTGAAAAGCATCATCTTGTGCTTTTTTCATCATCTGGTAGTCAAAATAATAAATTTCAGGATCGCCGGCACCCACAATAACTTTATACACCCTGGCCCTGATGCGGGTATTTTCCGGTCCTACCTTGTGCAAAAACACCACATCTTCACGACGCTCTTTAATCGCCTGAGCAACCTCATCAGGCGTAACAATTTTAAAAGAATGAGGATAAATCTGGCGTATTTCTGCTTCTGTATCAATATCTCGAGCCAAATCGTCTTTAACTAAATACAATGTTTTATTGGCAAGTTCTTCCTTTTTCTTGCGGTTATAATATTTGAAAGGGTCACTGCCAATTAATGAAGGATCATCAAGCATCAATTGAACGTGATTTTGCATAAATCTTAAGAATGCTTCAAGTTTGTAACTGTATGTATCATCTTCGACCTGCAAATAACTTAAAGGCAAAGAACATAAATCTGGCATATCACGGACACTTTTGCCTCTTTCGGCCATCAGCAGACTTAAAAAACGATAACGCGCCTTGGTTCTATCTTTATCGAAAGAAGCGATGGTAATCATTAAAAAGGAATAATTGGGGTTGTTCCGGTAGGCCTCAAATTGGGCATCATCAATAAATTCGTAAGGTGTAAGCGTCCAGGTGTTTTTCATAACCTCACGGATAACAAGATTAAAATCGCTCATCGGATTCTTTTCCAGCAAAACGAGCGTTTTGGTTTTAACAAAATTCTGATAATCTTTTAATTCCGGCACATGATCCTGAGCCGAAACAAAAAATTGATACGGCATTAAAAAGAATAACAAAAGTAATTTTCTCATAATATCTTCTATATTTTTTGGATTAGTTATAATAAAAACTCTTTTCGCTCAAAAATAAACAAAAAAAATGCGATATTTAACCTTATATTTTACATCATTTCATTGTTTATTTGCATAAATCCAAAATAAGTCATTGGCTGAATGGATTTTAAAACTAGTTTTTAGTGATTAGTGAACAGTCATTAATGGTGCTTACACTAATGCCTGAATATTCGCCACTAATCACTAAAACCCTCTTCCACCATCTGCCTGTGCACTTTGTATACCTGTTTTTGTTGTGACAAACTAAATTGGTCATGCTCGTTTCATCCGTATAAAGTTTATCTTCGCAAGGACATTCATAAGATTCTGTAATTTACAATCTATTGAATGATTAATGGCGGCACAGAAAGTAAAAACCAGCGAAAAAGAGGCCTCTAGAGGACTAAATGTTCCTCCGGCCCACCAAAAAAAGAGAAAAAAACCATCGTAAAAAGCAATTTTGAGATAACGGAATATTTTTTTCTTCGTACAAATTTTACGTTAACTACTGGTTTATCTGCTTTCTGGTAAATCAATAAAAATTAACAAAATAAGTTTTACACCTTTAAAGTAAGAACCATAAACCCCAAAAGATAAAACCCAATAACATGCTCACTAAAATCCTTAACAGATTAATCAGCCAATTTATTCCGGAAAAGGAAGAAAAAAACGACATGGCCACCATGACCAAGTCTCTATTAACGAATATTATTCATTTTATCTTTTTCTTCATTATTCTGACTCAAGGAATAATCTCATTGATTGATGAAAACCTGGTATTAACAGTCTTACTTTTATTAATTGTACCCATGTTTGCCATCAGCTATTTCATTTTTCGGAATCAAGGCTCTCGAAATTCACAATGGTCATTATTAACCATACTTTTTCTCTCATTTTTGGTTTTTATAATTACCGGAGGCAATACCGGGTCCGACGGATTTTGGGCTGTCTTGTTTCCACCTGTTTCCTTGATGCTTGCTGGCAGAAAGAAAGGCGGGTACTGGTCATTGTTGTTTTTGGCAATGTTATCAATCTACTTTATAATTCCCATAGGGAATAGCTGGCTAATGAGCTATTCAACTGAAGAAAAAGTGATATTAATAGCCATCTACTTAACCAGCTTTATTTTAGGCTATACATTTCAATTTATACGATCTGAGGTTCAGCTTGAAAAAGACCGTCAGATATTGGAATCAGAAAATCGATACCGAGCGCAGGAAAATCTAATCAACAGAATATCCTATCAGATAAGAATCCCGTTAAACAATATTACGGGAATTCTCGAAATGGTTGAAAACACACAGATGGATGAGAAACAACGAGAATATTTTCACACCTTACAAACCAGCACAAATAATTTAGTAGATACCATAAACAATCTTGTTTTTTCTTCGAAAACGGTTTTTCATTTTCCAGAAAAAAACACCAGTTTTAACCTCTATTCTTTATTAAATGACACACTTCAGTTATTACCTAAAAAGTCGGGTGAAACAAAATTTCGGTTCAATCTATTCATCGCCGGAACCATTCCCAATGTATTAATAGGCAACAGTATAAAAATTAAGCAAATATTATTAAACATCATCCATAGCATCTTAAAAAATACAGCTCATCACAATGAGCAAATCACCGTAAAAGTAAAACGCTTGCCAGCTCTTCCGGGAAATGTAGAATTGCTGTTTCAGGTGATTTCCAACATAAAAATTCCGGATCAACATTCACCATTTTCGGAAGAAGGATTTTATAATTCAAAGGATATCGATCGCATCAATCACAGTCGGCTCATTGATTATTTAGACCTTGGCATCACCATGAAAATTATTGAAGCCGAAGGAAAAACATTTAACATATTTCAGGAAAAGAACAAAACTGTTTTTGAATTTACATCCAGCTTTTCAACCAGTCTAAATACAGCAATAGAGCCTCTCAATATTAATTCAGCCATAAACATTAATGAAAAGTCATCAAAGACGGCAAAAAAATTAAAAGAAGCCAACATACTACTAGCCGAAGATAACTCCAGCAATCAGCAAATTATATTACTATACATAAAAGATTCAGTAAACCGGGTTGATGTAGCCTCCAATGGAAAAGAAGTACTCAATAAGTTCGGAAGGATGAAATACGACCTGATTCTGATGGATATTCAAATGCCCATAATGAATGGACTAAAAGCCACGAAAAAAATCAGAGAAATAGAACAAGGTACCGATACGCATACGCCGATTATTGCAGTTACAGCCAATGCTTTTCCGGAAGACAAGACCCGATGTTTGGCTGCCGGCATGGACGATTTCATTAGTAAACCGTTTCAACCGGAGGAATTATTAAGGATGATTGAGAGGCATTTATAGAACTATCAAAAAATAGCAGTGTTAAGGGAAATCAAAGTTCCAAACGATTCCCCAAAGGCTTAAATCCAATAACCAACATATCATCTACCTGTTCATTTTCACCATTCATCCAATCCTCGATTTTTTGGTGCAATATGGATTTTTGTTGTTGGAAAGGAAGATGATGTATATTGAGTAAAAGCAATCGAAATCTTCTATATTTAAATTTTTTATGATTGGGCCCACCGAACTGATCGGGCACACCATCGGAAAAAAGATAAATAATATCCTGGTCTTGGAGCAAAATTTCCCTTTCGGTAAAGACAGGCATTTCACCATCTTTCAGATACCCTATAGGAAACCGATCGCCTTTATAACTATGAATTTCGTTGTCCCGGATTAAATAAAAACCGTTATACGCACCTGCAAAAGTTAACTTCTTTTTATGCCTATCAATAGACAACATAGCCATATCCATCCCATCCTTAACATTAGATTCAAAACCGGGCAAATTTTGATCATGATGAAGGGTCCTGATTAATTCTTTATTCATCGTATCCAAAATTCGGGCAGGGTCTTCAATACCCTGAAATTCCACCACGTTTTTCAACAAATCCATACCAATAATGGACATAAAGGCGCCGGGGACGCCGTGCCCGGTACAGTCAACGGCTGCGACAAATACCTTATCCCCTTTTTCATAAAACCAGAAAAAGTCTCCACTAACGATATCTCTTGCTCTGAGATAAACAAAAGAGTGCGGGAATACCGCCGAAAAAGCTTCTTCGGCAGGCAGCATGGCACGCTGAATTCTCCTGGCATAGTTAATACTATCAGTTAACCGCAGGTTAATACGTGAAAGGATTTCCCGCTGGGTTTCCAACTGTTTTTTGTTAACGGTCTTTTCCAGAAGATCTCTGTTGACTTTTCGATAATGTCGAATGCGATAATTGATAAACAAATGGATTATAAAAATCAGAACCAAAAAGTAAAACGCGAAGGCGTAGTTTGACATCCAGAGAGGCGGTTTAACAATTATCTTCAACTCCAACGGGTCATTATTCCATGTAAAATCATTATTGGAAGCAATAATTTTCAACGTATAAGATCCGGGCAACAGATTGGAAAAAGAAACTCTATTATCGAAAGTTACGGGTCCCCAATCGGCATCATAACCTTCTAAAAATGTTTTGTAACGGTTTTTGGAAGGTTCAGTAAACTCCAAGGCAGAGAATTCAACATCAACTTTAAGAAAAGGTTTGTATTTAATTATCAGATTGTCTCGATTGGGCCACAAATTCATTTGTTCTTTTCCTTTTTCGGTAATGGAAATATTGGTAAGAGCCAGCGATGGCCTAACAAGATTGTAATTAATGGAATCGGGATGAAACCAGCAAAGGCCATTGGTACTTCCGAAAAACATAGTTCCTTCACGATTTCTGAAAACACTGTTTTTATTGAAAACATAATCAGGAAGCCCGTCCCGTATATCAAAACTATAAATGGTTCCATCAGGATTCAAACAAGCAATACCTTTGTTGGTAGAAACCCAGATTCGATTGGTATGATCAGAAACAACAGCTTTAATAACATCATTCTCCAGGTTAGAACATCCAGGGACCAAACGAGTTGATATATCGGGAAAAGAGATCTCCCACAAACCGGAAGTGGTACCTGCCAGGACCGTCCCCTTATAAGAAAAAGAGAGGGACAAAACGGGCGTTTTTAATATTTTCCCTTGAAAACCGAAGAAAGGAACCCTCAAAATTTGTTTTGAGCGATGATCCCAATAATTCAATCCTTCGGATGTACCGATCCACAAATTACCAGTTTCATCTAAACAAAGAGAATGAATATAATCACTTAGTAATCCGCTCGTATCTTTTTTATCAGAGAAAAAGCTAAATACATTGCGTCCCTCAATCCGATACAAGCCAAAACAAGTTCCAACCCACAAATTACCATCCAGATCGTTTTGGAGCGCATATATATAATTATTTTTCAAGAGATTATAAACACCCTTTTCTAAACCCGGATTAAATTCCACAAAACCATCAACAAATTCGTCATAAAAATATAATCCGCCATTGGTTCCGGCCCATAATCGACCTGTACGATCCTTATTTAAAACGTAAACATTTAAAGAGCTATTATTAGACTCCTTCTTCCCGGGAATTATATAATGTTTAATTCGATTCTTGTCCGGAAAGAATCTATAAATTCCGTCCTCCAAGGTTGCAAGCCATAAACTTTGATCACTATCTTCAAAAACACTTTGAAAATTTTTAGAATTCAGAGGATCCGTAATATTAGCATTGCTATAAGGAAACACACGGAATTTAGGCGGTGAAAGATTAATTTTAAAAAGGCCATTAAACCTTGATCCTACCCAAATTATTCCGGATCTATCCTGAAAAAGAGCAGTAATTTGCCCAATTTTTTTTGACTCATGATGGGGAATGATTTCTATTTCCTGACCGGTTTCGGGATTAAACGCTATTAGCCCTTTGTTAGTTCCGGCCAAAATAGTTTCTTCATTTATACGAATAATTTTTTTAAAGTCAGGAGCCTCCAAAGAAGAGAAAGCGTAAGAAGGATCTGATATAACACTATTTTCAAAATCTAATACTTTTAAACCCGAAGAAGAAGCTACCAGAAATCTCTGAAAAGTCAATGGCAAAATATCATATATAATGCTTTTACAGGCAAAGCCGCCACCAACAGCATTAGTAAATCTGGTAAACTGTCGGCTTATAATATTGAACCGATTTAATCCATCTTTGGATCCCACAAGCAAGGAAGAGTCTGATTCCTGAACAATAGGATATCGTAATACTTCGGCCATATTAAAAACGTTATTGAAATGACCAAAGTTTTCAAACCCGGATGTTTCATCAATAAAAAGCGACAAAAAAGACTCCGTTTTAATCCATAAACGTCCTTGGATGTCAACCAATAATCCCAAAACATTATTTTCAGGTAAAAAATGTAAAGAATCGGGATTGGCCAAAAATCTGGTAAATTTTCCGGTAGAATAATCAAGTTTGTTAAGGCCATTGCTAGTCCCGACCCATAGATTATTATTAAAATCTTCAACTATCGCAGAAATATGATTCGCAGAAATGGAGTTATCATCAGCAGGATCATATCTAAATTTAATAAACTCATAACCATCATAGCGATTCAGGCCATCATCGGTCCCAATCCATAAAAAGCCAAAACTATCCTGATAAATTACTGTGATGGTATTATTAGACAACCCATCCCTAATGGTAAAGTTGGGAATTTTATCTGCCACATTGTTCCCAGCAGATTCGGTAGAAAACAGCAAGGAAATTAGAGTTAGGTATATAATTAGTTTTCTCACTACAATAAATAAATTGGCAATAACAAATCAATATTTCCAATAAGTTAATTTTAGGAAAATACAAATAATAATGATTCTGCCAGAAATAACCTTATTGCAATTACGAAAATAAAAAAAAGCTTACAAAAGAAGAATTTATTTCAACAAAAACCGGCGATGCCCCAAAACTGGCATCACCGGTTTATAAACTGATTGACAATTAATTAAATCACTAAACAACTGAAACCAACAAAAGAAAAAATTAATTATGGATATATTTTTTATTATATCCTTTTCAAAGCTATATAGTAAAAAACATACTATTTGCACGACTCACTTAAAAAACTGAAACCTTACAAGCCAGCAATAAAACTAAAAGTATCAAGCCTTAAATCCTACTTTTTCCATAAACCAATCAAGTGTTTGAGATTTGGGACGTTCAATAGGAAGGCCGTAAATTCTATCCCAAATTAACTGGGTAAGAACACCTAAAGCCCTGGAAACACCGAAAAGCATAGTGTAAACCGGGTACTCTGTAATACCGTAACTAGAAAGCAAGCTACCTGAGATAGCATCTACGTTGGGCCAAGGATTTTTAACCTTTCCGGTTTGCACCAAGATTTCAGGGACTACTTCATACACCTGTTTTACCAATTTAATTAAAGGAGCATCAGGAATATACTTATTAGCAAAATCCAGTTGAACGGTAAATCTTGGGTCAGTTTTACGTAACACGGCATGTCCATAACCGGGAATGACATTTCCGGAATCGAGTGTTTTTTTAGCAAATTCTCTGACTTGTTCGGTGGTAGGTGAATCGGTACCCAGTTCATCCATCATTTTTTCGAGCCAGTGCATTACATTTTGATTGGCCATGCCGTGCAACGGACCAGCTAAACCATTCATTCCTGCAGAAAAGCTATAATAAGGATTAGACAAAGCAGAACCTACCAGATGTGTAGTATGAGCGGAAACATTACCTCCCTCATGGTCGGCATGAATTACCATATATAAGCGCATAAGGCGTTTTACCTCCTCGGAGTCGAATCCCATCATATGAGCTAAATTACCAGCCCAATCGAGAGAAGGGTCAGGATCGATATACTGTTCATTGTGGAAAACCCTGCGATAAATATAGGCAGCAATTATTGGCAGCCGGCTAATAAGATCCATAACCCCTTCATACATCGGATCCCAATATTCTTTTTTATCCAAACCGGCCAGGAAAGCCCTCCTGAAGTGAGATTCTGTACTCATGGCCAAGATCGCCACGTTAAATTGGATCATTGGATGGGCACTTTTGGGAACAGAATCAATGACATTAAAAACGTGCGGTGGTATATTTTTTGCTCTTTCAGCCCAGTTTTGACTAAGGAATTTTACATCGTCATGTGATGGCAACTCCCCCAACAGCATAAGATAAAATAACCCTTCTGGTAAAGGTTCGCCATCCTCCTTCAACTTTGGCAGTTTTTCCCTTAATTCCGGGATTGAATAACCTCTAAACCGAATACCTTCTTCAGGGTCTAGTTTGGAAGTGCAAGTTAATAATGAAACAACGCCTCTCATTCCTGAAAACACCTGATCGAGAGTAACTTCTTGAATGACTTTGTCGCCATATTCTTTTTGGAGCTTCTTAACCAATTCAGCTTGAGGTCTTCCTATCGTAATAAGCTTTTCCTTAATATAATCCATATTTTTAAATAATTATTATTTGAAATTAATGATTTCAGGTATAAACCGAAAGAGACCAGAACTGATATTTAAACAACGAGAAATAAAAATTGTTCTGTAGAAGTATTAAAGCAAAAAGCCGAACAGAATAAATCTGCTCGGCTTATATCCTCCAAAAAGAAAAAGGTTCCCAAAAGGGAAAAATATTGCGGAACCCAAGTTATTTTTTCACTACTCTTTGGTAGCCATAAATTGCAGCACTACCTAATTCTTCTTCGATACGGAGCAGTTGGTTATATTTAGCCATACGATCGGAACGACTCAGAGAACCGGTTTTAATTTGTCCACTATTAGTTGCTACGGCGATGTCAGCGATGGTAGCATCTTCAGTTTCTCCGGATCTATGCGAAGTAACGGTAGTGTAACCTGCTCTGTGGGCCATTTCTATAGCATTCAGGGTTTCGGTAAGGGTACCAATTTGATTTACTTTGATCAAAATAGAGTTACCGGCTCCTAATTCAATACCCTTTTTAAGATATTCAACATTTGTAACAAAAAGGTCGTCACCAACCAATTGACATTTACTTCCGATTTTATTGGTAAGATTAACCCAACCATCCCAATCACCTTCATCACAACCGTCTTCAATAGAATCGATGGGGTATTTCTCAATCAACTGAGCCAGGTATTCGGCTTGTTCTTCAGAAGTGCGCTTAGCACCATTGGGCCCTTCGAATTTGGTATAATCATAAATACCGTCTTTATAAAATTCGGAAGAAGCACAGTCCAAAGCTATGGATACTTGTCCGCCTTCAGCAAGTCGTCCGGGTTTATAACCGGCGTTTTCAATAGCCTTAATAATGCAATTCAATGCATCTTCAGTACCATCCAATTCAGGGGCAAAACCACCTTCATCGCCCACGGCGGTGCTGAGACCTCTTTCTTTCAAAACTTTTTTAAGAGCATGAAACACTTCTGCACCCATCCGAAGACCTTCACGGAAACTGGTAGCGCCCACGGGACGAATCATAAATTCCTGAAAAGCAATAGGAGCATCAGAATGGGAACCACCATTAATAATATTCATCATGGGGACAGGAAGCGTAACGGCATTAGTACCACCAATATATCTGTACAAAGGCAGATCAAGGTAATTGGCAGCAGCTTTAGCAGTTGCCAATGAAACCCCTAAAATAGCATTAGCACCTAATTTACTTTTGGTTTTAGTACCATCCAGTTCTAACATTTTATTATCAACGCCTACCTGGTCCAGTGAACTCATACCAACCAAGGCAGGTGCGATAACATTATTTACATTTTCAACGGCTTTTAGCACGCCTTTTCCAAGGTAGCGATTTTTATCTCCGTCTCTTAATTCGAGTGCTTCATTTTCTCCGGTAGATGCTCCAGATGGTACTGCGGCCCGGCCAACAATTCCACAATCGAGGGTTACTTCAACTTCAACGGTAGGATTTCCACGTGAATCCAAGATTTCACGGGCATGAACATTAGCAATTTGTCCCATAACTATTTTAATTTTATCTGTTAAATAAAAAAGATAGAATGTCGGATTTTATCCGCACCCAAATATTATAACATAATGGCAATTTGTCAAAAAAAAAGGATAAAGCTAAGTGCCTTTATCCCTTTTTAAGATTTTTTAAATCAAAAACAATCAGGCTTTATTCCTCCTTTTTAACATCATCATTGTCAGCAGGGGCAGAATTACTATCCTGAACGTTTGAAGAGGAATCTTCAACCACTTCTGCATCTTCTACAGCAGAGGTATTTTCTGCAGAGGTTTCAGCAACCTGTTCGGCCGCTTGACTCTTAGACGACTTCTTTCCTCTCCGGCTACGACGTGTGCGCTTTTTCTCTCCTTCTCCGGATTTGGCCGACAACATGTTTTCATTATAATCGACCAATTCAATTAAACACATTTCAGCGGCATCCCCCTGTCTATTCCCAAGTTTAAGAATCCTGGTATATCCGCCGGGGCGATTAGCCACTTTTTCAGAAATATCCCGGAAAAGCTCGGTGACCGCTTCCTTATTTTGCAGGTAACGAAATACCATTCTCCTGGAATGCGTACTATCGTTTTTTGATTTATTGATCAGGGGCTCCACATACATTCGTAAAGCTTTAGCCTTTGCCACAGTTGTCTTTATTCTTTTATGCATAATAAGCGAACAAGCCATATTGGCAAGCATAGCCTTACGGTGGGCACTGGTGCGGCTTAAATGATTAAATTTCTTTTTATGTTTCATCGCAATTATTCCTTGTCTAATTTATACTTCGAAATATCCATGCCGAAAGTCAGACCCATATTTTCCAGAAGATCATCCAACTCGGTAAGAGATTTTTTCCCGAAATTCCGAAACTTAAGCAAGTCGTTTCGATTATATTGAACCAATTCGCCAAGAGTTTCAACGTCAGCAGCCTTAAGACAATTAAGAGCTCTAACGGAAAGATCCAAATCAACGAGTTTGGTTTTCAAAAGTTGACGCATGTGGAGTACTTCTTCATCAAATTCATCGGCATCACTCTTTTCTTCGGATTCCAGAGTAATTTTTTCGTCAGAAAAGAGCATAAAGTGATGGATTAAAATTTTGGAGGCCTCCTTCAATGCATCTTTAGGATGAATAGAACCATCGGTCTGAATTTCCAAGTTTAACTTTTCATAGTCGGTTTTTTGTTCAACCCGATAGTTTTCGATATCATATTTAACGTTGCGAATTGGGGTATAAATGGAATCTATGGCAATAGTACCCAAGCCCAGGTCAACACCCTCATTTTCGCTAGCCGGTACATACCCTCTCCCTTTATTAATGACAATAGTCATTTGCAGTTTCACATCGGGATCCATGTGAGCAATTTCGAGATCTGGATTAAGTACCTTAAACCCACTAAGAAACTGATCAAAATCACCAGCGGTTAAAATTTCTTTGCCGGTAATTTCAATGGTGCATTTCTCCTGGTCGTGTCCTTCAGTAATTTGCTTAAATCTGACCTGCTTAAGATTAAGGATAATTTCGGTAACATCCTCAACGATTCCTGTAATGCTGGAAAATTCATGGTCAACACCCTCAATTTTTACAGTTGTTATCGCATATCCTTCCAGAGAGGACAACAGGATTCTTCTTAAGGCATTTCCAATGGTAATACCATATCCCGGCTCAAGCGGACGAAATTCAAAACGGCCGAATTTATCGTCAGCCTCGAGCATAATGACTTTGTCAGGTTTTTGGAATGCTAATATTGCCATAAGAATAAATTATTTAGAGTACAATTCAACGATCAACTGTTCTTTAATATTTTCGGGTATTTCAGACCTTTCGGGCACATTAAGGAACTTACCTTGCATGCTATTAGAGTCCCACTCCAGCCAGGAATATTTTTGAACGCTAGAATTCTTCAGAGATTCATTAATAACTTCAAGTGATTTGGACTTCTCGCGCACACCAATCACCTGATCGGGCTTGAGGGTATAGGAAGGAATATTAACAATTTTACCATCCACAGTAATGTGCCGATGCAATACCAATTGTCGGGCAGCAGCTCGAGTAGGGGCAATGCCTAAACGAAAAACAACGTTATCCAGTCTGGATTCTAACATCCCCAGCAATACTTCACCGGTAATCCCTTTTTTACTGGAAGCTTTTTTAAACAAATTACGAAATTGCTTTTCCAACAATCCGTAAGTATATTTTGCTTTTTGTTTTTCTTTAAGCTGTACGCCATACTCACTGGTTTTGCGTCTACGCTGGTTGCCATGTTGTCCGGGAGGATAATTTTTTCTTTCGAAATATTTATCCGGGCCGTAAATTGGTTCTCCGAATTTACGCGCAATCTTGGTTTTAGGACCAATATATCTAGCCATTCTACTAAATTTTTGATTTTAAATTTTTGATTTTAAATGATGAATATGACAGCCGCAAGATTATAGAGAGGAGGTACAAAATATAACCCATCATAATTCAAAACTCAAAATCAAAAATTTGTGATTAATAACTAGTTAAAATTATACTCTTCTTCGTTTGGGTGGACGGCAGCCGTTATGCGGCAGAGGTGTAACATCCACAATTTCGGTAATATCAATGCCACTGGCATGAATGGCGCGAATAGCTGATTCACGCCCGTTTCCAGGACCTTTAACAAATACTTTCACTTTTCTTAGCCCTAAATCATGAGCAACTTTAGCGCAATCATTAGCAGCTACCTGTGCGGCATAAGGAGTGTTCTTTTTTGAACCACGGAATCCCATTTTACCGGCACTGGACCAAGAGATCACCTGACCGTTATTATTGGTCATGGAAATAATAATATTATTGAAAGAAGAATGTATATGGGCCTGACCAACAGCCTCAACTTTAACAATCTTTTTTCTTTGACTTCCCGTCTTCTTTGCCATAATTCACTCAATTATTTCTTTTTATTAGCAACAGTTTTCTTTTTGCCTTTCCGTGTGCGGGCATTATTTTTAGTGGACTGTCCACGAACCGGAAGACCAATACGATGACGAATACCGCGATAACAGCCAATATCCATTAATCGTTTAATGTTAAGCTGTATTTGAGACCGAAGTTCACCTTCAATGGTATATTTTGCCCCAATAATCTCTCTAACTGTGGTAACCTGCTTGTCGGTCCAGTCCTTGACTTTGAGATCGCGATCAATACCCGCTTCATCAAGTATCTTACGCGCGCTACTCCGTCCAATACCAAAAATGTAAGTAAGCGCAATTTCGCCTCTTTTGTTTGTAGGAATATCTACTCCTCCTATTCTTGCCATATTACAAATATTTTATCCTTGACGTTGTTTAAACTTAGGGTTTTTCTTGTTAATCACATATAAGCGACCTTTCCGCCGTACGATTTTACAATCACTACTCCGTTTTTTTATAGATGTTCTAACTTTCATACTAATTAAATTTTCATATTTTTAATATATCAAGGTATCAGGGTAATATTACCCTCAAACCTTGCTATTAATTTAATTTAACAATTTCCAAAAATTCATGACCAAATTCAAATAAAATAAAAAAGAATAGCCATGAACATCTACGCATAATTATTTATATCTATAAGTTATTCTGCCTTTGGTTAAGTCGTACGGTGACATTTCCACTTTAACTCTGTCACCGGGCAAGATTTTTATATAATGCATTCTCATTTTCCCGGAGATATGGGCAGTAATAACATGTCCATTCTCCAACTCTACGCGAAACATGGCGTTAGAAAGTGCCTCAATAATGGTACCGTCTTGTTCAATAGAAGCTTGTTTAGCCATAAATGATGTATCGTTTTATTTTTCAGACTGCAAATGTAATACTTCTTCCACAAATTTAAAACTGCTCAATATATCTGCTTGGTCTTTTCCTACTGCAACAGTATGTTCAAAATGTGCGGAAACCTTTCTGTCTCTGGTACGGATGGTCCAACCATCAGCTTCCTGTACGATATGCCTTTTCCCCATGTTAATCATTGGTTCAATGGCAATAACCATACCCTCTTTTAATTTAACTCCGTTACCCCTTCGACCATAATTAGGCACCTCTGGCGCTTCGTGTAAATTTTTTCCTACTCCATGACCAACCATTTCTCTAACAACGGAAAAGCCAAATTGCTCCACATATGATTGAACAGCAAAACCTATATCTCCAATTCTTTTTCCTTCAACAGCCTGTTCTATACCTTTATACAAAGAAGTTTTTGTTACTTCAAGCAACTTTTTAACCTGAGGATCGACATCTCCAACACAAAAAGTATAAGCGGAATCACCATAATAACCATTAAGCAAAACTCCACAATCAACCGACACAATATCACCCTCTTTTAATGGCGTGTTATTGGGAATACCATGTACCACCTGATCATTTACAGAAGTACATAAAGAATTGGGGAAACCCTGGTAATTTAGAAAGGCAGGCTCCCCACCATGATCACGAATAAACTCCTCGGCAATTTGATCCAATTTTAGTGTTGAAATCCCAGGTTTAATCCATTTAGCCAATTCTCCCTGAGTTTTGCCAACCAACATGTTACTTTGTCGAAGAAGTTCAATTTCTTCTTTGGTTTTCAAATAAATCATTTTACACAACCACTCCCTTCTTTAATACATCGAAGCTCCACCTCCGGTGCGTCCTTTAATTCGGCCTGATTTCATTAAACCGTCGTAATGCCTCATTAACAAATGACTTTCAATTTGCTGTAAGGTATCCAACACAACTCCAACAAGAATCAACAGCGATGTACCACCATAAAAATGGGCAAAAGACTGATCAACACCTGCAATCATTGCAAAAGCAGGAAGGATAGCCACAATTGCCAGGAATATAGAGCCGGGCAAGGTAATTTTAGACATTACTGAATCTAAAAATTCCATAGTCTTTTTCCCTGGTTTAACTCCGGGAATAAACCCCCCGTTTCGTTTCATATCTTCAGCCATTTGCTGAGGATTAACGGTTATAGCCGTATAAAAATAAGTGAAAAGAATAATTAAAACAGCAAAAGTGAAATTATACCAAAATCCGGTATAATTAGCAAAAGTAGCAGCAAATCCGGTAGCGGTTTCACTTTCCGAAAATCCTGCAATAGTAATGGGAATAAACATAATGGCTTGGGCAAAAATAATAGGCATTACCCCGGCAGCATTAACTTTTAAAGGAATATACTGACGAACACCGCCATACTGTTTATTACCAACAATACGTTTGGCATACTGAACTGGGACTCTTCTGGTACCCTGAACCAAAAGAATGGTTCCGGCAAAAACAAAGAACAAAACAACCAATTCAATAAGTAGCATAACCAAACCACCGCCTTCCTCAAGTCTTGAAACAAACTCGGCAATAATGGCAAACGGTAATCGGGCTATAATCCCTATCATAATAATCAATGAAATGCCATTGCCAATACCTTTATCGGTAATACGTTCACCCAACCACATTACAAACATAGAACCTGCGGTGAGAATAATGGTTGAAGTAACAGTAAAACTCCATCCAGAAGAAGCAAAGGCGGTTTCGGGCAATTGAGCATGAAGATTAGCGATATAACCGGGTGCCTGGAATAATAAAATAACCACAGTCAAATAACGCGTAATCTGATTAATTCTCCTCCGACCACTTTCACCTTCGCGTTGCAACCGCTGAAAATAGGGTATTGCGATACCTAACAATTGAACAACAATAGAGGCAGAGATATAAGGCATAATTCCTAATGCGAAAATCGACGCATTAGAAAAAGCCCCTCCGGAAAACATATTTAATAAACCCAGTACGCCACTACTGGTCTGTGCCTCAAGATTGGCTAGTTGATTTGGATCAATACCCGGAATAACCACAAAAGACCCCAAGCGGTAAATTAAAATAAAACCAATTGTAGTCAAGATACGGGACTTCAGGTCCTCAATTTTCCAGATATTACGGATGGTTTCTATAAGCTTCATGAGTATTATTTTCTATTTAAACAGACAAGGGAAGCCCTCATCCCCAAAAAGGAGGAGGGCCCCAACTGTCTATAATTCTTCTGTAGTTCCCTGAGCAGCCTCAATAATTTCTTTGGCTTTTTTAGAGAAAGCATGAGCTTTAACATTCAACTTTGCTTTCAACTCTCCTTCACCCAAAATTTTTACCAGGTCATTTTTACCAATCAAACCAGCTTCACGCATAGTTTCGGGTGTAATATCGGAGATATTCTTTTTTTCATACAAATATTGCAAAGTACGAACATTAATAGCTTTATACTCTTTGCGGTTAATATTTTTAAAACCGAATTTAGGAACTCTTCGCTGCAAAGGCATTTGTCCCCCCTCGAAACCAATTTTTTTGGCATAGCCGGAACGAGATTTGGCGCCTTTGTGACCACGAGTAGAGGTGCCACCCAATCCGGATCCTGGACCTCGCCCTAAACGTCTTCCTTTATGGGTCGCGCCTTTAGCAGGTTTAATAGTATGTAATTCCATAATATATTCAGATAAATAACGTTAAAACCTAAATTATTTCTCAACCTTAACCAGGTGCTTAACTTTTTCGATCATTCCGAGAATATTGGGGGTATCCTCATGTTCAACGGTACGGTTTAGCTTTTTCAGACCAAGTGCATCTAGAGTACGTTTTTGTTTATAACTACACTTAATGCGACTTTTAATCTGTGTAACTTTTATTTTAGCCATCTTTAAGAATTTTATCCGTTAAATACTTTATCCAGGGATACTCCTCGCTGTTGCGCAATAGTGTAGGCATCACGCAATTCGCAAAGAGCCTTGATAGTAGCCTTAACAAGGTTGTGCGGATTAGAAGATCCCTTAGACTTAGCCAAGACATCGGTAACTCCTGCACTTTCTAAAACAGCGCGCATAGCACCTCCAGCAACCAACCCTGTACCATGAGAAGCGGGCTTCATAAAGATCCGCGCTCCGCCAAATTTGGCTGATTGTTCATGAGGAATAGTCCCATTCAAAATGGGGATACGTACCAGGTTTTTCTTGGCCGCTTCAACCCCTTTCGCAATGGCTGTAGTAACCTCATTAGCTTTACCAAGTCCCCAGCCAACAATACCATTTTCATTACCGACCACAACAATAGCAGAAAAACTGAAAGTACGTCCACCTTTAGTTACTTTGGTGACACGATTTATGGCAACCAGGCGGTCTTTAAGGTCGATATCGTTATTATTTCTAACTTTTTTAATATTTCCAGCCATAATATTTAGAATTTAAGACCGGCCTCTCTTGCAGCTTCGGCCAATTGTTTAACTCTCCCATGATATAAATATCCATTGCGGTCGAAAACCACTTGCTGAATGCCAGCTTTAAGGGCACGTTCAGCAATTAATTTCCCGACCATAGCAGCTTTTTCACTTTTCGTTCCGCTATGAGAAGCGATTTCTTTTACGAGCGAAGAGGCAGCTGCAAGGGTTCTTCCGGTTTTATCATCTATAAGCTGAACCGAAATTTGTTTATTACTACGAAAAACAGACATCCGGGGCTTTTCAGCGGTTCCGCTAATTTTTTTCCGGACCCTTCTTTTAATTTTTAGTCTTCTATTTAGTTTTGAAAAAGCCATATCTTAAAAAAATTTACTCAGATTAAACCTTAGCACTCTTACCAGCCTTACGACGAATTTGTTCCCCGACAAAGCGAATACCTTTTCCTTTATAAGGTTCAGGTTTACGTAAGGAGCGCAACTTTGCACAAACCTGTCCAAGAAGTTGTTTATCGGCCGATTCAAGAGTAATTAAAGGATTACTTTTACGGTCGGTTTTGGCTTCAACTTTTATTTCTTTGGGCAATTGAATATGTATAGGGTGTGAATAGCCCAAGGAGAGTTCCAAAACCTGCCCGTTATTTTGAGCACGGTATCCAACTCCCACTAATTCTAATTGTTTCCGGTATCCTTGAGAAACACCGACAACCATATTGTTAATCAGAGATCGATATAAACCGTGTAAAGCCTTATATTTTTTCTCATCTGAGGGCCTTTTCACTTTGATTGTTCCTTCACTCACTTCCACCGTAATATCGGGGTTGATTTCCTGGTGAAGTTCGCCTTTTGGGCCTTTAACGGTAACAACATTTTCTTTAACAGTTACGCTAACGCCCGAAGGTATGTTAATTGGTAAAATTCCTATCCTTGACATAACTAAACCTCCTTTTTTTAATAAACGTAACACAAAACTTCACCACCTATTTTTTTCAACCGAGCCTCTTTGTCGGTCATAACCCCTTGACTGGTGGATACAATAGCAATCCCAAGTCCGTTCAAAACACGAGGAATAGAACGGTACCCGGCATATTTTCTCAAACCGGGTTTAGAAACACGTATCAATTTTTTAATAGCGGCTTCTTTAGTTTTGGGATCATACTTAAGTGCCATTTTAATGACACCTTGTTTACCGTCGTCAATAAACTTATAATTTAAGATATAACCTTGATCATATAAAATCTTGGTCATTTCTTTTTTAAGGTTGGAGGCAGGCACCTCAACAACCTTATGCTTAGCCATTACGGCGTTTCTGACTCTAGTCAGATAATCTGCAATTGGATCTGTCATCTTCTTAAGTTTAAATTGATCCCGCTAACGGGACAATATTTAACACTTACTCTCCTTACCAACTAGCCTTTTTTACACCAGGAATTAATCCGGCGGAGGCTAATTCACGAAAAGTAATCCTACTAACTCCAAACTGACGCATATAACCTTTAGGACGTCCGGTAATTTTGCACCGGTTATGTTTTCTAACGGGCGAAGCATTGCGTGGTAATTTTTGCAACCCTTCATAATCACCGGCAGCTTTAAGCCTGGCTCTTTTTTCAGCGTACTTGGCAATTAGTATTTCCCGTTTTCTATCACGGGCTTTCATGGATTCTTTTGCCATAAAATCAGTTCTTTTTAAGGTTTTTAAAAGGTAATCCGAATTCCCGGAGTAAAGCAAAGGCTTCTTCATCCGTGTCGGCAGAGGTGACAAAGGTAATATTCATACCCATAATTTTATTCACCTGATCAATATTAATTTCAGGAAAAATAATTTGTTCCTGAATACCTAAGGTGTAATTACCTCGTCCATCCAATTTATCACTAATACCTTTAAAATCTCGAATACGAGGCAAAGCAACACGAATCAAACGCTCCAGAAATTCATACATTTTGTCACGACGCAGGGTTACACTGGCCCCAATAGGCATCCCTTTACGCAGTTTAAAATTGGAGATATCCTTTTTGGAATACCTGGGTATAGCTTTTTGTCCGGTAATGGCAGTTAATTCATTGATAGAGATATCCACCAGTTTTTTATCTGCCACAGCAGCGCCTACACCCTGGTTAATAACGATTTTCTCCAATCTAGGGACCTGCATAACCGATTTGTATCCGAACTCTTTCAGAAGAGCCGGAACAATTTCTTCTTTATATTTTTTTTCTAATGTAGGTGTATAGCTCATTACTTAATCTCCTCTCCTGATTTTTTTGAATAACGAACCAATTTACCCTGGTCGTTAAGTCTACGACCTATACGGGTAGCTTCCCCTGTGGAAGGATCCTTCAGGTTTAGATTGGAAATATGAATAGGTGCTTCTTTTTTAATAATACCGCCTTGTGGATTTTCGGCATTGGGTTTGGTGTGTTTACTAACCAAATTAATGCCTTCCACAATGGCACGCATTTTTTTGGGAAAGACCTCCAGCACCCTTCCTTCCTGACCTTTATAGACACCGGTATTTACAATAACGATGTCGCCTTTTTTAATATGTAATTTCCCCATAATATTTCAAAATAAAAGATTAAAGCACTTCGGGCGCCAATGAAACAATTTTCATATAACCGTCGCGTAATTCACGTGGAACGGGACCGAAGATACGTGTGCCACGCATTTCTCCGGCATTGTTGAGCAAAACGCAAGCATTGTCGTCGAAGCGGATATAAGATCCATCGGGACGTCTTACTTCTTTCTTTGTACGAACTACCACTGCTTTGCTCACAGTGCCCTTTTTCATATCGCTAGACGGTAAGGCACTTTTAACAGTCACCACAATGCGGTCGCCGATGGAAGCATACCTACGTCCGGTACCACCCAGGACGCGAATGCAAAGGACTTCTCTGGCACCGCTGTTGTCAGCAACATTCAGTCTGGTTTCTTGTTGTATCATGATTACTTAGCTCTTTCAAGAATTTCAACTAATCTCCAACGTTTGGTTTTACTCAAGGGTCTGGTTTCCATTATTCGTACCATATCCCCTTCATTACAGGCATTTTCGGCATCATGAACATGAAACTTTTTGGTCTTTTTTACAAATTTACCGTAAATGGGGTGTTTTTCACGTATTTCCACTGCCACAACGATAGATTTGTCCATCTTGTTGCTCACCACAATGCCTGTTCTTTCTTTTCTAAGATTTCTGGTTCCCATAAAACTCATTGTTTTTCATTCAATTGTTTTTGACGCAAGATAGTTTTCAAGCGTGCAATATCACGTCGGGTGTGTCTAATCTTCATTGGATTTTCCAGAGGCGAAATGGAATGATTAATTTTCATGCGAACCAGTTCCTGACTAAGCGTTTCAATACGCTCTTTAATTTCGCTTGGTGTCATTTCTCTAATTTCCGAACTTTTCATACCTCTTAATCATTTGAAGATTCGACATAATCCCTACGAACTACAAACTTAGTAGTAACGGGTAGTTTTTGAGCAGCCAAACGTAAGGCTTCTTTAGCTACATCATATGGTACTCCGTCGCATTCGATAAGAATACGTCCGGGCGTAACGGGAGCAACAAAACCTTCGGGGCTACCTTTCCCTTTACCCATTCTCACCTCAGCAGGTTTCTTGGTAATAGGTTTATCTGGGAAAATACGTATCCATATTTGACCCTGACGTTGCATATAACGTGTCACTGCTACCCGGGCAGCCTCAATTTGCCGACCGGTAATCCATTTTGATTGCAATGACTTAATACCAAAAGAACCGAATGCAAGTTCATGCCCGCGTTGGGCGTTGCCCTTCATTCTTCCCTTTTGTTGTCTTCTGTATTTTACTTTTTTTGGTTGTAACATCGTTAGTTCAATTAAAGGTTTAACCGACGATTACTTTCTTCTCTTCTTGAAACCGCCTTTTCCGCGACCACCGCCTGAATCTTTCGCACTATAACTAGGTGAAAGATCGGGTTTTCCGTAAATTTCGCCTTTACAAATCCAAACTTTGATACCTATCAAACCTGTTTTTGTAAGAGCTTCGGCTTTAGCGTAATCAATATCGGCACGGAAAGTATGAAGGGGCGTTCTACCTTCTTTATACATTTCGGAACGGGCCATCTCTGCACCGTTTAAACGGCCAGAAACCTGAATTTTAATACCTTCAGCACCCATTCTCATGGCAGAGGCAATGGCCATTTTCACCGCCCGGCGGTAAGCAATACGTCCTTCAAGTTGCCGAGCAATATTATTGGCAACAATGATGGCATCCAACTCCGGTCGCTTAACCTCAAAAATATTTATCTGAACTTCTTTATCCGTAATTTTCTTTAACTCTTCCTTGAGTTTATCCACTTCTTGTCCGCCTTTCCCGATAATAATACCCGGCCGGGCAGTATGCACGGTAATGGTCACCAGTTTCAAAGTACGTTCAATCACGATACGTGAAACACTGGCCTTTGCCAGACGAGCATTAAGATATTTACGGATCTTGGAATCTTCCAAGAGCTTATCGCCATAATCTTTACCTCCGAACCAGTTGGAATCCCATCCTCGGATAATTCCTAATCTGTTACTTATTGGATTTACTTTTTGTCCCATCTAGCTCAATTTAATTTTCTTGGTTTTCAATCTTACTCTCAACCTTAATGGTAACGTGGTTCGACCGTTTCCTGATGCGGTGAGCCCGTCCTTGCGGTGCTGGTCTTAACCGTTTAAGAATACGACCTGAATCCACATAAATTTCTTTAATATAGAGGTTGGCATCTTCCAGCCGGACATTTTCATTTTTTTCCTTCCAGTTGGCGATAGCTGACAACAATAATTTTTCAACCCGTCGGGAAGCCTCTTTGGTGGAAAACTTCAAAACATCGAGTGCCTTATTAACCTCCATGCCGCGAATCATATCGGCAACGAGCCTCATTTTACGGGGAGAAGTAGGCACATTACGAAGCCTGGCAACACATTCCTGTTTTCTGGCTTCTTTTAATTTTTCTGCTCTTATTCTTTTTCTTGCACCCATTATTTTTTCATTAAATAATTAGAACTACGGGCGATCATTTCTTTCTGTTACCTGCATGCCCACGGAAAGTACGCGTGGGAGCAAATTCGCCCAACTTATGTCCTACCATATTTTCGGTAATATAAACGGGAATAAATTTATTTCCGTTATGAACCGCAATAGTATGCCCCACAAATTCGGGAGCAATCATTGATGCACGGGACCAGGTTTTAATAACCGACTTTTTGCCGGACTCATTCATGGCTGAAATCTTACGTTCCAGTTTATAATGAATATAGGGTCCTTTTTTTAAAGATCTGCTCATAATTCAAATACAATTAACCGTTTACTTTTTCCTTCGTTCGAGAATGTATTTAGAAGAAGCTTTCTTGCGATTCCTGGTTTTATAACCTTTAGCAAGAAGGCCTTTCCGTGATCTGGGGTGTCCCCCTGAAGCACGACCTTCACCACCACCCATTGGGTGATCTACAGGGTTCATCACTACACCACGTACTCGTGGACGACGTCCAAGCCACCGCGAACGTCCGGCTTTTCCTGAACGCTCCAATGCGTGATCAGAATTACCAACAGCTCCAATAGTAGCTCGACAAGTGGTAAGGATCATTCGCGATTCTCCGGAAGGTAATTTCACAACGGCATATTTTCCTTCGCGAGCAGATACCTGTGCAAAGGTTCCTGCACTGCGTACCAATGCTCCCCCCTGACCGGGACGTAGTTCTATATTATGAACAATAGTACCCAAAGGAATATCTCCTAAAGGAAGAGCATTCCCAATTTCTGGTGGCACACCGGGCCCTGATAAAACCTTTTGTCCTACCTGCAAACCATTAGGTGCAAGAATGTACCGTTTTTCACCATCTTCATAAACCAGCAAGGCGATTCTTGCACTCCGATTAGGATCATACTGAATAGAATCAACCACTGCCGGAACACCGTCTTTATCTCTCTTAAAATCGATTACTCGGTACTTCCTTTTGTGGCCACCACCAATATAACGCATGGTCATTTTTCCGGTGTTGTTACGACCTCCGGTTTTTTTAAGTGGCCTCAACAAGGACTTCTCTGGTACACTTGAGGTAATCGTATCAAATGCACCAATAATTTTGTGTCTCTGCCCTGGTGTAACGGGCTTTAGTTTTCTTACTGCCATGTCAATTAAATATTGCTAAAGAAATCAATCTTATCTCCTTCGGCTAATGTTACAATTGCTTTTTTGAAAGAATTAGTACGCCCGCTGATGATACCGCTTTTGGTATACCGTACTTTGGCTTTACCTTGATAATTCATGGTATTAACGCGATTAACGGTAACTCCATACATCTCTTCAACGGCCTTCTTTATTTCAAGCTTATTGGCTCGCTTGTCAACAACAAAGCCATATCGGTTTAAGGTATCGCCCAGCATGGTCATTCTTTCTGTTACAATCGGCTTAATAATAATATTATTCATAACTTAGTTTGTTAAGCGTTAAACAGTTGAACGATTTCTTCCACCGAACTTTCGGCTAAAACAAGCGATTGGGCGTTCATAATATTATAAGTATTCAAACTGGCTAGATTTGCCACCTGACATTTGGGAATATTCCTGGCTGAAAGAATTACATTTTGATCTACATTCTTAAAGACAAAAAATGTTTTCTTTCCATCTAGCTTCAGATTTTTCTGAATATTCACAAATTCTTTGGTTTTGGGTGCCTCCATTGTAAAGTCTTCAACAACAACAATAGCGTTGTTCTTAGCTTTGTAAGCCAAAGCCGACTTACGCGCCAATTGCTTTAATTTTTTATTTAATTTAAAGCGATAACTTCTCGGGCGCGGACCAAACACACGACCACCCCCTCTAAACAAGGGCGATTTAATACTACCGGCACGAGCAGTACCAGTACCTTTTTGTCTTTTAATCTTTTTTGTACTACCGGCAACTTCAGAACGCTCTTTTGCCTTATGGGTACCCTGACGGTTATTGGCCAAAAATTGTTTCACATCAAGATAGATGGCATGATCATTGGGCTCAATACCGAAAACAGAGTCGGGCAATTGAACTTTCCTGCCGGTTTCCTGTCCTTGGATATTAACTACGTTCAGTTCCATTACTTTTCGATAATTAAATATGAACCCTTAGGTCCCGGAACAGACCCTTTAACCATCAAAAGGTTATTTTCGGGAATAACTTTAACAACTCTCAGGTTTTCAATTTTAACGCGCTTACCGCCTGTACGGCCGGCCATTCTCATGCCTTTAAACACCCTTGATGGGAAAGAAGAACCTCCAAGCGAACCGGGTGCTCTGAGACGGTTATGCTGACCATGTGTCTGATCGCCCACACCGCCAAAGCCGTGACGCTTAACAACCCCCTGAAAACCTTTACCTTTGGAAATTCCGGTAACATCAACAAAGATGTTTTCCTCAAAGAGGTCAACGGTTAATACATCCCCCAATTTCAGGTCTTGTTCAAAATCTCTCAATTCAACCAGCTTGGCCTTGGGAGAAACACCAGCCTTTTTAAAATGCCCTAACATTGGTTTGGTGGTGTTTTTCTCTTTTTTATCGTCAAAAGCCAATTGCACGGCTTCATACCCATCAACCTCTTTGGTTTTAATTTGGGTGACGACGCAAGGACCAGCTTCGATAACAGTGCATGGAATATTTTTTCCATCGGCACTGAAAACGGAAGTCATTCCGATTTTTTTTCCTATTAATCCTGGCATTGCTTTATAATTAAAAATTAGATCACACTTTAATTTCTACTTCCACCCCACTAGGCAGTTCAAGTTTCATGAGGGCATCAATAGTTTTAGCCGTTGAGCTATAAATATCAATCAGCCGTTTATATGATGCCAGTTCAAATTGTTCGCGCGACTTTTTATTAACAAAAGTAGAGCGCAACACGGTAAAAATCCGTTTATGAGTAGGAAGCGGAATGGGACCACTAACGACAGCCCCTGTCGATTTCACAGTCTTCACGATCTTCTCGGCAGATTTATCTACCAAATTATGATCGTACGACTTCAGTTTGATTCTTATTTTTTGGTTCATAATCCTAGATGAGAACGGTTTCTATAATAATTCAACATTACCTTTTGCCTCTTTCACCACTTCAATTGCAATATTTCTGGAAACTTCTTCATAATGGCTAAATTCCATAGAGGAAGTAGCTCTTCCTGAAGAAATAGTTCGCAACGAAGTTACATAACCAAACATTTCAGCCAAAGGAACCATAGCTTTAACCACCCTGGCACCCGCTTTCGATTCCATACCTCCTACTTGTCCACGACGTTTGTTGAAGTCAGAAATGATGTCACCCATATATTCTTCCGGGGTAACCACCTCTACCTTCATAATAGGCTCAAGTAAAACGGGTTTTGCCTTCTTGCAAGCGGCCTTAAACGCCTGACGAGCAGCTATTTCGAAAGACAGCTGATCAGAGTCTACCGGGTGGAAAGAACCATCAAGCAATTCTACTTTCAGGCTATCAACATTAAATCCGGCAAGCACCCCATTTTTCATGGCTTCTTTGAAACCTTTTTCTACAGATGGGATGAATTCTTTAGGGATATTACCGCCTTTAACCAAGTCGATAAACTGAAGGCCGGTTTGTCCTTCGTCAACAGGACCAACCCGAACGATAACATCGGCATATTTACCACGACCACCGGTTTGTTTCTTAAATACTTCTCTATGCTCAACCGTCTGAGTAATTGCCTCTTTATAGTTAACTTGTGGACGTCCCTGATTACATTCTACTTTAAACTCACGACGCAAACGGTCAATAATAATTTCCAGATGCAACTCACCCATTCCACTAATAACGGTTTGCCCGCTATCTTCATCGGTTTTAACCTGGAAAGTGGGGTCCTCTTCTGAAAGTTTGGACAAGGCATTACCCAGTTTATCCAAATCTTTCTGGCTCTTGGGTTCAACGGCAACACTGATAACCGGATCGGGGAAATCCATTGATTCTAACACAATAGGATGCTTTTCTTCGCACAATGTGTCTCCGGTACGTATATCTTTAAACCCGACACAAGCGCCGATATCACCAGCTGAGATAACCTCCCTTGGCAGCTGCTTATTGGATTTCATCTGATAAAGACGGGCAATACGTTCCTTTTTCTCGGTCCGTGAATTCCACACATACGATCCTGAATTAATTTTACCCGAGTAAACCCTAATAAAAGCGAGTCGACCCACAAAAGGATCGGTAGCAATTTTAAACGCAAGAGCTGTAAAAGGTGCATTTTCATCATGCGGGCGGCTTTCGGTGTTACCGGTTTTAGGATTAGTACCTTCAATTTCGGCCACATCAACGGGCGAAGGCAGGAAACCCACAATAGCATCGAGTAACCTCTGAATTCCTTTATTTTTAAAAGCAGAACCACATAACATGGGCACAACTTTCAGATCGATGGTGGCCTTTCTCAGAACATCAATAATTTGTTCTTTGGTAATGGAATCGGGATCTTCGAAATACTTTTCCATCAATTCATCATCATACTCGGCCACAGCTTCGATAAGCTTACCACGCCATTCGGCCACTTCATCGGCCATATCGGCAGGCACATCCTCCAATTTATAATTGGTACCCAGCATGTCATCATCGTACCAAACAACGGCCTTATTTTCAATTAGGTCAACAACCCCTCTAAAACTATCTTCTGCACCAATAGGCACTTGAATAGGAACGGGATTAGCTCCTAATACTTCTTTCACTTGACGTACCACCTCAAAAAAGTTGGCACCTGAACGGTCCATCTTATTAACAAACCCCAGACGGGGTACGCCATACTTATTGGCCTGACGCCATACCGTTTCGGACTGAGGTTCTACACCTCCAACAGCACAAAATACAGCAACAGCACCATCCAAAACCCTGAGCGAACGTTCTACTTCAACAGTAAAGTCAACGTGGCCGGGGGTATCTATGATGTTGATTTTGTACTCTTGGTCATTGTATTTCCATTGCGTTGTAATGGCAGCGGAAGTAATGGTAATACCTCTCTCTTGCTCCTGCTCCATCCAATCCATCGTAGCGGAACCATCGTGCGTTTCCCCTATTTTATGGGTCATACCGGTATAAAACAAAATGCGCTCGGTAGTGGTAGTTTTGCCGGCATCGATATGCGCCATGATTCCGATATTTCTCGTGTATTTTAAGTTAGCCTTTGCCATAATAATCCTCTAAGCTATCCTCTTTATATAATGATTAAGTTTAAATTCTAAAATGAGCAAATGCACGGTTAGCTTCAGCCATTTTGTGCATATCTTCTTTCCTTTTGAAAGCGCCACCCTCTTGGTTGTATGCCGCAACAATTTCAGCAGCCAGTTTCTCTGCCATAGATTTGCCGCTACGTTTACGGGCAAATGTTATCAAATTCTTCATACTTACCGAAACCTTACGCTCGGGACGAATTTCGGTTGGAACCTGGAATGTAGCCCCACCAACGCGTCGACTTTTTACCTCGACTGAAGGTGTAACATTTTCCAAAGCTTTCTTAAACATCTCTAGAGAAGATAGTCCCTCCTTTTCAGCCTTCTCTGCAATCATATCCATCGCACCGTAAAAAATATTGAAAGCGACAGATTTTTTTCCATTCAGCATCAAATTATTAACGAATTGAGTCACCAATGTATCATGATACTTGGGATCGGGAAGAATGACTCTCTTTTTTGGTTTGCTTTTTCTCATTTCTAACTTTTTGTTTATTAGCTTTTTTATTGGCTGTATTCAAGTCTTCAACGACCCGTCGGGGGGTCATTTACTCAACCACTGTTTACAAACCAATAAACAAAACCATCATGAAACTTAAATTACTTTTTAGGACGTTTTGTACCGTATTTAGAACGACGCTGTGTACGACCTTCCACACCGGAAGTATCGAGAGCACCACGAACAAGGTGATACCTTACACCGGGCAAATCTTTAACCCTGCCACCACGAACTAACACAATAGAGTGTTCCTGTAAGTTGTGACCTTCACCCGGGATATAAGCATTCACTTCTTTTCCGTTCGTCAACCTTACCCGTGCAACTTTACGCATTGCTGAGTTCGGTTTCTTGGGAGTTGTGGTGTAAACCCGTACACATACCCCTCTACGTTGCGGACAACCATTCAAGGCAGGTGATTTACTTTTTTCAACCTGTTTCTTCCGTCCTTTCCTTACTAACTGTTGAATTGTTGGCATATAGTCATTTATTTTTAAACTTAATATTCTCTGTTAAAACGGGTTGCAAAGGTAGCTTTTTTCTGCAAAAACTGTATTGATTTTCAATATTTTTCACTCCTTGGCACAAAAAAGCGGTGCAAAAGTACTAATTTTCAAATGAAAAATCATAACATTATACGATTTTTTTAGTGTAAAGAATTGGTTAAAAATGGTTTTTATCTTTTTGTGCAACCGACAAATTGGCTCCTCATTTTTCAATCTGCCGCACCTCCCTTAAAGTTTTTTGTTTTTTTAACACTTGCAAAACATCAACTTTTATTGTTTTTGACAGCACTTAATTTTTTGAACAAAAGCAGCAATTGGGCATAAAATTGAACCATTAATGCCCCGGCAACAAAATTGGAATAGGACAGTAATGAGCAAAGCTCTCAACCACTTAAGAAATGTAATGCTCAACCTAATAAATTTTAAAAAATTGGCTGAAGAACATCTCATTTACACCGCCCAAAGAATCATCTAAGAAAAAAGAATAAAACATATTGTATATTTGCACCGCCAAGAATAAAATTTTTTAAAACCAAAAAGAAATGAAAGCATACGTATTTCCCGGCCAGGGTGCTCAATATGTTGGAATGGGGCAGGATCTCTATGAAAATCATCCCTTAGCCAAAGAACTATTCGAAAAAGCCAATGAAATATTGGGCTTTCGAATTACCGACCTTATGTTTGAAGGCACGGACGAAGATTTAAAGCAGACCAAAGTCACTCAACCGGCAATATTTTTGCATTCTGTCATTCTAGCCAAAACCATAGAACAATCATTTAGTCCGGAGATGGTTGCGGGACATTCGTTAGGTGAATTTTCTGCTCTGGTAGCGGCCGGGGCACTCTCTTTTGAAGACGGATTAAAACTGGTATCCCAAAGGGCTATGGCCATGCAAAAAGCTTGTGAAATGCAACCCTCAACCATGGCGGCAATTGTCGGATTAGAGGACTCCGTTGTTGAAGAGGTCTGCCAATCTATCGATGAAATCGTTGTGCCAGCCAACTATAATTGCCCGGGACAATTGGTAATTTCAGGAACATTCGAAGGTATCGACAAAGCTTGTGAAATATTAACCGAAAAAGGTGCCAAAAGAGCACTAAAACTTTCGGTAGGTGGTGCATTTCATTCACCATTGATGGAGCCTGCTCGTGCCGAATTAGCCGAATCAATTAATAATACTGCATTCAATACTCCCGTTTGTCCGGTATATCAAAATGTGGATGCCAAACCTTATACTGATCCCGAAAAAATTAAAGCTAATCTAATCTCACAATTAACAGCGCCGGTAAAATGGACACAAACCATTCACAATATGCTGGCCGATGGTGCCGACCATTTTACTGAAATTGGTCCGGGAAAAGTGTTGCAAGGGTTAATCAAAAAAATTGACCGAAAAGTTACCACTGAAGGAATTAACAAGTTGCAATAAAACAAACCAGAGAGAGGTGTCTAATGTTCCAATATAACCCAATTAGCCTCCTCTCTTTGTTTTATATCAATCTATTTTGTTTTTAATGGTTCGTCAACAGTCACTGGGGAAATCAACACGAATACGGTTCATTAATTACTAAAAGCTCCTTTTGCCTGTACACTTCCACATCAGTTTTTTCCACCTCTACATATTGGTATGCCCAACTCTCCTGATCATGCTCGATTCAGGATTACTCCATCGTTCTATCCGGGGAATCATTCCACATGACCAGCGCTTTTTGTTGCTTGCCATCCATCAAAATGGTTAACGGGGTATTAAAACGTACATGAGTAAAAAAACCGGTATCCTGGATTACTTGTTGTTTTTTTAGAAAATCAAGGTTTACAAATTCATTTTTGTTTTGTTGCTGAATAGAAAAGTACCCAATGTTCATTGAGGTAACATTATGGAAGAAATGAGATCCCAACGAAGCATCCAAAGGAAAATCGGGTAGTCCCATCTCCACAATAACACGAGCTTTCGATATTTGTGACCAAAAAACCGGAATGCCGGTAGAGGGGTCACGCGTACCCCAACGGCCAGGACCAATCAAAACATATTCCCGTCCCTCCTGCTCCATCGTTTCATTTATATGCGCAATTTCCTGAGCCATTTGTCGTGTTTTAGTCCGGTCAAATTTTTCAACATTCATAAATACCACATCACAGATGTGATCGTAACGTCCATTACCCATCCCTTTTTCGGATTGAATAAAAACGCGCTCCCGAACCACATCGGAAAAATCCACATCCATATGTTTTTCCAGACGAATGAGCGGTTTTATTTGCAACAACCAGAGAGTGGGATTCCCACGATCGCCCGGATCCAGATCTAAGGCAAATTCAATTTCGACAGGTGCACCCATAGCTTCCCGGAAATAACGCAATAAAACATCTAAAGTACGGGCCAATGGCACCATATCATATTTTAAAATATCGGCAAAATTCACCACCCTGGGACCAGGGATAGAAAAATCATTAACCAAACGATCATTATTAGGATCGTAAACACTGGCACAATGTTTCAGATTACCGTCTTCCTCGGCCTCTCTAATATCTAATTTACTGATAAAAGCCTCTTCGCCTTCTTTCAAAAAGTCGACCTCCTCTTTTTCCATATCGACAGCATAAAAATACTGCTGTGAATCTTTAATCTGGTCGCCTAAAGAACTCAGTTCAAGTCGCGGATAACGCGGACAAAACCGCCAGGCCCTCTCTCCACCTACAACATATTTCCCTAATCCCACACCAATAACTGCAAAACCATCTTCGGGCTTCATATATGAGAAGGGATAATAATTAAACGATTGAGCAACCCCACTGATATGAGGATAGTAACGATTATGAGCTTTTTGGCCTACCAATTTTTGAATAATAACGGCCATTTTTTCCTCATCTATTTTGTAATGTACCGCTTCGAAATAAGCTCTGGCAGTAGGACTAAAAATAGAGGCATAAACTAATTTTATTGCAGAAGCCAACTGAGCATACCGCACTTCAGGATTTGGATGATTATTGGGAAGCACGAAGGTAGAGAAGACTCCGGCAAAAGGTTGTAAAAGACTGTCTTCGAACAGGCCGGACGATCTCACAGCCAACGGTGCATCCATATACTCAATATACTGCCGCAATTTGCGTTCAACCTCATCACTCAAGTCGGCAGCTAAAAACTGTTGCTTAATAGATTCAAAGTTTTTCTCTTCGTAAACCGTTTCAAACAAATGATTTTTCTCCAGAAACACCGAAAACTCACCTGCACCAATAATGGTAGTGGGTGGTATTTTAATATTTAAATCAGGGACTATTGACAGAAAATCAATGTTTTCAATAAAATTACTAAGAAAAGCCAACCCTCTTCCTTTTCCTCCAAACGAACCATCTCCAATGCGCATTACAAACTTATCTTCTTTAACCAGTGCAGGATCGAAAGGAACAACGCGGCCTCTCATACGCTCTAACCGAGCCTCTTCAAAAATATCCAAAATCTTCTGTCGTAATTTTGTAGTACTGTCAAAATCCTCGATCCTGTAAGGTCTTAATCGCTTGGCAATAGAAATTTCACCGCGAGCCATCAACCAGGTAGAAATACCGTTTCGGCGGGCATGATAAAGTAACGATTCAGAAGGTATTTCTCTCAAACACTTTATAAATTCTTTTAGATTCCGGGCAGTAGCCAAAGTAACCCCTCTGGAATTGGTAAAAACAAAATTTCCGAATCCCAATTTCTGATGGATAAAATTATAAAGGTCCATGCTGAGGGTGTCAGAATTTTTATCGATAAAATCGGCCTCAACCACCTCAGCTTTTCGAGCATTTTCCGGATCAGATGACTGCAGAAGGGTAGGAATGTTAATTTTACTTTTTACATATTTAATCAGGTCAACCCCGGCATTCTCATCGGGTTCTCCCTTGCGCATATACTTAACATCGGAAATAACACAGATTAAATTATCAAGATACTGATCAACAATTTCGACGGCTTCTTCATAAGTACTTACCAATAACACCTTGGGGCGAACCCTCATCTTAAGAATTTTATGAGTCTGGTCCGAGCTTTCTTCTGCCAAAATATTCTGGGTTTGAATCATAATGATAGAATACAACATTGGCAGATAACGCGAATAATAGCGTTGAGAGTCCTCTACCAGTAAAATAATTCTCACATCTCCGACCTTTACATCATTTGCGGCATTAACCTTATCTTCCACATATTTAATCATGGCCAGGAAAACACGGGAATCGCCATTCCAAACAAAAACTTTATCAATATTACCCTCCAACGCTGATGTGTGGTCAAAATATTTAAGGTCTTCATTATTATTTACCATTAAAAGAACCGGAAGCGAGGGGCAAATTCGACGAATTTCCCGGCTTAAGGTTAGCGGCATGGTTTTATCCAACCCGACCATTAAGATCACCATATCGAACTTTCGTTCGTTTATTAACTGCAACGCTTCGTCGTAAGTGGCAACACTGGTAATCCGGGGGGCCGAAAACAGATTGAGCTGCAAATATTCGCCAAAAATCTTATCAAAGAAACGTCCTTCCCTTACAATGGAATAAGAATCATAATAAGTAGCTACCAAAAGTACCTCTGTCACTTTAAAGGACATCAGTTCCTGAAAAATATCCTGATCGGTCTTTTTTCGTTTATAGATTTTGGATAGCTCAACATATTGATTATCATTAATCATAAGCTAAACAAGAATTAAGAAAACCAAAACAAGGTATGAGATTTTAGCGAAAAAACAAAAGTTTAGACCGGGATGAAACAGCTTAATTTGGGAAACAACTGCAACAGAAAAGATAACGTCCCGGCATTGAGCCAAAGTATCGACCAGTCAGGATACAAAAGGAAATTAAGAGAAATATCCATCCGGCTAAAACTATAAGAAAAAGGGCAACCCCAGATACATTTAAACGACATATTAATCACAGCCGGGCAAAAAATTTCCATTCCCGGCAAAAAATGTATCTTCCCTGCCACCTATTTAAAGTCGCTGGCGCAACTTTGGGGTTTCCCGGCGATTCTTCGGCTCCTCCTGCCAATAATTGGCAGGCGCTGGCATTATTTTAATGGTTCCGGGCAGATGATTAGGCCTTCCCGGCAATGTTAACAGGCTTCCTGGCGGGCAGGAAGAGGTAAACCTATGGCAGGAAAAGAAAATTCTTCACCCGAAGCGCTTTTATCCCCCCGGCATATGAATATTTTTACCAGCCGGGCGAACCAACCCGGTAGAAAAGCAAAAAAAAGAGGGTGCCTAAAAACTCTGTAATACTTTGTGTAATATGGATAACATTTTGCTTAACAAACTGTTCCGCAAAATATCACCAATTGCCACAAAATAATAATGTGTTTTTAGGCACCCTCTATAAATTTTTCTTTAAAGCTTTTTATTTCCCCCTAAACATCTGTTCAAATAAAATGAATCAGACAGGGTAATTAAAATATGGCTATTTCCTAAATGTCAATAATAAAAGACATTCAGAATTCCAAAATATTAAACATATAATTACTCATTTCTTTAAATATACAAGTAAAAAAACAGAGCCCTTAAATACCCGGATGCACTATCTGTTTTTTAGTTTTATCATCAACAAACTTGTATTCAAGAAATGCAAGAGAATCGGCGGGTTTCACCTTAATACCAAAACCAAGATTAAGTTTCCATCTAAAAATCTGCGATGGAAATCCTTGCTTCAAGTAGGCATAAATATAAGGATGAACCCACAAGGTTAGTCTTTTCACTTTCAATTCTTGCACAACAAACCGGATTTTATCATTCAAAGTATCGGCAAACAGGATGGAAGGTGTAATTTTCCCTTTTCCGTGACACACAGGGCACTTTTCACTGGTGTCAATATGCATTTCGGGCCGAACCCTTTGCCGGGTAATCTGCATCAGCCCAAACTTACTGAGTGGTAAAATATTGTGTTTGGTTCTGTCGGACTCCATCACTTGTTTCATTTTTTCGTAAACCTGTTGACGGTGTTCGGCAGATTGCATATCAATAAAATCGACAACAATAATACCACCCATATCCCTAAGCCTTAACTGCCTGGCAATTTCTTCGGCTGCAGCAAGATTAACTTCTACAGCATTGGTTTCCTGGTCTGATGCTGATTTTGACCGGTTGCCACTATTAACATCTATTACATGCAGAGCTTCGGTATGTTCGATAATAAGGTATGCTCCACTTTTAAAAGAGACCGTGCGGCCAAAAAGGGCTTTAATTTGTTTTTCAATTCCAAACTGGTCGAAAAGAGGCGCATTCCCCCTGTAAAGCTTTACAATTTTTTCTCTTCCGGGAGCTATAAGTTCCACATATTCCTTAACCTCCCTGAAGACATCGGCATTGTTAATAAACACCGATTGGAAAGAAGGATTAAGAAGATCTCTAAGGATGGCAGAGGTACGACCAATTTCTCCCAAGACAAGACCGGGAGCTTTAATGTCGCGAATTCTGGCTATCGCATCTTCCCATCGTTTAATGAGCGTACGAAGTTCTTTGTCTAATTCGGCCACCCTTTTACCTTCAGCTACGGTTCGAATGATAACACCGTAGTTTTTAGGTTTAATACTCAAAAGCAGCCGCTTCAAACGGCTTCGTTCCTCCGGAGAATTAATTTTCTGACTTACCGATACGCGGTCTGAGAAAGGAATAAGGATAAGATTCCGACCAGCAATTGAAATTTCTGAAGTAAGCCTGGGCCCTTTGGTTGAAATAGGTTCTTTGGCAACTTGTACCAATACTTCCTGACCGCTTGACAATACTTCGGAAATGGTTCCCGATTTATTAATGTCGTTTTCCGGTTTAAATTTGTGCAAAGAGATACTCCCTTTTTTAGTTTTGGCTTGCTGAATATATTTATTTAGGCTTAAAAATTGTGGTCCCAGGTCCAGATAGTGCAAAAAAGCATCTTTCTCATACCCGACATCCACAAAGGCAGCATTTAATCCGGGCATAATTTTTTTTACCTTGCCCAAATAAATATCGCCAACGGCAAATTTGACATTGCTCGGTTCTCGCCGAAGTTCTACCAAACGCTTATCTTCAAGCAAAGCAATGACAAGTTCGCTGGGAGTTACATCTACAAATAGTTCTGCACTCACAATACGAATTAAATTAAATTATCACTATTTCAAAGAACGACTTAAATGAAAACAACAAAAGAACAAACGGCACTTTGGCCATTTGTTCTTGATAATTACTTATAAGAAATCAAAAAACTACTTTTTCTTTTTGTGACGATTCTTACGTAGTCTTTTCTTTCTTTTATGAGTTGACATTTTATGCCGTTTTCTTTTTTTACCACTAGGCATAGTTTCTTCTATTTTAATAAGTTAAACATCTACTTTACATTGTTTTTAACCTTCGTCACAAAACTCTTGGAAGGTTTAAACGAAGGAATGTAATGTTCAGGAATAATAATGGTAGTGTTCTTGGAAATGTTACGGGCAGTTTTTTCTGCACGCTTTTTCACGATAAAACTACCAAAACCTCTCAGGTATACATTTTTACCTTTTACGAGACTTCCTTTTACTGTTTCCATGAAGGCTTCTACAGTCTTCTGTACTGTAACCTTCTCAATTCCAGTATTCTTCGAAATTTCATTAACAATATCAGCCTTTGTCATCTCTTTGTAAAATTATTTAATTATCAACTATTTAGAAGTCAATTTTAAATTTCAGTGTGCAAAGATAAAGGAATTCCATAAGAAAAAAAACTAAACCCTTATTTTTGCATAAATTTTTAATAATGACCAGTTTCCTTTTCAAAATAATACAATGGTATAAAAACCATGCCCGTGACTTGCCATGGCGCAAAACCACTGACCCTTACAAAATTTGGATATCGGAAGTAATACTTCAGCAAACACAGGTAAAACAGGGGTTAAGTTATTACCTTCGCTTTATCCGGTCGTTCCCGGATGTCCAGGCATTGGCTGAAGCATCAGAACAAGAAGTTTTACGTCAATGGCAAGGTCTGGGATATTATTCCAGAGCCAGGAATCTTCATTCCGCAGCAAAAACCATTGTCAAAGAGCAAAATAGCTTGTTTCCACAAACATACAAAAAAATATTGAAATTAAAAGGAATTGGACCATATACAGCTGCTGCAATAGCCTCTATTGCATTCGGAGAGCCCGTTCCGGTAATCGATGGAAATGTTTATCGTGTACTGTCTCGTTTATTTTTAATAGATCTCCCCATAGACACTACTGAAGGGAAAAAATATTTCGAGAAGTTAGCCTGGCAGCTTTTAGATCGTCATGATCCGGGCACATACAATCAAGCCCTTATGGAATTGGGTGCTTTAATCTGCAAGCCGGCCAATCCGCTATGCCAACAATGTCCGGTGAAAGAATTTTGCAAAGCAGCATCAAAAAAACAGCAACAACTCTTCCCGGTGAAAAGCAAAAAAATAGTTAAAAAGAAACGATGGCTGCACTACCTGGTTGTTTCGCAAAACGGTCATACCATTCTTCAGAAAAGGACCGACAATGATATATGGAAAGGACTTTACCAATTCCCGTTAATAGAAACCACAAGCTCTTGCTCAACTCAATCAATACGGCCTAAAATTCTGGAAATTTTTCCGGAAGCCATCAGTATAAAAAAAATTAATCAAGTAAAGCATTTGCTGACCCACCAGGAACTACACATCTCTTTTTATAAAGTAATATGGCCCGAAAACCGCTCTTTATCCTTAGCATCTAACCCTCAGCCATTGAAATTGGTTAAAAATGATGAAATAGTGGAACTTCCCTTGCCACAAGTAATCAAAAAAAACATCTCACTAATAATTAGTCATTGAATTTCAATAAACTATAAATCACACCAAAAGAATTTTTCGTTCTGATTATGAAACAGTCTTAAAAGTTTAGTACCTTAGCTGTTTAGAATCCTAAAAATCCGATTAATTTATGATTAACAAGGTAATTTTAATAGGCAATGTAGGGAAAGACCCGGAAGTAAGATATTTCGACAATAACGAAGGAGTTGCCAATTTTCCGCTTGCCACCACCGAACCAGGATTTACCACACGCGACGGCCGACAAATACCGGAGAGGACCGAATGGCACAACATTCAGGTTCGAAGAGGTCTTGTTAAAGTTGCCGAAACATATATAAAAAAAGGTACTCAGTTGTATATTGAAGGCAAACTGCGTACGCGCTCATACGAACAAAATGGTGTAACCAAATACATCACCGAAGTGGTGGTTGACACCTTAAAATTATTGGGTAGAAAAGCAGATAATCCGGCAGCAGCCAATACTTCTGCTGCGGCCTCTTCATCGGCACCAACGTCAACTCCTGCCTCTGAAGGAAGTCCTTTTGCTCCACCTCAGAGTGCACCGCCAATGAATGAAGAAGGCTTCACCTCGGGAGATGAAGGTTTGTCTCAAGAAGAGGACGATTTACCTTTTTAGTAAGTTGATTAAATTGTCATTCCTTGGAAACAGATTTATTTCTATCGCATTTTCCCGCAGTAATAGCCAATATAGTATATCATCCTCCAACAACAGAGATAATAGTGGCCATCATAGCCACCCTGTTACTTTTGGGAGGTTCGGCTTTTGTGTCGGGATCAGAGGTAGCTTTCTTTTCCCTTAAGCCAGATGATATAAACTATTTCAGAAATGAAAACTCTAAAAGGAGTCAACAAGTCATCAACCATCTGGAAAACCCTGAATTACTACTGGCTACCATCCTGATTCTTAACAATTTTATAAATGTAGGCATTGTCATCCTGTCGGCCTATATCTCAACCGGACTATTATCATTTGGCGATAACACAACCCTTAAATTTATTTTTGATGTAGTCATCATCACCAGCATAATACTTTTTTTCGGCGAAATTTTTCCAAAAGTATTGGCCGGACATTCGCCCCGAAAATTCGCCACCACAGCATCTTCTATTCTTAAAACGGCTGTGAAAGTATTGAAGCCTTTAAGTATGTTGCTGGTTAAATCATCAGAATATGTAAAAAATAAAGCGGCTCAAAAAATCAACAACCTCTCATTGGATGATATTTCCGATGCTCTTGATTTGACTGGCGACGAAGTTTTTGAAGAAAAAGAAATCCTCAAAAGCATTGTCAATTTCGGAAACATTAATGCGGGGGAAATCATGACCGCCAGAGTAGATGTGACTGACCTCGAAATAAAAAACGATTTTAACAAAGTATTGTCAGTAATAGTGGAATCGGGTTATTCCCGAATTCCGGTATTTGAAGAAACTCCGGATAATGTTAAAGGCATTTTGTACGTCAAAGACTTGTTGCCTTATTTGGGACAAGACAACACCTTTAATTGGCAAAAATTAATCCGACCGGCATACTATGTTCCTGAAACCAAAAGAATAAATGATCTTCTTACCGAATTCCAGGCAAATAAAATCCATATGGCCATAGTTGTCGATGAGTATGGCGGAACATCAGGAATTATTACGTTAGAAGACATTCTGGAAGAAATCGTGGGTGAAATTAGTGATGAGCTAGACGAAGAGGAAGACTTTTTCTCTGTGCTGCCCGATGGTTCGTTAGCGTTTGAAGGGAAAACTTTGCTAAAAGATTTCTTTCGCATCACCGGCCTTGACGAACATGTTTTCGACAAAGTAAAGGGCGAAGCAGAAACATTAGCCGGGCTATTACTCGAAATCAAGGGCGTTATTCCCGAAAAACACGAAATTATTGAAATTGGCCCTTATAAATTTAATATTTTAGCAGCAGACAAACGACGTATAAAAAAAATCAAATTTGTTCAAAAAGGGAAATCATGAAGGCTAACATATTTCTTTTATGGCTGGTGGTCATTTTTTTGGCCGTTGCCTGCAATAATACTTATCCGCCTAAACCCAGAGGTTACTTCAGGATTGCTCTGCCACCCAAAGAATATGTGCCGATAGACACTCTTTTACCCTATTCTTTTGAACGTCCTGTTTACTCAAAAATAGTTCCACACCAAGGTTACTCAGAACCCTACTGGATCGACCTTTTATTTCCACAGTTTAAAGCACAAGTCCATTTTAGTTATAAACCAATTGAAAAAAACTTATATCAATTATTCGAAGACAACCGTGAATTAGCTTTTAAGCATACTGTTAAAGCCGATGCCATTAAAGAACGATTATTCGAAGCCCCTGAAAAAGAAGTTTATGGCATACTCTACGAAATAAAAGGCAATACTGCTTCACCTATTCAGTTTTTTGTTACCGACAGTGTTCGACATTTTCTCAGAGGTTCTCTATACTTCGACGTGGTACCCAACAAAGATTCAATTGCGCCGGTACTGAATTTTATCAAAGAAGATTTAACCCACCTGATTGAAACCATTACCTGGAGAACCGACATGGCAAACAAGCCAAAATAAAGCTCTTCCTTGCTAATTCTAATTTTATCGTAAATGGCCATTGTTTTTGAGCAAACTAACAATAACAGCACAAGAATTGCCGTGTGGGAAATTTCAGAAAATGAAGAAGAACTGCTAAACCTGCTGCCACCATTGGAAAACAAAGAGGAAAAATTTCTTCAAAATATATCCAATGCTTCGCGACGAAAAGAATGGCTGGCCTCAAGAGTTTTAATTTATCAACTTACCGGTCTTTATCCTGCAATCGGTTACAATGAGAGTGGACAACCATATTTAATCAACAGTTGTGACAACCTCACCATTTCTCATACAAAAGGTTATGCCGCCATCGGGTTATCCCAAAAAACAATTCCAGGCATAGATATTGAATATCCGTCGGACCGCATCAGGAAAGTTTCGGACCGCTTTCTTAATACTGCAGAACAACAGTTTATACAAGAGCAATATTTTGATATTCAATTAGGCCTTATTTGGTGCGCCAAAGAAGCGGTTTATAAAGCAGCCGGACACCCCGGAATTTCTTTTAAAGAACAGATTATTGTTTCTCCCTTTATTCCTCATAATTCTCAGGGAAGTTTTGTTGCAACTTTTCATTCACAAAATCAGACTCAACCTTTTTCATTAAATTACCACCTGACTAAAGACTACTATTTGGTCTGGACAAAATAATCCCACATACCGTTTTATTGTAGAGTAATGTTTTGAAACTTCATATATTTGTCGTCAGAAACCTGATTAATTTCCATTAGTTTGAAAATATACAACTATATAAGCCAGCATATAGCCCAAAAGAAAAAGATGCTTGCCTTGCTTATTGACCCGGATAAATGCCAGGGTGAGAATCTGGTACAACAAACAAATTTAATAAACCAACATAGGCCACACCTGATTTTGGTTGGTGGAAGCCTGACCACCTATCCGGTAGATGAAACGGTTCAATATTTAAAAAAACATACCGATATTCCTGTAATTCTTTATCCCGGTCATCCGATACAATTATCATTTTCGGCTGATGCGTTATTGTTTCTTTCCATGATATCGGGCAGAAATCCCGAACTGTTAATAGGTTCACATGTTGTTTCAGCACCTATAATACGAAAAAAAGGTTTGGAAGCCATTTCCACAGGGTATATTTTAATTGATGGGGGTATTTCCACATCGGTTGAATATATTAGTCAAACCCGCCCAATACCTTCTGATAAATATGATATTGCTGCAGCAACAGCAATGGCTGGCGAGATGCTTGGACTTAAAACCATTTACCTCGATGCCGGAAGTGGGGCTCAAAAACCGGTAAACCCCGAAATGATTAAAACAGTGAGAAAAAACATTCAAATTCCGCTTATGGTAGGTGGTGGTATCAATGGCCCGGAAAAACTGAAAAACGCTTTCGAAAGTGGTGCAGATATTGTGGTTGTAGGAAACATACTGGAAAAAGACCCATATTTGCTTCAAAAGTTTATGGAAATTACCCTTCAGTGTTAATTTTCCCATATCTCAACACTTCCACATCTTCCATAAATATTAATCCGCCCCCACCCGCTTTATCCATAATCCGGTTGACTATTTTTGCAAAATCAAATAAACGCTCGTAGACGTCAACCAACCATATAATCACTGGGACATCATCGCTTAGCGCAAAAATTTTACTGCTATGCAGCAAATTATCAGCCCCATACGACATATCCCCCCTCACTATTGTGGAACCAGCTAATTTATACTTTTTGGCAGCATAAATAATGACCTCATATAGTGGTCGCTGATAAACCCTTTCCGATTCCCCAACAATTATAGTCAATTTTTTGACTTCCCCCGAAAGATTCATGTTTTTTAAGTTGTTTAGGTTTCCTTTCTCTAATAAAACGAACCTTATAAAAACTCTTCTAATCCCTGACAATAAGACAGAATAGATTTGGTTTGGTCCACTCTATAGGCTCAACGCCCCATGTTCACAATTCACTAACCAATAATACTAATGACTAAATCTACTAATGATTAAAAACTTCTTCTGGCTTCTGCCTGTGCACTTCTGCCTCTATATTTTTACTGCGCCAACCTTAATTGTTTAATCCCACATTACCAACAATTTAAACACTGTCTTCTATCATTATATTTTTTAACATATTACAAAAATCAATTTAGCCAACTAAATTGATAATATCAATTTATATTTAAACTATATGGGCTTTTATGTATAAGTTCAATATTTTACATGACTATTTAATCTAATATACGCCCATACAAAAATTAATTTCTTCACAAGCGATACTATCTGTATTTTTCAATTCATGACATTATTTATATATATCACATAAAACTTAAGTATCAGATAAAGAAAAAATAAACCATTAGCTTGTATCTTATCAAGGATTTATTAATTTTACAGTCATCCCATTTTTAACTTATTTTATCACCTTTTAAAAATTACTGCCATGAAAGTATATCATGCCGATCAAATCAAAAACATATCGCTGCTTGGAAGTAGCGGCTCGGGAAAAACCACCCTTGCAGAAGCAATGCTTTTCGAGGGTGGTGTTATAAAACGCAGGGGAAGTGTGGAAAATCAAAATACAGTTTCGGATTATCACCGGGTAGAGCACGAATATGGCTACTCGGTTTTTTCGTCGGTATTGTTTACCGAATGGGAAGGGAAAAAATTAAATTTTATCGACACTCCCGGGGCCGATGACTTTATCAGTGGAGCCATAACAGCTCTCAACGTCACCGATACTGCCCTTATGATGTTAAATGCGTCGCAAGGTGTAGAAGTAGGTACCGAAAATTTATTTAGATACACCGAGAACTATCACAAGCCGGTAATATTTGTAGTAAATCAACTTGACCACGAAAAGGCCAATTTTGAGATGACCATGGAAATGGCTCATGAAACTTTTGGTCATAAGGTGGTCATTGTCCAATACCCCATCAATGTAGGCCCGGGATTCGATGCTTTAATAGATGTTTTAAAAATGAAAATGTACAAATGGGGACCGGATGGGGGTGTCCCGGAAATTTTAGATATTCCTGAGGAAGAAAAAGAAAAAGCAGATAAGTTACATAATGAACTTGTAGAAGCAGCGGCAGAAAATGATGAAGACTTGATGGAACTTTTCTTCGACAAAGGAACCCTTGACGAAGAAGAGATGCGCCGAGGAATACGCAAAGGCTTGGTAGCAAGAGATCTTTTCCCCGTTTTCTGTGTATCAGCAGCAAAAGACATGGGCGTTCGTCGCCTGATGGAATTTCTGGGAAATATTATTCCTCTTGTATCAGAAATGCCACCAAAGGTTAACAACCAAGGCCAAAAAGTACCCTGTGATCCCAACGGACCTGCTTCCATCTTTGTCTTCAAAACAAGTGTTGAACCCCACTTAGGTGAAGTTAGCTTTTTTAAAGTAATGTCGGGAAAAGTAACTGAAGGCATGGATTTGATGAACATGACCCGAGAAGTAAAAGAGAGACTTTCTCAACTTTATTGTGTGGCAGGAAACACTCGACATAAAGTGGAGGCTCTTCAGGCCGGAGATATTGGTGCCACCGTCAAACTAAAAGAGACCAAAACAAATCACACGCTCAATGAAAAGGGATGTAACCACATTTTTGAGCCCATCAAATATCCTGAACCAAAATACAGAACAGCTGTAAAACCTGTAAACGAAAGCGATGATGAGCGACTCGGCGAAATACTGCAACGGATCCACGAAGAAGACCCAACCATAGAAGTAGAATACTCTAAAGAACTTAAGCAAATTATTGTTTCCGGACAAGGGGAGTTTCATTTGAATACCATGAAATGGCGAATAGAAAACAACGACAAACTCCCCATTGAATTCTTACCTCCCAAAATTCCTTATCGCGAAACTATAACCAAACAAGCCAGGGCCGATTATAGACATAAAAAACAATCGGGAGGCGCCGGACAGTTCGGTGAAGTACACTTAATTATCGAACCTTATTATGACGGTATGCCAGACCCCACAACCTATAAGTTTAATGGGCAAGAATATAAAGTAAACGTCCGTAATACAGAAGTGGTAGAACTATCGTGGGGTGGAAAGCTGGTCTTCTGCAATTGTATCGTAGGTGGGGCTATCGACAGTCGCTTTATGCCTGCAATACTCAAAGGCATAATGGAAAAGATGGAAGAAGGACCTTTAACGGGCTCCTACGCGCGTGATATACGCGTCTGTGTGTACGATGGGAAAATGCACCCGGTCGACTCAAATGAAATAAGCTTTAAACTAGCCGGCAGAAATGCCTTTAGCCAGGCCTTTAAAGAGGCTGGTCCCAAAATCCTTGAACCCATTTATGATGTGGAAGTACGCGTCCCTTCCGATCGCATGGGCGATGTTATGAGTGATCTCCAGGGCAGAAGAGCTATTATTGAGGGAATGAACAGTGAAAAGGGGTTTGAAGTGATTAAAGCAAAGGTACCATTAAAAGAAATGAACAAATACTCAACCTCTTTAAGCTCAATTACAGGTGGTAGAGCTTTCTTCTCAATGAAATTCAGTAAATACGAAAAAGTTCCTCCTGAAGTGCAACAGGAGCTCTTAGCAGCTTATGAAGCAGAATCAAAGAAAGAAGAGTAATTAAAAATATTCTAAATCTCTTTATTGAGGGCTGCCACTGTGAGCAGCCCTTTATTTTTTCGCAGTATCATTGTTATTTTTACTTCATAATAGGATTAAAATTTGACCACTAACTATTTCAATACAATATTAAATTTCAATTATCTTTGAACTTACCCAATGATATAACGTTTGAAACGTTAATTAATTTAATCGAAAATCATTGAGCAAATAAACAGTAACATAACCAACTAATATTGTAACAACCAGAACTTGTATAAACCGAAGGTCTTAAGAGTTTCATCCGGACAATAACACAGATAAACTTAAAACGAATGCAAAATCGCTCAAAAAAAATACGCCTTGGAATATTCATTTTAATTGGGACAAGTATTTTATTGTTTTTAATCGTATATATAACTGCCCGAGAATTTTTCAGAGAATCAGACACCTATTATGTGACTTTCAGAGATATATCTGTGAGTGGCATGGAAACGGGAAGTCCGGTAAAGTATCTAGGCATAAACGTAGGCACTATCTCAAAAATTAGTATTAATCCGGAAGATATTACAAGCATTATTGTAGAATTGGCACTCAAACCTGGCACACCAATAAAGGAAGATGCTAAAGCCGATATTGTTGCCCTGGGCATTACCGGCATGAAGGCTATTGAAATAAGAGGCGGAACCAATGAGGCAAAGCTGTTAAGTCCTGGCTCTTATATCCAGGCAGGTTCCTCATTAGCTTCTGAAATAACGGGTCGTGCTGAAGTTATTGCTAAAAAAGCCGAAAATGTCCTTAACAATTTACAAGTATTTACGCACCCCGACACTTTAGCGCAAATTATTACTACTTTCAAAAAATTTAGTAAGCTGGCACAAAATGCCGACCAAGCAATTCTTAAAATAGATTCCTTAATCGCGCAAAATAAGCAAAACCTTCATTTTACCCTGGAAAATGCTGCCAAAATAAGTGACTCAATTCTAAATGTCACTCATTCACTCAAGGAAACAACAGAAAAAATCAACCTTTTGATACAAAGTGATTCAATAAACCAAATCATTGGTAATACCAGAGATATCACGCAAAAACTAAAGGAATCGGACATCTCTCAACTTATTGAAGACCTTGCCAGGGTAGCAAAACAAACAAAAGAACTTCTGGAAAAGGTGGATGATGATATTAACAAAGGGAGCAAAGATTTCCTGGAAAATCAAGAGATGCTCAAAGCAACTCTTCGGAATTTAGAGGAAGCCTCACGGAAAATCAACAACAACCCTTCCATCCTCATCCGTAAAAGTAAAGCTAAAAATTTGCCTGATGATCTTTTCAAAGACTAGTATCTTTACTTTTAAATTCAATAAATTTCAAAATATTGAAAGTGAAAATTCATTGAAATCGTTTGCCATAAAAGATCCTATGCCTTAAATTAAAATATGATTTTATCGCAATATATATTCCTGGTCATGCGAGGTCCATCCGACCAATGAGTTAAGTAAACTTTTTACGAATGAAACGAGCATGGCGGCTTTCGCCACAGAAGAGAACACATAAAACTCTGAGGCAGAAGGCAGAAGAAGTTTATAGTCATTAGTGATTAGTGTTGATTTACTAATGACTAATTAACTAACCACTAATGACTACTTTTAAGAAACAATACATCAATGAAGTAAGTAAATTTTATACGGATGAAACATATATTCTATAAATCTTTAATTATTACATTTTTATTTACAGGTTGCGGGACACAAAAAACCGTAATAAAAAGATTTTATACGCTCGAACAAACGGACAAACTGAATATAAACCGTTTAAATGACACCGTTCAAATTAATGCCCGATGCGAAGTTGAAGATGTATTCGTATATCCAGCCTATTCAACACGAAAAATTGTCTTTAGAGATGCATCACATCAAATACGCTATTTTGAAGATCATGAATGGGCAGTTCATCCCTCGGAAGTTTTGACACGTATGACCATTGATTTTTTATCGGCTCAAAATCTCTTTTTAAAAGTTTCTAACCGTTTCTGGAAACATACACCTAAATATCATGTGAACACCACAATTTATAAGATGGAAGTGGTTCCTACCGAAAACAGAAAAAATTTCACTGCACACCTAGAAATCAATTTCCAATTAACAGATGCAAAGACAGGCTTGGCAATCGTCAACCATTTTGCAAACAGAGAATCCGAACTGGAAACAAAAAATTTAAATCTGCTAGCAGAAAGTATTAGCAATTTATTTTATGAAGAGTTGGAAAAATTTGCCACTAAAATTAAAGACGAACTTTCAAATAGGGAAATTGGTGAATAGGCAAAAAATAAATATATCAAACCATTTTTCCCAACAAGGGAATTTAATTATGCTTAATAATAAGCTAACCATTTCTAATACTGCAGAATTTCTGCATGACTTGGACAACCTTTTTCGCAAGACAAAAGAAACCAACCTTACCATTGACCTTGCAAAACTCAATGAAATAGACAGCGCCGGTTCCCTTGCCATTCATCAATTACCAGAAATAGCCGCAAAATACCATATCAGCATTAAAATAGAGAATGCCGATGAAAAAATAAAAAGAAAAATGGAGTTGTTTCGGCCAGTTGCCGTTAACTTCACTAACCCCAGAGAAAAGAAAGAAGGGCTTTTTATGGTTTTGGGTGAAAAAACCTCTCATTTTTTTACAGAATACGTTATCTCATTTTTGTATCTCGTTTCTGATATTCTCTATTGGTCGATTAAAGACCTCTTTTCCCGAAAGCATCGAAGAAAAGGTGAAGTAATTAACCAAGCCATATCTATTGGCGTTAATGCCTTACCCATTGTTATGGCCATGGCATTTATAATTGGCCTGGTCTTAGCTTTACAATCATCTTTTCAACTTCGCAACTTTGGAGCTAACGTCTATATTGTTGATTTAACAGTTATCGCCATGATGGCAGAAATGGGGCCACTAATAACGGCGATTATGGTGGCAGGCCGAAGTGGCTCTTCAATAGCTGCCGAAATTGCCACAATGAAAGTAACAGCCGAAACCGATGCCTTGCAAACCATGGGCCTCAATCCCATTCGGTTTGTAGTAATCCCTAAGATTTATGGCAGTTTGATTACCCTGCCATTTTTAACCATCCTTGCATGTATGGCAGGCATTATCGGCGGCGCAGTAGCAGCCAATTTTTATTTGGATATTACACCAGAAATTTTTTTTAACAGAATGCCTCTGGTCCTTTACCAAAAAGATATTTTAACAGGAATTTTTAAAAGTCTTTGTTTTGCATTTATAATTGTCATTACAGGAACTTTTTTTGGTTTTAAAGTAAAAGAAGGCGCTGAAGGAGTTGGAAAATCTACCACCAGCGCAGTAGTAGCAGCGATTGCCTTAGTAATAATAGCAGATCTTGTTTTGGGCATATTGTTTTACTGATTGATTATATAGCAATATATGCAGGAAAAAATCATAGATGTTAAAAATCTCAGTGTATCGTTTGATGAAAGACAGATATTGGAGGATGTTTCTTTTTCGGTAAACCAAGGCGAAATAGCGGTTATCCTGGGAGAAAGTGGGTCGGGAAAAAGTACAATACTTAAACACATGTTAGGCCTTTTCCCATTAGCACCAGGAACTGTAACCATCTTCGGCCAGGACATTGCGGAACTGGATGAAGACATTGCCATGAAATTTTATCGGAAACTGGGTGTGTTTTACCAAAACGGAGCTCTATTAAATTCCCTGACTGTAGCCGAGAACATTGCTTTACCCCTCGAACAACATACAGACCTACCTGCCGATATAATCGAGGATTTAGTACGTACCAAACTTAGCCTGGTTAATCTAAATCATGCATTTCACCTATATCCCTCACAATTGAGTGGAGGTATGTTAAAGCGGGCCGCCCTTGCCCGGGCAATTATTATGGATCCCCCCCTGCTCTTTTGCGACGAGCCTGGTGCCGGACTAGACCCGGTATCCCTGGCAACACTCGATGAGTTAATTCTCAACCTTCGGGACCAATTGGGAATGACAGTTGTTATGGTAACTCACGAAGTTACCAGTATTTTACGTATTGCCAATAAGGTGATTTTTGTAAATAAAGGTCGTATCGCCTTCGAAGGTTCGTTAGAGGAAGCTCAAATTTCGGATGTTCCGGAACTTCGAGCTTTTTTCAGAGTTGGTACCGGCGGGAAAAAATAACTTTTACCGAAAAAACTATTTCATAAGTTTCGGAAATAATAAGGTAAGAAAAACCCCCCTCGCCAACATAAAAAGAACCATACCCAACCATAAGGCATGATTGTTCAGTGTTGGATATAGCAAATAAAAGGGTAAAAAGAAAAAAAACACCGACGCTATAACCATACTATTGCGCATGGCCACCGAAGCCGTTGCTCCAACAAATACGCCATCCCATATATAGGAACCAAAACTAACCAAAGGTAAAATTACAATCCATGGCAAAAACTCTTTGCCTCGTTCTATTACCTCGATTTGGTCGGTAAAAAACGACAGCAAATGTTGGCCTGCTACACCATAAACAATTGTAAATAATAAACCCAATCCAGAACCCCATCCAAATAAAAGACGCAAGGTTTGTTTCATATAAGCTTTGTTGCCGGCACCGAACCAACGGCCAACCATGGCTTCGGCAGCATATGCAAATCCATCCAAAAAATATGAAAAAAATAGTAAAAACTGTAGCAAAACACTGTTGGCGGCAAGTGTTATGTCCCCCAATCCGGCCGACTTAGATGTAAAAAACGTAAACACGGCTATAATACCTAATGTACGAATAAAAATATCTCGGCCAACATTTATTAAACGTGTTAAGCCTTTTCTCAGATATTCTATCTTTATCGTAAAATATTGCCATACCCAACGATATTTTTTAAAGAAAAAAACTAACGCCAATACCAACCCACTATATTGCCCCACTACCGAACCTAATGCAACTCCCTTAGCTTGCATGCCAAAAAAGCGTACAAATAAAATACTGCACACTACATTGATTAAATTAACTGATACAGAAATAATCATAGGATAGTATGCATTTTGCATTCCCAAAAACCAACCGGAAAATACCATTAGCGAAATGGCGGCAGGGGCTGCCCATATCCTCACATAATAATATTGTCGTGATATTTCCTTAACACTATCAGACCCCTCTAAAAGACGGAAGGCAATTTGTGCCACTGGAACCTGTAACATCAATAACATAAAAGAACCAGCCAAAGCAATCATTAATCCCCGCTGAAGCACCAATGACATCTCTTGCCTATTTCTTCCCCCAAACGCCTGTGCTGAAAAACCGCTTATACTCATCCGCAAAAATGAGAAACCCCAGTAAATAAAATTGAAAATAACTCCACCCAACGCCACAGCCCCCATAAAAACAGAACTATCTAAATGTCCCATCAAATGAAGATCTACCATGCCTAATAAAGGTATGGTTAAATTCGAAAGAATATTAGGAACAGCCAATCGAAGGATCTCTTTATTCATATTCTAATTTTAGGTCAGTTATTAAAGCTTAATTTTAAAACTACAAATGTAACAATGTATTCAGACTTATCATTTGCTTGTAATCAATGCCACATTCCCTTTATTAACATTTTTTCATCTTGTTTATTTGGAATTAATCCAAATAGGCATTAATTTTGGACAACATTATCCGAATTAAAGAAATGTCTAATCGTAAAAACTAAAATATTATGGCTTTTGAATTACCAAAATTAGATTATGCGTACAACGCACTTGAGCCCTACATTGATGCTCAAACCATGGAAATCCATCATACCAAACACCATGGGGCCTACACTTCAAAATTAAATGCTGCCATTGAAGGGACCGACTTGGCGAATAAAAGCATTGAAGAAATTTTAGCTAACGTATCTCAACATTCTGCTGCGGTACGTAATAATGGTGGTGGTTATTACAACCACAATTTATTCTGGAAAATTATGACTCCCAACGGGGGTGGAAAACCATCAGGCCAACTTCTAGAAGCCATCGAAAAGGACTTTGGTTCTTTTGAACAATTTAAAGAAACTTTTAACAATGCTGCAGCCAGTCGTTTCGGCTCAGGATGGGCCTGGCTTGTCAAGCAGGAAAATGGGAAATTAGTTGTTGGCAGCACCCCAAATCAGGATAATCCTTTAATGGACTTATCAGAACTCAAAGGTACACCCATCTTAGGACTGGATGTGTGGGAACATGCTTATTACCTAAAATATCAGAACAAACGTCCGGAATATATTGATGCTTTCTGGAATGTTGTTAACTGGGAGGAAGTGGCCAAACGCTTTAGCGCCTAAAATTACTTATTAACCATTTGTCAATCAACTTCTAAGCCCGCGAAAATTTGTTTCGTGGGCTTTTTTTGTTATGATGAATTATAATTTTCTGCCAATTTGACAAACTCTACCAGTCTTTTCTTTTTTAATCTCGGTTCTTATTACATTTGTAACATAAAAACATAATAATTATGTCTCAAATTGATCCTCAGATTGAAGAAAGCTGGAAGAAAGTTCTGATTAATGAATTCAATTCTCCTTATTTTTTAAGTCTCAAGCAATTTTTAATCGAAAGGAAAAAAAAACATACCATTTATCCTCCCGGTCCTCTAATTTTCAATGCATTTAACCAAACTCCCCTAGACCGTGTTAAAGTTGTGATAATTGGACAAGATCCATACCATGGTCCCGGCCAGGCACATGGTCTTTGTTTTTCGGTTCCCGAAGGAATTAAACTGCCACCCTCTTTACAAAATATCTTCAAAGAAATTGCAGATGATATTGGGACCCCACCACCAGCCTCGGGCGATTTGACACGCTGGGCAAAACAAGGAGTCCTTTTGCTCAATGCCACACTTACGGTACGGGCTCATACACCAGGCTCACACCAAAATAAAGGCTGGGAACAGTTTACTGATGCAGTTATAAAATTTGTTTCCGATTATCGGGATAATATCGTCTTTTTACTTTGGGGCAGATATGCGCAAAATAAAGAAGAACTAATAGATAGCACCAAACACTTAATTTTAAAAGCAGCACATCCGTCGCCTTTCTCTGCCCGAAATGGATTCTTTGGATGTAAGCACTTCTCTAAAACCAATCAATGGTTAGAAGAACACGGAATACAAAAAATTGAATGGTAAAGAAAACACAATAAACGAATAAAACGATCATGGCGACTTTTGACACAAAAGAGCATGTATAAAAGACAAAGGCAGAAGTGAACAGGCAGAAGGCAGAAGAAGTGATTAGTCATTAGTCAACAAGTGGTTAGTGTTAAATAACTAATGACTAAAGACCAACCACTAATGACTACTTTTAAGAAACAATATATCAATGAAGTAAGTATAAATCTATACGGATGAGATATATTGCTATAAAGGTGATTCATATTCAAAAAATAAAATCCCTTTGCCAATACAGCTGACAAAGGGATTTTTTTCATTTTAAATTGCAAACTCGTTAATAATTGCCGTTACTTATTTTATTTCAATAATGCGAGATGGTTTGGGCTTAACTTCTTCACGCTTTTGTAAAGTAATAATCAATAAACCATCTTTATACTTCGCATTTATTTTGCTCTCATCCACTTCATTCTTGGGAATGGAGAATGAACGATTAAAGGATGAGTAGCAGAATTCGCGACGTGTATACCCTTTTTCTTCATCTTTCTCTTCTGATTTATCCTCTACTTCGGCAGAAATACTCAGGACTCCATTGTTAATTTCGACTTTGAAATCATCTTTTTTCATTCCCGGGGCAGCAACTTCTATTACATATTCATTTTCATCTTCCCGTACATTTACTGCGGGAGTTGAAGCTCTTCGCCAGGGAAAAACCGGAGTGTTAAAGAAATCACCACCAAAGAAATCATCAAAAATATTGGTGATGTCGGGAAACTGGTTATTAAATCTTCTTACAACTGTCATAGCTAAATCCTCCTATTTTTTTAGTTCGACATTTTCTTTAAGCATTCGCTTTAGCATTTTTCAAACCCAATGCCAATTCAAAAAAAACGTCCAAACAGGAGAATTTTTCATTATTTTATGTCATTTTGACATCTTTCTTTGTTAAACAATGCCATTATGACAGCTAAAATATCTTCTTTTTCACTATTCTTATCTTACTCATCTTTTATTACAACTTTCATTTATTGGCACAAAACCCAGCTAATTCATTATTATTAGGAACATTGCTTAATTAAACGTTTATAAATATCCTTATTGTGCCAAACGTTTCTGGTTTTGCTCGATGCATCCTCAAAAGAACAGTGAAAACAGAAATTTCAGGGAATTAAACTACAGTTAACATAGAGATAATACATTTACCATTCAAAACAATAATCTTTGAAGTGTGGAAACAATTTAATTTCCTCCCAACAATTCCTGTGTGAAAAGGGTCGTTTCGAATGCGGAACGACCCTTTTGTATTAAATCAACCTCTTTTAAAAAGAGCCTTTAATATATATGTTATCAAATGAGGATTTTCTTTTAACCGACGAGAAGAATAGCCAAACCACTCTTTACCATAAGGAACATAAACCCTCATGGGATGCCCTGCCTTAACAATCTGAGCCCGCAAATCAGGAGTCACTCCATATAACATCTGAAATTCATAACGGTCAGGCTTTACTGCAAGCGATTTTATCAGCGTTTGTGCATAATCCGTCAATGCCCGGTCGTGGGTGGCGATTCCAACATAGATCCCCTTTTGAAGAAAAAACTCTAAAGCTTTAATGTATTGTTCATTAATAACTTTTCGTTCTTTATAAGCAATCTCTGGTGGTTCCACATATATCCCTTTACAAAGACGTACATTGACGGGTGTCGAAGAAGAATGCAATTTCTCCAGGAAGAGTAAATCGTTCGGTGTTCGCTTTAAATAAGCCTGAATAACTATCCCTACGTTTTGTGGGAATTCGGCATGTAATCTTCGATATAATTCCAACTCATCATCAACACATCGACTATCTTCCATGTCAATACGTACAAAAGAATTATATTCCTTTGCCTTGGCTACAACTTCCCTAACAAACTGACAACATACTTCGAAATCTATTAACATTCCAAAATTGGAAGGTTTAAGAGAATATGTTACAGACAATTTTTCTCGCTCAAAACGCTCTATCATATCTTTATAAATATCCCGAACCATTCTGGCCTCTCCAATATCAGTTATATATTCGCCCAAATGGTCAATGGTTGACGAAACACCATTTTTTGCAAGCCGAGAAGCAACGGCCACCGCGCTGTCCAATGTTTCTCCTGCAATATATCTTTTAGAGAAAAGCCAAACAATTTTTTTGGGCATCCACGGCAAAACTGAAGCAATTATTTTATTAATCATACGTTAAAACAATAAGGGCCAATAATCCATCCGGACTTTGGTAGGTGAATAATAATCAACCTTTAAAATTTCCATTTTCAGCATTAAAAAAAAATGATTCATCTCATTATCAGCGCTACCAAGGAAGAAAACTTAAAACCAATTATTTTTTCTTTTCTGTAGGCCAAGCTAAAAGTAAAGCCAAAAAGAAGTCAGGAAGATATTGTCTCTGCAGAGTTATTGCATTTAGGGCACCACACTATCCACCTAACAAATGCAAGGTGGGGAACAGCATTTTTTGACAAATGATTAAACAATCTTTTACATGGGTTTTAAGAAAGGTAAGCCTTTCCATTTTCTCCATTCGTTGCCATCCAATTCGGCCGAATGTAATTCACACTGGTTACCTGTTATTTTTTATTTTCTTATTGAGCCATACTTTCCTCTGCTCATTTAATTCGGCAAAAGCCCAAAACTGTGACTATCAGGGTGGACAAAACGACGATTGGATTTTCGACAAACGTTGCGCTCCGGTTACGGTACAGCGTACTGTTACCTTTCGGGGAGTCAATGACGGTGGAACCGGAAATGTAAGCATTTATTTTGATTGGGGTGATGGATCTACCCCCGATATTGTGCCGGCAACCGAAATAAGTTCCAATAATTGGCAAGCTGATGCTTCACATATTTACCCAATCGGAGGAGACAATTGTAATTATGAAGCACAAGCTTACTTAATGGTTAACGGAGTTCTTTGCACCAGCTCGGTTCAGACCCAAATTGCCACAGTTTGGGATATAGACAATCAAAATGGAGGAATCATTGACATTTCTCCTGAAATATATCCCATATGCGTAGGTAACGATGGCAGCGTCCAATTTGCAGACATTAGCCAGTGGAATTGTACACCACCCGATGAAGAAGACACGCCTAACTTTAGAAATCGATGGACCCAATGGGTTTACGGTACCGACACAACCAATATCTCTACCGCCACGGTTGACGGTATAAATTATCCATGGCCATACTATGGACCAATAAATTATTACGCCGGTGATACTGTTTTATCTCCAGCCCCACCGGCGTCCCTTTCCGAAACCATTTATATACCGCCCGGATACAATGTTGGCGACCGTTTTATTGTAACAATTCGAAACTGGAACGCCTGCAACCCGTATGATGACCCATCCATTCCGGGTCCACCATCCGACCCTGTAAATGGCGATCATCCGCCTGTTGTAACCACTGCGATGGCGATTATTGTCGATCTGCCGGATAACACCATTTCGGCTGCAGGCCCTTTTTGCGAAACCGATTTACCAACACAACTAATCGCTGCAACCCCCGGCGGAACATGGTCAGGACCGGGGATAGACCCTGAAACTGGCATTTTTAATCCCACAGAGGCGGGAGCCGGCAACCATAACATTGAATACAATGTTACCAATTCTAATGGCTGTTCTGTTACCGGCTCAATAAATCTGGAAGTAAAAGAATCACCTGTTGTTAACATCGCTCCGGGAACTGAGGTTTTCCTTTGTCCCGGACTAGACCTTCAACTATTCGCAGAAATTTCCGGTGGCACCCCACCCTATACGATAAACTGGAGTGGCGACACCTTGCCTCTAAACAATACTAACACAGTAAATCCGACCTTTTATACTACCAACATCGGAACTTATCATTTAACAGCGTTGGTTACAGACGATACCGGTTGTTCAAATCAAACCGACATAACCATTGAAGTAGAAGATGTCTTTATAAACTTTGATCCAAATCCCATAGCATTGTGTGCCGGTGAAACCATGGTTTTATCGCCCATAATCTCAGGAGGAAGTAGAAATTTTATTACCCACATATGGTCAGGTCCAAACGTTGATAAATTATCGGCAACCGATATTGCTAACCCGGTATTTTTCTCCACAGACACCGGCACATTTCAATTCAATTATCAGGTTGTAGATAGTATGGGATGTTCTGACCAAACAAACTTAACAGTTATCGTAAAAGAAAAGCCTTTTGCTTATGCAGGTGTCGATACTTTAACATGCTCACTACAGTATCAGCTGCATGGAAATGTAAATAACGCCGACAGTTCTCATTGGTCAGTAATCTCGGGGCCGGGAAACATTTTCTTTGACGACCAAAATTTGGGCACGGCGACTATTTCTGCCGATCAACCGGGCACTTATTTACTTGTATGGGAACTACGAAAAGGGAACTGCCTGGATACCGATACTGTGGAAATAACCTTTTCAGAGGCTCCCACACCAACAATTATTGGTCCTTTTCAACTTTGCGGATTAATAGCAGAGCTTGAAACATTTCCGGGGATAAACGCCGGAACTTGGTCATTAACTTCAGGACCGGGAGAAGCATCTTTTTCGAATATAAACAATCCGCAAACACAGGTAGAGGTATCTACTCCCGGCATTTATACCTTTAGCCGGCTGGAGGTCTCACCTGACGGATGTATTGGTGAAACCACCCAAACCATCGAATTTCTACCCCAAGCCATTGCGGATATGGGGTCTGTTGATGCAGAAAACTGCTCTCCTATTGAAATCACTTTTGAAAATCATTCCATTAATGCTGATACTTACCAATGGAATTTTGGTGACGGAAGTGCTTCTAGCGAAGAATTGCCAACTCATATCTACGCCGTAAGCGGAACAGAACCAGACACATTAACAATTGAATTACAAGCTTTAAATTTACATGGCTGCAACGATACTATTTCAAAACAAATAATTATTAAACCTGTCCCTGTCGCATCTTTTGATGCCGATCCGCTGGCAGGATGTTCACCGCTTGAGGTCTCGTTTACCAACAACTCGGCAGGTGCCGACATATTTTATTGGAATTTCGGTGATTCTTCTTCTATAGAAACAGGGTTTTCCCCTTCTCATACTTTTGTAAATGCTGAAAACTACGTACAATCATATCAAGTCAATCTTACTGCTGAAAATAGTTATGGATGTACCAACTCCCATTCTGTATATATTACCGTTTATCCCGGATTATGCATTAGAATAATTAAAAGGTGGACTTAGGCTTTCCACTTTCGCAAATATTCCGTCCATCCAGGGTCGCCTTTTTGCATTCAAAG
>NZ_FONA01000009.1 GCF_900112795.1 Thermophagus xiamenensis
AAAGAATCAACCTGTGCATTTTGAAGACCGAATGAGTTAAGGCCAATAAATTTCAGGCTGGTGTCGTATTCTGTTTTTTGAGTCTTTTCAAGGGCCTTGTATTTACTTACCCAGTATTGCACTTTCGAGCGTGTTACTCCAATTTGTTTGGCGTAACTTCCTAAAGTTTGACCACTTTCCTGCTGTAGAACCACATGCTCAAGCATGCTACGGTTCAAAAATTTTCTGTGTTTCATGATTTTTTTGTGATAAAGCTAATAACCACTTTCATGACAGGAAAGATGGGGTTGGTGGGGTGGATACGGAAAAATAGCCAGAGCATATACACATGGTCTTGCACAAGGTATGATATCAGAAGTATTTGGTGGTGATTTCATGACCGGTTTTGCTGCTGGTGGATTAGGTTCTTTAGGAGGTTCTGCTTTTATGATGTATGGAGGAAAGTTTGCAAGTAGTTCGGCAGGTACATATTCTTTCTCGGGTTTGGCTGGAGGATTAGGGTCTGAATTGACGGGGGGGCAGCTTTTGGGAAGGTGCAGCTATTGGCGTAATGAATGCTGGGTTAAATCATCTGCAAGCGATGGTGGGAGAAGCTGGCGCAAGATACTATGCGAATAAAAAAGCCGGGTATAACGATATGTGGAATAATTCATTTGAAAATGGAATTCCCACCAGAGAAGTTTCTGCATGGGAGCTTGAAAATGGTGATTTGATTATGTTGCCATATGATAAGAATGGGTTGGATTATAGTGATAATAGAGCATTGAAAGTATTCAGTACTAAGTCCGGAAAGAAGTATGTGAGTTTTAATGGTAAAACTTATGCGATTAAAACACATGCACATACACATCCCCGAGCAGCGAATGGTATTGGACTACTCAATAATCCTAAGTCAGCAGATGTTAGAATGTTTAATTTTATGGGTAAAAAACCAATTCATATTTTATATAACCATAAAGTTTACTCAGCGATGTATTGGGGCGATGAGTGGAACTGGAAAACAATTGGAAGATGGTAAAAAAGGTAATAGGAATACTAATATTTATACTGGTAAGTGGTTCTTTTTATTGTCAGGATTTGAAAATGAAAAGTGAATTTGGGTTAGTATTAACTAATCAAGAGCTTATTGCTCAAATCAGATTGTATCAAAAAACTGTTAAAGTACCATCAGTAAAGAATAAATTTGTTGTTGTATATTGTAAGAAAATTGACAAAACTATTAATGAATATTCATTAATCTATTGTATTGATGTTAACAGGTTACTTTTAGATCCCCCGCAAGTATTTTTTACAATAGATAATCAATTAGTAGGTTTTATTTTTGAAGGTGTTGATTGTTTTGCATTAACTAAAAGCTCTTTAATATCAATAATGCAAAGTTACTTACCTGAAGATTATGAATATTATTTAAAATTTAACGATTTTCCACCTCCCATAACTGCAAGGGATGAAATATGGAAGTTAAGATTTAAGGATGGTAAATTAATAGAAAAACAAGTAATTGGAAACTAAATTTAAAGAATTGATTTGAACGGATTTGTTATTCCCTTTTCCGAATAGATTTATTCAAGGAATTCACAAAACCATTAACTAGGGAGGAACTCGGATATTTTGGTGCTGCTGGTGCTTTAGGGGCTGGTGTTGGAGTTGGAATACAAACAGCCAGTGCAGGTGCTTCTTTTTGGGCTGTTTTTGTAGGTTCTTCACAGGGAATATCTACGATATTATCCGTGGGCTATACAAGTAGTTTTATGACAGGAGCCGCAGTTGGTGCCGGTGCAGGTTTTGCAGGAGGTTTTACCACTGGTTTTGGAAACGGTTTAATGGAAGGAAAATTCCAGGACCATACGATTATAATGATGGACACCATGTGATAGTAATCACCAGGACCATGTGATTATAATTAGCGATATCATGTGATAGTAATCAACAGGACCATGTGATTATAATTAGTGACACCATGTGATAGTAATCACCAGGACCATGTGATTATAATTAGTGATATCATGTGATAGTAATTAACAGGACCATGTGATTATAATTGGTGACACCATGTGATAGTAATCACCGAAGGGTCTAACCCCCAAAAAAAAGATCAGACAATCGTAAAAACCCGGCCCTTTATTTATGCATGAATATAGCCTGCTTTTGACAGTCAAATATCTGGAATATCATACATGTTTGCGATAGGACTACCAAGCATCATAAACACTACAGGGGCATCACAAGTGCCAGCAGAACCAATAAAACCATCAAGCACTTTAAGTATACTTCCTTTATCCTCATTATCCATCTTCTCAATTTCATTGAGTTGTTTAAGCATCTCAGGGGCTTTTAAAATGTTTTCTTTGTCAGTCTCTCCCAATAAGTAACCTACCGTTGTACTAACCAGTTTTGCTATTTTCTTAGCAGCTCCAATACTTGGTTGCATTTCATCACGCTCCGATAGCTTATGAAAAATTTTTGTCTGTAGTCTATGAAAAATTTTTCTGCGTAGGTTACAAAAAAAAATTCTGCCTGCCTTATGAAAAATTTTTCTGTGTAGCTTACAGAAAATTTTTCCCGATAGGTTACAAAAAAAAATTCCCGATAAGTTAAGGGGAATTTTTCTCTCTGCCTTATGCAAAAAAATTTCCTGTAGTTTACCGGAAAAATTTCTCGTAAGGCTTAAGGAAAAATTTTGGTTAAGGCTGCCAAAAAGTTTCGTTAACCTAACGAAAAAATTTCCTTAAGGCTTTCGAAAAGTTTCGTTAAGGCTACCAAAATTTTTCCGATAGCTTATGAAAAATTTTTGTTTGTAGTCTATGTAAAATTTTTCTGCGTAGGTTACAAAAAAAAGTTCTGCTTGCCTTATGAAAAATTTTTCTGCATAGGTTATAAAAAAAAATTCTGCCTGCCTTACGAAAAATTTTTCCTGCTAACCTATGAGAAAAAATTTTTGGTAAGTTATGAGCAATTTTTTTACGGTTTTTCCCCAATGAGATTATTAGACCCTTGGTCGTTGTGTATTTACAATCCGCAACTATTAATAAAAAAAGCCTCAAACCCGAGATTAAAGGCATCCCGAATTTGAGGCAGATAAGCACTGTTCAACTCATTTCCAATAACCACTAACATAGCCCCTTTTGCGTTCCGGATGTCTCCGGGAAACGTACCGGCCGTGGGTTCGTATTTCATCCATGGCCTGTTTCAGATAAGTATAAGCTCGGTCACACATAATTTTAGACTCAGAACAGGCATTCCTAAAAAATACAACTTTCAGAAAACATTACAAATTTAAAAAAGTATCAATAATATGTCAAATATTATTGATTTATTTTGCTTTTATACAGAATAAAAACACATCGGCCTATCATAAGTAATAATTTATATAACCAAAAGCATTTTACTTTTCCTTCTAAAATTATCATACTTTTATAAACACCCTCTTCTTGTATAGGAAATATCCAATAACCCAGAAAAAGAAGACATGTGTTAAAGCATAGAGCAACGAACCGTTCATATTTCCTGCCAGAGGAACAAAAATATTTTCATAGAGCCAGGTGCTGCCACGCATAACGGTGCCATCGGCCAATTCAATCTTAATAATCATCCCCAAAGTACGGGCCCACAATCCTGACAAGGCATAAATAAACAAGGGATTCATCCCGAACACCACAAAAAACGAAGTCCACTTTTTATATCCCTTGATGTCGATAATAAAAATCAACAGTGCAAAGGCCATGGCGGCCAGACCGGCAGTATAGAGCACATAAGAGCCGGTCCAGAGGGGTTTGTTGATGGGAAATACGAGGCCCCACAATCGGCCGGCAATGGCAACAATAAGTCCATAGAGCGCCAGTTGGCCGGGAATTTTGACTTTTTCGGTAGTTTTGATAAATACACCGGTAAGATAACCTAATAAAACTGTTACTACTGCAGGGATGGTACTCAGCAACCCTTCGGGATCGAAAGGAATACCAAAACCCCTGTAGAGATGTTGTTCGCCCAGAATGGCAGCATCGAAAGGTATGGTTACATTACCGTTAAGACTGTACGGGTCCTCGCCGCCAAACCAACCCAATATCCCCCAGTAAAGTAATAGTATGGAAAAACCCAACAAAGGAATATATTTTCGTGGCACCGAAAGAACAATTAAAGACCCAAAACCATAGGCCAGGGCTATCCGCTGCAGTACACCCATAATGCGCAGGGTGCTATAGTCTCTGTCCCATTGAGGAAATGAATTCAGAAAAAGACCAATGGCGAAGATTAATAACGTTCTTCTTCCCAATCTCTTAAACGACTCTTTGTTAAGGGTATTCCCATATTTGGAAAAAGAGAAAAACATGGAAACGCCTACCACAAACAGGAAAAAGGGAAAAACCAAATCGGTGGGGGTGCATCCGTGCCAGCTGGAATGTCGTAAAGGCGCGTAAATATATTTCCAGCTGCCGGGGTTGTTGACAGTAATCATTAAAGCTATGGTCATACCCCGAAGCACATCCAGTGCCAGATATCGTTCTGTTTTCTTCATCGGTATAGAATTAATTAAGACATAAGATGTTTAAAGTTCAAAGTACTTCATGTATAGTCTGTAAATTTTGGTATCCTAAGTTCTCTATAAATTGGTCAAACAACCTATTTGCCTCCCTAACAATCTGTTGCCTCATTCTTAATCAAGCCCGTTTCAGCTGTCATTTTCACAATAAAGCATTATGTGTCTGTGCCTTTGTTCCGCTATACTTAATCTACTTTCTTAGAAAAGGCCCAAAGCCCCAGGTAAACCAGAAGCCCGTTCAGAAGCAACAATTCGAAACCAAAGCGGTAACCACCAAACCACTCTTCAGAATTGCTACTCACGACATAACAGATGATCGGTGATAATACACTTATAAACGGAACAAAGCGGTCTCTCACCTTTCGCTTCGTCAAAATACCGAAGGTGAATAATCCCAGTAAGGGACCATAGGTATAACCTGCAGCGGTAAACACCGAGTTGACCACACTCTCATCGTTGATAATCCGGAATAGTACAATGACCAAAAACATGATGAATGAAAAGGTCAGATGCACCCTGATTCTCTTTTTTTCTGTCGAGGGTTGCTTGGGATCCACATTCAGAAAGTCGATGCAAAAAGCGGTGGTGAGTGCTGTTAGTGATGAATCGGCACTGGAATAGGCAGCTGCGGTAATTCCCAACAGGAAGAAAACGCCCACGGCGGTGCCAAAATATTTGATGGCCAGCAGAGGAAACAGATCATCGGTACGTTCCGGCAGGGCTATACCCATCTGTTCCGCATAGTGGTAGAGCAACACTCCCAGCCCCAGAAACAGCAAGTTGGCAGCCACAAACGAAAAGCTGAACCAAAAAAGATTTTTTTGTGCTTCCTTAAGATTTTTGCACGTGAGATTTTTTTGCATCATATTTTGATCCAACCCGGTCATCACGATGGTAATGCCAATCCCGGCCAGAAACTGCTTGAAAAAGTTGGTGCCCGACTGCCAGTTCCAGTCGAATATTTTACTGTAAGGATGGTGAATAATTGTGGAAAATAAATCACCCGTATCCATATCCAGATGTTTGAGCATTACAATAATGGTTACCACCACCGAAAGAAGGATAAACAACGTTTGTAAAGTATCGGTCCATACCACGGTTTTGATGCCTGCTTTAAAGGTATAGAGCCAGATTAGAGTAATAGTGGTTAATACAGTAACCCAGAAAGGAATACCCAAGGCATCAAAAAACGATATTTGAAGCACGCCCGCCACCAGATAAAGACGGAATGAAGCGCCGATGGTCTGCGATAACAGGAAAAAGAACGAACCGGTTTTGTAGGCGCGCAGACCAAACCTTTGATCCAGATAGGTGTATATGGAAACCAGGTTGCGACGGTAATAAAGCGGTAACAACACCAGTGCGATGACCCAGTATCCCACAAAATTGCCGAGGATAAACTGGAAATATCTCCAGGCACTGTTCCCCACCTCGCCCGGCACCGAAATAAAGGTGACACCAGAAATGGTGGCGCCAATCATTCCAAAAGCCACCAGATACCAGGGCGACTTGCGATTGCCGGTGAAAAAGGTTTCGCTGTTGCTGCCCCGCGACGAAAACCACGATATCAGAAACAGCGCGGCAAAAAAACCAAGTATAACAATTAATACGAGTGTGGTGCTCATCGAAGTATATGGTATTTAGTTATTAGTTGTTAGTGGTTAGTCAGTAGTGGTTAGTCAGTAGTCATTAGTTAATCAATACTAATTCACTAAGGACTGTTGACTAATGACTATTGACTTCTTTTCAAAACCTCATCATTGACCGAGGCTCAACTATCCGCTCAAAACCAAAGCCCGGCTATTGTTAAAAAAATTGCGGTACAGACTCCATGTTGGTGGGGCTCAGTGCCAAAATTACGAAATAGTACTTATCGGGGTTTGTCTCACGAGAAATCTTTATGGTACATTCATGTTCCCCTGTTATCAAAAAGATATTTTCCGGATTTTCGGTGTTTGCAGGTTTACCTTTCTTAAATTTATAAATCACAAAGGCACGGTTATTACGTCCCGGGTTCCAGGAAAGGTGAATGGTATTATCTTTAACCTCCATCTGCGTATTTTGCGGAACACCTGAAGTTATTTGCTGTACACGCTGGTTAACAGGTGGAAGGGCTTCATACCGGAAGGGGCCTCTCAGTAATTTATCTTTAAGTTTTAAAGGATTGCTTCTAAGTGATTTGGCACTAAAAAACATGCTGCCGTCAATGTTTGGGATAGTACGGTTGAGCTGAATCTGCTTAATTATCTGCCGTGAGGATCGCCATTGGCGGTCTTTGGCTTTACGATTGATGCGGTAGAAAGCCTGTCCGATATAGAGTCTACAGCCCAGGGCATTTTTACTCCACCAGTCGGCCAGGATAGCATAATCGGCCACCTCTTTGCCTATGTGCCAGTAGAGCTGAGGTGTCACATAATCGATCCACCCCTCTTGCTGCCATCGCAAAATATTGGCATACAAATCATCGTAGTTGGTCTGACCCGCTTTGGTTGCCGAACCGCGTGGATCGTCCGATTGATTGCGCCATACCCCGAAAGGACTGATTCCAAAAGCTACTGTGGGACGTACGGCTTTAATGGTATCATGCAACTGTTTGATGATCAGATCAACATTGTCTCTTCGCCAGTCTTCCTTTTGGTCGGGACTGAATCCGCGCGGATATTTTTCAAAAGCATCCTGGTCGGGAAATTCCTGACCTGCAATACGATAAGGGTAAAAATAATCATCGAAATGAAGCGCATCCACATCATATCGGCGTAAGAGGTCAGCCACAACAGCAGCCACATGGTTGCGTGTCTCCGGCAAACCGGGGTTAAAATAACGAGCCTTACCATAAGTAACAAACCATTCGGGATGCTGATTTATGGGATGATTTTCTGCGATTGAAGCCTTGGCCGTATCTACCACTGCCCGGTATGGGTTGAGCCAAAGGTGCAACTCCAGTCCTCTCTTACGACATTCGTCAATGGCAAACTGTAACGGGTCGTAGAAAGGGTCAGGGGCTTTTCCCTGTTCTCCCGTAAGCCATTGCGACCAGGGCTCCATATCTGATGGGAAGAAGGCATCTGTAGCGGGTCTGACCTGAAAGATGACAGTGTTGAGATGATATTCTCTTGCCAGGTCCAGCAATTCAATCATCTCCTCTTTTTGCATATTGACCGATAATCCCGGTTTGGAAGGCCAATCGATGTTGGCCACAGTGGCGATCCAGACGGCCCGCATCTCGCGTTTGGGATAATTACGGGCCGATAGCGCCAAAGAAACCAAAAGTGCTACTATGATAAGAGTGGTTTTCCGAATCATAATAAGATTTTTAGATGTAAGATTATTAGATTTAAGAAGTTAAACCGATTTCTCCTTTTATATCAAAAATGCCTTTAATCAATACCTATCCACAGAAATAACCACTATTGACCATTCCCCCTTTCAGCCTTTTTAATGCCAAATTGGGGATCAATTTTCAGAAACTTAATGACAATGAATCCGGGAATGGTACAGATTAACACCCAAATAAAGAAATTCTGATATCCCACAATTTCCTGTATCCATCCTGAAATCATGCCCGGAATCATCATGCCGAGAGCCATCAGGCCGGTACAAATGGCATAGTGGGCGGTTTTATGACTGCCTGCAGCAAAATAGATCATGTAAAGCATGTATGCTGTAAAGCCAAATCCATAGCCGAACTGTTCCACCGCCACTGATGCAGATATGAGCCACATACTCTGAGGCGTGGCATAGGAAAGGTAGACATACATCAGGTTGGGAAGGTTCATGGCCAGAGCCATGGGCCAAATCCAGTATTTCAGTCCATTGCGCGATGCCACCCATCCGCCCAGAATGCCGCCAAGTGTTAAGGCAAGAATTCCTATGGTACCATAAATTAATCCCACATCTCCTGTGGTGAGGCCCAACCCGCCGGCTTCACGCGCATCCAGCATAAAGGGCGATGCCAGTTTCACCAACTGAGATTCTCCCAGCCGGAACAACAACAGGAAGGCCAATGCAGAGCCTATATTCTTTTTGCGGAAGAACGATTTAAAAGTAATGAAAAACTCTTGAAAAAGACCTTCGTTGTTTTCCTGTACCGCCGGCTTATCGGTTGCCGGCCGTGGCAATATAAAACGGTGGTAAACAAAGAATATGAGAAATAATACAGTCAGAATAACAAAGGTGAGGCTCCAGGCCAGCGGAATTTTCCCGGAACGCCCTTCAAACCATGCGGCAGAAGCTCCTTGTAGCTTGGGGTCTAACTGAACCACCAGCCAGGCGGTTTTATTCCAGTTTGACCGGTTCATAACAATGCGTTCCCCTACAACGAGGCTGATGCTTTCATCGCCCCGCCTAAAACCGGTATTCAATATCACTTCCTGGTCCGGTTCGGGGGCGGCAGACAGTCGAAGTCCTACAAGAGCTACATTCCCCGGATGTAAAGAGGTTTCTACCGTTTGGTCACGACCAAAAAGATTCTTGAGTTGAGTTTTCAATGGACCGGAAATATGGTTGGTCCACCATCCACTCTCTTCTTTCTTTGATTCTTTAACCTCGGGAATCACAAATCCATTGGCAAGATTTTGCTGTGCCGCCCACCTCTTTAGACTGTCAATAATTTCGGGTTCAACTTTTTGTGTGGAAACTTGAAGCTCATTGGCAGTTAAAATGAATGTCAACTCATCATTCCCGTCGGTTTGACGAAATTCGGGAACATCAATCCGTGCAGGCAAATCGGGGCGTGCATGGACCGAAAACTCAACAGGTGGTAAACCGGTAGAGGTTTCAAAAAAGCCGGCCAAAATGATGAGCAGCCCCTGCCCCGTAATCATTGCGATGCGGTAAAACGTGCTTCTGATACCAATAAACAAAGCTTGTTTGTGCTCGTCCAACGCCAGCATATAGAAGCCGTCGGCAGCAATATCATGTGTAGCCGAAGAAAATGCCAAAAGCCAAAAAAAGGCCAAAGTATATTTAAAAAAACCGGGTGCCGGAATCGTTAAAGCCACGCCGGCCAAACCCGCTCCCACCAATAGCTGCATGATTACAATCCACCATCGTTTGGTTTTTAACAGGTCCACCACGGGGCTCCACAAAGGTTTAATTACCCACGGCAGATACAGCCAGCTGGTATAAAGCGCTATATCGGCATTGGATATACCCAAACGTTTGTACATTATTACCGAAACGGTCATGACAATTACATAAGGAATACCTTGCGCAAAGTAGAGCGTAGGCACCCAACTCCAGGGGGAACGGTTGTTTTTACCCATAAATGCAACGGTTTTATTTACTTAAATAATCTCTTAACAAGCCAAAGGCACTTTAAAAAAAAGAACTTTTTCTGCCTTTACCTTATAGTGATAAATCCTGTTATTTATAAACTTTTAAAATGATAACCGCGCTTTCGCAGCTCATCAATAATATCACCTAGATGCATGTAAAGCTTATCTTCACGATCTGGATGTACGCCAGGGTGTATAAGAATGACAGCCCCATTTAAACCTTTTGTTTCCTCAAAATGCAAAAGGCGACCAATCAAAGCCTTACTGCTTTTATAGTTGCTCATTTGAGGTGTAGTATAATCGGCATTGGTACCTACTCCGGGGGTAAAACAGACGACCTCCATATTCATTTCCCGGGTCCAATCAACAATTGGCTGATTATACCATTCATAAGGCGGCAAAAACCAACGAACAGAATCTTTGCTAATACCCAATTGGGTAATGGCTTTTAAATTTTTCTCAAGATCTTTCCGAAAAGTCTTTTTTGTAATCAATAGCGAATCCCTTTTCCCCCAGTCGGCATACAATAAATGAGCATCGGAATGAGGACCAAGATAATGATTATCGGCAACTATTCTTTTTATAACTTTTTGATTTTCTTTATTTCTCAGGCATCGGCCGGTAAGGAAAAATGAAGCTTTTACATTTTTTGCTGACAACACATTCAATATATGCGAGGCACCTTCAAAATGTTCATCAGCAGAAAAAATAAGATAAATGTTTGGAAAGGCCTTGTCAAAACCAATAACCGCACCATACTGGTCACGAACGACGCCGCTATACCCATCAGGATAAGCCTCCAATGATGATAAATAAAAAATCAAAGAGGCTGTTCCATCCATTGTAGGCTCATTGGTCGAATAATCACCTATATCGTCATGATAAACCGCTTTACCATTCTGAAAAATGGCATATTCGTCTTCTTCCAACAGGGTAACACCTCTTAAATTCTCAAATATTGACCGATAAACAGGGCCATCCACTAATCCGCCCAAGGTATTCTTTCCTAAAAGCAGGGGAAAAGCCGAATGGGGGTGGGTAGGTGAATCCTCAACACCCGGTAATCCACATATCATGGCGGTGCCCCAGGGATTGCATCCAAAGAGCCAGTCACGCAAGGCAGCTTCCAGCGTCGAGAATCTGTCATCTCCTGTTAATTCGTGATATAACCGGGCCTGGGAAAGGGCAGCTGCAACCAAATTGTTTGAACACCAAATAAACGGAACTCCCATACGGAATGGATCTGTCGCTGCTTCCCGCTCCAGGGCCATTAATCCCTCTCGCATAAAAGCAATATACTTCTCTCTGGTTTCATCGTCAGCCTGTTTGGCCATTAAGTAGTGTCCAACATTTACAAAAGGATAAAACTGATAGTGCCTCGCACCATGCAACTTCATCCAGGGGGTTACCGGTTCTACCTCTCCCCAAAAGTCAGCGGCATCAAGCCAATGCTTAAGGCTGTCGTTATCGGCTAATGCCAGAGAGGCAGCAGCCAGCTCCATGTCGTCAACATAGTTTTGTTCTTCATAAAAATAGGGCGATACATAACAAGCCGTTTGTGTAGCACCGGGAAACTGTTCTCCAAAACGGTAAGCCTCTTTGGCCTTTTTTAACAGTATTTCGGTCCATTCGGGATACTCATTTTTCAAAACTTTCGCCGCCAATGCAAAAGCGGAGGCAAACTTACCGGCAACCGATGCCACCCCGGTTGTACGGTTCCGATGTGGTCCCAACCCCTGAGGCAGGCCTGTCACATAATAAACCGGCCGGCCAAAAGGTACACCATAGTCAACCGAATCCTTGTTAGGCAACCGAAACCCTGCATGATCGCGGTCATCAGCTATCTGATTGTACATCTCACCCGGTGCCGGGTTCATCCGCATGAGCCATTCCAATCCCCAGATCGCCTCATCCAGTACATCGGGCAAACCGTTGGCGCCCGGCTCCCCCCTTGAATCATATTGATCTTTAAAAACACCCGGATTTTTGTGATAAGCAAATAACATTTGAAAAACAGCATTCGCCGATGTATTGGTGTATTGCAGGTAATCGGATGCATCGTGCCATCCGCCGTGAACATCTATAGCCCGGCCCGAACGGGTTGGATGATCCACGATGGTTCCATCCTGAACGTGACAACTATCTTTCAGGAAAGGATTATAACCACATCTTTGTTGCCGCATGTAATGCAGCAAGAAATCAGCAGCCCCTTTAAATACGTCCGGTGCTATTTTAAATACCGGGGACTTATGACCACCAACTTCCAGATAATATTTCCCGGTTTTGTTGAAGTTCGAGAAATCCAGTCGAAAAGCCGTTTGCATTCCCCAGACAGAGCCATCTTCAACGGAAACATCTCCCTGATAAACAACCTCATCGTTTTGTACTGAACGAATTAAAAAAGAGCCGGCGGTTACGACCTCATCACTAATTAAGACCGCAATCTTAGATGTTTTTGGAAGGTACCCCAGCTGGTTTATTCTTATCCATACACCGGCAGTGGCACTCCACACAAAAAACATGCTTAACAGAACAACAGTTAGTAACCTTCTCTTTTTCATAATAGTACTTTTAGGTTATCATCAAAGACATGTGTACCCGGGATACCTTTAGGTCAAACGTATTGGTAAAGGAAAAAAGAACAAATAATCTCCACGAAAAATCATTAATAGCGTTTTTCCAGGCGGGCACCCCGAAAATAGTGGAAAAGAATATCCTGATAAGAATACCCTTTAGCACCCATTACGGCCGCACCAATCTGACACAAACCTACCCCATGCCCCCAGCCGGCACCAATGAGCGTGAAGGTGGTTGGTAATTCCCCATTCTTCTGTTCTTTTTCAATGATAAATGCAGAACTATACAAATGCGATTCTGACAAAGCCTTTCGAATTTCCAGCTCTTTGCCAATGGTTAGTTCGCCTTTTGTTCCCACTATTTTCAACCGGATTAACCTACCGGACACCCCTCGTTCGACCGGTATTAAGTCAACAATTTCGCCCAAATCGAGATTGATTTTCTTTTTCAAAAGCTCTTGAATTTTCTCCTGAGTGAGCACGACCCGCCATCGGTAAAAATCAGAGGTCTCCTGGTCATAATCGTTCAACACTTGAGAAAGAATTTGCCGGTCATGAGTATTACAAAAAGCTGGCGGACTGTTCAAAATCCATTCACGAGCGGCCGCTTCACCGGTCAAATCCAAATTATACCCTTCAGGCAATTTATCATTATCGATAACTTTCGTAAGATAGGGATGCCCGACCGGCTCCCAGACATTCTCAAAGAGTTCGGATACACCACCGCATGACTTCGAGAAACGGGCATCACAAATTGTATCATTATAAACCAGAACCTGCCCAAATGTGTCGGCAATGGCAGATTCTACCTCTTTTGTAGATGCCCTGGTAATACCCTGATAACGCTGACAATGGTCATCTGCACAAACATCAAAGTGAAGATGATCTTCACGGTCATACCACTTAATTCTTTCTCCCGGTCTCTCTATTGTCGTTTCATAAGAGCCTTTTTCCTTCAACTTTTGTTCTTTCTCTTTTTGCGCCATAAGCCAACTACGAGAGATAACGGCATGCGCTCTTAATAACTGGGGCGATGAAGTAGCACTCATCTCGGATGAAATAACACTCACCAGATAATCTTCCAACGGCAAACAATTGACAGCCGTCAAATGATCTTCTTCGCGGATAATCCTCAACATCCCTTTAAAACGCTGATTCTCTTTTCGCTCCCAGTGAAAATTGATACCAATAACCACATCTTTCAACTCAAAGCTACACTTTTGATAGTTGACAGGTTCCAGTTCTGCGGGAAGTGAGGTGGCAATTTCTATATCGTTGATCCATAGCGTCCATTTATCATTTTTTAAAACCGCTTTCCCCGGCCCTTTATAAATTTTGCCTGTAGCACGAAGCCGGTAAGGCCCTTCTAAGGTGAAGGAAAATTCCGGCGCCATCAACACGCCTACTTCTATATTTGGTTGCATATGATTATACTTTAAAGATAAGTTGTACCTGCGTCCATGTGTCATCATCAAGGGTCACCTGATTAAAAATATCATTAATGGTATCCGCATTTAATTTTTCAAAATCCTCTTCTCTGGGTGTAATCAAAACCCCACCAAAGTCGACAGAGGCGGGACTTAATAAAATCTGCTCGGCACCCTCGGCATAGAACTGCCGGGGTCGATGTTCCCTGCGTGGAAACAGAAAAACTCTCCACAAATCACGTTCCCGGGAACAAAGGATATTAACCATAGGCTCAACTTCCATGTGTTGAACCTTCCCAAGAAAAGTAAAAACCCGGGTGAACCATTTCAACAACATTTCTTCATCATCACTTTCAAAAACCAACGTTTTCCGAAGATAGTTCTCTATGGAAAAAACTTTAACCCTGTCCCGGTCCAGTAATTTAATTTTTCCGGGATGAGCTGATAATTCCTTCTCCACAGGCATAAAGCCTTTGTTGCCGGCCTGAAAGTGAAAGTGGTCAGGGGCACTGGCACCGCACCGTGGCCCATTATAGAAAATCACAAAGTCGGGAAGAGCACGAGCCAGGTTGAGCATATCTGTCAAACGGCCTTCAATTCGTTGATCTATATGGTCTTTATGAGGAATGGTCAGGTGCCTTGTAAAGATGGGAAAAGGATTGACCAAAATTGTATAATCTCCAAAACCGATACCTCTTTGTTGAACAGGAAGGTTTTCAGAACACAAAAAACATTTACGTTGCCGAATCGATTGCTCATCCACTTTGGCTGCCGAAGAGCGTATGCGGGCCGGATTAAACTGAATACGCATTGTCGTTGCGGGGGCAACCTCTAAAACCCGGGTTTTAACGCTGCTCAATCCCTGATAATTATCGCGTGCAAGGGGCCAGTTGATTAATTGCTCGTCGATCAGTTTATGGACGCCTTCCTGAAAATCTATGTTCATAGTCAATTTATTGCTCATTGGTTTCTTTTGTTTTTTTCAATTCGCGCCCATAACTCCATAGTTCTCACCTTATCTTTGTAAAAATTGTGCTGATTCATTTTAACGATATCCAAAGAGGCATCGGAATTGTCTTCCCACCTCCGGCATAAATAAAGTGGTTTATAAATTCTTCCTATTTGATAATCTCTGGAAACAGCCAACCCAACAGCATAATCTTCACCATAACTAACATTGGGAACCTTAATGCCGCGCAAAACGGGGGTATAGAAAGCCCGTGGGGCACCAAGGCCATTGATGCGAAGAGCATTGTTACGACCATTATCGGGGGTCCACTCTTTATGGTCAATAAGTCCGGGGGGGATTTCCTCCAGCTTAAAATTAACCATGCGATAGGTACCGACCACCATGGCACAATTTTGTTCGTAAAAAGCATCGACAATGGTTTGTAAAACATTCTCATCGGCATAAAGGTCATCGCTATCCAGCTGAACAGCAAACTTTCCGCAAGCATCATGCATGATGGCCAGATTCCAACACCCCCCTATGCCGAGGTCGGTTCTGTCGGGAATAATATGTATCAACCGGGAATCCTCCTTTGACAGCCTCTCGAGAATATCGGTGGTTCCGTCATTAGAATGGTTATCCACCACAATCAGGTTGAACTTAAAGTCAGGCTTTTGACTAAAAACTGACCTTACAGCATCTTCTATGGTCTTAACACGATTTTGAACAGGGATAATAACCGAGGCCTCTACGGGAAAATCCGACTCTCCAAACTCAACGGTTTTAAATTGCGGTTCCAAATATGCACCAATATCTTTCAGATGTTGTGTGCAGGCTTTTTCCATTTCAATTTGTGCATCCCTGTTTTTGGGATCTACATAATCAAAGATTTTTTCCCCTGACCTGCGTGTATCGGTTTCCATTTCGGTATAGAGATATTCCGGTAAATGGAAAAGCTTATATTGTTGAGATATTTTTAGTCGCAAGTCATACAAGCCGGCAAACCGAAATTCTTCCTCCATTTTGTTGGCTGCCTGACAAAATGCCGATGCTGAAAAAAGCAGTAATGAACCAAAATCGAAATCATCGCGCAAACTGCCATCCTGATACTCGATAACCGGATGGTTGGTCACTTTTCCCTCTTTTATAGCAAAAGAATCGGAATATACCATTCCCGCACCGGTAAACTGAGCGGCCTGAATCATACGTTCCAAAGAAAAAGGCCCAATTTTCAGGGGTAAAGTTTTAGTATATAATAATACATAATCCACCTCCATGGCATGTTGAGCAATTTGCTTAACCATGTCAGTAGAGTTCATCGCCGCTATCGGGAAAGAATTGACTCCCTCCGGCAGGGAAGAAGCCCTGTTATCGGACGTTTCCATAACGTAAATGAAGGAAATTGCATTAGTGTCTTTTAATTCCTGAATGGTACGATTTAAATCGGCTTCCGGTGCTACCGGTAAAAAACATGCAAGTTTGTTCATATTATTGTGTCGATTATGTTTTCAAATAATAATTTGGCGAAAATGACTCATTTAATCTCTTCCGAAAAACATTAAAATATCTTTCATTAATTGGTTCTGCTCATTTCTATTAGTTATCGTTTCGAAAGGAAAACCCAGGACAACGCATTTATAATTACCGGAATAGGCCACTCCGGCACTCACTTTACCGGCGGCATAACGATAAATTCGGAATGCTCCATCTCCTGATGGCTCTATACCATCGGGTGCTTCCACTTTATAAAGATAAGGATGATATTGAGCATTATAGCTTACTTTCCGAAAAAATGGTTTGGCCTGGTCGGTTACCATCAAAGCGCCGGTATTATCGGCATGATTAGTCATCCAGCGGTAATGCAAAACATTTTTTGCAAAATCAATGGCTGCACTATCATTATTCTCAACGATATCGGTACCAATATAGGCTCCCGAAATAAAAATGTTTCCTCCCCGGTCCAGATACCTTTTTATGGAAGAACGAGTGGAAGGCGTAAGAACCCGGAAATCTTTTTTGGATTGGCTGAACAAGGATGGTGTACCTCTTTCTTCACCATAAATAACATCTATGGCAAAATAGGGTGTGACATCAAAGTCATGGCACCCGAATCTTTCATCACTTACCGAAACAAAAGAGTAACCGGCATCTCTAATTGCCCGTCCGTGTTCAAAAACAAAATCACGATGATTGCCGGGAATAATTTTACCCTCCATATCGGCGAAACTGGCCCCGTGTCCCGGACTGTCATCATCGAGCCACACAGAAGAACGATGATAGTCATATTGATTTCCGGTATGACTAAAATCTTTGTTCCACGGTACGCCTTCGTCGTCCCACCAGGCTACTCCTGCCGCCTCACCCTCAACAAAAGCAGGCGGAGCTACACGATCGAAGCCATTAACCACCAACACCAACCCTTTTGAATCTTTATCGACAGATACGGCAAGAGTTTCGCCCGGGAAACTGCGCCCTCCTTCGTTTACCGCTCTAACCCTAAAGCTGTAAATGGTATTGTATTCTTCCAGCTCCACAATCAAAAAAGTATCTCTGGTGAAAACCCCATTCCCGAATCCGTTATCTTCAATGCGACGATAAACCAGGTAGCCGGTTGGAATAGCAGAAGGCTCTAAGGGATCAGACACCGGACTCCAGCTAATTTTAACTTTCTTATCACCGACAACTTCTATAGCCATATTTTGGGGTGCAAGGGGTTTGATTACTACCGGTCTGTTTTCACGAGCAGCTAAAAACCGTGCCATCCCCTTGTATATGGCTCTTGCAACCGTAAATTGAAACCGCGGATCTAAGCCAAATTTCATATCCGCTAAATTTTGATGCGACAAAAGCTCAAGCAGCATGGTGGGAACATTGGGGCGCCACGCTTCGGAATATTGTTTGTCCCACATGGCTCTACGTGTCCATTGCGGATTAAAAGTAAGTCGGATATCAGAGACTATCTGGCTTTGAACCAAATCAGTAAGGTCCCGGCCGGCCAGTCTTGAAGTTCCATCGGGGAATAGTCCATTATTACGAACGCTGCTATAAATACCGAGTGTTCCGATAACGGAATCATTGGGGGTAGTACCGGCGTCGGTATGAAAAGCAAAGGCCAGATCAATGGGGATGTTGAGTCCTTCAGCTTCCGGATTTCCTGTTGGTCCATTGGGATTTCCCATTAAGAAATTGACCCATTCACCACGTGACTGATAGTCGTCGTTATAATCGTTTTTATTATTGTTGAGGCTATAAACGATAGAGTCAGGCATCCCTGCATATTGCAGCCAGTAACGGGCTCCCTCCATCCATCGCGGTTTTCCGCTAAGTTTATAGCCATATGGCTCGGCGTTGAATTTAAAAGGTTCAGCAACAGGGTTCTTACCGTTATTAAGTGACCATTGGCGAGGGATGTATTCTTTATTGGGTTTTCGGGCCACATTACCCATTCCGCCGCCAAATCGTACAGCATCGGCAGAGATAGTACCGGTTGCATTATCGGGGACAGCCAGAATAACCGAACCTATGTCCGGATTCTTACCTGTTTTAAAATGAAAGGTTCCGATATATATCCAGGTCCCGTAACCCATTTGCTGATTCAAAAGGAATCGCGTCTGTCCACCCGTATGATATACAGTACAGGGAACATTAGGAAGAGCCTTTTCTTCCTTTCCCCAGGAAACATAAACGGCATAATCACCACTTTCAGGGATATCAGGGATATATTTCAACATTCCCGAACTTCCGGGATGCACATCCATTTTTAGGTAAGAACCGATAAGGAATGGATTTTCACCTTCAAAAAGTGTATCCTTAGCGGCGAACCCTTTTGGCATTTTTATCCAGGAAGCATCTTCATTATTGATTATCATCTCGCTATCACCGGACGAGCCGTCGTTATCAACAATCACCTCGTGAGGTTGCGTATCTCTCTCCCTGGGCAAGAAAACGGTGGCTCCGGCATCTTCGAGCATGGGAACCAGAAAATTTTGTGTAAAGTTAAAAGGATAAAGATCTTCAACAGTCCCAAATAACCGCGCCCGCTGCCACTCCCACCGATCTAGCTCAGCTTCGTAATAGTATCCATGACTGGGCCAAAGGGCAATATTATTTTTAGTAAGGCCTTTTTCAAATTCTAAGGCTGAAAGATTGGTGACTATGGGCGTGCGGAATTTGTCGTGTTTTAATCTTAATGAATCGGGTATTCCTTTATAATAATATAGAGGAATAAAATCCTCCAGAGGTCGCCCTTTGCAAAAAAGTTCGATATCATAATTTCTAAACCTCCTCCTAAGTTTCTTTTTTATATTTAATGTCAACTCTTTAATCCAGGCATGCCTTATGGGAATCCGGGTTACATGGGGGGAAAGATGAATTTCTACAACACGTTTATCCGGATTGACAAAAACCGAATCGACCTCCATTCGCCCTAAATAATTCCATCCATGAAATAAATCGGATACCGAAGCCAGATCATCACGAACCTTATTTAAAAAACTAAGTTCTTTAGAAGTAATTTGCGCACTTGTTTGGTCAATGGGATATGCCAAAACCAAAAGGAGCACTATATTAAAAAGCAATGTTTGGATATTGTAATTATTCTTTTTCATAAAAAATGACTAAAAATAACAATCTCAGAAAATTATTCATTGACTTAAAAGTATCTTTTTACAATAATGTTGTTTAAAAAGCGACTTTACAAGCAAAATAACATCCTGCCAAATTATTAGTTTACAAAATTTTAAACGCCACACACTCCCTTTCACCCGATAAAGCCCTATCTTTTGATGTTCAAAATTAGAAACTATTTTCAAAGAAACAAAAATTTGTAATACATCTTATATAATATCAAAAACTGAACTATTTTTTAGTATCTTTGCAATCACAAATTCCTCAATGGAATGGGAAATAGACACAGTAAAACTCCTTGCGATCATAATAAAGGAGATTAAAAAAACAGAATAGAACAAAAACATAACATATAATACATATTTCCACAAAATGATACTGATAGCCGACAGTGGATCAACAAAGACCACCTGGTGTATGCTGAATGCAAAAACGGGGGAAACAGAATACCTCAAGACCCGAGGCATTAATCCCTATTACCAGGATCATGATACCATATTAAAAACATTGGAAGAGGACTTTACAGGCGCCCAACGTCAATTCGAGACCATTTATTTTTATGGTGCAGGATGTGCCAATACGGAAATAAATCAAACGGCCAGGGAAGCCTTAAGTTGTTTCTTCCAGGCCAAGCAGATAGAAATTACCAGTGACCTAATGGCCGCCGCTCATGCGCTATGTGGCGAAGAAGAAGGTATTGCATGCATTCTGGGCACCGGTTCCAACTCGTGTTACTACGACGGCTCCAAGATTTCAGCCAATGTATCGCCCCTCGGATTCATATTGGGGGATGAGGGTAGCGGTGCTGTCATAGGAAAAAAACTTTTGGCCGACATACTCAAAAAACAATTGCCACAAGATATCATTGAATTATTTTTCAATACTTATAAAACAGATGCGGCCCAAATTCTTCATCATATTTACAAGCAGCCTTTCCCCAATCGATATGCAGCAGGCTTTACTCATTTCATTTCAGAACACATTTCTTATCCGGCATTACGCCAATTGGTTAAAACATCTTTTGATGAATTTTTGAAGCGAAATGTAATGCAATATGAAAAAGCCGGACAATTACCAATCCATTTCGTTGGTAGCATTGCCTGGCATTTTAAGGAAATATTAAAAGAAAGTCTTATCGAAAACAATTTAAAACCTGGGAAAATCATAAAAGATCCCATGCCTGGATTAATAAAATACCACTCAAACCATTAAAAACCTCATCAAACAAACAATAAATTAATCATTTTAAGTCCTTAAATATATGTCTGAAACAAGCAAATTCACCCTTAGTATTACGGAATCACCTTCCAGATTTAAAAATTTGGAGAAAATGGAAGTTGCTGACCTTATTAAGAGCATTAATGAAGAAGATGCCAAAGTTCATATCGCGGTTCGGAAAGCGCTTCCGCAAATAGAACAATTAATTGTTCGGATTATAGAGAGGATGAGACAAGGGGGGCGTGTCTTTTATTTAGGTGCTGGGACAAGCGGCCGACTGGGCGTACTGGATGCCTCAGAGCTACCTCCAACATTTGGTGTTCCCGACACATTGGTAATAGGTCTTATCGCAGGGGGAGATGTAGCATTAAGAAAAGCCGTAGAAAATGCTGAAGATGACCCCCACATGGCCTGGAAAGAATTACAGGCACATAACATCAATCAATTAGATACTGTAATAGGCATAGCTGCGTCCGGCACCACACCGTACGTTATAGGCGGCATAAAAAATGCCAGAGAAAACGGGATACTTACCGGATGTATAACTTGTAATCCCAACTCAGAAATAGCCAAAGTGGCAGAATACCCCATCGAAGCTATTGTTGGTCCGGAATTTATCACCGGAAGTACTCGCCTCAAAGCCGGAACCGCTCAAAAAATGATTCTCAACATGATCACCACTACCCTAATGATAAAACTAGGCAAAGTTAAGGGTAACAAAATGGTAAACATGCAACTAAACAACAAAAAGCTCATTAACAGAGGAACACGCATGCTTATGGAAGAATTGAAGCTGGACAAAGAAAGCGCTCGCCAATTATTGATGCGTTATGGCTCAGTCAAAAAAGCTATTGATGAATATAAAAAGGAATAGAAATGAACTCAAATACCTGTTGTTTATTTAAAAACTTTTTTCAGGTATCGCTCATAAACCTCATGGTTTCTGATAACCAATTTTTCGGTTTCCAGGTAAGCCCGTTCTTCGTCTTTGGCTTCAACGGCAGCCAGAATATTGCGTTGAGCATTCATTGTAAATTCTTTTTCCCCTTCCACATTAGCATAGATAAAGTTTCTCATGCGCGGCAAAAGAGAATAGATAGGTTCCAGACTGATAATAATAATGGGGTTTCCGGTGGCTTTGGCCAAATTCATATGAAAGCGGTTAATAGTATCCACTTCCTGCTGAGTGTTATCCGGATCGCAACGTTCAAGATCAGCAATATTCTCGGTAAGTATTTTGATATCCTCATCGGTACGGTTTCGGGCTGCCAACCGGGAAATTTCGGGTTCAAAAATACGTCGAACTTCAATAATTTGAGAAATCAAATTGGAATCGAAACTCAGATCATAATAAAGATTCAAAGATTTAATAGCATCTTCGATCTTTATCTCAGAAACATACATTCCACTCCCTTTCCTGATTTCAATAAGTCCCCGGGCATTGAGGCGCCGAAGGGCTTCTCTCAAGGCAGTGCGGCTTACACCAAAAAGTTCGCAAAGCTCTTTTTCCGACGGAAGCTTGACACCTTGTACCAATTTTTTTTGTCGTATAGCTTCTTCAATCTTCCGCTCAATTTTCTGACTCAAAGTCTGAGTGGTACCTATTTTACTGAATATTTCGTCCATCAATCTGTCTTAAAAATTTAAAGAAATAACACACAAATATAGACTTTTTATTCCGTTTATGAAGGCTTTATATTGAACTTTTATTTTTGAAATATGTCATACATGTGAATATCTCACCTATGATTTAAAAAAAGCCAGAATTGCAAAACAAATTTAAAAAAACACATTAAACCAAAAATAAAATCTTATGTCAAACCAAGTTAACTTCTCGGAACAATCGATAGAAAAGATCCCTCTTCAGATTGTGGCAAACAAGGAAGAAGGTGCCAAAATCATTGCAACCTTAATCAGTGATTTGATAAAAGAAAAAACAGCTCAAGGGAAAAAAACAGTATTAGGCCTTGCCACAGGCTCTTCTCCTATTTTAATTTACAAGGAACTTATTCGGCAACACAAAGAAGAAGGCCTGAGTTTTAAGAATGTAATAACCTTCAATCTGGATGAATATTACCCCATGCATCCAGAAAACAAACAAAGCTATGTAAAATTTATGTGGGAAAATCTGTTCGACCATATTGACATCGAACCTCAAAACGTACATATTCCTGATGGAACTATAGAAATTGACCAAATAGAACCATACTGCACACAATATGAAGAAAAAATAAAATCGGTAGGTGGAATTGATTTGCAGTTATTAGGCATAGGTCGTTCAGGCCATATCGGCTTTAATGAGCCTGGCTCAGCCATCAATTCAACCACCCGGCTGGTCAAACTGGACCCTATTACCATTGCCGATGCAGCAAAAGACTTCGGGAATAAAGAGGCAGTCCCCACCAAGGCCTTAACAATGGGGATAAATACTATTTTGAGTGCTAAAAGAATAATATTAGCTGCCTGGGGAAAAAACAAATCAATTATCTTGAAAAAAATGTTGGAAGGTCCTGTTTCAACAAAAGTTCCAGCCTCTTTTTTACAACTTCATACAGATGTAACAGTTTTTGCCGATAAAGATGCTACGGATGAACTGTCCCGCACTAAGGCTCCATGGCTTTACGGCATGGTAAATTGGACCCCCAAAATGATTAAAAGAGCTGTCGTATGGCTAAGTTTAAAAACCGGAAAACCTATTCTAAAACTCACCGATGATGATTATAAGAGTGAGGGGCTAACGGATCTGCTAGCCTTTTACGGAAAAGCATATGACCTAAACATAAAAGTTTTTAGTCAGATACGTGATACTATTACCGGCTGGCCGGGAGGCAAACCGGGAGCTCATGAAAAAACCCGCCCGGAACGCCCCGAACCACCGGTTAAAAGATCTCTCATTTTTAGTCCTCACCCCGATGATGACGTAATATCGATGGGTGGAACCCTACTCAGATTAACCGACCAGGGACATGACGTCCATGTAGCTTATCAAACATCAGGAAATATTGCCGTATTTGACGATGATGCCCTTCGCTTTTCCACCTTCGCGGTTGATTTGCTAAAATGTTACAACATTGATACCCCTCTAACAGAGGAACATAAAAAACTGACTCAATTCTTAAAAGAGAAAAAACCTGATGACATTGACATTCCTTTTGTGAAAAACATAAAACGGTTGATCAGACAAGGGGAAGCCCAGGCAGCCTGCCGTTTTTGTAATGTTAAAGAAGAAAATGTTCATTTTCTAAATCTTCCGTTCTATGAAACGGGCCTCATAGAAAAGAAACCCATGTCGGAAGCAGATATAAACATAGTAATCGATCTACTACGGCAAGTAAAACCCCATCAGATTTTTGCTGCAGGCGATCTTCAGGACCCCCACGGCACTCATGAAGTATGCCTGCAAATTATATTGGCTGCTCTCAGAAAAATAAAATCGGAAGGAGATGCATGGTTAAAAGACTGTTATATATGGCTATATCGTGGCGCCTGGCAAGAGTGGGATATTGAAGACATAGAGATGGCCGTCCCCATCAGTCCTGATGAATTAATGCGCAAACGGAAAGCGATCTTTAAACATCAATCCCAGAAAGATTTTCCTGTATTCCCCGGAGAAGACAGTCGTGAATTCTGGCAAAGAGCAGAGGACCGAAACAGGGCAACGGCAAAGCTCTATGATAAGCTGGGCCTAACCGAATATGAAGCTATTGAAGCATTTGTAAGATATCCTCTCGATAATGAGGATTCGTTCTTAAAGTAAACAACCCCTAACCAACTTTAATTTTAAGCTTTTATTACCTTAGCTTATATCCACTAACAAAAAGAGGGTGTCTAAAATGTGCGTCAGGCTCCGAAAACACAAAACAAGCTTTTATATAATCTATTAAATAACAAAGTTTATCAGAGTATTTACTGAATTTCATAGATTAAGCAACAAACTTTTTAGACGCCCTCACTTTTATTTCTCTATAGTTGAAATGTGAAATTGGTAGCTCAGATTTTCTATACCTTTCCCAAAACATTTTCACAGAATTTTTCTCTTATTCTGAACGACCCACCATTATAAATAACCAACCAGGCCAGTTAAGCAATTACAAAAACAGAAAACCTCTTTAGGACAATAACAAGAACTCTCTAAAAAGTCCTCAAAAAGTAAATAGCCAATCTTTATAATAGATGTTTTGAGGCGAAATATGTTTTTTGCAATGTGGACAAATGATTATTAAATCCAGTCAAATTCACGCATCGCTCTGAATTCAAATAGTTTCAACCACTAATCATATTTTAAACATATTTCACATTTTACTTTTGTATCCACCACTTAAAATCAAAAATCCACCCATTAAAGCGCATACTAGTGTAATTTAGTGAAATAATTTTTAACACTTATTGACATCCCAAGATCCATTTTATTTTGAAAGGCCTATGCATACAATCATGTCTCTAAGAAAACAATAGATCAATCTGCAAATCAATCAATTCAGATCAAAATAAATTAAATTCTAATTTATGAAGACAAATAAATTAATAAGTAACGTTTTAATGGCAGCAATGTTGGTAGCATTCGGCTTAATTGGATGCGAGAAGCTGGATACTTATTCAATTGTTGCGCCCTCTGACCTGCAAAGTAAAATTGATTCCATTGCAGCAGAGAAAGCAAGTAGAAATACAGGTGACACAACTTACATCGACATTTCGACAACAATTGTGGGCGCTGAAGATAACAGCGCCGCCTGGTGGACTGCATTCTCTGATTACTTTACCATTCCAACCAATAAGCTTTTGCATCTTGAGTTTATAAACCACAGTTCAGGGGTTAATAACTGGAACAATTGGAACCTTGTAGTTGCCAACGTAGCAGACCGAGATGCCGACAATTATGAAGAATACTTTGTTCTTCGCTCTGATGCTTATGGCTGGGGTAACGATGATTTCGACCTAAACATGATATCTTATAACTATCCAGACACAGATGGTGATGGAGATATCTGGAACGACTTCCGCACCACAATGCAAGGGGCTTATGTTACTTTGGAAATTGACCATTCCCCTACCGGTATTGCCTTTGTAACAGCCACTGCCGTTGGAACTAATGATACCGAGTTGGTTCAAACTTACCAGCAACCGGTTTCTACCTCTTCTGACATCGTGGTTTTCTTAGTTTGTGACGGCAGCCACTTCGAAATGAAAAAAGTATTCCTTTTACCTACTAAGGTAACTGAAATAGAAGATGTTAATCCGATTTCAATCACAGTTGAAGGGACACCAGATTTTGTTGAATTAGGTAACGAAGACTTCTGGGGAAATGCTACAGCTACAGTTACCTTTGCCGACGGCTCTTCTGTACAAGTGGATAGTTCCGAATTAGCATTCACTGTTTTTCCTGATATGAGTTCAATCGGAGAAAAAACAGTTATTGTAACATATAACAAAACCAAACAAGGCGAGTACACCGATGCTGTGTCAACATACTACACGCTGGAAGTAACAAACTCCGTTGCAAGTATAGAGGTTACTACTTTGCCCGACATCACCACTTACTATTTTTTCAGGAACGACTCCATCCTATTCAATCCCCAAGGAATGGTTGTTACTGCAACCTATTCAGACGAAACAACAGGTATACTGGCAAACGAAACGCTTCTTTTCAGCAAAATTCCAGCTGTCGAAGGAACCCAAAATGCAGTTGTTTCATATGTAGGTGCTACGAGAACAGTATCTACTACTGTCCCATTAACTCTTGTTAAGGGAATAGGTCAAATAGGAGCAACTGACTTTTCGACTCAATGGTGGACCGAGTTTTCTGAAGACTATGCGGTTGGGTCTGGAGAAAGCAAAACATTTACCATGTTCTGCTACTCCGACAATCTTGAAAACTGGCACAGTCCAAGTACAATCCTTCGCAAGGCTGACATGACTGAATATGCTGTAGTTCGCATGGACCACTTTGGATGGGGCGATGGTTATGCAACCGCTACTGCTACTAGTGACTGGAATTGGGATACTTTTACATCAAACATAAGCGGATCAAAAGTAGTCATCACTGTTACTAATAATGGAGATAACACTGCAGATGTACTATATGATGTAACCTATGCCAATGGTGAAACACATTTTCAAAAGTATGAAGGAATAACGATAGATAGTTCCGATTTGAATTGTGCACTCGTTATAGAAAACGCTTATCTGGTATTTGTTGAATAATCATTTAGACAAAATTTATTAGGCTATGAAATATTTTTATTTAATCCTTTTGGGATTACTAACGTTCGTTCCGGCAATATTTTCAGAAAACAAAGTCAATTCCAATCAATTGACAATTGTTCAAACAGATCAAATAACAGTAGTTGGAAAGGTTGTTGACGAAAACGGCGAATCACTTCCTGGCGCCACTGTTCAACAAAAAGGGACTACCTTTGGAGTCATTACCGATATTGAAGGAAATTTTTCCATTTCTGTTCCCTCCGACGCCACATTGGTAATATCGTTTGTAGGCTACAAAAGTACTGAAGTAAGCGTTGATGGTAAGACTCAACTGGGCAATATCATATTGATTTCAGATATCAAAGAACTCGACCAGGTGGTTGTAATAGGTTATGGTACTCAACGCAAGGTTGATCTCACGGGTTCAGTTTCAGTTGTCGACACCGAAGAGATGAAGAAAGTCTCTCATTCAAACATATCAACCATGCTTCAGGGAAGGGTTGCCGGCGTTCAAATTACCACTGACGGACAACCTGGAGCTGATCCAATAGTCCGAATTCGCGGTATTGGATCGTTCGGCAGTACGGCTCCGCTCTACATTGTGGATGGGGTGCCAATGGGTACCACCATACGAGACTTCTCGCCAAACGATATAGAAACTTTGCAGGTACTTAAGGATGCTTCTGCTGCCGCCATATATGGTTCACGAGCCGCCAATGGTGTAATTATTATCACCACCAAACAAGGGAAGAAAGAGCAACCTATGAAGATAGACTACAGCGGTTATATTGGTTTCGACCAGGTTAAAGAAGGGGTATACGATGTTATGGACTCATACCAATATGCCGAATATATAACTATGGCCTACAACAACAGTGACATGGATGTTCCAGCGGGATACGATCCTACAAGTGAAAAATATATTGATCCCGGTGAAGTAAACACAAATTGGTTCAAAGAGGCCTTCAAAACAGGGGTCCGCCAGAATCACAACATTAACCTTTCAGGTGGTGGCGAAAACAATACTTATAATTTTTCGCTTGATTACTTTAGCCAGGAAGGAACAATGGAAGGTGCCGGCCCTAATTTCGAACGCTACACGGCACGTGCCAACAATTCAATGGATGTAAAATTTGTCAAAATTAAAACAAGCCTTGTATATAGTCACAGTGATCAGGATAATATGGCCCTCAGTAACGCCAACGAATACGTACAGGGATTGTATGGGGCTCAATATCCCGTAATGGCTTCGGTGCTACTTTTACCACCAACAATCAAGGCGTACGATGAATCGACCTGGGTTTTAGACGACAAAATATCGGCTGCTTCGGAATACACTTACGATTCCTACGGTTATGGCACGTATTATGATGATGTTCATGGCGATTTACGTGTAACAAACGTATTACTATTGAACAACTTACTTGAAAGGAATACCATTGTCGACCGTTTTGTTGCTTCTGGTTCGGCAAATGTTGACCTCATAAACATGATGGGACAAAGAAGTAGTAACCATACCTTTGATTACAACTTAAACCTTTCGTACAGTAAAACCACAGCCAAAGACTTTACATTTGTTCCTGCATTTATTCAAAGTACAACAAACTACTTATCAAAAAGCAATGAACGCCTTACTCAAGGCTATCGAAGTTATAGTGATGCATTAATTGAAAATTATATAAACTACGATGGCAAGTTTGGACGCCATCACATTAACACAGTTATTGGTCAAACGTTCCAGCGCGAGCTCTATCACACACTTACAGGTGAAGGGGTTAACATGCCTGAACCCTATTATCTGCAAATAAACAATGCAGAAGAAACATCGTCTTCAACCTATGAAAGCGAACACGTGTTGGCCTCATATATTGGTCGTCTCAATTATAATTTCGATGAGAAATATCTGATTTCTGCCACGGTACGTCGTGATGGTTCAAGCCGGCTATCTTCCGAAGATCGCTGGGACTGGTTCCCTTCCATATCAGCAGGCTGGCGAATAGAACGGGAAAACTTCTTCCCTGTTTCCGAATCCATTGTCAACCTGTTAAAAATTCGAGGCAGCTATGGTGAACTTGGAAATGAGAACATAGGAGAATACCAATACATGGATGTCATGGCTCGAGGGAATTACACTTATAGTTTTGGGAATAATAAGGTTACTGGTTCATCAATATCAAATTATGTAAATACAGCCATTAAGTGGGAAAAGAAGAAAACTATTGACTTCGGGCTTGATGTGGGTATGTTCAATAATAGTCTGGAATTTACTTTTGACTGGTATAAATCCATTTCAGAGGACCTTCTTTATAGTGTGGCGGTACCTGCCAGTGCCGGGTCTACCAATACAACAGTGACAATGAATGCCGCGACAATGGAAAATACGGGTATTGAATTGCTTCTTACATATCGTAATTATCGAAATCCGTTCAAGTATGATGTTTCTGCAAACTTTTCCACACTCAACAATAAGGTCACAAAGCTAGGAATTTCAGGCGAACCACGTACCGACGGCTTCTGTCGTACTGAAGTGGGGCGTGAAATTGGAGAGTTCTACGGCTATGTTTACGAAGGAATTTTCCAGTCGCAAGAAGAGATAGACACACGTGTCAACTCAGAAGGCTTATACATTAATCAGCCGGGTGCCCAACCAGGGGATGTTGCATACGCCGATCTCAACAACGATGGTGAAATTACCGACCAGGACAGAACATTCTTAGGAAGCGGTATACCAGATTTTAATTTCGGGTTAAATGCACATCTTGAATGGAAAGGCTTTGATCTGAGCATAGCCACATTTGGTGCTGCAGGTTTCAAAGCCTTAGATTTTGTTGACCTCACCCTTCGCAGCTCTTACGGTGCTCTTAACAAGAGTGTTGATCTTCTGAACGCATGGACGCCAGAGAATAAAGACACAGATATTCCCCGCGTTGCCTACAAGTCGGCAGGTTCAATAACCAATGACATGTTCAGCCAGCGTTTCTTACAAGATGCTACCTATCTTAAAATTGCTAACATCGAATTAGGCTATAATTTCCCTGACAAATGGTTTAGCGGCTATATTCACGGATTACGCGTTTATGCTTCAGGGCAAAATCTGGCTACTTTTTCTAAGTACAGAGGTTACAATGTTGATTTCGCCGGCGGTACATTCACACCAGGTTATAACTATGCATCATATCCAACACCAAGAACCATAATGTTCGGAATAAATATGTCATTCTAAATTAAATTATAATAGATCATAATTATGAAAACCTTTAATATAATTCAAATAATATTGGTGATTATTGTAGGGGTATCGGCCTGCAATGATGAGCTCAATGTTACGAACCCAAACAATCAGACAACTTATGATTTTGGTGACTCCAAATCAGAACTGGAGGAAGCCGTCATCGCCTGTTACAACCGCATACGTCTTGAAGGAACCTTTGCCCGCGTTGGTTATACGCTGGATGCTGTACGTGGTGATGAAGTTTGGAATTCATCACAACAATGGTATTTGGAATATGATAACCTCAACTCTCCAGGAACAATAGAAATAGGTGATTTATGGCCCTGGCGCGACTTTTACCATGTCGTAAACCGAACAAACTTCGTATTATCAAAAGTGGACAAAGTTGATCTGACGGAAGACTCTTATAATAAAATAGCGGGCCAGGCATTATTTCTCAGGTCGTTGGCATATTACTATTTAGCCACTTATTACCAAAATGTTCCACTCATTATTGATTATTCGGCATATTCTGACATAAATACCATGTATGCCTCCAACAACACTCAAGATGAAGTGTTTGACCAAATTGAAGAAGATCTCAAAAAAGCTATGCAAATGTTACCATCGCGCGATGAGGGCGGTGAATGGGCCCAAGGCCGCGCAACTTGTGGTGCTGCCGCTGGTTATCTGGCCCGAGCTCTTATGTTCCGCCATAAATATGAAGAGGCTTATGAAGTACTAAAAGACATCATTGCTGGTAAATACGGACATTATGAACTAACAGCTGATTATGGTGATAACTTCAGAGAAGGTCCTGAATATGAAAATAATTCTGAAAGCCTTTTCGAAGTCCAATTTATGGATTATGGAACAGGTGGCACCGTTGAAGAGTGGACACCTATAAACATAAGTCCGGAGGCAACACAGGGACATGCAATAGAAAGCAATTACGCTTCACAAGAAATGGGGAGTTGGGGTGATCTGGCCGGCTCACCTTGGTTATACAACCTGTTTAAAAAAGAGCGATGTACAGATGGAAGACTCGACCCACGATTATACTGGACTCTAGTTACATACGAAGAAGAATACAACAGTTATACAGGGCTTAAAACAGCAGCATATCCCGACGGCGATCCTCGTTGCAACATAATTTATCAACAAGAGATAACTGCCACGCCACTATCAAACACCTCCCAGGGTGGTATCTCAATTGCTAAGTTCACAAATGCAAGAACTAATCTCTACAAATCTATTACTAATGGATTGCATTGCGGTATCAATCTACGCCTTATGCGTTACAGTGATGTGTTGCTGAGGGCTGCAGAATGTGAAAATGAAATCAATGGCCCAACACAAACGGCTATCGATTACATAAACCAAGTACGTCGGCGCGCAGGTCTTGAAGATCTCCAACTTTCCGACTTCCCCACCGCCGACCACCTTTTTGAACAAATTGCCAATGTAGAACGCCCAAAAGAATTTGGCTGCGAAAATGGACGTGGAATCGATCTAATACGTTGGGGCTTCTTTTACGACGAAGATCGATTAAATCAACTGATTGAACATGGTTATTACAAACGTGACGGTACAGCTTCAACAGAAGAGCTTACTGCTGAAACCGCTGACGATTCATCTTTCAAATACTATTATAAAGGGCACGAATATTTTCCCATATATCAATCTACCCTTAATGCCAATCCTAATCTTGAAGGAAACTCTGCAAACAAGAATGAAGATAATGGACCTGCTTTCAGAGAAAAATGGACTATACGTCCAGTAATAGAGTTGGATTAAAAATTCCTCAACAAACTAAAACTTCCTTGTCAGCTATATATTTATGGTTGATAGGGAAGTTTTAAAATCAAATTATTATGAGACTAAAGCATTTTATACTATTATCCGTCTTCTTGATTACTATTTTGTTTGTTCGTTGTAAAGACGAAGATATCGTTCCTGAAGAAGATAATTCTGAAGAGGAAATTGGTTTTACCATTCCCACCTACGACGATGACTATTCCTCAATAGCTTCGTGGTCGAACCGTAATGAATGGAATTTGGCCAATGTACACGATCCATCGGTTGCTTTTTACAATGGCTATTATTATATGTATTGCACCGATGCTTCATATGGTAATGAACACGAAGGCCATGGACATTTTCAAGGTAAACGTTCAACCGATTTGGTAAATTGGGAATGGGTTGGAGGACCATTTTATGATCCACCCACTTGGATAGCTGATTCTTTGAATGCCATTCGTTCACGTATGGGGCTAGATGCCATTCCTGCAAACGAAATACAATACGGTTTTTGGGCTCCGGTAGTAAGAAGAGTTAACGTTGAAGGCCAAGATATTTTACGTATGTATTACAGTGTAGTTGTTGATAACTATATAAAAACCGGGAAGCCCAACACACCTGAAAATTTTGATGGTAGTTGGACCGAACGCGCATTTATCGGCATGTGCGAATCCACCAATCCCGCCGAAGCCCAATGGATCGATAAAGGTTTTGTAACTACATCTTCTTCAGACCGGGGATTGGACTACAGTCGTTCTAGTTTATCCGATTGGAACGCTTATTTTTACTATAACGCTATTGACCCAACATACATTGTCACCCCAGAAGGGAAACATTATCTGATATATGGCTCATGGCATAGTGGCTTCGCCCTATTGCAAGTAGATCCTGTTACAGGAAAGCCTCTTACCACACTTGGCGAGCCTTATGCCAACAGTGCTAGTGAATTAACTTCACGTTATGGTGTGAGAATTGGGACACGGACGGCCTCGTCACGTTGGCAAGGAAGCGAAGCGCCAGAAATAATATATAAAGATGGATACTATTATTTATTCATGGCATATGATGCCCTTGATATTCCTTATAACACGCGAGTAGTAAGAAGTACCAATATCGAAGGCCCTTATTATGATATCAATGGAAAAAATTTTACTAACGGTGAAGGCGACTGTTATCCTATTGTAACTCACCCATACAAATTCAATCTAAGTCATGGATGGGTAGGATTAGCACATTGCGGCATTTTTCAAAAAGAAGACACCGGCGAATGGTTCTATGTTTCCCAGGGGCGATTACCTCCCAATGTAAATGGTAACCCGTACTCCAATGCGTTAATGATGGGACATGTCCGCCGTATTGTATGGTGTCCAGCTTCTAGTGATGAACCAGATAATCTTTGGCCAATTGCGTTACCGGAACGATACGCAGCTGTGCCTGATTACGGGACAATAACCAAGGATTCGCTTGTTGGAACCTGGGAGCATATAACTCTTAAATATTCATATGGTCAACAAAATCAAGCTTCGGCTTTAACTCTCAATGAAGACGGAACAATGTCGGGCACATTAACAGGCAGTTGGAGCTATGATGAGGATAAAAAACAATTAAAATTGGGCAATGTTATTGTTTGCGTAGAACGCGAAGTGGATTGGGAAGCATCTCCTCGTCGGGTAACATTTGTGTATGCCGGAACGGATAAAAATTTAAACGCAACATACTGGGGGAAAATGAAAAGATAAAATTTTAGGAATTCTTGAGATCAATAATCAATGTCTGCTCTTTAATTAAATTAAAGGGCAGACATTTTTTTTGGGAATTGCCGCAAAAACATCAGGGCTTATATTGTTATGCTATGAAAATTTGGTACAAATGAACAAAATTATGACAATGAAGAGTTGCCAAATATATAATTTCCGATTTTTGCCATGTGGTTAGCTCTAATATCCAATAAATATCGGCCATTTTTTTGCCGAAGCAACCAGACTAGGTTGAAATTTCCTGCGTGATTGAAAGGATAATTTGAATAGCACCATTTTTCTTTTTTTAAGGTTGGGGTACTCTAAAAACGTTTGTTCCCTATTTCAAAATTCAGCTTATTGCTTATCCATTTGTAGAAAACTAAATTTGGGATGTTTTATTCTGTCAAATACAGTTAAAAAAAGACAACATATGTACAGCAATTTATAAAGGTTACCCGAAAGGGGTAGAAATAATTCGAAGAAAAATAGAATATAAGACTTTATCAAAACTGCGAATTAGTCAATTCTCCATTTCTCTGTTTTTTTTTGTTGTGCTTGAGAAATGATTCTTTTTCCCAGTTGTAAAGAAAGGTTTTATACTTACGCCAACCAATTGTAAAAGAAGGTGCCTATAGTTAAATAAATTCCCATCCCAATAATGTCGTTCAGAGTTGTAACAAAAGGGCCTGTGGCTACAGCCGGATCAATCTTAATTTTATTAAGGAAGAGAGGAACGACTGCGCCAAAGATCGAAGCAAAAATAATCACCGAGAACATAGCACCGGAAACAGTTAATGTTAAAGCTTCCTGAGAGCCTATAAGCATATTATAGACAAAAGCCAGACCTGCCAAAACTGATGCATTTAAAACAGCTACACTAAATTCTTTCAATAACTTTTTAATCGGCGAAGCAAGTCCCATAGTTCCGGCCGCAATAGACTGCACCACAATAGCAGAGGATTGAATGCCAACATTTCCGCCCATGGCAGCTATCAGAGGCATAAAAAAAGCCAATTGGGGATAAAGGTCCAATATTCCTCCGAAGCTTCCAACCACCCTGGACCCAAATAAACCACCAATCAAACCAATAAACAACCAGGGTATTCTGGCCTTTGTCAAAAGCCATATACTGTCCGATGCTTCAACATCACCCGTAATACCGGAAGCCAAAGCATAATCTTTCCCGGCCTCTTCACGCATAAAATCAACAACGTCATCAATAGTAATGCGTCCGGCTAATCGTCCCACATGATCCACTACCGGCAAAGCAACCAATCCATACTTATCCATAATGTTACTAACTTCTTCGGCCGGGGTGTCCACGCCAACGGAAATAACATCTGGGTTATATATGTCACTAACCAATTTTCCCGTGGAACTTAAAAGCATTTTTTTCAAAGAAAGCGTTCCCTTCAGCTTTCCATTGTTATCAACAACATAGACATAATAAACCTCATCAATATTTTCAGCTTGCCGTCTCATGCTCCTTAAGCAGGTGGGAATACTCCAATTTTCCTTGACTTTAATCAACTCTTTGGCCATCAGGCCACCGGCTGTATTTTCATCGTAATTAAGAAGATCAACAATATCGCCGGCCACATTGGCATCTTCGATGTAAGAAATAACCTCCTGCTGCCTGTTGGGATCAAATTCAGAGATAACATCAGCGGCATCATCGGAGTCCATTTTATCAATAAACCTTCGGGCAATGACCTCACTGGGAAGCGACTCCAGGAATCTAAGGCGGTCGTATTCATCAAGTTCAATCAAAACATCGGCCGCTTTGTCATCATCCAGCAGGAAATAAATATATTTCGCCTCATCAATGTTTAACTCTTCAAATAATTCGGCGATATCTGCCGGATGAAGATCATCAAGAATCCTGGAGACCTCTTCATTATCCTGTTTGTCAATCAGGACTTTCAGTTCCTCCACAAATTTTCTGGTAAGTTCAAAATTGGCCATACCTCAGGATTTTAATTCAACAAACATCAAAACTTCTTACATCGACCGCTCAATGATATTTGTAAGCTTAACAAACTCTTCTACACCGAGCTGTTCCGGTCTTTTTCGGAATATATTATCATCAGCAATAATTTTATCACTTAATCCAAAAGCCTTTAAGCTGTTTCTAAGCGTTTTTCGCCTTTGGTTAAAGGCAGCTTTAACCACCTTAACAAAGAGTGATTCGTCACACCCCAATGTACTTACATGATTTCTGGAAAAACGGACTACCGCCGACTTCACCTTAGGGGGAGGGGAAAAAACAGATTCATCAACGGTAAATAAATATTCCGCATGGTACCAGGCTTGCATTAAAACACTTAGAATGCCATACTCTCTACCCCCGGGCCCGGCGGTAATACGACGACCCACCTCGCGCTGAACCATGCCGGTAACATATTTTATCTGTGTTTTATTTTCCAGTACTTTAAATAAAATCTGACTGGAAATATTATAGGGGAAATTACCAATAATGGAAAATTCTCCGAAAAAACGTTCCGATAAATTAAGCTTTAAAAAGTCAGCAGAAATAATTTTTTCTTGAAGTTCAGGATAAGTCTGATGGAGAAAAGCTACAGATTCATCATCTAACTCAACCAAGGAAAGGTCAATATCCTTAAGTTGACATAAGAATTGAGTGAGCACACCCATCCCAGGTCCTACTTCCAGCACTTGATAAGGAGGAAGAGGTAATGCCTCTACGATACGAGCAGCAATTCGTCGATCGTTGAGAAAATGTTGACCGAGGTATTTCTTGGGTTTGACTCTCCTCATCTTCCATAATGGGCATCCATTAATTAACGTAATACAATAATTTTGGCCAAAAGAGAGGTATTTCGTAAAATTGTATTTTCCTTTGGCGCTGCAAAGGTAAGACTTTTTATGAGGGAAAGTATCCCCCTCCTAAACATTTTATCAATACTGGTCAAAACAATGGACATGAATAAATCATTTTTGTACTTCCCCTCAACACACAACAGATAAAACAATAACACACAATGACCAAAGCAATTAATAAAAGTTTCCGCTTTTTTTTATTTCTCTTTTTAGGATTAACCATTCTATGGTGGCTCTATAAAGATCAGGACCCTAAAAAAATGGCCGACATATTGAAAAAAGAGGTAAATTATGGATGGATCTTTCTTTCTCTAATTTTAGGATTATTCAGTCATATAAGCCGTACCATTCGTTGGCAAATGCTCATAGAACCTATAGAAAAACGCCCAGGGTTGTTAAACACCTTCTTATCGGTAATGATTGGCTACTTGGCCAATCTAGCTATTCCAAGAATGGGAGAAATATCCAGATGTGCTGTACTAAGCCGCTATGAAGAAATATCCTTTTCTCGGCTTGTAGGTACGGTTGTAACCGAACGTATTATCGATTTAATTATGCTGCTTTTATCTTTGGTATTGGTGATTATTACGCAATACAATGTCTTTATAGATATAATTAAAAATAAATTAAACCTTGGTGAGATAGGAAATTTTTTATCTTCCCGGGAATTTTATTTTTCAGCCATTCTCATCATAGGAATATTTTTTCTCTTCCGAAAAAAAATAATGAAATGGAAAGTTTTTTACAAATTTCGGGAATTATGGCGGCAATTTAAGGAAGGCCTATTTTCGTTCCGAAATGTAAAGAACAAGTTTCTATTTGTATTCCACACCGTATTAATATATGTTCTTTACTTTTTGATGATTTATGTTTGCTTTTTCGGCTTTCCGTTCACACGACATTTAAGCCCCGGTAAAGGATTGGCAGTATTTGTTTTGGGAAGTTTCGGGATGGTAGCTCCTGTTCAGGGGGGGATAGGTCCATGGCATTTTTTGGTTATTTCCACATTAATATTTTTTGGGATAGAATCATCACAGGCTTCCGCTTTTGCCCTTTTGGTTCATGGCTCACTTAACGCTATGATTATTGTAACAGGCTTGTTATCATTCTTAACCATTCCTTTAATAAATAAAAAGCCTCTGACAAGATGATTCAAGGAACATTAGGCAACCTAAACCAGGAAAAATTATTAATATAGCCCAATCAATTAATTTTCTCATCAACTATGGCACTCATCCCCAAGAAGAACATTTTAATGATATTAATAAGCCTCATCTCTTCTTCATGGGTTGTTTACAAATTATATCAATTTAAAGGATGGCCTGAATTTAAAGCTTTCTTTTCACAGAATGCATCCAACCTATCATGGACATTATTTTTAATCACTTTCCTAATGTTCCTCAATGTTAGCATTGAGTCAATCAAATGGCGGTTATTGGCCAGCCCTGCTGAAAAAATATCACTAAAACAATCATTCATACAAGTAATCAAAGGCATACAATGGGGATTAATTACACCGGCCAGGAGCGGTGAGCCCTTAGGCAAAGCTTTATTTTATAAATCAAACAAGCGGACCGGTATAATTTTTCTCTCTCTGCTCGGAAGCTTTATACAAAACGGTGTAATTTTTATCTTTACTATTATCTCTATTCTTTTGGCAGGATCTTCCACAGAACAGTTACTTAATTTCATTTTTGAGCGATTCATGGCAATAGATAAAGCAGCAATAACAGCCCTTTTCTTGCTGATTATTTTTGGGGGAATTGTTATTATTTGGTTTTTAAGACACCGACAAAAAACTTTCATCGACTTATTACATTCATTTGGGTATTTTTCTGCTTTGCAGTTAATTCAAATAATATTTCTAACTCTTATACGGTATTTGTTATTTTGTTTTCAACTATTGATTATACTGCATCTTTTTGAACCGTCCATTACTACATCTGAATTATTTTCAGTATTTCTTTTTTATGGGGTATTAACTTTCGTGCCTTCGTGGGGGTCTGGCGATTTGGGAATACGTTCAGCCATTGCATTGTTAATCTTTGGTGAATCAGTTATCTCAGGACCCGCGATTATTTTTTCCACCATGCTTATATGGATAATAAACATAGCCTTACCGGCACTTATACCCTTATTTTTTAACAAAAAATTCAATTTAATCTCCACTGCCAACCATGTTTCTACATCTGCCAGATGAATAAAACTCGAATTTCCCAAACAACACTTAACCGCTTAAAATTTTAAAAATTCACCAGTCAGGTCACAATTGAATAATTTTCAACACAAAAGGAAACGCATTGCGTTTTTATCATTTGGTTTATAACATTTTTATTCACAAATTCCAATTTTTGACATCCAGTGTTCGCCCCTGCATATTACGCAGAAATGAATAACCTTTTAAATCTAGCAATCAACAACTTATAATTATCCCATCCCTGCTGGCCTTTACCTCTTGCCTGTTGTGCTCTTTTTATACATATTTCACAAACGATATTTTTCCCTGGTAATGTTCCATTTATTGTAAAGTGTTGTTAATACCATTCCCTTCCTGAATTGTCAAAACAATTTTCTATATTTGTTACTCACGGAGAGATTTGTGAAAGTAGTTATCCTCAGTTATGGAAAAACCAAAAGTTAAACTTAATATATTAGGATTATCCTATTCCCAAACGCAATCGGGGGCTTATGCATTAGTGCTGGCCGAAGAAAACGGGGAAAGAAGGATTCCTATTATAATTGGGGCAGTGGAAGCCCAATCAATTGCCATAAAACTAGAAGGACTTGAACCGCCTCGACCTCTTACACATGATTTGTTTTTAAATTTTGCAAAGGCTTTCAAGATTGAAATTCTGGAAGTTGTAATCTACAAGCTGGAAGAGGGGATATTCTATTCTGAATTGGTGTGTCTGCATAATAATGAAATCGTAAAAATCGATTCCCGCACATCTGATGCAGTTTCTTTAGCCCTTCGCTTTAATTGTCCCATTTATACTTATGAGGATATATTACAAAAAGCGGGAATTGTATTAGATTTTGGGGACCAAGATGAAACAAGTTCAGAAAAGTCAAAACAAACATCAGAAGTATCCTCTTCCGCTCCTCAAAATCCATTAGCAGATAAAACTTTGAAAGAACTAAAAAAAATGCTGGACGAGGCTATTGAAAAAGAGAACTATGAAAAAGCCTCTGAAATAAGAGATGAAATAAAACGTCGAAAGAAGTAAGCCTATTTGAATGAACCGAGCATAAAACAAAAGCTATTCACATTAAGCAATTTGCATAAACTTAAGCAAGCCATGCAAATGCTTTAAAGACACACTTTAAGTAATTTTTGAAACAAAAGGTATAATAGATTTTAAAATAGTTCTTGCCGTTAAGAATATTTAAATTAAAAATTGACACTCCAAACTATTAATATCTTAGAAAAGCAATTATGAAAGGCACAACACCCACCTCTTTTTTTTTGCGTATTTTAATCTTTTCGGGAATTCTATTCCTTCTCCCATCATCCCTTTATGCCTCACCTGATTCCATTGTCTCTAAGAGTGAAGGCTTTTCAGCTGAAAGTCTTTTTCGTGGTTTAATCGGCATGTTATTTATCATGTTTGTAGCATGGCTGTTTAGTTCTAATCGAAAAGCCATTTCCTGGAGAGTTGTTCTAACCGGCCTGGCCATTCAAGTATTGTTAGCTCTGGCCATTTTAAATGTTCCTTTTGTAGGATCGATATTTGATACATTGGGGAAAATATTTGTAAAAGTTCTGAGTTTTTCAGAAGAAGGAGCCAGATTTCTTTTTAAAAGTTTTTCATCCGGTGAGATTGAAGAGCCTCTTCTAAATTTTGCCATCACCATACTGCCAACCATAATTTTTTTCTCGGGGTTAACCAGTATATTGTTTTTCTATGGAATTATCCAAAAAGTGGTCTATTGGATGGCCTTAGGGATGACCAAATTATTAAAAATATCGGGTCCCGAAAGTCTCTCTGTTGCAGGAAATATTTTTCTTGGTCAAACCGAATCCCCGCTTATGATAAAGGCTTATCTTGAAAAGATGAATCGATCGGAAATAATGTTGGTCATGTCAGGGGGAATGGCAACGCTTGCCGGAGGGGTTCTGGCCGTATATATTAAAGTTTTAGGTGCCGGCGATCCTATACAAGAGTTACTTTATGCCAAACACCTTTTGGCAGCGTCTATAATGGCTGCTCCTGGTGTTATAATCATCTCCAAAATATTAGTGCCCCAAACTGAAAAAATTGATAAAAATGTCACCATACAAAAAGAAAAAATAGGAAAAAATATACTGGATGCCATTTCAAACGGCACCACCGAAGGCATAAAACTTGCAGTCAATGTCGCCGGAATGTTGCTCGTATTTATCGCTCTAATAGCCATGCTAAATTATATTTTGATTAAAGTTGGTAGCTGGACCCACCTCAATAATTTAATTGTTTCTGTTACAGATGGCGAATATTCCGGACTTTCTCTGGAATTTATTTTAGGATATGCTTTTGCACCATTTATGTGGCTTCTGGGCGTAGCAGCAGATGATATTGATTTGGTAGGAAGGGTGCTGGGCGAAAAAATTATCATGACTGAATTCATCGGCTATGTAAGTTTAGGTGAATTAAAGGAAGCCGGCGCATTTGCCTATGAGAAATCAATTATTATGGCCACCTATGTATTAGCCGGGTTTGCTAATTTCGCATCCATTGGCATCCAAATCGGTGGAATCGGCGCCTTAGCCCCAGGCAAAAGAACACTTCTTACTCAATTAGGGATGAGGGCATTATTGGCAGGAACTCTGGCATCTCTTCTTTCGGCAACAATTGTTGGGATGATTCTAGGATAAAAAAAAGCTGTCCAAATTAATTTTGGGCAGCTCTATTTTAGTATTAATTGGTGATGTTCAGAATTTAAATAATAGCATCAAGTTTTGAGGCTAAAGTTGTCTTAGGGACAGCCCCCACTTGTTTATCAACGACTTCACCATTCTTAAAGAATAAGATAGTTGGAATATTGCGAATTCCAAACTTTACAGAGGTTTCAGGATTACTATCAACATCCATTTTTGCAACTACCGCTTTACCGTTATACTCTTCAGCCAATTCCGCCACGATAGGAGCAACCATACGACAAGGGCCACACCATTCTGCCCAGAAATCCACCAAAACAGGTTTTTCTGATTTTAATACTACATCTTCAAAATTTGCATCTGTTACTTCAATTGCCATAATTCATTTATTTTAATAAATATCAATACTTAATTTTAGTTTTTCCAAAAAGCATACCAATACGCTTTATCATTATAAAAAACATCTTTTGCCAAAGCTTGTTCAAAGATATATTTTTTTTCCCAACCAAGCGGCTCATGACAGTTGTATCTGCAACTCAGGATGTTCGTTAAAAAACTGAAGAACATCTCTTTGGGAAAGATCTATTCTGGCCGACCGGGATAATAACTGAACACTATTATGCTTATTGGCAGGGTCAAAAACATGAAACCTAAGCGATACATTTCCCCTGTTTTCAAGCATAACACTAGCCAATTCATTTACTAATTCTTCGGAAATTTTATCAACCGGAATATGTAAGGAAAGATTGCGGACATGGCTTTCCAGTACCTCATCCAGGAATGAAATAGAATGAATTTTCACCTCCAACTCTTCCGGATGGTATTTTTTGGGTTGCACCTTCCCCTTTATCAACAAAAAAATGCTGCCATCTTCAGGCACAGCATGATATTTACTAAAATCGTTGTAATCGCGCCCAAACAGGGCAAAATCATATGAGCCTGAATAATCCTCCAAGGTAATGATGGCATAAGAATTCTCTTTAACCCTGGTAACTCCTCTTCTAATGCCGGTTACCATTCCGCCCACAATAATGGTTTTGCCATTGATGGCAGAAAGGTCATTTAAATCACTCAAAGGGGTATTGCAATAATATTGTAGTTCAAGACGAAATCTATCTAATGGATGAGCAGAGAGATAAATACCTATTAACTCTTTTTCTCTCTTAAGTTTTTCTACACTGGTAAACTCAGGCACATTGGGTACTGACGGTTTTTTGACAGCATCTGTCATATCGGCAGTCCCAAACAATGACACCTGTGCACTTGCTTTATCTGCCTGAAAGCGGTTCCCATAACGCAACAGGCGTTCAATGAATGTTCCTTCTTCGCCGTCGGTAGTTGCAAAAAACTGAGCTCTGTTAAGACCGCTAAAACTATCGAAAGCTCCGGCGGCCGCTAATGCCTCAATATTTTTCTTATTAACCGTTTGAAGATTAACCCGTTCAACAAAATCGAAAATATCTTTGAAAGGACCTCCCTCTTCGCGCTTCCGTATGATTTCTTCTACCGCGGCAGCCCCTACACCTTTAATACCGGCCATGCCGAAACGTATAGCCCCTTCAGAATTTACCGTAAATTTCCTAAAACTCTCATTTACGTCAGGACCAAGCACTTCGAGGCCCATGCGCCGGCATTCCTCCATAAAGGTGGTAATCTTGTTAATATCATTCAGATTACGGCTCAATACGCCGGCCATAAATTCAGCCGGATAATGAGCTTTCAGGTAACCGGTTTGATAGGCCACATAGGCATAACACACTGAATGGGATTTATTGAAGGCATAGCTAGCAAAAGCTTCCCAATCTTTCCAAATTTTTTCAATCAGTTGGTCAGGATCTTTATTAACCTCTTTGCAACCTTCCAGGAATTTTTCATTTTTCTTACATCCTTCATAAAATTTTACTTTTAACTGCGCCATTAAGTCGGACAATTTTTTCCCCATGGCTTTCCGTAAAGTATCGGATTCTCCACGGGTAAATCCGGCTAAAGCCCTTGAAAGCAACATCACCTGTTCCTGAAAGACAGTAATACCATAGGTATCTTTCAAGTAAGGTTCCATCATGGGATGGTCATAGATAATTTCCTGTTTCCCATGTTTTCTGGCGATGTAATTGGGGATATATTCCATTGGTCCCGGTCGGTAAAGGGCATTCATGGCCACCAGGTCTTCGAAGCGGTTAGGCTGAAGTGCCCTTAAATGTTTCTTCATTCCGGGGGATTCGAACTGAAATATTGCAGTTGTATCTCCCTTACTGAAAAGCTCAAAAGTTTTGGGGTCATCCTGAGGAATTTTATCAATATCTATCTCAATGTTCTTAGATAATTTAATATTCTCAAGAGTCTCTTTAATAATCGACAAGGTTTTAAGCCCCAGGAAATCCATTTTCAACAGTCCGATGGCTTCAACGAAGTGCCCATCGTACTGGGTAGTCATAAGATTTTCGCCCTTTGTAGGAATTAACGGGATATGTTGGTCGAGAGGATCTCTGCCAATGAGTACGCCGCAAGCGTGAACACCGGTTTGTCGCACCGAGCCTTCGAGTGTGCAAGCCAGTTTCAGGGTTTTAAGTACTTTCTCTTCACCATTTGCCCGTGCTTCTTTAATGCGCTCGGCAAAAATTTTAAACACTTCAAGCTTGCTTTCTTCCTTTCCCTTACCGGCATTTCGGGCAGCTTTTAACTCATTATCTATCTTTTTTATAGCATCATCAATACTCCCGGTTTCCCGTTCCCTTTTTAATACCTCTTCATAAGCATTAGCAAGCTTGGTACCCGGCCTCTCGGGTATTAACTTGGCAAGTTTATCTGTTTCGGAGAGCGGTAATTTCAACACGCGTCCTACATCACGTATGGCCATACGAGCTGCCATTGTACCAAAGGTACAGATGTGGGCAACCTTATCTCGCCCGTATTTTTGAGTTACCCAGTCTAAAACCATTTGCCTGCCATCATCATCAAAGTCAATATCCACATCAGGCATCGATATTCGGTCAGGGTTCAGGAACCGTTCAAAAAGCAAGTCGTGTTTAATGGGGTCTATATTGGTAATACCCACACAATATGAAACTGCTGCACCGGCAGCCGAGCCACGTCCGGGACCAACCAGAACGCCCATCTTACGGGCGGCATTAATAAAATCCTGTACAATCAGAAAGTAGCCGGGAAAACCCATGCTTTTAATGGTGTTCAGCTCAAAATCGAGTCTTTCTTTTACCTCATCGGGAATAGGATCACCATAACGCGATGGGTCTTTGGCCCCTTTATAGGTAAGAAAAGTAAGATAGTCAGACTCGAGTTTTATACGAAGCAGGTTTTCATAATTGCCTCCAAGAGCATCATATCTTTCACCAAATTCCTTTCGAAGCTCCTCTTCAGGGTACTTCTTTTTATATTCTTCCATGGTCCCAAATTCATCAGGGATTGGGAAGAAAGGCATGATAGGGGATGAGTTGAGGTCATACTCCTCTACTTTTTCAGCCACCTCCATGGTATTTTGAAGGGCTTCCGGCACATCGCCAAAGAGCTCGTTCATCTCGGCAGTAGTCTTAAACCACTCCTGTTTAGTGTAACGCATCCGGTTTTCATCATCATAGTCTTTCCCGGTATTGAGGCAAATAAGCAAATCGTGGGCTTCGGCATCTTCGGCATTGGTAAAATGAACATCATTCGTTGCAATTACCTTAACCCCTAATTCTTTAGAGAAAGCCAAAAGAGCTTTATTGACCTTGATCTGATTTTCGTAAACCTCCTGTCTCGACCTGGGATCTTCCGCAGGATGTCGTTGCAATTCCAAATAAAAATCGTCGCCAAAAATGCTTTTAAACCATAAGATAGACTCCCTGGCCCCCTCCATATCACCGGCAATAATCTTTTGAGGTATCTCCCCACCAATACAGGCACTGGACACAATAAGCCCCTCGTGATATTGTTTTAAGAGATTTTTGTCAATTCTGGGTTTATAATAAAAGCCCTCAATATTGGCAATGGAAATTAACTTAAGTAAATTCTTATACCCGGTTCGATTTTTAGCCAACAGGATAAGGTGATCACCTCTTCCGTCCAACTTACTGTCAGACTTATCCTGGATTGATCGAGCCGCCACATAAGTCTCACAACCAAGAATGGGTTTAATATTTTTCTTCCGACAAGTATCAAAAAATTCTTTAATCCCAAACATCGTTCCATGGTCGGTAAGGGCCAATGCTGTCATGCCATCATCCTTGGCCTTATTTACAAGATCACTAACAGCTGCGGCACCGTCCAATATAGAGTATTGTGAGTGAACATGAAGATGTGTAAATGGTATGAGTCCCATAATAAAATAAAATTCTTAAATCCGATTTAAGCTACAAAGTTACCCAAAATTGCCGGCGAAAATATTTCGACCAAGCCGGTAACCTTAATTTTTTTTTAAAGAGTAACGAAAAATTGATAGTGTGATATAATTCATAGGATGAACATATAATCCAATGAAAAGTTTGTCAAGAAGTAACAAAAAAATTTCGCTTTGGGTTGAAAATGACAACACCGGTGCCATATATTTGCCAAATATCATTTATCTGGCCATCTCCCAAGAAAGCCGAAAGACAAAATTTTAACTGCTTTTTATGGTATTCAAAAAATTTTCAACGCCAAAGCAAACGGTTTAAATGATAAAAAATATCAGTAAAAGGGGAAAGAAATTTCATAAACCAATAAATCACTGTATATTTGCACTCGCAAAAATGTAGGTTGTTAATTATTAATTTAAAAAAACATGCCCGTAAAGATTAGATTAGCAAGACACGGACGCAAAAGGTATGCATACTACCACATCGTAGTAGCAGATAGCAGGGCGCCACGAGATGGTAAATTCATCGAACGGATTGGCTCGTACAATCCCAACACAAATCCTGCTACGATTCAACTTGATTTCGACAAAGCTTTATCATGGCTCAGGAAAGGCGCTCAACCTACTGATACTGCCCGTGCAATTTTGAGTTACAAAGGTGTTCTCATGAAAAAACACCTGCTCGAAGGTGTGAAGAAAGGTGCTTTTGATGAAGCAGAAGCCGAACGCCGGTTCCAAAAATGGCTGGAAGAAAAAGAAGCAAAAATTCAAGCCAAGAAAGACCGTCTTGCTTCCGAAAGTGAAAAAGAACGCAAGGCTCGTTTGGAACAAGAAGCTAAAATCAATGCCGAAAGAGCTGAAAAGCTGGCTAAACGTGCTGCTGAACTGGCTGCTGAAGCAGAAGCTCAACAAAAAGAAGCCAGTGAGGAAACACAAAACTCAGACAGTACTTCTGAGGAAGCTAAGGCTGAACAAACCGCCAGTTCTGAAGAAGAAACCAAAAAAGAAGAATAGTAGCATTACTCACTTCTTAAGAAAAAGCCATCCTTTTCAAGGATGGTTTTTTTTTGAGCAGAAAATCAAAATCTATTTGAGAACTAAACAAACAAAAGTGCAATTATTTAATCATTAACCACAATTTTAGCTTAAAAAATTGTGGTCCAATAATCGAAAAGTTAAATTTTTCATCCGTATAAATTTTACTTACTTCATTGATATATTGCTTCTTAAAAGTAGTCATTAGTGGTTAGTCACTAGTCCATTAACACTAATGACTGTTGACTAATGACTATAAACTTCTTCTGCCTGTGCACTTCTGCCTTAGTTTTTATACATGTTCCTTTTGTGGCTAAAGCCGCCATGCTCGTTTCATTAGATTACTTTTTGAGTGCTTCGGCACCAGAAGTAATTTCAATCAGTTCATTGGTAATCGCCGACTGTCGAGCTTTATTATACATTAACTGAAGTTCATTGATAAGAGTGTTGGCGTTATCGGTGGCCTTGTGCATTGAAGTCATTCTGGCACCATGTTCCGAAGCAATTGATTCGAGCACCACTTGATACAAGAGAGACCGAAGAGTTTTGGGCATCAAACTATCAACGATAGCTTGTCGGTCTGGTTCCAAAATATATTCAGAAATAGGATTGGTACGTTTAACCTCCGGAATTTTCACTGGCAAAAACTGCTGAACCTGCACTTCTTGAACAGCAGCATTGATAAAACTATTATAGACTATGATAGCTTCTTTCAGTACTCCTAAATCATATTCACTAATCAATTCATCAGCTATCATGGCAATTTTGGTAAAAGAGGGATCGCTTAATTGTCCCTCCTCCAAAATAAGAGGTCTAATATTCCTCGACCGCAACATTTTCCAGGCTTGCTTCCCAAGCACCCTAATCTCCACATTCCCTTTTTTGTAGTCATCATTTAACTCATTCTTTAAAAGATTTTGGACCGCTTTCACCACATTAGCATTAAAAGCGCCACAAAGTCCACGATCTGAAGCGATGACAAAAAGTACTACTTTATTCCCGCGTCCAGGAATGGTATAGTTTATGGTAACATCAGGATAGGTTGAAACCATATCGTGAATAATTCCTATTAGGTGAGAGGTATATGGACGGATATGTTCAACATCATCTTGAGCTTTTTTTAATCTGGCAGCCGAAATCATCTTCATAGCGCTAGTTACTTGCATAGTGGTTTTAACTGCGCCAATTCTGGTTCTTATGTCCTTTAAGTTTGCCATTTAAAATTAATTCTCCTCATTAACTTTAAAATGTGCAGCCACATCTTTCGCCACCGTCTCAATTTTCCGGGATACCTCATCATCCATCACTCCTGATAAAATAGTCTTAAAAACCTCAGGATGTCTAATGTTCATGCTTTCGATAAACTCTTGTTCAAACTTCTTAACTTTATCTACAGGCACCTCTCTAAGCAACCCTTTAGTTCCGCAATAAATCAATGCCACCTGTTGTTCCACCTTCATAGGTTTATATTGAGGCTGTTTCAACAGTTCCACATTTTTTCTACCCTTATCCAATACATTCATAGTTGCCGGATCAAGGTCAGAACCAAATCTGGCAAAAGCTTCCAGTTCCCTATATTGAGCCTGATCAAGTTTTAATGTACCTGCCACTTTTTTCATCGGTTTAATCTGAGCATTTCCACCCACACGTGACACAGAAATACCCACATTAATAGCGGGCCGAACACCGGCATTAAACAGATTGTGTTCCAAAAAGATCTGTCCGTCTGTAATAGAAATGACATTTGTAGGGATATAAGCAGAGACGTCCCCAGCCTGAGTTTCAATTATAGGTAAAGCGGTCAAAGATCCACCTCCTTTAACTTTCCCTTTGAGTGAAGCCGGAACATCGTTCATTTGAGCTGCGACTTTATCGGATTCAATAATTTTTGCAGCTCTTTCCAGAAGGCGGGAATGGAGGTAAAAGATATCTCCGGGGAAGGCCTCCCGTCCGGGTGGGCGGCGTAATAGCAAAGAGACCTCTCGGTAAGATATGGCTTGTTTAGAAAGATCGTCATAAACGATTAAAGCATGTCGACCGGTATCTCTAAAATATTCGCCGATGGCTGTTCCGGCAAAAGGGGCATAAAACTGCATAGCAGCGGGATCAGAGGCCGTGGCAGAGACCACGATGGTATAATCCATGGCACCATGCCTCTGAAGCGTATTAACAATTTGGGCGACAGTTGACCCTTTTTGGCCAATGGCTACATAAATACAATAAACAGGATTTCCCTCTTCAAAAAAGTTGCGTTGATTAATAATGGTGTCGATGGCAATGGCAGTTTTACCTGTTTGTCGGTCACCAATAATTAATTCCCTTTGTCCACGTCCGATAGGTGTCATCGAATCGATAGCCTTCAATCCGGTTTGTAAAGGCTCTTTTACCGGTTGCCTAAAAATCACTTCCGGGGCTTTACGCTCTAATGGCATCTCAAATAGTTCACCTTTCAAACTTCCTTTACCATCAATAGGCTCGCCCAATGTATTTACCACTCTACCAACCATCCCCTCGCCCACATTAATGGATGCAATACGACGTGTACGACGAACAATATCGCCCTCAGAAACCAATTGGGAATCCCCTAATAAAACCACTCCCACACTATCCGATTCGAGGTTAAGAACCACCCCCATACACTTGTCAAATTCAACTAACTCATTTGACTGGACATTAAACAGTCCGTAAACACGGGCTATGCCGTCACCCACCTGCAACACCGTGCCTACTTCTTCCAGCTCAGTAGAAGACTGAAACCCTTCAATTTCTTTTCTAATAATTTCGGAAACTTCCGATGGACGTATTTGTTCCATATCGGCTTTCTTTAACTCAATAATTTTTTTCTTAAACTTTTTACCTGATGTAAAATACTATTGTCTATCATTTTCTCATCCACCACCAGTATCAAGCCACCAATAATATCAGGTTTTACTTGCGCATCCATCTCTACGGGTGCCCCAAGACTTTCCGCCAAATATGATTTTAGCTTATCCAGATAATCCTGATCCATTTTCACGGCAGTTATCACCTTAATATTTTTAATGCCTTCGTAATTTCTATACAATTGCTCGAAATAATTTATTATATCGTACAAAAGATTTTCCCTGTTTTTGTCTAAAATCAGATCGAGAAATTGAATCATTAAAGGATGTTGTTCGCCTGATAGTACTTTTTTAATGACCTCTTTCTTTTGAGAAGTCTTAATAACAGGATTCTCCAGAAAAGCCCGAAAATCTTTGACTGTGCTACAGTGCTGCAAAAGAAGTTTTGAATCGGTATACAACCGTTCTAATACTCCTTTTTCTTTACCAAGCTCGAATAAAGCTTTAGCGTATCTCACTGTAACAGGGCCTCTGTTCATCAGAATAAAATTTTTCTAATTCATAGATCAGATGGAACTCGCATGACCTTCAACTTAAACAGGAACCGGCTGTAACAACGTTAATTGGTCACACTCGTTTCATTAATAAAAAACAAAAAGTATAGAGTATTAATTTAAGTTCATTTGATTCAAATAAGTATTAATCACTTTTTTCTGCTTTTCCCGATCAGCAAGTTCTTCCTTCAAAACTTTTTCAGCAATTTCAAGAGACAATTGGCCAATGGCATCTCTGATTTCGAATAGTGCTTCTTCTTTTTGCTTTTTAATATCGGCATTAACCTTCTCCATCAGCTTCCGACCTTCCTCACGGGCAGCCGCCTGAGCCTCTTCAATAATCCTGTTCTTCAACTCTCTGGCTTCAGCCAATATGGCATCCCTTTCCTTTCTGGCATCCTCAAGAACTTTGTTTTTTTTCTGTTCAAGGTGTTCCACTTCCTCGCGGGCTCTTTTAGCATCTTCTAAGGCAAAAGAGATGGTCTCCTCTCGTACTTTAAGAGCGCGCATAATGGAAGGCAAGGCGTATTTCCGGAGTACTAACAGCAATAAAATAAAAGTCAGTGTCGTCCAAAATACCAATCCAGGATTCGGTGTCAATAATTCCATCCTGACAATTTTTTAATTGAATTAATTAAATTGGAAGGTATTAACCCACCAGCCAAGCCACCACAATTGCAAAAAGGGCAATACCCTCAATAAGAGCAGCAGCAACAATCATAAGCGTTTGGATTTTCGAGCCCATTTCGGGTTGTCGACTCATAGCTTCAAGAGCTGACTGACCAATTTTACCAATCCCAATTCCTGCACCCAAAACAATTAAACCTAACCCTAAAGCTGTAAATGAAATTGTCTCCATATTTGTTTTTTTTAATATTAATGTTCAGATTTACTTGTACTCATCCCAATAAATAAGGCTGTCAGCAAACTAAAAATATAGGCTTGCAATACAGCCACCAGTAGTTCTAACAAATACATTATCAATGATAGGGCCACCGACATCGGGGCTATATATAATGACTTTAGAATAAATATAATCGAAATCAAACTTAATATGATGATGTGCCCGGCTGTTATATTGGCAAACAAACGAATCATCAATGCAAACGGCTTAGTAAACATCCCAATTATTTCCAAGGGCACCAAAATAAATTTTACCGGAAATGGAATTCCCGGAGCGGTAAAAGTATGCTTCCAATAAGATTTAGATCCGAACAAATTAATAGCCAGAAAAGCACAAACAGCCAGTGTCGCTGTAAAACTAATATTCCCCGATAAGTTGCTTCCCCCTGGGAAGAAAGGTACAATCCCAATAAGATTATTGATCCAAATAAAGAAAAATACAGTTATTAAGAAAGGCACAAATTTATCGGCCTTTTCTCCAGGGATTTGAGCCCTGGCAATATCATCTCTTACAAAAAGAATTATGGGTTCCAAAACCGCCCGGAATCCTTTGGGTGGAGCCATCCCATAACGGGCATAATTTCTGGCGGCCGATAAAAACATCCATAAAATTAGGGCTACAGAAAGAAACATGCTGGCCACATTCTGCGTGATAGAAAAATCGGCCACGGAAGCATTGACAATGTGCCCCTCTTTATCTGTATGGATAGTTCCGTCGAAATCGGTTAAATAGAACCGCTCATCATGGAGAACCACAAAGTCGTTTCCCAAAGCAACAGGTTCGGAAGAATGATAGAAACGGTCAGAAGAAAAAAACCAAAATTTACCTTCATGCCATAGAATTACAGGCAATGGAACTGTAAGATGAACTCTTTGGCCATGACGATTAGTATAATCCAAAACGTGCCATTGGTGAGCATCAGTAATATGTTCCATCACTAACCCGATTACATCAAAAGACCCCTCATTTTCATCACTGGAGGTCATTTCTTCGGATTGGACGGAAAAGCTTCCCACCAACAGTAAAAATATGACAATGAAAAATTTCAAAATAAAACTTTCTCTTTAATTTTTAAACAAACAATGTCAATGACCTATGTCTTTAACCCGAAACTTGTATACGACCCGACAAAATAGATGTTTCAGTTTTCCCGGATCTTATCAGGGCCAAATTCAATAATCTTTCTTGGATAACCATTGGATCTTCCATTTGGTATCAAGCGTTAACAAAACAATATAACTTACCATTGTCGGAATAACGAATGCTTCTATCTGCTCATGTTCTTTGTCGAAAAAAAGCATTAACAATATCGGAATAATAAAAATTTTCAACACCGACATGATTACCAGCACTAATCCCGGCAAATCGGGTCGTAGATCCTTGAAGAATTTTAAAATAGAAGAGGTCAATGGGAAAAGCACTACTATTATTAAGGCGAGATAAACCCAGTTTCTGGGAATGTGTCCTGCTTCAATATAAACAATAAGACCCGCTAGTCCTTTAAACAGCAGGCCGTAAAAAATTTCTTTAATAAGCAGCACTTTATACGCCAAAAATGGTAGTGGTGCCATAGATCAAATTATTTTTTATTGTCTTTTGCCACATTGAGTAAAGGCTCGTTTCCTGTCTGATTACCCATATTACATGTTCCTGAGAATATAGCACCAGGTTCAATATTCAATTTCCCGGTTTTTATATCACCACTCACTTTAGAACTAGCTTTCAATGAGAGAAGCTCAGTAACATTAATTTTTCCATTCAAAGAACCTGCAAGTTCTGCATTACCGCAAAATACTTCACCTTTAATCATTCCATTTGACCCTACAACCACCTTTCCTTTGGATTTTATATTACCTTCAATCTGCCCGTCAATTCTAATATCACCATTTGTTTCAATATCACCTATAATTTTGGTTCCCGGACCAATAATGTTAGGAAGTTTGCTTTCTGGTTCGATGTTTTTCGCCATGTTCATTAAACTTTATTTAAGTTATTAATTGTAATATACTTTTATTTTTTACGAAGTTATTCAACAAATAGGCACCAATTAATTGTGGTCTGCATTTGCGCAAAAAAAATTTTTCAACCTCTCTACTAAAAAAGTCTGCCACCACAATTCCCGTAAATTATTAGCAAAATTAAAAAGAAATCCCAATTATGGTTGTTCTTTTAATAATTCCTTTAAAGCCATAAGCTGTTGCTCCTTCTTTACTTGTCGGAGTTTTTTGGCAGTATTGGTATAGTATTTATGATTTGCAATAAAATTAATTTGTTTTTTATTCCACTCTTTTAAAGACATTTTTCCATTAAATGTTTGAATTTCCTTATATAAATTTTGTGAAATAGGAATAAAGTCAGGCCGTCCCAAATAATCTAAGTCGGCATCTTTAAGGATAGCTTCGAGATGATTACTGGGAAGTGCTTCTTTGCGCGTCACATTAATTAACCGGTTAATTTCTTCTATCTGGTCATCAGAATAGCCATACATCTGCAAAATCTCTTTGGCCAATTCCATGCTATAATGTTCATGGTTTTTATAAGAGACCAAAAAACCCGAATCATGTAACAAAGCAGCAGTCTTAAGAAGTAACATTTCTTCTTCATTGACGCCCTCGCCACGACCAATAATTTCAACCTGGGTAACTACATCAATAGTATGTTTAACATTATGATATGTAAACTCTTCTGATAATTCATTCTCCAAACGATTAAGAACAGACTCTTCCACATCGCCAAATCTTATATGCTGCAATTTTATCTTGAACAGTTCATTGGGTTTCTTTCCTTCTCCGTCAACCGAAAGTTCAGGAATAATTCCTTTAATAAAATACATATCTGTTTCTCCCTTATATTTAATGGGCATCTTACCCCTGTACTGAGACTCAAAAAATTCTTTAACAAGCTGCCATGTGGTTCCGGAAATATTAATTTCACCCGGCATACCGGAAGATTCCATCCGACTGGCTATATTAACGGTATCACCCCATATATCGAAAGAAATTTTCTTCCGCCCCACCATACCCGATATAACAGGTCCGGTATGAATTCCTATGCGCAACTCCCAATAATCTTTATGTTCAATCATCTTATTGCGCCTCAATTCTTCCATAAATTGCTGCATTTCCAGGGCTGCCAAGACAACTTCTATAGGATTGGTACTGTTTTTTACCGGGAGGCCACCGGCACACATATACGCATCACCAATGGTTTTTATTTTTTCAATGCCATATTTTTCAACGATAGCATCAAATTGAAAGAACAATTGATCCAGTTCATCAATTAATACTTCAGGATTTAATTGCTCAACAATTCTTGTAAATCCCTGGATATCGGCAAAAAGAACAGTTACCTTCTGATATTTCCGCGATTTTTTTTTGGGCCCTTGATGAGTATAAACGATAGATTCAGTATCATATTGTGCCTGTATCCGCCGAGCTCTCTCCTTAACCTTTAGGGCCAACTCAAGGCGCTCTGCTGTAAGCCTTTCAACACAAAGATGAATATAATTTCTTATCAAAAAAACCACACCAATTATCAAAATAATCCCCACAATTGCCAAACCAATATAATAAAAAGGAAGAGTTAATATCATCACCTCGTATGTTTTGAAACTGCAATATAAATAAAGTCTTGTAAAAAACGTCATTCGTCAATCATTTGTTGGAGTTTAAAAAAATGGCTGAAATTCTTTAATGTTTGAAAAAACAAAATATTATCTTTAAGCGGTTAAATAGAATTTTAATACCTATGGAAAGTTTAATGCATAGCATTTTGGTCCCTTACGATTTCTCGGATACTGTCATATATGCCGTCGAGCATGCAGTAAATCTTTCCCGCGTTTTGAACACCAACATCACTTTACTCCATATTGTTAAACGCAGTTCGGAGGTAAAAGATTCAGAACAACGACTTGGTGAACAGGCTAAAGAAATTGAAAAGCAATTCAACATAAAACCTGAAATACTGGTTAAAGAAGGCAGTATTTTTAAAACCATTAATGAAGTTTCGGAAGAGTTGGAATGCGCCATGGTCGTCATGATCACTCATGGCATGCGTGGATTACAAAAACTAACTGGAAGTTGGGCATTAAAAGTGATTGTGGGCTCAAGAGTGCCATTTTTAGTTGTTCAGGAGCCTCCCCAAAAATCTGATTACACAAAAATAGTTTTCCCTGTTGACTTTAAATCGGAAAACAAAGAAAAACTGAGATGGGCTGAATACATGTCTCTCTATTTTAAAACTAAAATTTATTTGTTTTCCTCTTCGTCCAAAGAAGGGGTATTGGACAGCCGAACAAAAGCCAATGTGGTATTCTGTAAAAATTTTCTGGAAGAAAAAAATATTGATTATGAATTAGTTCTTTCAAAACACAAATCATCATTCTCGCAAGAGACCATTGATTTTGCCAAAGAAAACAATGCCGATTTAATTATTATAATGACTACGCGCGATATCGCCTTTCATGACTATTTTCTGGGAGTCCAGGAACAACACATTATTGCCAACAGTGCCAAAATACCGGTACTTGTTATCAACCCCAGAACCGATCTCATGAAATATGGCTATGGTGGTAGTTTCTGATCCCTTCTTTTCTATCACCCATTAATATGTCTTATTCATCCGTATAAATTTTACTTACTTTATTGATATATTGTTTCTTAAAAGCAGTCATTAGTGGTTAGTTATTAGTCACTAGTCCATTAACACTAATGACTGTTAACTAACGACTAATGACTATTGACTTCTTCTGCCTTTGTCGTTTATACATGTTCTTTTGTGACAAAAGTCGCCATGCTCGTTTTATTCGTATTAAATTTACTTTTTACATTGATTTGTTAGCCCTTAAGATTAGTGGCTAATCATTAGTTAATCAACACTAATCACTAATGACTGTTGACTAATGACTATAAACTTCTTCTGCCTATGTCTTTTAATCATCCTTTTTTACCACAAAAGCCGCCATCCTCGTTTCATCCTATATAAAATTCATTTCTCCAGATTATGGTCTGATTCTGTGATATGTTTATTCCAGCATAATATATTGGTTTAATAGCTGAATTCTTTTTGATCAAAGTTCATTTATAATCTACATTGGTCTTATTTTTTTGTATTTTCGCGATATATTTAAATGAAGGATGGATCTTATATTTGCGACCAAAAACAAGCATAAAGTACTGGAAATAAACCGAATGCTTGGAGACACCAAGAAGATTAAATCTCTTTTGGAAATCAAATTCGAAGGAGACCTACCCGAAACAGGCCATACTTTGGAAGAAAATGCTTTGCAAAAAGCACGTTTTATAAATAAACATCTTGGCGTAGATTGTTTTGCGGATGATACAGGCCTTGAAATTGACGCTCTTAATGGAGCACCTGGCGTTTATTCGGCCAGATTTGCCGGCCCCGAAAAAGACAGCATAAAAAATATTGAAAAAGTACTTTCCGAATTAAAAAATAAAACCAACAGAAAGGCTCGTTTCAGAACGGTAATAGCCTTAATACTTGACCAAAAAGAGATGCTTTTTGAAGGTTATGTTGACGGCACAATACTTGATGCCCCAAGAGGAGACGGAGGATTTGGTTACGACTCTATTTTTATGCCGGAAGGATATGATTTATCATTTGCCGAAATGCCATTATCTCAAAAAAACAAAATTAGTCACCGGGCTATGGCACTTCAAAAGCTGGCAGAGTTTTTTCATAAGAACCAACCATAGTATCCAAAATTTGCCGGTTCAATGACAATTGTCTCATAAAACCCTGTATATTATTCCTAAAACATTAGTTATTGATAACTATTTGCTGGCTAAAGACTTGTTAAATTATTTTGCATGAATACCATAATTTCAAAACCATGGATTCAATCTTATTATAGTCATTGGCCGAATAAATTTTGCAAGACTATAATAGCTATTCTCCCGGTGTCATTCGTTGAAGGATTTGTTTCCTTTATTATAAGGCCCTGCAAGCTTTGGTTCAAGCAATTATTAAAGGTTAAAATTGACTTTCGTTTTTTTAATTACCGCTTCCTGTTCATCTCACTGTTTTTGTTTGTATTAAATATTTACTGCGTTGCTCTCGATCAATGGACGACCTACTATTCCTATAAAGAATGTTTTGACATTGCCGAAAGTAAGGACTTTATCATTGGTGCAACCGAACTTGGACTAATACTATACCATAAAGAGACTCATTCCCTCTCTACACTAAACAAATCAAATGGTCTTTCAGACACCCAAATTTCTGCCATTGGTGCATCCAAAGAAAAGAATATAATTTTAGTTGGCTATGAAAATGGCAATATTGACATCGTGAAAGATGATTATGTATTAAACATCCCCGACCTTAAAATTGAGCAATTGACCGTAAGCAAAAGCATTACCCACTTTTTAATTTATAATGAAAAAGCTTTTTGCAGCACCAATTTTGGTATTATTGAACTTGACCTTTCAAAAAATGAAATCATTTCTACACTAATCATTGGCGATGAAGCATCTTATCTGAAGGTTAACAAAACTTTCATTAAAAATGATACCATTTATGCTGCAACTTCAAAGGGACTATTAATGGCCGACATGAATAACCCGCTTTTTTATTATAAAAACTGGTCATTATTATCACAGGATAGTTCTGAATATATCGATATTTCTGATCATCCATCAGGCATAATGGGTGTGAAAGGTTCATTGGGAAAGAGTTGCCTATTAATATTATTCCAGAATGAGGAGGCATCTATATTATCAGAATTCAAAGCTTTTTACAACATTACCCCCATTGAAAGTGGTTTTATTATTACAACAGGAAATGGTATTTTCTTCACTGACAACCAGCTTCAAATAACTTCACAACAAGATACCATTGTCACCCATGACGACAATATAATTTTCCCTTTTTACAGGGACTTATTGGTGTCCGAGGATCATAAAATATGGATTGCAGACCGGCAGAATGGTTTGTTTTATAAAACCTCCGGCAATAAATATCAACAGGTTTTACCACAAGGCCCCTATTCCAATGAAATATATAAAACAAAAAAAATAGGCGATGAGTTATGGATCCTAACCGGCGGTTTCAATTCCGTTTATACTAAAAGCAACATACCGGCATCCATATCCATCTTCAATGAGAATTCATGGTTATATCTCGACACCATTAATACCCCTGCCTTAAAAAATGTTGTCGACTTTGTCGATATAGCCGTCAACCCTTTTAATGATGACAATATCTTTATAGCCTCATATGGACAGGGTCTTTTCGAATTCGATAAGAACAATGATAAGATTTATCTGAAAAAACATTATACCGCCAATAATAGTCCACTTATGGCAAGCACAGATGCTTCCGGAAATCAAAATCTTTATATATCCGGATTAACGTTTAGCAAAGAAGGATACCTTTATATTAACCATTCTGGCTCAGAAAAAGGTATTATAGTTTTTAATATTTCCGACAGCACCTGGCATCCTTACAATTACGGTACCATATCCATTCTAACCCCCCAAATGGGTGACATTATAATCGACAACAACGGATACAAATGGACTTCCATTTTACAAGGTTACAAGGGTATTTTTGTTTTTGATGATAATGGCACGATTGAAAACCTCTCGGATGATCAATACCGTGGGCCGTTATCCACGACTGAGGATCCCGACAACAGAAATTTTGGATTAATCGAATTTTGGGACGAATACGAAGAAGTGTCAATAAGTGGTGCTTACTGTATCGAAAAAGATAAAAACGGATATCTTTGGTTTGGAACAGACAATGGCATTGTAGTGCAATACAATCCTTCACAAATATTTAATACAGAAAAGCCCTCATTTACCAGAATTATAGTTCCAAGAAATGATGGCAGTGGACTTGCCGATTACCTTTTGGAAGGAGAGAAAGTAACATCCATTGCGGTCGATGAGGCAAACCGAAAATACATTGGAACAGTAGGTAATGGTATTTATTTGCTTTCAGAGGACGGACTTCAAACCGTTTCTCACTTTACCACTCAAAACACACCACTTCCTTCAGATACCATCTTAAACATCGACATAGATAAAAAAACCGGGGAAGTATTTTTTTCAACCAGTAAAGGGTTGATTTCATACCAAGGTAAGGCTATTGAAGGAAGCCAAACATTTGATGACGTATTTGTTTATCCTAACCCTGTACGACCCGAATATGGTGGGCTCATCACAATTACAGGCTTATTGGAGGAAACTAATGTAAAAATTACCGATACACAAGGAAATTTAGTATATGAAACCATCTCTTTAGGTGGAAATGCATTCTGGAACGGGAAAAATCTTAGAGGAGAAAAAGTAAAATCCGGTATATATATTATATTTTTGACCTCTTTAGATGGAGAACAAAGAGGAACTACGAAAGTGGCAATAATCCGATGATTGACTTAAAGCCATAAAAAGATGCTGCTGATGACGAAACGAAACCTGGGCATTTTCGGTATTATATTGATATTCGTGGCAGTAATCATTGCTGTCTTTTGGAATTTATACAGACACCAAAGTTTTAGTGCCGAAAAAACATTGGATGCAGTCCCCCTTAATTCCCCATTAATTTTAAGAATCAATTCAGCCGAAGATTTTGTTGAAACGCTTCAAAACAAAATAAATTATAAATCAGACCTGCAAGCTTTTGAAAGTATTTCTAAATTTTTTGATCTTATCAACTATATCGATACCACTTCGTTATTTTCTGGTAGCGCATTTAAAGATCTGCTCAAAGCACCTATATATGTATCGGTCAACAAAATCGGGAAAAATTCATTTGAATGGGCGATGCATTTTGCCATACAAAACCAGGCACATTTAAATGACCTAAAATCATGGATTACTAACCGTCATTCCGAAAAACGAATTTATACCGGCTTTTCAATATTTAAAATTTCAATTCCGGCCAACAATATCAACCCACTCTTTGTTACCTGGCAAAATGGCGTGCTGACAGTTAGTCCATCATCCCTTATCGTTGAAGCCTCTATCCGACAGCAACAAACGGGGCATTCTCTCAGAACCAACCCACAATTTTCTAACCTCAATAAAACTACCAACCCGGGTTCTATCGCATCATTATTTTTTAACTTCTCGCTTCTTCCCGGCTTTTCGGAACCTTTTTTGGCACCTAAGGCGAAAAACAACGCATCGTTCTTTGGGAGAATTAGTTCCTGGGGAGCTTTAGACCTTCAATTAAATAAAGAACGTCTCACATTGAATGGGTTCCTATCCAATAAAGACACCTCTAAATTTTCCTCTTTATTCGAAGGGGTTAAACCGCGTAAGTCATCTCTTCATCAAGTATTGCCATCCGACATCAAGCTATTTTTTAGCTATAATTATGATGACCCTCTTCGATTTATCGAAAACCTTAAACGATATATTCAAAATTCAGATGAAGCCAAGAAATTTGAAACGGTGAACCAGTCCTATAAAAATGCTACCGGAAGTCATTTTGTTGATGCTTTTTTCAACCTGGTAGAGGGAGAGGCCGCGTTGGCATTTTCCAATTATAATGCCAGCAATCCTAAAGAAGGACGTTTTCTCGTCTTCAGGACGAAAGGTCAGGCCAGCACCCTTTCTGAGTTAAAACAGATGCAGAAATATTTTGGGGTTTCTACCGACCCAATAACCTGGTATAAAGTTGATGAATCCACCACATTCCCCATCTACCAGGGATTTTCTGAAGAGCTGCCAAAAGTCGCATTAGGTTATTTGTTTCCCGATACCCCCTTACAATATTTTTCATTCTACCGTAATTATTTAATTTTCGGTGACAGCCAAAAATCATTAGAATCATTTTTATATCAAAACATTTTAAAAAGGACTTTGCAAAGCCATCCTTATTTTTCCTCTTTTATGGAAAATTTTGCCTATGAAGAAAATCTTTTCCTTTTTGCCGAAATACCTCATCTAATTTCGTTTCTTCAGCCCAGCCTAAATCCCGATTATTTTCATCCCACACAGGAACAGATGAAAATACTATTCAACTTTTATGGTGCCGGCATCCAACTATCCAATAGTTCGGGACTTCATTATGTTACCGCCTGTGCCGATTATACTCCCCACCGAGACAAAGAACCTCGCACCATTTGGCAAAGCCGGTTAGATTCGGCCGTGGCAATAAAACCGGCTTTAGTGGTTAATCATTATACCCTGGAAAAAGAAATAATGGTTCAAGACAAACTCAACAACTTGTACCTTATTAATAATATGGGGCGAATATTATGGGAAAAACCTCTTGACGGTCCCATAATTAGTGAAATTCATCAAATCGACTACTATCAAAACAACAAGCTGCAATATCTTTTTAATACCGAGAAAAAGCTTTACCTCCTTGACCGCAATGGCAACCATGTGGCAAGATATCCTTTTACTTTACCCGCAAAAGCTACCAACGGGGTGGCCGTTTTTGACTATGACAAGAACAGAAATTATCGATTATTCCTGGCTCTTGAAGACCGCAAAATATATCTGTTTGACAAAACTGGAGCCAGGGTAACCGGCTGGAACATCCCTCAAACCGAAGGAATTGTTACCCAACCCGTTCAATTTTTCCGGACCAGTGGCAAAGATTATATTGTTTTTAGTGACCAATACCGAAACTATATTATGGACCGTCGTGGCAACACAAGAGTCAGACCCAATAAAATTTTCATCAGAAACAATTTGAGCCCCTTTTATTTGGAATACCCCAATTCCGAAAAATCGGCATTGGTTACAACAACAACCGACGGTTCTTTAGCACAAATATTGTTGCCGTCGGGGAAAACCATTATTCGTCCACAAACAAAAGTTGAAAATCAACCACACTATTTTGCAATTCTTTATGACAACAAACCCAAGTATGTAATTGTAACCGCTGAACAACTTAAAATATACAACAATAATTTACACCCCGAAGTCAATAAAAAGCTGGAATCCCCCGTAAAGGTTATTGCCGATATATATCATTTTTCATCAACCGATTACAAGATTGGGCTAGTTTCCGAAAAAGAAAGTAAAATTTTTCTCTACAATAGCGATGGAACACTATACAAAGGTTTCCCGCTAAAAGGAACCTCTCGTTTTTCAATAGGTTTTTTAAAATCATCGGCCTATCGGTTCAACCTCATAACAGGTGGTGATTACAATTTTATTTACAATTACAGAGTGGAATAGTATTAATTAATGAATTTGAAATTGCAATGAGTATCATAAAATGACAGAAAAATAAATGTAAAAAATCAGTCAAGCCCTAACCTCAAAGGCATGAATTGATTAAATCACTTTACATTAAATTTTTACAGAAAACAACGCGATGGAATATTCCTTATTTGATTTTCTTTCACTTATTGGCTCCTTAGGGCTATTTCTTTATGGCATGAAAATTATGAGTGAGGCCTTGCAAAAAGTTGCAGGGAATAAAATGCGGGCCATACTGTCGGCCATGACCTCCAACCGCTTTTTTGGCATATTCACCGGCTTTTTGGTTACGGCCATGATACAATCCTCCTCAGCCACAACGGTTATGGTGGTGAGTTTTGTAAATGCCGGATTAATCACACTAAAAGAATCTATTGGAGTTATCATGGGCGCTAATATCGGGACCACTATCACCGGATGGGTCATCACAATATTTGGTTTCAAAGTTAAAATTAGTGCCTATTCACTTCCATTAATAGGGTTGGGCTTACCATTCATTTTTTCAAAATCTGGCTCTAAACGTTCATATGGTGAATTGCTAATAGGTTTTGCCTTACTCTTTTTGGGTTTAGAGTTTTTAAAGCAATCTGTTCCAAACATTCAAGGAAATCCTGAACTTTTAAGCTTTTTACACCGCTATACGGATCACGGGTTGGCAACAACGCTTTTGTTTTTAGTTATCGGAACTTGTTTAACCATCATCGTTCAATCTTCTTCGGCCACCATGGCCTTAACGTTCGTAATGTGCAACGAGGGATGGATAGAATTCAATCAAGCGGCCGCCATGATTCTTGGTGAAAATATAGGTACAACCATCACGGCCAACATAGCAGCGGCAGTAGGTAACTTAAGTGCCAAGCGGGCTGCCCGAATCCACTTAATTTTTAATCTTCTGGGAGTTTTGTGGATGTTATTTGTATTTAATCAATTCACCGGGCTCATTGATTCTTTAATGTCTCGCAATGGCGGTATTTCACCCAGTCACTCTCCCGCAGCCATCCCAACCGCCTTATCAATTTTCCATTCTTCGTTTAATATTATCAATGTACTTATATTCGTTTGGTTTACCCCGCTTATACAAAAAGCAGTTGAATATTTGGTTCCAAATAAATCAAAAGAGTCTGACGAAGAATTCCGGCTAAAATACATTACCACCGGAATGCTTTCAACAGCCGAACTGTCGTTACTTCAAGCAAAAAAAGAAATTCAATTTTATGCCAAACACACCACCAAGATGTTTGGTTTCGTCAGAAAAATGATGCATGAAGAAAAAGATAAAAAGTTTAATAAACAATTCTCCAAGGTTCAAAAATATGAAGGCATTAGTGATAATGTGGAAGTAGAAATAACTAATTATCTGGCACAAATTTCCCAATACAAACTCAGTGAAATTGGCCGAAAAAGATTAAGGTCTATGCTCAAAATGGCGGGTGATTTGGAGAGCATTGCCGATAGTAATTTCAATCTGGCAAGAACCGTCAACCGTATGCGGGAACAAAACATTAAATTTAAATCCTCGGCCTTGGAAAAGCTGGAACTCATGTTTAATCTTGTAGAAGAAGCTCTTTCAATAATGCGGGAAAACCTTCAGCAAGATGAACTAGCCGTTTCACTCGACAAAGCTAAATTACTGGAGAGTCAAATCAACAACTATCGAAACCAGTTAAAAAGTGAGCATCTCGACAACCTGGCCAATAAAGTGTATTCCTACGAAGCAGGTATTATATTTAATGACCTGTTTTCGGAATGTGAAAAGCTGGCTGATTATATCATCAACGTATCCGAAGCAATTGAAGAAGTAGCAATTTAATTATCAAATAATAACCAATTAATATTGCTTTAACATGACTGTTCTACTTTTGAGTCAGAAAGAAAAAAACAAATCAAAATCAGGAAAGTCATGAAAGCAATTGTAATAGTTCTAGTATTAGCCTTTTCAACCTCAGCGGGATTGAAGGCTTCATCGGACAATGAAAACAAAAGAAACGACAAATCCATAGCTGTTAACAACATCATCTCAGGTACAATTATTGATGAAATAACAGGCGAAGCCTTAACCGGCGTAGAGGTAAAACTAAAAGGCTCTACCACTAAAACATATACCGATTTTGACGGCAAATTTCATTTCGATAAAATTAAGCCGGGAAATTACTCGATAGAGGCTAATATTATTTCTTACCAACCTATTATTAGAGAAATACAAGTCAACCCTGATGAAATGCATGATTTGAATCTTGAACTGGCACCTGTCGCTACAGAATAACGAATTGCAGTTGTATACGTTACTCTATATTACCTGGAAGACGCTCAAACTCGTCTTCCTTTTTTTATTAATGTTGTCAAATTGTAACTTTAATGTTAATTTTACGTTATCACACAAACAGGAACAAGTTGGGAGGCTTTATAAAACTCTTAAAAAATCATTAAGCCATGAAAAAGCTGATGTTATTGCTCACAATGGTGGTATCAACAACCATCCTTCAAGCCCAGCTTGTTGAAAAAAACGGAATTTACTACGACTCAAACAACCAACCTTACTCCGGAACTTATATTGAGTATTATCCCGATGGTTCGGTCCGACTTGAAATGAACCTTCTGCAGGGAAAAAAAGAAGGAAAAACCACCTACTTTTACCCCAACGGAAAACAAAAAGAAGTGCGCATTTTCAAAGCCAATAAAATGGATGGGACATGGATTACCTGGGACGAAAATGGCACTAAAAAAGCAGAAGCCCGCTATAAAAACGGGAAAAAGCATGGAAAATGGTTTATTTGGGATGAAAACGGAACACTCCGATATGAAATGGAATATTCTTCGGGGCAAAAAACAGGTGTTTGGTCAATATGGGATGAAAAAGGAAATCTGATAAATCAAAGAGAATATTAATTTTTCTCCCGTTGTTTTGCTTATTTTCCTCTATTAAATATCCTAACTATATATTACTCACTTTAAAAATGCCCTTCATCCATTTTAATTGGTCATAACATCTACCGGTTTTATTACCTTTTTAGGAATTCCGTTGCAGTTAAAAGTTTTCAAAACAATATTTGCCGTTTCCATCAACCACTTGCAATAGTTTCTATTACCGACAGGAATATATCCTTCTTTTAAAGGATATTTTATATAAAATTCCCACAAATAATTATTAATCCTTTGAAGGATGTGATTTCGATTATTTTAATTATCCACAATATATCCTCTAGAGGATATGATATTGATTATTTTAATTATCCACAATATATCCTTTAGAGGATATGATATTGATTATTTTAATTGATTACAATAAATCCTCTAGAGGATATAATATTAATCTTACTAATTAACCGATATGAATCCTTTTAAGGACATAATTAATCTATTTTAAAAAGCCATAAAAGCCCGGTGAGTAAATTGAGAAAAGTGAATTAATATATAATTAAGTGTACGCACAGCTAAACAGTTCCATGAAAGGTAGAATTAGTTACCTTTTACCAGAATTTTAAACATGAATATTAAGGTGCCATGGAATTAAAAGACAAGTCTTTTAATTTTTCTTCGTATTCTTTTCTGTCGATTTCACCTTTTGCATAACGCATTTTAATAATAGCAAGCGGTGAAATTGTTTCTTCCTTATCACTCATTACCCTTTTGCAGGCCTTGGCAAACCAGTAAAGAACAGGAATTGTAATAAACCACCCCCAACCAATAGTCCAGGGGCCGGCCGATTTTTTCTTTTTCTTGGAAAGATCTACTTCACTTGTCATAATCAGACTTTTAATGGTTTCGAATTATCAATATACGTATTTCTTTCCATAAGATAAAGAAGTAGTGCTTTCAAAAGATCCCAGCATGAACAGCATGGTTTGTCAAAACAAAATCATGTTTAAAAGCACTAAACCCTAAGAAAAAAGGAGTTAATGAATTAAACTTTCTCATGCTTTGCGAGAACCAATAGTTTTATCTAAAAGCAAGATAACAGGAAAGCTGGTAAAAATAAATTTCAAACTAATAAAATTTCTTTACTGCTTTGGATTAACAGAAACCCATTTATACAATTTATCAGAGCGTCTAATTTTCACTCCAACAGGCATTGAAAAACGGTCTCCTTTCCGGGCTTCTTCCACCGGCTTAAGATCTACTCTTATTTCAGGTACTTTCATCTCAACAACCCCGGTGGTAGGTCCGGTAATTAAAATCTCATCACCAACTTTTAAACTTTTTGTTTCTAAAACAAATTCGGCAACACCTATTTTAGGGAAATAATTGGTTCCTTTCCCAATGTATACTTTCCTTTTGGTTGCCAAAGAACCATAATTGGCACTCCATTCCCCAAGTTTTTGTCCCAGGTAGTATCCATCCCAAAAACCGCGATTAAATACCGAAGCCAAACGTTGCTCCCACTCCTCAATTTTTTCTTGAGAATAAGTATTGTTAACTACCGCATTAATAGCTTCACGATAGCAACTTACAACGGTTTTCACATACTCAGGCCCTCGAGCTCTGCCTTCAATTTTAAAAACACGCACCCCGGCATCTATCATCTTATTTAAAAAGTGGATAGTTTTTAAGTCTTTGGGTGACATAATGTATTCGTTATCTACTTCCAGCTGTTGTCCTGAGTCTTTTTCAGTAACCATATAACTACGTCTGCAGGGTTGCAAACATCCACCACGATTAGCAGAACTGTTTAACTGATGCAAACTCAGATAACATTTCCCGGAAATAGCCATACACAAAGCACCATGTGCAAACATTTCAATACGCATAAGTTTTCCGGAAGGACCTTTTATCTGCTCTTTCTCAATTGCTTTAAAAATTTCGCCTACCTGTTTCAGATTGAGTTCTCTTGCCAAAACAACTACATCGGCAAAATGGCTGTAAAATTTAAGCGCTTCTATATTTGATATATTGACTTGTGTAGAGATATGAACTTCTACGCCCCGCCTATTGGCATAATTTATAGCTGCCTGATCCGATGCAATAATGGCCGAAACACCATTTTCTTTAGCGGCGTCAATAAGTTTCCGCATTGTAGGAAGATCCTCATCATAAAGAACGGTGTTTACGGTCAAATATGTCTTTACATTATGCTCATTGGCAATGGCTACAATTTGTCGAAGGTCATCAACAGAAAAATTGGCGGAAGATCTCGACCTCATGTTTAATTTTTCGGCACCAAAATAAACCGAATCAGCCCCTCCCTGAATGGCCGCCATAAGAGATTCATAAGAACCGACAGGCGCCATCACTTCGAAATCACTTTCTTTATATCTATTTCCACTCATTACTCAATCTCTCTTTAAAATCTTTCGCAATAATTTGCATCCATACTTTAGCTTTCAAACTATCTTCCTTTGTTTTGGCGCCCGACATCACCTGCACGCTAAAATTGTTTTTATTATACATCTGAAAAACATTTGAGTCAATAAATCCAAACCCATCAGGGTAATGCACAAATGCAAACCCATTTACCGATTCATCAAGTATATTTTTGCTAAACTTAAAATCAGATGCATCAATATTAAGCTGGTTGAGAAGAGTTGCCGCGAGATCTACCTGCGAAGCAACAGTTTCAATAACGGTATCTTTTACAGCCACCGCACCGCCGGTCCACAACATTGGTATATGGTATCGACGGGCATTGGTATAACCCAATTTTTCGGGTCCAACAACTCCGTGGTCAGCAACAAGAATAAAAAGGGTATTATCCCACAATCCCCGTTTTTTTACCTGGTCGAAGAAAATCCCCAGACAATGGTCGGTATAATACACCGAATTAAGATAATCATCATTAATCACCCTTTCCATCGGAACATCAAAAGGTTCATGACTACTAAGGGTGAAGAAAAAACTAAATGAAGGATTGTTTGAATTCTCCAAAAGATTTAAAAGTTTTTCAAATGTATACTGATCATGCACACCCCATTTTTTCCCTCTGTATTTAGCCGGGAAATCTTCAATACTGGTAATGGAATCGAATCCTGCAAGTACAATTAATGACTTCATATTTTTAAAAGTCATATCCCCCCCATACAAAAAGTTAAGGTCTTTATATCCGGCTTTTTTTAATTTTTGCGGAATAAAATTTAAATGCCGCGATTTTTCGGGATATTGCATAACAGAATATCCCGGTATCCCGGGATAGCCAGTAAGGACCCCTACAATTCCATAATCAGAACGAAAACTGGCCGAATAAAGGTTGGAAAAAAATATTCCTTCTTTCATCAATGTATTTAAGTTAGGGGTTACATTCTGTCCGCCAAGTTTTTTAATGGCTTGAGCAGAAAAACTTTCGAGAAGAATAACAACAATATTCGGTTTATCGGTATTAAGTATTTTGGGAAATTTTCCGGATTGGTGCATCAAGTTGTTAAATCTTTCCTGAGCCTTTTGATCATCCATAAAAGAATACCCACCATCATTAATGGCATTTCGTTTCATGGAATAGGCCAAATTCCATAAGGGATTGACAGCCGCATTATTTGCAAACAAATAACCAGAAAAGTAAGCAACTCCTGTATTAATAGGCGCAACGCTAAAGCTTCCCCGAATGGGTACAATCATAAAAGCACCCAAGAGAAGTGTATAAAGCCAGTTTACAGCAATTTGCTTTTGATTAAATTTTGACTGAAAAGCGGTTTTTATAACAACCTTATTAAATAAAAAAATCCATAACCAGGAAAAAACTACACACAAGACAAAGAATAATATCGCCTCACCCAGATGTATAGAATCAAAAATAATATCAGGGGTTTTCAAAAAAGAAATGGCTTCTTTATTTAAATGTCCGGCCCAATAGCGAAACAAATTAATGTCGCCTAATAATAACCCAACAAAAATAGGGATAAGAATATAATACACCCATTTAAAACATCGGTAACAAAAGTCTTTTTTTAACGGTAGCAGAAACAGTTGAAAAACAATTACCAACAACATCAGATAGCCTGCAAAGGACATATCCATCCGAAGCCCCGGCCAATAAGAGGCCAAAAGAACTGTTATGGGGGTATCTTCAATAAATGACTGGTTAACTATTATGAAAAGAGTTCTGAAAAAAGCAAAAAATACAAGCCAAAACAGATAAGCCCTCAAAAAAGAATAAATAAATCGCTTCATACTATTGAGTTTTCTAAAACTGTTATTCTAAAAATCTAAACCTGCCCCCTGACGTCACAACAAGAAACATCTTTTCAACAATTGTGCAATTAATGAAATTACTTTAGCCTTCTCCAACTTCAGATTGCACTTTTTAAAATTAAGTTAGCATTACCATGCAAACTTTATTTTTATATGAAACGAGCATGACCAAAAAATTTATCACGATAAGAACATGTAAAAACTGTAGTTCATGCGAGTTACATTCGTCCTATAACTTATATAAATTTTATACGAATATGAAGATTCATTTCAGCTAAAAAATTGCAACTTGCAAAGGTAATATAATTGGCATAAAACAGATAAAAATCCCTCTCAACCAACCAAAATACTTATTAAACCACCAAAGCCGATTCCGGATATTATTCTTTTAAATCTGCCTACGGTAAAAAAAGAGTAAAACTTGGGTAGAAAGGGAAGAGTTTAACCTTTGGTGAGAAATACTTTAATCAGCCTTTTCAAAAGCAATAAAAAAAACCAAAGCGCAAAAGTTTCGCTTTGGTCCCCCAAAAAGTTAAATTCTAGGCATACTACGTAGTATCTGGACTCAAAAAGGCCTTAAAAATGACCTTAAACAGGCGGTGTCATGGATACAGTTCGATAATTTCAAATAAAAATTTTCCAGTGACCTAAGATAAATTAAAGAATTAAACCAACGGAAAACCATTAAAATGACCGCAATCAATACTGAATCCCACTACAAAACAATTAAAAGAATTAATGTAAGAAGCAAAACGATCTGTCCGGCTAAAAAGCGCTCGGGCAAACCAATGGAAAGCCGCTTTGAACTCATGCCACATTATTTTTAAAAGATTAAACACTTGAACTCAGTATTAAGACGTAATGAAAACGAAATAGTTGCCTAAAAAATTAAAAAACGCCGCATTATTTTCTGAAATGCGGCGTTATCTTTCTGAAAGTAATATTTGGCTTTCCGAAGAAAATAATTTATCGCGGGAAAATTAGAATCCCATTTCTCCGCTTTGAAATTGTTTTTGAAGAGATAGCACAGCCCTGGCACATCCTTCACTTCCTTCCGGGAAGGAAAAAACCAGGCTGTAAACTTTCGTAGAACGACAAATATAGCCGAAGGCTTTATACATTTTACCTTGAACTTTATTGCTTACCAGTAATTTTTCTCCATCATAAAGTTCCATTAGGACTTTTTCCGCATTTCCGGAAGCATTAACCACATTAAATTTGTATTGACTCCGGCTGTTGAGAATAACTGAATATTTAACGGAACCCGATTGTCCATCACCTTTTTTCAACTCTACAATGAAATCCTTAATATACTGCCCGCTACCCATTTCATTCAAAGCCTGTTTCAAAAGCGCATCATGATCACACTGAGCATAGACCCCAGCTGAACCAAGTACAAATATGAAAAAGAAGGTAAATAATACTTTTTTCATTTCTCTAATATTTTTCATAGGCCATAAGGTTATCCTGGTTATTCCCTCAAAAACACCCTAAAAATATATGGCCGGTTTCACAAATCTTGCCTTGCTTAAATTCTGTTTATCCTTAAAATCTGCCTTAACTAATAATATAGGCGCGAATTTCCTTAATTTTTTCAATAATTTTCCCAAGAACGTCATGAGAGATATCCACATGACTGACTTCATCCTGAACTACAATTAGCATTCCATCTTGTTCAATTGTCTTTGGTTCAACCACTTCCCGTGTAATTTTTACGCCCTTATACAATTCTTTCAATTCGCCAATATACCCAATCAAGCTTTCAAAATTACTGTTTTGTTCATAATTTTTCAAAATGATGTAGAGGATATCAACAATTTCTTTTTGCTCACCTAATCTGGAAATTAATTCATCATTGTTGGTTTTATCGATAACATTACTGGCAATGTAAAGACCTTCGATCCATGCACCGGTAATAATCAACGCACTTACATTGCTCCGATTTTGGTTTCGCAGATAAGAGTCCATTTGGTTAAAACTGCTAACCGACATTTGCATTAAGGAATCTAAGTTGCTAGAGTTGGTAGCCATTCGTTTTAAAGCCTCAAAGTCAAAAAATTGCCCCACACGAATGCCATCAGCTAAATTTTTAACGGCAAGCAGATAAGAGACCACAATATTGCTTTTATCGTAGGAGTTAATGTAACCTAGGTCAGCACTAAAAACGCCTAAATTGAGTGCCCTTTTGTAACTGGTGCTATACTTGGAAATATTTTCCGGATTATTAAGAATTTGCTGAGAAAAATCCACTCCTGTTGATTTAATTAAATTGGCCATTTCAACAGGTGAAGATATATTTTGAATCACATCACCAATAATCTCCTCAGAAAGCTTCAATGGAGCATCTCCTTTAATTGAATCAGGTAAAATTAATTCATCTTCCTGCGCCTTTTCTTTTTTATTACCGCCTCCTGCACACGAAAAAAACATATTGGAAGAAACAATTATAAGCAACGCAACAAATAATTTTCTGATCATAGCATTTTACTTTTAAATTTTGTTTCTGTTATACTGTTATGAAAACAAAAAGGTTACCCGTCTTATGATTTTATTCGTTTAAACCGGCCGGCAAAATTAAGACCTTTTTTAAGGAGATCAAAATAAAGCACAATATAGAGGAGGATAGTCAACACCCACACAACGGCAATATTAAACCACAATGTTTCAAAGAAATGTCCTGCAAAATATTTTGCAGGGGCAAAAAAATGGGTTCTGAAATCCAAATAATTAGAAGGCTCTGGTTTTTGATAAATTGGATCAACCATTTGTATTAGATGATCATCCTCCCGCAAAATTTTATTCTTATCGAATACCTTACGGACAATATCATTAATACTTTCGTTAAAATAGTCATCGCGAATACGTTCAAACTTTTCCCTATTGGCGTTGATATTGGCCGTAAGAAACTGTTCTTTAGTGGAATTAGCTTTAAAGAATTCATTCTGGTAATATTTCAGGATACGATCCAAATAGTTATTAATATCAACAACGGTTTTATCGGAAAATTGATCGGGTGTAATTTGATTAAGGTTATTAAAAGGTATAGAAGGAACTCTTTTCATTTCCCGTGAAATCTCGTTTCGCAGCAGCTCAATATTGCTTTTAAATTGCTCAGAGGAAATATTTTCATCACCATTGAGATAGCGTTGTGTTTCGGAAACAATATCTCTTAATGTAGGAATATAATAAACCTGTTTAAAGTCAGCCATGCTTTCACGCATCTCCACATCAAAGATATTTTTCTTAAAATTGTTGTGCTTGTACTGATGCACCATCAATCCTTCATAAATCCATCTGGAAGGCATGAATTCAGCAATAACGGGCACTACATCGGGGCTTGAAAAGTCCTTGTTTAGCTTATCGAAAGTAAACATAGCACCCCCCAACACCATTTGGGGAATCATCAGTAAGGGAATAAGAATATAAATGGTAATAATGGAATTAAAAGATGCTGAAATAATCAGCCCCAGAATATTTGCAAAGGCAGATATCGTGAAAAGAGCTATCCAGAATTCAAAATACATATTTTTAATACCAAGAACGGTATTGGCCACCCAAACGAACAACACCATTTGAATGGCAGAAATAGCAAAAAGTATAAGAATTTTAGACATCAGATAGCTCGATCGGCTTAGATTTAGGAATGCCTCTCTTTTTAATATTTTGGCATCCTTAAAAATTTCTTCGGCACTTATGATCAAACCAAAAAATAGTGCTACAACAATTCCCATAAAAATGTAAGGGGGGATGTTTTCATTCTCTCTAAAGATATAAACATTTGAAGAAGGGTCGGCAATATATCTTACCAAATAGGATAAAATAAACCCAAGTAACGGGGCTTCTAAAAGATTTAGCAGGATATATTGGGTATTGCTGATTTTAGAAAAGAAATCACGTAAGGTATAAATCTTAAACTGGTTAAACCAGGAAGGGATATTCAAACTTTTAGGTGGAGTATCATGAACGGTTTTTACCTGGGGAATCTGAATATTTTTTTTAAACTGTTCATGCCACTCTTCTGGCGACACCTTTCTTTGGTCTGTATAATTACCGTATTCATCAATTACATTAGAATCGATGATATTAAAAATTAGTTCGGGATTAAGGTTTCCACAAGTAGGGCACTCACCTACATCGCTATTAATTTGTGCATCAAGCCGTTTAAAGTAGATCAACGATTCACTGGGATTGCCATAATAGACAGGATACCCTCCGGTATCGAGAATATACATTTTATCAAACATCTTAAAGATGTCTGACGAAGGTTGGTGAATTACCACAAAAATAAGTTTCCCTTTTAAAGCAAGTTCTCTCAACAGGTTCATCACATTTTCGGAGTCCCGTGATGACAAGCCTGAAGTAGGTTCATCAACAAATAAAATAGCGGGCTCGCGAATTAACTCTAAAGCAATGTTAAGACGTTTGCGTTGACCACCACTGATCATTTTATTGAGAGGGGACCCCACTTTAAGATGTCGGCGGTCATAAAGTCCCAGGCTTTTAAGGGTATCATCTACCAGTTGATGAATTTCCTCTTCACTTTTATCTTTAAAGCAAAGTTTGGCGTTATAATAAAGATTTTCAAAAACGGTAAGCTCTTCAATTAAAAGATCGTCCTGAGGGATTAACCCAATAACCCCCTCTAACTTTTCGGCATCCCGATGGAGGTCATAGCCATTAATGAGAACTTGTCCTTTTGTTGGTGTTTCAATACCCGACAGCACATTCAGCAAGGTTGTTTTTCCCGCACCGCTGGCTCCCATAATACCGATGAGTTTTCCCTGCTCTTCAGCCATTTCAATGTTTCGAATACCGATATCACCACTTTTGAAACGGTACTCCACATTTTTAACCTCATAAGTAATGCGGGGTGTATTTGTATCGGTCATGAAATGACCAACCACATCGGTAAAGTAGATGGGTTTTCCTTTAGGTACCTTAATAAAGCTCCCGTTGGGAAACAGATAAATTCTTCTTTTATCGATGACCAGTCCGTTAAGAAAGATTTCCTGATCACCGGTATATCTCATAAAGTAAAGATCTGCACTTTTAACCCTAAGAATAATAATGGCCCCATCTAATCCTGGTGTATGAATAAATTTAGCCTCCTTAAAACCAGGATCTTCCTCTTTAGCCATTAACAAATTACCAAAGTCGAGCTTTCCCGGGTCATTATGAATAACAAAGTTCTCGACATTGCTAATTTCCTGATCGGACAATTTAAAGACATTGGCCACCGTATTAATGATGGCCATTCGTTGTTCGGTAAACTTATGATCGGCATTAACCAGTTCGTACAATCTGACCAGTACAACAACCTTTTGTTCACGATTAAGTTGTTTGTTAATTTTCTTACAAATTCCCAAAATCCGAACCGAATCTTTCATGGAAGTCAGCCGGATCTTACCCTCTTCGCCTCGTCCAACTCTGGAATCGGCAGTATATTTCAAAAATAATTTATAATACTCTTCAACAGCCTCAGAATTAAGCTGGTGTTTAAGAAAGGTTCTGACATATTCCGTTTCGTTGGATTCAACGCCTCCGTCTTGTTTGGCAATCAAGCCAAACAGTTGCATCAATGCCTTAAGAATTTCTTCGCTCATTGGTCAGATAAAGGTAAAAAACCACTAAATAGTCTAGTCGTTATACAAAACGTAATCGAAGGGGATTTCAACAATATCGGCATACTCTTCTCCCGCCTCCAACATATCCTCTTCATCTTCATGATAATGCCATTTAATCACCACTTCTTTACCTTTTTCCATAATTTCTTCCAGCTTCAATAATATGTCCAGAATAATTTTAGAAGAAGCGGTGTTAAAATACTCTAGTTTAAAAGAAAACTCGGTCCGGTCATTAGGATCCTCACTATAGAGATCAATCCAATCCAAAATAGGTTCATAAAACATATTAACGTCCTCAGGTAAGGAGCGACCTGAAATTTCAAATTTTCCGCTGGCTTTGTCTAAAATAACACTTGGAGTGTCATCAGTTCCCTGTATGTTAATTACATCCATAAATCTAAAAAATTTTTCAATTTCGTTTAATAGTAGAGGTTAATATAAAAAACGATACATCATCATTGAGCTCTTTAAATTGATAGGATAATTTACTTCCTGTCTTTTTAGCGATATCAATAAGTCCAAGCCCGGCACCACCCTTTTTGGAAAGTTTAGTTTCTTTGATTTGCTGTTTGTAAAGGGAAGATAATCCGGCTTTATCAAGGCTATTGATATGTTCAAGACTTTCTTTTAAACCGGGGATTTTGGAATTACGGATAACATTCCCGGTAATAATTTTGTAGCTGTCTTCACCTTTACTCACCATAACAATACCACGCTTATCGGTTTCACCTTCGTCGGACAAGGTGTCGGCATGCTTACTAATATTCTGCAAACACTCGACCATAACATTAAAAACCTTTCGCTGAACCTGATTAGGTTCTTCACTTCGGGCCATATTTTTTTCAGTAAGAGAAGTAAAAGTTTTGGTGATTTCTTGAGTAACTTCTCCTTCATAAACCAAATTAATCTCATTGGTTTTCATCGTCTTGTAGAGTTGGTAAGCAAACTCCAGAAAACGGTGACTTTCTATTTCCTTACTCATAATGTATGAAGTCTTTAAAGATGTAAATATAATTACAATTCAATTCCTATCAATAAAACATCGTCAACTTGTTTTTCATTTCCCATCCATTCATAAAATGTTTTTGGGAAAAACCTGGAAAAATGGGCCATAGTAAAACCGGGATCCATAGTTAAGGCCTCTCGAACTCTTTTGGGTTGAAATTTCTTTCTGTCAGGACCACCCAATTGGTCGGGAAGACCATCCGAAAAAATAAAGATCTTATCTCCCTCCTGATACTCAATCAAGTGATTTTCGAACACTTTCTCCTTCCTTCGAGGTAGCGGAGCCCCCCCAACGCCTTTACGAGTTCCCTGAAATTCCAATAACTCACCTTTACGCAATAAAAATAAAGGTCTATGAGCACCACAAAAATCCAGCACCTTATTTTGTGGATTAATTTTACACAGGGCAATGTCCATACCATCACGACCTGTAGAACCTTCTTTATCCTGTTTAAGCGTTCTACGCACTTCCTGATGAAGTTGTTCCATAATTTGTGCAGAGGATAAAGAAGGATCAGCACTAACAATATTATTAAGCAAGAAATAGCCTATAAATGAGAGCAGAGCACCTGGCACTCCATGCCCGGTGCAATCGACCGCGGCAACAAAAAAGACATCGTCTTTTTTGAGGAACCAAGGGAAGTCACCGCTAACCACATCTTTAGGCCGATAAAAAATAAACGAACGAGGAAAATACTCCTGCAAATATTTAGAATCGGGAAGCAATGAACTCTGAATGCGTTGTGCATAATTGATACTGTCAGATATCTTTTTGTTTTTCTCTTTAATTTCCGCTTCAATTTTTTTGACCTCTGTCATATCATGTGACACAAACAACACCGACTCGAGTTCATTATCATCATTCAATTCGGGGATACTCTTAATTTCCATTATTCTTTCCCCTTCCTGAGTCATTACCTTTACTTCGGAAATTATTGTATCTTGCTTCTGTTTAATATTTGACAAAGTTTCTTCAATATAATTAACAAACTGGGCATCAACTTCCAGGTCACTTACTCTCTTTTTAATAATTTCGGAAGTAGGGATACCGACAAAACGAGCCACTGCAGGATTCACATAAACTAATTTCCCCATCATATTAACGCGCATAATCATATCGGGGCTATTTTCGGATAGGCTTTGCATCCGACTTTTCATGCGCTCCTCTTTTTCGGCTCTTTTGCGCTCAGTAATATCCTGCGTATTAAAAATTATACCACGAATAGCAGGGTCATGCAGTAAATTTTTACCTTTGGTTTCAAGAAATAATTTTTCACCGTTTTTCCTCAGGTAGGTATATTGAGCAGTTTGTTCACCACCCGGCGTTTCCAGAAGATATTGAAAAAGATTATTAATGGTACGATAACCTCTGGGAGTAAGCAAATCAGGGTCCATCCCCGTAACATTATCGTCATCATCGTAACCCAAAATTCTTTTTACGGAAGGGCTTTCAAAAATTAATTCCTGCTTTTCATTATAGATGGAAATAAATTCAGATGCATTGGTCAACAGTGCTTCTAACCGTTTTTGAGCATTAGCAACCTCCTGCACTTGTGCCTCAAGCATTTGATTGGATTTTTCCAGCTCTTCCTGCGTTTCGAGCATCTCCTGAGCATTTTGCCGGAGTTGTTCTTCGTTTTTCTGAAGCGTTTTGGTTAATTCCTGAGACTCTTTCAAAAGCTTTTGAGTACGATCAGTAATTTTCAGGTTATAAATTGTTTGCCCAATAGATTCTGCTACCACTTCAGCAAATGCTAAATGCCGGTTTTCCAGGCGCTCTTTAAGGAATGCTACTTCGACAACACCTTGCAGTTCTTCTTCCTGCAACAAAGGAATAACAAGCAAAGACTTTGGTTTCTTATCCCCAAGTAAACCGGAAGTAACGCTCCAATAATCATCAGGTATTTCTGTTCTATAAATTAACTGCTTTTCATAAGCAGCGGCACCCACCAATCCTTGCCCGATTTTAAATTCGTCATATTCAAAGCGTCGACGATTATAAGCATACATGGCGCGACGTTTCAGAGTATCCTCTTCCAAAATGTAGAAAGCACCTTGAATAGCCCCCAGATATTCGATTAATTCACGTAGAACAGCAAGGGTTAGTTCCTCTAAATTTCTATGCATCCTTAAAAGGTCCGACATCTTCTCTTTGCCTCTGGAAATATAATTTTCCTCCTCCTCCCGAAGCCGGGCAACTTTTATATTTTTCCCGATATCGCGCAAAACCGTAGCCAAGGGGTCGTCGGCACAAAGTTCATCCAGGTCCTCTTTACCCTCTTTTAGATGATTAGCCAGGGCAATATTATGCTCGATTCGCTTTTTTAAATTCCAAATCTCTAGTCTAAAACGGTTAGTTTTTTCATTTAAATAATTCCGAACAAAGACGAAAGAAAAAGGAATGGCAATAATTAAAAAATCAACAAACCAAACCAACCACCAGGTATGCAACGACAATATATTTGAAAAACTAAAAACACTTTTTTCAATGGACAGAAAACCTTCCCATGCCAAAAAAAGAAACAGAAAGATAAAAACCAAAAGATAGAAACGTTCCTTTACGGACAATACGCCTGTATAGAACAACTTTCTAACTCTTTTATATAATCTCTCAGATATATTCATCCGTATAAATTTTACTTACTTCATTGATATATTGTTTCTTAAAAGTAGTCATTAGTGGTTATTCATTTGTCACTAGTCCATTAACACTAATGACTGTTCAACTAATGACTATTGACTTCTTCTGCCTGTGCACTTCTGGTGCACTTCTGCCTCTTTGTTTTTATACATGTTCTTTTGTGGCGAAAGCCGCCATGCTCATTTCATCCGTATAGTCAATATTTTCTGCTAACAATATAGAATAGTGACCTTCATAAAATTCCTAAAAGAACAATCATAACCTTGGAAAAACAGAGAATTATTGTTAGCCCCAATTAAAAAACAATAATTTTTTTCCTGTTTTTAGCCATCGCTTAATCAGCCGACCATCCTTATAAAATATTCTTTTTAATTAGTTGTTCCATAATAGCCGGCCAATGCCGCTCTGCATCACAATCCTTGAAGGTCATGATTTCTATCAGCCCAACACATTCACCTTCTTTTAAAATGGGTAATAAGTATAAAAAATAGTTCTTACTTTTCCCTAAGGCAGTTTCAACCGACACGTAGTCCGCAGGGACATCTTTCACCATCAAAGGTTTCTTGTCGGTAACAGCCTGCCCATTAAGCCCGTCGCCTTCAACAAAAGGTTTGGGTTCAAAATCTTCTGGTAATCCGAAAGAGGCTTCTACGTTAAATTGATTATCAGGTTCTTCTTTTTTGTACCAGATGGCGGCCATTCCTTGAAAAAACTCAATTAACAAAAACAAAAAATGGTGCTTATCAGATTGCACACGAGAATCGGTGACAAGTTTTTGGATAATTTTATCCTGGTACGAAACAAACCTTTTTTCTTCATCGTCTTTTCTGGCATATTCAGCAATTAAATTTTCCAATTCTCTTATTTTTTGTTCACTTTTTATCCGTTCATCCTCTAGCTTATTTTTATACTTTTTCAGTTGAAGATGAACAAATTGATTGTTTTTATCGCTAATATAGAAAGCGGCCAAAAAAAACAAAAAAGCCAGGGTTTCAACCAAATAATATGAAGTTCCTGGATAATGACTGAGAAAAACATTTTTAAACAACGACAAGGTAAAGGCAATACCTCCGAAAAGGAAAAGCCATTTTTGAAAATTATGGTTATTAAAAAAATGCCTGATCATATTCATTTTTTTACCTTGTTTTATTACCCCTTTAATTGATTCAATACCTGAACAATTTCATCAGGTTTAAGGACCTGGTTGGGGGTAAACAACTTGAGTGCAGCCCGAGGCATTGTATCGACCTCACAAGAAGCGGGGTCCTGAACAATTGTAAATCCTTTTTTATCGTGAATACATTTAATTCCTTGCGCTCCATCTCTATTGGCACCGGTCAGAATAATCCCGAGGGCTTTTTCTCTGAATGCAAATGCTGCCGACGAAAAGGCATAATCGATAGAAGGCCTACTATGATTATTTACCTCTTCAGTAGACAAAGAAACCGTACCATCAAATTCAACAAAAAGGTGATAATTTGAAGGTGCCAACATGGCAATACCAGGCCTTAACTTATCTTTATCATACGGTTCCACAACCGGAATTTTTGACTTCATATTCAGTCCCTCTACCAGCCCGGAGCGTATATGCTTAAGACGATGAAGACATAACACTATTGGGACAGAAAAGGATGGATCCAGTTGAGAAAGTATCCTGGATACAACTGAAAAACTTCCGGCCGAACCACCTATAACGACCACTTTAAACTTCTGATCCGGTATATTCATCCAATCCTTTTATATATTTAGTTTATTATCTCGTTTAATTAATAATTTCCCAAACTTGAACTTTTACCAACAGGGAACTATACGATCTGCAATAAAACAATCTAAAGAGCCTTCAAATTTTTTTAAATATACTTTCTTTCCTATCTAAAACACATAACTGATTATGAAATACCTCGGGAATAGACTCTCGAACACCCAAGGCAATAATTCCACCCGTTTTTAAATTGCTTAGCAACCTCGCTAAAAGCTCTTCTTTCTTACGAACCGTATAATTAATGCCTGAATTCCGAAAAAGAATTAAATCAAATTTTTCATTAAAATCGCCCACTCCTACCGAAGCACACTTAAACTCACAGAATTCCAAAAGCTCTTTGTTAAAATATTTTTCACCCTCCTTCTCGATAAAATAATTGTTGAACAAGTCTTTCTCTTCCAGCCTTCGATAGTTATTATAACTAATCTCTATTTTTTTCTGATCTATGACTCCTTCAGAGATTTCTCTGCATTTTTCTTTAGAGGGATGCTGACACAAAACCTTCACGTTATTAAGTATTCCTTGTTCTTTTAGCAAAATCAACAAAGAATAAACCTCCTCTCCCGAAGGTGTATCGGGGAACCATACCGACCAGCCTTCCTTATCGAATAAAGAAAAAACATCACGTCTTAAGACCCTCCAAAATCCGGGGTCGCGGAACATTTCGGTCACATTAACGGCCATATGATAGTTTATCAATTCCCTGAAATTTTCATCAGCCAATTGTTCACAAAACTGGGTCAATCGGCGTATCTTAAGTTGGGAAAAGATATGTCCAAGCCTTCTTTTTAAAAAAGAGAAGGAGTGCCCGGAATAATCCAAACAATCATACTTGGACATTTCACTGGTAACTGTTTTAATTTCTTTTATACTAAGAGAAACACCCATGTTCAAAATATTGTAATCAGCATCTAAAATGAAACCCATTGCTTTTTTTAAAAACAGGGCCCGTTTTTTCAAATTTAGTTTTAAAAAAACCATTTAAACTTTCGTGAGCACCCAAAACAAGTGTACCATTAGAGAACAATACATCAAAAAAACGTTGAATAATTCTAGTTTGTAATTTGGCATTAAAATAAATAAGGACATTTCTGCAAAAGACAATATCCATTTTATTATAGAATGGTAAGCCATTTTTTACCAGATCATGGCGAATGAATTTTATATTTTTCTTTAGTAATGGTTTAACAGTAATGATGTCATTCATTGAATCAACGTCAAAATATTTATCTAAAATCTGCTCGCCTTTCTTAGGGTCATTAAAAACTTTTGAAAAATTGTCAATACATCCCCTTTCAATTTGGTGTTTATAAATTCCCTCTTTTGCTTTATCTAAAGCTTTTTGACTTATGTCGGTGGCAAAGACTCTGGTTTTAGGGAGCATCCCCAGTTCATTAAATAAGATTAAAAGGGAAAAAACTTCCTGCCCAGTAGAGCAGCCTGCATGCCAAATATTGATAACTCCATTTTTGCGATAAATAGATAAATGTTTTTCAAATAAAAATCTCCACAATTCAGGGTCTCTAAAAAAATCTGTTGTATTAACGGTGATGGCTTCAACAACCTCTTCAACAAAACGATTATCAGAGAGGGTACGGGCTGTTAACTCATCGAAGGTCATCTTATGGTCTTGCATCACCTTTTGGATTCTTCTGTTAATAGAATTATCGGAATATTCAGAAAAATCATAGGGTGTATGCTCTTTAAGCACCCGGAGGTATTCTTTATAGGTCATTACTTTGGGTTGATACAACTCTTCAATCAATTAAAACAACTCAACTTCAACATTTTGAATAAATGCGGTGTAAGAATGGTCGTCACCCACCTGGGCTTCTGATAATAGGAAAAGTACCGGAACTTCTTCACCGTATTTATTCAAAATAGGCACTTCTTTACGTTGTCCAATTATTTTGTTTTCTCCAGGATTAACAAAAGCAGACACAAATGGATCATTTTTAGCTGTATTTTTTGAAAAGAGCTTAGAAACGTGTTTCCCTAACACCTCTTCTCGTGAATAGCCCCATAATTTTTCAGCCGCCGCATTAAAAAACTCCAAGATTCCATCTTTATTAGTGGTAATAATGGCATCAAGTGCCCCTTCCAGAGTCTTTTCATTTCTGATTTTCACAGCTTCAATTTCCTTAAAATGCTCTTTCACTTCATTTCTGGCCTCTTCAAGCATAATACCCAATTCCTCTTTGGAACGTTTAAGAGCCTCTTCCATCTTCACCTGCTCGGTTACATCATTCTCCAAACTAAGAATCTTCATTATATTGCCATCATTATCAACCACCGGCGAATAGGTGGTAAGTAAATATATTTCTTCCCCCAGTTTAGTTCTACGCCTTACACGACCACGGAAGTTCTGCCCTTTTTGCAGTTGAGAAAGAATTTTATCTAGCTCAGGTTCATCTTCCTTAAAAAAGAAAATTTTAAGATTTTGCCCTTCAATTTCTTCAGGTCGATATTTGAAAGTATTCAGGAAATTATGATTTACCGAAATAAGTGTTCCATCAGTTTCAAATTCACAGCTTATAGCTGCATGGTCAATAGCATCGAGAATCCCTTGCATTTCTATTTCCCGCCTTTCACTTTCCTCTTGAGTGGCGGTCATCTCTTCAAGATTTTGCCGCAGTTCCTCTTCCTGCTGAGCCATTTTTTCCGCCTGAATTTGGGTTTCTTTCAGCAACTTGGAAGTTTTTATATTGGTCTTAACGGTAGAAATAGTAACTGCAATACTTTCACCCAACTTTTCAACAAATTCGATTTCAAATTGCTGAAAAGGCCTAAAAGAGGCTAGCTCAATAACACCATAAATCTCTTCATTAGCTTTAAGTGGCACAATCAAAATGGCACCAGGAGTAGCTTCACCAAGTCCCGAAGTTATATTGACATACCCATCAGGCACATCTGTCATATAAATAGTTTCTTTTTCCAAAGCGCACCGCCCCACTAATCCTTCACCCCACTTAATTATTTTGTCGGCAAATTTTCTACGGTCGTAAGCAACACAGGCCGTCATTTCAAAATACTTTTCCCCTTCTTCCCCGGTTTCGGGTTGATTTAACAGGAAAAATCCACCTTGGTTAATCTTCATATAATTAACCAGATAATGAATAATGTTATAGGAAAGTTCTTCAAGGTTATCGTTATTTTTCCTTAAAAGTTCGGCAAACTGAGCGAGACCTTGTGTCACCCAAGCCCGTTGTTCTTCCTCCAATCGACGCTGTTCCTGTTCTTTTTTGCTTTGAATCATGAATTCTCTAAGCTTTATAAGGGCATTCGTCAAAGCATCGTGCTTCCTGTTATTAGGAATTATCTCATCTAATTTACCCTGTCTAAGGTTGTCGATAAACCCCAACACCATACGGGTTTTGCTAGCCTCTTTCTTGATACGTTTATGCTGTTTGCGAAGTGCCCTAACAAAAACACTCGATACCTGATAACCAAGAAAAGCAAAAATGAAAGGGAAAAATACCACAATCCACATACCTGGTACCAAATAAAGGAGGCTCCATAATCCTTCACCGGTTTGCTTTACTGGTCCGGCATCAAGACTAAGTAAAATTATGAGCACAGCCAAAATCAAACCAAAGGCAAAACCTCTGAGCGAATATTGCGATAATATGTTACGATAATCTTTCTTCTTCATGTTGTCAACTCTTTGACCTCTTAAGTAGTAAAATTAGTTATGCAGGATTAACTTTTTTCGTTTCTCTGATTAATAAAATTTTTCAAATTCCTTCAAATAATGGAATATATTTTCGAACCTAAACGTACAATCAAAAAAAAAGTTATAACCGTGAAAAGCACTAATGCAAAATTATCAATTATAATTTGGAGGCGTATTTCAAAAAATCAAATAAAATATTTCATAACATAAGGTGCCATTTTATCAATTGGAAGCACTTTTTGGGCCGCTCCTAATTTGATCGCTTCTTTAGGCATTCCAAAAACTACAGACGTTTCTTCATCCTGAACCAGGGTAGCAGCACCAGCCTCTTTCATTTCCAATAATCCTTTTGCGCCGTCACTTCCCATACCGGTAAGTAAGATTCCCATGGCATTTTGTCCAGCATAACGAGCCGCTGACCGGAAAAGAACATCTACGGAAGGGCGATGCCGGTTGACCAAAGGACCTTCTCTTACCTCAACCGAATACTCTTTACCGGTACGCTTAAGCAGCATATGGTGATTTCCGGGTGCAATAAGCACTCGTCCCTGATATAATCTATCACCATTTTCAGCTTCTTTAACTTCCAGATTACACAATGCATTAAGACTTTTAGCAAATGAGCGGGTAAAGCCTTCGGGCATGTGCTGAACAATAGCAATTCCAGGCATTTTAGCAGGAAGCACTTTTAAAAAAGCACGGATAGCCTCGGTTCCACCTGTTGATGCACCTAATACAATGATTTTTTCGGTGTCAATGATTTTTTTATACGAAACGCTTTTTTTAAGAATAACATCGGCGGACAATTTAGGGGCAATCCAATCAATATGGTTATGATGATTTAACTTAAGGCGAGTAAGTTTTGCCTGGGAGGCCGCCTTAACAGCATCACACAATAAAATTTTAGACTCATTAATAAATTGCCCGGCATTCATGGCGGGCTTCCCAATAATCTCAGATGCACCATATTCAAGAGCTCTCATGGCTGTTTCAGTCCCTTCGGTAGTAAGAGAAGAAATTACAACAACAGGAATAGGATGTTGCGACATAATTTTTCGAAGGAATGTTAAGCCATCCATCCGGGGCATTTCAATATCCAGTGTAATTACATCCGGCACCTCTTTCATAATCTTTTTAACAGCAATTAGAGGATCTGCTGCAGTCCCCATGACTTCAATATCGGGGTCAGACTCCAATATAGCAGACAAGCTTTGCCTAACAACAGCCGAATCATCAACAACTAAAACCCGGATTTTTTTACTCATTTCTATAAATTACAATTCCTTTTTATCTAAAAACTTATGTCTTACCTCGCCAGTGTCGGTAAAAAAAAGAATCTTACGGCCTTTTCGACCTCCAGTGCTAGAAGCTACCACCGGAATCTTTTTTTCTTCCAGAATAAGCCGAGCTACCCTTATGTTCCGTTCACCAATCAAAGTGCCATTAGCACCGCTTTCCAGTAATTCGGCGCCACCAAAAATTTTGGCTTTGAGGTTTTCCCGTTTGGCACCCAAAAATATCATTCGTTCCAATAACTTATCAATGGCAATATTCCCATATTTAGGGGAGGCCAAATCATTCCCGTTCCAAGTGGGGAGCATATAATGATTAATACCACCAATTTTAGTTACCGGATCCCATAAACAAATGGCAACACATGATCCTAAAATGGTTTTCACCACATAGGGCTCTCTACTGGCAAACAAGGTGGATGGGTATAAAAAATGTTGTGTATATTGTTGCTCCATTTAGTAAAAACCTTAAAAAATCTCATCACCATCGTCAAAAAAGATGTCATTACCTTCACCACTAAAACCTTCAACAACATTTTTGGCTTCAGGAAGGTGTATGGTAAAGGTCGATCCCTCACCTTTCCGGCTTTCAATTTCAATTTCTCCTCCTAAAACATCCAGAAGAGCTTTTGTAATGGAAAGGCCAAGTCCATGACCACGGTTGATGGAGTTAATGCCAGTATCAAGCCTCTTAAAACGCTCGAAAATGATTTTTTGGTTTTTTTCGGAAATACCTGTACCAAAATCTCTTACTGAGAAACTCAGTATTTCGTCATTGGCCCAAACCCTAATAATTACCTTGCCATCTTTATAGCTATATTTCAACGCATTATTCAACAAATTGCTTAAAATAAGCTTCAGTTTTTCACTATCGGTTTTAAAATAAAAGTTTTTCCCAAAGCCATATTCAATTTCCCATTCAAAGTCTATTTCAATCCCCATTTTTCGGGCTACGAGACTAAAGGAATCGATAATACTTTGGATTACACCCCGAATATTGACCTTTGAGATATTAGGTGTAACCTCCCCAGCTTCAATTTTTGCAGCAACAAAAATATTCCTCAATTGAAAATCTAAATTAAAAGCCTCACTATGAATTAAGGCCACCATGGAAACCACTTTCTTCCAGTCATTCTTTTCAACCGAAAGAATTGATTTGGATAACCCGAGAATAGAGGTAAAAGGGTTGACAATCTCATTGGAAATATTGGAAATAAAGTGGCTTTTAAGAGCTTCTGATTCTCTAAGCTTTTTGGTAACCTCCTGCAATTCCTTTGTGAGCATTTGAACTTCCTGCTCAAATTTCTTCCGCTCGTTTAGCTTCTCTCTTAATTCTTTTAAAAGCTGTCTGTCACTAATGTTTGCCATAATGCATCATTTAAAAAAGCGTCATCGTATTAATAAATCATTTATCTTTTATAGCCTTAATTCAAATTCAAAACAATTACAACCATTAAAGTTTTATTTCCGCTTAAAAATAGTTGGCTTAACATTTTCGAGCGGAACATCCATTCCCGACAATGATTCAGAATGACCAATAAAAAAATAGCCGTCTGATTTTAGATGCCGACACAGACGGTTAATAACCTTTTCTTGAGTGTTTCTGTCAAAATAAATAAGCACATTTCTGCAAAAAATAACATCGAATTTTTCCACCACATCATATGACTGATCCATTAAATTCAAATACTTAAGTTTAAAATCTTTTTGGAGTTCAGGGATTACCCGAACAGTTGGATTCAGACGATTCTTGCTTCTTAAGAAGTAGCGCTTTTTTAATGCCTGAGGAACCATATCGATTTTAGCCTCCTTATAAACACCTTTAGCCGCAGTTTCAAGCATTTTATTTGAAATATCTGTCCCCAATATTTCAAACCTGAAACCTGGATTTCTCAACTTAAATTCGCTAAGAACGATAGCAATGGTGTAACCTTCCTCGCCACTCGAAACGCCTGCACTCCATACTTTAAAAGGCTGTTTCATTCCTCCACGGGTAGAAAAATCCGGTAAGACCTGTTCCGATAAAAAATCAAAATGTACCGGTTCTCTAAAAAAATCGGTTTTATTGGTTGTTATAACATTTAAAAAATTAAACAACTCCTTTTTTTGGCCTTCTTTACTAAAGAAAAAATCCCGATATTGGGAATAGGAATTCATCTTTAATTCACGAATTCTCTTTAACAACCTGCCTTGAAGCATAATGCGCTTGGCAGGAGGCATTTTAATCCCATATTCCCTATATATAAATGTACTAAAAGCCTGAAAATCTTGTTCAGACAGTTGGGCTTTAAAACAATCAAAACCTTTAGCACTATTTTCTTCAACCATCATTTCTTAACTACTCCACTGCTCTTTGGCAATCGAAACAATTTTATTCATTTCGATTACCTCTTTATCAGTAAAAACTTTATCAGGATCTAAAACCAAAATAAAATCATTCTCAAATTTAAATAGGCCATCCACATAGCCTGGTTTATATTCCTGTTGAATAGGCTTTAACGCCTTCTCCTCGACTTCAATTACATCAGAAACCGAATCGACCAAAATGGCAACTCTATAATTACCTTGGCCTGATTCTAAATTAAGGACAACAAAAACTGAGTTTTTGGAGAGTTTCACAGAACCCAAATTAAATTTAATACCGGTATCAATTACCGGAATAACTTCTTCTCTAAATTCAAGCAACCCGGCTAAAAAAACCGATTGCTTGGGAACAGGTTTTGGTTGCTCGTATTCCCGGATTTCTAAAACCCTGGAAACATGTATTGCAAAGACTTCTTTGGCAAGTCTAAATGTCAGATAGGACTCCATCTATCTATTTTAATTAAAATCCAAAATTCAATTTAAATTTCAGCTGCAATAGTTAACTCTTGCACGTCTACAATATGAATGAATTGGTTTTCAAAAAGAAAAGTCCCTTTAAAATTTTTAATGCGACTTTTCTTTGAATCAACCACTGTGGGTTTCACCTCAATACCTTCTGCCTCAATAACCTCTTTCACCATATCCACCATTACCCCCAAATTATTCTCTTGTTGGTCATCCGGGGAAACAACAATAATGGCTGTGTCATGATTAATACCTTTATCCGGAAAACCCATCATCACTCTTAAGTCAACTACAGGAACAATATTTCCATGAAGATTTATCACACCTTTCATAAATTCAGGAGTATTCGGAACTTTAGTGATCTCAGAAACCTCAAGGATATGATTTACCTTCATGGCATCTAAAGCAAAAAACTCCTCACCAACTTTAAAAGATAGAAGGGTATTATTTTGTTGTTGCCCGGCCATAATTTAACCTTTTGACATTTAATTGTTTTTTCCACTATTATTACCACCACTGAATTGAAAAATTCTGTTGGTATCAACAACTAAAGCAATGGAACCGTCACCTAAAACAGATGCTCCGGATATTACTTCATGTCTTTGGAGATAGCGTCCCATTGGCTTAACAACCGTCTGATGCTCTCCCAGCACCTCATCAACCAATAATCCAAGTCTTTTATTCTCATGTCTAATTAATACCATCTGAATATTAGTAGTCTCTTGTTTTTCTTCTTTGAACACATCCCGCAAATCAACATAAGGGATTTGTGTATTATCAATAACGACTACCCTATTAAATGAGTCTCTTAATTGCTCTTTCGCTAAAGAATAGATCTTTTCTATTGAAGAAATGGGTACAACGTATTTGTTAAATCCTACTTTTAACAATAACCCATCGATAATAGACAAGGTAAGGGGTAAACGTAAAGTGATGGTTGTTCCTTGGCCAACTTGAGAATCTATAGTAACTTCCCCCCGAATTTCGGCAATTTTTTTTCGAACAACGTCCATTCCCACACCACGGCCTGAAACATCTGATACGGTATCTCTTGTGGAAAAGCCACTGGTAAAAACCAGATCCATAATTTCCTTTTGGGTAAGTTCATCTGTTTCATGAATCAGTCCTCTTTTTATGGCTTTGGCTTTAATGGCGTTAACATCTATCCCCTTTCCATCATCAGTGACTTCAATCATCACGTTAGCACCTTCATAATACGCCTTAAAATAAATATTACCTTTAGGCGACTTACCAGCAGCAACGCGCTCTTCAGGCGTCTCAATACCATGGTCAACGCAATTTCGTAAAATATGCAGTAAAGGATCTGTTAGATGTTCAATAATATTTTTATCCAGCTCAATATCCCCACCTTCAATAACAAATTCAGTTTCTTTCCCAAGTTCTTTAGACAAATCCCTAACCAGCCGTTGAAAACGCATCAACTCGCTTTGCATGGGAATAAGACTAATCTCAAAGGCATTATCCCTTAATTGTCGGGATAGCTTCTGGACATTTTCGGCCAAGGTCAAAATATCACTATCACCTTTTTTTTCGGCATATACACTCAACTGGGCCTGTGTTGTTACCAGCTCACTTACCAGGTTTACCAGTTCATCAATCTTTTTGGAAGCAACCCGGATACTCGAAATTTTATGCTCTTTGAGCTGCGTTTTTTGTTTATTTGTCCCCGACTTAGCCTTTTGAGAAGATTTGTTATCCTCCTTTTTATCAACCTTATTTAATAATATTTTTAATTCAGAGGATTTAATCAAGGAATTAGCTTGACGCGCGCTTTCAATAAGTTTTTCAATGGGTGGGGTAAGTTTAAAACTTCCTTTTCCTACTTCTTCGATCGAAAGATCACATTCATCTTCAACGAAAATGAAAACATCCTTAATTTCATTAACTGGTTCGGAAGTAGACAGAATAATTTGCCAAAAACAATAATTGTAATCAGGGACTAAAGCATCAAAAGGGGGAACTTTATGAGTAAAAACGATGCTGTGTCCATCACCCAAGGCATGCAAATCATCCAGGAGGAACAATGGATTAGTTCCATTTTGAAGCAAATTTTCCCGCGGGATAAAAGAAATTAAGTAAATCTTCGAATCCGAATTATCGTCAACAGCGTTGGAAGAAGATGTTTTATGAGAAACACTAGGTGCGCCGTCATCATGCAGAAAAGCCTGTATTTTCTCCATTAAGCTGTTAAATTCCTCCAGATCCTCTTCTTCAGTCAAATCTCCTTTATCCAGAAGGTATTTAATTTCATCAACCGCGGAAAAGGTGAGAGAAATCAAGTCATTAGTAACTTCAAGTTTGTTGTTTCGAATCTGATCAAATATATTTTCGAGGTGATGTGTAAATTCGCTAAGGTGATTAAAGCCAAACATGGCTCCTCCACCTTTGAGGGAATGCATAGCCCGGAAGATGCGCTCTATAAGTTCTTTGCTTTGCATGTCATTTTCTAAAGCAAAGAGAGCTTCTTCCAAATCATTCACATTATCTAAAGATTCTTCAACAAACTTGGCTTTAAATTTATCAATCATATTATTTTGCGGTTTCTCACATTTTTTTGCCTACAAGAGAAAGCAAATAGCTATTAATAGACAGATATAATAGAATTTAGCGAAGAACCCTCGAAATAGCGCTTAACAATTTAGCCGGGACAAAGGGTTTAATAATCCATCCGGTAGCGCCAGCCTGTTTAGCCTCCATTTTTTTTGCTGCCTGGGATTCAGTAGTAAGAAATAAAATGGGAATGTGTTTATAGTTATCCATCTCTCTAACTTTACGTATAAGCTCTAACCCATCCATGTTAGGCATATGGAGGTCTGTAATAATAATATCAATGGGTCGGCCATCCAAATATTGAAGAGCATCCTGCCCATCAACACCGACCAAAACATCATATCCTTCATTTTGGAGAGTGAAGTTCACAACTTCCCGGATACTTTCAGAATCATCAACAATAAGAACTGTTTTTGCCATATGTTTAATTGTTTACAGGGTTACAACTCAACAAGGTGGAAAATCCCGCATTGGATATTAAACTCAACAACTCATTCGGTAAGGTTGCAGTTGCTGAGAAATTTTGTTGATTCTGCTCAAAAGTAATCTTTAACGATTGCAATAATTGCAGAAAAGTGATATCCAAATTATCAGGGTTTTCTACCTTAATTTCTAAATCTTTAGAAAAGTTGATTTGCTTTGTTACAGCATCTTTAATTTTTTGAATATAATTTATTGTTAACTGACCGGAAAAGGTCAGCACTTGTTTTTCTTTTTCGTTTTTTAATTGGACTGAATAACTGTCGTCCTTCATAATGGCGTTTCACTAAATATTAAACTTAATCTTCATTTCAGTTTCAAGCTGATATCCAATAACTTCAACTCAAAAAAGTTAAAACACTCAATCGCTTCCTGACAAATTGAAAAAGCTATTTTGTTAAATTACTTGCCACTAATTCAAATAGAAAGAGAAACAAATATTAAAATTTTTCATAATTATCCAGGTCAAACTCTTTTCCAAGGTTGGAAAGGTCTGGTTTTATTGATGACATACCTTCTTTAAGGTCTGTTTTTTTATCTATTCCTCCATCAGTAGCCTTTACCGTGGAAACATTCTGATCGGCCAATCCGCGTTGGTCATGATCAAAATCTTCTTTCATTTCGGACATTTCATTGACCTCATCATCTCCGCCAATATTAAAAATGCTAACTGCTTTTTGAAGGTTCCGAGCCAGTTCAGAAAGCTGTTTAGAAGACTGGGTTAATTCATCGGATGAAGAAGCATTTTCCTGAGTAATGAGATTTAACTGTTGCATGGCCTGATTAATCTGGTCGGCACCCGTTTTTTGTTCCAAACTGGCGGCAGCAATTTCTTTAATCAATTGAGTAGTTTTTTCAATTTCCGGAACAAGCATTTTGGTTTTTTCACCAGCTTCTTTTGAAACCTTCAACCCCTTAGCTACGAGATTCACGATTTCATCAGCGGCAGCTTTACTCTTCTCGGCCAATTTGCGAACCTCAGCAGCAACAACCGAAAAACCACGCCCATGTTCACCTGCCCGAGCAGCCTCTACGGCCGCATTTAAAGCTAATATATTGGTTTGAAAAGCAATATCACTAATGATCGATATGCGTTCCGAAATGTCTTCCATAGCCTTGGCAGCCTCTGAAGAGAGCTCATTTGCAACATTGACCTCACGAGCAGTATCAACGGTAATTTTTTCAGTTTGAATAGCATTATCTGTATTCTGATCAATATTGGCTACCATCTCTTCAATAGAAGTAGAAACCTCTTCGGCAGATGCTGCCTGGTCGGCCGAACCACGAGATAGCTGTAATGAACTGTCTCTAAGATTTCGGCTTGAATGTACCAAATCGATTGCATTTCGCTTGATGGTTATCACAATATCTTTAAGGTTAAGGGCCATAGTTTTCAACTCTCGGGCCAAAACGCCAATCTCATCATCCTGATTAACTTCAATACTTGCTGTTAAATCACCTTGACCAAAGGATTGTGCAAATTTGACCCCTTTCGATAATGGCTTAACTATAGATGAATAAAGAACATATCCAATTAAAAGAGATGCCGCTGTCAAAATAATACTCATGATAATCATATACCATGTGAAGGAAGAAAAGATGGAATGCATATTTCCAAGAGAATCTTCATAACTATTTAGGTATTTCTCTTCCAAAGCAGTAACTTCTTTAATGATCTCATCACTTAGAACCATTACTTCGCCCCCTTCAACCACCATGGGTTCGACCTCAAAAAGAACCATGGGATCATCGTATGCCTCAAAAGAATTTAACGCAGTCATTATCTTCTGATGCATAGCAAACAGAGAATCAATTTTATTAAACATATTTTCTAGCAGCTGCTTCTCATCTTTATTTTCCCATTGTTCAGAAAGCTTAAGAAGATCCTCTTTAATTTTAGGAAATCCTGTTTTATGTATTTCTTCCAATCTAACCTTATCAGGTGTATTGGCTTGACGATCAATATACACCCAGTTTTTAATAAGCATTTTGGTTTGGGTTACGACCATACCAAGGTCTCCTAATTTTTCAACGGTTGGAGAATAAATAGTGGTAACATCCATCGAAAGATTTCTGCTTCTGGACAAAATTCCTAATGTCAATACTGAATTAATAAGTATTGCCAATAAAATAATTCCAAAACCAAATATTAATTTTTGGGCAATATTAAACTTAATTTTCATTTTCATGAACCCTGTTTTAGCATACCGAATTTGTCGGTCCTTAATTCATAAATTATTAGTTCTAAACTTTTTTGCGATAAAATTTATAAAGTAATATTTTTTATAAAACTATGGCCGAAGACATATTTCCTAATCGAGAACTGATTTGAAGTCCTTTATCAGAAGCATTTTTATTATGAATTTCAAATTTTAGAACTTCATCTCTAATCACAAAATTAATCATGGAACCAAAATCAGTAGCTCCTTCTTCCTCGGTAATTATTAGAGAATTATTGCCTAACTTTCCCTGTAATTGATCTGCGACTTTTGAAAAACGAGCCTTGGAAGAAACATAAAGAACTTGGCAATCTTCGACCTCATCTACAGAACTAAACTCCTTTACAACAACATCCTGAAAACCAAATTTCTTACCAGCTGATTGACTTTTGATCCATTTGGCAACACTAGATGAGTTTAATACGCCAATTACAAAATCTCCTTGGCGAGCATCTTCCGGCCACCCAATATACCTGATAAAATTCAAAGTAAATACGGCCTTGTACTTTTCTACTTGTCCCTCCATCGCAACGGGTATCAGAAGGAGAAATGCAAAAATCAAGTAAATCTTTCTCATTTGTTTTTAAATTGTTAATTTATTTCAAACAACCCATATTCAAAATTTAAAAATAGGTGTGGTTATTACAAAGTGACGAAGATCACCCGTAACCACAGGCAACATTCCATTGCTACGTAAACTATTAACTTTGGTTTCTTTTTAAATCTCAAATTTTCAAAAAAGACCAAAATAGCACCGCAACTTTTAGCAAAAAATAACAAATTCAATAGGAGAAGGGAAAATACCTGCTTAGAACTAATGAAACGAGAATGATGCCTTTTGTCACATTTAAGTTGGTCATGTTCGTTCCATTCTAATTCAATTCAACATGATAATGCCATGAAAAGGTTTTAATCGTTAGTTAAATTGAATTTGAGCCAAATAACCTGAATGGCGTCTGACATTAATTATTTTTTGATTATCGAATATTAGATATTGACCTTTAATTCCGGTCAATATACCATTAACCAAAGTTTCTTTATCGAAATTAATTTGAACGGGATTTTGAGGATAGAAATTTACCGGGTACTGAATTTCAAAAATATTGTTATCGTTTAAACCATATCTTTTTAACTCCCGCGGAAGCAAGTTAATAGCTTTTTCTTTATTATTTACCAAATCGATATTGTCAAGAGCCTCATTGGTTATCATTTTTTTCCAATTAGTTTTATCGCCAAAATGAGGCATAAGAAAAGTTTCAATTACCCCGGCAATATGGCGATTAGGAACTTGACAAATTCTGATTGCATGAGTCGCCCCCTGGTCAATCCACCGATAAGGCACCTGCGATAATCTGGTAACACCTACTTTTAATCCGCCACTTATAGCTAAATAAACGATGTGTGGCTGTAAACAATGATTTTCTGCCCAATACATATCGCGAGCAATCCCAAGGTGAGCTAAACAACGATCCGGTCTCAAAATACATTCGTCGGCTTCAGGGGCGGAAGAAAAACATTCATAACAAAATCCCTGACCATACGATTTTCGAATTTCTTTGCCACAAACCACACAATTAATTTTACCCATATAGTGAATTTGAATAAATTTCCCCAACAAGTCATTTAAACGCAACTCACTACCTCCTAACCGCAGATTATAAACAACCTCTCCATTTTGAAGAGTTCCATCCATCTTTACCAAATTACCCTGATATGTCATGAAATAATCTTTAAAATCAACCAACAATTAGCCCTAAAACTATTCTTGCATTCCAGTTTAACCAAAGAAAAGGTACCCTAATAAAATTGCAGCAATAATGCCTGCGAAATCGGCAATTAATCCACAAACAACTGCATAACGGGTATTTCGAATGCCTACCGACCCAAAATAAACGGCAATAACATAAAATGTAGTGTCAGTAGCCCCCTGTATAGTGCTGGCAACCCGTCCCACAAATGAATCGGCTCCATATTGTTGCATGGCATCCACCATAAGCCCTCTGGCACCACTGCCACTAAGTGGTTTCATTATTGCGGTAGGAAGTGCTTGTACAAAATCGGTATTCAACCCCAGTGATGCTACACCCCACTCTATACCGCTAATAAGAAAATCCATTGCCCCTGAAGCTCTAAAAACACCAATTCCTACAAGTATCGCTATCAGATAAGGAATAATGCGAACAGCGATCTGAAATCCATCTTTAGCCCCTTCGATAAAAGTTTCGTAAACATTCACCTTTTTATACAAGGCCATTGATATAAAAGTTATAATAATAAAAAACAAAATAACGTTGGCAGTCAATATGGAAATCTGACTAATCTCATCTTTATCAAGCTTTGACAAAACATAAATAATAGAGCCGATAAAAAGTGTCAAGCCACCAAGGTAAGCTAGCACAACCTTATCGAACAAATTAATTTTTTGCCAAATTGCCACTGCAATAAGCCCTGCAAGAGTACTAAAAAATGTCGCTAAAAGAATAGGTAAAAAAATATCGGCAGGATTGGCGGCTCCCAATTGCGCGCGATAAACCATAACCGAAACGGGGATAATGGTCAGGCCGGAAGTATTCAGAACCAGAAACATGATTTGTGCATCCGAAGCGGTATCTTTTTTCTCATTGGCTTGTTGCATCTCTTTCATGGCTTTAAGGCCCATCGGAGTAGCAGCATTATCAAGGCCTAACATATTGGACGCGATATTAAGCATCATGGGTCCGTATGCAGGATGGTCTTTGGTTAAAGTAGGGAAAATACGTCGAAAAAAAGGACCGATAGCCTTAGACATGACTTTTACCATTCCACCTTTTTCTCCCACACGCATCAATCCAAGCCAAAGTGTAAGAACGCCCGTCAGGCCAAGCGAAATATCAAAGCCGGTCTTAGCGTTGTCAAAGATCGCATTTATTATACTGGTAAAAACTTCAAAATCTTGAAAAAAAACAAGCTTGATGAGCGCCACTACAAAGGCAACCAAAAAAAAAGCAATCCAAATATAATTTAGTACCATAAATTATTTTTTATAGGCCCCATGTGGTGCACCGAATTCTTTACATCCAAAAGTGTCTATATCGACTCGCCAAATTTTAACATTCCTAACGGCCGGGTCATTATATTTAAACGATTTATCGCTGTATTGAGCCATGATATAATCCAAAGCCTGACGTTTTTGCTCCATATCTTCTACAAAAGAAACTTTCCCTTCGGCCACCACGCTTTTGGCTTTCATCCGATAACTACAGGCCACTTCCGGGTGCTGGAAAGCAAGCTCCTCACCTAAATTAAAGGTCAGACAGATATGATTATTTTTCTCAAGCGCTCGAATAATACGGCCTTCGGGTGCACTGTGAAGATAAAATACCCCCTGATAATATCCAAAATTCATGGGAACAACATAGGGTAATCCGTTTTCATCCACCACCCCGGCAAAACAAACCTTACACCCCGCTATAATCTCTTCTATAAATTCCTGATCGGCAATAGTATATGTTTTCATAAAAAAGCTATAATTCAATTATCCGCATAAAAATAATTAAACAACAGTTCTTTCACCCAAAACCTTAGAAATATAAATAAACGCCTGTTGCAACCCATTAATTTCCCGCAACAGCTCCATGAATTTTTGTTGATCTCCCTGTTCCTCGGCTATTTTTAATTGTCTTCGCTTTTCATCGAGAAGCACCTTTAATTTACGCCATTTCAATTCGGTCACCACTTTAGGAACCAATTCCTCTAACTTATCACTCTCTTTTTCCACGTTTCCACCTTTGTTATGAATTCTGCTCAGAGGATACTCTTTAGCTATAAGGTCTGTAGTTAGGCTACTTATTTTACTATCGGGGTAGGTAATAAAAAAATGCGAAGTTTTAAAATTTTCCTTTTTATAATTTTCTTCATACAATCTCATGATTTCATTATAAAGAGGATTTACACTTTCCAGGTCATCTTGTCGAAGTTCTGAAACAATATATTCACCAACAGTTAATTGGCGAACTCCGTCTTCAGTCTCCAATTCACCCAAATCGTAGTCGCCGTATTTAAGCAGAAACCGTAAAACTTCTCTTTCTTCCGTATCAAAAGGATTGGATGCATTAAGGGCTTCTTTTTCAATCCGGACTGATGAAGCAACATTTTTTTCTGATAAAACAGCTCGTTGTGATCTCTTAGCCTCTTTTTCATACCTTTTACGACGCAATTTCCCAATTTCCGAAAACAGAAGATGTTCTTCAATCTTCATCAAATTACTGCAATCCTTCACATATTCTGTACGCATAATGGAATCGGGGATTACAGAAATTGAACGAACTATATCCTGAATAAGACGAGCCCTTCCAACAGGATCATCTTTTGTTTCATTCAATAGTAGCGATGTTTTAAATCGAATGAAATCCGTTTCATGTTCCTTAATATATCCCTGAAGGTCTTCTCCTCCCAGTTTTTTTGAAAATGAATCGGGATCCTCCCCGTCAGGAAGCAACACCACCTTAACATTTAATCCTTCTTCAAGTACCAGGTCAATTCCACGCAATGATGCTTTTATACCGGCCGAATCCCCATCATAAATTATGGTCAAATTTTTGGTAAAGCGAGCAATAAGGCGAATTTGATCAGGCGTCAGGGCAGTTCCTGATGAGGCCACAACATTATGAATACCGGCTTGATGAAAAGAAAGAACATCAGTATAACCTTCCACTAAATAACATCGGTCCTGACGTGCTATCTCTTGTCGGGCCTGATATGCTCCGTAAAGTATACGGCTTTTATGATATATCTCTGATTCAGGGGAATTTAAATACTTGGCAGTTTTAGCATCCGACCGTAACACTCGCCCACCAAAACCAATAACTTTCCCGGCCAAACTGTGGATGGGAAAAATAACCCTACCTCTAAACCTATCAACTTTATAGTCATCCCTAACAATTGTAAGCCCGGTTTTCTCAAGAAACTCAAGTTTAAACCCCTTCCTCAATGCTTCTCGGGTAAAGGCATCCTTGTTTTCAGGAGAATAACCCAATTCAAATTTCCGAATAATATCATCTCTAAAGCCTCTTTCCCGAAGGTAGCCTAAACCAACAGATTTCCCTTCATCAGATTGATGAAGCCTTTCAGCAAAATATCGTGCAGCGAAAGAGGTAACCACCATCATACTCTCCCGCTCGGTTTGATGGACAATATCTTCTGGTGTTAAGGCTTTTTCTTCTACCGGAATATGAAATTTCTTTCCCAAAATCTTAATGGCCTCAACAAAAGATATCTGTTCATGCTCCATTAAGAAGTTTACGGCATTTCCACCTTTACCACAACCAAAACACTTAAATATCCCTTTGGAAGGCGAAACTATGAAAGAGGGCGTTTTTTCATTATGAAAAGGGCATAAACCAATATAATTAACCCCCCTGCGTTTAAGATTAACAAATTCCGAAACCACATCGACAATTTGGTTCTGCGCAGTATCCATCACACGGTCTATGGTACCTTTATCAATCATACCTATGTTTCGGTTTGGACTTTCAAAGGTAGAAAATTTTAGCCGCTTTTACCGATTTAATAATGCTAATGTCAACTGAAATTTATACTGCTCCAATTTACCGGCCACTTTGGTAAATTTCTATACCCTAAGTTGATAATAACTCTATAAAATATTTAATAATTATATTTGTAAAAAAGATAAAAATACAGAGACAGAAGGCAGAAGAAGTCAATAATCATTAGTCAACAGTCATTAGTGCTAATAGACTAGCGACTAATGACCAACCACTAATAACTACTTTTAAGAAACAATATATCAATGAAGTAAGTAAAATTTTTACGGATGAAAAATCAAACAAAAAATCATATCCATAGAGAAATAACACCTCTCCAAGATGATGATTGTTTTTTGATTTTTGATCGTCAAAGAAGACTTTTTAATTTCCCGATTCATTTTCACCCCGAATACGAAATCAATTTTATAGCCAATGCCAGGGGGGGACGGAGAATAGTTGGTGACCACATTGGAATCATTGATGACTTAGAATTAGTAATGATAGGACCTAATTTATTCCATGGATGGGAGAACTATAAAAACAAAGGCGATAAGCTTCTTCACGAAATCACCCTGCAATTTCCACGAGATCTGTTTCAACATCATCTACTAAGAAAAAACATCTTAAAGCCTTTAAAAGATTTACTCCATAATGCCAACAGAGGCATTTTATTTTCTCAGGAAACAGCACAATTGGCAGCACAAAGACTAAAGCGAATAAACAAAAAAAGGGGGTTTGATTCTTTTTTGGAATTTCAATCTCTTTTATATGAGTTAGCAATTTCAAAGAATCAAAAACTTTTAACAAACATATCCTTCCAAAATCAAAATGACTTTTTTAATAGCGATAACATTGAAAGAATTTACCACTTTGTAAAAGAAAATTATAAAAATAGGATTAAACTGGAAGAGGCCGCCAAACTTTTGAATATGTCTGTTGTTTCGTTTAGCAGACTAATCAAACAAAGAACTGGAAAAACATTTATTGAATTTGTAAATGAAATCCGCTTGGGATATGCTACACGTATGTTAATAGAAACCACTAAAAACATATCGGAAATATGTTACGAATGTGGCTTTAATAATATTTCCAATTTTAATCGAACTTTCAAAAAGAAACAAAATTGTACACCCACTGAATTTCGTTCAAATTTTAATGGAATAAAAAACGTATTCTGAGCAACTTCAGCAATTCTATTTTCTTAATCATTTCTTTTTTAATTGGTTATATCCGAAAATCCCCCCCGAATTGAGCCCAACTCATCAAATGTAATAATTTCAATAACCTTACAAAATATAACTAATCAAGGATTTAACATTTCCCGGTATCCTAAAGTCATTCCATTTAAATATCAATAAAAAACACCTTTTTTTCTTTTTTAGTTTTTAGTATAACTTTTAAAACACCTATTGTTAAGATTGTATTATTATCTATTATCCAACCTTTCATCATGCTATTCAAACAATTAATAAATTTCTAAAAATCCCCATTATTATTCTTAACACATTCTTTTACACACAACAATAACACATTCAGTTAAAATCAGGCCTGACCAAAAAGTAAAAGAAAGTGATAAAATAGTATCGGACTTTATGTGTTTTTTGGTTTATTTTTGTAAAGGTATTTTTAGTGTGCTTTTTACACGTTGTCATAATAAAATTTTAATATTCGCCTTATGAAAAACAATCTGCAGTTTTTTTTAGCGATGTTTTTTCTTGCATTTCAAATAACAGTTCATGCGCAAGAAAAGGTCGTAACAGGAAAGGTTACCGATGAAACGGGCGCCCCCTTACCAGGGGTATCCGTGATAATTCAGGGAACTACTTCCGGTACAGTAACTGATATGGACGGTCATTTTACCATTAACCTTAAAGAAGGTCAAAACAGCCTTAAATTCTCCTTTATAGGATTCGAAAGTCAAATCATTCAAGTAGATGACCAAAGAGAACTTTCGATTCAACTAATACCTGAAACAAGAGCAATAGATGAAGTGGTGGTCATTGGTTATGGGACAATGCGTAAAAGCGATATTTCCACTGCAAGTGTTTCAGTTAGCGGCGACGACCTTCAACAAACCATGTCGGCCAATCTGGATCAGGCCCTTCAGGGTAGGGCAGCAGGGGTTACAGCAATCACAACCTCCGGTCAACCAGGGGCGTCAGTATCCATTCGCATCAGAGGGCAAAGTACCTTAAGTACAGGATCGGCCGAACCTCTTTATGTCGTTGATGGAGTACCTATTCAAAATGTAATTCAGGGTGGTCATGATGTGGGAATTGGCGATCGTTTGGGGAATGGTCCCGTCAGCACTTTTGGCGGTGGATTATCCAGTATCAATCCTTCAGATATTGAATCAATAGAAATACTCAAAGATGCATCTGCAACGGCCATTTATGGTTCAAGAGGAGCAAACGGTGTGGTACTGATTACCACAAAGCGTGGAAAAACCGGTGAAGCCAGCTTTAACTATTCATTTGAATATGGAATTCAGGAACAGGCCAAACGAATCGATGTAATGAATCTCCGTGAATATGCCGAATACAGCAATAATATTGCTGCCGAAACGGACGGTCGGGAGTCCAGGGAAGAACTACTGGATCCCAGCTTGCTAGGAGAAGGAACGGATTGGCAGGAGGCAGTATTTCGCACTGCACCGTTGCAAAAACATCAAATTAGTGCGAGTGGCGGAACAGACAAGAGTCGGTATTATATCTCGGGCAGCTATTTTAATCAGGAAGGAACAGTTATTGGCAGTGGTTACGAGCGTTTTACAGGAAGAGTAAATCTGGATGTTGAGCTTAAGGAATGGTGGAATATGGGAACTAATATTACCATTGCCCAATCTGAGGATGATTTAGGTCTCAACAATAGCGATGAAGGAATAATCAATGTTGCACTGAAAACATCCCCGGATGTTCCGGTTTATAATGTGGACGGAACATGGTCGGGTGATGAAAGGGAAGGGTCCCCGGGAAAAATAAACCCTATCGCGAAGGCGTTGGATGAAGAGATCAAATTGGAAAGATTAAATTTCATCGGTAATATTTACAGCGATATCACATTTCTGGAGGGGCTTAGCTTAAGGACAGAAGCTTCTCTTAACATCGGGAACACCGATGCCTATACATTTCTTCCCACCTATCAATATGGCAATGTCAGCAATACTCAAAACAGTTCCCGTTGGCAATACAATAAAAACAGATATTGGGAATTAAAGAATTATCTTACTTACAGCCGGTCATTCGGATATCACAATCCCACTATAATGGTGGGTCAGGAAGTATCGGAATCCTCTTGGGAATACCTCAGTGGTGCCAGCAATGCCCTGTCCAGCAATGAAGTCCATTCCCCCTCATTGGGAGAAAATAATACCATGACGGTAGGTTCCGGTTTTGGAAGCAGTGCCATGGCGTCATTCTTTACCCGCGCCAATTATAACTATAACCGGAAATACTATTTAACCTATACTTTCCGATATGATGGTTCTTCCAATTTTGGTCCCGAGAACCGATGGGCCCCTTTCCACTCTGCTTCAGCCATGTGGCGGGTCTCCGATGAACCTTTTTGGAACGGGGTAAGCCATATTGTGAACAGCTTTAAAATCCGCGCCGGTTGGGGACAAACAGGTAATGCCGACATTGGCGGTTACCAGTGGGGCGCTTCTATAACTAAAATGCCTACCGGACTGGGAATGGGTTATCGCCAGAGCAATATCGCCAACCCCTATATTCAGTGGGAAGAGCAAGAACAATACAACCTGGGCGTTGACATGGGTTTCTTCAATAACCGTATTGATCTGATTGTGGACCTTTATCATAAAACCTCCACAAACATGCTCATGGCCATGCAATTACCCTCCTACATGGGAACAAGGGGTAATGCATCCTCAAGATTAAATCCTCCTATGGGTAATTTCGGTGAAATTCGTAATAAAGGAATTGAAATAACATTCAATGCCATACCGGTATCCGGGCCTCTCTTTACCTGGAAAAGCAATATCACCTTCACCATGAATGACAACACCTTGCTGGGGTTGACCGATGCTCCTTCGGCACACATCGAAGGTTACGGTCAGTGGACAGATGTCGTTACACTAACAGAAATCGGACAATCACTCTATGGCTTTTACGGTTATAAGGTAGAAGGAATATTCACAAGTAAAGAAGACATCTTAAACAGCCCCAAACAGGAGGCTTTCCCCGCCACCAACGAAGCAACGGGTGAACTAATGTGGGATCGTGCAACTACCACCTGGGTAGGCGACCTGAAATTCAAGGACATTTCAGGTCCAGATGGAAAACCTGACGGAATCATCGACCAGTATGACCGTACTTATCTGGGTTCACCATGGCCCAAATTTTCTTACGGTTGGAACAATTCATTCCGCTATAAAAATCTTGAACTCACCGTTTTTGTAAACGGAAATTATGGAAATAAAGTGCTGAACTACATCGGCAGAAGTCTTACCACAATGGACAACATGTGGGACAATCAACTCTCGGATGTAACCAAACGTACTATTCTTGGGCCCATTGAAGAGGTTGAAGGGTGGTACAACGACATTGACAATGTTCAGATTATTCAGATGGGAGAAGACAATATGCCTAGAGCCATTGCAGGTGACCCCAATGACAACAACAGAATTTCCGACAGGTATATTGAAGATGGTTCATACCTGAGATTCAAAAATGTTTCCCTCTCTTATTACGTTCCGAACAGAATAATTAACCGTTATGGGGTTGATAATTTGAAAATAACAGCGGGAGTTCAAAACCTTTATACAATCACCAATTATTCGGGTTTTGACCCCGAAATTGGTGCCAGCCAAACAAGCGACAATGTTTATGGACTTGACAATGGACGATATCCGGCACCTAGAATCTTCATTTTCGGGTTAAACGTTGCATTTTAAAACATTAACTGAATCTCTCTCTTAATGAATTAAAAACATAAAAAAATGAAAAAAATAGCACCCCATAAAATCATTTGGCTCTTTACAGGTCTGTGGTTGGCTACCTCTTCCTGTGAAGACTTTTTGGACAGACCAACAGAAGACTCTTATACCATTGATAATTTTTATCAAACGGATGAACAGTGTTTTCAAGCTGCTAATGTATTATACAATTCACCCTGGTACGACTTTCAAAGAGGATTTCTGTGGATTGGTGATCAACTAGCTGGAAATATATATACCGGAACTGAAACCATATATCAAAATTTTAATCTCAACTCAAGCAATGAAGATTTGGTCAATGCTTCTAACTCGTTATGGCTGGTAAATGGTCACTGTAATGCGGTAATTGAAAACATTGCTGCCAAATCCGGTCCAAATGTTAGCCAGGAAGCAAAAAATACAGTCACCGGCGAGGCTATGACAATGAAAGCTTTGGCTTATTTCTACCTTGCCAGGATTTGGGGGGCAGTTCCAATCATTCATAGTAACACCCAAATTATTGGTCAGGGAAATGCGACAAGCCTTAAAAGAAATAACCTCGAAGATGTTTATGAATATATTGAACGAACCCTGCTAAAAGCAATCGAATTATTGCCTGAAGAAAATAAGGAAGGGCGTATTAACAAATATTCAGCCATGGGCTTGCTTTCAAAAGTATATCTTACCCGTTCCGGGCTTGGAATGAATGGAACCAGAAATCAGGAATATCTGGACCTCGCAAAACAATATGCCAAAACGGTGATTGACGAATATCCGGGCTCTCTGGAGCCAGTTTACAGTAACCTTTTCCGCATCAGCACTGGCAACTTTAACTCTGAAAATCTCATTTCCTGGCGTTGGACTATTTCAGATACGTGGACCTCACAAAATTCTATTCAGTCTGACGTCGCACTTAATAATTTTACCGGCATTGCCGGCGACACATGGGGATCCTGGAGGGGCGTAACCATCGATCTTCAAAACCTCTTTGGTGAAAATGCCCTTAGTCCCACCCGTCAAAATGACGATACACGACGAAAAGCCACCATGATGATGTGGAACGACCATTACGATTATTTCTGGCGGCACGTGGGCGGCTTCACAGCTACCATGGACAATGACAACAATGTGGCCGGAGCTGTTTTTGGAGTTCCTACCGGCGGTTTCATGGTTAAACATATCGTGGGACACTATGAAGGTGATCATGCAGCAGAAAATGGCAATCTAGGGCAACGAATGGCAACGGATCTGGCTACTCATATTCTGAGACTGGCCGATATTTATCTCATTTATGCCGAAGCCATTCTTGGAAACAATGAAACCACCACCGACCCGGAAGCATTGAAGTATTTCAATGCCGTCAGACAGAGAGCCATCCCCGACGCCGATCCCGTCACGGAACTTTCTTTCGAAATGATTTTCAATGAGCGAAGAAAAGAATTCGCCCTGGAAGGGGATAATTGGTATGACTATGTGCGTCTTTCATACTATAATCCCGAATTGGCTCGCCAATGGATCAATCAACAGGAAAGAGGTAGTTATGAAGGTGACCTGTATGGCTATTACAAAGGAGAAGTCGATGCTTCCAGCATCTCAATAAATTCATTCAAGGTTAATATAACCAACGACGATTTTACACTTCCTTTCCCCGACATCGATTTGTCCATGAACCCTAATCTAAGCGAAGATCCTGTTCCATTCGATTTCAGTACCATCCCTTATTAAGGAAGCAACAATGAAACCAATACCATATTTCTTGGGCTTACAAACAAAAAAATAAATAGTCATTGGTTATCATGATATTAAAACCTAATTAACAACAAAAAACTGAAATAATGAACAATATAAAACAGCAATTGAAAAGAAGTACGTCTTTTATGACCGTTGTACTGCTTTTATTGTTCGGTACTTTTTCCGGGACAATTCTTAATTCCTGCGATGACGATTCCGACGATGGAGCCGGAGAAGTGCCGGAAATAAAATATATCCGAATCACTGATCCTATGGCATCGGATTCTCTCGTGGTTCGGGCATTTTTGGGTAGTACCATTGCATTGGTGGGTGATAATCTCGGAGATGTGGTTGAGATTTGGTTTAATGACCAAAAGGCAGTTTTAAATGTGAATTATATCACGGATAAAGCCATTATTGTTACCATACCCAATGAGATCCCGGAAGAGGTAACCGATCAAATTAAGTTAATCACCCGCAGTGGTGTGGAATACACTTATGATTTCCAGGTACAGGTTCCACAACCTCTGCTCAATTCAATGACATGCGAATATGTACCCGACGGGGAAGTGGCTGTTATCAACGGCAATTATTTCCTTGGTGATGAGGAACGACCTCTTCAGGTCTTTTTCCCAGGTAATATTGAAGCGGAAATAGAGAGTTATACTGTTGACCAGATTCGCGTCATTGTTCCTGAAGGCGTATCGCCCGGCCCCATTACGGTAAAATCCATGTACGGATCAACGCGTTCATCCTTCTATTTCCGCGACGACAGAAACATTTTCCTCGATTTTGACACCAAGCTGGGTGCCGGCTGGCGATCAGGTGTTACGCAAGCATCCAGTCCCGATGGAGTCTCCGGTAACTATCTGGCCCTTACCGGAACACTTTCCGACTGGGCTTGGATTGAAGACAACCTTGCCATGAACCTATGGGGCGGTTGGAGTAGCAATCCCGACCAACAAAATCCTTTGTTCGATCTGGGACAAAACAGTCTTTCTGATATGGTTCTGAAATTCGAGGTTAATGTAGTAAATCCCTGGGCAGTTGGTTATTTGCAATGTATCTTTACACCCTATGACATCCCCGGTCCTGATGGAGGAAATGCCTATTATAGTGATACCAGTTTGGGACGTGCCCTCTGGAGACCATGGTTCGAAATCGGGGATAGTTATCAGACTGAAGGCTGGATTACTGTTTCTATTCCCTTAACGGAGTTCAGATTTTCTCATGACGCTTCTGTCAATAATCTCTCATTGACCTATCCTGATGATTTCGGTGGTTTTACCTTTTTTGTCTGGGGACCAGCTTTGGATGCTGAGCTCGAACAGGATCTGTTTATTGCCATTGACAACGTTAGAGTAGTCCCAAAATAGTTGATAATCCGTTAATCTGTTAATTATGCAAACAAAACACAATATTTTTCAAAGGTACTCATGGTTGCCACTGATCCTTGTAATCGTTGGGGCTGTCATGTTCATGACATCCTGTGATGACGACGACGATCAAAACAGTGGCAATGTTGAACTGCTAAGCTATGGGCCAATGCCCGTGGCACGTGGTGCTGAACTTAGGTTTATCGGTATTAACCTGGACAAGGTGTCGGCCATTATTATTCCGAACAACATCGAAATTAACGCTTCGGAATTTACTTCACAGTCGGCGGAACTAATTACCCTTACAGTCCCGCAAACAGCCGAAGAAGGCCTGGTCGTATTGAAAACCCCTCCGGGCGACATTACCACCAAAACACCAATTGGCTATTCTGAGCCTATTTCTATCGAAACCTTTTCCCCCGAAACCATTCGACCAGGCGAAGTCCTTACAATTACAGGGGATTACCTGAACTTGGTCAACGAAGTCATTTTCACCGACAGAGTCGTTGCCGATACCTCGTCCTTTGAAGCACAAAGCCGAAAGGAACTAAAAGTAATAGTACCCGATGAAGCGCGGACAGGCATCATTGGCGTTTCCAACGGGGCCGAAGATCCCGTCATCGTCTATACCGAAACGGAGTTAAACGTGACTCTACCTGTTCTGAACGATTTTTCTCCAAACCCTGTAAAGGCAGGAAATAACCTGACCATTTCGGGTACCAACCTAGACCTTGTCGTTTCATTTAAATTGGGAAATATTAAAATCGATTCTGCCGAATTTGTCAGCCATAGCCCGGAGGAAATCGTTGTTACAATTCCTGACAACGCCATGGACGGAAATATTGTTTTATTGCCTGCATCACAAGTAGAAGTGGTTTCGGAAACAGAGCTTCAAATGATGCTCCCGACTATTTCATCCATCACGCCTACAACGCTCAAGAACGGTGAAATAATAACCGTCACCGGTGAAAACCTGGATCTTGTCTCTTCCGTCGTTTTTGAAGGCGGCTTTGAAGGAACCATTTTGGATGGTAGAACTGAGACAGAAATTTCGGTTACCACACCCGACGGGGCACTCTCAGGGGCTGTGGTGTTCAACACCCTGGCACAGAAATCCGTTACGGCCGATGAGCTTACATTCCTGGACCCTGTCCTCACCTCATTTAGTCCTTCTGAAATAAAACCCAACAATACACTTACCATTACCGGCGAAAACCTTGACTTGGTTGACAAAGTCATATTTAGCGGTGGTGTCGAAGGAGACATCATCAACCAAACCGAATCGGAAATAATGGTAACAGTGAAAGTGGGGGCCCAGACCGGTATTTTAACTCTGGTAGCCATTAACGGAGTTGAGGTACCATCTACCGGTGCGGTTACTATTCTATCTAACCTTCCCGATGTTACCGGGTATTTGGAAAATAAAGGTACGCCTGGTGAAATTCTTACCATTCTTGGCTCCAACCTAGATCTGATAAAAGAATTGGTATTCCCGGGCGAAATCAAGGCAACGGCTTACGGTGAAAAAACCGATACCCGTGTTGAAGTCTATGTCCCCGAGCAAGTACTTACCGGAAATGGTCAGATCCGGGTTATTACTTACGAAGGTGAAGAAGGTCTGTTACCGGTATTATTCTTTGGCGGTGTTGATCAGATTTTTAATCCCGATCTGGTATTTAACGATTTTGATGAAGAGGGACACAGTCTTGATTGGGATAACTGGAGTGGGGTGAGCACTCTTATGGACGATGAAAATGGCGTTTCCGGCAAATACCTGAAAGGCAACACTCAAATCGCCTCGGGAAGTTGGACATGGGTATGGGGTTGTAACCATAACGACGCCTTCCCGAAACCGGAAATCACTGCCGATAATTACCTCGTAAAAATTGATGTCAAAATTGAAGGAACCATTAGTGATGCCGCCAATAATTTCCAGTTGAAATTATCAGGAATGGATTCTAACTGGTTCAAACTTGGTCTTCAAAACGATGACACCACCTGGGGTACCGGAAACAGTTGGGTTACCGTCACCTATAGTCTAAGTGAGCTGGGCATTAGTGGAAATATTACCAACAGTGGTGACTGGGGATTCATTGTTCAGCCATTCGACAATTTGGATTTCACCAAAATCAGTCTGGATAATTTTAGGTTTGAACCTGCTCCATAGCTTTGTGTTTCTTCAAAAATAGCAGGGGCCTTTCACGAGCCCCTGTTATTTCCTAAATATTGTCCTACAATCTTTTAGAATATGTTAAAAATAGGTTGGATTCTTTGTTTACTTTTCTTTTTATCCGTAGGTTGTTCCCATGACGCCGGAGAAAAACCAATTCCTCCTGTTTTGGAAAGTACTAATCCTGTTGACGGAGCTGAGGAGGTCCCTATAAATGCTGAGGTATCTGTCACATTTGATGAAGTGGTTCATATAAATGAAAAGGTAGCCATCACAGTGAACGGGATTCCCGTATCGGCCAATGCTTCTTTCCGGAAAGTAATATTAAACACGGAACTGGAATATGGTACTCATTATACGGTTATCGTTCCGCCAGGAGCTGTAATAAACACTTTGGATGTACCCTCAAAAAACGAAATAAGATTCTCTTTTACTACTCAAGCACCGGTTATTATTAAAGAAAAGCTTGCTGTTTCCAATCCCTCTCCCGAAGCTCAAAACGTTTATAATTTCCTCAAGGAAATTTATGGTACATCCATTATTTCGGCCACCATGGCCAATGTAAACTGGAACATTAATGAGGCGGAATGGGTACGGTTACACACAGGGAAATATCCCGCCATGGCCAACTTTGATTATATCCATTTACCCTATTCACCTTCCAATTGGATTGATTACTCCAACACCCAGATAGTGGAAGAGTGGTGGCAAAACAAGGGGCTGGTAGGCGCCTGCTGGCACTGGTTAGTTCCGGTATCCCAAGGAGCTACGGAATACACCTACCGCCCCTCCGAAACATCTTTCCGCGCAGCCAATGCCACTGTTGAAGGAACATGGGAAAACGAGGTGCTAAATGCCGACCTGAATAAAGTTGCCGGTTACCTAAAACTACTTTCTGACAAGAATATTCCTGTTATCTGGCGCCCTCTTCATGAAGCGGCTGGGAACATTTATGAGTATAATGACGGTACTGCCTGGTTTTGGTGGGGATATGACGGCGCTGAGGCATTTAAAAAATTATGGATCTATATGTTTAATTACTTTGAAGCACAGGGTTTGAACAACCTCATCTGGGTATGGACAACACAAACCAACGATGAAGATTTCTATCCCGGTGATGACTATGTGGATATCATTGGCAGGGATATTTATGATGTATCGGATGTCTCGGTTATCTCCGCACAATTTGAAACCATCCAGACGGATTATCCCGACAAAATCATCACGTTAAGTGAAATGGGCGGTGTTCCGCACATCTCTGACCAGTGGGCATCACTGGCCAAATGGTCTTGGTTCATGCCCTGGTACGATTATGAACGAACCAATAATCCCAATAGTGCAAATTTTAACGGGACTGACCATGAATTCGCCGACATCGCATGGTGGCAAAATGCGTTCAATGATGATGCGGTAATTTCCAGAGATGAAATGCCTGACTTAAAACAACATTAAAGGGATAACATAACATTGGCGATACTTCATGGCCCGTAACATATACTTTTAGATTCGGTAATGAAACATATGAAAATTTTATATCTCATTGCCTGTAAAAACAGGAAATTCTCATGGAACGAGCATGACTCCAAAAGGTTAATACAACAAGTACATTTGCTAATTAAATGCAGAAGCTGAAGTGCACAAGCAGAATGAAGAAGGTGAATTTTTCAATTCTATGACTTTGTAGGATAGTAGTTTTCTCATTCAACTGAGATTATGCCAGGCTTTTAGTCCTAGACACGAGCTCAGTCGATTGAAATTGAAGGGTGAATGTTAGACATAACAAGCTTTAGCCAACCACATAAGTTCATTTTATGCAAATAAAAAAGGAAAACACAACAAATACTATAATCAAATGAAAAAATCGTACTTGGAACAATATTAAAAATTCCTGTATTTAGCGTATGGTAAGTTCTTAGTTTTCTTTTTTTCTAAATATTTCTGCAATATGAATTCAAAAACAAGTTGCCTTGGAATCTTTATTTTTCTTTTCGGAATCCTAATTCAAGCTCAAAAATTTGAAAAGTTGGCACTTACCCCACCAATGGGATGGAATAGCTGGAACAAATTTGGCTGCGAGGTGAATGAAGAATTGATTCGCAGTATTGCGGATGCCATGGTGGAAAGCGGTATGAAAGACGCCGGCTATGAATATATTGTGATAGACGACTGTTGGCAGGGTGGCCGTGACAGCCTCGGATTTATCTATCCCGATTCTGCCAAATTCCCTAACGGGATGAAAGCTCTTGCTGATTATGTTCATAGTAAAGGACTGAAATTGGGCATCTACTCCGATGCCGGAACAAAAACATGCGCCGGATATCCGGGAAGCCGTGGATATGAGTACCAGGATGCGCTTCAGTATGCCCTATGGGGCATTGATTACTTAAAATATGACTGGTGTAACACGGAAAACATCAATCCCATCGGTGCTTATTCTACCATGAGAGACGCTCTCTACAAGGCAGGTCGTCCCATTCTTTTCAGCATGTGTGAATGGGGCACCAGCAAACCCTGGGAATGGGCCAAAGACATCGCCCACATGTGGCGAACAACGGGTGATATCTTTATTTGTTGGGATTGTAAACATGACCACGGCGGATGGTACTCCTGGGGAGTGATGAAAATTCTGGACATGCAGGAGGGACTACGTCAATACGCCGGACCAGGACATTGGAACGACCCAGATATGCTGGAAGTAGGCAACGGATTGTCGGTTAATGAAGATCGGGCACATTTTTCTATGTGGGCAATGTTGGCGGCACCGCTGATTGCCGGAAATGACCTGAGAAACATGTCGAAAGAGACCGTCGAAATTCTGACCAATCAGGAAGTTATTGCGGTTAACCAGGATTCTCTTGGGATACAGGGGTTCAAATACAATAGCATTGACAGCCTCGAAACCTGGTTCAAACCATTAAGCAACGGTGAGTGGGCTGTTTGTTTCCTAAACAGAAGGGATCAACCTGCTGTGATAAAATTTGACTGGAAAATAGAAAATGTAGTGGATGAAATCTTTGGTTTCGAAACAGCATTTAATGAAACAATCTATAACATACGCAATTTATGGGATAAAAAAAATATCGGTAACACCAAAAGAGTTTTCAAGGCTACAGTCCCATCGCACGATGTTATTATGCTACGACTCACTCCGCTGAAATAAAAGTTTATACCTTTAATTAAACAAGCCAGAAAAGCCAAATACCCACCTCATTTTTCCAAGCGCTTTCCTTACGAGATGACTTTAATAATTACATTCCAATGACAAGGTTTTCTAGGAATTATAAACAAATAAATTCGATGAAACGAGCATGACCAAGAAAATTTATCACAACAAGAACATATATAAACTGTAGGTCATGCGAGTTCCATCCAACCAATAACTTAGATAAATTTTATACGGATGAAACGAGCATGGCGGCTTTAGTCACAAAAGAGCATGTATAAATTTTATTAAGCCATGCGAGTTCCATTAGACCAAAGAATTAATTAAATTATATACTAATGAAAAAAATTATCATTACACTATTGACCGTCAACTTAATGATCGCATGTGGTGCCGGTAAATCCTCAGATACCGAAAATAACTCTGCGAAAATCTTATTTAAACAATTGAAAGCAATTAAAAACAATGGGATCCTTTTCGGGCACCAGGATGATCTGGCTTACGGCATTGGCTGGAAATATGAAGAAGGCCGGTCCGACACCTATGAAACGGCAGGTGACTATCCCGCTCTTTTGGGATGGGAGCTGGGAGGTATTGAACTTGGAAGAACAGTTAACCTGGACAGTGTTCCTTTCGAGACAATGCGTCGTTTGGCCCTGAAGGGATATCAACAGGGTGCCGTCATAACCTTTAGCTGGCATCCCTACAGCCCGCTCGACCCAACAAAAAATGCCTGGACAACCGATACCGAGGTTGTCAAACACATCCTTCCCGGAGGAACGCATCATGATGTTTTTAAAAAATACCTGGACCGGGTAGCCCTATTCATGGCTTCCCTAAAAACCGAAAAAGGCGACCAGATTCCTTTCATTTTCCGTCCCTGGCACGAAATGGATGGCGACTGGTTCTGGTGGGGAAGTTCATTGTGCTCACCGAAAGAATTTAAACAACTTTTCAGATTTACCATCGAATATTTGCGCAACCAAAAAGAAATCAATTTCCTTTCGGCATACTCACCCGATAACCGGTTCAATACCGAAGACGAATACCTGACCTGGTATCCCGGTAACGATGTGGTAGATATCATTGGTGTGGACAATTACGGTGATTTTCGTCCCGGCACCGAAAACATTGAAGCCGCACGTCACAAACTTGAAATTGTGGTCAACTATGCAGAAAAAACCGGTAAGGTGGCTGCCTTCACCGAAACCGGACTGGATAAAATGACAGACTACAAGTGGTTTACTCAAAAACTTGGAAAGTCAATTTTTAGTGGGAAAACAGCCGATAAAATTGCCTATGTCATGCTTTGGCGAAATGCCGACACCACCCACTTCTTCAGCACTTATCCCCACCACCCTTCTGCATCTGACTTCAAAACTTTTGTTAGTAATGAAAAAGTATGGCTGCTAAAGGACTGGAACCAATTTAAACAAAATAACAACCTTAATTAAGCCCATAAAACCTGGCAAAAAACTAAAGCTTTTGACCCCCAGGCATTTCAGCAAGAATCACAGAAAAAAAATTGGGCACTCAGGATGTAATAAATCAAATTCCAACATCTTTCACCTTATAATCTATCCTTCTAAAAATAATTGTATGGCTGTGGAGAATAAACTGTTTAATGAACGATATAAGATCATTTCGCAGGAACATGAAAAACTTCTCGCCCGACCCAATGAACCCTTGTTTAGTATCAATGGTATTTACAACCGATATAAATATCCGGTACTGACCCGAGATCATATTCCCCTTCACTGGCGGTTTGATATGAACCCCGACACCAATCCTTTTTTTATGGAACGTATCGGATTCAATGCCACCTTCAATGCCGGGGCTATCAAATGGAAAGATAAATATTTGCTGGCGGTAAGAGTAGAAGGTAACGACCGGAAATCGTTTTTCGCTATAGCTGAAAGTCCCAACGGCATCGATCATTTCCGCTTTTGGGAGAGGCCGGTCACCTTACCTCAAAATGAAAATCCGGACATCAATGTTTACGACATGCGTCTTACAAAGCACGACGATGGATTTATTTACGGCGTCTTTTGCACCGAAAGGAAAGACCCCAACGCACCTGAAGGCGACACGAGCAGTGCCGTGGCATCGGCAGGCATTGCCCGCACCCGTGATTTCATTACCTGGGAACGGCTGCCAGACCTCATCTCCACCAGTGGTCAGCAGCGCAACGTAGTATTGTTTCCTCACAAAATCGATGGCAAATACGCTTTCTTTACACGCCCGCAGGATGGATTTATTGATACCGGGAAAGGTGGTGGTATTGGCTTCGGGCTGGCCGACAATATTGAACATGCCGTGATTAAAAACGAAATCATTGTCGATCCCAAAAGATATCATACCATATATGAACTTAAAAACGGTTTGGGACCGGCACCAATCAAAACCAGCAAAGGATGGCTCCATCTGGCGCATGGAGTAAGATATACCGCCGCAGGGTTGCGATATACCCTCTATCTTTTTATGACCGATCTGGAAAAGCCATGGATCGTCACGCACAAACCAGCCGGACATTTTATGAGTCCCCTTAAAGAGGAACGCATAGGCGACGTTTCTAACGTTCTTTTTTCCAACGGTTGGATTGCCGATGACGATGGAACGGTTTTCATCTATTATGCTTCGTCCGATACCAGATTACACGTAGCAACTTCTACCATCGATCAATTGGTTGATTATTGCATCCACACTCCTCCGGACAAATTTTGCAGCGCTGGTTCAGTTGCAACAATAAACCAATTGATAAACAAAAACACACATTTCTTCAAAACCCAAAACAAGCAAACATGATGGTAGAAAAAGAGCAATTGATCAACGAATTTGACAAGGAATTAAAAAATATTCTTCATTTCTGGCAAACCCGCACCATTGACCATCAGTATGGCGGCTTTGCAGGCCAGATCGATGCCAAAGGAAAAATGGTGGCCAAGGCAGACAAAAGCCTGGTACTGAATACCCGTATTTTATGGACTTTCTCTGCTGCTTATAATTTCCTCGGAAATAGACATTACCTCGACCTGGCTCATCGCGCCTTCGATTACCTCATTCACCATTTCCTGGACAAGAAGCATGGAGGCCTTTTCTGGGCTGTCGATTACAAAGGCAATGTAATTAACCCCCGGAAACAGATTTATGGTCAAGGGTTTGGTATCTATGCTTTTTCTGAATATTATAAAGCTTCGGGTAAACATGAAAGTCTGGATATGGCCATCCAATTGTTTCATTTAATTGAGAAACACAGTTTTGACCCACAATACGGGGGATACCTGGAAGCCCTCTCTCGAGAATGGAAAACATTGAAGGACATGAGGTTGAGCGACAAAGACGCCAACTTACCCAAAAGTATGAATACCCATCTCCATCTCCTGGAACCTTATTCAAATCTTTTGGGAATATGGCCGGACAATAATTTAAAAAATAAGTTGACAGCTCTGCTACGCATATTCCTTGAAAAGATATTGGACAAACAGTCGTACCATTTCAATCTCTTTTTCAGCAACGACTGGACAGTACAGTCAGGCATTGTTTCTTTCGGACACGACATCGAAGGCGCATGGCTGATTAATGAAGCAGCAATTTTGACAGGGAACAAGGCACTGATAAACGAAGCTAAAAAGGAAACATTGAAGATGGTGAATGCTGTAATTAAAGATGGTATGGCACCCGATTATTCCCTCTATTATGAACATGACTTTAAAAAGAACCAATGGCTCAAAGAACGTCATTGGTGGGTGCAGGCCGAAGCCCTTGTAGGACTGTTGGATGCTTTTGAACACTCAGGTATTGCAGACTATTTTGACCTATTTCTGAAAGTATGGGAATATATCAAACGATATGTAATTGATTACAAACATGGTGAATGGCATGAGTTAATCAACGATAATGGCAACCCCCTACCCTCGGAATTAAAAGCAGGTTTTTGGAAATGCCCCTATCATAACACCAGAGCACTATTAGAGAGCATGAAACGGATAAGAAATATTGATGCGTCGTATCCAATAGTCGCCAATCAAAGCAAATAATATTTAAAATTTTTGGAAGATATGAGCCCTTCTGCCATCAAATTAAAAGAGAAAATAGGTTACGGTTTTGGTGATGCTGCATCATCCATGTACTGGAAGATCTTCACTTTTTATCTGGCCATCTTCTACACAGATGTTTTCGGAATCCCTGCAGCCGCAGTAGGAACCATGTTTCTGGTCACCCGAATCTGGGACACGGCCAACGATCCCATCATGGGAATTATCGGGGACCGCACCAATACACGATGGGGAAAGTTTCGCCCCTGGCTGTTATGGGTGGCCGGTCCTTTTGCCATCATAGGTGTGCTCTTATTTTCGGCCCCTGATATGAGCGTTAACGGGAAAATTGCCTATGCATATATTACTTATACGCTAATGATGATGGCTTATACCGCCATCAATGTACCCTATGCAAGTTTGCTGGGAGTAATGACTGCCGATCCCGACCAGCGGACAACCTTTGCTTCCTACCGGATGGTCTTCGCTTTCGCCGGCAGTCTCCTCGTTGTCGCTGTTTATCAACCTTTGGTCGACTTCTTCGACAATACCATCAACGTAGATACCGATGAAGCCTATCAACTTACCATGACCATTATCGGCATACTGGCTGTTATTTTCTTTCTGATGACCTTTTCCTGGACACGCGAACGCATTAAACCTCCCAAAGGGCAACAAAACAGCCTTAGGGAAGATCTTAGAAACCTTTTCGGAAACATCCCCTGGTTCATCGTTCTGGCGGCAGGAGTCATGACACTCATATTTAACTCGGTACGCGATGGTGTGGCCATGTACTATTTTAAGTATTATGTTATTGATGAGACAGCTCTCTCCATCTCTTCTGCAACCTTTACCTACAGTACCTTATACTTTTTTCTGGGGCAGGCGACCAATATGATAGGCGTAATGATGGCGAAACCGGTTTCGGCAACCATCGGTAAAAAAAGAACTTTTATCTATGCAATGTTTCTGGCAGCGTTATTAAGCTCTTTGTTTTACTTCTGTAATCGCGAAAACTATTTATTCATCTATCTTCTTCAGGCTTTAATCAGCTTTTGCGCCGGCATCATCTTCCCGTTAATGTGGTCGATGTATGCTGATGCGGCCGATTATTCCCAGTACAAAACCGGACGTCGGGCAACCGGCTTGATATTTTCAGCATCCAGCATGTCACAAAAACTGGGTTGGACATTGGGTGGTGCCGTCACCATGTGGCTCCTGGCATTCTTTGGCTTCGAAGCCAATGTAGATCAGACACCCGAAACCATTAATGGCATCAAATATATGATTAGTTTTATTCCGGGTATTGCTGCCCTCATCTCAGGTGCTACAATGATCTTTTATCAGTTAAGCGATCAAAAAATGAAGAAGATTATGACCGAATTGGAAAAAATACGCAAAGAAGAGAATCTATGATTTAAGAAAATTATTACGCTTAAAGAGGAAATATCTGTTAACGGGGGCACTGCCCCCTTTTTTACTTTACGCTGTTATCGACCATCTTAAACCAAGAGATGTGACACCGCTCTCCCGGATGAAAGCATCCCTTGCCTGACGTCCCATTGGACGAGCCATCTTAATCCCCTTCAACTATCCAATTCTTTCCAGATCATATCCTTTAGCTCTGCGATACCTTTTTGCGTAACTGATGAGATAAAAACCCTGGGGATATCCGGCAAGTCTTGTTCTATTTCGGCTTGAAGCTCATCATCAATTAAATCAGCTTTGGTAATGGCGAGCAATCGCTTTTTATCCAGCAGTTCAGGGTTATATTGACGCAGTTCATTAAGCAACACCTTATACTCTTTGTGGATATCATCACTGTCGGCAGGAACCATAAACAAAAGAATAGAGTTTCGCTCGATGTGTCGGAGAAACCGCAATCCCAAGCCTTTACCCTGGTGTGCACCTTCAATAATACCGGGGATATCCGCCATCACAAATGAACGAAAATCCCTATACTTCACGATGCCAAGGTTGGGCACAAGCGTGGTAAAAGGATAGTTGGCTATTTCGGGTTTAGCAGCACTCACCACCGACAAAAGGGTTGATTTACCGGCATTGGGGAAGCCTACCAAACCCACATCTGCCAACACTTTTAACTCCAGAATAACGGTCATCTCTTTTCCCGGTTCTCCCGGTTGTGCATAACGCGGCGTTTGGTTCGTTGCACTTTTAAAATGAACATTTCCTAACCCCCCTTTACCGCCATGCACCAAAATGCGCTCCTCTTTGTCGTGGGTTATTTCAAACAACACTTCACCTGTTTCTCCATCTTTGGCAACGGTACCCGGCGGAACATCGATATAAACATCTCTACCATTGGCCCCGGTAGAGGTTTGTTTACCACCGGGTTCTCCATTTCCGGCAAAGACATGCCGTTGATATTTCAGGTGAAGTAATGTCCAGGTATTTCGGTTGCCGCGCAGGATAATATGCCCTCCGCGACCACCATCACCTCCATCGGGACCTCCCTTGGCTACAAACTTTTCGCGCCGCAAATGACGTGACCCTGCCCCTCCTTTCCCGGAACGACAGAAAATCTTTACATAGTCAACAAAATTCGATCCCGACATGTTAATTTAATTAGTTTAAATCACTTGACACTATCAATCGCATTACTAATGCGTTCAAAAATTTCATCGATACTTCCCTCGCCGGGAATGGCATGATAACTTCCTTCCGCTTTATAGAACTCAATTACCGGGGATGTTTGTTCTTCATAGACATGAATACGTTTTTCAATAGTTTCCAGATTATCATCCGACCGGCCCGAAACCTCGCCACGTTTAAGCAAACGCTGAATAAGTTCCTCACGCCCCACTTCCAAATTAAGCATAACATTCACATCTTCCCCTCTCTTTTGAAGCATCTTTTTCAATGCACCGGCCTGATCAACTGTTCGTGGAAAACCATCGAAAATCACTCCCTGTTCATTATTCAACGTTTCCAACTTTTTTTCAAGCATATCGATTATGGTTGCATCCGGAACAAGTTCTCCCTGATCGATATATGACTTGGCTTGTTTTCCGAGTTCGGTTTCTTCTTTTATCTCCTGACGTAAAATATCGCCCGTAGAGATATGTGCCAAACCATATTTGGCAATAATCTTTTCACTTTGTGTTCCTTTCCCTGAACCCGGAGGGCCAAAAATTACAATATTTAACATAGTAGCGTAATATTTTTTATTTTACAACAGTATAAATATCAGGTAAGTTACGACCATAACCATCATAGTCGAGACCGTATCCAACGATAAAATCATTTGGGATTTCGAGACCAACATAATCGAGTTTAATATCTCTTGTGCAGGCTTCGGGTTTAAAAAGCAGAGTGGCAACCTTTACATCAGCAGGATTCTGCGTCTTTAATTGTCTCACCAAATTATCAATGGTTACGCCAGTATCCACAATATCCTCAAGCAGGACAACGGTACGGCCCTCAACATTTTCGTTTAACCCAATTAATTGCTTCACTTCACCTGTACTCTCCATTCCATGATAGGATGAAAGCTTAACAAAACTTATTTCACATGGAAATTCAATAAGCTTCATCAAATCGGCAGAAAACATAAAAGAACCGTTAAGGATACATACCATTAGTGGATTCTTGTCATGAAGATCACGATTGATTTTCATGGCCATATCCCAAATAGCCCTTTTTATGTCACTGGCAGGAATTGAAAGGACAAACTCTTTATCTAACAATTGGATACGTTTCATTAGTTGTTTTTTAAATTCAAAATAATATCAGCTTTACAATTTTCACTACTTTCAATGGGCCGGGATCTGCTTTCCACATTAACCATTAACCATATCACCCGATGAAACGAGCATGGCGACTTTTGCCACAAAAGGACATGTATAAATTTAATTATGCCATGCGAGTTCCATCCAACCAATAACTTAAAAAATTTTATACGGATGAAACGAGCATGGCGGCTGTTGCCACAAAAGGACATGTATAAATTTTATTAAGCCATGCGAGTTCCATTCGGCCAATGAGTTAAATAAATTATATACGAATGAAATTCTAACTTACCTCATTCAAATTTAACAAACATTTTATTAGGCCTGCACTATCACCGGAATGTCCCTTCAAATCTTCCCGCCGAAATCTTTTGACAGCGTAAAACAGTTTCTTTAAAGGAGGCAAAAGTATAAAAATTTGAACAGATAGGGATAATTAATGGTTAATGTTCGTAGTTTTGCAAAAAAACAATTAACATCGCAAATATCAAACTATTACTATAAATCAGTACATCGCTATACAATCAGTGACAAGAACCTTTTACACAAATTACATAATATTAAACCAAAAACAAACACATCGATGAATCCATTAGTGAGCATTATTATGGGGAGTACTTCCGATTTGGCGGTAATGGAAAAAGCTGCCAAAGTTCTTAACGATTTTCAAATTCCTTTTGAAATTAATGCCCTTTCGGCCCATAGAACGCCCGACCAGGTCATGCAATTTGCTCGTGAAGCTTATGGCAGAGGAATACGCGTCATCATTGCCGGCGCAGGAGGTGCCGCTCATTTGCCCGGAGTCATTGCAGCACTGACACCAATTCCTGTCATTGGTGTGCCCATAAAAGCCTCTATCTCTATCGACGGGTGGGACTCTATACTTTCAATCTTACAAATGCCTCCCGGCATACCCGTAGCTACGGTTGGTTTAGACGGAGCGCAAAATGCCGGTATTCTGGCGGCCCAGATTTTGGGAACAGGGGATAAAAATATTTATCAGAAGGTAGAAACATATAAGGCCTCTCTCTCTCAAAAAATAGAAAAAGCAAATCAGGAACTGGCAACCATTAAGTTTGATTACAAAACCAATTAATCATTCCCTGTTTTGGAAAGTAAATTTTACCAAATTCGCAAAGATTACGGCAGACTAACACTGGACAGAGAGCACCTTCATCCATGGCCTCTTGAACAACTAAAAAACTGGTTACAAGAGGCCATATCATCCGAACAAACCGAACCCACAGCCATGTCTCTGGCCAGTGTGGATGTCACAGGACAGCCTTCACAGCGCATTGTTTTGATGAAAGGAGTTACAGATAAAGGCATTTGTTTTTACACCAATTATCAAAGCCGTAAAGGTGCCCACTTTTTGTTTCACCCCAAAGCTTCGGCTCTCTTTTTCTGGCCAAAAATGGAAAGACAGGTTAGAATTGAAGGTGTGGTACAAAAACTTTCTGAACAGCAGTCGGACGAATATTTTAGCTCGCGACCCAGAGACAGTCAAATAGGCGCCTGGGCTTCACCACAAAGTGAATTTATCACAAACAGGAAGGCGCTCGAAGATAGGTTTGAGACCTTTAAAGCCAAATTCGAAGGACAACCGGTTCCCCGACCACCGCACTGGGGTGGATATATTCTTATTCCGCACCGATTTGAATTCTGGCAAGGGGGACCAAACAGATTGCACGACCGATTTGAATATTACCTAACTCCCAATGGATGGGTTATTCGACGATTGGCACCATAATGAGGTTGGTTTACAAAATGAACCAATGTAATTAGTTCATAACAGAGCCAACGCTCATTCTCCTTATCCCATTAGGCTATGTTCATGTCAAGACCTAAAAGCCTGACATGAGCATAGCCCAATGAAACGAGCATGGCAACTTTTGTCACACTCACTTCATTTTACCATATCACGAGGTTAGAGAGTGAAAGACTTCCTCCAGAGATTGATGTTCTACGGTTAAGGTGAGTATAATCAGGTCATTGTCTACTGCCAGCTTAAAAAGAGCAGGACGGATATCCTCATCGGCCTTGGCTGTAACCAACCAACCATTGTCTTTGGGCATAACCTCTACCACCCCGGAAATGGCATTCAACTTTTCGGGCGCAATTTTTCTATCATATTCAACAAATACTTTTTGCTGATTCTGTTTAAGACGATGTTCTAAATTGTCCGATTTCTCATTAGCAACCAAAGTACCCCGATTGATAATAATCACCCTTTCGCATATAGCTTGCACCTCTTGCATGATGTGCGTAGAAAGCAAAACGGTTTTCTCCTTCCCCAATTGACGAATAAGGTTCCGAACCTCTACAATCTGATTAGGGTCAAGCCCAGTAGTTGGCTCATCTAAAATCAACACTTCCGGGTCAGGGAGTAAAGCCTGCGCTAATCCTACACGTTGCCGATACCCTTTTGAAAGAGAACCTATTTTTTTGTGGCGTTCAGCAGTAAGACCCGTCATTGCAATAATCTCTTCAACCCGTTCTTTCTTATTGCCAAGCTTATAAATATCCGCCACAAACATCAGGTATTCGGCAACATACATATCAACATACAGCGGGTTATGCTCCGGCAAATAACCGATTTTTCTTCGTACTTCCTGATTGTTTTTCCCCACTTCAAGCCCGCAGACCATTACCGTACCCGACGTTGCCGGCAAATAACCCGTAATAATTTTCATCATCGTAGATTTTCCTGCACCGTTAGGTCCCAAAAAACCAACTATCTGCCCGCTTGGAACTTCAAAACTAACATTATCTAGTGCCTTTTGACTTCCATAATTTTTTGTTACTCCTTTTACTTGTATCGACATTTCACTTATTTTTCAACTTACACAAAACCAAATTTATTTCCTTTATCAACTATCTAAATAAAACGAGCATGACCAAATAGGTGTGTCACAACAAGAACATGTATAAACTTTAGGTCATGCGAGTTCCATCCGGCCAATAACTTAGATTAATTTTATACGAAAGAATTTATATCCCGACAAAGTTATTAATTTTGTCAACCTATAAATAACACTTCTTTGATGCAAAATCAAAAATATCACTTTTGCCAATCATATTTTCAATATTGCCGCAATAAGACGGCACCTGTAAAGGTGGGCAACGTTACAATTGGTGGCGATTCGCCCATAAGAGTTCAATCCATGACCACCACCAACACGCTTGACACCGCCGCTACTGTTGAACAGTCGCTTAAAATTGCACGTGCCGGCGGCGAATTGGTGCGCATTACCACACAAGGCCGTCGTGAAGCACTCAACCTGAAAAGCATCAAAGAGTCTCTCACTCGGTTGGGATGTGAAGTCCCTCTCGTGGCTGATGTCCATTTCAACCCTTCGGCGGCTGATATCGCCGCACAACTGATAGAAAAGGTACGCATAAATCCGGGCAATTTCACTGGCGGTGCCAAAAAGTTCAGACACATCGAAGCAGGAAGTGAAGAAGACCGGGAAGGATTAGAACAAATCCGACAAAAGTTAATTCCATTCCTCCGTCAATGTAAAAAACACTTCACGGCCATACGTATTGGTGTTAATCACGGCAGCCTTTCTGACCGTATTATGTCTAAATATGGTGATACTCCCGAAGGAATGGTCGAATCATGTATGGAATACCTCCGTATATGTCGCGAAGAGAATTTTAATGACGTGGTTTTGAGTATAAAATCCAGCAACACCCGGGTAATGGTACATACCGTTCGCCTGCTGGTTCACCGAATGGGGGAAGAAAACATGTCATACCCGATACATTTGGGTGTAACAGAAGCAGGCAGTGGTGAAGATGGTCGCCTTAAATCGGCTGTTGGAATTGGGGCACTGCTCATCGATGGCATAGGCGACACCCTTCGTGTTTCTCTTACCGAACCTCCCGAAAATGAAATTCCCGTCGCTAAATCATTGGTTCATTATATCAGTAAAAAAGCCAATCATCCGCCTGTTGCTGAAACAAACCCGCAACATTATTCTCCTTGTTCATATGTAAAACGTCAAACCCACCAGGTAGAAACTATTGGCGGCGAAAATGTGGTGGCCGTTGCGGCAGATATCAGAAATGTACCACCAGAACTTCTTCAATTTCACACATTACCTGAAGTTATTATTTGCCATTCCAATCAAATAAACCACCTGCCAGAAAATTTGCATAACACCCGCCTTGTGGTTGAACACCAATCTAATAAATTTGGCCACAAACCCGGCACCATTCCCCTATTCAAAATCGATGAAGAATGGCACCATTTTGATGGACCGGTATTTGTTGAGCTAACTTACCCTGACCTAAACAGCCATAATGCAAACCGGCTCCGTAGCAAAAAGGACACTGTTCTGCTATTAAAATCCAATAACATTAATTCTACGGCCGAACAAAGAGCTTTTTTCATGACCATGCAAAACCTGGGACTTTCTCACCCGGTTATCATTCATGGTTATTACGAAGATAAAAACCTTAAAGATTTCCAGTTAAAAGCCGCAGCAGATAAAGGTCTACTCTTCCTCGACGGTTATGGCGATGGATTGTGTTTGTCAACACCCAATATTACTACATCTCAGGCAATTCAAACATCATTTGGAATACTTCAGGCATCAAGGGTTCGGTTCACTAAAACAGAATTCATATCCTGCCCCGGCTGCGGACGAACACTGTTCGACTTGCAGAAAACCGCTGAAAAGATTCAGAAAAAGACCAGCCACCTCAAAGGATTAAAAATTGCAATTATGGGATGTATCGTTAACGGGATAGGCGAAATGGCCGATGCCGACTACGGATATGTGGGTGCCGGACCCGGACGAATATCTCTTTTCCGTAATCGGGAATTAATAAAAAAGAGTATTCCTGAAGAGCAAGCCGTAAATGAGTTGATTAAATTAATTAAATCGTATGGTGACTGGGTCGACCCCATTGAATAAAAACATCTGTTTATCAAAAAAATTAAGACGAACATGTAAAAGTTGGGCCGGTGGCATCTATCCTTTTTGTAGGTAGTGGTTATTATGGTTAACTTGCACTAATCAAAGAGTTAATCAGTTAACCCAAAATAATCTTTTCCAGTTCCATGAAATCATTTTGCCTGTTCGTTGTTATATGCCTTTCTACACTGATGGGATTTGCCGGAGAATTGGAATTAAAAGGCACCTACCAGGGCGACAATTTGTATGTCAAAAATCCTTACATTGATTCAGGGGTTGGATATTGTGTTTATGAAGTAATGGTCAATGGAATGACCAGTAGCGATGAGATCAACTCCAGTTCGTTCGAAATTGACCTTTCGGTCTATAACTTTTCAATTGGCTCACCGGTACATATCGTATTGAAACATAAGGATGGATGTCATCCTGTTGTGATAAATCCCGATGTAATAGCTGCCAAAGCAACATTCGAAACCATTGACATAAAATTAGAAAACCGTCGGTTAAAATGGACTACAACTAAAGAATCAGGTGTCCTTCCATATATCGTTGAACAATACAGGTGGAACAAGTGGGTTCAGGTCGGTGAAGTAGAAGGTAAAGGAATTCCGGGACAACACGAATATGAATTAACCGTTCCGCTGCATAGTGGTGAAAATCGTTTTCGGGTTCGGCAAACCGATTCTTTCAATCGAAGGCAATTATCTCCCGAAGTTATTTTCGTCAACAACGAACCTCCCGTCGAGGTGCTTTCCAATAAGGTAAGTGAAAAACTTGTCTTCACCAAGGCGACCCTCTATGAAATTTATGATATCTACGGCCGAATTGTATTTAAAGGTGTTAGTGATACGGTAAACATTGCTGACCTGAGCAAAGGAGAATACTATTTAAACTTCGACAACCAAATGTCTTTCTTTACAAAGAAGTGATATTTGTCCGTTTTAATGCTTGGTTGTAAATTGCACCCGAATCATATGAAAATTTTCGGACCATGACCAAGTATATTTTTGTAATCATTGCATTGTTAGTTGGAGGATTTCTGTCCATTCAGGGAAGCATCAATGCACAACTCTCTTCTTTTTTGAGACATCCGTTACAAGCCTCGCTCACTAATTTTGTGGTAGGTACCATTGTACTTATTATGTTGAATGTTATTCTACGTACCACCATGCCAACAGTAAATGAGCTCAGGATGGTGCCATGGCACCTCTTCTTAGGAGGGGTTATAGGCGCCATGTTTGTTACATCGGTGGTTTTACTAATCCCCAAAATCGGGGTTACAACTATGCTTGCGGCATCTATCGCCGGACAATTAATAGTAGCTACCGTAATCGACCACTTCGGTTATTTTAATGTAGCTATCCATCCTGTATCTTTAAGTCGAATTGCAGGAATCATCATGTTAATCATAGGAATCTTTTTAATTCAGCGATGAAATTAGCCATCCTTTCTATTGCCCTGTTGCTAATAGTTGCCGGCTGTGATCCCTTTCATACACATTTAAGCGAAAACGATGTTTACTATTACTCAAAAAGGACAGATAACTGCCAAACCTCAGAGTCTTATTCAGGCGATACTATTAAAGTAATGACATGGAACATCAAATTTGGTGGCGGGCGAATTGACTTCTTTTTTGATTGTCACGGGCAACGTGTAATAATGGATTCTGCGGAAGTGTTCGCTAACCTGGAAGGAATCACCCAATTCATCCAAACCATCAAACCCCACATTCTCTTTGTTCAGGAGATTGATATAAACAGTAAACGCAGTGCATACATAAATCAGGTGGAATGGATTCTTGCCAACACCCACTTTAACTACGCTGTTTACACACCTCAGTGGAAAGCCGACTATATACCTTCCAACGGTCTGGGAAAAATAAACTCGGGCAGTGCCATCTTTTCGGTAACACCTCTTTTTTCGGCTAAACGATTGGCCCTCCCGTTGATTCAGGAACAAAACTTTTTGGTTCGCTACTTTTACCTTCGCAGAAACTTATTGGATGTGTGTACCAACATAGGTGGTGATACCATCCACCTGCTCACCACACACCTCGCGGCTTATTCTACCGACGGCACCAAAAAGAAACAATTGGACATCGTTTATAATTATCTCGACAGCCTCGACATTAATGGCTTTCCTTTTATTATAGGCGGCGACTTTAACACCTTACCTCCCGGAACCCATAAAGTTAAAGGATTTCCCGACTCGGCCTGCAAAGGCGAATTCGAAGCCGACGACTATTCGGGTGAGGAAGAGTGGATGCGGCCCTTTTACAACCGTTTTAATCCCGCAATCCCATTATCCCTTTATGAAAGCAACAATCAGCCTTTCTTCACACACTCTACATCGGCCCATCACTTCTGGAACCGGAAGCTCGACTATATTTTTACCAATTTAAAGCTGCTACCCCAAAGTTCGGTCACCTACCAATCAATAAAAACTGATGAAACGAGCATGGCGGTTTTTTACCACAAAAGGACATGTATAAATTTTATTAAGCCATGCGAGTTCCATTCGGCCAATGAGATAAATAAAAAATATACGAATGAAATACAAACTATGAAACTATCGGACCATTGTGCCATCAGTACTGTTATTGTATTTAACAAATAGTCATTAACACAAAAAGCTTTATTCACCAGCCGGCGAATAAAGCTTTTTTCCCCTTAAAAATAAAAAACTTTAATCCTCATTCACCTCAAGGATTCCTACCGCTTTCACACTTTCAGCAATAACTTGAGACGATTGCTCAGCAATAGCTTCCTCAGGATCAATAATGTACAAGTAGTGTTCACCACTTGAGAGCGTAACCGGTACAAGAAGTTGTTGATTTTCGGTATCAATATAAGGGCTTCCAACATAGAAAGGATCATCCTCGCCACCTTCTGCAACAGGGAAATTGGAAACCCATTCAAAAGATTGAGTAGCTACATCAATTACCGCAAAACGATCTGCATCAACACCAAATGTTGCATTGCTGTTGGTCCCGGGATACATCGATAAGATAAAAGTAGTTCCCCCCATATAATAAGCTCTGAAAAGATTATGACCCTCGGAAGCTTCTGTAATATTAAAGAAATAATCTTCGTCAAAGGAAAAAGTTCCTTTATTAATTTTCAGAACACCTGAAGGAATGGTTAGCACATCAGCATTGTCATAATTGGTCTGTCCTGATGAAAAAACATAAAGGTCACCATCGTCAACAACTTCTAATCCGGTTTCTCCCTGTGAGTATTTTTGTCCGGCAACAAATCCGGTACGCCCACTATCTTTTTCTAATCCTTAAATGACGAAAACTTAATGACTGTATTAATTATGCAATCATAAAGACCAGGGTTCTATAACCTATAGCAGTGAGTTCCTACCTAAGTTTGCCGACCGGTACTTTAAACCATTGAAGAAAACCTCAACTGCAGGAAACCAATCATCCCTGGCATGGCCAATTATTCGGCATAAACAGCTTAGAACTAACTTTTCTTTTTTATGGAATAGTGCCTTTCCATTTTGTGGAACAAGGTTTTTCCGGTAATTGGAACAAACCCTTTCCGATACCTGGAAAAGGTAGTTTCTTACTAATGGAAATAACCTTTTCCAACGTCAGAAATAAACCAAATACAATTAGCGAGGAAAAACAAGGGATTGAACCGTTACCGGCGATGAAGAGATTATTCCCAAATGAGAATTTATTAAAAAAAGAAAGTCCAAAGGCAGAAAAAGTCATTAGTGATTAGTTAACTGCTTTTAGTTATTAGTAGTGGTTAAATTCCTATCTATAAATTTTAAACTGACGACAATCCACTAATCACTAATGACCGATCACTAACCACCAACTTTAGGTTCTATTTGACCAATTATTTAGATAAATTTTTTACGAAAAAAACAGGTATTTGAGTCCCCGACCATGCCTAAGCACCAGGTTTATCTTCGGCAAACCAATAAATTAAAAAATGCGTAATTTTAGAGACAAACCAACCGGGGGAGGATTATCTGACTGTCAGCACACCATCGAACTGAGCTTTCTTCGGATTTTTCAGTAATATTGAGGTATTTCCCGAAAACTGGGTTACCAGTTCCAGTTTATAGGCTCCTTCAGGAAGGCGGGGCGTTAATATGATTAGCTCGGAAGGCCTGTTGGTAACAATATCGATATCATCCACCGGTATTACATCGCCATTATCGATATTGACAAAGCGCAATCCAACTTCAGGGTGTTCCCCGACAATTTTTAGCCGGTAACCTCTGATTCGGAGGTTAAATCCCGGTGTCACCAGGTCGTTCACCGAACCGGTTCTCACGTCTATCACTTCAAAAATCTGAGACCCTGTATCTGCCACACCCATCGTTTCAACACGTATATTTTTGCTTTCCTGGCGGAGTTGGGGCCCTTGCCTAAATTGAAAGTATACAAGATGCCGTTCGGGATCAAAGGTATCCATATCGCCCTTAAAAACACCTCTCACACTCGCAGAAACATAGAAATAACCTGTATTAACCGAAAAACCGTTGCATAACTGGTAGGCCATCTCTTTAAGAAAGTCGTTCACATTCTTTTCCATAACCTCAGGGGTAGCATCGGCACCACCACGTGTAACAGCTGCGACACAAACATCGCGGGTACAAAGAGTCCTTTCAGGATCAACCCGGGCTAAAAAGTCATTATCATTATTGGTCAAATGACTGGGATACAGCTTAATTTTTATGCTATGCAAAATCTTGCCAGACATAATGCAACCTATTTTAAGGGTTAATATTTTTCCAGCACAAATATCACTTAGATTAAACTATTAACTAACCACATAAAAAATTTCAGGCAAACTTAAGTTGGTCAATCTCATTTCACTTCCAACGACATGTCATAACAAAATAAAAACATTGAATTAATATTATAAAAAAAATGGTACATACAATTTAAAAACATTTCCACCTGCTCAACAACATGCCACAAACACAGCGGCTTTGTTCCTAATTCCAGAATAATTTCGTTAATTTTGCCCCTTGATAACTAGCACAAAAAAACAGTTACGTTATGGCAGATAAATCAAATCAGCCGCTGTTTAATGATTTTCCACCTGTTACGACAGAGGAATGGATGGCAAAAATAACAGCGGACCTCAAAGGAGCTGACTTTGACAGGAAGCTCGTTTGGAAAACCAATGAAGGATTTAAGGTTCGTCCTTTCTACAGAGAGGAAGACCTGAAAGGGCTGGAGTATCTGGACACTCTCCCCGGCGAATATCCCTATGTTCGTGGGACCAAAACCGACAATCAGTGGCTGGTCCGTCAGGACATCGTTGTACAGGATGTAAAAACGGCGCACGCTAAAGCGCTGGATATTCTCAAAAAAGGTGTAGATGCTATCGGCTTTATCATTTCCGATGAAGCCTTAATTTCGAAAGAGAATATTTCCGAATTGCTTCGGGATATTGACCCGGGAAGCGTAGAACTTAACTTCTCCACCACTCATGGTAATCAAAAACTTCTGGGTATCCTGAAGGAGTTGTTCACCGAAAAAAAGGTAGACCTGAAAACGGTTAAAGGCTCTTTGAATTTTGACCCGCTAGGAAGTTTAACCGTTACCGGCAAAGCCTGTGTTTCGGTAGATGAGCTTTACAACCATGCTGCCGGTTTGGTAAAAGATGGCATTGAAATGCCCCTTTTCCAGACTATAAGCGTTAATGCCAAACACTTTGGCAACGCAGGTTCCAGCATTGTTCAGGAGCTGGCCTTTGGTTTATCCCTGGCCAATGAATACATGGCACAACTGACCAACAAAGGGGTAAGCGTAGATGATGCCGCTCAAAGCATCCGATTCAATTTTGGCATCGGCAGCAACTATTTTATGGAGATCGCCAAGCTTCGCGCCGGACGTATGCTCTGGGCCAAAATTGTTGATGCCTACAATCCCACCGGCAAAGAGGTGACCAAAATGCACACCCATTGCGAAACGTCGGAATGGAATAAAACTATTTACGACCCCTATGTAAATATGCTTCGCACTCAGACAGAGGCCATGAGTGCTACAATAGGAGGAACCAACTCTCTGACGGTATTACCTTTCGATAAAGTTTTCAGAACCCCCAATGATTTCAGTGAACGGATTGCCCGTAATCAACAGCTGCTTCTTAAAGAGGAAGCTTATTTCGGGAAAATCGTAGACCCATCTGCCGGAAGCTATTATATTGAAAACCTCACCGACAGCATTGCTCATGAAGCCTGGAAACTATTTATCGAAGTAGAAAACAAAGGTGGATATTTTGAAGCTCTTAAAGCCGGATTTATTCAGGCTCAGATAAAAGAAACATCTGCAAAAAGAAAAAATGACGTGGCTCGACGCAAAGAGGTATTAGTGGGAACCAACCAATATCCCAACCAACAGGAATCTGTCGCGTCCGAAATTAATGAATCACAAGTCTTTTCTAAACAGCCCGAAGGAACGGATATCGAGCCCATCCAACTATATCGTGGTGCCGAAGAGTTTGAAGCCCTTCGACTGGCCACCGAGAAGGCTGCCAAACGGCCCAGGGTATTTATGCTCACCTACGGCAACCTGGCCATGCGACTGGCACGTTCCCAATTCTCGGGTAACTTCTTCGGATGTGCAGGATATGAAATTATCGATAACCTGGGCTTCGAAACAATAGAAGCAGGTGTTGAAGCAGCCAAAAAAGCCGAAGCAGACATAGTTGTGCTTTGTTCTTCGGATGATGAATATGCCGAAGCCGCTCCCGCCACCTTTAAGGCGTTGAATGGCGAAGCCATCTTAGTTGTGGCCGGCGCTCCCGCCTGTGCTGATGACCTGAAGGCTCAAGGCATTGAGCATTTCATCAACATTCGTTCTAACGTACTGGAAACCTTGCAGAAGTTTAATAAAATGTTGAACATCCAATAAAAACGCTAAGACGCAAAGGCGCAGAGTTTTTATTATAGAGATGACCAGAGAGGCATTAAATAAAATCTCTTCACAAATTATAGGAGGGGCTATAGAGGTTCACAAAGAACTGGGTCCCGGATTGCTGGAGTCGGTTTATAGTGCCTGTCTTGTTCATGAACTTAGGAGTAAGGGATTATTGGTTGAAGAACAGGTTCATTTGCCTTTGACATATAAAAACCGAACCTTAAACAAAGAGTTTATCATTGACCTGTTGGTTGAAAAGGAAGTGGTAGTGGAACTAAAAGCAGTAGAAGAAATTCATCCGGTTCATGAAGTTCAACTGGTCACATATTTAAAGCTGGCCAAAAAGAGACTCGGATTATTAATCAATTTTAATGTTCCTGTATTACATAAAGGCATTTACCGTAAAGTCAACAATCTTTGAAGATAACTCAGCGTCTTAGCGTCTCTGCGTTAAAAAAACAGTCATTATGAGACCAGATTTTTCAAAAATAGATTACAAAAGCGACAGGCTTTCGTTTGATGCCAAAGCCTGGGAGCAACAGCATTCCATTAAAAAGGATTGGGTAACGCCGGAACAAATACCGGTGAAACCTGTCTATTCGAAAGAAGACCTGGAAGGAATGGAGCATTTGAATTATGCTGCCGGACTTCCTCCCTATCTTCGCGGACCCTATTCGACCATGTATACCATGCGTCCGTGGACAATTCGTCAATATGCAGGATTTTCCACAGCCGAAGAGTCCAATGCCTTCTATCGTCGTAACCTGGCTGCCGGACAGAAAGGTCTGTCGGTAGCGTTTGACCTGGCAACCCACCGCGGTTACGACTCAGACCATGAGCGCGTGGTAGGCGACGTAGGAAAAGCAGGGGTGGCCATCGATTCTATCTTAGACATGAAAGTGCTTTTCGATGGTATTCCTTTAAATAAGATGTCGGTATCGATGACCATGAACGGTGCTGTATTGCCCATCATGGCCTTTTATATCGTTACCGGACTTGAACAAGGTGCCAAATTGGAAGAGTTGAGCGGTACCATCCAGAACGATATCCTGAAGGAGTTCATGGTGCGTAACACTTATATTTATCCGCCCGAATTCTCAATGCGCATCATAGCCGACATTTTCGAATACACGTCGAAAAACATGCCCAAATTCAACAGCATCTCTATATCGGGTTATCACATGCAGGAGGCAGGTGCTACCGCCGATTTGGAATTGGCTTATACCCTTGCCGACGGACTGGAATACCTACGAACCGGTATTAAAGCTGGCTTGAATGTGGATGCCTTTGCACCGCGCTTATCGTTTTTCTGGGCTATCGGCATGAATCACTTCATGGAGATTGCCAAGATGCGCGCCGCACGGATGCTATGGGCAAAAATCGTTAAGCAGTTTAATCCCCAGAATCCCAAATCCATGGCCTTGCGGACTCACTCGCAAACATCCGGGTGGTCATTACAGGAGCAAGATCCTTACAACAACGTGGGACGTACCTGTATCGAGGCTATGGCTGCAGCTCTGGGACACACACAGTCGCTTCATACCAATGCCCTGGATGAAGCTATTGCTCTGCCTACCGACTTTTCGGCACGTATTGCTCGTAACACTCAGATATACATTCAGGAAGAAACCCAGATAACAAAGGCTATCGATCCCTGGGCCGGTTCTTATTATGTAGAATCGCTGACCAAGGAACTGGCTGAAAAAGCGTGGGCGCACATCCAGGAAATTGAAGAGATGGGTGGTATGGCGAAAGCCATCGAGACTGGTCTTCCCAAGATGCGTATCGAAGAGGCTGCTGCCCGCACTCAGGCTAAAATAGACAGCGGCAAACAAGTCATTGTAGGTACCAATCGCTACCGCCTTGAAAAAGAAGATCCCATCGATATTCTTGAAATAGACAATACGGCCGTTCGGAACGCACAGATTGAAAGGTTAAAGAAACTGCGTGCCGAACGCAACGAAGAAGAAGTACAGGCAGCACTGGCAGCCATCACGAAAGCCGTTGAAACCGGTGAAGGAAACCTGCTGGAACTGGCAGTAGAAGCCGCTAAGAAACGTGCCTCGTTGGGTGAAATTTCTTATGCTTGTGAAAAAGTTGTTGGGAGGTATAAAGCAGTGATACGGTCAATAAATGGTGTATATTCATCAGAAGCGGGACATGACAGCGAATTTGAACAAGCTCGTGCCTTGGCCCGTGAATTTGCCGAAAAAGAGGGTCGTCAACCCCGTATTATGATTGCCAAGATGGGGCAGGATGGTCATGACCGCGGAGCAAAAGTAGTGGCCACCGGTTATGCCGACATAGGTTTCGACGTGGACATGGGTCCCTTGTTCCAGACGCCGGCAGAGACTGCTCGCCAGGCCGTAGAAAACGATGTTCACGTTTTGGGTGTTTCTTCTTTGGCTGCCGGGCACAAAACTCTGGTACCCCAGGTAATAGAAGAATTGAAAAAGCTGGGTCGTGATGATATCCTGGTTATTGCCGGCGGGGTAATCCCCCACCAGGATTATCAGTTTTTGTACGACTGTGGTGTTGCCGGAATCTTTGGCCCGGGATCATCGGTATCACGTGCTGCCATCGAAATCCTGAAGCTTTTGCTTCAGAGTTATGAAGAATAATTGATATGCTTTAAAAATCTTCTTTTTACCATATACCTGCCGGTAATAACACCCGGCAGGTTTTTTATTATTATTACCTTTTTAACAACCCATAAAAGGCAAATGGAAGGAAAACTAACCACCCAAAGAACATGCGGAAACCACTGCCATGCGAAGTCCATTTGGCCAATAACTTAGATAAAATTTATAGGAATAAAAAATAAGATTTATCTTTGAACCTCGTTATACTAAAGACAACACAATAGAACATTCAAACAAAATTAATAACACCAATAGATATCAATGAGAAGGGTTTATTTCATCGCATTTGTTGTTCTCGTTACAGTGTTTTCGGGATGCAATCAGAATAAATATCAAATAAAAGGAACCATAACCGGCGCTGAAGGGAAAACACTGTTCCTGGAAAAGATGCAATTAGACAGAGATTTTCCTATTGATAGTGTAGTCTTAAATCATAAAGGAAAATTTTCGTTTAAAGGAGAACGGTTGCAAGTACCAACTTTTTTCCGTTTAAGATTATCCCCCAGTAATTTCATAACACTTTTGCTTGACACTACCGAACATGTCAATATTTTGGCTGAGGGGAAAAATTTAGAAGACACTTATACCCTTGAAGGTTCCATTGGCTCAAAAAAGATTCAGATATTAAATCAAAGGCTTAAAAGCTTACGCCATACGGTAGATAGTCTCATGGAAATATATGAGGCCTTGCCCAATGATGATGTTACCTACCAAAAAAGCGAGATAGCCCGTCAACTAAAAGAAGCGATTGATAAGCATAAAAATTTCATAGGAACCTTTGTAATGGATAACCCGCGCTCTTTTGCCAGTTATTATGCTTTATTCCAACGATTGAGCGATAACACAATGGTTCTTAATGTGATGGATAAAAAAGAGCAGGTTTATTTTGCCACTATAGCCACCAGTCTAAACCTTCTGTATCCTGAATCCCCAAGAGTAAAACAACTTTACAACTACGTATTAAGTGCCAAAGTCCAGGAAAAACAGGTCCAAATACTTAAAGAACTTGAATCTAAAGCCGAAAAAACAATCCCTGAAATTAGTGAAAAAAATATATACGGCGAGGAAATTGCTCTATCTTCACTACAAGGGAAAGTCGTCCTTTTATCGTTTTGGGCATCCTGGAACGAGGCATCACGTCGGGCTAATGACCATTTAAAAAAGGTTTATGAAAAATATCATCACCGGGGCTTTGAAATATACCAGGTGTCTCTTGACCGGAGTAAGGTTCTTTGGGAAAATGCCGTTATTAATGATAACCTGCCCTGGATAAATGTTAGTGATTTAAGGTATACCGATTCTTACCCGGCCAGGGTATATAACGTCAAACAACTCCCTGCCAATTATTTGATAAGCCGCGATGGTGATATAATTGGGAAAAATCTGTTTGGAAGCATACTGGAAGAAAAAATTGAGGAAGCATTATAATTTGTTTAATGCATAAATAAAAATTATCCTATGCTCCGGATTGGAGTAAAAGATTCAAACATCTCAATCTTAAAACATAAAAAAGAAACCGGCAGTCAGATTTTCATTTTTTGACTGCCGGTGCTTTTATATAAATATGAGTTCGTTAAAACCATTACATCGAGGTAATATACTCAGCAATCCAATCTCCCACCTCCGAAGTTGAGAGAGCGTTAGATTTATCGATATCCTCTGTCACTTTTCCCTGTTCGAGCGAAGCCTCTACCGCCGTCCTAATCATGTTAGCTTCTTCTTTCAGGTTGAAAGCCGATTCGAGCATAAGGGCGGCTGAGAGAATAGTAGCTAGCGGATTGGCAATATTTTTTCCGGCTGCCTGAGGATAAGAACCATGAATGGGCTCGAAAACGGAGGTATGCACTCCAATCGAAGCGGAAGGCAAAAGCCCCAGAGAACCGGTAATAACACTAGCCTCATCGGTCAGGATATCCCCAAACATATTTTCAGTCAACATCACATCAAAACGCTTTGGCCATTGGATAATTTGCATGGCAGCATTATCCACAAACATATATTCAACCTCAACCTCGAGGAAATCGGGAGCAATGGCTTGTACCGTTTCGCGCCACAGACGTGATGTGGCCAAAACATTGGCTTTGTCGACAACGGTTAATTTCTTCCGGCGCTTCATGGCAAAGTCAAAAGCCAGGCGAGTAATGCGTTCAATCTCCTCCACCGTATAAACATTGGTATCATAGGCGGTACGACCGTCTTCTGACCGTCCTTGAGGACGCCCAAAATAAATACCCCCTGTTAATTCACGAATAGCAACAAAATCGGCACCGTCAACCAGGTCGGAGCGCAAAGGTGATTTATGAATTAATGAAGGGAAAGTAGTCACCGGACGAATATTGGCATAAAGACCAAGTTTTTTACGCATGGCCAGAAGACCTTGCTCCGGACGTACTTTGGCCTTGGGATCGTTATCATATTTAGGGTCTCCGATGGCTCCAAAAAGGACGGCATCGGCATTCATACAAATTTGATGCGTTTCTTCGGGGTAAGGGTCACCGGTTTGATCTATAGCAACAGCCCCTACCGGTGCTTCAGTATAATTGGCTTCATGACCTTTCTTCTTTAGAACAGCATCCAGAGATTTTTTGGCTTGTTCAACTATTTCAGGCCCGATACCGTCACCGGGCAACACAGCAATATTTAACTTCATTTTATTCAATTAATGTTTTGTTTGGACCTAAGAATTTAGGATTTACTATTAATTATTAATCCATTTTCTTTATTCTCGATGATGTTGAGCATTTTCATAGTAGCTTTAATAGCAGCCTCGGTTTGGTCGGCATCCAATCCTCTGGTTTTGAATTCCTGATTCTTATAATCCCAGGTAATAACCGTTTCAACCAAAGCATCGGTTTTTCCGCCAGGAGGAATAGAAACCCAATAATCGATAAGAGTAGGATGTTCTTTTCCTAATTTCTCATAAATGCGCCACAAAGCTTTCATAAAAGCATCATATTGACCATCCCCCACTGAAGTCTCATTATAAACTTCTTTTCCAATCTGAAGGGAAATAGTAGCCACAGGTTTTAATCCCTGAACAATGGCCAAGTGATAATTTTTAAGCTTGATATGATTATCAATCCGCTCAGTTTTCAAGACATCGGAAATGATATAGGGCAAATCCTCCGGCGTAACATTTTCTTTTTTATCCCCCAATTCAATGACACGTTGGGTAACTTTTTTCATCTCTTCAGGCCCCAATTCAATTCCTAATTCTTCAAGGTTCTTCTTAATATTGGCTTTCCCCGAAGTTTTCCCCAGAGCATATCGGCGAACACGTCCAAAACGCTCGGGCATCAACTTGTTAAAATAGAGATTATCTTTATTGTCGCCATCGGCATGCACCCCACTACATTGCGTAAATACATTTTCGCCCGTCAAAGGTTTATTGGCAGGAATTCTCAGCCCGGAAAAAGTTTCAACCATGCGTGAAATCTTGGTGAGTTTACTCTCATCAATAGTATTTGGAACTTTAAGATGATCATTCAAAATACCCACCACACTGGCCAAAGGGGCATTCCCGGCTCGTTCACCCAAACCATTTACTGTGGTATGAATTCCCCGTACACCGGCTTTGATAGCATAAAATACATTGGCAACCGATAAATCATAATCATTATGTGCATGATAATCAAAATGAATATCGGGGAACTTTTGGGTCATGGTTTTGCAAAATTCGTAAGTTTGATCCGGATTTAAGATTCCGAGAGTATCAGGGAGCATGATTCGCTTAACGGAAGTTTTCCCAATTCCATTAATCATGAACTCCACGTAATCCGGAGAATTAAGCATCCCATTAGACCAGTCTTCAAGGTAAACATTTACGGTTATCCCACGTTTCTCAGCTTCTTTAATCACAAAAACAATATCGGCCAAATGTTCTTCTTTTGTTTTGCGAAGCTGCCCGGTAAGGTGCTTAAGAGATCCTTTTGTCAAAAGGTTAATAACTTTACCTCCCGCATCATTGATCCAGTCAAGAGAGGTTGTACCGTCAACAAATCCAAGTACTTCTATTCTTTCCAGGCAATTATGATCTTTGGCCCATTTTGTCAAACGTTGGACCGCCTTTCGTTCTCCCTCGGAGACTCTGGCCGAGGCCACCTCTATGCGATTAACCTTTACCTCATCCAACAGCAATCGGGTGATAGTCAGCTTCTCGGCATCATTAAATGAAACACCCGTTGTTTGTTCACCATCCCGAAGGGTGGTATCCATCACTTCTATGGTTCTCATCGGCTCTTGTTGATAAAGGAACGCTCTAAAGAAAAAATTCAGAGTGCCCCAAAAATTAATACTCAGCTTCTACATAATCAAGTTGTTATCAAGCATGTTCTTTTTCCCAGGCTTCTATCTCATGATTTATACTTAACAAATAGTCGATATCATCAAATCCGTTAAGCAGACACTTTTTCTTGTAAGGATTGATATCAAACGATTCGGCTATGCCCTCCTGTAAAATCCGAATGGTTTGGTTTTCAAGGTCCACCTCCACTTCTGTTGCAGGCTCTTTTTCTATAGCCTGAAAGAGTTTTTGAAGAAATTCTTTCGAAACCTGGACAGGCAATAAACCATTATTAAGGGCATTGTTTTTAAAGATATCAGCAAAAAAGCTGGACACTACGGCTTTGAAGCCATACCCTACAATAGCCCAGGCAGCATGTTCGCGACTGGAACCACTTCCAAAATTCTGGCCGGCAACCAATATTTTCCCTGAATACCTGGGGTTGTTCAGCACAAAATCTTCTTTTGGGTTACCGCTTTTATCATAACGCCAATCGGCGAACAAATTGTTTCCAAAACCTTCTCTGGTAGTAGCCTTCAGAAATCGGGCAGGTATAATCTGATCTGTGTCCACATTCTCTATTGGAAGGGGGACGCAAGAAGAGACCAATTTGGTAAACTTTTCTATTGGCATATTTATGTCTTTTGAATTTGTATCTAATATTAAATTGAAATCAGCCCGGCATCATTAAATGATACCGGTAAAAAATTATAAGAAATCGCGGGGGTCGGTAATTTTTCCGGTAATAGCAGCTGCAGCAGCAGTAATAGGGCTGGCAAGCATGGTTCTGGCACCGGGACCCTGGCGACCTTCAAAGTTGCGGTTGGATGTAGAAACAGCGTAATTACCCTCGGGTATTTTGTCGTCATTCATGGCAAGACATGCAGAACATCCTGGTTGCCGCATTTCGAATCCGGCCTCCTCAAGGATTTTCCTAAGACCTTCCTTTTCTGCCTGAGCCTCAACCTGACGGCTACCAGGCACAATCCAGGCAGTTACGTTATCCGCCTTTTTCTTTCCTTTGACAAATTGTGCAAAGGCCCTGAGGTCTTCAATGCGACCATTGGTACAACTACCGACAAAGACATAGTCTACCTTTTTCCCAAGCATGGGCTCACCGGGCTTAAATTCCATATATTGCAGCGACTTTTGGAAAGTAGGCCGCGTAGCCTCTTCAATATCTTCAGTATTCGGAATAGATTTGCTGATACCGATGCCCATACCCGGGTTAGTCCCATAGGTTATCATTGGCTCAATATCCGAAGCCCGGAAGGTTAATTCTTTATCGAAAACCGCATCGGGGTCAGAAGGCAACTGACGCCAGGCCTCAACGGCTTTGTCCCAGTCGGCACCTTTGGGCGCAAACTCTCTTCCCTTGATATATTCAAAGGTTGTTTCATCCGGAGCAATCATTCCACCTCTTGCCCCCATCTCAATACTCATATTACAAATGGTCATGCGCGCCTCCATGGAAAGGCTCCGAATGGCAGAGCCGGCAAATTCTACAAAGTACCCGGTAGCCCCTCCGGTTCCAATTTGTGAGATAATGTAAAGGACGATGTCTTTTGACATAACACCTTTACCTAACTCACCCTCAATATTAATGCGCATGGTTTTGGGCTTGTTTTGAAGTAGTGTCTGGGTAGCAAGCACCATCTCCACCTCACTGGTTCCTATGCCAAAGGCAATGCTTCCAAATGCACCGTGAGTAGAGGTATGGCTATCACCACAAACGATGGTCATTCCGGGCTGCGTAATGCCAAGTTCGGGGCCGATAACGTGTACAATTCCATTCCATGGGTGGTTAAGTCCGTAAAGAGGCACACCAAATTCTTTGCAGTTTTCGGCCAATTTATTCACCTGGAAACGGCTTAATTCGTCCCTTATAGGCTGATCCTGCCCCAATGTTGGGATGTTATGGTCGGCAGTAGCCACCGTTTTTTGAGGCTGTCTGACTTTTATCCCTCGATTTCTAAGACCATCAAAAGCCTGAGGACTAGTCACCTCATGAACAAAATGACGGTCGATATACAGCACGCTGGGACCACCTTCTACGGTTGTTACCACGTGCTTTTCCCATATCTTTTCGAATAAAGTTTTTCCTGCCAAGGTATTTTATTTTTAAGGGTTTACTAATTATTATTCTGAATATTTATCAGGATGAAACAGGCATGACAATGAAAAGTTAACTCAAAAGAGAGTGTATTAATCCTTGCCATGCGAGTTCCATCAATCCTGTGAACTAATCAACTTTTATATGACTAAAGATATAGTTAGGCAATTTTGCCCACCGCATCTAAAAAGGCTTCAACCGAAGCTGTTATGATATCGGTATGAGCGGCAAAACCATAATAAGTTTGCCCTTTATGTTCAACCTGAACATGAACTTTCCCCAAATCATCGCTGCCACGTGTAATAGCTTGAATGAGAAATTCTTCAAGCCGTACTCTCCGTTTAATAAGAGCTTTTACAGCCGTAAAGGCAGCATCAATAGGACCGTTACCGGAAGCTGTTTCGGTAAAAACATCGCCATTAAAGCTAATCTGAACCGTAGCTGTTGGCACCGTTGATTTTCCACAAACAACCTGCAGGAGCTTCAATTGCAATGGCTTGTCTTTGTGACTCTGCTCTCTTCCGGCCAGTATCTGAAGATCTTCATCGGTAATATCTTTCTTTTTATCCGCGAGATCCAAAAAGCGTTGATATACTTCATCCAATTCATCGCTTTCGAGATTATATCCCAAAACCTGCAAACGATGTTTTAACGCGGCACGACCACTTCTGGCGGTCAGTACAATGGAAGATTCTTTAACCCCAACTTCTGCGGGGTCAATAATTTCATAATTTTCCCGGTTTTTGAGAACACCATCCTGATGAATACCCGAAGAGTGTGCAAAGGCATTCCGGCCTACAATTGCCTTGTTAGGTTGAACAGGCATCCGCATTAGCGTGGACACCAGGCGGCTACTCTTCATTATTTCCCGCGTATTGATATTGGTTTCAAAGTCGAGGTCTTTATGACACTTAATGGCCATCACAACCTCCTCAAGAGAGGTATTCCCGGCACGCTCACCTATACCGTTAATGGTAACTTCTACCTGGCGTGCACCATTAATAATGCCCGACAAGGAATTAGCGGTAGCCATCCCAAGATCATTGTGACAGTGAGTAGAAATAATAGCCTTATCGATGTTTGGCACATGATTCATCAGGAAAGCAATCTTTTCACCATATTCCTGTGGTAAACAGTAGCCCGTAGTATCCGGAATATTAACAACAGTAGCCCCGGCATCGATAACCGCCTCAACCACCCGGGCCAAATATTCATTGTCGGTACGACCTGCATCTTCGGCATAAAATTCCACATCATCGATCAGGTTACGGGCAAATTTTACCGCCTCCACAGCTTTTTTGATAATCTCATCAGGATTAGATTTTAATTTATAATTGATATGGTAAAATGAAGTTCCGATACCGGTATGAATTCGCCCCTTTTTTGCATATTTCAAAGCATCGGCGGCCACTTCAATATCTTTTTTGACAGCTCTGGATAATGCACAAATAGTAGTGTCCTTTAAGACTTTTGATATTTCGACCACCGAGTTAAAGTCACCCGGACTGGAGACCGGAAATCCGGCTTCGATAATATCGACGCCGAGTTTTTCCAGCTGTCTGGCTACCTCAATTTTTTCGATAGTGTTCAGCTGGCAACCCGGGACTTGTTCGCCATCCCGCAGTGTGGTGTCGAAAATATAGACTCTGTTACTCATGGATTTTTAGTTTTCAGTCCGGATTAATCCGGTTTTAGGTTTAATATTTAAGATAATATTCCACTATTTTAATTCCAATTCTTTAGGATTAAAACAGTTATCGGCTGACAAATAAGAGAATAAGTTTTCAACCGATAACCATTTAGCAATGAATTTTGTTTAATCCAAACCTATTTTTGATTTTCGGGACGAAGAGTACGCACAACAGCGCCGGCAGCCCACATTTCGGACTCTCGAAGCTCTTTAAGTTCTTCTTCAAGTTTTTCCCGGTAATCTTTTTGACTATTAGCATCAATAGCCCGTTGAGCTTCGTTGCCTTTAGCTACTTCACTATACAACTCCTTAAATACAGGTAGCGTTGCATCTCTGAATTTTTTCCACCAATCGAGAGCGCCACGCTGTGCCGTAGTTGAGCAATTGGCGTACATCCAGTCCATACCATTTTCGGCCACCAAAGGCATAAGACTTTGAGTGAGTTCTTCCACTGTTTCATTGAAAGCTTCGGAAGGTGAATGTCCATTAGCACGTAGCACCTCATATTGAGCAGCAAAAAGGCCTTGAATGGCTCCCATCAAAGTACCCCGCTCACCGGTAAGGTCACTATAAACTTCTTTTTGGAAGGTGGTTTCAAAAAGATATCCACTTCCGACACCAATACCTAAAGCGATGACCCTTTCAAAAGCTCTTCCGGTGGCATCCTGGAAAATAGCATAACTGGAGTTAAGTCCACGGCCTTCAAGGAACATTCTTCTCAAACTGGTTCCCGAACCTTTAGGGGCCACCAAAATAACGTCCACATCCTTGGGCGGAATGATATTGGTTCTTTCTTTATAGGTTATACCAAACCCATGAGAAAAATACAGGGCATTCCCGGGTTTAAGGTGCTTTTTAACCGTTGGCCAAACAGCTATTTGTCCCGCATCGGAAAGAAGATATTGAATAATGGTTCCTCTTTCCAACGCTTCTTCTATTGGGAAAAGAGTTTTTCCGGGTTCCCACCCATCTTTAATAGCCTTATCCCAACTCTTTGAGTCCTTTCGTTGTCCAACAATAACGTTAAAGCCATTGTCTTTAAGATTCAAGGATTGTCCCGGGCCTTGAACACCATAACCGATAACGGCGATGGTTTCGTCTTTCAATACTTCCTGAGCTTTAGACAATGGGAACTCTTCGCGGGTCACCACATTTTCTTCAGTTCCACCAAAATTGATTTTTGCCATGATAAAAAATTTGTTATTGAATTAGTTTAATTGAATAGCATCGGTTTCAAGTTTCTTAAGATAAGATTCTAGCAGCTCCTTCTTCAACTTTGTGATAGCGATACGACCAGAACGAACAAATTGAGAAACGCCATAAGGTTCAAGTTTTTCAAACAACTCTTGCGTTTCGTTTTTATGCCCTGTTTTTTCAATTACGGTATACTCGGGCGTAATTTCCAGGATACGTGCTCCATATTGACGGACCAGCATTTCAATTTCATTACCTCCGAGTAATGAACCGGTAGACACTTTGTACAAGGCGATTTCCTGATGAATAATCTCATCGGCACGGAAGACGAAGACTTTGAGTACGTCGATTCGTTTTTCTATTTGCTTGGCTAATTTTTTAATCTGATCGGCTGTGGCAAACACAACAATTGTAAACTTATGGATGCCAGCAATAGCCGACTCTGAAGTAGTCAGACTTTCAATGTTTATATGACGGCGCGTAAAAACCGTAGTGATTTGGTTGAGCAGCCCAACATGATTTTCCGAATATATTGAGAGTGTAAACTCTTCTTTTTCTTGTGTTGTCATTTTGTTTTCCATTTAATGAATAAAAATTACCTGAATAACTTGGAAAAAGTTCCGACAAATCCAAAGGTTTATTCAAGCCTAATATCTGACACAGAAGCTCCCGCAGGAACCATCGGAAATACATTGCCTTCTTTTTCCACAATCACTTCTAATAAGAAAGGTCCATCAGCTTCAACCATCTTTTGAATTGCCTCATCCAAATCTTGGCGTTCTGAAACTTTAAGCGAAGGGATATGATAACCTTTGGCAATGGTCTGAAAATCGGGATTAATTAATTCGGTAGAGGCGTATCGTTTGTCAAAGAAGAGTTCCTGCCATTGCCGTACCATCCCAAGGAAATTATTATTAAGTAACACAATTTTAACCGGTATCTGTGTTTGGTAAATCGTGCCCAACTCTTGAATAGTCATTTGCAGGCCACCATCACCCACAAACACGCACACTTGCCGATCGGGTGCCCCGAGTTTCGCTCCCATAGCAGCGGGAAGTCCAAAGCCCATTGTTCCAAGGCCTCCGGAAGTAACAACACTTCTACTTTGTTTAAACTTAAAGTATCGTGCCCCCATCATTTGATGTTGCCCAACATCGGTGACCATAATGGCATCATTATCGAAAGCTTGAGAAACTTTGGCCACCACTTCACCCATAGTAATTCCCTTTTCAATAGGATTAAGTTGTTTTTCAATGATTCTGTTATATTCTACACGCTGGCAGGCTTCAAATTCTTTAAGCCAATCCGAATGATCGTTTTTAACAATCTTTTCGGTAAGCAAGGGAAGGGTCTTTTTAACATTTCCAAGAATAGGAACATCGGCATGTACATTTTTGTTTATTTCGGCAGGGTCAATTTCCATGTGAATTATTTTGGCATTGGTAGCATATCTGGAAAGATCGCCGGTCACCCTATCGTCAAAGCGCATCCCGATGGCCACGATTAAGTCTGCCTCATTGGTTTTAATATTTGGTCCATAGTTACCATGCATACCAAGCATGCCCACATTAAGGGGATGGTCAGAAGGGACAGCCGACAGCCCCAACAGAGTCCAGGCAGCAGGGATACCAGATTTTTCGAGAAAATCAAGAAGTTCTTTTTCGGCATTGCCAATAATAACCCCTTGTCCAACCAGTGCCAACGGTTTTTTGGACAGATTGATTAATCGAGCTGCCTCTTCAATCTGCGCCAAATCAGCGGGGTATTCAGGGGTATAACTCCGAATGCTCTTTACGGGCTCATAATAAAAATCCAGTTGATTAATTTGAGCATCTTTGGTAATATCGATAACAACCGGTCCGGGGCGCCCGGAACGAGCAATATAGAAAGCGCGGGCAATGGCAGCAGGAATATCTTCGGCACGTCGTACCTGATAATTCCATTTAGTAACAGGCTGTGTTACGCCTACCACATCCGTTTCCTGGAAAGCGTCAGTACCCAACAGAGAAGAAACGACCTGACCGGTTATTAATACCACCGGTGTAGAATCCATCATGGCATTTGCCAAACCGGTAACGGTATTTGTTGCTCCGGGCCCTGAGGTGGCAAAACAGACTCCCACTTTTCCGGTAACTTTTGCATATCCTTCTGCCGCATGTAGTGCCCCTTGTTCATGTCGGGTCAATACATGGTGGAGTTCTTTTTGATGATCGTGGAGAGCATCATAAATAGGCATAATAGCCCCTCCGGGATATCCAAAAATTATGGATGTTCCTTCTCTGAGCAGAGATTGTATCACTGCTTCTGAGCCACTCATCCTTGTTGTTTTTGTGGTTTTCTCCTTCATCAGTAATTGTGATTGTGTTTCCATGGCGATGCTAGGTTACATTTTTAATAAAAATTAACTTAAAAAAACCTGCTCTCCTTATTTTAAATAAGAATATAATACACTGTTTTTCAGCAGAAGAACAAGCAATTGGTTAAGGGCAAGTTGTTCCTCTTCTTTTAAGCTATTAAATCAATCTAACGGCACCTTTGTCGGCCGATGAAACCATTGATGCATAAGCCTGAAGCGCTTTTGACACATATCGGTTCCTGGATAACGGTTTAAAGGCTTCAGTTCCTTTATTGAGTTCCTGCTGGCGACGTTTCTCCAGTTCTTCCTCAGAAATATCAACATTGATACTGCGTTGAGGGATATCAATAATGATTTTATCTCCGGTTTTAACGAGCGCTATCTCTCCCCCTGCGGCTGCTTCTGGTGAAATATGTCCTATCGACAAACCTGAGGTACCGCCGGAGAAGCGACCATCCGTAATCAGGGCACACTCTTTACCCAAATGACGTGATTTTATATAAGATGTGGGATACAACATTTCCTGCATCCCTGGTCCTCCTTTGGGGCCTTCATATTTTATGACCACAACATCTCCTGCTTTCACTTCACCGGAAAGTATTCCTTCACATGCACTGTCTTGTGATTCGTAAACCCTTGCGGTCCCCTCAAAATGAAGAATTGATTCATCCACCCCGGCGGTTTTAACGATACATCCATCTTTGGCGATATTGCCAAAAAGAACAGCCAGTCCACCATCTTTAGAATAGGCATGTTCCACATCTCTTATGCAACCATTTTGCCGGTCAAGATCAAACTCATCATACACGGCATTTTGCGAACCCAATTTCAGGTTACGAAAGCCGGCAGGAGCACTTTTGTACTTTTCTTTAGCAATATCGGTAACCGATGCGCTTCTTAAATCGTGTTCTTTCAGAGCCTCGGCCAATGTGGGGTAGTCAATCCTTCCAACGCTGGTATCTATTAAATTATGGCGAGCCAACTCTGCCAGGATTCCCAAGATACCACCGGCACGATTTACATCCTCTATATGATAATGGCTATTGGGTGCAACTTTTGCTAATACAGGGGTTTTTCGAGAAAGTTGATCAATATCTTCCATGGTAAAATCGACACCTGCCTCATGAGCAATGGCCAAAAGGTGCAAAACGGTGTTGGTAGAACCTCCCATGGCTATATCAAGCGTCATGGCATTCATAAAGGCTTGTCGGGTAGCAATCGAACGAGGGAGCACAGAATCGTCACCATCGCGATAATATCGCCAGGCAAGTTCAACAATTTTGTTGGCAGCCTCTTCAAAAAGTCTTTTCCGATTGACGTGGGTTGCAACAATAGTACCATTACCAGGCAAGGCTAATCCAATTGCTTCATTCAAACAGTTCATTGAATTGGCTGTAAACATACCACTACAAGAACCGCATGTAGGACAAGCATTCTGTTCGACAGCTAAAACTTCCTCATCAGACACAGAATCATCGGCCGCCATAACCATTGCATCTATAAGGTCAAGCGCTTTACCATTGCTATTTCCGGCCTCCATAGGACCACCCGAAACAAAAATGGTGGGGATATTTAAACGCATGGCTGCCATAAGCATACCCGGAGTAATCTTATCGCAATTACTTATGCAGATCATTGCATCGGCCCTGTGGGCGTTAACCATATACTCTACGCTATCGGCGATAAGATCTCTGGAAGGAAGCGAATATAACATTCCGTCATGCCCCATGGCGATGCCATCATCAACGGCTATGGTATTAAACTCTGCAGCAAAGCAGCCTTGCTTTTCGATAATTTCTTTTATTTCTTGTCCAATATGGTGAAGATGAACATGTCCGGGCACAAATTGAGTAAAGGAGTTAACTATGGCAATTAATGGTTTTCCCATCTGAGACTCCTTCATGCCATTAGCACGCCATAAGCTTCTTGCTCCGGCCATCCTGCGACCTTGGGTTGTTGTGTCGCTTCTTAAAGTTCGTTTCATTATCCGCTGTATTTTTCCTGTTTAAATTAAAAACCCCTCTCACGCAGAAGTGAGAGGGGTTAAAATTTCGTTGGATTTATTTAGCTATACACCATTCTCACTTCTGCCTGGTTGTCCCACGAGAATAATAATATTGACGAGAATGAGTGATAGAAAAAGGTTCATATTCATGTTCAAATTTATTTGTTCTTTGCAAATGTATATATTTTCAAATTACAATCAAGCATTTTGTAATAAAAAATTCACTTTTTCTTCCAATTTTATGGATTTTACCACAATACTGCTAATAATATCATAGTTTTAAAGATTATTATTTTTGAACAAACATATTTTTATAGAAAAAACATCCCGCCAAATTAATTCTATCTCATTGTTTTTGTGAAAATTCAAAAAACAAGAAAACTCCGAATGAATAGCAAACAAACCAAATTCGATTATGTTCATTTATTTTTTTATTTGTTCTAACCATTAAATAAAGCGAAACCAAACCGAATGAACCCTACCATTCCGCTAAAAACCTTATATAATAAGCATCCTAACGACCTCTACGTCTGTTATTTTTCCCTTACTCGTATAATCTCTTCTTTCAAAAATTTTGCATACATATTCACTTATACAATAAAACGAACATGAAAAATTTGCCCACAATAGTAAATCGGTATTATCATGAAGCTCGGTATCCATATAGCCAATAAAGGATTGACGTTTCTAAATAAAAGGAATTGGACATTTAATTTTGTCTCTTATAATTTTCTAATAAATCCATGACTTTTCTTTGGATAGATAGCTCATTATCGGAACCAGAAACTGAAATTCGGGTATTACAATAAATAATGAAATCGTCTAATTCCTTCCCTTTTAACCCTGTCCATTGCTCCAACTTATCTGAAAACAATATGGAATGCCATACTGCTTTCTGCCTATTGTCAGCCATTTCCTTCTTTAATTTTCGTTCTTTTTTCGCTCTTTTACTAAAAACCGAATAGGCAAGCGTTACAGGACTGGTAATCAATCCAACTGAAGGTTTGGGTATAAAACGATCGGGTTCTGCATCGGGGTCAACATTAGCGCCAATATTTCCCGGAAGGTTTAAGTGGATGGAAGGCTCGCGAGGATTAATTAAAACTTCATTAAGGAGATAAGATGCAGGGCTTAAAAATATTGTATCCGGGCCTTCCGTTTTTAGAAAATCTTCGGCCTTAACCACAACTCCTTCAAAACCCATGGAAACAATTTTTAAAGAATCGCTTCGACCTAACAAAATATTAAATTTACCGATAGTATCTGTAGTGTAAGAAAGATATGTTTTATAACTAACCAATTGGGCGAAATGTAAAGGCTTATGTGTTTCTGCGTTATAAACGTAACCTGATATTTTAATTTGTTGATTTTCCTGGCCGGTTAATGCTATAGTCAAGACGGAAAAGAAAAGGATAAATTTCCAAAGTAAAAAATTCTTCATTAATTTGTCCGATTAAAAACTTGGTTCCCAAGATTAAGATTAATCCAAAAACAATATTATATTAAAAATTATATTTACGGTTGAAACAAAAACTGTACCTATGAGAGAAAATTTAAAGTTAATTATCGAAAAGGCATGGGACGACAGGTCTCAACTGGAGAACAGTGAAACAAGAGAAGCTGTAAACGAAGTTATATCTCTTCTGGACAAAGGGGAGTTACGCGTAGCTGAGCCTGATGGGGATCAGTGGAAAGTAAACGAATGGGTAAAAAAGGCTGTTATTTTATATTTCCCATTACAAAAAATGGAAACCATCAAAGTAGGACCTCTGGAATGGTACGATAAAATTCCACTGAAACATGATTATGAGGCCAAAGGCATTCGTGTAGTTCCGCATGCCATCGCTCGTTATGGTTCATTCATAGAAAAGGGTGTGGTTATGATGCCGTCGTATGTAAATATAGGTGCCTATGTGGCCACCGGAACAATGGTTGATACCTGGGCCACAGTAGGCAGCTGCGCCCAGATAGGCCAAGGGGTTCACTTAAGCGGAGGTGTTGGCATAGGCGGAGTTCTGGAACCTGTTCAGGCTGCCCCGGTTATTATTGAAGATCATGCCTTTATTGGCTCCCGCTGTATTGTAGTAGAAGGATGCAGAGTAGGGAAAGAGGCTGTCTTAGGGGCCAATGTTGTGTTAACAGGTTCTACCAAAATAATAGATGTCAGTGGTTCTGAACCTATTGTATATAAAGGATATGTTCCCCCACGGTCGGTTGTTATTCCGGGAAGCTATACAAAGAAATTTCCGGCCGGCGAATATCAGGTCCCGGCGGCCTTAATCATCGGAAAACGGAAAGAATCGACGGATAGGAAAACTTCTTTAAATGATGCATTACGTGATTTCAACGTTGCTGTTTAATAATAAATTATAAACTCTCGAAATATAAGATGAGGGTGTCTAAAAAGTTTTGGCAGGCGGTGCAGATTCTTTAAAATTGCGCCAAAATTCCCTATACTGCAAAGGAATATTATCTTTTTAGACACCCTCATTCTTACTCTCAACCAAAGGATAAACACTTAATTTTAATCGATTAGCAACCATTTAATTAACTTTGTACGGAAACATCCAAAGAATAAAATGAACTTTCTGGAAGATATAAACAAATCGATTGAAGTACTTCAAAACGGAGGCATAATACTATATCCCACCGACACCATATGGGGGATAGGTTGCGATGCCACCAACGCAGAAGCTGTTTCTAAGATATACAATCTAAAAAAACGTGACGACCACAAAAGTATGCTGGTACTGATAGATAATGCGGTACGATTAAATTTCTATGTACAGGAAGTCCCGGAGTTGGCTTATGACCTTATTGAATTATCTGATAAACCATTAACCATTATATACCCGCAAGGAAAAAATCTGGCAAAAAACCTGTTAGCCGAAGATGGAAGCATTGGCATACGCGTTACCGAAGAATCCTTCTCAAAGACCCTTTGCCGGAAATTTCGTAAACCATTGGTCTCTACTTCCGCCAATCTCAGTGGAAACCCTTCACCAAAAAATTTTCGGGAAATCAGTAAAGAAATCCTTAACGGGGTGGATTATGTGGTAAAATACCGTCAGGATGAGCAAATTAATTCTGCCCCGTCAGGGATAATTAAGCTGGGTGTAGACGGACAAGTAAAGATAATACGTGAATAAAAGCCGTTAAAGAGTTAGATTAATTTAGATTAACAACAAGAGTTCCGGAAGCAAACTCAAAAATAATATTTGAAAAGAGGTTATGAAAAACATCTCACAAACAATAGATTTCCGACATAAACTACCCGTTCAGATGCGATTTAGTGATGTGGATGGTTTTGGACATATTAACAATGGTGTTTACAACGACTATTATGATTTGGGGCGTATGTATTATATGCGAGATGTATTAGGTTGGCTTCCGGGTGATCCTGCTCGTGATGATCAACTGGTGGTTGTACACACAGAAACGGATTTTTTCAGACAAATTTTTCTGGGACAATCCATTTATGTGCTTACAAGCGTAGTTGACCTTGGAAACAGAAGCCTAAAAATGCACCAATGGCTAATAGAGGAAGGTACCGACCAACCCCTTTCTGTGTGCAAATCTGTAATGTCGTGTTTTAGAAGAAGTACAGGAACATCTTTCCCATTGCCTGATGAATGGCGAAAGGCAATTAATAATTTTGAAACTCCCCGATAACCTTAATTCAAGCGAAAGTTAGAATGGGAAATCATCTTCCGGCACTACGTTAGGCTTATCTGCTTCATCATAGGGTGATTTTGCCTTTTGCTGAACAGCATTACCATTCACATAAATGGCTTTATAGGGTTCGGGAACCGGACAAGGATATTCGCATGCCCCACAACCGATGCAAATGGATTGATCAACGTGTGGGATGCGTAAACCATCTTTATAAGGTACCATACTAACAGCCTTGGTTGGACAATGCTCAGAGCAAGCGCCGCAAACAGTTCCATCGGTATATACCACACAATTTTGACGGACGAACACTGCCTTTCCCATCTGGGTAAGTTGTTTCTCTTCTAAAGCCAAAGGTAAAATAGCACCGGTGGGACACACCTCGCCGCATTTGTTGCAATCATAATTACAAAAATAGGTGGAATAATCCATATGTGGTTGCATGAAGCCTGTAAGACCATATTCAGTCAAAGCAGGCTGTAATACTCCCGTCGGACATGCCGCTATGCATAAGGAACATCCGGTGCAAATATCGTTAAACCGCTTTATACTAATTGCCCCGGGTGGTGCCACAGGATGGTCCTTTTTATTTCTGACAAGATGTTTTTGTTGTTCAGGCAGTTTCTCTTTTTTCAAGGCATAGATTCGGTTCCCGCAAAGCATTACCAGACCTGCAATCAATAATTTGCGACGGTTTGAATCATGAGCTAATTTATCTTGCTGCTCACCCTTTTCTTTAGAAGTCTTATTTTGAGTAATATTTTTATGCGGGCGAAGAGAGAGTGCTGTTTCAGGACAAATAGCCAGGCAATTAAAGCACGACACACATCTTGTTGTATCAACCGTATAGTTTTTAATATCTATGCATTCACTTTTGCACACTCCCGCACATCTTCCACAGCGCGTGCAAACATTTTTATCAAACTGAACCTTAAAAAATGAAAAACGGGATATTTCACCCAATAAAGTTCCCACCGGGCAAATGGTATTACAAAATAAGCGGCCGTGCTTCCAGGCAAAATATCCAATTGCTATTATTACGGCTAAAGTAATAACTGCCGGCAATATGCTTGCCACCAGCAAATTTTGATGATAAAACAGATAAATCTCAAATTTCTGGAATAGAGGAACTACTATATCATTGTTAAACCAAACAACCAATGGTTTTAATAAGTACGTAAAAGTCCGGGCCGCTATGCTGTAAGGATCCAGCCAAGTAACAAGCCAACCCAACCCTGCTATGACGGCAAATACCGTCACACTCAGAAGCACATACCTTAATATGGGAACTGCTTTATGAAACTTAAAAAATCGTTTTTTCTTTGACCTCCACCTGGCTATGTAATTAACTATATCCTGCAAGATGCCCAATGGACAAATAACTGAACAATAAATCCGACCACTAATTAAAGTTATCAACACAACGACCAAGAAACCACCTGCCGATGCAAGAGAGAAAACAGCAAAAAAATGCAAAACCGAAGGAAGAAACTGCAACCAAGTAACTTTATCATATCCACCTACAGGTATCCATTCATAGATATCTACAAATAAAGAAAGTATTAGTATAAATGATATTAATGCTATTATTACCCGACTTCTTTTTAAAATTTTATACAGGGACATTTTTGTCATCTATTAATTAAAAACAAAAGCTCTCTTTGGCAAGGACTAAATATTTAATACGGTCTTAAAGCGCATCCTTGTTCCCAAACACTACATTTTAATTCTTTTTATAGATAAGTTTTCGAGGTTCATGGTTCCCAATCCCATTTCGTCGGCAATAGATATATGTTTAATATTCTGTGGCTTCTCACCAAACATTAAAGTAGCAGCAGCATCAACAGCCACAATATCTCGACCGGCAATAAGTGCCTTTAGTCCTACAACATCTGCTTCCGAAACCCCACGGGGCCCTTTTCGTGTTAACATGCGATATCCATCAACAATATTCAGATCAGGTTTTCGGTAAGTCAAAAAATCGGCAATGCATTGACTTAAATCATTTCCATGGTAATACCGACGATCCCATATAACCCCCATCAAATTTTTCATGGATAGCGAAACAGTTGTTGACCCATGATGCTTTAAAACCGGAACATTAATAAAAACGTCGGCCTCCAATAGGTCGCGGTGAACTTTGGTTTGCTTTAACCGCCGGCCCGGCACCGGAACTTCACGGTAAAAAGATTCGCTATTTCCCGGAACCACTTTAGCACCTGCTTTCCTGGCCGAAGATTCTATCTGGCTATTCCGGTAGCAACGCTCCCATTGATCGCAGGTGTGATCAAACACCACCACTTCTGAAGCACCGGCATCAAAACAACTGGAAATAATTTTGGCAACAAGCTCCGGATTGGTATTGGCAGCCCTTTCCGGCGGAACATCCCATCCTATATTGGGTTTAACCAACACCTTCTGACCAGGCTTTACAAATCTTTTCATACCGCCCAAAGCTTCCATCGCTTTTTCAAACATATCAGGTGCTTCACCGCCTCTAACTGCTGCCAAATCATATTCTCCTTCGCTGGCCGAAAGGCCCATGGCATTCAGTCCACCAAAATCAGAAAAAAGCAGACCGGCCACACCTGCTCCCACACTTTTAAGTAAAAATTCTCGTCGTTTCATAAGAACCTCCTTTGTGATTAACAATTTCTATAATCCAATGGGAAACAACGATAAATATAAAAACAAGTAAACAAATTTACACCAGCAACACATTAATTTATAGTTGATTTAAATAAACACAAAACGTAATTCACCAAATCTTTTCTAAGCCAAGTGCCAAAGTTCTTCCGCGGGTTAATTTAATATTAAGCGTTCAATCATTTTATTAACAGTTTATTAAAAACTGCTTAAGATACAAGCAATAATAGCCTCGTTCATTTGTAATATCAAAAAAAAGGATAAGACAAAAACAAACGAACAATCTAAAAACCAAAATGAAAATGAAGAATCGTTTTAAATTAATGAGCTTACTACTTGCAATGAGTGTAGCAATCTCTTTTAACGCTTGTAGCGACGATGATGACGATAACAACGGAGATGATACCGATAACAACGACAGTCTTGTTTTGGTCACCGAAAACATCACATCAGACGCAACATGGACCAATGACAAAATTTACCAATTAGGGGGAAGAATAGCTGTTACCAACGGTGCTAAACTCACTATAGAAGAAGGAACAATTATCAAAGGTGAAGTTGGAACCGGGGCAAACGCTTCAGCTTTAATTGTTGCACGAGGGGCACAAATCGATGCCGAAGGAACTCCTGAAAAACCCATCATTTTCACTTCAGTAGCCGACGAAATTGATTATGAAAGCATTGCAAATGGTGATTACAGTAGCCCCAACCTGGATCCTGATGCCAATGGCCTTTGGGGTGGAGTATTGATTTTGGGGAATGCGCCCATATCTGTCTCGGGAAGTACAACAGCCCAAATTGAAGGTATTCCCAGTAGCGACACCAACGGACAGTATGGTGGTGATGACCCGGAAGACAGTTCAGGAATCTTCAAGTACGTTTCAATTCGTCATGGGGGCGCCAATATCGGTGAAGGAAATGAAATTAATGGCCTTTCACTGGGGGGTGTAGGAAATAAAACAGTTATCGAAAACATTGAAATTATAGCCAACCAGGATGATGGCATAGAATTCTTTGGTGGGACAGTAAGTGTAAAAAACGTAGTAGTTTGGAATGTTGGCGATGACGGATTGGATACCGACCAGGGTTGGAACGGAACCTGCGAAAACTTTGTGGTTATTTCTCCTGCAGGCCATGTTTTTGAATTGGATGGCATTGAAGGCGACAAAAGTGACCAATCGGTTATTGAAGAGTATGGTTATCACACATTTAAAAATGGCTATGTGATTGCCAATACTGAAGATGCTTCATCTAAAGATTTGGCCAACCTCGACCCCGAAACCAATGTCCATTTCATAAATGTTTTCTTTAACTATATAAATGAAGGTCAAACACTGAACCTTCAGGATAAAGAAGATGACAATGGAGATGTTATTGCTGTATATTCAATGCCGGATGATTTCCTGGCCGGAGTAACGACTTCTTTCGAAAATGTAGTTCTAAATGTTACCGATGTGACTGCTTATATTGACGGAACCATGGATGGTATCACGGCCGGAACAGAACCAGCCATCCCCGGCGATATTGACCTCTCAGTATTTGATGGATGGACATGGTCAGAAAACTCTATAGTTGCATGGTAACAATCCAACCATAAAATCAATTACCAACAGACTTGCACTCAAAAAAGAGCTAAGCAAGTCTGTTTCTTTATTGCCAGAAAAAACGAATTCAACAAAAACAAACGGATGAACAAAATGAAGCCTTTTATTATTGCTGCTCTGTTTTTGCTCTTTACCCTAACTGCACACGCACAACAAAAAGGAACAATAAGAGGAACTGTATATGATGGATCCACCGGCGAAACATTGGTAGGTGTTAGCGTTGTAATTAAAGATCCATTTACCGGAACAGCCACCGACCTGGATGGTAAATTTTCTTTGGATGTGGCACCCGGAACTTACACACTGCAACTTTCATTTATCTCATTTCAGCCTTTAAATATTGAAGATGTAGAGGTTAAAGCAGGCGAAGTAACTGTATTAAACAATCTTAATCTAACCGAAAGCACTGTCGAACTTCAGGACGTAGTGGTTACAGCCAGCGCTATCCGTAATACCGATGCGGCCCTAAATACACTAAAAGCCAAATCATCGGTCATGCTCGACGGCATCTCGGCAGCAAAAATCGAACTAATAGGTGACGGAACAGCTGTAGAAGCCGCTAAAAGAGTAACCGGTGTGACAATTGAAGATGGAAAATATATTTATGTTCGCGGATTGGGAGACAGATATTCCAAAACCACCCTCAACGGAATGGATATTCCCGGGTTGGATCCCGACCGAAATAGCCTTCAAATGGATATTTTCCCCACCAGTATCATAGATAACATGGTGGTCAGCAAAAATTTCACGGCCGACCTTCCCGCCGATTTCACAGGTGGGTTGATGAATATTACCACAAAGGATTTTCCGGACAAGAAGATATTTAACATTTCTGTCAGCACTGCTTATAACCCCAATGTTCATTTCAACCCTGATTATCTTACATATGATGGTGGAGGAACCGATTTTCTGGGGTTTGATGACGGAACACGCGCCTTGCCGGATAATATTCCACCAACCACCCAACTGGTTCCTTCAAGTGCAAATGCAGAGACTATCTACAATTTTGTAACCAAAGAATTTACACCTACCCTTGCCGCCAAAACACAAAACAGCCTTCTGGATTACAGTGCATCTATCTCTTTTGGAAATCAAATTGAATTAACAGGAAATAAAGGGAATGTGCCACGACTGGGCTACATTTTTTCGTTGTCCTATAAGTCTAAATATAAATTTGATGATGAGGTACTTTATGCTGATTTCCAAAAAACTTTAGGAGAAAATAACTATGAGATGATCTATTCAACCCGTCAGTCGGGCGCCGTCGGAGAACGCCATCATTTAATTGGCATATTGGGAGGTTTAGCCTATAAAAACAACCTAAATAAAATCCAGTTAACAGCAATGCGTCTGCAAAACGGCATCAGCAGTGCCGGAAAATTCTCCATTAACAACAGCAGTGCCGCTGTCGGACAATCAGGCTATGTGGCTACCTCCGACCAGTTATTTTATAACCAACGCTCACTAACCAACATTTTAATCCATGGAACCCATCTAATGGGCAATGATTGGGAACTGGACTGGCGTATCTCTCCTACATTTTCAGCTTCTGATGACCCCGATATTCGAAAAACAGCCTTTACCCATAATGGCAATGAATATCTTTTCAGTGCCGGTGCTGCCGGTTTCCCCTCCAGAATATGGCGCGAACTGGACGAAACTAACATTTCTGCTAAAATTGACCTTTCAAAAGAATACCCTCTTTTTTCTCAGCCGGCTATTGTCAAATTTGGTGCAGGATACAACTTCAAAACACGTGACTACAAAATCACAAAAATGGGTTATCAGTTTTCCGACCTCAACCTCACATTCAATGAACCGGATGCTTCTCTGGTACTTCAACCGGAAAGAATCTATGGAAGTGACCAGGGTGGTAACACATATATCATCCCGGAAATTTCTCCCTCAAACACCTACGAATCCAATGTTAACAATATGGCTTTTTATATCTCTAATGAATTTTATCCGCTCATAAGATTAAAAACCATTTTAGGTCTAAGAATGGAAAATTATGTCATGAGACATACCGGACAGGATATTAACGGCTCCAGAATACTGGACAACGATAAAGTACTCGAGTCCCTGGACTTTTTCCCTAGCCTCAACCTGATTTATGAAGTTACAGAACACCAAAACATCAGGGCAGGATACGCCAGAACGGTAGCAAGACCTTCATTTAAAGAATTATCTTTTGCTCAGATCATCGATCCCATTAGTAATACCATTTTTAATGGCGGACTTTATGCCGTAGAGGATTGGGATGGCAAGCTGAAGGAAACATATATGAACAACTACGACCTTCGATGGGAAATTTTCTGGAATAAAGGACAGAATATTTCTGCCAGCGTATTTTATAAACAATTTGATGATCCCATTGAATTGGTACGTTTTTCGACCTCATATACAAGTACGGAATATCAACCCAGAAATGTTGGTGAGGGAACTCTCTATGGTGTTGAACTCGAATTCAGTAAAAACCTCGATTTTATATCTCAGGTTTTTCAAAATTTCAATCTTTCGGGCAACCTCACCCTTACCCATTCTGAAATTGACATGACCCATTCGGAATATCTCTCAAGAAAAGAATTTGAAAAAGATGGAGAAAATATAAAAAGAACACGCGATATGGCCGGACAATCGCCCTATGTCATTAATGCCGGCTTTACCTATAATAATTATGAAACCGGTTGGGCGGCAGGATTATTCTATAACGTCAAGGGTTCTACGTTGACCATTGTAGGCGGCGGCGTATTTCCCGACATGTACACTGAGCCGTTCCACAGTTTAAACTTTTCATTAAACAAAAAAATGGGAAAAGAGAAGAGAACTAAAATAGACTTCAAAATTTCAAACATACTTGATGAAACACAAGAAAGCTATTTTAAATCATACAAAGCTCAAAAACAGCCTTACAGCATCTACCACCCAGGAAGGGAATTCAGCATTGGCCTAAGCCATAGTTTCTAAAAACCACTTAAAGTTCCATCCGTTTGTTGAAGTCGGGAGGGGCTCTTTGCGTACGTCGCGGGGGGTCCTTCTTTTTTGTTAAGCAAGAGACAAGAATTCTCTATTACGCCACTTCGGGGCCGGGTTAAGACTTAGCCCGGTGACTGATCATCAGTCCCGGCGGACAAATTTAGATTATATCGCCCCCTCGGGGCTGAGAATCAACCTGGCTAAATTCCCCTTCTTAACCCCGCCGGAGCGAAAGACTGAACAAAGGTTGAAGACCCTTGCAATAAACGCCTCTCCCTTTAGGCCCCGAAAGAGGCAGGACAGAGATTCCATTAAAGAGTTACCCATTGTTCTTTTTGGGCCGAGAGACGCACTGCATCAATCACCCTCATATTGTTAATAGCATCTATGCCCGGTAATGGGATAGAAGAGCCATCAATAACGGATTTTGCAAAGGCATCGAACATCACTCCATATGCATTGGCGACAGGGAACTCCACCTCACGGGTTCCAATACCATCGACAACCGTTATTTTAGCCGGAACATCCACAAAAGTATTAAAGGGAATATGAACAGATATTCGGCCGGAAGTACAAACAATATCAACCCGTTGAAAGGCCTGTGAAGTAGTAGAAACAGTAAAGGTAGCACGAGGGCCTCCGAAATCCAAAATTGCTGTGGAATGCATATCGGTTCCAAAGTCGGGATGTTTACTCTGGAATGCCATAACTCTTTCCGGCTCCCTGCCAAAAATAAACCGTGGAACCGAAATAGCATAACAGCCTATATCCATCAGGGCGCCACCTCCAAATTCCGCTATATTGCGAATATTGCCCGGCGAAGGATTATTATATGAAAATGAGGTGTGAATATACTGAACCGAACCTATCTGATTTGTTCGAACAATATTCCGCACATGTTGCCACATGGGATGAAACCGGTACATAAAACCTTCCATCAGCGGCACGTTAGCATCCTGAGCTTTCTGAATCATAGCTTCCGCCTCATTCGCATCCATACCAAGGGGTTTTTCACAAAGAACAGGCTTTGCTGCATCGATACACTTTTCGACCCACTCTTTATGAAGATGATTGGGAAGAGGAATATAAACCATATCCACCTGCGGATCATTTAATACGGCATCATATGAACCATACCACAAGGGAATATTGAACTCCTTGGCCAAAGCAGCAGCTTTCTCTATATTTCTTGAGCCTATAGCATATGATTCGCAATACTCAGTCTTTTGTAATGGCAATACAATACGTTTGAGATAATGATTGGAAGTTCCCAAAATGCCTATTTTCAACTTTTTCATACCTAAATTTTTATTTTAACCCTATATATAGTATTATTCTGCTCACTAAGTTATAAACATTATCTTTTCTTTGGGGACATACTTTCTTTAATAATTCCCTACTAAAACCAATATTAGCTAAATTGAAATCACATTTAAGTATCATTTTTCAATTCTGAAATATAAAATTTTTCGCCCAACCTTTTTAACATGAAATATGTATTGATGCAATTGAGCTGCCAATAATTAAATTTTTTCTAAATTTGATATTGAATAAATTCTTTCACAATTATCCATAAAAGCGTTTTTATGGCAGATTCCAAACCACAAAATATCCAAAGCAACAAACCATTTTGGCTGACACTCGATAATGCTGCAAAAATATTTCCGGCCATTGCTACAAAAACCGTCACAGCTGTAATCCGGATGACTGCCGTATTAAAAGAGCCATTGAAACTGGAACCATTCCGACGGGCCGTGTTGCAGGCTGAAAAACGATATCCCTACTTTTTGGTAAGGCTTCGAAGAGGTTTTTTTTGGTATTATTTGGAACATCTGCCACAACATATTCCTATTCTGGCAGATGATAAGGAATGCAGTCGAAAATTTTCACACGGTGAACTTTTGCTAAGGTTTTTGGTTTGGCACAATTCAGTTAGTCTTGAAGTTTCACACACTTTAACCGATGGCGCCGGTGCCTTCGAATTTTTCAAGACAGTACTCACTTTATACTCTAAAGAATGTGGTGCAACCATACCCCAAGACTTCCCCGTAAAGCTGCCCGGAAATGATATCCCGAAAGAAGAATACGAAGATTCCTATAAACGATACTTTAAAGAAGATATTCCGCCCATAGTAAAGCGAACTAAAGCTTTTCACGTTCCCTTTCCGGTAGAGCTGTCGCATCGATTTAAAAGGATGAATGTAATATTGTCGATGGAAAATATTAAGAAGGTTTCCAAAGAAAAAGGTGTAAGTATCACGGTATATCTGGTAGCTGTTTATCTTTACGTCCTTCAGGATATCTTTGAAAAATTAAAACCCATAAAACTACTAACACGGCAGAAGATACTCCGCGTTCAGGTTCCTATCAATCTAAGGAATATCTTACCGTCCAAAACTATGCGCAATTTTTCTCTTTTTGTGATGCCGGAAATAGACCTTCGACTGGGACATTATTCTTTCGAAGAAATTCTTAAAACCGTTTATCATCAAATGCAGCTGGAAACCGATGAAAAATTACTCAACAAAAATATTGCGCGGAATGTTGGAAGTGAAAAAAGCATTTATGTAAGAAGTATTCCTCTGTTTATTAAAAGCCTCATCCTTAAATTAAAATTCAATTCTTTAGGGACCAGTCAATATAGCGGGGTAGTAACCAATTTGGGGAAAGTTAAATTACCGCCCGAAACAGGGAATATGGTTGACCATTTTATATTAACCGCTCCTCCTCCCAACAAATTATTAAAGATTAGTTGTGCGGTTATAGGGTTTAACGATAAACTAACACTTAGTTTTGGCAATATCACCGCCTCATGGGAATTCGAAGATAAATTTCTAAACTTTTTAAAATCTCAAAATATTTCCATTAAGGCGATAGAAAAAGACAACGAATAGAGTTTTAATGGGCCACTTGCCATTAACGCCATTAAAATATTTATTATCGCACAATTGAAAGCCTTTAACACATAACACAACCATATCCACAAAAACTAAAAACTTAGCACAACCATTAACATAAGAAACGAGCATGACAACATAGGGTTGTCTCAAAAGAATATGTATAAATCCTTTGTCATGCGAGTTCCATTCGGCCAATGAGTTAAAAAAATTATATACGAATGAAAAATAAGAGACCAATGAAATGTTCATATTGCGGTGTAGAATTGGAAGAGAATGTCAACTATTGTTCGCTATGTGGAAAACCGGTGCCTGTAACCGAATTAAACAATCAGACACAATTACATACTAATCCCCGAAGCCGTGACGACCAATTAATGTCCAATTACCACAAACTTACCATATCACAAAAGAAAAAGATTTTTAATAAGATATCGGCCATCATTCTATTTTCGGGCGCTGCCATATCTATAGTTATCGATTTCATATTAAACAATCACCTCACTTGGTCACGATATCCTTTTATCATCGCCCTGGTGCTTTATGTTAACATCATCATAACTCCACTTATATCAAAGCGTAAGTACACCTGGATGGCATTAAGTTTTCTGTCAATTTCCGGACTTTTAGCGGCGTTGGATTGGTTAACCGGCACAAACTGGTGGGCTTTAAAACTTGCCATACCCTTACTTCTGGTAGCTTACGTGGGAATATTCACAATTTGCAAAATTATTGCTAACACCACACAAAAGGGGTTGAATGTAATTGCCTATGCTATGCTTGGGGCCGGCATATTATGCCTCTTTACCGATGGAATTATTTCCTTTTACCAAAAAGGACTGGTCCTTTTGAACTGGAGCCTCATAGTTATGGCTGCTGTGGTAATAATTGCCTTGCTTTTACTATATATTCAATACCGGCTTAAGAAGGTTACGGATTTAAAACGGTTCTTCCATATTTAAAAGACTACCCACAACTCCTGCCATAAATTACGATGCAAAACCAGATAAAGAAACATGCCGCCAAGCCATCCATGCAACACCCCTAAAGCCCAAAGATTTTTCCAGCGGAAATAGGCCGAGATGAAGAATAACTCCATCATAAAGGTAAAGCCCATAAGACGATAATCAGGAAAATGCGCCAATGAAAACAATAGAGAAACAATTAAAACCAGATGCTTTTCCTTGAATTTTAGTGATTGTATTTCCTTAAGGTTTCCGGCTATTATTCCAATCATCAAAAATTGTTGAATTAAACCCCATATGGGATAAAGTCCCAATATGGGTAACAGACTCCATTCCAGAAAGCCATCTCCCACACCCAATTCATAAAAACCAATAATTATTAAAGCAAATATTACAAATGGAATACAAAATTTAAATGTTTCTAAAAACCCCTCTCTCCGAAATCCCCAGTTAATCAATATTTGTCGGTTCGTATGGTAGCGTGACAGAATATACCAAACCCAAAACATTATGGCACCGGATATATAGAAGAGTCGAAATTCTAACCAGTCGACCAGTATGTATTTCGCTATCCCGGTAATAACAACGGCATAAATTTCGAACCACCTCCCCCTATCAGATATTGTGTGTATTTGCATCATAGAAATTAGATTAAAAGGACGATTTCAGACCTGAGTTCCTCCGTCAATAACCAGATTCAAAAATGGGGTGCATTATCTTCCCTTTTTAACCAATGAGCGTTACAGGGACAATTAACGTTCAACAATTTAGCATTTTATATGCTATAATCCTAAATTTTCTTCTCTCAAATGAAACAATAAATTAAAATAACGGAAATAAAAAGAGAGGTGACATAACCTCAACCGGATACTCTACCTCTCATAATGAATTTACAACCTCCTACACTCAACTTTAGGCAGGGACGGTACTATCGCATGCTTCAATGCGACTCAATCACATGCCTCGATGCGACTCAATCGCATGCTTCGATGCGACTCAATCACATGCTTCGATGCGACGCAATCGCATGCCTCGATGCGACTCAATCACATGCCTCGATGCGATGCAATCGACCGTAAAAAAAGGAAAACTATCTAAGTTTACAAAAAGCTGAAGATAACAACAAGCAGGATACCGGCCAAAAACCACCACACCCCTCTTCGTACAAAACCATTTTTCCCGGGAACCATGAAGAGGCCTGAAATGGCCAAAAATATTAACTCCACCGCATAGATATCAGCAACAATTCCCCACCCTTTAATTTGATTTTCATGTAACCGACTGAGAAAAAGCACCACAGGCCGGTCTTTATAAATTTCGTAATTGGCTATACCGGAACTTTTTTTGTATTCACCCATGCCACCGGGAAAGTAAAAAACAATTTGTTCGGGTCGTTCTTCAAGGTAAGTCATCGGTTTTTGCGAACTATTCGCAGTCCAGGCCAATTTAAGGCTATCAACAGACAAACCGGCAGATAATTGTATAGTCTCCTTAATGGTTTTAACTCCCATTTTATGATGCAGAAAAATGCCGGATAGGGCATAAACCAAAGTTATCCCTACCACAAAATAACCTGCTACCAGCCGAACGGTCAGATAAGTGTCATTATTAATTAACATCCAACAGGATTTGCCAGAAAGATAAAAAGTTAGTACTTTTGCGCTTCGAAATACTCTGAGTAGGTAAAAAAGAGCATCTCGAGTGGAGATCCACCTGCCGGAGAGAAACTTAAAAGTTTAATTCGATGTATGCAATTGTATCCATTGGAGGTCAGCAATTCAAAGTAGAAAAGGAACGAAAAATTTTTGTTAACCGCCTTAAGGCAAAAGAAGGAAGCACCGTAGATTTTGATCAAGTATTAATGATCGACAATGATGGTGAGGTAAAAATTGGAACCCCTGTTATCGAAGGTGCTAAGGTAACGGCCAAAGTATTGTCACATTTAAAAGGCGACAAAGTAATTGTCTTTAAAAAGAAAAGACGTAAAGGTTACCGTAAGAAAAACGGACACAGGCAATACTTAAGCCAAATCCAAATTGAAAACATTGAAGGTTAATCACGAAAAAATTTACTATCATGGCACATAAGAAAGGAGTAGGTAGTTCCCGTAACGGACGCGAATCAGAAAGTAAACGATTGGGTGTCAAAATCTTTGGTGGCCAAATGGCCAAAGCGGGAAACATTATTGTAAGACAACGTGGTACTCAACACCATCCGGGCGATAATGTTGGCATGGGTAAAGACCATACTTTGTTTGCTTTAGTCGACGGAAAAGTCGTATTTCGCAAGAAAAGAAACAATAGATCTTTTGTTTCAGTTGAACCAATTGCTTCAGAATAACTCATTTGCTAAAATATTCTTTTAATCCCTGTTTTTGTTACCTTTGTAACAGAAACAGGTTTTTTTTTATTGTATCATTTAAGACAAATAATAGTCACCTATCAATATGCTTACACTTAAATACATCCGGGAACATCAGGAAAAAGTCATAGAACGATTAAAGAAAAAGCACTTTGATGCTCAAGGAATTATTGCTCAAATAGTAGAAGAAGACAATAAACGTCGTCAAATACAAACCGAGGCCGATAAGAAACAAAATGAATTAAATTCTCTATCCCGAACAATAGGTCAATTGTTTAAAGCAGGAAAAGCTGATGAAGCCAACGAAGCAAAAACAAAGACCACAACATTAAAAAATGAAATTAAAAATCTGAAAGCCACTCTCACTGAAGTAGAAAATAAGATTTTAGAATTACAGGTATTACTTCCTAATTTACCTCACTCTTCAGTACCTGAAGGCAAAGGAGAAGAAGACAATGAAGTGGTTGAATCGGGAGGCGAGATTCCCCAACTGACAGATGCCTTACCGCATTGGGAATTGGCTTCGAAATATAACCTGATTGATTTCGAGCTTGGCAATAAAATTACCGGCGCAGGTTTTCCTGTTTATAAAGGATGGGGTGCCAAACTTCAAAGGGCATTGATTCATTTTTTCCTCGAAGAAGCAATTTCTGCAGGTTATCAGGAGGTACAACCACCCTTAATGGTAAATGAAGATTCGGGCTTCGGGACAGGCCAGTTACCCGACAAGGAAGGACAAATGTATCATGTTGGGGCTGACAATCTTTATTTAATACCGACAGCAGAAGTACCGGTAACAAATATATTTCGGGATGTAATACTCGAAGAAAAAGAGTTACCCGTAAAACATTGTGCCTATTCGGCTTGTTTCCGTCGGGAAGCCGGCTCATGGGGCAGTCATGTTCGTGGCTTAAACCGATTGCATCAATTCGACAAGGTGGAAATTGTACAAATAGCCCATCCTGACCATTCTTATGAGGTTCTGGAACAAATGATTGCTCATGTGCGCTCACTGATTGAAAAATTACAACTGCCATGGCGTATTCTTAAACTTTGTGGTGGAGATATTAGCTTTACTTCTGCATTAACCTTCGACTTCGAAGTTTTTTCTGCCGCACAAAAACGCTGGCTGGAAGTTAGCTCTGTTTCCAATTTCGAATCTTATCAGGCTAACCGGTTAAAACTTCGCTTTAAAAAGACAGGAGAAAAAAAGACCTACCTGGCACATACCCTTAACGGAAGTGCCTTGGCTTTACCCCGGGTGGTAGCCGCCATCCTGGAAAACAATCAAACACCCGAAGGGATTCGCGTCCCCGAAGTTTTGGTGCCTTTTATGGGAACTGAATTGATAAAATAATAATAAGGATATTTCTGAATTATATCCTTTAAACAAAGGAACATGCCCAACAAATATATATTTAATGTATCCTTTTACATGGACCCATCCTATTTTTCTAAATGGGAAAGCTGGATTGAGCGAGAATTATTCCCCTTAGCCGGTCACCTTAACCCCGGAAATAGCCATGAAGTATTTGAGGTTTTGTCCGGGGTGAACCAAGGTATGAAAGTATTTTCTGTTCAATTTATTTGCAAAGATGAGTTTCAATTAGACCGTCTGCAAAAAGGTTTAATTCCCCTATTTAATTTATTCAAACAACAGTTTGGCGAAGAAGTTACTTATTTTGAATCGGTTCTAAAGAAAGTTCAATAAACTGCACTCAATCATGACCAAAGCCGTAGCAGAAAGAATAATTCTTGGTATTGACCCCGGAACATCAGTAATGGGCTACGGCTTAATAGAAATAAATGGCAAGAAACCAAAACTAATTACTTTAGGTGTTTTAAAGCTTTCGAAGTATAGTGACCACTATTTAAAACTTAGAAAAATATTTGAAAGAGTTGTTGGCTTAATTGATGCCTACCATCCCGATGAACTGGCCATTGAAGCCCCATTTTATGGGAAAAATGTCCAATCGATGCTTAAACTTGGGCGTGCACAAGGCGTGGCAATGGCAGCTGCATTGTCCCGCTCCCTACCCGTATTTGAGTATGCTCCCCTCAGAATTAAACAAGCCATCACCGGCCGCGGTAATGCTTCCAAAGAGCAGGTAGCTCTCTTCCTCAAACAATATTTACAAATAAATGAGTTACCCAATTATCTTGATGCAACAGATGGATTAGCGGCTGCCGTTTGTCATTTTTTCCAAATGCAAAATCTACCCAAACAAACAGGTGGCCCAAAAAGTTGGAAAGAATTTATTCGAAATAACCCGGGGCGAGTAAAGTAAAGAAAAAAAAACATTAATTACATTGAACAATTGGTTCATAAAAGTAGTCATTAGTGGTTAGATACTGTGTTAAAATCCAAATTTAATCAAAGAATAATTCACTAAATTTTTAACTTTGCGTACAGACAGAGGGAAGACATACGGTGATACA
>NZ_FONA01000001.1 GCF_900112795.1 Thermophagus xiamenensis
GAAGGTTAACCATTTGGGTGAAAATTTAAAATTAAATATCGCCTTTAAAATTAATACTTTCAACACAATTATTAATTCCTATTACATAATCCGGGTTTATCCGGTCCGTGAAATAACCCTTACCGCCAACCCAATGGAAGGCTGCGCCCCCCTGGCCACACAACTGACCACCGAAACGGGTGCCAAAGAATATCTTTGGGATTTTGGAGACGGAATCAATGAATCGGGTTCTTATCAGACAACACATATATTTGAAAATAATTCCAATGACACGTTATCCTACACTGTAAAAGTAACAGCCATTTCATCTTTTGGATGTTTGGAAGAGGCGTCCACTCAATTAATGGTGCATCCCACGCCACAACCGGAATTCTCTGTCGCGCCGGAGACACAACAAATGCCCGGCAGGACCGTCACTCTGGAAAATCAAACTGATGGAAATTGGCAATTTGAATGGGACTTTGGCGACGGTAACGCTTCCTCGTTACGACAACCGGGCAGTTATCAATACAACTTCTCCGGCAATTATACAATAACTTTGAGAGCTTTTGATGACTTTTGCGAAGCTTCTCTTTCCAAAGAAATTGTCATAACCCCCATGTTACCGGCCATCGATTATGGTCCCAATGCAGAAGGGTGCCCGCCGTTGACGGTGAATTTCTATAATAACACCCTGGATGCCACATCTTTTCTGTGGGATTTTGGTGATGGAACATTTTCCGACGAATTATCACCAACCCACACTTATCGTATTGCAGGTACTTATACTGTAACGCTGAAAGCCATTGGACCAGGTGGTGAAAACTCGGCTCAAGAGGTTACCATCCGAGTGTTTCCTAAACCCACAGCTCTTTTCGAACCCATCCCAAAAGTTATTTATATTCCGGATGACCAGGTAACTTTTATAAACAAATCAGAAGGGGCGGTCTCATATTTCTGGGATTTGGGTGACGGAAATACTTCCGACACATTTTCACCCACTCATATCTACTCTGAAACGGGAACTTACGATGTTACATTAGAAGCATTTAATGAATTCAACTGTTCAGATAAATTGGTTCTTCCTGAAGCCGTAAAAGCATTACAAGGCGGTGAAATAAGTTTTCCCAATGCATTTACACCGCAAGAAAACGGACCGACCGACGGCAAATATCAGTATGGTGACAGACAAAATCTTGTTTTTTACCCTTTTATTCAAAAAGGAATTGTGGAATATCATCTTCAGATATATACCCGATGGGGCGAATTGATTTTTGAAAGCCATGATATTAACCAGGGCTGGGATGGCTATTACAACAATCGTCTTTGTCCGCAAGGGGTTTACATTTGGCGAGTAATTGTTGCCTTTAGCGATGGCCGGCGTATGGAAAAAACAGGTGATGTCACATTGCTTCGGTAGAAAAATTTGCGGGGAGGGAAGTACCCAGCTTCATGTTTTGGGATGAACCAGACGGCTCGATTTAAAGCGGTGAGCAATGGATTAAAGATTCCCTAAATCAACACCTTAAGAAAACTTTTGACAAATGAAGAACTTTTTTCAAAAAGCATATTGTCTGATTGGGATTATTCTAATAATGACAGTAAAGACAAAGGCTCAGGATCTCCATTTTTCACAGTTTTATGCTTCACCTTTGTATCTAAGTCCTTCCCTGGCAGGTGCTACAGATGGTGCCCGATTGGCAATGAATTACCGCAACCAGTGGCCGGGAATAGAAAAAGCATTTACCACCTACGCCGTTTCCTTCGACAATTATTTTAATGCCTTTAATAGTGGTTTGGGCGTTCAGCTAATACAGGATAAAGCCGGCACGGCAGGATTAACCACTACTCAGGCGGCCTTCCAATATTCCTACAATATTCAGATTTCAAATTTTTGGCAAGTAGTTCCGGCCATTCAGTTTGCCTATGGGAACAGGTCAATCAATTTCAGCAAACTAAGATTTGCTGACGAAGAAATAGGTGGCGGCGCATCAGGTTCATGGGATCAGCTATCAAATGATCAGGCTCAATATGTCGATTTTGCTTCGTCTGTTCTTTTTTACAGTCCACTTATGTGGGTTGGCGTAACAATAGACCACCTTACCAAACCTAACTATTCATTTTTGGGAGAAAAAATGCAGCTGCCCTTAAAGTTTGTTTTTTATGGTGGCATTAACATATGGACCGAAAGGCGTAGGCGCAAAATGGAATCAAAAACCTTTGCCGCTACTTATCGCATTCAACGACAAAAAGATTTCAATCAGGCCGATATAGGTGCCTATTGGTTCAATGACCCTTTAGAAATTGGTGTTTGGTACAGAGGTCTCCCTTTGTTTAAGAGTGAACCTGAAAATAAAATCAACCAGGATGCAATTGTTGTTTCCCTTTCATACCGTCACGGTTCCATAAGATTTGGATACAGTTATGATATAACCATTAGTGGGCTTGGTTGGAATTCGGCCGGAGCACATGAGCTATCATTGATTTATGAATTCAATCAAAATCTTCGTCTTCGAAACCGTGGCCGTCGGCCGGCGGTTCCCTGCCAGGATTACTCCAATCCTCTAATCAAGCAGGATTACACCGGAAAATATAGAAAAAAGAACAAAAGAATTTTCTAGAATATTTGCACCATGCGTTTCTTTTATCCGAATAAAATTTACTTATTTCATTGAACTATTGATTCTTAAAGTTAGTCATTAGTGGTTAGTCGTTAGTGGTTAGTTGGTTAGTTGGTTAGTTAATTGTCTGTTTAGCCACTCAATCCCTTCAATCTCTTCAATCTTTTCAATCCCCTCAATCCCTTCAATCCCCTCAATCTCATTATCTAACGACCTGGTGGCCTAATGACCTATCAGCCTATTGGCCTAATAACCTAACAACTTTGCTGCCTGGGTACTTCTACCTCCATCATTTAATACAAACCCTTTTATGACAAAAGTCGCACGTTCATTTCCATTCAAAAATTTCATCATTTTATCCCCATAATTTTATTATATTTGTTAGAAAAGTCGAAACAATTATCAACAACATTTTTGGGCAGAGATTAATTGTTAAACTCAAAATAAAAAGCAACATGAAATTTTCACTTCCTCAATTACCCTATGCATTAGATGCATTGGAACCCCGTATTTCCAAAAGAACGTTGGAGTTCCACTATGGCAAACACCATCAGGCCTATGTCAACAATCTTAACAAACTCATCCTGGGCACCAAATTTGAAAATGCTGACCTTGAAACCATCATCAAAGAGGCTGAGGGCGGCATTTATAATAATGGTGCACAGGTATGGAATCACACATTTTATTTTTCATCCCTCTCACCTAATGGAGGTGGTGTTCCAACAGGGCCATTGGCTGAAGCTATTAATGAATCGTTTGGTTCTTTTGATGCCTTTAAAGAAAAATTTTCTGAAGCAGCAGCTACCCTTTTTGGTTCCGGATGGGCCTGGTTAGTAAAAAATGATGATGGCAAACTTGAAATTGTTAAAGAAAGTAATGCAGGCAATCCTTTGCGCCAAGGTAAGGTTCCCATTTTAACCTGTGATGTTTGGGAACATGCTTATTATCTTGACTACCAAAACAAACGACCGGACTACATACAAGTTTTTTGGGACTGTGTCGATTGGAATATAGTTGGCGGGCGATTCTAACTTTTAGTCGGTTGATTAAACTTTATACGAATGAAACGAGCATGGCGACTTTTGCCACAAAAGGATATGTATAAATTTTACTAAGCCATGCGAGTTCCATTCGGCCAATGAGTTAAATAAATTATATACGAATGAATAGTTTAAAAGATCTTGTCAGGCGAAACAGGAGTTATCGTCGATTTTATCAGGATGTTTCAATCCCGGAATATGTATTGGAGGGGTTGGTGGATCTGGCTCGCCTGTCTCCTTCAGCTCGGAACGCCCAAACCTTGAAATATTTTATATCATGTATGCCCCAAACCAATGAAAAGATATTTCCCCATTTATCGTGGGCAGGTTATCTGAAAGACTGGGATGGTCCGGCACCGGGAGAGCGCCCTGCGGCTTATATCATCATTTTAAATGACACAACCATTTCGGACACTTATTTTTGTGATGATGGTATTGCCGCACAATCCATCCTTCTTGGGGCGGTAGAACAAGGCTTGGGCGGATGCATTATTGGATCGGTAAACCGGTTAAAATTGCAAAAAGCATTAAACATTCCGGAACATTTAAAAATTATAGAAGTCATTGCATTGGGAAAACCACGTGAACAAGTGGTGATTGAAGATATGAAAAACGGGGATTATAAATATTGGCGCGACGAAAACCAAGTTCACCATGTCCCCAAGCGTTCGTTGGAAGAGATCATCATTAAATGTAAATAATAGCATTATACGCATTATCAGCTATGCTATCCATAATTTCAAACGCTCTGTAATAACCTCGACAGAGCGTTTTCATTTCCCTCGAATCAAATGGACCGCACCCTCCTTCTTATAAACTTCACCTTCGTTATATCCTTCTGCATATATATAATAAAAGTAGACCCCCGGGGCATGCCCATCGCCATCCCATCCTTTAGCCGGGTCTTTGCTCTGGTAAACCTTTCTTCCCCAACGATTAAACACTACCATTTCAAATTTTTTCAATGATTTATATGCAACCCTGAATTCATCGTTTATTCCGTCGCCATTTGGTGTAAAAACATTAGGCACCTCCAGTTCCGATTCGGAGATATTGATTTGAAAAACATCACTTATACTTTCACATCCCGAGTCCCTGTTTAGCACATAGAGGGATACCTCATAGGTTCCGGCCTCTGCAAAAACAAATCGCGGATTTTGGTCAATAGAACGCCCCGCCTCACCAAATGTCCATTCCCACGCACTTATCTTCCCCTGAGAATTATCCACAAATTGAATTTCATAGGGCGCTGAAAGATTAACCTCATCATTTCTTTCATTTAATACGGTATCTTTCAAACTTTTCACCTCAAAGTCTGCCTTTACTGCTATGGCCTCATACTCAATACTATCATTTACGCTGTTACCAAACTGGTCTGAAACGTTAACCACAAAACTAACATCATTGAAAGGGGCATTAAAAGAAACCTCCTGTCCCGTATATTGCTCATCGCCCTCGGGATCGGTAGTCCAGGTATAAGATAAATCATACATTAATGGAACATAGCTACCATTTGCCGGATCAAAATAAAACAACGGCTTAATTGTTGATGTGGCATATAAATCAACACCATAGCAATCGTCATTTACAATCTCAGCCTTAACATCTGTTATGGATTGCGAATTAAAGACCCAGAATCGTCTGTCGGCAACCATACTACCATCTTCTTGAACAACCACACGATAACCACCCTCTTCGGTAACCTGTAACTGTTCTCCACCATTCTGAATAATATTATCCCACGAATTATCATTTACATCATACTTGAACCATGTCATAGAAAAGTTTGTACCACCATCAAATCTAACAACCATTGGAGAAGTGGGTTGAAAGCAAAAAATTGTATCGTTCATTACCCCCGAAGGGTAATCAGTTAAAGTTATAATTGCAGATTGATCGACAGACAACTGACCATAACCAAAAGTTGTCGGCAGAAACATTATTAATCCAATAAAAACCAACGTGTAGAAGTTAACTCTCATTTCTTCTTTTTTAGGACACGAAAAATACAATTTATTAACGTATTCAGCGGTTTTAAAATTGTGAAGATTTAAGCAAACATTATTTTCATGTTCCATCGCTTAGGAATTCTTATCTTTGGATTTCAAAAATTATAACAGACAGCCATGTCAAAAAAGAGTTCATTTTTTATAATTGTCAGCATTTTACTATTTTTTATTCGATGCACGGAAAAGCAGCAAGAATCTCAACAAGCAATAGCAATAAAATCTGATTTTCCTAATAACCAAGAGCTTAAAGAACAATGGGGTGCAAATAAAATTTCCCTATTCGTTCATTTTGGTGTTTATTCTTCTCTTGGTGGTGAATGGAATAACCAAAAAACAAATGGAGCTGCTGAAAACATTTTGGCCAATATGCCAATAGCGACCGATGAATATCAACAAATAGCGAGAGACTTTTCACCAAAAAAATGGGATGCTGATGAAATTGTAGCTCTGGCTGAAGAAATTGAGGCCGGGAGTATAATTTTCACGGCAAAGCATAACGATGGATTTTGCTTGTTTAAAACAACAACAACGCCCTTTAACGTAGTTGATTTTACCATTTTTAACCGCGATATTTTGGCCGAATTGTCGGATGCCTGTCAAAAAGCCAATATAAAATTGGGTATCAATTTTTCGCTTACCGACTGGAATCTGCCTGAGGCATGGCCTGTTACTTCTCACAACGGTGGGCCGGTAACAAATGCTCATTTTCAAATTAATTTACAACAGATTAAAGAATTATTGACCAACTACGGGCCTATTTCCACCATTTATTTCCATTCAGGCCTTCACACTCCGGAACAGAGCAAAGAGTTGCGCCAACTTATTAAAAGTTTACAGCCACAATGTTTAATAAGTGATGGTATTGGTAATGACATGGGCGATTTTATTGCCAGTCCATTTAATCAGCCATTATCTGAATTGCCTGAAACGCCGTGGGTATATCGATCTTCTTTCTTTCCTCCATCGTTGGGCTATGATAAAAACAAAAAAAGTGTCGATCCGCTTTTTCTGGCTCAACAAAAAATTCGTGAGTTGGTTAAGGTTATTTCTGACGGTGGAAATTATGCGCTTAATTTGGCGCCACGTGGTAACGGCTCACCAGACCCCGTCGAAGTTGAGATTTTGCAGCACATGGGCCGATGGATTAAAGTTAATTATCCTGCTATTTCAAACACAGACGGAAACGCAGCAACTGTTCAGTCCCCACCCTTTTGGATGGCGACCAGCAACGAAAATCTTCTTTATCTGTTCGTAGACTCAGTTCCCTCCACACAAAAACTCAATTTACCCAATCTAAATCAAACCATTGCCAAAGTAAGATTTTTGGGAAGTGGCATTGAACCCCAGTTTTACCGCAATCTTCCGGGAAATGAAATTATCTGGACTTCTCCGGCCATGGCCGATCCTATGCAATTGCCCGTCCTTGAAATTACTCTGGAGGAATCACTTCGCCCCATGCCTGAGGAAAAAATATCTGTTGCACCAAACGACACCGTTATACTGAATTCCAACAATGCTTTTTCTGACAAAAGCTTCTCCGGAATTGATGCTCTTTCATCCATCCCTTCCACCACTAAGCTAAGGTGGAACCTCGATGCTGAAAACCTATTCACTGCTCAACTAAGGTTCACCGACCATGAAACAGGGCGATCGCTTAAGCTCAAAACCGATTCTTTTGAAACCATTGAAGCATTAAAAGGCAAACTCGGTGAATTTATTCATGCCACCGGAGATACCATTAAAATACTTCATATTTACAGAACTACGCCATATTATGGTCCTTTTAACGAGCTTCATATAAATCCGAATGGGAATAATCGAATTCAGGTATCTTCAGGTTCATGGATGGTGTGGCCGCCCAAAAAAGACAATACAATAACACTACCATTAACAAACTACTATTATTATGTGGAGATTAATTCGGACATTGCTCAACAATATTGTTTTGAGATTCGGGGAAACAATGGCATCCAGCTTTGGGTCAACGGTCAGGAACGATATAGAAAGATTAATTATGCTCCCGACCAACCCTTAGGCTGCAAAATTGTTCTCGATTTGAAAAAGGGGATTAATATACTGTTGATTCGAAACTTTAACCGATGGGGCGGTAAAGACCATTTTGAACTCACCCCACTTCCCGATGCCCGATGGCATGTACAATCGGTTGACATTCCAGGGCGTCAGAATTACCTGGAAATAACAGAAGCATCCCCAGCAAATCCCCATGCGGATATAGATTTACCCAATTTTTCAATCGAAATTTTGCCCAAAAATTAATTTAGAAATAGCGGGTAGAACACTTCGCACAACTTAATAAAAAACAAGCACACTTGTGAAAAGTTATCTCGAACATCTCAATGAAGCCCAACGAAAAGCGGTTGTTGAAACAGAAGGACCGGCCCTGATCATTGCCGGTGCCGGCTCAGGGAAAACACGCGTTCTCACCTACCGTATCGCTCATCTTATCAGTCAGGGCGTTCCGCCCTGGTCTATATTGGCTTTAACCTTTACCAATAAGGCGGCACGAGAAATTAAAGAACGCATCAGCCATATAGTAGGTCAGGAATTAGCCGCTAAAATATGGATGGGTACTTTCCACTCCATATTTGCCCGTATTTTACGGATGGAGGCCGAACACATCAATTTCCCCGGCACCTTTACCATTTACGACACCACCGATGCCAAAAGTCTTATCAACAGCATCCTAAAAAACATGAAGCTTAACAAGGAAAAAGCATACAAGCCGGGCACCATCCTGGGGCGTATCTCTTCTGCCAAAAACGACTTGCTGGTACCGGCGGCGTATGCTCAGGATGCCAAACGTTCCATGGCCGATGCTGCTGCCAATATTCCCATGATGCCCGAGATTTATGAGCGCTACGTCCGCGAATGCCGGAAAGCCGGAGCCATGGACTTTGACGATCTGCTGCTTTACACCAATATTCTTTTTCGAGACCATCCCGAAGTTTTGGCCAACTATCAGGAACGTTTTCGATACATCCTGGTAGATGAGTACCAAGACACCAACTTCTCGCAATACCTCATCATCCGGAAATTGGCCGGAAAACACAAAAACATCTGTGTTGTGGGCGATGATGCCCAAAGCATTTACAGCTTCAGGGGGGCCCGCATCGAAAACATTCTGAACTTCCGAAACGATTATCCCGATTATAAACTTTTTAAGCTGGAACAAAACTATCGGTCGACCCAAACCATCGTTAATGCAGCCAACAGTGTCATTGAAAAAAACACCGGGCAAATCAGGAAGAAGGTTTTTTCTCAAAACGATGAAGGCGCTAAAATTACTGTGATTCAGGCCCACTCTGATGTTGACGAGGGTTTTATTGTTGCCAACCACATCAATGAAATGCGGTTGCGGCACCGGTACCAATTTCAGGACTTTGCCATCCTTTACCGCACCAATGCCCAGTCCCGGATTTTTGAAGAAGCGCTCAGAAAAAAGAACATTCCCTATAAAATATACGGAGGCCTCTCTTTTTATCAACGAAAAGAAATTAAAGATATTCTGGCTTACCTTCGGCTGGCAGTAAATCCGCACGATAATGAGGCACTGAAAAGGGTTATCAACTATCCGGCACGAGGCATTGGCAAAACCACGCTCGACAAACTGGAAGCTTTGGCCAACCATTACAACGTTAGTTTGTGGAATGTTTTAACCAACCCGGGGCTGCCACAAGCAGGCTTCCATTCCGGAACCGTAAAAAAACTTAATGCCTTTACAAACCTTATTTCCGGCTTCATCAGCCAGGTGCCCAACATGTCGGCCTTTGATATTACAAACGAAATTGCCTCTCAAAGTGGAATATTAAAGGAGTTACACCAGGATAAATCGCACGAGAGTCAAACACGTTTGGAAAACCTGGAAGAGCTTTTTAACGCCATCCGCGAATTTTCTGACAATAAGGAGGAGAGCGGCGAAAATAACGGGTTGGTAGATTTTCTGCAGGAAGTGTCGTTACTTACCGACCAGGATACTGAAAAACCCGACGATATCAATAAAGTAACCCTCATGACCATCCATTCGGCAAAAGGGTTGGAATTTAAAACCGTGTATATTGTTGGAATCGAAGAAGGATTGTTCCCTTCAGCCATGGCCTCAACCAGTGAGGCCGGACTGGAAGAAGAACGTCGCCTTTTTTACGTTGCCCTCACCCGGGCGCAGGAAAGAGCTACATTAACCTTTGCCAGAAGTCGGTATAAGTTTGGAGAATTAACCTTTGCGCGCCCCAGTCGGTTCCTTGGCGAAATAGACCAATCCTATCTTGACATTTCGGCAGGTGCCAACAGCTTTGACCCTGCCAATGCCTTTTCGTCAGTATCCGAAAGGTCCGAAAGAAAATCTTTTAACCTTAAGCGCAACAACGTATCGAAACCGCAGTTCCGTTTCTCGGAAGAAAAACTAAAAAAACAGTCAGCTTCACCCTCATTCCATTTTTCAGACCATGACTCTTCATCGCAAATTCAACCCGGTGTCATTGTTGAACACCAGCGTTTTGGCCGCGGAAAAGTCATTCAGGTAGAAGGTGAGGAGCCCAATATCAAAGCAACGGTAGATTTTACAAATGCCGGAAAGAAACAATTACTATTAAAATTTGCCAAACTAAAAATAATCACTTAGCTTTGCAACAGCAATAATCTGCAATGCCTTACAACCACAAAGTTTATTTTCACTTGCCGGAAAATACATACTGGAAATAACATTTTTTTCTACGAACGTAAATTTTTTAATGTAAAAGTCGATATTTGCAGCTCAATTTTATCAGCTCATACGTTTTAATTGTATTAGCTGATAACAGAAAAATATACTTTTTACTATCGATCAATTATCTCAGGAATTTCTATTCCTGAGTTTTCTCCCGATTAGTAAAAAGCGATATCTATAAATTAATTCTTTATAAAAATTGCTGTGGTGCACAAAAATTCTTTTTAAGGAGAAGCTGACCGTTTAACAGCCATGTCTAATATTTCTTAAATTTTATGGATTATAATTCAAACCGAAAGAAGTTGGTTTTGCCTGAATATGGCCGTCATATTCAGAAAATGGTAGATTACGCCTGTACAATAGAGGACAAAGAAGAGAGAACACGTGTTGCCAAAGCCATTATCGGCGTAATGGGGAACCTTTTTCCCCACTTGAGAGATATCAATGACTTTAAACACAAGTTATGGGATCATTTAGCCATTATGGCCGATTTTAAACTGGATATAGATTATCCGTTCGATCCCCCCAAAAGAGAAAAATTTCAGGAACATCCAAGGCGTATTCCTTACAATCAGGGAAACATTACCTACAAACATTACGGCCGTATAGTGGAACGGATGATTCATGAAGCTACAAAAATGGAAGATGGGCCGCTCAAACGCCATTTAATTATGCTCCTGGGCAACCACATGAAAAAGTCGCTCTCTAACTGGAATAAGGATAATGCTACGGACGAACGTATTTTGAGTGACATCAAAAAACTTTCCAGAGGTAAATTACAGATTGATGAGCAAGCCCGCATCGCCGATTATCGCGAACATCAGTCCAGCAACAACAACCATGGGCGAAACAGAAAAAAACATATTCGCAAAAACAATTAAATCCTTCACCAAACCTTTTCTCCACAAAGCATGAGTAGTTTTGAAGTCATTGGGGGCCGTCCAATTAAAGGGGAAATAACTCCTCAAGGTGCAAAAAACGAAGCTCTTCAGGTTATTTGCGCCACATTGCTTACAAAAGAGACGGTTATCATCGATAACTTACCGGACATTCTGGATGTTAAAAACCTAATTCATTTAGTTTCTGACCTGGGTGTCGAAACCCAAAAGCTTTCTGACCGAAAATACAGCTTTAGGGCGCAAAACATCAATCTGGATTATCTAAAGACCCGGGAGTTTAAGAAAAGAGCCGCCGCCCTGCGGGGATCCATTATGATTATGGGACCTTTATTGGCGCGATTCAAAAAGGCGTTTTTCCCAAAACCCGGTGGCGACAAAATTGGCCGGCGCCGACTGGATACGCACTTCTATGGCTTTGAAAAACTGGGTGCTTCGTTTGATTTCGATTCTGAAGAGTTCTTTTATACGGTTCATGCCGATAAACTTAAAGGAGCCTACATGCTTTTGGATGAAGCCTCGGTTACAGGTACAGCCAACATTATCATGACAGCCGTTCTAACACCGGGCACAACCACCATCTACAACGCAGCGTGTGAACCCTACGTTCAGCAATTATGTAAAATGTTGAATTCCATGGGTGCTCGTATTAATGGTATCGGCTCCAACCTGCTGACCATCGAAGGCGTTTCTGAACTAAATGGTTGTGAACATCGTATTTTGTCAGATATAATAGAAATAGGAAGTTTCATTGGTCTGGCAGCCATGACAGGCGGAGAAATCACCATTAAGGAAGCCAACACAGAGCATCTGGGTGTCATCCCGTTGGCATTTAGAAGAATGGGAATAGAAATGGAAATCCGCAACAACGAAATTTACATTCCGCCCAATCAACGCTACACCATAGAAACCTTCATCGATGGTTCCATAATGACAATTTCCGATGCTCCGTGGCCCGGTCTCACCCCCGACCTGTTAAGTGTTTTTTTGGTGGTAGCTACGCAAGCCAATGGCAGTGTGCTTATTCACCAAAAAATGTTTGAAAGCAGATTGTTCTTCGTAGATAAGTTAATTGATATGGGTGCTCGCATCATACTGTGTGACCCACACAGAGCTACCGTCATCGGCCTTAACCACGAAACACCCCTCAAAGGCAGCATTATGACCTCGCCGGATATAAGAGCCGGCGTGGCTTTGCTTATCGCGGCCCTTTCGGCTAAAGGAAAAAGCATTATACACAATATTGAACAAATTGACCGCGGTTATGAACATATCGATAAAAGATTGAGAACTCTTGGAGCAGAGATTAAACGCATTTAAAGAATATTTTCTTCAATAATCTACGCATGTTTGCCTTTTTTACAGCTTTTTAACTAAGCCGTAAGACTCTGTATATCAATAATTTGGATTTATTGGCCTAAAAAATAAAACTTTTTTTGTCATTTCCAACTTTTTCCCCTTCATATTTTCATGTTTTACAACATAGCTTTGTGCGCTCAAATCGTTACCCCGTCACATAAATCGGGTCATTCGTCTAAAATTTGTCAGCTGTTTAAATAAATAGTCGAACCTTTGCGGAGTAACAAACAGGGATTTATATGAAAAACAAGTTGTTATTAATTACCATTTTTGCAGGTATTCTATTCCTGTCTTTTGTCAATGGTACGCCAGAACCTCAGACAGGAACCGATATTGGCAACCGAATACCTGCTATTAACCAGCCTTTGGTTAACGGAGCCCCATTTCACTCCGATAGCCTTAGAGGGAAAATGGTACTCTATGATTTTTGGGCCTCGTATGATGCGCCCTCAAGAATTGAAAGTGCAAGAAAAAAAGAGTTGTATCAGAAATATCACAACAAAGCATTCCTCAATGGTGAAAAATTTGTGATTGTCAGTATCTCACTCGACAGGTTCAAAACCCCGTTAATGGAGGTTATCGAAAATGATAGCCTGTTTGACATGTATCACATTTGTACATTTGAAGGCAGAGAATCGGAAATCGCCAAAATATTCAATACCACCGATGAAATGAAAGACTATCTGGTGGATGGGGATGGGCGAGTAGTTGCGGTTGCCAACAATATCGACGACATCGATAAAAATCTGGCTCGATTGCAACGGTAATACCTACAATTATTAATATTTTAATATTACTTTTGGCAGGCCAAAGACTGTGGAAAAATTTTTCATGGTCTTTGGCTTTTTCTAATGCCAAAATGTCCCCCTTTTCAATATGGCAAAGAAATTGTATAAATTTGTCCGCCACATTTAAACGTACCCTGATATGAGCAAGAAAAAAGAGACACAAAAGCAAGAAGAAAAAATAAATAAATCACAAACAAAGACAAACCATACTGAACAGGAACAACATACATCAAAACCTGAGCAACAGGTTGATGACATACCCGAGGTAAAAGAACCTCAGGAAGTTGAGGCAACTCAGGAAAGCGAACCTACTCAAAGCACCGAAACGCCTCAGAACGAAAAAATAGGTAAAGAAAATAAAGAGACCCAACCGGCTGATGAAGCTCAGTCAAAAGATAAGAAATGCGAAGAAGCCATACAGGACGCGCAGGATGAAAAAGAATTATTAAAAAGGCAATTGGAAGAGTTAAACGATAAACATTTGCGGCTCATTGCAGAGTATGATAATTTCCGCAAGCGCACACTCAAAGAAAAAATGGAGCTGTCGAAAAGTGCCGGTGAAAGTGTTTTATTAGGGCTTTTACCTGTGATAGATGATTTTGACCGTGCTTTGGAGCATATTGATTCTGCCAAAGACATTAATGCTGTTAAAGAGGGTATAAATCTTATTTACAATAAATTCCAAAACTTTTTGAAACAACAGGGCGTAACCGAAATCGAAACCAAAGAGCAGGAATTTGACAGCGAAACACATGAAGCCGTTACTAAAATCCCTGCGCCTTCCGAAGAGTTGAAAGGTAAAATCATTGACTGTATTCAAAAAGGATACAAGCTCAATGACAAAGTAATACGCTATCCCAAAGTTGTCGTAGGCGAATAAAACCAAACCATTATCATGTCAAAAAGAGATTATTACGAAATACTTGAGGTTCCCAGAAATGCCAGCGCAGAGGAGATAAAAAAGGCTTACCGAAAGAAGGCCCTGAAGTATCACCCCGACCGCAACCCGGGTGATAAAGAAGCCGAGAATAAGTTTAAAGAAGCGGCTGAAGCCTACGAAGTCCTTAGCAATCCGGAAAAAAGACAGCGTTATGACCAATTTGGGCATGCAGGAGTGGGAGGTGCTTCTTCCGGCGGATTTGGCGAGGGTGGAATGACCATAGAAGACATTTTTGCCCATTTTGGCGATATTTTTGGCGGAGGTTTTGGCAGTTTTGGAGGGTTTGGTGGTTTCGGAGGTTCTTCGCGCGGAGGACGCAAAGTCAGTAAAGGTTCCAATTTAAGAGTTAAAGTAAAATTAACGCTCCGGGAAATTGCCAATGGCGTAGAAAAGAAAATCAAAGTCAAAAAATACGGGGCGTGTGACCACTGTAACGGCACAGGTGCTGCCAACGGCACGGCCTATTCTACTTGTTCAACATGCGGAGGTAGTGGTAGGGTTACCAGAATTTCGAACACCATTCTGGGGCAAATGCAAACGACCTCTACCTGTCCAACATGTAACGGCGATGGACGTACCATAACGCAAAAATGTGCGCATTGTAATGGTGAAGGGGTCATCAGAAAAGAAGAAATTATCAGCATCAATATTCCTGCCGGAGTGGAAGAAGGCATGCAACTGTCGGTTTCCGGCAAAGGAAATGCTGCACGGCGCGGAGGTATTAACGGCGACCTGTTGGTCCTCATCGAAGAAGAAAAACACCCGGAACTCAGGCGGGAAGGGTCCAACCTTGTTTACGATTTAATGCTAAGTATTCCTGATGCCATTTTAGGTACAGCCGCAGAAATACCTACGGTTGACGGAAAGGTTAAAGTAAAAATAGAACCCGGCACTCAACCCGGGAAAATATTGCGTCTGAGAGGGAAAGGTCTGCCTGAGGTGAACAGTTATCATCATGGCGACCTGTTGGTAAAAATTAACGTTTGGATTCCTTCTGCTGTCTCAAAGGATGAAAAGAAAACGTTGGAAAAAATGAAAAATTCACCTTCTTTCTCACCAAAAAAAGAACAAAACGGGTTCTTTAACAAGATGAAGGATATCTTTTAAATTACCTCTATCGGTTTTAGTAGCAAAGCCGGCAACCTAACACTCAACAGGAGATGCCGACCAACGGTTTGTGAGAGAAAAAGGTTTAATTAACTTAACAGCTCCGTTTTCAGCCAGGATGGTTTTTCCATCAACAGAGGTGTGAGTGTTAAAAACCTGACATAAAAAATTTTAACAATATATCATCAAAACCGTACACGAATATAATATTTAAGCAAATACAACACTAAGACCATAATATTATAAAAACGGGCTCCTTTGAGTTTCCGTTTTTTTTATATCTTTTGCGCAAAATTTTTCGAAACCATGAACATTCAGCAACTGGAATACATCGTGGCCCTTGATGACCACCGACATTTTGTGGAGGCAGCCGAAAGCTGCCACATCACGCAGCCTACCCTTACCATGCAGGTAAAAAAATTGGAGGATGAAATCGGTGTGCAAATTTTTAATCGGGCTAAAAAACCGATTGAACCCACACCGGCAGGAGAAGAAATTATCATTCGGGCCCGACAAATTTTAAGGGAAATAGCTGAATTACGCAATTTCGTTTCTAACGAACAAAAAAGTATTGAGGGAGAATTCAGACTAGGAATTATACCTACTCTGGCACCCTATCTTATTCCCAGATTTCTGCCTCAATTTGTTAAAGACAACCCTAAAACCCATCTGCATATCGAAGAAATTGAGTCGGAACAATTGCTCAAAGCCCTTCACAACGACCGTATTGACCTGGGTCTGATGGTAACACCCGCTGAAGAACGTCAAATTCGGGAAATACCCCTCTTTTACGAGCCTTTTCTTTTCTATGCCCCGTACGACCATCCCTATATGCATAACGAGTTGATTGATGACAAGTCGCTGGACCCGGCTAAAGTATTGGTTTTGACTGAAGGCCACTGTTTTAGAAATCAAACTCTTGATATTTGCGGAAAAAACCGGCAAAACAACAACGCTTTCGGCTTCTTTTATGAAAGCGGGTCTATAGAGGCTCTCAAGTCTATGGTCAAAAAAGGCATCGGATATACACTGGTTCCCGAACTCTCGGTTGACCCTTTAACCGATAAACCCTTTGTTCGAAGATTTGCTGAACCCGAACCGGTACGGGAAGTCAGCATCGTGGTTCATCAAAATTTCACACGCGAACTTCTCGTTGAAAAACTCAAAGAAGCTATCCTCGACAACCTACCGGATAATTTCAAAAAAACCAAATCATTCAAAAAAATTAAATGGAGATAACCTACCCCAACAATTAAATTGCCCAAATTTTATGTCCCTCAACCCATGAAATACCGGCAATGAGGTGTTGTAATATATCCATTTCGCACTCTAAAGCTTTATTGAACCAAAACAAACTGCCAATGAAGCAGTCTCAACATTCAATACTTGATAGTAACTGACAATGATTCAGTCGCACTATTCAATGTTTGAATCACAACTATCAATGCGTCAGCCACAACCTTAAACGACTGAACAAAAACTGTCAATGCGTCAGCTCTATACTTTGATGATTAGGCAGAAACTGTCAATGCGTCAGTCGTTGGGTTCAATTCTTAAAGTTAAACTGTCAATGCGTCAGGCAAAACCTTCTGTGATTGAATACAAACTGCAAATGCGTCAGTTATCGCATTAAAAGAACAACCACAAATAAAAAATGAATCAATTCCCCTGTCAAATGGCTGACTTTAAACTGGCAGGGGGACAGCCGCCACGTTAAATGACAAACTATAGAATTTAGCCGAACCAATTGCTGGAATATTGAATTGCATCGACCTTAAAAAACACCGTCAGCGGGAAAGATTTAGGCCCTTTGTTCCGGAATATAGCAAACAGCTATCTTATCACATCCATTTTTGTTAAAAAAAGTAAATACTTGCATTTTAAAAAATCATTGCCTAATATTGCACTGTCAAATCATAACAAAAAACCTATAATCGGAAACAAAATATCATTCAAACGAATATGAACAATACAATTTACAATATTTGGTGGTGGCGTCATTTCTTGCATCCTATATCGGGGTGAAGGTGATGCCCGTTTACCATTTGTTGTAAAGATGAAATAAAAGGCTTGCCGAACCCCGGCAAGCCTTTTTTTATGGAATTAATCTGAAAACCAAAAAAACATCGCACCTATGAACCAACAAAAATTAAATCTCAAGTGCAGTCGCATCCCCGCCCATGTTGGCGACATAGTGACACCCGTGAGCGTATATCTAAAATTACGCGACCTTTTTCCCAACACCATTCTGCTTGAAAGTTCAGATTATCATGGCAATACCAATTCGCTGTCGTTTGTTTGTTTTAAACCTATTGCCGATTTTATTGTTGAGAATGAGACGGTAAAGTACCGCTATCCGGATGGTACCGCTCAACAAATAAACATAACTGCCGATACTTCTGTCACCAATCTTATTCAGGAGTTCATCAACAGCTTTGACATCAGCCAGGAAGAGCAAAAACAATGCCCGGTACCTGCCTCCGGATTGTATGGCTACACCGCCTATGATGCAGTACGTTATTTCGAAGATATCCACATTGATGTTGACCCACAGGCACCCTATGCCATCCCCGACATTCGTTACCACCTGTATCGTTCTATTATAGCTTTCAATCATTTTACCAATCAACTTTACTTCATAGAACATCTTTTACCCGGTGAAACTTCACAATTTAATGAAACACTGGAGATATTAAAAAACCGCTCCATCCCTTCCTTTAAATTTCAACCCGGGAATAATGAGCAATCTCCCATCGATGGAAACGCCTATATGGAAATGGTTCGCCATGGCAAGGAACATTGTTACCGTGGTGATGTTTTCCAAATAGTATTATCCAGACCATACAGACAGTCGTACAAAGGCGATGAATTTAATGTATACCGGGCCTTGCGACATATCAACCCATCCCCCTACCTCTTCTTTTTCGATTACGGCAATTATCGTTTAATGGGTTCATCGCCCGAAAGCCAACTGGTAATCGAGAAGGGCGTCGCAGCCATCAATCCCATTGCCGGAACATTCCGTCGTACGGGCAATGACCTAAAGGATATGCAATTGGCGGAAGACCTGGCAAAGGACCCTAAAGAAAATGCCGAACATGTGATGCTGGTGGACCTGGCACGTAACGACCTGGGACGTAACTGCCACAGTGTGGAAGTAAAGACCTACAAAGAGGTTCAATATTATAGTCATGTTCTCCATTTGGTGTCAGAAGTTAGTGGTGTATTGCGTAACCCCAGGGAAATTGCCAAAGTTATGGCCGATACCTTCCCGGCAGGAACTCTATCCGGAGCACCCAAATACAAAGCAATGGAGTTAATCAATAAATATGAGGCGCAAAACCGTGGATTTTATGGCGGTTGCATCGGAAAATTAGGACTGGATGGGTCATTTAATCAAGCCATTATGATTCGTTCTTTCTTATGTAAAAACAACACCCTCTTTTATCAGGCCGGCGCAGGTATCGTTTCCGAATCGGTTGAAGAAAAAGAACTGCAAGAAGTTAACAATAAATTGGGAGCCCTAAAAAAAGCCATAGAAATGGCTGCCAGGTTTTAATGAAAATCAAAGGCAGAAGAAGTCATTAGTCATTAGTCATTAGTTAACAAGTGGTTAGTATTAAATAACTAATGACTAACCACTAACCACTAATAACTACTTATATTATAAGAAGCAATATACCAACGAAGTAAGTAAAATTTATACGAATGAAACGAGCATGGCGACTTTTGCCACAAAAGAGCATGTATAAAATGATATAGGCAGAAGTGCACAGGCAGAAGGCAGAAGTGAGATTTATCGATTTTATGATTGCGGGTTGGGAAATTTCCCCTTTAGGGGATTAAGGGGTGAGGGATGGCCATAATGGACTTTAAACTAATTATATAAGTAAATTATATACGAATGAAAATATTAGTTATCGACAACTACGACTCTTTTACCTATAATCTTGTTCATTATCTTGAAGAAATTGCTGAACAAAAAGTAGCTGTTTATCGCAACGATAAAATCAGCATAGAAGAGGCCGGCAAATACCAAAAAATAGTTCTGTCGCCCGGTCCGGGAATACCTGATGAAGCAGGAATCCTCAAACCACTTATCAAAGCGTTGTCGCCCACCCATTCCATATTGGGAGTATGTTTGGGTTGTCAGGCTATCGCCGAAGTATTTGGCGGCACTATTACCAACCTCTCTAAGGTATATCATGGTGTGGCGACACCCATTTCGGTATGCGACCGCGATGAATTACTGTTTAACACCCTTCCCGATACTTTTTTGGGCGGACGTTATCACTCGTGGGTTGTTAATGAAGCCAACCTTCCCAACGACCTTCATATCACTGCCCGAGACATGCAGGGACAAATCATGGGCATTACTCATAATAAATTCGATGTCAGAGGTGTTCAGTTCCATCCCGAATCTATTCTCACCGAACATGGAAAGCAGATGATTAAAAACTGGCTCGAAGGTTAATTCCCTAACTCATATGATTATCGTTTAACCAAAAAATTTTGAATACCATGTTACAACATACATTAACCAGACTTTTTAATTACAATACACTATCACGAGAAGAAGCAAAAGAAATCCTCATCAATATTACCAGTGAGAATTACAGCCAATCGGAAGTGGTGGCTTTTCTCTCTGTCTTCATGATGCGTCCGGTAACAGTAGAAGAACTCTCAGGTTTTCGTGATGGCCTTATGGAACAATGCAAAACCATAGACCTCTCTGATTTCGAAACCATTGACATGTGTGGCACCGGTGGCGACGGGAAAAACACCTTTAACATATCTACCCTGGCATCATTGGTTGTGGCAGGTGCAGGCTATAAAGTGGCCAAGCACGGGAACGCAGGGGTTAGTTCGGCATGTGGCTCGTCCAATGTTATGGAATATTTTGGATATAAATTCACCAACGATAATGACCGGTTAAAGAAACAGACAGATAAAGCGGGTATTTGCTTCCTTCATGCACCACTTTTCCATCCGGCCATGAAGGCGGTAGGTCCTATCCGTCGCGAATTGGGCATTAAAACCTTCTTTAATATGTTGGGGCCAATGGTTAATCCCTCGAATCCGCAAAATCAACTGGTGGGCGTTTTCAGCCTGGAGCTTAGTCGCATCTATCAATATATCTACCAGGAAACCAATAAAAACTTTAGCATTGTACACAGTATCGACGGCTATGATGAAGTTTCATTGACCGATTCCTTTAAGGTAATTTCTCATAGAGGAGAAAAATTGCTCTCGCCGCAAGACATTAACCTTCCAAAAAATAAACCTGAAGAGATTTTTGGGGGTAACACTGTCGAAGAGTCGGCCGCCGTTTTTAAAAAGGTACTGAACGGTGAAGGTTCCGATGCTCAAAACAACACTGTTTTAGTAAATGCAGCTTTAGCCATCCAAACCATGGACGACTCATTATCTTTTGAGCAATGCATGGAAAAAGCCCGTAGTTCGCTTTTTGACGGAAAAGCTTCTGATGCACTTAAAAAACTTCTTGAATTACAATAACTTTAAAAAAAAACAATGTGCCTTAGTGCTTTTGGCTGAAGACACTTAATTATTTCAACACCTTAGAATTATGAATATTCTCGATACAATAGTTGCCCAAAAAAAGAAAGAGTTGCAAGAGATTAAAGAAAAGGTATCGGTAAAAGAACTGCAGTATTACAGGCACTTTTCATCGCCGGTAACTTCATTGAAAAAAAGTTTGGCAGAAAATACCGAATTCCCCATCATTGCAGAGTTTAAACGAAAATCACCATCAAAAGGCAATATACATATCGATGCCAACATAAAAGATGTCGTAAAAGGCTATCAGTTGGCAGGTGTCTCAGGCATTTCGGTGCTTACCGACACACAATTTTTTGGTGGTTCGAATGAGGATTTAAGCGATGCCCGCGATTTAACCTCAGTCCCAATTCTTCGGAAAGAATTTATTATCGACCCCTACCAGGTATACGAAGCCAAGGCTATTGGTGCCGGTGCCATTTTACTTATTGCGGCCATCCTGACAAAGGAAGAGGCCCGCGATTTGGCAGCCCTGGCCAACTACCTCGGATTGGAAGTCTTAATGGAAATCCATGACATGCAGGAAGTAGAAAAACTAAACAGTTACGTTGACATGGTCGGCATTAACAACCGAAACCTTAAAACGTTCGAAGTAAATTTGGAGCATGCCGCCACCCTGGCTTCTGCACTGCCGGATGACATTCTTCCCATTGCTGAGAGTGGTATTCATTCGGCTCGCGATATTCTTTTCTTAAAAGAGGCAGGGTTCAAAGGATTCCTCATAGGTGAGTATTTCATGAAACATGACCATCCGGAAAAAGCGTGCATGAATCTTAAAGAAGAGTTAATAAAAATACAAGTATAATCCGATATGGACAAAAGCATTAAAATAAAGGTTTGCGGAATGCGAGAACACGCCAATATTGAAGCATTGGTCACATTGCAACCCGACTATATTGGTTTTATCTTCTATCCCAAAAGCCCCAGATATGCCGGTGATATCTTAAAGTCACATACAACTAAAAACATCCCCGCCACCATAAAAAAAACGGGCGTATTTGTCAATGCCGACAACAAGACCATTACTGACATTGCCAAAATTCACAACCTAAACGCTGTTCAGTTACATGGCGAAGAGTCACCCGAACAATGCCGGCAATTACAAGCCGAAGGTCTTGAAGTGATAAAAGCTTTTAAACTCACTCAAGCATCCGATTTACAGGCAACCAATGCTTATCACGCTTCATGCCACTTTTTCCTTTTCGATACCCCCACCCGACATTATGGGGGTAGTGGGAAAAAATTCGACTGGTCTGTTTTATCTCATTATAAAGGCAATAAACCCTTTTTCCTTAGTGGTGGCATCGGCGAGGAGGACATTAATGCCATCATCGAAAAATGTCCCCTAAAACCCTATGCCGTGGATATTAACAGCCGTTTTGAAACAGAACCAGGACTGAAAGATATTCAATCCATTCAAAGATTTTTGGCCTCAATCAAAAAATTTAATTTTTAACCAACAACACAGAAAACAGAAGGATGAATGGATGACAATAACATGAAACGCTTAAATTCCGGCCCAAAAATCCAAATCCTTTAATACCGTAAATAAGCAAAACCTGATAACCGTAAAAACATCCTTAAGCATCAACCATTAAAAGGCAATAAAAAATTAATATTAATCATGACAAAAGAAGAACTCTCAAAGTCATTTCATCCCGACGAAAAAGGATTCTACGGTCCTTTCGGGGGAGCATTTATTCCTGAAATGCTCATTCCCAACATCGAAAACCTTAAAAAAAACTATTTAAAAGTAATCCATTCCGAAACGTTTAAAAAAGAATTCAAGTCATTATTGCAAGATTATGCCGGCAGACCCACCCCGCTTTATTATGCCAGCCGACTCTCAAAAAAATACAATAGTCACATATGGCTCAAACGAGAAGACCTGACACATACAGGCAGCCATAAAATCAACAACACCATAGGACAAATCCTACTGGCCCGCGAAATGGGGAAAAAACGTATCATTGCCGAAACCGGTGCCGGACAACATGGAGTAGCCACAGCCACCGTTTGCGCACTGGCAGGCCTCGAATGCATCGTTTATATGGGTGAAATCGATATTAAACGGCAAGCACCGAACGTTGCCCGCATGAAAATGTTAGGGGCCGAAGTGAGAGCCGCCACCTCAGGCAGCCGAACCTTAAAAGATGCCACCAACGAGGCTATTCGCGACTGGATAGCTCATCCCACTGAAACCTATTACCTTATTGGGTCGGTAGTAGGCCCCCACCCTTATCCCGACCTGGTGGCAAGACTACAATCAATCATCAGTGAAGAATCGAAACAACAATTCCGGGAAAAAACCGGAAATGAATTCCCCGATTATGTTGTGGCCTGTGTTGGCGGAGGCTCAAACGCAGCAGGTTCATTCTATCATTTTCTTGAACATCCTCAGGTAAAGCTTATCGGAGCCGAAGCTGCCGGAATGGGATTGTCATCGGGAAAAACAGCAGCATCCATGGCACTCGGAGAAACCGGCATCATTCATGGTAGCATGACCTACCTTATGCAAACCGATGACGGACAAATCACGGAACCCTACAGCATTTCTGCCGGATTAGACTATCCGGGTGTAGGACCGCTTCATGCCTGGTTAAACAAATCGGGAAGAGCCAAATATTTATCGGTCACTGATAAAGAAGCACTGCAAGCCGCTTTGCTGCTCACAAGAGAAGAAGGTATCATCCCTGCTCTGGAATCGGCTCATGCCCTGGCAGCTCTTAATCAGATGGAAATAAAACCTGATGACAATGTTATTATCACCATTTCGGGTAGAGGAGATAAAGATATGCAAACCTTTATGGACCAACTAAACTTAGTGTAGCAAAATTTTACATCATCATTTTTTGTTGATGCCATTTTCCCGAAAGGATATAATTAATCTCTTGGAATAAAGAAACGAACCATTCTTAAAACCAATAACACATATATTGTATGAACAAACTCACTAATGTGTTCAACCACAATAGCAATCTGCTTTCTATTTATTTCACGGCAGGTTTTCCTAACGCGGATAGTACCCTTCATGTATTAAAAGCACTGGAACAAGGCGGCACCGATTTTGTAGAAGTAGGTATCCCCTATTCCGACCCTCTGGCTGATGGCCCTGTGATTCAAAACAGCAGTTCCAGAGCGTTAGCCAACGGCATGTCCCTAAAAATGCTTTTTGACCAACTAAAAGAACTAAAAAACACAGTTAACATTCCGGTCATTTTAATGGGCTACCTTAATCCCATCCTCAAATTTGGTATCGAATCATTCATTGAAAACTGCCGACAAGTGGGTGTAAGCGGGCTCATCATCCCTGACCTTCCCTATGAAATCTATTTGGAAAAGTATCAAACCCTATTTGAACAAAATAATATCAGCAATATTTTTCTGATAACGCCCCAAACCGGCGAAGAAAGAATCAGAAAACTGGACAGGGCATCCACCTCTTTTCTCTATATGGTCTCTTCGGCAGCAGTTACCGGTGTAAGGGATGGCCTATCGGAAAGCCAAATTCAATATTTCGAGCGGATAAAAAACATGCAACTCAAAACACCTGCCATGGTAGGTTTTGGAATTAGCAATCATAAAACCTACCGCGAAGTTTGTCGTTATGCCCATGGCGCCATTGTGGGTAGTGCCTTTATTAAACATCTGGAAACCCATGGTGATGATGCCAGTGAAATAATTAAATTCGTAAAAAATCTCAAAAACAACTAATAAATAACCGTTCTACACCACCCCTGCACCTTTAAATTATTACTTTTGTATGGTTTTTACCTTAAAAAGGCCCACGTCTGCGGGGATTTGTAATCCACGCAGAACGAAATGTGGATTTACAATCCACATAAACAAACTAAAAGAAAAAAGTTTAAAATATGATTTAATATTTATCGAGTTTAATAAAGGGATTAAAAAGCTAGAAAATAATGCGTTGTGGATTGCAAATCCACAACGACCGTTAGTTTGTGGGAGCATACTAACAACAAAAAAATCAATAACTAAATGACTATTGACTAACCACTAATGACTATTAACCACGTCTGCGGGGATTTGTAATCCACGCAGAACGAAAGATGTGGATTTACAATCCACATAAACAAACTAAAAGAAAAAAGTTTAAAATATGATTTAGTCTTTATCGGGTATAATAAAGGGATTAAAAAGCCAGAAAATAATGCGTTGTGGATTGCAAATCCACAACGACCGTGTAGTTTGTGGAAGCATACTAACAACTAAAAAACTAATAACTAAATGACTATTGACTAACCACTAATGACTAATTTTAAGAACCAATAATTCAATAAAATAAGTAAATTTTATATGAATGAAGAATAAAGAAACGGCAATATTAAGGATTCATTGTCCTGACCAAAGAGGCATTGTTGCCAGAGTAACGGAATTTATCTATCAAAACAACGGAAACATTGTTGCGTTAGACCAATACACCAACACAGCAGAGAAACGCTTTTTCATGCGTGTTGAATGGGAGTTGGAAAATTTCTTGCTTGAGCGTAATGACATAGCCGCGGTTTTTGGGCCACTTTTAGGGAAACCGCTCGAAATGGTTTGGGACTTAAAGTTTTCCGATAACGTGCCCAAAATGGCAATTTTCGTATCCCAAAGTTCCCATTGTCTTTACGACCTCTTGGCACGTTATAAAGCCGGAGAATGGAAGGTAAAAATACCTGTTATCATCAGTAACCACAACAATTTGGAAGAAGTAGCGGCACAATTCAACATCCCGTTCTTCCATATCCCAATAAACAAAGACAACAAAAAAGAGCAAGAACAAAAAGAACTGGAAATTCTTAACAAACACCAGATTGATTTTATTGTATTGGCTCGGTACATGCAAATTCTTTCTGCCGATTTTGTTAAAAACTATCCCAACCGTATTATTAACATACACCATTCCTTTCTTCCGGCCTTTGCCGGCGCAAAACCCTATCATGCGGCACATTCCAGAGGCGTGAAAATTATTGGAGCCACCAGTCACTATGTAACTTCCGATTTGGATGCCGGTCCTATCATTGAGCAGGACGTCATTCGCATTTCGCACCACGACACTGTGGAAAGTCTCATTCAAAAAGGAAAAGACATTGAAAAAATCGTTCTTTCGCGGGCTGTTAAAGCTCATCTCGAAAGAAAGACACTTGTTTATAAAAATAAAACAATTGTTTTTGAATAAACAGCAACATATGAAACGAACACTAACAGCTACAATCTCTTATTTATTAATATACTTATGCATGTACGGGCAAAACCCAGGTGATAATCGAGGTTATATAGTAAAAACCGGTGATGAAGCCCCGCTATTTGAAACCACCCTTGCCAATGGCGAAACCTTCCGGCTAAAAGATTTCCGAGGCAAGGTGGTGATGCTGCAATTCACTGCCAGCTGGTGCGGTGTATGCCGCAAAGAGATGCCCCACATCGAAAAAGAGATATGGCAAAAGCACAAAGACAACGGCCTTATAGTTGTAGGCATAGACCGCGACGAACCATTGGAAACCGTTAAAAAGTTTGCTACAGAAACCGGGATAACCTACCCGCTGGCATTAGACCCCGGTGCCGAAATATTTGGCCTGTACGCCGAAAAGAAAGCCGGCGTCACCCGAAATGTGCTCATCGACCGGAATGGTAAGATTGTTTTTCTGACCCGCCTTTTTAACCCCGACGAGTTTAAAGCTTTGGTAAATAAAATTGACTCATTAATGGAACTAAAGTAATGAATATAGCCATCATAAAATATAATGCCGGTAACATCCGTTCGGTAAGTTTTGCCTTAGAACGGTTAGGGTACAAACCCATTATCACCGGCGACCATGATACCATCCGAAAAGCCGACAAAGTAATTTTCCCGGGTGTGGGTGAAGCCAGCACCACCATGGCCTTCCTGAAACAGAACGGACTGCATGAACTTATTCCATCGCTCACGCAACCGGTATTGGGCATTTGCCTGGGATTACAACTCATGTGCAAATATTCGGAAGAAGGAGATACCGAATGCCTCGGCATCTTTAATGCCCCGGTAAAAAAATTCATCCCTCTGAAAGATGTATCACCAAAACAAAAAATACCGCACATGGGGTGGAATAACCTGACGCATGTCAAAAGTCCTTTATTCAATCCGGAGCTGGAAGGTGAATTTGTCTATTTTGTGCATAGCTATTATGTTCCAACCGGCGCCGAAACCATTGCTCAAGCCAATTACATTCACCCTTTTAGTGCGGCGCTGCAAAAAGATAATTTCTTTGCCACCCAGTTCCACCCCGAGAAAAGCGGTTCAGTGGGCGAACAAATATTAAAAAACTTCTTATCGCTTAAATAAACCTGTTTAGCCAAACAAACAACCATTTCAGATGAAGGCCATAGAACTTATTCCTGCCATAGATATCATAGGGGGCAAATGTGTCCGTCTCAGCAAAGGTGATTACGATACAAAAAAAGTGTACAACGAGAATCCGCTGGAGGTAGCCCTGCAATTTGAGGATGCCGGCATCCGGCGCCTTCACCTGGTAGACCTCGATGGCGCCAAAGAAGGAAGAATCATCAACTATAAAATTCTGGAAAAAATAGCATCCCGTACCAATCTGATTATTGACTTTGGCGGTGGCCTCAAAACATCCGATGACCTCAGAATTGCCTTTGAATGTGGTGCTCAAATGGTCACGGGAGGCAGCATTGCCGTAAAAAATCCTGATGAATTTCTGTCGTGGCTCGAAAAATATTCGCCCGACAAAATCATCCTGGGTTCTGATACCAAAGATGGAAAAATCGCGGTTTCGGGATGGACTGAGACGGCCGAAACCGACCTGTTCGATTTTCTGGATAGCTATGTTCAAAAAGGCATCACAAAAACCATCTGCACCGACATCAGCAAAGACGGCATGTTGAAAGGTCCCGCAATAGAATTATACAAAAACATCCTGCAACGCTTTCCGGACCTTTACCTCATCGCCAGTGGAGGCGTCAGCTGCATGAAAGACATCGATGCACTTGAAGCAGCGGGCATCCCCGCCGTCATCTTCGGCAAGGCCATTTATGAGGGGCGGATAAGAGTGGAAGAGCTGAGCAAAAAGTTGATTGGCGGATGATACAAGGCAGAAGTGCACAGGCAGAAGGCAGAAGGGTGAAAGGGAATTTTAACTTTACTGAAAAAAGTCATTTTACAAAGTGCGTTTTATTATAAATTTAATTTTACAATAAAACCATAAATCATGAAAACCTATCGAGAACTGATTGTATGGCAAAAAGCAATGGATTTGGTCTGTCTGATTTATGAGTTAACATCCACTTTCCCAAAAGAAGAAGTTTATTCCCTCACCAGCCAATTAAGAAGAGCGTCAGTTTCCATTCCCAGCAATATAGCTGAAGGTTACGGACGAAACAGTTTAAATGATTACATTAGACATTTGCAAATTGCAGCCGGTTCCCTATATGAATTTCAAACGCAAATTGAAATAGCAAAACGACTAAATTTTTTGAACGATGAAGCTTTTTTAAAAGCCTACAGGCTCAGTACCGAAGTGGAAAAAATGTTGGCCTCTTTAATTACAAAATTGAAAAACAAACAATAGCAAAATGTATATCACTGCACAGCAGCAGAACACATGGAAGTAATCCCTTCTGCCTTCTGCCTGTGCACTAATTAACTTAAAAATTATGCTCTCAAAACGTATCATACCTTGTCTCGACATACGAAACGGGAAAACCGTTAAAGGCGTCAAGTTTCTCGACATTAAGGAAGTGGGCGACCCTGTAGAATTAGGGGCACTGTATGCCCGTCAGGGTGCTGACGAGCTGGTGTTTCTCGACATTACGGCCAGCCACGAAAAGCGAAAAACCTTTGCCGACCTGGTACTTCGTATCGCCCAACACATCAACATTCCTTTTACGGTAGGCGGGGGCATCAGTGAATTGAAAGATGCCGAAATTTTACTCAATGCCGGTGCCGATAAGATATCCATCAACTCATCAGCGGTACGTAACCCACAACTGATTAGTGACATGGCCAAACATTTCGGCAGTCAGTTTGTAGTAGTTGCAATAGATGCTAAACAAGTTGAGGACGATGATTGGGTGGTAACGGTTAATGGCGGACGTATCCCTACCGAAAAAAGATTATTCTCATGGGCCCGCGAAGCAGAAGACAGAGGAGCCGGTGAAATTCTTTTTACCAGTATGGACCACGATGGCGTTAAAAAAGGGTTTGCCAACGAAGCGCTGGCGCGTCTGTCCGAAGAACTGTCAATACCCATAATAGCCTCGGGTGGTGCCGGCGCTAAAGAACATTTCAAAGATGTCTTTACCATCGGAAAAGCAGATGCCGGACTGGCAGCAAGTATTTTTCACTTTAATGAAATTCCCATTCCGGAATTAAAAGATTATCTGCGAAGTCATAATATTCCGGTCAGATAAAAATTAGATTACAACCTCAATCCAATATTATTATCTTTGCAATCTTTAAGTTGCTTTTGTTTCTCAACAATTTTTTTATAAGTACCAAGGAGCGTGTCTGAAAAATCCTATTTATATACTTTGAGATACCCCTCAAGCAACTCACTTATATCATGCAAAAACAACCAATAAAAAAACGCAACTTGATATAACGATAAATTCTTGAGAAACTTTCAGTTTAGCAACACTATTAGAAAATACATTTTAGACCAAAATAAAGAAACCATGCAATTAGACTTTTCAAAATTAGGGAACGGACTTCTTCCGGCCATCATTCAGGATGCGGATACCAACGTTGTTCTTATGCTGGGATTTATGAATGAAGAAGCCTTTGAAAAAACCCAAAAAGAGAAAAAAGTCACCTTTTATAGTCGCACCAAACAACGATTGTGGACAAAAGGCGAAGAATCAGGTAACTTTCTGGAAGTAGTCAAAATCATTTCCGACTGCGATAATGATACCATATTGATTAAAGCCCATCCGGCCGGTCCGGTATGTCATACCGGTAACGACACCTGTTTCGCCGAATCCAATAAAGGAAATATCGATTTTCTGGTAGCGCTGCAAGACCTTATTGACAGTAGACGTCAAACCATGCCCGAAGGCTCTTACACCACCTCTTTGTTTAAAAAAGGCATTAATAAAATAGCCCAGAAAGTGGGTGAAGAAGCTGTTGAGACAGTCATTGAAGCCAAAGACCACAACGATGATTTATTTCTGAACGAAGCGGCCGACCTCACCTACCACCTGTTGGTATTACTCACGGCCAAAGGCTTTCGGATTGAAGATGTGGTAAAAGTTTTACAACAAAGACATAAATAGCCCGCAAACTTCATCTAAGTTATTGGTCGAATGGAATTAAAGGTTAGAGATATTAGGGGATAGTGGTTAGTCATTAGTGGTTAGTGGTTAATCATTGGTGATTACTTATTTAGTCATTAGGTTATAGTAGTTTGTGGAAACAAACTAATAACTAAAAAACTAATTACTGATTACTAATTACTAATGACTATTGACTAATCACTATTAACTAATCACTTTTATCTAACAATAACCGATTAGCAATAAAACAAAATGACTCTGATAAAGAGAGATGTAGCCATCTCAATATTGGATAAATATTATCCCGGGAATCATCCGGCCAGGAATATATTACTGACACACAGCCGAAAGGTTCAACAAAAAGCGCTTCAAATAGCCGACTTACATCCCGAACTAAATGCCGACCGACAGTTTATAGCTGAAGCAGCGATGCTGCACGATATCGGCATCTTTCTGACTTATGCGCCGGAAATAGGGTGCAACGGAACAAATCCATACATATGTCATGGCTACCTGGGGCGTGAAATCCTGGAAAAAGAAGGCTTGCCTTGTCATGCACTGGTTTGTGAAAGACATACAGGGACAGGCTTAACAGCAGAAGAAATAAAAAGCCAAAAGCTTCCGCTTCCGGTTAGAGAGATGGTTCCCCTTTCCATTGAAGAACAAATCATCTGCTTTGCGGATAAATTTTTCAGCAAAGGACGTAACCCCGAAAGAGAAAAAAGCATCGATGAAATAACCCGTTCTCTGAAAAAATATGGCAACGATAAAATTGAGACTTTTTTAAAATGGAAAAACATATTTCTATAAATTATAAATAAAAAACCTCATTAAACCCACGCATCCACATGAACACTGAAATCTGGAAAGAACCGGTCACCATCTCTTCATTCGACGTAGGGGCTTCCGGCTGTTTGGAACCCACATATCTTATGAAACATCTTCAGGAGGCGGCTGCCAAACATGCCATCGTACTTGGCGTAGGCTTTGAAGAGCTAAAAAAAGATAATATTTTCTGGGCTCTGACCCACCTTCAGGTCGAAATCGAACGCTGGCCCCTCATGATGGAACAAGTCACCGTAGAAACATGGCCACGAAATATTCAAAAATTATATACTACCCGCGATTTTTTAGTTAAAGATAAGAGCGACAATATCCTCATCCGAGCATCCTCAGCCTGGATTATGGTGGATATATCCCGAAAAAGGCCTGTACGACCTTATGACCGGCTACAAAACAAACCTTTTGTTCCTGCGATTATGGCATTGGGCGATTTTCCCACCACCCTCAACCGGATTCCGGACAACATCAAACTGACGGAGCATCGTCGACAGGTTGTCTATTCAGACCTCGACATTAATCACCATGTGAACAATACCCGTTACATGGAATGGCTCATGGATGCCATTGACCCCACAAATATTGAAATCACCTCTTTCAATCTCCATTTCTCCAACGAATTCAGGAAAGGGGAAGCGGTAAACATAAAAACAGGTAAACCAAATACTGATACCAATCACTTGATATTTGAAATTGAACATCAATCAACAGGTAAAACCGGTTGCAGCGGAGAAATTTATTTTAAGCCGATTCAACAATAAACACTTAGCATTTAGGCCCGCCCATCCCTTTATTTAAAATCAATCTTGTTATAAATTGTTATTTATACATATCTATTCTTTTATATATTTTTATTATTATTTATTTTTATTGCCGATAAACCTTTCAGTGCATTAACAACAAACAACCAAATAAAAGAGCTCTATGCAAAAGGTGGTTTTCTCGGTAATAGTATTCACCCTTGCCTTGCTGGCACTTTTACGCATTCTGTACACTCCCCCTCTGCCCAACCTGAAGGAGATGAAACTCAGGCAGGAATATGCTATCAAGCCCAAACCTGCCGTTGACCATTCACTGTTCCCTGAACTACAAAAAGACTTCAAGACCCCTCAGGAAGTTACCGAAGCCTGCATTGGATGTCACAACCAACGGCATAAAGAAATCATAGCTTCCAGTCACTGGAACTGGGAACGAATCTCTTATATAGAAGGTCGCGGTATTGCATCTATTGGCAAAAGCAATGTAATTAACAATTTCTGTATTGGTGCCACCTCAAACGAGCAGGCCTGTGCCAAATGTCACATCGGTTTTGGCATGGGTAGCGACCAGTTTAGCTTTGAAGCGGCCCGAAATGTGGATTGTATGGTATGCCACGACAACAGTGAAGAATACATCAAAGGAGCTTCCATGGCCGGCTATCCCGACCGGTCGGTTAACCTGACAAAGGTGGCTCAAAATGTGGGACGACCCCAAAGTATGAATTGCGGCTCATGCCATTTCTACAGTGGCGGCGGAAACAATGTGAAGCATGGCGATTTGGAAGACGCCTTACTTTCGGCAACCCGGGAAATAGACGTGCATATGGCCGTCAATGGCATAAACATGACCTGTGTGGATTGTCACTCTGCGGAAAACCATCAGATAAAAGGCAAACTCTATTCTGTTTCCTCCGGCAACGAAAATCGTCTCACTTGTGACCATTGTCATACCAACACTCCCCATATGGATAGAATGCTGAACCTGCATACTGCTCGTGTGGCTTGTCAAACCTGTCATATCCCAACCTATGCCAAAGTCAACCCCACCAAGATGGAGTGGCGATGGTCTGAAGCAGGAAAACTCATAGACGGTCAACCATATCACATTGTGGATACCATCACCGGTGCCGAAACATATATGTCAATCAAAGGCTCCTTTGTTTGGAAAACCAATGTGGAACCCGAATATTTTTGGTTCAATGGTCAGGCTTCCCATTACATCCTGGGCGACAAAGTAGATTCCATACCGGTTCAGGTGAACCGCTTGATGGGTTCGGCCAGTGACCCCCAATCCAAAATCTTCCCTGTTAAAGTTCACCGAGGTGACCAAATCTATGACCCCAAAACAAAAATGTTGATTCAGCCCAAATTATGGGCAGCGATAAAAGGCGACAGCGCTTATTGGCAGGACTTTGACTGGAACCTGGCTGCCGAAGCGGGCATGAAACGTGTCGGCCTTCCTTACAGCGGTGAATATGAATTTGTGGAAACCGAGATGTACTGGCCTGTAAACCATATGGTGGCACCAAAAGATATGGCTCTCTCCTGCGAAGAGTGTCACACGCGTCACAACAGCCGGTTGGCTTCGATAACCGACTTTTACATGCCGGGACGCGACACCAATGCCGGCATCGACCTTATAGGCAAGTTACTTATTATCGCGGCCATTACCGGTGTAATACTGCATACCCTGGGACGTATCGCTGCATCGGTAAAAAACAGAGAAATAGAAACTGAAGTAATCAACACCCATCAATAAAATTATCGGCCATGGCAAGAGTTTATATCTATAGAAAATTTGAACGTTTCTGGCATTGGACCCAGGCTATTCTCATATTTTACCTGGCCCTTACCGGTTTCGAAATTCATGGCAGTTATTCCTTTCTGGGTTATGAACAAGCAGTGAAGTCTCATCGAGTAGCTGCCTGGATGCTCCTCATTCTTATCGCCTTTTCCATTTTCTGGCATTTCACCACAGGCGAGTGGCGACAGTACATTCCCACATTTTCCAAACTTAAAGCACAAATTCGCTATTACACGGTAGGTATCTTCAAGGGAGAAAATCACCCAACCCGCAAGTCACCGAAAAGCAAGCTCAATCCCCTCCAGGCTCTCACTTACCTGGGTTTTAAGCTGGTAATGGCTCCAATGCTCATTATCACCGGTCTGATTTATATGTTTTACCGAACCATCGATGCCAACAATATGGTTATTATAAGCGACATACCACTGGAAACGATAGCCTCCATCCATACACTTGGAGCATACCTAATTATCATGTTTGCCATTGTTCACGTTTACATGACCACCACCGGTGAAACGCCCACCTCAAACATCAGGGCTATGATTACCGGTTATGAAGACCTTGAAACAGATGATGACAGCTCAAAAGCTACTGACACCAAATAACATCTAAGAAGAGTTAACTATGAACAAGAAAAATGGATATATGAATCCCTATCTTGCCGGAGTACTTCTGGGTTTCGTGTTGTTGACGACCATTTATATCACCGGACGTGGTTTGGGTGCCAGCGGCGCCATGAAGAGTGTAGCTGTTAGTGCAGTAAAAGCAGCTGCCCCGGAACATTACAGCAACACCCCTTATTACCGCAGCTATGCCGCTGACCATCCTCAGGGACCCATGAAGTCGTGGCTTGTATTCGAAATGCTGGGAGTATTGGTCGGGGCATTCTTCTCAGGCACCCTATCGGGACGCATAGGACTGAAATTGGAGAAAGGACCCGGTGTAACCAATGTTGGCCGTTTGGCAGGCGCCATAGCGGGAGGTTTTCTCTTTGGCTTTGGGAGCCAGCTGGGGCGGGGATGTACCAGCGGGTCGGCTCTCAGTGGGATGGCTGTCATGTCCTATGGTGGTATTGTCACGATGGTTGCCATATTTGGTGGCGCCTATGCATTTGCCTGGTTCTTCAGAAAAATGTGGATTTCACGATAACCCTAAAACAAGCATAAATTATGGCACCGTTAATTCCGGATATCATAGCTCCAGAATACAATTTTATTATTGCCTTTATTGTGGGCATAGGTTTTGGTTTTGCTCTCGAGCAGGCAGGCTTTTCCTCTACCCGAAAGCTGGTAGGTCTTTTCTACGGTTATGACTTTACCGTATTAAAAGTATTCTTCACAGCGGGGATTACAGCGATGATTGGCGTTCTGCTACTTGGACACCTTGAATTACTGAATACCAGCATTATTTTTGTCAATCCCACCTTTCTGCCTTCAGCCATCACAGGCGGATTAATTATGGGATTAGGTTTTGTGGTAGGAGGTTTTTGTCCCGGAACAAGTGCTTGTGCCGCTGCCATAGGAAAAATAGACGGATGGGCCTTCATTTTTGGCGCAACGCTGGGTATTTTCACTTTTGGCGAGTTTTTCCCTTTTCTGGAAAAATTATATATGGCCGACCCCCAAGGACCGGTACTTATTAACGAAGTTTTGGGAATAAAACCTGCCACTTTTGCATTGCTAATGACATTAATAGCCATAGTTGCATTTATGGCCACGGGGGTGATTGAAGATAAAGTAAACGGTAAAGCTGTAAAAATATTTAACGGGCAATGGAAAAATAAAGCGTTAGCAGCAGCAATACCGGTAATTTTAGTTGTCCTCATCATGGTCACCCCATCCCGAAAGGAATATGTTATGCAAAAATTAGAGGCACGAGCTGCGGCCGGTGAGTGCAAACCCGACCTTATTGATGCCGACCAACTGGCTTTCGAATTGATAAACAACTACTATCAATACAACGTCATCGATGTCAGAAGCCCGGAGGAGTACCAACAATTTCACATTGCCACAGCTATCAATATTCCGCTGGATGAATTGCATAACCCTGCATACCGCGAATTACTAAATCAACGTATACAAACTAATGTATTCTACGGTTCTACCCCTCTTCAGGCAAAGCAGGCCTGTCTCATTGCACGCTATCACGGAAATACTACCAGCCGTGCTCTTGCCGTTACAGCCCAGGAATTCAAACAGCTGTTCTATGAATATTCGGACATGCCTCAAAACCCCACTAAAGAGCAACAAACCCTGGTACTTTTTCGCCAACAGGCCGCTAAAAAAATGCAAGAAATAGAAAATAACCTGGCCGCAAAACAAAAACCGGTAAAGAAAAAAATTACCAGGGTTCAGGGTGGGTGTAGTTAATATTATCTAAAAAAAGATTGTCGGCTTGTTACTGCCCTTTATAAACGCCCTAAAAACCTAATTATATACGTTTTTTTCGTATAGCTTATTTTAAGACCATAATTTTTAACTCTACCCTTAAACCCCGATGGATTATTCAGGTCTGAAGAAGAAATTCTGGAGCACAGCAAAAACGGGGATTTAATTCAACCCAATGCCCAAGTTGGAGATATTCGTTTTGTTGATGCCAATGATGATGAAAAATTACCCCATACAAGAAAGCGAACTTGACAACAATCCCAATATGGAACAAAATGATCCCTGGTAAAAACCCGGTGCCCCTCTAATGAATCATAATCCTTCACGCATTAGCCCCAGACCAAAAACTGGAAGTTATGCAACCCTTCTAACATTCAATAGACTAACGGAGCCGGTACTTTAAACAAGGTACCGGTTTTTTTCAACTGGGCACTATGACATAAAACTGGTGGGGCTTAATAAAGATGAAAGAAAGCATTATCACAACTTATCACGACTTGTCCCGGTCAGGTCTGGTTTCTGGAGAAACATGCATAAACCAAAAAGTAATTTCTTCATCCATCCCTACAAATCACCAACATTATGAAGGGGACAAATAGGTAAAAAAAGTGTACTTTTAATTATTAACCATACTCTATGTTGTCCTAAAATTCATTTTTATCTATTTTGGCTGCAATCAAAAAACAACGACCAAAAACCATTTAATAATCATTAAATCAAATTTTGATATTATGAAAAAGCTTCTTTTAAGTTTGATCTTTTCAACAATAATAGCCGCAACGCCAGGTATGGGTCAGAGCCGGTTAACGCTGGAAGTGGATCATGCCACCGCAGCAATAAAACCTTATATGTGGGGGATATTTTTCGAGGATATCAACTTTGGTGCTGATGGCGGATTGTATGCAGAATTGGTAAAAAATAGATCCTTCGAATTTTACGAACCCATGATGGGATGGAAAGAAGCCTCCAAGGAAGAGGGGAATGGTAAAATATTTATTCTGAAACGTGAACAAAAAAAGCCGGTTAATCCCACCTATCTGCGAATCGATAGCCGGAATGACCAAGGTTTGTATGGTGTGGTAAATGAAGGTTTTCGCGGGATGGGTGTCAGGGCCAATGAACGATACAACTTTTCGGTCATAGCTCGAAAGGCAGATGGTGACACCCCTGAAGTAGTGGTAGAATTGGTAAACTCCGAAGGTAGCGTTATAGGGCAAACCACAATCACAGGGTTCACCAAGGAATGGCAAAAGCTGGAAGGCTCCCTCACCTCTTCTCAGACCGATCCCAAAGCATCGCTCAGGGTAATGGTCAAGGGGAAAGGCATCGTGGATATGGATATGATTTCTCTGTTTCCGGAAAATACATGGAAAAACCGAAAAAACGGCCTTCGTGCTGATCTGGTTCAGATGTTGTATGATCTAAAACCCGGCTTTCTGCGTTTTCCCGGGGGATGTATCGTAGAAGGTCATGACCTTAGTCTGCGTTATCAATGGAAAAAAACGGTAGGTCCGGTAGAGGAACGGGAAATGATCATCAACCGGTGGAATACGGAGTTTATGCATCGCCATACGCCCGATTATTTTCAATCTTTCGGATTAGGATTTTACGAATATTTTCTTCTGGCCGAGGATCTTGGTGCCGAACCCCTTCCCATCCTCAATTGTGGCATGGCTTGCCAATACAATACCGGCGAACTGGTTCCACTGGATGAGTTGGATCCATATATCCAGGATGCATTAGATTTAATAGAGTTTGCCAATGGTGATACAACTACGCAATGGGGAAAACTAAGAGCCCAAATGGGACATCCCCAACCTTTTAATCTTAAATTTCTGGGAATAGGCAATGAGCAATGGGGCGAACAATATGTGGAACGCTATCAAAAATTCGCAGAGGTTCTTCGCCAAAAACACCCAGAAATAATGTTGGTGGGTGGCTCAGGTCCAAAACCTGAAGATGAGCGTTTTCATTATCTATGGAACGAAATGAAAGATGAAGAGGTAGATCTGATAGACGAGCATTATTACATGAGTCCAGATTGGTTTTTTAGCAATGCAGATCGCTACGACGATTACGACCGTAACGGGCCAAAAGTTTTTGCAGGTGAATACGCTGCACACGGACCGGAAAAAGAGTATCCATTATCTAAAAACACATGGTTGAGTGCCTTAAGCGAAGCAGCCTTCATGACCGGGCTGGTGCGGAATGCCGATGTGGTGAATATGGCATCGTATGCCCCGTTAATGGCACATGTAGAAGCTTGGCAGTGGCGTCCTGACCTCATTTGGTTCGATAATCTCAATGTGGTTGGTACTCCAAATTACTATGTTCAAAAACTTTATTCTACCTGTACAGGTAATGAAGTTTTAAACATCACTAAAGACGGGTCGCCTCTTACCGGACAAAATAAACTATATGCTAGTGCATCAAGAGATAAAAATAACGGAAAAGTTTATATAAAACTTGTAAATGCATCAAACAATTCGCAAGAAGTTATAATAAACATGAACGGGAATGCGAAGTTTGATAAAAAAGCAACGGTTTATCTGATGACTGCCGATGACCCCTTGGCGTACAACACTTTTGAAACGCCCAAAAAGGTTGTTCCCGTTCAATCGACAATCAAAATCAAGGGTAAGGTTATCCATGAAACTCTTCAACCCATGTCTTTCTATGTTTTTGAAATAGGAGCTAAGTTTTAAGTCAAGAAATTTTAATTAAAAACTTATAGAGCCCGGCAACAAATTGTTCTTTTCATTCGTATATAATTTATTTAACTCATTGGCCGAATGGAACTCGCATGACAAAGAGTTTTATACATTCTCTTTTGTGAAAATCTCTCATTGTCATGCTCGTTTCATTATTATATAATTTATCTAATTCATTGGTCTAATGGAATTCGCATGGCTTAGTCAAATTTATACATGTGCTTTTGTGACTAAAATCGCCATGCTCGTTTCATTAGTATAAAATTTACTTATTTTATTGAACTATTTAAAATTAGTCATTAGTGGTTAGTCGTTAGTCATTCAACACTAACCACTTGTTGACTAATGACCTAACAGCCTATCGGCCTATTGACCTATTAGCCCTTCTGCCTGTGCACTTATGCCTAAATATTTATATACATGTTCTTTGGTGGAAACGTTCTTGGTTCTAATCATTTCATAACGATTAATCATTGCCGGGCCTTATGCTTTTAATCTGTATCGATGCAGTACTTTAACCCTTTCTGGTACCAGTCATTATGCACAAACTTCAAATCTTTGACAGAAAAACGACCGAAAAAACGATCACGGTTTCTCTCAATTAAATCAAAATTACATCATAACCGGCATTTTCTAATCAATAATCCATCGTAATTGAACAAACTTAATTATGATTTTTCATATCAAATTTAAGATTCATTAATTCATCCAAATCGTGTTCGGGACGTTCCAGCTCATAAGGGATGGGCATCTTTGAAAAAGTCTGAAAATAAAGAACGCACGCATCTCGCCACCATTTGGCTTCGCGAACCTGTACTTTTAGTTTATGTTGCACATGTTCAAACCGCTCATCATCAATCCTACCTCGTAAGCGATCCCACTTTTTTTGCATAAGCTTAACCTCATCAACACCACGATAATAGTGATAACACAATTCCTGCCATAAAGTAAGTCCGGAACTAAGTCGATAATCCCAAGGCAGATGATGAAACCACAATAATAGATTTTGAGGACAAGTCTTAGGATTGTTAAACATAGAACACAAAGGCTCAGCATATTGAGAAACGGCATTACTACCCGATTTACTTCGATTAAAACCAATCCCTTCTTCCGAAGCATTATGATAATAACGAGGCAACCAATCCGGACGGGCACCTTCAATGTCAGTCCAAGGCGCAGGACCATAATGATGATCCCACCCCATTAAGTGATGTAACCCCATAGGTGTCATATAATTAACTACCGCCTCACGCGACCGCATCATAATATCCAGCACAGACTCCACGAATACCGAATCATGGGTAAAAGTCATTTTTATCCATTCCCTTGCTATGTCTTCGGGCTTCAGGTTATGATTCCAGGCGAGACGTCCAAAAGCATACCAGTTAGCCTGGGCAAAATGATGACCGGTCCAATTAATATCACGACCTATATTAGCCACCCCAGCAATAGCTGAATATTGATGTTTGAACAAAGTACCGTTGGTAACTATGGCTACAGTTGAGCCCTCATTTTTAACATAAGTATCACTATCCAAACACTCTTTTTGTAAAGGGGCCAAATAAACCAAATGATCAGAAAACCCTAAATACTCTTGAGTAATTTGAAATTCAATCATGAGAGGAGTTTTTTCCATAGCGCCAAACAGAGGACTAAACGGCTCTCTTGGCTGAAAATCTATGGGCCCGTTTTTAACCTGAATAATCACATTATCCCGAAACTGACCATCAAGAGGAACAAACTCATCATATGCCTGTTTGGCCCTATCATCCCCGGAAGGCGAATAAACGAAAGCTCTCCACATCACAATGCCGCCATAAGGTTCAAGTGCCCTGGCCAGCATGTTGGCCCCATCGGCATGAGAGCGGCCGTAATCCTGAGGTCCTGGCTGTCCTTCGGAATTGGCTTTTACAAGAAATCCACCAAAATCGGGAATGGCTTCATATATCTCTTTTACTTTTTGATTCCACCATTGCTGAACATCTTCCCTTAAAGGATCTGAACTAGGCAACCCTCCAATTATGACAGGGGAAGAAAAATTAATAGACATAAAAACTTTAATATTATACGGTCGAAGCAAATCGGCAAAACGAGCAAATTTCTCTATATATTCTTGATCAAGCACTTTAGGATTAGCATTCACGTTATTTAAAACTGTACCGTTAATTCCAATAGAAGCATTGGCACGTGCGTATGTCAGATATTGATGTTTCAGAGCATCCAAAGTTTCTTTACGGTTCCACCAAATGGACCGACCTGCATAACCTCTCTCAACGGTCCCATCAAGATTATCCCAGTGATTTAGCAACCTAAATTTATATTTTGGTCTTTCAATAATATTTAAAGAATCTAATGGACATCCTGTTTGCATAAGACGAATTAAAGCAAAGGTACCATAAAGGATGCCTGCGTCGGTATTGGCAGTAACGATAATTCTTCTGACGCCATTTCTCTTTACAGACCTGATAACAAACCCCTCATTAGCACATTTTTTCAAATTCTTTTCTATGTCCGGAATATTCCAAAACTGATTTACATTTTTACCAATTAAAAGACTGCACTTAAAGGGTTTCTTCTGAAATTTTATATCCACACCTGTCAAACCTACAAAAGCCTGTGCCAGTTCTTGTTTAGCAACTTCAATTGTAGAGCTGCCTTCCTCAAAATAAACCTGCGCATAGGGAATATAAAGAGACTGGAGGTCCGAAGGAAGCTTTAAATACCTCATCCACAACGCCTCACCAGATTCTGCAGAGACTTTTACAGAAATAACCATCAACCCCAATAACAGAATATATTTTCTTACATACATATCATTAATTTTAACATCCAGATAATAGATAAAGCCATCGTCTATTTAAATTAGACCATTCTATTTAAATCAATCCAATTACCCGGGAATTAATAAACAAGATAGATTAAGTAGTCGGGAGGACGTACCATCCCCCTTTCCCTTATAAACAAACGCCAACTAAACCCAAAACATTGGAAGGGAATTATGGGTTGCCAATGGGTCGGTATAAGGCGCTAACTGGTTCAACTCATTTTTTTACACCGCTTTTTATTCGGGGAAATTCAGAGAAACGTACAGATCAGCTAGCAAATATGTCTGAGGATGCCTAAATCACCGTGAAACTTAAAATATACCTGGATAACTCTTATGAAAATCCAAAGAAGTTACAAAATAAATAGTTGTTGATTATGACATCCTCAGACACAATAAAATATCAAACAGATAAATAGGTTAATTTCAAGGAACAATATAATCACCTTCTATATATACCAATTTTTCCAAGGCATATCCCTTGGCAATGGCTTCAGGATTTGGCTGCCGTCCTCCCACGCTCAGTTTAAGATTTCCAGCTGGAACCACCAACCCGTTTTGAGGCTGATAAACGGCCAGTTGTTCAGGCTTGAGAGTAAATGAAACCGTTTTAGTTTCACCGGCTTTGAGTGCAATTCGGTCAAACCCTTGCAGGCTCCGAATAGGTGCTGATTCTACATCAGGATGTGAAACATAAAGTTGGACAACTTCGTCGCCATCCCTGTTTCCCGTATTGGTTACATCCACATGAACGGTAACCTCTTTACCTGCTTCTAATTTATCCGGAACAACCAGGTTGTCATATTTAAAAGAAGTGTAGCTAAGACCATAACCAAAAGGAAATAGAGCTTCTCCTTTAAAATATTGATAAGTACGGCCGTCCATACTATAGTCTTCAAACGGCGGCAATTGCGTTACTGATTTATAGAAGGTAACGGGTAACCGTCCAGCGGGATTGTAATCACCAAACAGAACGTCGGCAATAGCTGTTCCACCAGCTTGTCCAGGATACCAGGCTTCAAGAATAGCCGGAACATTCTCGGCCTCCCAATTGATAGCCAAGGCACTTCCGTTAAGTAAAACCAGAACCACAGGTTTTCCCAGAGACATTATGGCTTTCACCAAATCGGTCTGAATCTGTGGCAATTTTATGTCCACCCGATCTCCACCTGAAAATCCAGGAACATTAACCGGCATCTCTTCTCCCTCTAAGTTTGGACTCAATCCCATAAACATCAAGACAACGTCAGAGGCAGCAGCTATTTGAATAGCCTCTTTTTTCAGGTTACGACCCGGGACATCCCAGAGGAATTTCATTACCGGATACTCAGTATTATTCTGTGTATATTCTATAAGAACCTTATATTTTTTCCCTTTTTCAAGATGAATGGTTTCATAAAAAGCTCTTGGATGATGAATATCATTCCATTGAGCCATAACCTTATCATCGAGTAATACTTTATAGGAAGAAAACCCTTCGCCACCAATAGCATACTGCCCTGATACAGGTGGTACCAACCATCCGGACCACCTTACCGAAAACTTATCGTATTGCATATCCTCGAAAGGAGGGGTTGTCCACCATGTGAAATCAACATTTTTATCGATACGAACATGTAATGGATCACCTTGTAAGTTGATATTAGCAAAGTATTCACCTTTCAATCCGTTTTGAGAAAGCTCTTCATCCACGAAAAGATATTCTGAGGGAACGGGCAATAAATAAGGGAAGCCCTCGGCATGCCTGCACCCTAAAGCATATTGAACATTAGCGTTGGGAAGCTTTTGTCGTATCCCATCTAAAGGTGTAACAGGGTTAGATGGATAGCCATTATAATTCGCCAGCAAAACGTCCAGATTATTGGCATTAGGTCCAATAACAGCAACATTTTTAACATTTTTGTCTAACGGAAGGGTATTATTGTCATTTTTAAGCAACACCATTGATTTACGTGCGGCTATCAATGCCAGTTCCCGATGTTCTTTGCTGTCGACCACGGAATAGGGGATATTTGTATAAGGCACCATTTCAGGAGGATCAAACATACCGAGCCTCAAACGTGCTTCCATCAATCGTTTCACTAAAACATCAATCTCTTCTTCACTAACAAGCCCTTGTTTAACAGCATCCACAAGGGCCGGATAAGAATTTCCACAATTCAAATCGGTGCCTGCTTTAACGGCCATAGCAGCAGCTTCTTCCACGGTTGGCACAACCTCATGATGCCCTTTTTTATAGAAATCGGCTACTGCCCAACAATCGGAAACAATGTAACCTTTAAATCCCCATTCATTACGCAAAAGATTTTCAACCGGTTTGCTGCCACAGCAAGGCAAACCGTTATATCGGTTATATGCACACATAACCGAATAAACACCAGCTTCCTGAATTGTTTTCTTGAAATGAGGAGTATAAGTCATCAGAGAATCGCGAGCAGAGGTTCTGGCATCAAAGTGATGACGGTCGGGTTCAGGACCACTATGGACTAAAAAGTGTTTAGAAGTGGCCACCAGTTTAAGATATCGATCATCATCACCCTGCAAACCCTTAATATAATCAACCGCGAGCTCACCTGTCAAGAAAGGATCTTCACCGTAAGTTTCCATACCTCTTCCCCATCTTGGATCGCGAAAAATATTAATATTAGGTGTCCAAAAGGTGAGTCCTTGATAGATTCCGCGTTTTCCCCGTCGTGCAAAATCGTGATGCTTAGCCCTGGCTTCATCGGAAACAGCTGTTGCAATACGGTACATCTCTTCATCATCCCACATGGCCGCCATACCAATAGCCTGAGGGAAAACGGTTGCAATTCCGGCACGTCCCACCCCATGCAAACACTCATTCCACCAGTTGTACTCAGGGATTCCAAGACGCTCAATAGCAGGAGCTGCATGCTGCATTTGAGAAACTTTCTCTTCTAAAGTCATCTTCGACACCAAATCGGCTGCCCTTTCCTCAAAAGGAAGGGTTGGATCTAGATACTTCTCTTTTTGTTGCTTACATGCTGTAGTAAGACCAAGCAATAAAAATAAAAACAAAACTTCCTTTAACCAATTTTGTTTATGGTTCTCAAAAATATTTGTATTATACATAACCATTAATCTTTAAAAATTTTATTTCAATCGAATTAATCATTCAATACTTCTAATAATCGATAGTAAGCTGGTTTTGGATTTAATGCAGAGTCGAAAATTAAAGGGGCAACTTTTTTCCCTTCGGTAAATCCCGGAATCCAAGACAACCCATCATGCTCACCCCACACAATAAAGGAATTAGAATTTTCACTCTCCAAAATCATCTGCATTAGGGCACCATAATAATGAGCTTGCTTTTCCAAAGCTTGAGGTCCAAAATCATTAGAAGGGATGCCAATGTCAAGTTCTGTAATATTAGCCATCAGCCCTAGATCCCCTATTCGTTTAATATTTTGTTTAATTTCGTCCAAATCAATCTGATCAACAGTAAAATGAGACTGGAGGCCGATGGCATGTATGGGGATATTATTTTTTACCAATTTGGATGCCAACTCATAGACGGCATCAGACTTTTCATTCATCCCTTCTGCATCATAATCATTGTAATATAATATGGCATCAGGGTCAGACCGATGCGCATAAACAAAAGCAGAATCAATATAATCCGGACCAATAACCCTATACCAAACAGATTTCCTAAAATTATCTTCTTCTTCAACATCAATAGCTTCGTTAACAACATCCCACTCCTTTATTCTTCCTTTATACCTGGAAACAACCGTTGTAATATGATCTTTCATTATCTGCAATAATTCCTGGCGAGATAAAGTAGTATCATTCATCCAATAAGGTATTTGTTGATGCCAAACCAGACAATGTCCTCTAACTTTCATATCATTGGCTTCCGCAAAATTAATCAACTGATCGGCCAATTCGAAATGAAAGACCCCTCTTTCTGGTTGTATATAAACCGGTTTCATGATATTTTCGGCCACCAAAGTATTGGCATTTTCTTTTAGAATTTTAACATAAGGATCATCTGCTGACATATTGAAAAAACTCGTGTGGACAGCAAATCCAAAGTTTAATCCTTTTTTATCTGCAGCTTTTCGTAATCCATGATATGAATTTTGACATGACATCCAAAACATCCCAAGAATTACCAAAACACCAATTTTTTTCCCTATAAGCATATCCAATAAATTTAATTCAACAATTATAAAAAAAGCATTCATTCACAACAGGTTAATCACATAAAAAGAACTTCAAATCATAAGTTCATATTTTTCTATGGAATCCCTACAGAACATTGTAAAATTCCATGTTTGAGTAACGATGACTTTCCGGCACATAATCATTTACTTTTAATTTTTACTTTGGCAGCTTTTAAACCGGAAGAATTAGCCGAAACAACGATTGTACCTGTTTTTTCCGGTTCTGCCCGGACAATAACTAAAGCCAAACCGTTAAAAGCATTCCTCACCTTTGAAGGGAAAGCCGTCATATCAGCAGGATTTCCATTATCGGTAGCAACAATAGTTCCCGGGCCTTCAATACTGAATACAATTTCGTGATTACTACGGGGAACTACAAGACCATCCTTATCAACAATTTCTACTGTAATAAATGCAAGGTCATATCCGTTGGCCTCAATGACGTTTCTATCGGCCGTAAGGCGAAGTTTGGAAGCTTCACCAGTAGTTTTCACAACCGTCTGAGCCCAAGGCTTTCCATTTTTAAAGGCCAAAGCCTTCAATTCACCCGGTTCATAAATTACATTATCCCACCTCAACCGATATTCAAATTTATTCTTTCTTTTACGACCTAATGATTTTCCATTAAGAAAAAGTTCAACCTCATCACCTGAAGTGAAAACATGAACCGGGGTAATCTTCCCAACTCTTTCGGGCCAGTTCCAATGGGGCAATATATGAACCATAGGTAAATCTGGTCGCCAATGAGCCTGATAAAGATAAAACCGATCTTTTTTAAAACCAGCCAAATCAATGATACCTGTATATGAACTGCGGGATAAATAATATGGTGTTGGTTCTCCCAAATAATCAAAGCCATTCCAAACAAATTCCCCCGCAACAAATGGATGTTTCTCTAGTTCTCTAAAGACTTTATCGGCAGATGATCCAAAATCTACAGCATAAAGTTCATAGGAACTTACTTGACGATTTTTTGAATCTCCGCCCATTCCATCCCGAATAGGTGAACTCAACTTATCAGTAACAGGAAATAAATAAACACCTCTGCTGCTCATGGCAGATGCTGTTTCACTGCTAAGAATCACTTTATTGGGAAATTTATCATGAAAGGCTTGATAAGAAGGTGGTCTTCGTATACGCTCAGTACCTTCAAACATCGGATCTTGCCTTATTCCTTCACCCTGATAATTTAGGCTAATAACATCGAGAGCTTCAGGGAAAGGCATATGTGGTTGAGCATAATTCATGGATGCAGTAGTCAATCGGGTAGGGTCCTCATCCTTTACAATTGCTGCTAGCTTTCTTGCCAATGCAGCCCCTTCTTCGCCGGTATATTGTTCACCAACCTCATTGCCAAAGCTCCAAAGAAAAACAGAAGGGCAATTTTTATCTCTACGAACCATTGCTCTTATATCCTGTTCAAACCATTCAGGGAAAATAAGATGAAAATCATGAGGTGTTTTTTTCATCTCCCAGCAATCAAAAATTTCATCAATTACGAGAAAACCCATCTTATCAGTTAGCTCTAAAAGCTCGGGTGCCGGAGGATTGTGTGCCATTCGTATGGCATTACACCCCATTTCTCTAAGTATCTCAAGCTGACGTTCGGCAGCGCGCGTATTGAAAGCTGCCCCCAAAGCACCCAAGTCGTGATGCTGGTTAACTCCCCTAATAGGAATATGTTCACCGTTGACAATCAAACCACTATCAGGGTTAAATTCAATCTGTCGAATTCCAAATCGAGTTTCATAACGATCTAGTCTGCTTTTATTTTGAAAAATTTCTGTAATAGCCACATATAACTTAGGCTCTTGTGTAGGTGGTGGGCCCCAAAGTCTTGGATTGGGTATTTCAATAACATTTTCAACATGAACCTTCCCTTTAGGAAAAACGGATGTTTCTTTGAGTTGGGAAACAGCTACGGGAGATTTTTCCGGAAGATCAACTTCCTCAAAAGCAAATACAGAAGTAACCACCTCAATATCCGCTTTTCGATTTCCTGTATTTTCAATATCAATTTTAATTTTAACGCTTGCTTTAGCCGAATCGATGTGCTCAGTAGAAATAAAAGTACCCCACTGAGCCACATGAACAGGATTGACCACTGTTAACCATACATTACGGTAAATGCCTCCACCGGGATACCATCGAGAAGAATAGTTTGGATTGTCTAACCGAATAGCCAATTGATTGACTCCTCCGAAAACAAGATAAGGAGTAAGATCCAGTCGCCATGAGTTATAACCATAAGGCCATCCCCCAACCAAATAACCATTAAGCCATACCATAGCGTAAGACATGGCACCGTCCACATCTAAAAAAACCGTTTTCCCAGACCAATCCTCAGGAATCACAATTTTTTTCCGATACCAGGCTACGCCGTTAACGGGTAATCGGCCCATACCACCCCCTACTTCAGAATCCCATCCTTCCTGAAAGGGTCCGGTAATGGCCCAATCGTGAGGCAAATTAACTTGCTGCCAAGAAGTATCATCAAAATCAATTTTAACAAACGGGAAATTTTCTCCAGGGTTACCCTCGGGTCGTACAAAGTGCTTGGAAGAATCTTTAATGAAAGCATTTCCGGAAGGGAGAATCCAGGGTTTTAATACCACCTGCCGGGCTTTCACTTTCTCTGCTTGCGTAGGCCGGGAATCGGCCACTCTCAATTCGGCCACCTGTTTTAACTCAGGACGTACATCATAAATTAAATCATCCGGTTGCTCGCCCTCTTTATATTTATAAAATTTCCAATCCCTGTTGATGGAAATTTTCTGCCTTGCCGGAAGTACTTTTTGATCAGAAGAAGAACAACTAAAGAATAGAAAAATTATGGCAGTAATAGTATAATACCTTGAAAATCTTGAAGCACAATTACCAGAATAAAATAACCCCATAAGTTAAAAATTAAATTTGGTGTTTTGGTTGTCCCTAAAATAGAACAACCAAAACACTTGTTCTAATGATATGAATTAATAATATCCTGGATTTTGATAGGCCTGTTTTTCTTCATCAGACAATTCTAATGCATCAATTTGGCTTTGTGGGATAGGACGAAGGTAATGATAATCTTCTATGGTTCTTGTAAACACCTGAGGATCTTCTCCTTGCCTATCAAGTTCTGACGGTCCAATCTCATAAGTAGCTGCAATTCTATCCCAAGTCTGCGTTCTTACCAGGTCATACCACCTGTATCCTTCACCATAATACTCTCTAGACCTTTCGTCCAGGATATAATCAATGGTTATCTCATTTGGTGTGGCAGCGATCATTTCCGCACTACGATCTTCATCTTTAGGTACATTGCCATTGTTATGCCAACGCCACTTTCCAGCGCGAGCCCGTATAACATTAATTAAATCTCTAGCACTTTTACCTGGCTGAGTTATAGCTCCTTTAACAGCAGCCTCAGCACCAATAAAGTAAAATTCGGAAAATTTTGCAATATTGAATGGACGAGTACTTCCAGCATTAGGTTGACCTAACCCTCCGTTATTATCGGTTCTATAAACCCCAAGTTTCCAAAGACCGGGATATCTCAGCCGGCTGATTCCCCGAGGAGAAATAACATAATCAGCTCTGCCTGGCAAAACGCCTGCACCTACATTACTATTATATTGAGAATTAGAATAATCAATAGGTTCTGAAGGTTCTTCATCAAGAAAAGTTAAAATAGGTTCTCCCGGATATACTATCAAATTATTAGCATTGTAAACATATTCAACCTCACTACCACCTTTAGGCCAGTTACCCCGATAAACCGTAGTAAAGGTTCCATCATAACGAGAATCATTAGTCTTATCGGCAAAAGTGTTTTCAATAACACCAATTGTGGGGCACATACGAGTCCAGGGCCTACCTAATGCCTGAGTAGCTTCCCTTTGAACAGAGCTAATAAGTTCATTCCACTCTGGGTCCGTTGCACTTCTAAGGTTGGTATAATTCCAGGTCATCATCCACACAGCAAAATTATCCGGGGCACTACCACTTCCGTAGGTCAGACTTCCTCCGTTATAATACTCACTCTCTTCAGTGTGATCAGCATATAGTAAAATTTCATTGTTTCGATCATTTTGTGCAAGATTGACATCATAAAAAGTCTCCTGCAAACCATAAGGTCCTGGATTATCAATTGCTTCAACAGCTATGTCATAAGCCTTTTGAAAATACCATTGGGCATCATGCCCGTCAGGATCGACCCGATCAGTTTCCGGATAGGTTGGAATGTTATTAGGATTTTCCAACCACCAGCCATAAGTCAAATAGGCTTTTGAAAGAAACAAACGCGCCACATTTTTGGTAACACCACCGGTTACTCTTGGGTATTCGGGTAAATCATTTACAGCCTCAATTAAATCGGGGAAAATAGCTTTTGTATATACTTCCGGAACTGTATTACGAACTGAAAGACGTGAAGGGGAAGTATTAAACGCTAATTCTCCGGCGCCCAAATCCAAAGGCACTCCGCCAAATGTTTGAACCAGCATAAAATAATCAAAGGCTCTAAAAAACTTGGCTTCGGCAATAAGGGAAGGCGGAATAGACTCTACCTCTTCGGCATTTTCTATAATTCCGTTGGCAGTATTAATATTAGGGAAGGCTGCCGACCATAAAACATCAGCCCTACTGCTGCTAGGGGTTAATGATCCGGCACCGGATAAATCCATATCTTTAAAATTAGCATCAGCACTTTGAGCATACGTTACCTCATCCGTTCCTGTTAGGCAAGCATTGTAATAATATGCTTGTCCATAAATATATCGTAGATGAGCATACAAAGAAGTTATACCTCCTATAACTCCTTTTTCGGTTTTAAAATATCCTGGTTCATAGATGCTTCTAGGTTGCTCATCGAGGACATCCGAACATCCCCAAAGGAACGCCATTAATACTATTGTTCCAACAACTTTTTTTATATATCTGTTTTTCATTGTTCTGTTGTTTAAAAGGTCAAGTTAATACCAAATAAGAAATTTCGAGTAGATGGGGTATTAGTACCTATGGTTAATAACCGAGGTTGATAAGTTTCTGTAACAGCGACATTTTCATTCCCATACGAATTGGTTTCGGGGTCCATTCCTGATTCTTTATGATAAGGAGAGAACAAAACAAAAGGATTTTGAACAGAGAAATAAACTCGGCATCTATCAATCCCTGTTTTATCTAACCAATTATTCTGATTAAAGTTATAACCCAATGTAAGGGTACGAATTTTCAGATAAGATGCATCAAAATAACCTAAAGTACTACCATACTTGGGATTATCCCCGTCGGTAATTCCTCCTGGTTTGGGGTATCTTACATTAGGGTTTTCGGGCGTCCAGTAATCAACATCCACATTACCTCTTCTACCATTTAACATATTAAGATAACCTGAGGCAGAGTAAAGAGTACTAATTAATGTACCACCTCCTTGAAAAACACCAACGGCAGAAAAATCAACATTTTTATATGCTACTCGTGTATTAAATCCACCCTGAAAATCGGGATCTACTTCAATAACCTGACGGTCGTCGGGACCTATTTGGCGAACCGGGGTTCCGTCTTCATTATACCCACCTGTATATTTAACTTTAATCATCCCAACATTACCTCCGGGTTCCAAAATATCCAGATAGGGATCTCCCTCTTGCCAGAGCCCAATTCTTTCATAATCATAAATAACATTTATAGGGTGTCCAACAAACCACCAATTGCTTTCATCCCTATCCTGTCCAGATGCCAATGCCACCAATTCATTTTTATTAGAATACAGGTTTATTCCGGCTTCCCAGGTCCAGCCATTAAGATCATCGATAATGATTCCATTAAGAGATATTTCAAAACCTTTATTTTGTGTTTCTCCAATATTGGCCATATAACTGCTCACCCCTGAAGTACTTGGCAAGTTAACTTCCAGCAATATATCCTTTGTTTTCTGAACATAATACTCGAAGGTACCGGAAATGCGATGTCCCAATAAAGAAAAATCTACCCCATAATTCCAGGTTTCGGAATACTCCCAGCCCAGCTCATCATTAGGTAACTCTGAGACATAAAAACCAGTTGCGAACTCACTTCCGAAATTATAGGGTCGAGTATTTAATAATCCCAACGTTTTATAAGGGTCAACGGCTTGGTTAGATGTTTGCCCGTAACCAACTCTTAATTTTAGGTTATTAATAAAATCCAAATCCTGCATGAAAGTCTCCTCCGAAATATTCCAACCCACGGATACAGCCGGATAGGTATGCCATTTATGACCTTCGGCCAGTCGGGAAGAACCATCGGAACGAATCGTCGCCATTACCATATAGCGATCATCAAAAGAATACATAACGCGTCCCATCCAAGACAGGAGTCCACTCACTTCATAATCTTGATCTGCAGGGTCGATGGTAATCTCACCATCTGCCCGGCCCAGATTATAAAACTGAAAATGGTCGGCCGGAATATCCTTAGCTGAAACTTGTGACTTGTTATATTTGGTCTCTTCAGCCGAATAGAGTGCTACAACATTCAATCGGTGTTTGTCGGCAAAAGTTCGATCGTAAGTCAATAAATTTTCGATAGCCCAATTAGTGGTAAATGAATTGGCAATGGTAGCAGTAGACGGGGTTGTAGCATTGGATGCAAACACACCTTCTCCGGTATAGCTTCCTTCGTTCTTTGTACGAAAATTCAAGCCAATATTTAACCGATATTTTAGTCCTTCGATTCCCGGGATTTTCACCTCTCCAAACAAAGTATTGTAAGACCCAAAAACTTTATCCTGATCAATCCATTTGTCTCCTAAATTATTTATTGTCTCCTCAGTATAAACCCACTGTTCATCCAAAGGCATCTGAACAGTTCTTTTCAAGGAACCATCTTCATTATAGGGATTAGCTATTGGAGATAAACTTAATAATCCATAAAGGCTTAAATTATCTCCATTAGAGATAGAATAGTTATTATTGGATGTAAAACCCAAACGAAGATACTCACCTATTTCCTGGTCAAGAGTTCCTCTAAAAGAAAAACGTTCATAGTCTTGCCCAGGGATTACTGCTTCATCCTTATAGTAGCCAATTCCAAAGTTATAACTACTATTTTCACCTCCACCGGCGATACTCAAATCGTGACTAGTAACCATAGCAGAGGTATAAAACATATCCTGCCAATCGGTATTTATGTCATTGGATTCATCCAGAGTATTGGTAAACTGACCGGCAGCTTCTCTTAATTTAACAAAATCAGGGCCGTCCATCATCGGATATTCAGCAAAAAGAGTTTTGATTCCGTAATATCCATTATAAGAAACTTTTGCAGCTTGTCCCTTCTGTCCTTTTTTGGAAGTAATTAAAATAACGCCATTTGCTCCTCTCGAGCCATAAATAGCTGTTGCTGAAGCATCTTTTAAAATATCCACACTTTGAATGGTATTAGGATTAATATCACCAATTGACCCGGCAAAGGGAATCCCGTCCAAAACAATCAGCGGATCATTACTGGCATTTAACGAACGCGTACCCCGGATGCGAATTTGCATTTCAGAACCTGGCTTTGTAGAAGTCCTGCTCATCTGCACACCGGGTAACCTTCCCTGCAGCGCTTCAGTAACATTGGAAGAAGCCACTTCATTCAATTCCTCACCTTTAATTGATGCAACTGAACCAGTAACAGCTTCTTTTCTTTGTGTACCATAGCCTACAACAACAATCTCGTCCAGAGCCAATAGATCTTCTTTCATCACCACATCAATAACATTTCTGTTTTCTACCGGAACAACAATTGGTTCAAATCCAACAAAATTAAACCTTAAAGAAGCGTCCTCTGGAACACTTAAGGAATACTCACCATTTATGTTTGTAATGGTCCCTGTAGTGGTACCTTGAACAACAATATTGACACCGGGCAAAGGCTCACCATTGGTGTCAGTAACTTTTCCTGTCACCCTTATCTCTTGTGAAAGGGAAACAAATGATACCGATAAAAAAAGGGTTAATGCAAAAAATACCCTTTTCGATAATAGTCTATGATTTTTTTTCATTTCGTTTAATTTGTTAATTAGTTAATATATAGAAGAAACCAAGCCATTCAATTATCCAAATCCAAGAAGACCGTTCTGTGCTGTAATGCCTCAACAATTAACAAATATGCACACCTTACTTTTCCCCAAAGCTAAAAATTCATTTTTTTTAACAGGGCATCCAATCATTTAGCTTTTAAACTATCCAAAAATACGGACAAAGAATGGCGAACGAGGAGATATTTTTATTTTAAAGGTTTACAAATGCTAAAAAAGGTGGAGATTTTTAGCAAAACAGTGGATATTTTTACATTTAAGAAAATTAAACCAAAAATTCATTAAAAAAATACGTCCACGATTGTATGATTAATAACTATAACTCAACACACAAAAATAGAGATAGTAAGTAACAGTATTTTCTCAATCGTGAAATTCTTTAATATAATCCGAAGGCTTTTTCCCAAACTGTTTGTAAAAACATTTACTAAAATATTTGGGATCGGAAAAACCGACCATAAAGCTTACTTCAGAAACAGAAAGTTTATCTTGACGAAAAATCTGCGCGGCTCTTTTTATCCTCATAGAACGAATAAATTCGACTAAAGAAAGACCGGTTAATGTTTTTACTTTTTTCAGGATTATTGAATGACTCATATTCATCTCTTGTACTAAAAACGCCACATCAAATTTCGGATCTGCCATTTTAGCTTCGGTCACTTCCATAAGTCGTTTCAGAAATTTTTCATCCAATGGAGTAATTACTTTTTCGGAAGGTTCGACCAACAACTTTCCGGTAAACTTTTCTCTAAAAGCTTTTCGAGATGCCAACAAAGAATCGATTTGTGCATTTAATATTTCCAAATTAAAAGGCTTGGTAAGATAACTATCGGCCCCGGATTTTAAGCCCTCGATAACATCTTCTTCTCGAGATTTAGCTGTAAGCATAATAACGGGAATATGACTAGTTTCAATATTAACCTTAAAATTATTTACCAAAACCAACCCGGAAATACCGGGAAGCATAATATCACATATTATCAAATCAGGCATTAGGGCTGGAACCTTTTTTTGTGCTTCATTCCCGTCATGAAGAGCATACACCCTGTACTTTTCTCCTAAAACGGTTAACAACCATGAAACCAATTCCAAATCATCTTCAATAAGACAAATTAAGGAGCGACTATCACGACCATTATTTATTTTACTGTTAGAGTATTTCGGCTTTTCAAAGGTAAAACTTTTAGGTTTAGTTATAGTAGAATGGTTAGTTCCAAAAGGCTCGAATGAAGATATGCTATCAATATTTGTTTTTTCTAAAACTTCACCAACTTTTTCAGGTAAACATATCTCAAAGCAACATCCTCCTTCCGAGCGATTGTAGACATGAATGGTCCCATGATTCAATTCCACAAACTCCTTTACGATCGAAAGACCTATTCCTGAACCGCCATGATATTCCTGTTCTTCGAGAATCCCCTGGTTAAAACGTTCAAATACCCTTGACAAATCTTTTTCAGGAATACCGGGTCCTGAATCACAGACACTAATTTTAATTTTATGCTTATTATGGTCATTACTGTCTCCTATTTTTCCCATTTTTAAGATCACCTCTCCACCCGCAGGTGTAAACTTAAAAGCATTCGATAACAAATTATAAATTGAAGTAGAAATCATTTTTGGGTCTGCAACAATAAAAATATCTTCTTTAGACTCAAAATGCACCATAATGCCCTTTTGTAAAGCCATGGTACTAAATGCAGCCAAATGATCTCTCGCTATTTCAGTTAAATTAAATTTGGATAGTTTAAGAATAGAGTGTCCAGCATCAATTTTTCTGAATTCTAATAATTGATCAACCAAATTCAGCAATCGTTTCACATTCCGAAACATAACCATAAGCATCTCATAAAGCTCGGGTGTAATATTTTTTCGTTTGATAATTTCTTGAAGAGGGGCATAAATTAAGGTTAATGGCGTACGAATTTCATGCGAGATATTGGTAAAGAATTTCATTTTGGCCTCGCTTATTTCCTTGTCTTTTTTATGTTCCAGGCTTTCAATAATTAACTTATTCTTTTCTTTTACTCCAATTAAAGAATATTTTCTAAATGAAAACAATAGCGCCAGCAAAAGAATCAAATAGCCACCATAAGCCCACCAAGTTCTCCATAAAGGTGGATTTACAGTAAAAGAAACAGATGCCACAGGTGCCGCCCAATTGCCATAAAAATCAGTTGCTTTTACTTCAAACACATAGTTGCCCTCATGTAAATTGGTATAGGTAGCCCGTCTATTTTCACTTGATGTTACTTGCCAATTTTCATTATAACCTTTTAATCGATAAGCATATTGATGCTTGCCCGGATTTGAATAGTGCAGTGCTGAAAAATCAAAAGATATTTCATTGTTACTGTAAGATAAAACAAAATGATCGGTATAATTAATAAACCGATCAAGAATCACTTGTCCATTGATCTTAAGACCCGGATAAATAAGTTGATTATTTACACGAATATTGGTGATCTGGACTTTAGGTGGGAAAGGATTAGCCTGCAGACTGTCGGGATGAAAGCAAGCTATCCCGTCACAACCTCCAAAATACATAACACCGGACGATTTATCCTTAAAGGATGCATTAATATGCAATTCTCCGATAGGTAATCCATCATTAATGCCATAATTAAAGAAACTCTGACGTACGGGATCGAATTTGGAAACACCTTTATTGGTTCCTATCCAAAGATTTCCATGACCATCCTCTTCAATAAAAAAAACCAAACCACCAGAAAGTCCCTCCCGTTCAGCATAGGTCTTAAAAGATAATGTTCCTTGAAGAGCTGATTCCACTAAATCCCTGCCGCCTGCTGAGACGACCTTATTTAATCCGCTTCCGGTAGCAATCCAGATATTTCCTTTTTGATCTTCAAGAATATCATAAACATCATTATAACTGAGACTATTTAAATTTTGAGGATCATTTTTGTAACTAACAAATTCCCCCCTTCTATTAATCACGTTTTCCAAAAGACTTACATTTATGCCGCCTCCTTTAGTGCCAACCCATAGTAAGCCATTAGAATCCTGCAAAAAAGAAAGCACTTTATCACTACTCAACCCAAGAGATTGAGCCACAGAACCAAAATACCGTTCAACCAGACCTTTGTTCTTATCCACAAATCCCAGTCCTTGGCCCCAAGTTCCATACCATATACGCCCGTCACGGTCTTCATAAACCGAAAACACAAAACCATTGACCAGATACTTTTTAAAACCGGTAACCTCATCATAAGCGATTAGGCTATTGGTAGCAGTCCCAATCCACAAGATGTTATCTCGGTCTACTAAAAGAGACATTATTTCATTTGAACTTGGTTGGTCAAGCAACATTGCAGGATCTATATTATATAGCCGTGTCAGCCGGCCCAAATGATGCTCGTAAACGTATATACCATTTCCTGCGGTGCCCACCCATAGCCGCTTGTCATTCCCGGTCAATGCCGTAACCAAACTATTGTCAAAACGGTTTATACCCTCTTTTGCAGGATGAATTATTTGAAAACTTTTTGAATACAAATCAGTATAGGCTATTCCTTTACTTTCGGTGCCAACCCATAAAACCCCCGTACGATCAATCATCAGGGAATTTATCAAATCATCCATAATATAACCTGTCCCATCACCATTACTATCATAATGAGCTGTCACCTCTTCGCCGGTTATTCGAAACAACCCGGCCCCTCGTGTCCCTGCCCAAATATTACCTTCATGATCTATTTCAACGCCTTCTACACGATTAACAGGCAACCGTCTCGATGAAGGAGAAATGGCATTAAACCAGAGTATCTCTAAGTTTCTTCCCTTTAAAGCACCTGATGGAATTTTTAGCAACCCATCATAAGAACCTGCCCAAACATTACCTTCTTCATCTTTTTTAAGAGATGTAAAAACAGACGTTTCTATTGTCTCATTAGAAACTGAATAAAAATTATTCTTTCGAATATCATAGAGAAATAATCCTTCTTTGCACCCAACTAAAAGCGATCCCTTTTTAACCTCTAAAAGAGAAGTAATAACCAGGTTATTCCTATTAGGTTCTATTACCCTTCCTTGATCATCATAAAATAAAGCCTCCTTGGATACATTTCTGATGGAAATATTTTCCTCATTATTTTTTTCTAAAGAAAAGACCAAAAGGCCCTCGGAAGTACCTACCCATAAATTATTCAAGCTATCCAGAACAAGACTCTGAACAAGATCATCATAAGTTAAACCATTGAATCTAATAATTTTACCCGTTGCATATTCCAGTCGATTCACCCCTCCACTCCGGGTTCCTATCCATAAATATCTGTCATGATCATTTTCCAGGCATGTAATTTCGTTATTAGAAAGACTATTAGGATTATCCTTGTCATATTTATAAGTCAAAAATTCGTAACCATCAAAACGGTCTAACCCATTCTTAGTTCCTATCCACACAAACCCTTTATTATCCTGCAACATACAATATACTGATGCCTGCGAAAGACCCTTATTACCAGGTATACTTCGAAAAGAATCCGTATAATAAGAGGTACCGGACAGTTGTATGGCGCAAAGGAAATTAACTAAAATGAAAACACCAATCTGTTCTATTCGAATACGAATTATATTTAAGACCCTTTGAAAAAAAACTTTCATCCGTATAAAATTTATCTAATTCATTGGTCTGATGGAACTCGCATGACCTAAAGTTTATAAATGTTCTTATTGTGACAAAATTTCCTGGTCATGCTCGTTTCATTCGTATAAATTTTGCTTATTTCATTGAATTATTGGTTCCTATATTTAGTTATTAGTGGTTACTTGTTATATATCAGCACATCGTTTACATGATTTTAATTGAATAAAATATCAGTACCTCGTTTACACTAATTAAAATCTGTAACGAGATACAGTTTGTTTAATTCAGCTTTTGCCCCCCGAGGGGGGCGCGCCTTCTAAGGGAGGCAAAATATCATAAGTTCATTGACATATTGTTTTTTAGTCAACAGGCATTACAAATGGAAACACATGATGGATATAACAATCTTGCTTTACCAGAAGAACGTGTTGATCTACGACTATTTCTGCAATGACATAAGTATAGATCAACTCCTTCTTAACAATGAAGCTGGTTTGTAATATTGAAAGTTTTCTGTCGCTTCTTATGAAACGTATAAAAATTACAGAACCATCAACCATTGAGATTGGATCCTTCATGTTTATATGCCCAAGCTTGTATTCTTCGGAGATTGACTTTATTTGATTCGGAGTTTTACCTCCTTGGATAGAGTAACGGTGATTCTGATTGTGAAAATCAGCAAATTCAAGTGTCTTCTTTTCCAGATCTTCATACGATGTGAACATTTGGGCAGAGAAGAAGTACTTAGCTAAATTCGAGTTAAATTTTTCAATTACTCCGTTCCTCCAAGGTTCAGATGGAGGGATGAAGATGGGCGTTACACCTTGGGACAAAGCCAACCGTATTACTATTCCAAAACTTCTGGGATAGCGATTACTTCCTCTAAATGATAGTTCATTATCCATTTGGAGATAATCCGGTATGCCATAAATAGTCCAGAACTGAGCAAGACGTTGCGCTATTGTTTGAGAGCTTTTGTCTTTAATTGGATAAACTCCAACATGATGATTTTCAATATCGATGATGTTTTGGAAATAGAATCGGGAACCTCCTGATAGATACCTGGGACCAACCAAATCCATTTGTTGAACAAGAGTAAAATAATTTGGGTATTTAATGCCTTTCTTCTGTTTTACAATGCTGGTATTTATCAGATTATTCCGTTTCAATATCCGGTTTATTGTCGGTATTGAAGGCGGCTTTAATCCTAAACGTTTTATCTCATACATAATGCTTAAAGCTCCTGTTTGAGAATAACGGCGGCCTGCTAAAGTCTTTCTCACATTTATCACAAGTTCCTCCACTTTGGGGGAGATTTTGTTGTGAGTTTGCTTGGGTGCAGTTGATTTGGATAGATACCACGTATCTAAACCTCCTTGGCCATAGCGAGTAATCCATTTATGGACCCATTGTCGTGAACGCCCTAGTTTTTGGGCAATGTCAGATACCGCAATACCTTTTAAATATTGTTCTACTGCTTGTTGTCTGAGAATAAGTTCGTCTTCCATAATTATTGCTTTTTATGAAGACGAAAAAAACAATATTTCAAAGAACGTAAAAAATCGTTGTGTAAACGATGTATTGATATTTTGCTCTTACTTAGATGTAAACGATGTATTGATATTTTGTGTAAACGATGTGCTGATATTTATCAGTTACTCGTTAGTCATTAATTATTCAACACTAACCACTTGTTTGACTAATGACTAATCACACGGTCGTTGTAGATTTGCAATCCACAACGCATTATTTTCGGGATTTTTAATCCCTTTATTATACCCGATAAAGATTAAATCATATTTTAAACTTTTTTCTTTTAGTTTGTTTATGTGGATTGTAAATCCATATCTTTCGTTCTGCGTGGATTACAAATCCACGCAGACGTGGGTGGCTATCAAAATAACAAAACAATATTACAAAGTTCAAAAAATAATTTAATTGTGCAATCGATTGCATAATTAAAAAAATAATCTCTAATTTTGTCACACAAATAAAATTAGATGTTTCCCAGAGAGACAACCATACACGACATAGCTCGCGAATTAAATGTCTCAGCCTCAACGGTTTCAAGGGCATTGAAAGACCATCCAGCCATCAGCCCTAAAACCAGAGAAGTCATAAAAGCCAAAGCGCACGAAATGGGTTACCGTTCCAATGCTTTGGCCAGCGGTTTGCGGACTCGCAAAAGCAGTACCCTGGGGGTAATTGTGCCACGACTGAACAGCTATTTTATGTCAACGGTATTGGCAGGAATGGAAAAAGCAGCTGTAGAGGCCGGGTATCACCTCATTATCATGCAGTCGTTCGAAATGGAAGAGAAAGAAAAGGAAAACATCCGTCTTTTGTTCAATCACCGGGTGGACGGACTAATGGTATCTACCACTTCACCCGCTTCAGACCCGGACTATTTTGAGCCATTTTTTAAAAAGAACATTCCGGTAATCTTTTTTGACCGCACACCGAATAATCAGGAGAAATACAATTGCGTAACTATTGACAATAAAAGAGCAGGTTATCAGCTCACTCGTCATCTTTTGAAAAACAACAGAAAAAAAATCCTGCATGTCACGGGAAATAAAAAAATAGAAGTATACCGGCAAAGGCTTGAAGGCTACAAACTTGCGTTACATGAAAAAAACCTGGCGTTTGACCCTACGCTGGTGTGGGAAACCGGACTCGGTGTCGATGACGGAAAACAAATAGCAGAAAAAATACTTAAAATGCCCGCCCTACCCGACGCCATTTTCGTAGCTAACGACACCTGTGCCATTGCCATTATGCATCATTTGCAGGCCCAGGGAATAAAAATACCGGAAAAGATTCAGATTACAGGTTTTAACAACGATCCGTTTTCTGCGTTTGCCAAACCTGCCCTCACAACAGTCAATTATCCCGGCGAAATAATGGGAAAGGTCACCGCAAATTCACTAATCCATTTAATAAACACTAAACATGTTGAGGAAAGGCCTTTTCACCATATTCTGGATTTTGAATTATTGATAAGAGAATCAACAATGAATCAAGCATAACCATGTTTGCCAAAACTAGTAACACAGATAACCTTGTGGTCAATAACTTAAATAACCACAAGAACCAACCAAAAGATTAGCTCAACTAAAAAACAAATCCAATGACAGAATCAAAAAAGACAGCAATAGTAACGGGTGGCGCAACAGGTCTTGGGAAAGCCATCACTAAAGCTTTTACGGAGGCAGGAATATTTACCATCATTATAGGCCGTACTCAGAAAAAACTCGATGCAGCAAAAGAAGAGTTTGGCGACCGTTGCGGGTATGAGCAATTCGATCTCACCAATCTCAAAGCAATACCGGACCTGGTAGATGCTTTGGAAAAAAAATATGGCTCATTAAATATTCTGGTCAATAATGCCGGGATACACCTTAAAAAGTTTGCACTTGACACCACGGACGAAGAGTTCCAAAAGGTTATCCTGACCAATCAGAATGTTGTTTTCACGCTCTCGCGCGAAGTAGCAAAAAAAATGGTCAATTACGGCAGCGGGGCCATACTAAATATTAGTTCTATGGCAGCCCATTATGGCATTCCACAAGTAATTGGTTATACGGCGGCCAAAAGTGCCGTAGAAGGGATGACCCGTGCTCTGACGGTGGAATGGGCACCCAAAGGGATCAGGGTCAATGCCATAGCACCGGGATTCATTTATTCCGAAATGTCGGCCAAAGCATTAAACAACGATCCTGAACGCAAACAAAAAGTCTTTTCCCGCACCCCCATGGGCCGGATGGGACAACCCGAAGAGGTAGCTTCGGCCGCGCTCTTTCTGGTTTCGGAGGCGGCCAGTTACATCACCGGTGTAGTTCTGCCCGTTGATGGCGGAAATTCCATCGGCTTTTAATTTACAGAAAACAAATATTCTACCCATTTCTTAAAAACACACGAACAAAACTTAAGAACTCATTGTATGAAAATAACCGATGCAAAAGTCATAGTCTGCTCGCCAGGTCGTAATTTTGTCACCCTTAAAATTTATACCGACCAGGGGATCTACGGGTTGGGCGACGCCACCCTTAATGGCCGCGAACTAGCTGTGGCCAAATATCTGGAAGAGTACTGCATTCCGGCACTCAAGGGCCGTAATCCCCTCAACATCGAAGATATATGGCACTATTTTTACCGGGGTGTATACTGGAAACGTGGGGCCGTTACCATGACAGCCCTTTCGGCCATCGACATGGCCCTGTGGGATATCAAAGGCAAAATGCTCAACACACCACTGTATAACCTTTTGGGCGGAAAAAGCCGCAACAAGGTTTTGGTTTATGCCCATTCCAACGGCATAGATCTGGATCATGCGTTGGAGAGTGTGGCCCAAGAACTAGACAAAGGTTTCAAAGCCATCCGGGTGCAGTCGGGGATTCCCGGACTAGATCACACCTACGGTGTAGCCCAAAAAGGCGAAAAATATGAACCCGCCACCAAGGGTCTCCCGCGGGAAGACTTCTGGGACACCCACAAGTACTTGAACTGGGCTCCTAAACTTTTTAGCAAGGTAAGGGAACACTTTGGGGAAGACCTCCTTTTGTTGCATGATGTTCATCATCGGCTCACCCCCATTGAGGCTGCCCGCCTGGGCAAGGAGCTGGAACCTTTCCATCTGTTCTGGATGGAAGATGCGGTGACCGGAGAATTACAGGAAGGCTTCAGAGTGGTGCGCCAACATACCACAACCCCTTTGGCAATTGGGGAGGTTTTTAATTCGGTATATGATTACACCACCCTCATATCGGAGCAATTGATCGATTTCGTGCGGATGCCCATCGTACATGGCGGCGGGATCACCCATTTGCAAAAGGTGGCGGCATTTGCCTCCATTTATCACGTTCAAACCGGATTTCACGGAGCTACTGACTTGTCGCCGATCAATATGGCGGCCGCCCTTCATTTCGACTTTGCCATTAACAACTTTGGCATTCAGGAATACATGCCTCACGAAGAAATCGTCAACGAAGTGTTTAAAATCAATTACCGTTTCGAAGAGGGGTACATGTACATTGACGACACCCCGGGTATTGGCGTCGATTTGGATGAAAAGGCCGCTCAAAAGTTCCCCTATATTCCGGCCAGTCTACCCGTAAACCGGAAAACCGACGGCACCTTGTTTTACTGGTAAAAGGAGTTCAGAGGTAGACTTTTATCATAAGATGATTGTTCCTATATTTGCCAGGAACAATCATCTATATTATGGACTGGACACGAAAGCAGTTCTCTATTCTATCTATGGTAGCCATAACCTCCTTCATGGGTACCTTTCTGATCTCCTCCATCAACATTGCATTACCAGCCATCGAAAAAAGTTTCGACATGGATGCGGTTACTCTTAGCTGGGTGGTTACTTCGTTTTTATTGTCGATGGCCCTATTGTTACTTCCGGCGGGGCGCTGGGGCGATTTTACAGGCATTCGTCGACTCTTTAAATTCGGCGTCATTCTTTTTACCATGTCTTCTCTTTTATGTGGCATAGCACCATCAGGGTATTGGCTCATTCTGTTTCGGTTTATTCAGGGTGCAGGAGCTGCATTTACCAGCACCACGGGTCCGGCCATTCTGGTATCTGCGTTTCCTCCCCGGCAACGAGGAAGAGTATTGGGCATGTCGGTATCGGCCGTTTATCTGGGTCTTGCTTTTGGCCCTTTTGCCGGGGGCATTCTAACCCAGTCATTAGGGTGGCGTTCCATATTTTATGCTTCAGCCTTTTTGGGAACAGGCGTGGCGATTATCACTCAACTCTTTCTTGGGAAAGATGACACATCCGCCCAGGAAAGTAAAAGTAAATTAAGCCTGAACAGCCTTGTTTTTTACGTTGCAGGCCTTACGTCAATGGTCTTTGGATCCTCATTAATACCGAAGCTACCAGGATGGGTGTTAATAGGAACAGGTTTTATAGCTCTCATGGTGTTTTGGAAAAGGGAAAGCCGCTCGGCCCATCCTGTTATTCCCACCAGACTATTCACCCAAAACCGGCTGTTTGCCTTTTCCAACCTGGCTGCCCTGATCAATTACAGTGCCACTTTTGCCATTGTATTTTTGCTTAGTCTTTTCTTACAAAAAATACAACATATGACACCCCGGCAAGCAGGCATGGTGCTCATCGCACAACCAACAGTGATGGCTATATTTTCACCTGTTGCAGGCCGTTGGTCAGATAAATTAGAACCCCGAATTCTGGCTACCCTGGGAATGACCATGTGTGCCTTGGGGCTGGGTGCCTTCACTCTTTTAGGCCAAAACACCTCCATTGGAATGTTGGTGGCACTTTTGATATGGATGGGACTGGGATTTGCTTTATTCTCCTCCCCCAACATGAACACCATTATGAGTTCTGTTGACAAAAACAGGTACGGACTGGCTTCGGGGACGGCAGCCACCATGAGGGTTCTTGGTCAAATGGCCAGCATGACCATTGTCACCTTCATGTTCGCCCTGCTCTTTAACGGACATAGTGTCGACACTATTTCATTTCCCACTTTTCTAAAGGCCATGAAATATGGATTTCTGACTTTTGCGTTGATTGCAGCGGCCGGCATTTTCTTTTCTTATAACCGGGGGAATATGAACAGGGAATAAAAGAAAATGTCTTTATGCGCTGATACACCACAAAAAAGGGATTCAGCGTTCAAAGAAATCCTATACCCCCATAACCAAAGATCCGATTTGTTTTTCATGGCTCCGTGTCAATGCATTTTGCCATTCATCTTATGAGGGAAAAAGCCGAAAAGTAGTTTTTTTGTTACCACAGTTTTCCCTCCCACCAGCGTTCCCCGATGTCATTCTTCCTCAGGAATCTCGTTTTCGCCAAATTTTACCGATCCCAGGTTGGTAAGCTGGTATTCGTCCAAAACCAATGATACATCCGCATTTTCATCTACCTCCGTAACCGTCATCCTGTTAATAGTTCCTTTTTCCTTGTCATGGCTTTCGCTCTCCATCACCATACCTTTGTTTATTCCCTGAGAGTACAATTTACTCTTCAAAATGGAAGTGTAAATATCCGCCGACAACCATTTCACCGATTGAGTGATCCATAAAGTTCCCTCATACTCATCCGTTTCATAAATGTATTCTTCACACTTGTAGCCAAGAATATTCTTGGTACGACCTGTTGACTTCAGCACTTCATGGCCCTCATCGCTATCTATTTCTTCATCAACAACATCTGAAAAAACATTGTCCCAACCTCTTATGCCATAAACGACACCGGTTTTTTCACCATCTTCTTCGGTAAGAACAATCGTTGCATTGTTGGCAAAGTCCATAATAAAAATACCTGCCGAGGTTTCCTTTCCTGTATCTGGATCACCGGCTATAAACTGGTAAGCAAAGTTTTTCTCACCGGGGGATATCAGGGTAATCACATCACCTTCCTCTTTTACTTTACCTTGTTTGTTCAACGAGGTAAAATGAAATTTAATTTTTGATGAGAAATGGTACTTATCGGCAACGGATACAGGCTCGGACGAAATGCTCATACCTTCCATCATTGAGCGAATTTTATTTCTCTCTGTCGAATTTTCAGATTGCCCTTCATTAACAGATGTATCACTTCCTTCCAAAGCATCTTCAACGTTATCCAGACCTTTGTCGATTTGTTCATCCAGTTTCTTCTCGGCCCTTTCTTCGGCTTTCTGTTCAGCTTTTTCCTTTGCTTTTTTAGCCACTCTATCCAGAAATCCCTGCGAATACCCGGGCATTACCATTGACCCAATCAATAACATCATCCACAATTTCAGCGTATATCTCATCGTACTTTAAATTTTAAGATTAAACCCTATTAAAATTAATTATCACGTATTGCATTATCACACAATAACAAAAGACTTTAGCCTTTATACAATTACCGGAAGTTATTACGACTGAATCATTTTGTCAACACCAAACCAGATTACGAGTAAATATTGTTTAGGATACACATAAAAACGTGACTAAACTTTAAAGCGAAAAGCCACTTCCCGCAAACACCTCATCAATAACACTTTGAAGATTGAAATTGTTTAAAAACCATGTCTGATAACATTATTACTGTAAAAAAATATTTTATAACTTTATCAATCATTAATATGACAAATCCATAATCAATTAGTTGTTAACCCTAAAATTTAATTTGTCATGTTAAAAATGATAGTATCCGGCACCCTTGGACAAGATGCCGAAATACGGGAAGTAGGCAATAAAAAAGCCATAAACTTTGATGTTGCCGTATCTATGGATTACAAAGATCAGCAAGGCAACAAGGTAGAACGCACCGAATGGGTCAGAGCCGTTATTTGGAAAAATGAGGGTCAAAGCACAAAAGTGGCAGACTACTTAAAGAAAGGGCGCAAAGTGCTGTTAGAAGGAATACCATCAAGCGAAGGTTTCAAAACCAAAGATGGAGAGATAAAATCTGCTTTGAACATTAACGTCAAAGAACTGGAGTTTTTAAGCTAATGCCCTATTTTTTGGACGCACCAGTGAAAGAGGGAGTCAATCCTAAAATTAACATTACCAATGTCAATGATATAAGTTATCGGCATTTCAAAACCTCCACACAAACGACGAATCTGTTACTACCTGCTTTTAGACTCCCTCTTTGCGTTTACTAAAAAGTAATTTTCCAATTGAAAAAAGAACATATAACAAAACGGTTACCGCTATCCCCCCAATACCAATAAACAAAACCGACAACAAACCAATCAATAACAAAAGATAACGCAATTCGTTGCCTTTCACACAAAACGACTTAAACTTTAGTGAAAACATGGGTATCTCGCTCACTAACAACAGGCAAAAGACAGCAATTAAACCCAACACCACATAGGGCGAAGCCAGTTTCGGCCAAAGACCTCCGTTTGTAAAAATAAAATGTACCAAAGAAACCGAAAACATACCAGTAGCAGTAGTGGTAAGTCCTAAGAAAGTTTCAGTTTGACGGGTATCTATGTTAAACTTGGCCAAACGCAATGCCGAAAAAACGGTCAAAAGAAAAGGTATTAATAGTAATATCCGATCCGAACTTGTTAGTTGCCAAAAATTAATATTCCAATCCTGCGTCATGCCATAATGTAACAGCGACATATAGGCAGCGGCAGGCGCCAAGCCAAAGCTAACCAAATCGGCCAGGGAATCCAGTTCTTTGCCTATATCGCTATATGCATTTAACATGCGGGCGGCAAAACCATCCGAAAAATCGAAGACAGCAGCCAAAAGGACACACCATGCCGTCAGGTCTGGTTGGCCCTGTAAGGCCAGAAACATACCGATGGTTCCTAACAACAGATTTAAACTCGTAAGCGTATTGGGAAAATGTTTTAATAGATTCATATCGAACAGAGAATTTTTACAAGCAACAAAAGTAACTTTTTTAAGCTGATTATCGATTTTACAGAACCGGTCTTTTTGAAACATCAATTAAACCAATTGAATGTTTAAGAAAACCGACAAAAAATAAAACAACCTCCGTTAATCGATATTTTTTTGTACATTAATCAAATATTTTCATCCCTTCATCACTTCAACTTGACTTTTTCTGCTATTGTTTTTTTACAAGCCATTATTTTTGCCCGCAAAATCATTACAAGACAATTTTCTTAAAGAAACAGGACTACTTTTTACTAACCCTACAGCAAATTAATGCAACCCCAACCTGCATTGACCATCTAATCCATTCAATAAAACTCATTTTGTCATTTTATTAGGGTTAAAACAATTTTAAAGTAAATATCACATTTGTCAAACCAGTTTGAACAGAATATTTAAACCAATAATATTTTCTGTTTAAATTCTAAATTTATTTAACATGCTAATTCAATGGACAGAGGACTTGTCGGTAGGCAATCCAACTATAGACAAAGAGCACCAAAAATGGATTTCTCTTCTCAATGATTTTTACGAAGGGTTAAAAGCGGGGAAGTCAAAGGAAAAATTGACCGAACTTGTTTTAGGGATGCTGGAATATACAAAATATCATTTTGCCGATGAAGAGCGCTACATGAAATCTATCGGCTATCCCGACCTTGAAAAACATAAAGAGAAGCACGATTTCTATGTAAAAAAAATCACCGAATTTTACGAAAAAATTCAAAACAATAAGTTAATCCTTTCATTAGAGGTCACTAACTTTCTAAAAACATGGCTTATAAATCACATCAAAGGAACGGATCAGAAGTATGCAGAATTTGCTAAAAACAAATAATGTACCACTCAAAAACCCAGTAAATTATGAGTTTAATCAAATGGACGCCTGAATTTTCAGTTAACCATCCTGAGATCGACAAAGAGCATCAAAGTCTTTTTGAGATGCTGAACCGGTTTTATCAAGGTATTCAAGAGAGCTCGCCAAAAGAAAAACTGGCACAACTCATTAAAGGACTTATCAATTATGCTCGGACTCACTTTAAGCATGAAGAAGAATATATGCGATCCATAGCATATCCAGGGCTTCTGGCTCATCAAAAAGAGCATCAGGAATTTATGGATAAAGTCAATGAATTTTATGAAAAATATACTAATGGTCGCCTAATTCTTTCTATTGAAGTAACCAATTTCATTAAAAACTGGATTACGAATCATATAAAAAAAGAAGATAAAAGGTATGCCACCTTTGTCGGAAAAGAGAAAAACGCCTAAAAATTTGATTTTGCAAAAAAAGAAGCTATTTTTGCATTGAATTGACAGATAAAAAAGAAAGTTACTTATGATTCATTCAGTACATCACATCCATTCTCATCATCATTACTGCGTTGTATGACGAGGGTGGGCTGATTGTACCATAAAAAGATAGAAAAGCTTACCTCGTTGGTAAGCTTTTTTTTTTGCTAAGAAAATTAATAAACAAGGAAAAGATTATTCAATGGAAACAAAACTACGTATTGCGTTACAAAAGAAAGGGCGATTATTCGAAGATAGCTATGCCCTGCTTCGCGAGGCGGGTATTAAGTTTAACTTGGGCAATGGGCGCCTGGTAGCTTCGGCCACTAAATTTCCCATCGAAGTACTTTTTTTACGCGATGATGACATACCACAAACTGTGAACGACCAGGTGGCAGATATCGGCATCGTTGGAGAAAATGAACTAAAAGAAAAAGGATTTAAACTAAAAACTGTCAAAAAACTGGGTTTTAGCAAATGCCGGCTATCACTGGCTATCCCCAAAGAAATAGAATACCCGGGTCTGTCATGGTTCAACGAAAAAAAGGTTGCTACCTCCTATCCTAAAATATTGAAAGATTTCTTTTCAAAAAAGGGGATAAATGCTCAAATTCATGAGATTGCCGGATCCGTAGAGATCGCTCCCGGTATTGGACTGGCCGATGCCATCTTCGACATTGTCAGTTCGGGCAGTACCCTGGTGGCCAACCACCTGAAAGAGGTGGAAAAAGTCATGGACTCGGAAGCAGTATTGGTCTCGTCCCAAAATCTGCCTCCCGAGAAAGAAGCCATTCTCGACCAGTTGATTTTCCGCATTAATGCGGTGATGGCCTCCAGTTCTAACAAATACATTCTTTTAAATGCTCCTAACGACAAGGTAGAACAAATTGTAAAAATTCTGCCCGGCATGAAAAGTCCAACTGTATTACCACTGGCACAAAAAGGTTGGTCAAGTATACATTCGGTAATTAAGGAAGACCATTTTTGGGAAGTCATCGGACAACTGAAAGAAAATGGCGCTGAAGGCATACTAATTGTACCTATTGAAAAAATGATTTTGTAAATTGGCCCAAATCTCATTAAATATAAGTACACAGGAAGAAGACAGAAGAAGTCATTAGTAATTAGCCAATAGTCATTAGTCTTTAGTCTTTAGTCATTAGTCTTTAGTCATTAGTGGTTAGTGTTGAATAACTAGTGACTAACGACTAACCACTAATGACTAATTTTAAGAACCAATAGTTCAATGAAATAAGTAAATTTTATACGAATGCAAATATTCACCTATCCGGAATCGTCTCAATGGGTTCAACTCACGCAACGAGCCATTGTCGACCAACAGGAAGTAATGGAAAAAGTAAAACCCATTCTTCAAGCGGTCAAGCAACATAAGGACAAAGCCTTGCAGGAATTAACAGCTCAATTTGATGGTATTGAATTGAGTAACTTCGAAGTTACTGAGGAAGAAATTAAACAAGGATGTTTAGATGTTGACAGCCAATTAAAGGGTGCTATAAATAGTGCACGGATCAACATACGTCACTTTCACGAAAGCCAACAATTACCAATAAAGAAAATTGAAACCACACCGGGGGTCCAATGCTGGCAACGCAGCACCCCCATCGAAAAGGTAGGTCTATACATTCCTGGGGGCTCTGCCCCTCTCTTTTCAACCGTACTGATGCTGGCCATTCCTGCCACCATTGCCGGATGCAAAGAAATCGTATTGTGTTCACCGCCAGATAAGGAAGGAAAGATCCACCCTGCCATTCTATTTGCGGCTCACCTAACAGGCGTAACAAAAATTTTCAAGGTGGGGGGTGCCCAGGCAATTGCAGCCATGGCCTACGGCACTGAAACCATCCCTAAAGTCGACAAAATTTTTGGGCCAGGAAATAGTTTTGTGACTGCAGCCAAACAACTGGTAACGCTGGATGGCATTGCCATTGATCTTCCTGCCGGACCGTCAGAGGTAGCGGTTATGGCCGACGAAAGTGCCCATCCCGAATTTGTCGCTTCTGATCTTTTGTCTCAGGCTGAACATGGGCCCGATAGCCAGTCTATTCTTATTACCGACAGCGAGCAATTAGCCAATGATGTTACCATTGCCATCAACGAACAGCTAAAAAGTCTACCCCGTATCTATACTGCAAAAAAGGCACTGGAAAACAGCCGCATTATTTTACTAAGCAACCTGGATGAGATGATAGACTTTTCTAATCTATATGCTCCCGAACACTTAATCCTGGCGGTTCGTAACCCCAATTATGTTGCCGAAAAAATCACAAATGCCGGATCGGTCTTCTTAGGCCATTTCACACCTGAAAGTGCAGGCGACTACGCTTCCGGAACCAATCACACCCTACCCACCTATGGCTATGCCAGGGCTTACAGCGGTGTCAACCTCGACAGCTTTTGCAAAAAAATTACTTTCCAGGAAATCACAAAAGATGGCCTCAAAAAGCTGGGACCCATAATTGAAACCATGGCCGAAGCAGAGCAACTGGAAGCACATAAAATGGCCATATCGGTGCGATTAAATAAAATCTGACGACCAGGCATGATGACTTTCCCATTCAATAGGCACAAAGCAATAACTAAATTAAAAATCATTGGAATGAAACGAGCATGACCAAGAAAGCTTTTCACAAAAGAAAATGTATAAACTGACGATCATGCCAGTTCCATCAGACCAATAACTTAATTTAATTTTATACTGATGAAACGAGCATGGCGGCTGTTGCCACAAAAGGACATGTATAAATTTTATTAAGCCATGCGAGTTCCATTCGGCCAATGAGTTAAATAAATTATATACGAATGAAAGCAACATTTCTGATTTTTCTGTTACTTGTAGCGGGACAGTTGTCCAATGCACAGCAGAATACTGGATACCAAACCGATTCAAATATCCATTACTATTCCGAAGACATCAACCGTTCGAATGACTATATAAACGAACGATGTGTTTTGGATATCTACTATCCTGTCAACAAAAAAGGTTTCAGCACCATAGTATGGTTTCACGGGGGCGGGCTAACCCAGGGGCACAAAGAAATACCGGAGGCATTAAAAAACAAAGGGATCTGTGTCGTTGGGGTCAATTACCGGTTGTATCCCAAGGTCAAAGCGCCCAGATACATTGAAGATGCCGCAGCAGCTGTGGCCTGGACCATCAAAAACATCCACCGATACGGGGGCGATTCCTCCCTGGTCTTTGTATCGGGACATTCTGCCGGCGGCTACCTCACCAGTATGGTTGGTTTGGACAAACGCTGGCTGGCTAAATTCAATGTAGATGCCAATGAAATAGCCGGCTTAATACCTTTTAGCGGGCACACCATCACTCATTTCACCATTCGGGAAGAACGAGGAATTCCCGGTACACAACCGGTGGTTGACGACCTGGCACCCCTCTACCATGTAAGGCCGGATGCACCACCATTGTTGCTGATCACGGGCGACCGAGAGCTGGAAATGCTCGGACGTTATGAAGAAAATGCTTATCTGATGCGTATGATGAAAGTGGCGGGCCACACCCAAACCCGATTATATGAGCTCGACGGTTATGGCCACAACATGACTGCCCCGGCCTTTCCCCTGCTTATCCATGAAGTGGAGCGTATCACCCGTGAGAAAAACAGGAATCATTAAACCGCCTGTAAGTCTCATAATCCGGCAGCATGCCACAAAATATGCCAACACTAAAATAGTTTAGCAATGAAACCACTAGAACAGTTATTACGTCCCAACATAAAGGATCTCAAACCCTATTCCTCGGCCCGCGATGAATACAGCGGCGAAGCGGCCGTCTTTCTCGATGCCAATGAAAATCCGTTCAATGCCCCCTATAACCGCTATCCCGACCCCTATCAAAGGGAACTCAAAAGTCATATTGCCGGCATTAAAAACATACCACCAGAGAAAATTTTTCTGGGCAATGGCAGTGATGAGGCCATCGATATCGTTTTGCGGGCCTTTTGCGAACCCGGCATCGACAATATCGTTTCCATAGCTCCCACCTACGGCATGTACCAGGTGGCCGCCGACATTAACAACATCGAAGTCAGAAAAGCATTCCTCACTTCCGACTTTCAGCTCGATCCCCAAGCCGTCCTCAACCAAGTGGATGAACACACCAAAATCATCTTCCTTTGTTCTCCCAATAATCCTACCGGCAATTGTTTCCGCGATAGGGATGTCCTTGAAGTCCTTAAAGGTTTTGACGGGATAGTGGTAATGGACGAGGCCTATATCGATTTTGCCCCCGAAAAAAGCTGGCTCCCCCGCCTTAACGACTGGCCGGGGCTGATCATATTACAAACCTTTTCCAAAGCGTGGGGAATGGCCGGCATACGACTGGGAATGGCTTTCGCCAACAAGCAAATAATAAACACGTTTAGCAAAATTAAATATCCATATAACATTAACATTCTGACTCAAAAAACCGCCTTGGATTTTATAACCCAAAAACATACGCAGATGCAGGCATGGGTTAAAGAGATACTATCCGAAAAAAAGATACTCACCAACGCCTTAAAACAATTACCCTTTGTTCAGCACATTTTTCCCTCTGATGCCAATTTTCTTTTGATAAAGACCCAAAACCCAAAAAAAATCTATAATTTTCTCGTGGAAAAAAAGATAATTGTCCGCGATCGTTCATCGGTGGCGTTATGTGAAGGATGTCTGCGCATTACCGTAGGCACCCCCCGAGAGAACCGGACACTGATAAGTGCCCTTAAAATGTTTTGACATCACGAAACATCAAGGATATAACTTTTTAAACCATACCAACATGAAGCAATTAATTATATGGATTTCGATGACCACGTTCGTTTTCACCAGCCTGGCACAAGATGCTGTTTTCCCGCTTTACAAAGGAAACATTCCCGGCAACAAAGAGGTTGAAGTGGAAGAGGTACGCCACGTCTCGGGCAGCGGTTCACCCATGCTCACCAAGGTTACAAAACCCGAATTATGGTGGTATTCGGCCGGAACCGAATCGCCCAGGCCGGCCATCATCATTTGTCCGGGTGGGGGATACGGCTACGAAGCCTACCAACACGAAGGGGTGCAGGTAGCTCAATGGCTGGCCGAGTTAGGCTATCAGGCCTTTGTGCTTAAATATAGATTGCCCGACGAAACACTCTTTGAGCAGGCCACATTCATCCCTATGGCCGATGCCCGTCAAGCCATCCGTTTGGTTCGAAAAATGGCCAAATCGGTTGGCGTCGATGCCCAAAAAGTAGGCATCATGGGCTTTTCGGCCGGCGGACACCTGGCTGCATCGGCCTCCACTCTTTTCAACAAAAAAATTCCCTACGCTAAAAAAGGAAAGGCTGTCCGCCCCGATTTTTCCATTCTTATCTATCCGGTAATCTCAATGACTGATGAGCTCACCCACAGAGGCTCAAGAAAGGCTTTGCTTGGCGATGCACCTTCACCCGAAATGATCGAACTCTTTTCGCTCGAAAAACAAGTATCGCCCAGCACGCCTCCGACTTTTATCCTTCACGCTGCGGATGACAAGGCCGTACCGGTAGGCAATACCAACGCCTATGCCGCCGCTTTGAGAGATAACAATGTGCCGGTAAATGAAATAATCCTGCCTCAGGGTGGTCATGGCTTCGGCTTCCGAAAAGAAAGTCCGGCCTTTCAGTGGACCGATCATCTGGCCAAATGGTTGGAAAACAATATTCGATAACAAAACATCAATCCTACCCTTCGATATTTCAACATAATACATTAGCCACCAATCTATCTTGTCACAATATATACCGTCAAAATTGAAAATTCCTATGGAAAAACCAAAACGTATTCTGTTTATTGACCGCGACGGCACCATCATAAAAGAACCCCCCATCGATTACCAGGTAGATAGTCTGGAAAAACTGGAATTTTATCCGGGGGTCATGGTCAACCTGGCCCGCATAGTCCGGCATCTGGATTTCCAGTTGGTGATGGTAACCAACCAGGACGGACTGGGGACACCCTCATTCCCCGAAGAGACCTTCTGGCCGGCTCACAATAAAATGCTGGAAACATTAAAAGGCGAAGGCATCCAGTTTTCGGCCATTCACATCGACCGCTCCTTCCCCGAAGATAATGCCCCGACACGCAAGCCACGCACCGGAATGCTTAAAGATTATCTGTCGGGGAACTATGATCTGGACAACTCCTTTGTCATTGGCGACCGGTTGACCGACGTGGAGCTGGCCAAAAATATGGGATGCAAAGCAATCCTCATGAAAAAGCCTGAAGAAGCTATCCCCCTCCTCGAGGAACAGAACCTTAAAAATTATTGTGTTCTCTGTTCTACCCGTTGGGAGGAGATTGCCGACTATCTCTTTACTAAAGAACGCCAAGTCACCGTTGAGCGCAACACCTCCGAAACTAAAATTAAAGTCACCCTCAACCTCGACGGCACAGGCAGCTGTGACATAAGTACAGGCCTCGGTTTCTTCGACCACATGCTCGAACAAATAGGCCGACACTCGGGTTGTGACCTCCAAATAAAGGTTACGGGCGACCTCCATGTGGATGAACACCATACCATCGAGGATACGGCCCTGGCGTTGGGCGAGGCCCTGAAAAAAGCATTGGGCGACAAACGGGGAATAGAACGTTATGGTTTTTCATTGCCCATGGACGATTGTATGGCGCATGTGGCCATTGATTTTGGCGGGCGTCCATGGTTGGTCTGGAAAGCTAAATTCAAAAGAGAAAAAGTGGGCGACTTACCCACCGAAATGTTTTATCATTTCTTTAAAAGTCTGGCCGATGCCGCCGCTGCCAACATTTATATTAAAGCCAAAGGAAAAAATGAACACCATAAAATAGAAGCTATCTTTAAAGCACTGGCACGAGCCATAAAAGCAGCCATACGAAAAGACCCTTTGAACAGGCAGCTCCCTTCTACCAAAGGATTTCTATAACAGGAAATTCGATTCGTTCCGAAGATTATTACTTCGCTGCAGGAAAATTTCGGCAAGGAGCGAATGCCTTTGCAACGCTGCAGCAAAGTTTCGGCAAGAAGCGAAAGCTATTACAACGCTGCAGCAAAGTTTCGGCAAGGAGCGAAGGCCATTACATCGCTGCAGCAAAGTTTCGGCAAGAAGCGAAGGCCATTACATCGCTGCAGCAAGGTTTCGGCAAGGAGCGAAAGCTATTACATCGCTGCAGCAAGGTTTCGGCAAGAAGCGAAAGCTATTACATCGCTGCAGCAAGGTTTCGGGAAGGAGCGAAGGCCATTACATCGCTGCAGCAAAGTTTCGGCAAGAAGCGAAGGCCATTACATCGCTGCAGCAAAGTTTCGGCAAGAAGCGAAGGCCATTACATCGCTGCAGCAAGGTTTCGGCAAAAACATCATATTGGCACATCAATTGCATGACAATCAACCAGATATTTTTTCATTTCGAAGCATTGACACAAAGCCCAGCCAATCATTTTTGAATTTCAAGATAAAAAGTTTGTATTAGCTGGTATAACAAAAACACGTATTGATTTTACGGCTTATTACTCTTAATTTAGAGTAATTGCAACAAATTAGGATAAATAGATCGGGATATAAAACATATCACTTCAAGATTTCAACCATGAAAAAGATTGCAAATTTTATCTGGGGAATGCTTTTGATTCTGGGGGCCCTTTTGGGCCTTTTCCTGCCTGCCTGTTCATCAACCCAAAAAGCCACAGACACAGCGCCTAAATTAAAATTGGAAAAGAATGCCAATGTCCCTGGTGAAGATTCGGTTGAATACGAACTTATTGTTCTGGATCCAAGGTATGAATCATGGCTTGCTACTCAACCACCCGCCAATTTTTATTCGCAGCAATATTATGAAAACTGGAACCACCGTTACGTCACCGAATGGAACCACCGGCACAACCATCCGTCGCGTTACGGAAACTTCTATGAAACCTACATCGATTATGATCCAAGTGTCGATTATGGCCTTGAACTAAATTACAGGCTCTACAATTACTTTCGTTTTATTGAACATGCCTATGGCATTGTTTTAATCCCACGCGGGAGGTAAAGTAATTGGTTTATGCCTTAACCCACCCTAAATTGCATAAACTATCCGGAAATTGGTACCTCACATTAAGTTCCTACTAGCTTTTCTTGCCTTTTAATTCCTGAAATATATTCATTCCTTTGCCACAAAGGTTAATTTAATTACTTTTACCAGTCAATTATAAAATTAAAATAATATGGCCTTTTTAGAAGCCAGGGGCATAGTCAAACGTTTTGTTAATCATCTTGCCCTTGACAAAGTAGATATTGCAATACCACAAAACAGCATTTACGGCCTGTTGGGTCCCAATGGTGCCGGTAAAACCACTCTTATTCGCATCATTAACCGTATTACAGGCCCCGATGAAGGCACCTTATTGGTTAATGGACATGAGCTAAAATCCTCCGATATCCGAGATTTCGGGTACCTGCCTGAAGAAAGGGGCCTTTATAAAAAGATGAAAGTGGGCGAACAAGCCATCTATTTGGCACGGCTCAAAGGTCTGTCGCGTAAAGATGCCATGAAGCGGCTAAAATATTGGTTTGAAAAATTTGAGATCCAAGCATGGTGGGATAAAAAGGTGGAAGAGTTGTCGAAAGGGATGGCTCAGAAAGTACAGTTTATCGTCACCGTTCTTCATGAACCCTCCCTCTTGATTTTTGATGAACCCTTCAGCGGTTTTGACCCCGTTAATGCTGCCTTGTTAAAAAACGAGATTTTAAAATTAAAAGAGAGAGGGGCTACCATAATATTTTCAACCCACAATATGGCCTCAGTTGAGGAGTTATGCGATCATATTACGCTTATCAACAATGGGAAATCGATGTTGGAAGGCCCTACCGAAGAGGTTCGTCGGAAATTCAGTCAGCATCTGGTGAAGATCGATTTTTCTGGTAATGCTCAAGCAGTAAAAAAGATTTTGAATGAACAATTTTCACTGCACCGATTAGAGGCAATTGATAATCATTATACCGCCGAGGTAAAAACCGGTGAAGATCAGTCACTCAACCATGTACTGCAGTCCATAATGCCGAAATGCCACATTCATAGCTGCCAGGAGTTGTTACCCAGCATGAATGATATATTCATTCAAGTAGTAAATCAGAAAGATCTCTCTACTCAAAATCAGAAATCATGAGTAAAATATCGTTAATAATAGAAAGAGAATATCTTACCCGAGTTCGGAAGAAAAGTTTCATCATCATGTCGATTCTGGGGCCGATACTATTTGCGGCTATGATGGTCATCCCGGCGTGGCTGGCATCCCTCGAAGATGATGAAACCAAAATTATTGCCGTTATTGATGAAACGGGGCTCTACAGCGAACAAATTAGTGACACCCCACTATTGAAATTTGAATTTTTAAACAATCAAAACGAACAAGAAGTTCGCCAGAATTTTTCGGAGTCGGGATATTACGCTTTTTTGGTGATTTCCGACAACTTATTGGAAAAACCTGATGCCATTAGCCTTTATAGCGACTCCCAGATCACTATGGATGTTAAAGACCACGTACGTCGAAGCCTTATTCAATATCTGAAAGAGTCGAAACTCACTTCTTATGACATCTCCGGGCTAGACAAAATAATCGATGACCTCGAAAATATAGACCTCAAAATATCCACTGTTAAAATAGGTGACGACGGTACTGAAAAACAAAGCTCTGCCGAATTAACCATGATCATTAGCATGGCTTTTGCCTTCATATCCTACATGTTTATCTTCATTTATGGGGCGCAGGTGATGCGCGGAGTGATGGAAGAAAAGACCTCACGAATAGTAGAAGTGATTGTCTCCTCTGTCAAGCCATTTCAGCTGATGATGGGTAAAATCATTGGACTGGCATTGGTTGCTCTTACACAAATATTGTTATGGGTGGTACTCACCATGTTAATAGTAACGGGAGTAAAATCCGTCTTTTTCAACGATTCACCCCTTCCGGACGCAAGTCGCCCGCAAACCGAGTTATTGCAAAACCTAGAGAATAGCGATCAGGTGACTACCCCGACATCTAAAGAGCTCCAGTTTAACAATATTATGGAGATGATTAAAAGCCTGGAGCCGGGTAAAACCCTCTTATTGTTCCTGTTCTATTTCTTTGGTGGTTATTTGCTCTACAGCGCTTTGTTTGCGGCTATAGGCGGAGCCATAGACCATGAAAGCGATCAGCAACAATTTATGTTGCCCATAACCATACCAATCATCATTGCCTTATATGTCGCCATGATGACTTTTCGTAATCCCGGAAGTGAGATTGCCTTTTGGTTTAGCATTATTCCTTTAACTTCGCCGATAGTAATGATGGCAAGAGTACCTTTTGAAGTGCCATTATGGGAGCTACTCCTATCCATGTTCCTATTGGTGGCCGGATTTATTTTCACCACCTGGCTGGCCGGAAAAATCTATCGAACAGGAATTTTAATGTATGGCAAAAAAGTTGATTATAAAGAAATCTGGAAATGGATTAGATACTCAGATTAAAATATAATCAACCAGTTGCCATGAAACGAGCATGACGAACAATGGTTACCACAACAAGAAATAAAAAGACAAAAGCAGAAGTGAACAGGCAAAGGGGGGGTAATTTTGTGATTAGTGAAAAGTCAATAATAGTCATTAGTGTATGTTACAGCAGAGACTACTGACTTATGGCAAAAAACTAATTTCCACTTCCGTCAGACCAATGAAATAGGTGAATTCTATCTTGTTGTTAAAAGGCTAATTATAATTTAAAGCCATACCGTAGATTCTTCAGACATTGAGTTACTCGGTATGGCTTTTTTGATTTATCACAAAAAATTAAAATAACATCATGCTAATTTCAGAAATAAATCAAGGATGATAGGATCACATAAAAATGATTATTTGTACCTTTGAAAGATATCTCAAGACAAATTATGGATCACAACAGAATTGCCATCATTGACTTAGGAACGAATACATTTAATTTGCTCATTACCGAGATTAATCCAAACAAGAGTTATAATATTCTTCTTGAATCTAAATATCCGGCCAAACTCGGTCAAGGGGGAATCCATAAATCTACCATTACCCCTGAAGCCATGGAACGCGGTATTGATGCATTAAAGATGCATCTTATAACTATTTCTGAATATCAGGTAGATAGTATTTTTTGTTTTGCCACCTCGGCCATTAGAAGTGCCAATAACGGGCATGTATTTGTAAAGAGAGTCAAGGAAGAGCTGGGACTATCCATTCGTATCATTCAAGGTGACGAAGAGGCACAAACCATTTTCGACGGGGTAAAACAGGTCTTCCCGCTAGATGAAAATCATGTTTTAATAATGGACATAGGTGGTGGCAGCATCGAATTTATCATTGCCAACCGCTATGGGGTGGCCTGGAAACGAAGTTTTGAAATAGGTGTTACCCGCTTGTTGGAACAATTCACACCCTCAGATCCTATTACCGAGGATGAAATCAAAGCTATTCAGAAACACCTAAAAAAAGAACTGACAAGCCTTTGTGAAGCAGTAAAAAAATTCCCCGTTAAAAAACTGGTGGGATCATCCGGCTCATTTGATACATTAGCAGCAATTTTGAGCAAAAAATATTATCCACTTCTCGACATATCCAAGCTCTCCACAATGTTATTGGATCACGAACGATTACTTCGACTTCATAGTGAATTGATTGCCTCTGACTCTGATCATCGAAAAGTAATCCCTGGTATGGAACCCCATCGGGTCGACAGTATTATCCCTGCATGTATTATCATTCAATATATTATTGAAGAATTAAAAATTAAAGAAGTATGGCAATGCGCTTTTTCGTTAAAAGAGGGGGCTATCTTACAAATTATCTCTAGTCAGTTATAAGCATTACCCGCCCCTTTCATTAGCTTTACCCGCCCATAAACAAAAAATAAGGGACAAAGATCCAAATACAAATAATGATAAATAAGGACGTTGAAACTGAAAAGTACCCAATCCAATGCTTTTAGCCAATAAAAAATTAAAATAAGACCATATATTTTTCACCCATCAACAGATGTAAACCGAAAATAATTGAGTTATGTCCAAAATACTTGTTATTGACGACCACAAAAGTATTCGAAATACGCTCAAGGATATTCTGGAATATGAGAAGCATGAAGTAGTGCTGGCCGAGAATGGCATAGAAGGGTTGGAGCAATTTGCTGCTCATAAGTTTGATGCCGTATTGTTGGATATAAAAATGCCGGAGATGGATGGCATGGAAGTATTGGAAAAGATGATGGAAACGTCGCCTGATGTTCCGGTAATTATGATATCAGGGCACGGTAATATTGATACGGCTGTTGAAGCGATAAAAAAAGGCGCTTACGATTTCATTGAGAAACCCCTTGATTTAAACCGGTTACTGGTAACCATTCGTAATGGCCTCGACAAAAAAGAGCTGGTCACCGAAACAAAAATCCTGCGCCGCAAAGTAAGTAAAACCTACGACATGATAGGTGAATCGGAACCCATGAAAAAAGTGAAAGCCATGATCGACAAAGTGGCACCTACCGATGCAAGGGTTCTTATCACCGGCGAAAACGGAACAGGCAAAGAACTGGTGGCACGCTGGTTACATGAAAAAAGCCATCGTGCCGGAAAACCTTTTGTTGAAGTCAACTGTGCAGCCATACCTTCTGAACTTATAGAAAGTGAGCTCTTTGGCCACGAAAAAGGGGCTTTCACATCAGCCCACAAACAACGAAAAGGAAAATTTGAACAAGCCAATGGGGGTACCATCTTTCTGGACGAAATAGGTGATATGAGCCTGGCCGCTCAGGCAAAAGTATTACGTGCACTTCAGGAAAACATTATTTCCAGAGTGGGCAGCGATAAAGATATTAAAGTTGATGTTAGAGTTTTGGCCGCTACCAATAAAAACTTGCAGGATGAAATCAAAAACGGAAATTTTCGGGAGGACTTATACCACCGTCTCAGCGTAATCATTATCAGAGTCCCCTCACTCAACGAAAGGAAAGATGATATACCGTTATTAACCGATTATTTCAACAAAATAATCTGCCAGGAATTAGGAATTCAACCCAAATCATTTGATGCGTCAGCGATCAAAGCCTTACAAGACATCAACTGGACAGGGAACATAAGAGAATTTCGAAATGTTATTGAACGGCTGCTCATACTTTGCGGGGATACCATTACTGAAGCCGATGTTAGGACCTACTCCATGCCGCTTACTTAAAAATATGAGGGATGCGTATTGAAGAAGATTTTTTAGGGAAAAAAGAAATTGCTGACGATCATCTTTTCGGCATCCATGCTTTACGAGCACGTGAAAACTTCGACAATTCCACGCTTTTCCCGGTGGATTGGTATCAGGCAATAGGCCTTGTGAAATTAGCCTGTTACAAGACATATGAAAAGTTTTGCAACACAGCCATAAAAAAAGGATTATCGGCTCCAGAGGGGCACCAATGGATGCCTGATGCAACGATTGAAGCTTTAAAAAAAGCAGCCGGAGAAGTTAGCCAGGGTAAACATTTTGAACATTTCATAGTACCGGCAGTTCAAGGAGGTGCCGGCACCAGTATTAATATGAATATTAATGAGATTATTGCCAACAGAGCACTAATTTTAATCGGTCATAAACCTGGCGATTACCACCTAATAGATCCCTTGGACCATGCCAACATTTATCAATCCACCAACGATGTTATTCCGACCGCACTGCATATTGTCCTGATTGACCTGGCTTCCTCTCTGGAAAAAGCCATAAATGAGGTAAGGAATGCTATGGAGTCGCTAGAAAAGAGTTTCGGCAACCTATTGCGCCAAGCCTACACACAAATGCAGCAAGCTGTTCCCTCAACTTACGGTTACCTTTTGGGCAGTTACAATGATGCACTATCGCGTGACTGGTGGCGCACCAGCAGAATCAGGGAAAGGCTTAAAAGAATCAATATAGGCGGCGGAGCTACCGGAACCGGAATGGGAATCCCCCGCTATTTCATTCAACAGGTTCCCAAAGAATTACGTGAGATTACCGGAATGCCGTTAACATCAGCCGAAAACCCGGCGGATGCAACCATGAACCATGACGATTTGGTGGAAGCACACGGAATATTAAAAGCTTTGGCAGTAAATTTGGAAAAAATTGCCAGTGATTTAAGACTATTAAGTTCCGATTTATACATCCATCAATCTGTAAGGATACCACAACGACAGATGGGCAGTTCCATCATACCAGGCAAGGTTAACCCCGTAATCTCGGAATATATGATATCTGTCAGTCATAAAGTTTACGCAAATGACCAACTCATATCAAGCCTTGCCTCTCAGGGTTGTCTGGATCTCAACGCCTATTTGCCCATTATCGGTTGTGCATTTATTGAAAGTTTCAGGTTATTATCTTCGGGCTGTTATAGCCTGGCCAACAGCATGCTTCGGCAATTAACCATTCACCCGGGAAAGGAGCAGTCTGAAATTTTTAAAAACCCGGCCATCACTACTGCATTAGTCCCCTTTATAGGCCATAAAAAGGCACAAATGCTGGCCCAACACATGAAAGAAGAAGGGATTGATATATTTGAAAGCAATCAACAACTGAACATATTATCAACCGAGAAGATTCAACAAATCTTGAACCCGGCTTCACTGACAGCAAGAGGTTTCAGTTTAAAGGATTTAAACTCTGATACCTGGAATCAAGTTCAATAGGGAAATGAAACGAGCATGACCAAGAAAGTTGGGCACAACAAGAAGATGTATAAAAGTGTTTAGGCAGAAAGCACAGGCAGAAAAGTTTTTAGTGATTAGTCAACAGTCTTTAGTGGTACACTAATGCCGAATGACTATCCAGTTATCCAAAATATTATTTTACTTCTCATGCCCGAGTCTATGGTTAATGGCAGCTGCCTTTATATAACGGATGTCAAACGCCCCATTACCATGTCCTAACAACCATTTTTTCAGGTTACGGTAATCAACCTTTTCGGGTCTGGGATTTTTCAAATTACTGGAAAACAGAAGCCATTTACCATCACCGGAAAAAGCAGGACACCATTCGTAGGCACCTGTATTAATTCCCTCGCCTAAATTAACAGCTGGACTCCATTGCCCATCTTGAAAGAAGGAGACATATAAATCGGCCGAACCCTTACCGCCACTCCTCATAGAACTGAAAACCAAAGTTTTTCCATCAGGCGAAATGGCAGGTGTCTGCTCTATAGCATCGGTATTTATCTCTCCTCCTAATTTTTGAATGGGTCCCCATGCCCCATCAGCCTCTTTTTTGACCCAATAAATATCCTGAACATTTGGGTCCAATGAGAGCCCTTGACGCTCGTAATCGGCACTAAAATAGACATTACCTGCACGATCTACAGAAACCGATAGCTCATTTCCTGAATCAGAGCTAAACCCGATTAGTTCAGGAGCACCCCAACTATTGTCTGTTTTTCGGGGACACCGCCAGATATTAAAATTTTTTATTTCCGTGGAATCATTTCGAGGACGGTCGGAAACAAAATAAAGATATTGTCCATCAGGAGTAACAAACGGACTCAAATCGGTATATTCACCCGAAAATGACAACACCTCCGGGAAAGTCCAAAAACCATCTTCAAAACGAATGCCAACAATAACTGACTGGTCAAAGCCACTCTTTATACAGCAATAAAATTCATCACCTGAATGGGATATCGTAGCAAAAGTCTCGCTCATTCCGGTAGATATAAAAGAGGGTGCCATCAATATGGACATTTCATCTGCAGCATCGGAAAAAAAGAAGTCTGAAGGAGATTCTTCATAGGTTTGGCCTATCATATTCAGACTTAAACTAATCATTATCAACAACAAACAAATTCTATCATTCATAAATTACCTATTTTCTAAAATATTCACACCCAGCCTTTAAAGCGAAACAGACCTGACAAACATTAAAAAAAATTCGTATACAAAAAGCTATAAATATTGGGATTAGGCCAGGTAAGCATATAATATCATATTAAAGCCAATAAAACATTCGGCAACCAACAAAACCATTCAAGCTCAAATTAACTCAGGGTATATTGAAACTATCAAGATCAGAGGCTTAAGTGATACGCGGTAACTTACGAATAATGCCCTAACAGGTTACATAAACAAATTAATTGGGCAGAGAAATTTCATTTTTAAAGCGGACTTTTTTCCTATATTGAAGGAAAAGATATTGCCAGGGTGATGAAATTTTGATTATTTTACCGTCTAAAAAGGTATGGGCAGGGATAGACAACCGTATATTGGTATATATGGCAGAAGGAATAATGGGAAAAGTACCATCATCAATTGTCTGTCGGGTCAAGAAATAGCGATTATATCCTCCACACCGGGGACAACCACCGACCCGGTAAAAAAGTCATTTGAGATCACCGATTTTGGGCCGGTTGTATTTGTAGACACAGCCGGAATAGATGATATAGGAACCCTGGGTTCTAAAAGAGTTTCCAAATCCTATCAAACCATTGACTGGATTGATTTAGCCATTTTAGTTATTACCGAAAATCAATATGGGGAGGCTGAGAAAACACTGATAAACGCCTTTAATGAGCGGGATCTGCCTTTTATTGTAATTCACAACAAGGAAGATTTAAAGAAAGCAGAGAGCCAAACCGAAAAAAGCTACCAACAAAGCGGTGCCAAATATTTCGTCAGATTTTCCTCACAATCGTCCACCGACCCGATCATAAATGCCATAAAACAATCAGTTCCTGAATCAGCGCTCAAAACCCCGACAATTGTTGGAGACCTTATTCAACACGGGGATATAGTTTTGCTTATCACGCCCATTGATATGGAAGCACCATCCGGCCGCCTAATCTTGCCCCAGGTTCAAACCATAAGAGATGTACTGGACAACGACGCAGTTTGTGTGGTATTAAAAGAACGGGAAGTAGACACCTTTTTATCGAAAACAGGAATAAAACCGGCACTGGCAATAACCGACTCACAAGTATTTCCCAAGGCAGACGCCTCAATCCCTGCTGATATTCCGCTGACAAGTTTCAGCATTCTTTTGGCGCGCTTAAAAGGGGATTTTGAATATTACAGGCAAGGTACACCCTTCATTTCGAAACTAAAGGATGGCGACAAGGTTCTTTTGCTGGAGAATTGCTCACACCATGTATCGTGTGATGACATCGGCCGAATAAAAATACCCCGGTGGATAAGAAACCATACCGGCAAAGACCTTTCATTTGAAGTGATATCCGGCCTTGATCCTATTCCACAATCTGTTACCGACTATGCTTTAGTAATCCAATGCGGAGGGTGCATGGTCACACCCCGCCAGCTAAAAAATAGACTTAGACCATTCATCCGGGCAGGCGTTCCTGTCACCAATTACGGGATGGCCATAGCGTGGCTTCATGGCATATATAAACGCGCCATGGCACCCTTTGGTGACAGCAATATTGGGCCCGATGAAGATGTAATTATTTAAAGGACATATTCGAAAACTTTCAGGATTCTACAGAAGCAGTCTGCCTAAAGACGCTTTTCACAATACCCCGTTTGGAAGATTTAATGAAAGAAATAATATTTCCCATTTCAGGATTAGGATCCAAATAGGTCTGAATATATTCTAAAGCTTGAGAAATGTTACGTCCTTGTTGGTAAATTACTCTGTAAATTTCGTGAATATTATCAATTTGCTGCTTAGAGAAGCCACGTCGCTTAAGGCCTACAACATTAATTCCCATATAAGCAACCGGAACACCAAAAACTTTTGAGTAAGGAGGAACATCCGATAATACGCCACTCATTCCCGAAACCATGGCATGTGCTCCGACCCGACAAAACTGATGAACAGCACTCATGCCACCAATAACGACCCAATCTTCCAACACTACCTCGCCGGCCAGTTGCACACTATTGGATATTACACAATGGTTACCAACACTTACATCATGTCCCAGGTGAGAGTATGCCATCAGTAAGGTATCATTACCTACGCTGGTAACACCTCTTGCGGCAGTTCCACGATTAATGGTTACATATTCACGCACCGTGGTCCGATCTCCAATCTCCACGGTAGTATACTCTCCTTTAAATTTCAAATCCTGAGGTTGAGCAGAAATAACCGCTCCCGGAAATATCTTACAATCCTTACCAATGCGTGCACCAGGATATATAATGGCATTTGATCCAATCCATGTGCCATCACCAATTACTACATCTTTATCTATTTTAGCAAAAGCTTCAATAGTTACATTTTTCCCAATTTTCGCATCGGGATGAATCTCTGCTCTGTTCGAAATGAGTTGCTCCATTTTTTCTGGTCTATCAATTTAAAAATCAGAAAGTGTTTTTATTGAAACAGCTCTCTGTTAACAATTAATTAACGTCTTCGCAATTTTGCCTTAAACGTATGACAAACGAATGATAACAAACACGTACAAAAAAAACATCAAAAATGCATCTTCCCAAAGAGAGCGGATTCTTACAAACTAATTATCAAGAAAATACTCACCCGAACATTTTTTTTTTAAATCAACAAAAAAAGCCGGTTCTTCTACAAAACCGGCTCCAAAGGAAGATATTGTTCGGCTAAAATAACAAACTTAAAGTGGTTATTTTGATAAAAACTCATGAATATGCTGAGCGGCCTCACGCCCTTTGCTTATAGCAGTAACCACCAAACTTGCACCAATAGCAGCATCGCCTGCGGCGAAAACTTTGGTCTGAGTTGTAGCAAATTTCTCATCAACCTTAAGGTTTCCACGCTGATCAAGCCCCAACTGTAACTCTTCAACTAACCCTTTATGCACGGGATGAACAAAACCCATAGATAGAAACACCAGATCAACCTCAATGGTTTGCAGTGTATCTTCTTTTTCCTGCATAACCCACTTACCATTTTCCTTATTCCACTCTACTTCTACTACTTCCACAGCTTTAAGTTGTCCATTTTCACCGATAAACCTTCGTGTGGAAAGACTCCACCTGCGTTCACAACCTTCTTCATGCGAAGTTGATACTTTCATAACATTAGGCCAATAAGGCCAGGGGTTATCAGGAGAACGTTTTTCCGGTGGTTTAGGTAATATTTCAATTTGCATAACTTTAGCAGCTTTTTGTCGGTTGGCAGTACCAACACAATCGCTACCGGTATCCCCCCCTCCAATAACCAACACTTTTTTACCGCGGGCATCAATACGTTCTTCAGGTGAAAATGAAACACCCCGATTAACTTTATTCTGTTGTTTCAGATAGTCCATGGCGAAATAGATACCTTTCAAATCCCTCCCTTCAACTTTCAAGTCGCGCGGTTGCATTGCACCGATAGCCAAAACAACGGCATCAAATTCTTTCAGCAGCTCTTCACCGCTAATATCCTCACCCACACAAGTGTTAGTTTTAAACACAATTCCTTCTGCTTCAAAAATTTTAAGTCTTCGGTCAATAACTTTTTTATTTAGTTTAAAATCGGGAATGCCATAACGCAACAAACCTCCAACAGCATCTTCCTTTTCAAAAACAGTTACATAATGTCCTTGCTGATTCAACTGATCGGCAACCGACAGTCCGGAGGGGCCGGAACCAATAACGGCCACCTTTTTCCCTGACCTTTTTTTGGGGGGTCTGGGTTGAATAAAACCCAGTTTAAGAGCTTTTTCAACGGTAGAAGCCTCATTTTCCCGAATGGTAACCGCCTCGTCATGAATTGCCAATACACACGACTTTTCACAAGGTGCCGGACAAACCCTACCGGTGAACTCCGGAAAACTATTGGTAGAATGCAAGATATCACTTGCCAGTTTATAATCGCCACGATAAAGGGCATCCTGCCATTCGGGGATCTTACTTCCAACCGGACAGGCCCAATGGCAGAAAGGAATGCCACAATCCATGCACCGGGAAGCCTGCAAGCGGCGATCTTCATCATTTAAAGTCTGTTCAACTTCACCAAAATCATCCACGCGCTCTTCCACCGGACGATTTCCACTCACTTTACGCTGAACTTCTATGAATCCTCTTGGATTTCCCATAATTAACTCCTTTCCGAACCTTTCATGCCGTTAAAAACGACAGAGATAAATAAATTTTAATACTTCAATAATGGATTAAACTACTAGACTAAAAGGTAAACTTCCACCTATCTACATTATTTATTCTCTGAGATAAGGTGCATCTTCTGTTTCTCTAAGTTTTTTCTCCAATTCCTTAACCTTTTGTTGTTCTAGCACTTTTTTGTATTCAAAAGGAATAACTTTAACAAATTTGGGTAAGTACTTTTCCCAATTCACCAGAACTTCTCTTGCTTTTGAACTATTGGTATGTAATAAATGCTTATGCAAAAGAAATTGCAATTCCTGAATATCATCATAGTCTTGAACCGGCATTAAATCGACCAATCCTTTATTGCAGAAAAAGTCAAAATTTCCACTTTCATCAAGGACATAAGCAATTCCTCCGCTCATACCAGCGGCAAAATTTCGTCCTGTGGGCCCAATAACTACCACCCGACCACCGGTCATGTATTCACAACAATGGTCACCGGTCCCTTCCACTACTGCATTGGCGCCCGAGTTACGAACGGCAAAACGTTCACCGGCCATACCTCTAACATACAGATGTCCGCTGGTGGCTCCATAAAGGACAGTATTTCCTACAATAATATTTTCCTCGGCCTTGAATTTATGTCCGGTAGGTGGTACCACAACAATTTTCCCACCGGAAAGACCCTTTCCCAAATAATCATTGGCATCACCTTCCAGTCTGAAACTAACGCCATTGACGAGGAAAGCCCCAAAACTTTGGCCTGCCGAGCCGGTAAATGAGCAATTGATGGTATTTTTGGGAAGGCCTTCTTCTCCATAAATACGAGAGACCTCGCCCGACAGCATTGCCCCTACAGCTCGGTCCACATTATTGACGGGGTGAGCCAGCCAAACACGGGAACCGTTTTGCAACGCAGGTCGGGCCTCTTGAATGAGTTTACGATCCAATACGTCATCAATTTTATGATCTTGTTCCATAGTTTGCCGCAAAGGGAACTTGTGCCCTTCCTCGGGGAAGTGCAACAAAGCAGAAAGATCGACGCCCTTAGTTTTCCAGGTTTTCACATCCGGGTCTTGTTCCAACAGATCGCTTCGCCCAATAATCTCGTCAAGAGAACGATAGCCCATTTGAGCCAAAATTTCCCGCACTTCCATGGCAATGAAAGTAAAGAAATGGACAAGATTTTTATACTTTCCTATGAACCGTTTTCTTAATACTTCATCCTGTGTTGCAATACCTGCCGGGCATGTGTTCAAATGACATTTTCTCATCATCACACACCCCAGGACGATAAGACTGGAAGTTGCAAATCCAAACTCTTCGGCACCAAGCAAAGCCATTTTAACCACATCGTGTCCGGTTTTTAACTGCCCATCGGTTTGGAGCTTAACCCGTCCTCTCAAATTATTAAGAACAAGCGTTTGTTGCGCTTCGGCCAAACCGAGTTCAACAGGTAAACCGGCATATTTGATGGAGCTGGTAGGGCTGGCTCCTGTTCCTCCTTCGGTACCGCTAATAACAATCAAGTCGGCATGTGCTTTTGCAACACCAGCAGCCACTGTTCCGACACCTGTCTCAGATACCAGCTTAACACTAACTTTAGCCCTGGGGTTGGCATTTTTCAAGTCGAAAATCAATTGAGCCAAATCCTCAATAGAATAAATATCATGGTGCGGTGGTGGAGAGATAAGGGTAATACCCGGGGTAGAGTGCCTTAATTTGGCAATTACCTCATCCACTTTATAACCGGGGAGCTGACCACCTTCACCAGGTTTAGCCCCTTGTGCAATTTTAATCTGCAACTCGTCGGCATTTACCAGATAATTATTGGTAACTCCGAATCGGGCACTGGCAACCTGCTTAATGGCGCTACGTGCTGGCGACTTAAACCGTTTGGCATCCTCGCCTCCCTCACCGGTGTTACTACGACCACCTATTTCGTTCATGGCCATAGCCAGCGCTTCATGCGCCTCTTTCGAAATAGAGCCGTAACTCATAGCCCCTGTCACAAAGCGCTTCATGATAGCTTCCACCGGTTCTACCTCATCAATATTAATGGGATTTCCGGTTTTAAATTTCAGGAATCCCCTCAGAAACAAGGGTTTTTTATTGTCTTTCTCGACGATAGAAGAGTATTCCTTATATTTTTGGTAATCATTACGAGAGGTAGCCCATTGAAGCAACCCAATGGTTTCGGGATTCCAGGCATGTTTTTCACCATATTTTCGATAAGCGTAGATACCGGCTGTTTCGTACGGGCCTTTGGGTAACGACTCATCAAAGGCCTTTTGATGAAATTCCAGCGCTTCTTGAGCTATTTCATCAAAACCAATACCTCCAATGCGAGATGTGGTACCGGTAAAGCATTTGTCGATAACTTTTTGGGAAATCCCTATGGCTTCAAAAATTTGGGCGCCATGATAACTGCGCAGGGTAGAAATCCCCATTTTCGACAATATTTTCAGGATCCCTTTATCGACGGCTTTAATATAACGTTGTCGCGCCTCATGATAAGGACCTTCAATTTTACCCTGTTCAACCAGTTGGTTAATGGTAGCAAAACAAACATAGGGGTTAATGACGCTTGCACCATAGCCAAGCAACAATGCAAAATGCATCACTTCTCTTGCTTCCCCAGTCTCAACAATTAACCCCACCTGCATTCTTTTCTTGGCTTTAATGAGATGATGATGTACCGTAGCTGTTGCCAATAAGGAAGGGATAGCTGCATATTCGAGACTTACGTCGCGGTCGCTCAGGATGATGTAATTATTACCATCATCAACCGCCTTTTCAGCTTGGCGGCAAATATCCTCCAAAGCTTTTTCCAGCCCTTTTCCTCCTTCAGACGCCCGGAACAACATGGGGATAGTAACATGCGTAAACTCCTCACGACGATAGTCTTTAATTTTACCAAGATCGGTATTGGTAATGATCGGGCTGGCAAATTTAATAGACCGACAATGCTCAGGATTTTCGACCAATAGATTTTTCGAAACAGAGCCAATATAATTGGTCAGAGCCATCACCAATCCTTCCCGAATAGGATCAATAGGCGGATTGGTAACCTGTGCAAAAAGTTGTCGGAAATAGTTGAACAACCTCTGAGGCTTTTCAGAAAAAATAGCCATTGGTGCATCATTCCCCATCGATCCCAAGGGTTCTACACCGGTTTGGGCCATTGGAGAAATAATGCGTTCTATCTCCTCTTTGTTATACCCAAAAGTTTTAAGATAAACATCATATTTTTCGCCCAGTTGCGAAGGAACCCTATGTTTAACTTCGATATCCTTCAAACTAATTCTATTCTCTTTCAGCCAATTTTCATAAGGATGGCGACGAGATAACTGAGCTTTAATCTCTTCATCAGGGATGATAATTCCTAATCTGGTGTCAACCAAGAGAAGTTTTCCGGGCTTCAACCGTCCTTTAGCCACAATTTTATCGGCAGGGAAAGTCTGCACGCCCACTTCCGATCCCATAACAATGAGGTCATCATCAGTAATCACATAGCGAGAAGGACGAAGTCCGTTTCGGTCGAGAGTACCTCCGATATATCGTCCATCGGAAAAGACGATGGATGCCGGACCATCCCAAGGTTCCATAATGGTACTATGGTACTCATAATAAGCTTTAAGACTAGGCGGAATCGGATTTTTATCGTTCCATGATTCCGGGATCAACATTGTGAGAGCATGGGGTAATGATCGTCCGGCCAGGAATAAAAATTCAAGCACATTATCGAGTGAGGCCGAATCGCTCTTTCCCTCTTCAATAATGGGGAATAACTTTTTTAAATCTTCACCAAACATGTCAGATTCCAGCAAACCTTCCCGAGCCTGCATCCATAAACGGTTGCCTTTAATAGTATTAATTTCGCCGTTATGAGCCAGAATGCGGAAAGGTTGAGCCAAATCCCAGGTAGGAAAGGTATTGGTACTAAAGCGGGAGTGAACCAATGCGATAGCGCTGGCCATGCGTGGGTCCTGAAGATCGAGGAAATATTGACCCAACTGAGCAGGGGTTAGCATCCCTTTATAAATAAAAACTTTTGAAGAAAGACTTACGATATAAAAGCAATCCTTTCCTTTAATATTGGAATTCCGAACGGCATTTTCGGTCACCTTTCTGAGGAGATATAATTTACGTTCGAGGGCATCCTGTTCTTTAAAATCACCTGTTACAAACACCTGTCGAATAACAGGCTCGCTGCTCCTTGCAATCTCACCAATAACACCCGAATCAACAGGCACATCACGATACCCGATAAGAGAAAGCCCCTCTTCAATAATATTCTGATTCAAAATATCAAGACAAGCTTTAGCACTTTCGGGATTCGAAGGCAAAAAGATCAAGCCGGTACCATAACTTCCGGCCGGTGGCAAGTCAAATGAAAGGGAATTAAAAAATTGATGAGGCACCTGCAATAAAATACCTGCCCCGTCGCCCGATTTATTATCGGCACTTTCGGCGCCCCGGTGAGTCATATTCACCAGAACTTCCAAGCCTTTTTGGACAATGTCATTGGAGGGTTTTCCTTTAATGTGCGCCACAAAACCAATTCCACAATTATCATGCTCATTAGCCGGGTCGTACAAACCCTGAACTTTCGGAAAACGTTGCTGCATACCTAACTACTTTTTATGGAGAAAACACTATGACTGACTGCAGTTACACAGCCAAAACTTTTACACTATCACTAATAACTTGAAAAAACTTATTTTTCGAAACAAAATTAGCGATTTTATTTACATTTATCAAATTTACAACCACTTTATCTTATAATTTACCAATTTTTAAGAAACATGATTGTGCGATAATTTTGCGCTTTTTTATCTTCCATTGCAACCGGTAACAGAACACTATCGCATTTTATCTTGAAAATCCTATTGTTTATCGATAATCCCATTTTATAAAAAGTTAAACATATTAACTTTGTTATCACCAATCTATTCATCCAAATCAATTTAAGATTGCCAATTACCGGGATGAAGCAGAGCCAAAATTCAGAAAAAACGAGTATGACCAAGAGGGTTTGTCACAACAAGAACATGTATTAAAATATTTAGGCAGAAGTACACAGGCAGAAAAAGTTTTTAGCGGGTGGTCAACAGTGTTCAGTGAACAGTCATTAGTGTTGATTACTAATACCTAACCATTAATCAATAACCACAAGTTCCGCTTGACCATTTTTTAAGAAGGTTTTACACAAATAAACAACCAAGGCTATTTATAAACAATGAGATTAAAATGAAATTCTGCTTAAACAATTAAACTAGTATATCATTCTCTTCAATAATGAATCATTATGTACAATAAAAAACATTTAAACATGGCAACTAAAAGCCAATCTCCTTGTTGCAAGAATAATAATTCTTCAATAGGCATAGTTTTAATACTAGCTGGTGCTGTTTTATTGGCAGGGAATTTAGGATTGATACCGTCACACCTTTGGCAGCTTCTTTATTCCTGGCCATCCATATTTTTACTTTTGGCAATAATTAACATTGCCAAGCAAAAAATAATTCCTTCCATAATATATTTAGCCATTTGGTTTATAATAATTTTACCTGACATATTTCCCGGGATAGACGTTTCCCAATATTGGAATTACTGGCCGGTCTTACTGATTCTAGTAGGCCTTTTATTTCTTAATGCCAAGAAAAGAAGGATGCAGATTTTTAAAAATCAAACAAAAAGCTCACAAATTAATGAATATTTGGAAGAAATAGCGATTTTTAGTGGCACCGTTCGGAAAGTTGATTCACCCAATTTCAAAGGGGGAGAAATCATCTCTATATTTGGAGGAAATGAAATTTACTTTAATCAATCTACCCTTGCACCCGAAGGGGCTGTTATCGAAATGGTAAACATATTTGGAGGAACCAAGTTGATCGTTCCGCGCGATTGGCAAATTAGAATTGAAGTAACAAGCATATTAGGTGGTTTTGCAGATAAAAGAGTTTTTGAAACCACTAAAACCGAATCCTCAACACAACCAACATTGACCATAAAAGGAGTAATTGTATTTGGAGGAGGCGAATTAAGCAATTATTAATATATTGTATTTTACAATACAACAAGCCTGCCCATAAAAGTTTGTCATAGCAAGAATCATTCTAAATGTAATCCGAAGCTACACCAGACCAATAAATTTGATAATTTTTATACTAATGAGGCGAGCATAACCAAGAAAGTTTGTCACAACAAGAACATGTATTAACAAATGGTCATGCGAGTTCCATTCGGCCAATGAACAAAGTAACCTAAATGCAATAAGACAAGCCATGCTACACCCAATATTGGCCCAAAAAAGAATCTTTATTGTCTATGTTCTGGGTTGGTTTATTTTATTTTTCATCCATGCCGGAATTTTAGTAGAATACACTGCCCTAACAGAAGGTCAAGCCATTTCTGATTCAGCCATTTACAATTTGATATTAATGATACTCTCTTTATCATTATATTTCCCATTGGCCTATTCGCCAAACAGCAGGAATACAGCACAGAACAAGATTATAAGACCTAACTTATATTATTTTGTAAACCATGCCATAATCTGCCTGATTACCTTAATCCTATGGCTAGGAGCATCATATCTTTTATCACAGTTATTTTTAGGAGATTCCCATGAATATGTAACTTTTACCAGAGACAGTCTCCCTCTGCGAGCGGCCATTGGAACCCTTTTATTATCCTTGCAACTATCCCTATATCATATCATTGATTTTTTTAAACACATCGAAGAAAAAACAATTAAGGAAGAACAATTAAAAAAAATGGTAAAAGAAGCGGAACTTAAAGCTTTAAAAGCCCAGCTAAATCCCCATTTTCTTTTTAACAGTTTAAATTCCATCAATTCATTAACAATCACTGATCCTCAAAGTGCCGGTCAAATGGTAACTAAATTGTCGGACTTTTTAAGGTATTCGCTTCGTAACAATACGGAATCGATGCTACCTCTTCGTGAGGAGTTAAACAATATGCGTCGCTACCTGGACATTGAAAAAGTAAGATTTGGAGACCGACTTAATTGTAATTTTGATATTTCAGAGGAATGTTTAGATGTATATATCCCTGCGATGCTATTACAACCGGTTTTTGAGAATGCCATCAAACATGGGCTGCATGAAAGTATTGAACCGGTACACATACACACATCATGTTATATTCAAAACAATTACCTAATAATAACTGTTTCAAACAACTTTGATCCAGAGAGCACCCCGGTAAAAGGAGAAGGAGTAGGACTTGACAATATCCGAAACAAACTTTTTCTTTTCTACAATCGAAATGACCTTTTTTCAACAAAGCAAGAAAGTAATTTTTTTGAAGTTAACTTTTCTATTCCCAAACGAATAAGTCATGCCTAAATCCAATTTTACCGCACTGATTATTGATGATGAACCACCGGCACGAACGGTAATCCGTTCATATTTAAATGATCACCCGAACATTTCGGTGATAGGAGAATGCAGCAATGGTTTTGAAGCTTTAAAAGCCATCCAGGAATTAAAGCCGGATATTATCTTTTTAGATGTCCAAATGCCAAAAGTTTCCGGACTTGAACTGTTGGAAGTCTTAGACGAAATTCCTGTTGTGGTCTTTTCAACGGCCTATGATCGGTACGCATTAAAAGCATTTGAAATGAGTGCGGTTGATTACCTCCTAAAACCTTACTCTCAAGATCGCTTCAACAAAGCAATGGGAAAAGTGTTGGAACAACTTAACAAAGGGGAAAAAACCGATGCGACAAATCTTTTAATTAAACATTCCGAAAATTCAAACACTCCTCTTAAACGCATTGTAGTAAAGACAGGAAATAAAATGCATGTGATTCCTGTTAATAAAATCAGTTATATTGAAGCCAATGAAGATTACGTAATGATCTATTCAGAAAAATCAAGGCATTTGAAAGCTCAAACAATGCGCTATTATGAGGAAAATCTCGACAGCACTCAATTTGTTCGCATTCACCGCTCATTTATTGTCAATGTCAATTTCGTAGAACGCTTGGAACCCTACGACAAAGACACCTACGTGGCAGTGATGACTCAAGGTCAACGATTGAAGATCAGTCGAAATGGCTACAGAAAGCTAAAAGAAACACTTAATTTCTAAATTATAGCTCAAGTTACTTTAACTAAAAAAATTTACCATATAGTTAAGTTTGATAATTCTCCCTTAACTCAGACTTTTTCAGACAAAACAAGCATGACCAATTTAAGTTTATCACATTAATAATGTGCACAGGCAGAAGGGAATCTTTTCAATTCCATGATTTGAGGGAAACATGGTTCGCCCATTCGATCAGCAATTTAAATAAATTTCATAAGAATGGACAAACGTAAATATTCGCCTTAAAAAACACTTTGACTCAATTTCATAACTCCCAGCTTCAACCAACAGGTCTTATAAGGCAAAATAAAATACCCAATTTAGGTATTGCAGTTCCTATTTATTTTTTTATTTTAGCACACCAAAATCCAAAGGCTATTTCATGTTAATTTGTTTTTTAAACAGGTGCGTTTTTCAATACGGGAAAGAAATGCCAATATGCTTCTACTTAAGATTTCAACCACCTGCCAGTTATTTAATTCAAATTTAAAGGATTGAAAAAATTTTTCAACGCCATTACTTAACAAGAAAATACAAATATTTTTATATATTAATAGGCGATTAAAACTTTCAACCGTGTCAAATTAATAGTTAAAAGATGAATTATGTAATTAGAAAAGAGATTTATCGAACAACAAAACATAAAAATAAAGCCATCCAATAAAGAAGGATAAACATGGAAAAGGTAAAAAAAATTGTCGACTTTTATGTCAGCGGCTTTCAAGGACTTCCGGCATGGGGAAGAGCTTTATGGGTCATTATTCTCATCAAGCTATTCATTATGTTTGTTGTACTTCGGCTGTTCTTTTTCCCCGACCATTTACAAACAAACTTTCAAACAGACTCGGAAAGAGCAAATTATGTAATCGAAAACATAACCAATCCAACCCTAAACAATTAAATATCTAGTTTGGAGTTTACCCAATGGATAACCATAACATGTGAAATATAAAACAAATAACCATTAAACGCCTGAAACAATGCTTGAGAACATTGACTTCACACTGGTCAATTGGTCACGTGGCCAATTTGCTTTAACGGCCATGTTCCATTGGCTTTTTGTACCGTTAACTCTTGGCCTGTCGTATATCATGGCCTACATGGAAACCATGTATGTTAAAACAGGAGATCCGGAATGGAAAAGGATCACCAAGTTTTGGATGAAACTATTTGGAATCAACTTTGCGATAGGAGTGGCAACCGGCATAATCCTGGAATTTGAATTTGGGACCAACTGGAGTAACTATTCCTGGTTTGTAGGAGACATTTTTGGTGCACCGTTAGCCATTGAAGGAATCATGGCCTTCTTTTTGGAAAGTACTTTTATTGCGGTAATGTTTTTTGGGTGGGACAAGGTAAGTAAACGCTTTCACCTTTTGTCAACGTGGTTAACAGCTTTGGGCGCTAGTCTGAGTGCTATATGGATTCTGGTAGCCAATGCTTGGATGCAAAACCCGGTAGGCACCTTTTTTAATCCGGAAACGGCCCGCAATGAAATGACCAATTTTTGGGATGTCTTTTTATCGGAAACAGCCGTCAATAAATTTGTACATACTATAACATCCGGCTTTGTATTGGCAGCCATATTTGTGATAGGCGTCAGCAGCTGGTATCTTCTGAAGCATCGTGAGCAATTACTTGCCAAACGCAGTATTGTTATTGCCTCGGTTTTTGGTCTTCTCAGCTCTCTGGTTTTAATTTGGTCGGGAGATAGTTCTGCCAAAGAAATTGTAAAAACCCAACCCATGAAGTTGGCTGCCATGGAAGCGCTGTATGAAGGCCAAAGTGGTGCTCCATTGGTAGCATTTGGCATATTACGTGGGGCCGACAAAGAGCTAACCGCAGATAGCCAGGCCGATTTTTTATTTAAGATAGAGATACCTTCAATGCTTTCGTGGCTGGCCTATGGCGACGGAGAAAGTTTCGTGGCAGGGATCAAGGATCTTATTTTAGGTAACGAAGAAAAAGGCATCCTCTCTTATAAAGAAAAAATTAAGCGAGGTTATGAAGCCCAACAAGCCCTAATAGCACTAAAAGAAGCCATAAAAGAAGACCCTGACGGTCAGGAAGCTAATGCCTTAAAGGCAAAATTCCGGGATCCTGTTTTCATAAAGAACAATGTTCAATACTTTGGATATGGTAACTATTATGACCCCGACCCGGAAAAATTGGAAAAAAATGCCTTTATGATGGTTCCACCCATCTCTATGACCTTTTATGCCTTCCATATAATGGTTATTCTAGGGGGATTATTTCTCTTGCTATTTGTAGTATTTCTTTATTTAATTATGAAAAATCAATTACACACCCAACGTTGGTTACTATGGGCAGGAGTATGGTCCATCCCCCTTGTATATATTGCCTCACAAGCTGGATGGATTGTTGCTGAAGTAGGGCGTCAGCCTTGGGTAATTCAAGACTTAATGCCAACCATGAAGGCGGTAACGCAAATTGATGTAGGGTCGGTGATGACCACATTCATTTTATTCGCCATTACCTTTATCGGTTTGTTTATTGCCGAAATTAGAATCATGTTAAAACAAATAAAAGTAGGACCACAAAAGAAGGAGGACATAAACCATGTTTGAATCACTGTCACATCTGGCTCTTCAACAATACTGGTGGGTAATCATTTCGGTATTGGGCGGTGCCCTGGTCTTTTTAATGTTTGTACAAGGGGGTCAAACACTCATCTACCAAACCGGAAAGACACCGGAAGAACGCACCCTCCTGATCAATGCCTTAGGCCGGAAATGGGAATTCACCTTTACGACTTTAGTAACATTTGGCGGTGCCTTTTTTGCTTCTTTCCCATTATTTTACAGCACTAGTTTTGGGGGTGCTTATTGGGCATGGATGATTTTATTGTTTGCTTTTATTCTGCAAGCAGTGTCATACGAATTTAGGAATCGAAAAGGTAATGTTTTTGGCGCCAGGACCTATGAAACATTCCTATTCATTAACGGGTTAATAGGCTCATTTTTATTGGGCATAGTTGTGGCCAGTTTTTTTACAGGTTCTTCATTTACTATTTCTGAAATGAATGAAATGCAATGGGAATCTCCTTTACGGGGCATAGAACTATTGTTTAATGTTCATAATTTAACTTTAGGTTTGGCCCTGTTTTTTCTTGCCCGTACGCTAGGACTTCTTTATTTCCGTAACACCATTGATGACAAAAACATTGCAGTCAGAATCCAAAAACAGTTGTGGTATAATGCCATCCCATTCTTGATTCTGTTTCTGATATTTGTTATTTGGTTACTGTTACGTGAGGGTTATGCAGTTAATCCCGAAAATGGGAATATTTACCTGCAACCGTACAAATACTTTTATAATCTTATAGAAATGCCCTTGGTTCTGATACTATTTCTGGCAGCTGTAGTATTAGTTATTTTAGGCATAGCGAAGACACTATTTAAAAATTCCTCTTCCGGAATTTGGTACACAGGCCCGGGAACTTTTCTGGCAGTATTCTCATTATTTCTGATTGCAGGTTTTAACAATACTGCTTTTTATCCATCAAAGGTGGATATCCAGAGTTCTCTGACCATAATGAATGCCTCATCAAGCCATTTTACTTTAACAGTGATGAGCTATGTTTCATTACTGGTTCCATTTGTAGCCGCTTACATTTGGTATACCTGGCGTGCCATAAATAAAAAGAAGCTTACCAAAGATGAATTATCATCGGGCGAAGCACATTTTTATTAAAAAAAGAGTGTATAAAAAACCGGGAAAACTCTGTGTTTACTCAATTGCATCATAAAAAATTCAAATATTTGCCGCAGGTAAGTTAAAGTACACACGGAGTTCCCGTTTACAGATAAAACCAATTTAGGGAAAACTATTGTAGAACCATTCAATAAGAAAATAGATATGAGTTATTTAGGATCGGTCCTCATGTATTGTATATGGCTGGCAACTATAGCAATAGGGTATTTTGCATCAGAATATGCCATAAAAAAATTTGATAAAAGATGGAAAGAAAAAACTGAATCGGAAGAACAATCCTCACGTCCTCAACCGGAAGCCCAATAATGTAGCGGCAGAGCTGCCTACATAAAAATATATTAAGGGTGGCGCAATAAAACCTAATAAGCTAATAACATCGATATAAATACCAATAATCCTACTGCTAGCTTTAGCAAATGAATTGATAAAACATATGTCATTAAAGGTAGCAGTAGGATTAAAAAGGTATTATCAATCACCCTTCCATTTTTTAATCAGATTAATAAATTCATCAAACAGAAATTCGGTGTCGGTAGGTCCGCTTGAGGCTTCTGGATGAAATTGTGTAGAAAAGAAAGGTTTGGACTTATGACGAATTCCCTCGTTTGTATTATCGTTAATATTAATAAATAAAGGTTCCCACTCATCGTTTAAACTATCGGCATCAAGAACGTAACCATGATTCTGACTAGTTATATAACAAGTTCCAGTGCCAACTTTTATTACGGGGTGATTGTGAGCACGATGCCCATATTTCAATTTATAAGTAGTACCTCCGGCGGCCGTTCCAAGCAACTGATTACCCAGACAAATGCCAAAAATAGGTTTATCGCCTTTTAATGCCTTGCTAACATTATTAATGGTAGCATCACACATTTGAGGGTCACCGGGCCCATTCGCCAACATAATACCATCGTAATCATCATTGTTAAAATCATAATCCCAGGGAACAACAGTAACGGTAGTATCTCTTTTGAGTAAACAACGAATGATATTATATTTTCCTCCGGTATCTACTAAAACAATTTTGTATTTTCCGTTACCAAAAGTCTTCTTTTCACGTGTACTAACCCGCGCCACCAAATTTTCTTTATTGGGATCAAAAAAGTCAACCGTTTCCTCTTCTGTTTCAATTTTACCAAGCATGGTTCCTTTTTCGCGCAAAATTTTTGTCAGCGCCCTAGTGTCGACACCAAAAATACCAGGAACTTTATGCTCTTTAAGCCATTCTCCCAAACTCTCACGCGCATTCCAATGACTGTACTCGAAAGAATAATCGGAAATTACAAAACCTTTTACATGTATACGATCCGATTCAAAATACTTTAGAATACCATTTTCCCGCTCTTTATTTGGGACTCCATAATTACCAACCAATGGATAAGTAGATACCAAAATTTGACCTTCATACGATGGATCCGTTAAACTTTCTGGATAACCTGTCATGGCAGTATTAAAAACCACCTCACCTGCCACAGATTTATGATACCCAAAAGATTTCCCTTTAAAAACCGTACCATCTTCCAACACCAACTTAATAGACTTAAAATCAGGCATATTAAAAACAATTAAATAAAAATGCACATTTCCTGTAAAAAATGCACTTGTCGGAATCGACAAATGCATTGTCCTCTTTCGGCAATACAATACTATGGTTGCAAAAGTATGAAATTTTTTGCAGGGAAACGCCTTTCAGAAGTAAAAAAATTGAATATTTATAAATTACACCACTTTTTCGGAATAAATATTCATACTTTCTATTCTCTATTCCGAAGCGGAACATACTTAAGCTTGGGAGAAACCGCCTTATAAGCAGGCCGAATAATTCTACGGCTGGAACAAGTTACTTCTTCAATACGATGGGCACACCACCCGGCGATGCGAGCCACAGCAAATATCGGTGTATAAATCTCTTCCGGGATTTCCAGACATTGATAAACAAAACCTGAATAAAAGTCAACATTGGCACAAACCACTTTGGAATTGGAACCTTTAAACTTGTAAAATACTTCAGGTGCAAGTTTTTCAATCAAAGCATACAGTTTAAATTCATCCAACCGCCCTTTTTCTTTTGCCAATTCTTCAGCCTTTTCTTTCAAAAGAACGGCCCGAGGATCCGATAAGGTATAAATAGCATGACCAATACCATAAATTTTTCCGGTACCATCGTTAGCCTCTTTTCTTAGAATTTTTTCCAAATAAGCAGCAACTTCCTCTTCGTCCTCCCAGTTTTTAACATTCATCTTAATATTATTCATCATATTCACCACCTTCAGGTTGGCACCGCCATGTAATCCACCTTTTAATGACCCCAGGGCAGCAGCAATAGCCGAATAAGTGTCGGTTTGTGCAGAGCTGACCACCCGAGTGGTAAAAGAAGAGTTATTACCTCCGCCATGCTCGGCATGCAAAACCAGGGCAAGATCCAGCAAGTCGGCTTCCAACTTGGTATATTTCTTCCCTTTTAACATATAAAGAAAATTCTCAGCAGCACTTAGTTCGGGTTGGGGATGACGAATAATTAAAGATTTCCTTTGATAAGAATGGCGCATGCCATAATAAGCATAAGCCACAATAACGGGGAATTTCGCAATTAGGCTAATAGACTGCCGAAGCAGGTTTTCGGGAGAATAGTTTTCAGCTTCATCATCGGCGGTATATAATCCAAGTACGGAACGTGCCAGCATGTTCATCACGCAGCGTCCACGTAGCGACAATATCATATTTTTCGAAAAAAACTCAGGCAGTTCTCGTTCTCGGGCAAGCATTTCGGTGAACTCCTTAAGTTGTTCGGGATTGGGCAGTTTTCCGGAAAGTAATAAATAAGCGGCCTCTTCATATCCATGCCGCCCGTCTTTTTGAAATCCACGACACAAATCCTTTAATTCAATACCTCTGTAATAAAGTTCACCATGAGCCGGGATGATTTTCCCATTTTCATCCCTCTTGTAACCAACCACATCGCCGATGTTAGTTAACCCAACCAACACACCGGAAAAATCTGCATTTCGCAGTCCCCTCTTGACATTGTACTTTAAGTATAAATCCTTGTCAATATCACAAGACTGAACGGCAGACTTTGCTAACTCTTTCAAAAAGGCCATATAACTTTATTTTTAAAATTATGAAATTAATTTTTTCAAAGCAGATTGAACATGCTCAAAAGCAAAACCATTTAGGACCCTCTTCATTTTTTCCTCAATTTTGTCATTGCAAAGGTTTCCGATACTTCCTTCGTGCGTATGGTTTACCTTTGATGTATCGGGATTGAACTTTCCCTCTTCAATTTCCAAAGCAATCCGTTTATAGGCATCCCTAAAAGGAACACCTTGAAGTACCAAACGATTTACTTCTTCTACACTAAAAGCATATTTATAAGCTTCGTTGTCCATAATATTTTGGACAATTTCAATGTTACCAACGGCAAGCGCGGTTATATCAAGGCACGAAAGCAATTCGTCGAAGGCAGGAACAAACACCTCTTTAATAATCTGTAAATCTCTAAAATACCCGGAAGGAAGATTTCCGGTTATAGCTGCAATTTCTTGAGGCAAATTAGCAAGTTTATTACATCTGGCTCTTAGCAATTCAAAGACGTCCGGGTTTTTCTTATGAGGCATAATACTGGACCCCGTGGTAAACTCATCCGGCAATTTTATAAATCCAAAGTTTTGACTCATATAAAGGCAAGCATCCATTGCGAGTCGTGCCAGAGTGGATGCTATGGACGAGATGGCCATAGCCACCGTGCGTTCCATTTTTCCTCGTCCCATTTGAGCATAAACCACGTTATAATTTAAATCATCAAAGCCTAATAGTTTGGTTGTATACGCCCGATCTAACGGGAAAGAATTTCCATATCCAGCGGCTGAACCTAAAGGATTTTGATTGACAACCTTCCATGCTGCCTGGGTCAACAACAAATCATCCACCAAACTTTCGGCATAAGCCCCAAACCAAAGCCCAAAAGAAGATGGCATTGCAACTTGCAAATGGGTATATCCAGGCAAAAGGTCATGTTTATGCTTTTCACTTTTATCTTGAAGTACCTGAAAAAGCGCTTCAACCTTCTCTACAATTTCCATTATTTTGTGGCGAGCAAAAAGCTTTAGATCCAATAAAACCTGATCATTTCGAGAACGACCACTGTGAACTTTTTTGCCAACATCGCCTAGTTGCTTTGTCAGTTCAAATTCAACCTGAGAATGAACGTCTTCTATTCCCTCTTCAATCTTAAACTTACCTTCGACAGCTTGTTGATACAAATTTTTCAATGCAGGTAATAATACTTTCAACTCTTCTTCCGATAATAATCCTATTTTCTGAAGCATCATGGCATGTGCCATGGTACCCACAATATCAAAAGTGGCTATATGAAGGTCAAGTTCACGATCCTTACCAATAGTAAACAACTCTATTTTTTTATCGGTAGTTATACCTTTATCCCAAAGTTTCATGAAATTCAAATTAAATTTAATTTTTCTTCTAACTTAATTTGTTGGCTGAATGAATTTTTCAACAATTAATCAATAATCGCTAATTAAACCAACCCTAATGATTGTTCACAAATCATTAAACGCCTCTTATTTTTCTACCTGTTCTCTTTTAATCATATGGCTGTTATTACCAAAATCCTCCTGTCTTTGCTCGTTTCATTCTGCTTATTTTTGACCGTTCAACCTTCAAAAACAACTGCTTTCTCAACACGTCACATTTCACAAGAAATAGCAAGCAAGACAATGAATAATTGAAACTACTAAAAAAGAGAAAAGAAAGATTATCCACTGTCTTAACATCCCTTTATGGCTATTTTCAGCCTTAAAGGATCATGCAAAAAATATGAAAACAGGATTTTTTTGACGTTTCCCCAACCTCAAATCAACGCTTTTAAAGGAAAACGAATACTTGGCTTTAATTTCCCAATATTTGCCAAAAGCTCAAAAATAATCCCTTTAAACGGGTAGAAAATGCCCTTGTATAGGCAACGGAAATAAACTTCGAAACTTAATGAATGAGACAATTAACCATGACCAGCAGCACATCAAAGCAACATATCATCTCATTCTACCAACAGAAATTCTTCTTTCTTGAATAATATACAATCAGGGTTCAAAAACATTCATTTACATTCTCCAACCAATTTGAAGAAAATCGAACAAAATCATCACAAAAATAAAGCATTATTTTAAAAAAACATCAATTTACTTTCTGTGGCATTGAAAAAACAGCTTATTTAAAATTATTTCAAACAGGATAAATATACAAATCCTTTAATAAATTATAATAAGTATTTACCCCCTCAATAATTTCCTGAACACAGATAAATTCATCAGCGGTATGGGAACGAGCCGAATCTCCAGGTCCAATTTTAATAGTGGTAAAAGGCATTCGGGCTTGATCAGAAGTGGTGGGGGATCCAAATTTTCGAAGCCCCAACGTTTCACCACGTTTAACCAAAGGATGATCAGTTGGAATAAAAGAGCTATTCAGTCTAAAGGATCGGGCTTTTAGCTCACAATTAACATTTTGCGAAATTAAATGAAATAGTTCCTTGTTTTGATAATGCTCATTAACACGCACATCCACCATAAAACGACATTCATCTGGTATCACATTATGCTGAGTGCCAGCTTCGATACCTGTCACAGTCATCTTCACTGGACCAAGTAAATCCGAAACCAAGGGAAAACGATAATTCTTAAACCACTCAATTATCGGCAGTGCTTTATATATGGCATTTACACCTTCTTTGCGTGCGGCATGACCACTAACCCCCTTAACAATGCCATCAATCACCATTAACCCTTTTTCTGCCACAGCCATCTGCATTTGTGTTGGCTCCCCCACTATCCCCAAATCGATGGGACCTATTTCTTCCAGGATAGAAGCCACACCCTCATCTCCGGAGATTTCTTCTTCGGCCGTTGCTGAATAAATTAAATTAAATGGTTGTTGCATTTCCTCAAGTAAACGGAAAACAGTCAGCAGTGCAACCACGGAAGCACCGGCATCATTACTTCCTAACCCGAATATTTTACCATCTTCCTCATACGGCGAAAAAGGATCTTTGCTCCAGTTGGATGAAGGACGAACCGTATCGATATGAGAATTAAGTAAAACAACCGGTAATTGATCCGAAAAATTCTTCGACCTAATCCAGATATTATTACCTTTCCGTTGATAGTAATTTATCCCTGTCGATTTCAGAAAATCTTCAAACATTGCAGCCACATCGCCTTCTTGCCGGCTAAAAGAAGGTATAGAAATCATGGCTTTCAACAGCTCAATTGCCTGCTCAATATATGGATGAATAGACATCTTTAAATTGGATTAGAATAAGAATCAACAAATCTGACAACCCCAAAAATAGTTTCCTGGTAAGCCTAAGCTCCGAGTCTGGTCCCGCTATCCGGAATAGTTAAACCTTCAATATTGGTAATAACCACCTCATTAACTCCCATTGACAAAGCATTAAATCCATTTTCCAGCTTAGGAATCATCCCTTCGGCAATAATACCTTCCCGACAATACATTTGAAACAACTGCTGATTAAGGAAAGGGATTACAGAGCTGTCATCGTCAGGTTGAATTAACACTCCCGGTTTTTCAAAACAATAAACCAAACGGACCGAATAATTGTTGGCCAGTCCTCCGGCCAAATTAGAAGCAATAGTATCTGCATTGGTATTTAGCATTTGTCCTTTACCATCATGTGTTAAAGGAGCCACAACGGGCACAATTCCCCTGGCAATTAAAGATGCAAGCAGTTCAACATTTACTTCATCCACATCTCCAACAAAACCATAGTCTACATCCTTAACAATACGCTTATGTGCTCTAACAAGGTTTAAATCGGCACCGGTAAGACCTAGCGAATTAATGCCCTTAGCCTGAAGGGCTGCCACCACTTTTTTATTTACCAGCCCTCCGTACACCATAGTAACCACCTCAAGCATATGTGAATCGGTGATACGCCTACCATCCACCATTTTAGTTTCTATCCCTAAACGTTTAGCCAGTTGCGTAGCAGACCTTCCACCGCCATGCACCAAAAGCTTTGGGTTGGGAAGCACACAAAAATCATCCAGGAAATTTTTCAGGGCCTCATCAGATTCAAGTATTTTTCCTCCTACTTTAACGATTGTTAATTGAGCATTCATTTGCAAAAGAATTTGACAGATTGTAGAATCAGAGAGCTTCTAACATACGTTTCAGAACAGTTTGTGCCGACACCACCCTGTTAGCGGCCTCTTCAACAACGATAGAGTTGGGGCTATCAAGGACACCATCAGTTACAATCATATTTCTACGCACCGGCAAGCAGTGCATAAATTTGGCATTATTGGTAACAGCCATTTTTCTTTCATCTACCGTCCAGCTCCTATCGGTGGTAAGCACTTTACCATAATCTTTAAAACTGGCCCAATTTTTAGCATAGATAAAATCGGCCCCTTCAAAGGCTTTAAGCTGGTCGTACTCAACTTTAACTCCATCCATAAATTCAGGAGCCAGTTCATACCCTTGGGGATGAGTAACGGTGAGCTCAACATTAGCCACTTTCATCCACTCCACAAATGAATTGGGTACGGCCTGAGGAAGGGCTCGGGGATGTGGTGCCCATGTAAGAACCACCTTAGGGCGTTCCACTTTTTTATGTTCTTCAATAGTTATAAGGTCAGCAAAAGCTTGCAGTGGATGACGCGTTGCTGATTCCATACTTATCACAGGACGTCCGGAATATTCAATAAACTGGTTCAACAATTTTTCACTATAATCGTCCTCTTTATTTTCAAACTTAGCAAATGAACGAACCCCAATAATATCGCAATATTGACCAATAACCGGCACCGCTTCTCTAATATGTTCGGGTTTATCACCATCCATCACCACCCCAAATTCAGTTTCCAATTTCCAGCTTTCCTTATTGATGTCAAGCACAATTACATTCATTCCCAGGTTGAGGGCAGCTTTTTGAGTACTCAACCGGGTACGCAGGCTGGAATTGAAAAAGATCAGAACCGCCGTTTTGTTTTTCCCAAGATGTTGAAAAGCGTTAGGATTGTTCTTTATTTCTGCAGCCTCTTTCAAGGCCTTATTGATATCTCCCAAATCGGAAGGCGTCAAAAATCTCTTCATATTCAATTTATTTCTATAAAACTGTAAAAAAATACTTCAGTGAGAATTATGGGCGAATAGCCCCATCACTCTCCACGATCCATTTATAGCTAGTAAGTTCTTTTAACCCCATAGGGCCTCTGGCATGAAGTTTTTGCGTACTAATACCGATTTCTGCACCCAATCCAAATTGTGCGCCGTCGGTAAATGCGGTAGAAGTATTGGCATAAACAGCTGCTGCATCAACCTCATTTAAAAATCTATCAATAACATTTTTATCTTCAGCAATTATAGCCTCACTATGCTTAGAGCTATAATGATTGATATGAGTCAATGCCTCGTCCAAATCCTTAACTGTTTTAATAGCCATGCGTAAAGACAAAAACTCAGTTCCGAAAGATTCAGTATTGGCTTTTTGCAACAATTCGGAAGGGTAATGCCCTTTCAGGCGTTCCAAAGCAGGCTCATCCGCTTCAATTACTACTTTTTTCATAGCCATCGCAGCCATCAATTCAGGTAAATCGTCTAATCGATCCCGGTGGACAATTAAACAGTCAAGAGCATTACAAACGGCCGGTCGTCTGGTTTTTGCATTAAACACAATGGCTTTACCCTTATGAAGGTCCCCGGAAGCATCGAAATAAGTATGGACAATTCCGGCACCTGTTTCAATGACAGGAATTTTGGCACCTTGGCGAACAGTAGCGATAAGTCCCTGAGACCCCCTGGGAATCAATATATCCACCAACCCCTCGGCATGCATAAGTTCGCGGGCAGCCTCTCTGTCGGGTGGCAACAGTTGTACCACATCACATGAGACAGCATGAGCGGCTAAACACTCTCTGATGATACCAACAGCCGCCTGGTTTGAATTCCATGCATCTTGTCCACCTTTAAGCACCGAGACATTACCCGATTTAAAACAGAGAGAAAAAACATCAAAGGTAACATTAGGCCGGGCTTCATAAATGACACCAACAACACCAATCGGAACACTTACTTTTTTAAGACGGAGCCCGGAAGGCATTGACCGCTCTTCCAATATTTCACCTACAGGGGACTTCATATCGGCCACCGAACGCATATCGGCAGCAATATTTTCAATTCTCTCAGGTGTCAGTTTAAGCCTGTCATATCTGGGGTCGGATTCATCCATGCGTTCCAAATCTTTCTTATTGGCACTTAAAATCAATGCGCTTCGTGCCACCATTTCATCAGCCAAATCCAGCAAAACCCTTTTAATAAGATCATTGCTCAGCCTTACCATTGTTTTGGTAGCTTCGGCTGCCTTTTTAAATTGCTCCAGATTGGTCATTTTAAATACTTTAATAACAGTTAAACAACTGATTTATTCAAAGCTTATAAACATTGGGATAAATAAACAAATAATCGTAATGAACCAATGGTTTGTATTTCTCATCCGTCAAATGTTTCATAGCCACAGCACGATCATATTGGGCCCTTCCAATGCCAATAAGTTGTCCTTCTTCATCTTTGATACGCAGCAGGTCGCCCTTTTTAAAATCATCTTTAAACGCTACCACTCCAACTAACAAAAGACTTCGGGCTTTGGGCCCAGTAAGAGCATCTCTGGCCCCTCGATTAATCACCACTTCGGCCTTGGCGAATCCGTCGGCATAAGCCATCCACTTTTTAATAGCTGGTCTTCTGCCGTTAGGAATAAACCATGTATGAGGTACATCTTTTGTCTGCTCAACCAAATCAATAATAATATTGTCGCGCATACCGTTGGCAATAAAAACAGCGATTCCGGATGCAGCAGTTTTTTGAGCTACACGGCATTTAGTTAGCATTCCACCTCTTCCAAAATCGCTTTTAGTATGCAAAATGAAATCTTTAGGGTCGTCTCTACCTTCTTTTATTTCAGGGATCAATTCAGCACCTTCTTGTCCGGGGACACCGCTATAAATTCCGTCAACATTGGTCAAAATAAATAAGGCATCGGTATCCATCATAGATGCCACTAACCCGGCCAATTCATCATTATCGGTAAACATCAATGCCGTAACCGAGACAGCATCATTTTCATTCACAACAGGAATAATATTATTATCGAGGAGTACTGAAAAGCAATTTTTCATATTTAAGTAATGCTCCCGAGAACTAAAATCCTGTTTTGTAACCAATACCTGGGCACAGGTAATATTTTGTTTTTCGAAGAAACTGGAATAAATATTGACCAGTTTTACCTGTCCTACCGCCGACAGCAATTGTCTTTGCGACACGGGCTCTTTGGCAGCGGCATCTTTTACTATTTTTCGGCCGGCAGCAATAGCACCGGAAGAAACCAAAACAACACGAATACCCTGCTTATGTAACCAACCTATCTGACGGGTCAAATGTTCTATTCGGCAAATATCCAATGACCCATCATCTTTTGTTAGCACATTGGAACCGACCTTTATGGTTATCGATCTAATATTCAACTTTCTGTTTTTCACTTTTTCCTGGATCCGTTTTCTATTTTCTCAAAAGAGGTAACCAACCCTTTTATCAAGGCAGAACTAAATCCTTGATGTTCCATTTCATTGAGTCCTGAAATGGTAATTCCTCTTGGGGTAGTCACTTTATCGATCTCTGCCTCAGGGTGTGATTGACCCCTGATGATAAGTTCAGAAGCCCCTTTTACAGTCTGTGCTGCAATCTTCAAAGCCAAATCAGAACCAAAACCAATTTCAACCCCTCCCTGAGTGGCTGCACGAATAAACCTCAAAGCGTAAGCTATTCCACAAGCTGCAAGAACTGTAGCCGCCGACATTAATTCTTCAGGAATAAATTGAACGACACCAACCGTCTCGAATAATTCACGAATGGTTTGATCTTGCTCGGCCGTGGCATTAAATGAAGAGATACAGGTCATAGACTCTCCAATTGAAATTGCCGTATTGGGCATAACTCTGAAAATAGCTTTTTGCCCGGGACACATTTCGGCAATAGTTTTGGAATCGACACCGGCAGCCAATGATATCAATATTGCATCGGGCCGGATGGCTGAAGAAATTTCAGTTAATATATCTTTTAATTGAAAAGGTTTTACAGCAAGAATAACCAAATCAGCATTGTGAACGGCTTCAGCATTGTTTTTGATAACTTTAATGCCATTGGCTTCAAGGTGCTTAATAAGATGAACTCTTCGTCTGGTAACAACCAATTCTCCGCGATAGGGTTCACGGGCATTAACCAAACCTTTGGCAATAGCAGTACCCAGATTTCCGCCACCTATAATTGCAATTTTATTAATCATCTATATTAGTTTTTTCATCGTTGATTTGAATATTGTCAACTTTAATGTGCCCCCAGTTTTCACCTCTTTTAATGCGATGTAATTGGATTTCACTGATTCCAAATTGTCGAGCAATAATTTTTAATTTAGTTTTTCGATTCGGATCGGTAATTCGTTTTTTCAGTAACATTACCTGTGTATCGGTTAATTTACTTCCCTCTCCTCTACGTCGGGTCTTAAGTTTTTTCCGGCCATCGACCACATTTGGATTTTTTTGTTGGTGCTCAAACATCTCTGTTTTATTAGCCCACGCCAAATTTTCCACGTAATTATTGCACTTATTATAATCCAAATGGATAACATACTTCTGGTTTTCCTCTTTCTTTTCAAGAAATTGCTCTGCAACCAATTTATGAATATAAAAAGTACGAGATCGGCCAAAAGGCCTTAGAGGCAGCGTCTTATAACCTTTTATAACCCCTCCCTTTACTAAGACGGCATCACTCATGTCATCAGCACAAAAGCTAACGACCCTCCCGTAATTGGAAATAGCATAACGTTTTCTTAAAGCACCTTTTTCAAAGGGGATCTCCTTCCATTGTTCATTCCAGTATGAATTAATCATAATTTTGGGGTTTAAGGAGCCAAAAGACTCTTGAGAGCCTGCAGAAAGATCATGGCCTCATCAATGGTCAACCTCAACGGTGGCAAAAGCCGGATGATGTTGGAAGAAGAAACACCGGTAAAAATATGCTTTTCTTTTAAAAGCTTTTCCCGCAAAGGTTTTACAGGTGATTCAAACTCTAATCCAATCATCAGTCCACGCCCTCTTACCGCTTTAATTCCATTAATTTTTCTTAACTCAGACAAGAGAAAATTCCCGGTAGCAGCAGCATTGGCAATTAGGGATTCGGCATCAATGACTTCCAGCACTGCCAAAGCAGCAGCACATGCCAGGTAATTACCGCCGAAAGTAGATCCTAACATTCCGTACCAGGGTTTAATGTCAGGATGAATTAAAACGCCACCAATGGGGAAGCCATTGGCCATTCCTTTGGCTGTGGTTACTATATCTGGTTGTATATTAGCTTCCTGAAAGGCAAAAAAGCGACCGCTTCGGCCATAACCCGATTGTATTTCATCCAGAATAAGTTTGCAATCATACTTTCTGCAAAGTCTTTGGAGATCCTGTAAAAAAACATCTTCCGGAATATTAATTCCTCCAATACCCTGAATCCCTTCAATGATTACCGCACACACATCCCCTTTTTCCAATTCACGCTTAACAGCTTCTGTATCATTAAGCGGAAGAAACGTTACATCATGGTCATTATTCAATGCAGAACGTATAGTCTCATTATCGGTCACTCCCACGGCTGCTGAAGTACGTCCGTGAAATGCCTTCGAAAATGCCACTACACGTTTTTTCCCAGTAACAAAAGAGGCTACCTTTAAGGCATTTTCGTTTGCTTCGGCGCCACTATTGCAAAGAAATAGATTATACTGCTCCAACCCCGACAATTCTCCCAACTTTTGGGCAAGTTCTTGCTGTAACGGATTAACTACCGAATTGGAATAAAAACCTATATTATCCAGTTGTTCTTTTATCCGTCGGATGTAATGGGGATGTGAATGACCAATTGAAATAACTGCATGCCCACCATATAGATCCAAATACCTAACCCCATTCTTATCAGTAATATAGCAACCATTCGCCGAAACCGGGACAACATCCATTAACGGATAAACATCGAACAACTTCATATCAATTTTTTTTTAATTCCTAACAAATTATAATCAACATATTTATCCTCTCAATCCAAGCCCACTATCCATAATATTTAGAAATCATCAAATTTTGGGTACCTCAAAGCAATTCCAATCATATGGTTGGCCAGGAAAATGTTGGGTGGTTCGGAGTTGTCGCTGTCCTTTTCCTAAAGACAGCGACAAAACAACCGGAAGAAATGTGGGAATAAAAAATGAACACCTAAATTTAAACCGTAAAAAACAACCCTTTTCTATCTCAAAAAGCCACTGGCTTCAGATTCAGCCCTTCCGGTTCTTCCAAACCAAACATTAAATTCATATTTTGAACAGCCTGACCAGATGCTCCCTTCGTAAGATTATCGATAACACTTACAATATGAAGTTTACCACCATATTTTTTAATATGCAACAAACATTTATTGGTATTAACTACTTGTTTCACATCCACAGGCCTGCGCGATATGGTAACAAAGGGATGTGTGGCATAAAATTTATCAAACAATTCAACAGCCTCACTTTCTTGCAATTGACAATCCATATAAACAGAAGCCAGAATCCCTCTCGAAAAATTACCTCTCATCGGCACAAAGTTGAAAGGTTTATCAAATTCGGGCATCAAATCGGTCATGGTTTCTACTATTTCATTCAAATGCTGATGTCCAAAAGCTTTGTAAACCGACACATTACCATTTCGCCAACTAAAATGGGTGGTAGGTGATGGCGCTTGACCTGCTCCGGTAGATCCCGTTATGGCATGAACATGAATTTCATTAAGCAGATGGCTAACCGCCAGGGGCAACAAAGCCAGCTGAATAGCTGTGGCAAAACAGCCAGGATTGGCCAGATAGCGACACCCTCTAATTTTAGGTTTATTATATTCCGGCAAACCATAAACAAAGTCATTATTCACTCTATTCAACCTAAAATCATTACTTAAATCAATAACTTTCAAATTTGCAGGCAACTGATGACTGTTCATAAAAGTTTCCGATTTCCCGTGCCCCATACAAAGGAAAATAACATCAACCCGACCGAAATCCATTTGATTAGTAAATTTCAAGTCACATTCCCCAACCAAATCGGTATGAACTTCGGAAACCTCATTTCCGGCATTGCTGGAGCTATGTACCCACTCTATTCGAGCTATAGGATGTCTCAACAAGATACGTATCAGTTCGCCGGCGGTATATCCTGCCCCTCCAATTATACCTACTTTAATCATCATTAAACCTTAAAAATTCGTTTTATAAAAACACCATCAGTTAAACATTATGCCAGAAATTATCCATTGTTATTACCAGTTTCCACATCAAAACCGTTTACCTTATTAAAAACCTTAAGGTAATTACTCATTAACTTGGTAAAACCTTTAACATCATTGCCATCCCACTCTTTATTCATTTCACCGTAATCGCCAAAACCACTATTCATCAGGTCATGTTGAGAACGGATACCAACAGTTTCGAATCGATAAGGATGAAGTTTAAGAATAACGTCACCTGAAACATTTGCCTGTGAATGTTCCAGGAAAACTTCAATATCCCTCATAACAGGTTCAAGATACTGTGCTTCGTGCAAGAGCATCCCATACCAGTTGGCCAGTTGTTCTTTCCAGTACATTTGCCATTTGGTCAACGTATGTTTTTCCAGCAAATGGTGGGCTTTAATAATCATCAGAGGGGCGGCAGCTTCAAAACCTACACGACCTTTAATTCCAATAATAGTATCCCCCACATGAATATCTCTCCCAATGGCATAATCGGCACCAATGGCCTCTACCTTTCTAATGGCATCAACAGGATTTGGGAATACCTGTCCGTTAACAGCCTTAAGTTCACCTTTTTCAAAGGTAAGGACAAGTTCTTCGGAACCCTCTTTTTTTAGTTGTTTAGGATAGGCCTCTTCAGGTAATGCCTGGTCGGTAGTAAGAGTTTCCTTTCCACCTATGCTGGTACCCCATAACCCCTGATTAATGGAATAAGCTAACTTAGTCCAATCTTTTTGAATACCTCTTTTTTTGAGGTATTCAATTTCTTCCTCGCGAGATAATGTAAGGTCGCGAATCGGAGTTAATATCTCAATTTCAGGCGCCAAAATCTGAAATGTTAAATCAAACCGTATCTGGTCGTTACCGGCACCGGTACTCCCATGCGCAATATACTGAGCACCAATTTTTCTGGCATAATCAACAATGGCCATAGCCTGAAATATCCGCTCAGAAGAAACCGACAACGGATAGGTATTATTTTTAAGCACATTCCCATATATCATGTAGCGAATACAGTTACGATAATATAAATTCGTTACGTCGAGGGTCACATGTTCGGTAACGCCCAGTTGTTTGGCACCATTTTCAATTTCCTTAAGCTCATCTTCACCAAAACCTCCGGTATTGGCTATAGCTGAATAGACGTCAAGTCCCTTCTCTTCTTTTAGGTATTTGACACAAAATGATGTATCTAATCCACCACTAAAGGCTAGTACTACTTTTTTATTCATCCGTATAATATTTACTTAAATCATTGGTCGGATGGAACTCGCATGACATAGAGTTTTATACATTCTCGTTTGTGAAAATCTCTCATCGTCATGATCGTTTCATCCGTATAAATTTTACATACTTCATTGATATATTGCTTCTTGAAAGTAGTCATTAGTGGTTAGTCGATAGTCATTAGTTATTGAACACTAACCACTTGTTGACTAATGACTAATCACTTCTTCTGCCTTCTGCCTGTGCACTTCTGCCTAATAAATTGTGAGCAACCAACTTGGTTATTCTCGTTTCATCGGTATAAAAAATTAAGTGAACAAAGCGGCGAACAAGCTTTTCAACAAATTTCTCTTATTCTTATTATTCTTGTTTTTGCTGTTACCATTTGCTTTTAGGAACACAAATTGCTTAAATCGCAACCATCGTCCATAAACGTTCAATCGCTTAGGGGGCAAGGGTTCGGGTTTATTATCTTTAGCCGGGTCGAAAAGCATCCCGGTGCAAAGGCAGTGCTTTCGATTGGTTCGCATCAATATATCGTAATTAACGCAACTCTGACACCCTTTCCAGAACTCCTCATCGTCAGTTAATTCCGAAAAGGTAACAGGTTTATACCCCAACTCGGAATTAATTTTCATAACGGCCAAACCGGTGGTAAGACCAAATATCTTAGCATTGGGATATCTTTTTCTGGAGAGTTCGAAAGCCATTCGTTTAATACGTTTGGCGAGCCCTTGACCCCGGAATTTCTCTGCTACAATAAGTCCCGAGTTAGCGACAAACTTCTCATGTCCCCATGATTCGATATAACAAAATCCGGCAAATTCGTCACCACTAAGGGCAATAATAGCCTTGCCTTCTTTTATTTTGTTTCGGATGTAATCAGGATTTCTTCTGGCAATTCCTGTTCCGCGCACTTTAGCGGCTTGTTCTATAGTAGACAGAATAATATCTACATATGGCAAATGCTCATCCGACGCTATTTGTATCTTTATATTATTATTTTCTTTAATCATTAACAGAAAATTAAGTTTTGGATTTCAAAACAACAACCTAATGGTTCTTGTCTTAAGAAATCATTCAGCAAACCTTCACAAAGAAAAACAACAAACACCAACATAGGCATATGGAATTAGCCTATATCATCACAACAACTTTTTTTTAATTCCAGGCATAAATGCCGATAATGCATTCAGAACATCAGGTCGAGAAACGCCTTCTTTACAAATCAACAGAATTGTATCATCACCGGCAATAGTTCCAATAATTTCGAAAGGCGCCTGGCTGTCAATAATCGAGGCAATGCTATTGGCAAAGCCGGGACGCGTTTTCATAACAGCCATGTTGCCCGAAAATTCTATAGATTCCAGACCATTAACGGGGAATACATCTTCATTACTTTGGTCTCCACCCGAATCCTCATCTTCTGGCAATACATATGCGTATCCTCCCTCTACATCAGGTCGTTTGGCCACTTTAAGAGCCTTTAAATCACGGGAAAGCGTAGCCTGAGTAGTTGAAAACCCCTCTGCTTCAAGCAAGTTTAGCAACTCTTCCTGACTACCTACTTTATGTTTTGAGATCAATTGCCTGATTAGATTTAATCTCTGGGTTTTTATTCTCATATCATTTATGAACAATAAGCATTCTTCTTAAAAATTTCTCTCATTCTAAATATTTTTATGGAATACCAACATTGCATTAATCCTCAGAAAACAGCAACAGCAAACATCCAACCGCACCACAAGAATAAATATTCAAAACTACTGCAAATTTATTCATATTTTATAAATATCCAAAACAACACCTCATTTTTTGTATTTTTTATCAAAAAACAAAAAACTATAAAAAGCACTCCGTTCAAAACACAAGGGATTTCAAAGAACAACAATTCCTTTTCCCACAATTAATATTTATGCAATTTTATACATTTCTTATATGGATATTAATGAAGAATAATATACCTTTGTATCCCCAAAAGGGCAGAAACACCATTCTTTCCGAAATACAAACAAATCAATGAAACGAGTATGACTCAGAAGGTTTGTCACAACAAAACAGACATAAACATTAAGTCATGCGAGTTCCATCAGACCAATAACATAGAAAAATTTTATACTGATGAAAAAGGAAATAAAAAAAGCGGTTATTCTGGGTTCGGGAGCTTTAAAAATAGGAGAAGCAGGCGAGTTTGACTATTCCGGTTCACAAGCATTAAAAGCCCTCAAAGAAGAAGGGATTGAAACCATCCTTATCAACCCCAATATTGCAACCGTACAAACATCAGAAAAAATAGCCAACAAAATATATTTCCTTCCTGTCACACCTTATTTTGTGGAACAGGTTATCAAAAAAGAAAAGCCTGATGGTATCCTGTTGGCCTTTGGCGGTCAGACCGCCCTCAACTGCGGCATCCAACTCTACCAACAAGGAATTCTTGAAAAATACAACGTAGAAGTTTTGGGAACCCCCATCCAGGCAATTATCGACACAGAAGACAGGGAAATATTTGCGGGAAAATTGGCAGAAATCAATGTCAAAACCCCCAAAAGCGTTGCAGTAACTTCGGTAGAAGATGCAGTGGCCGCCGCAAAAAAAATGGGATATCCCATCATCATTCGGGCGGCCTACACACTGGGTGGCATGGGTAGTGGTTTCTGTTCAAATGAAGAAGAATTGATCAAGAGGGCCAACAATGCACTTTCTTATTCCAATCAAATATTAGTAGAAGAATCGCTCAAGGGATGGAAAGAAGTGGAATACGAAGTGGTACGTGACAGTTATGACAATTGTATCACGGTATGTAATATGGAAAACTTTGATCCCCTGGGCATACATACCGGCGAAAGTATTGTGGTAGCTCCCTCTCAAACACTTACCAATTCAGAATATCACAAATTACGTGAGCTGGCCATTAAAATCATCCGACATATTGGCGTTGTGGGTGAATGTAATGTTCAATACGCATTAGATCCCAATTCAGAAGATTACAGAGTTATTGAGGTTAATGCCCGGTTATCACGTTCCAGTGCCCTTGCCTCTAAGGCAACAGGCTATCCATTGGCCTTTGTTGCTGCAAAACTGGGCTTAGGATATGGATTATTCGAACTTAAAAATTCTGTTACCAAGACTACCCCTGCCTTTTTTGAACCCGCACTTGATTATATAGTTTGTAAAATTCCACGCTGGGACTTAAACAAATTTACAGGCGTTTCCAAGCAAATTGGCTCCAGCATGAAAAGTGTTGGTGAAATTATGGCCATTGGTCGCACTTTTGAAGAGGCAGTACAAAAAGGACTTCGTATGGTTGGTCAAGGCATGCATGGTTTTGTTGCCAACCATCCGTTAAAAGATATTGACCTGGCCAAAGAACTTGCTGAACCAACCGATCAACGTATTTTTGCTATATCGGAAGCTCTTCAAAAAGGTTATTCCATTGATGAGATTCACGACCTAACGAAAATAGATAAATGGTTTTTAGACAAATTAAAGAACATCACTGACCTTAAAGAAGAATTATCGGGATATGATTCTATTGAATCGATACCCGATTCGCTACTTAAAAGAGCCAAGCAAGCAGGATTTTCGGACTTCCAGATAGCTCGCATAGTGCTTCAGCCCCAGGACAGCGAAATGGAAGAAAACCTTTTAAAGGTTAGAGAGTACAGAAAAAAGAGGAACATTCTTCCGGTAGTCAAACAAATTGACACTATGGCCGGCGAATTCCCTGCCCAAATCAACTATCTTTATTTGACTTATAATGGGGAATACCATGATATTACCTTCGAACAAGATGAAAAATCTGTAATAGTGTTAGGATCGGGGGCTTACCGAATTGGGTCGAGTGTAGAATTTGACTGGTGTAGTGTGAACGCCATTGACACCATTAATCAGCAAAACTACCGGTCGGTAATGATCAACTATAACCCCGAAACGGTAAGTACCGATTATGACGTTTGTCACCGTCTCTTCTTTGACGAGTTAACCCTTGAACGGGTATTAGATATCTGCGAGCTTGAGAACCCCAAAGGGGTCATCGTATCGGTAGGAGGGCAAATCCCCAACAACCTGGCTATGCGTTTGTTCCGAAACAACGTTCCCATTTTAGGTACTTCACCCAAAGATATCGACCGGGCTGAAAACCGAAAAAAGTTCTCTTCCCTCCTCGACAGCTTAAATATAGACCAGCCCAGATGGAGCGAACTTACCACCATCGAAGACATTTACAAATTCATTGATAAAGTGGGTTATCCCGTATTGGTTCGGCCCTCTTATGTTCTATCCGGTGCAGCCATGAATGTGGTTTCGAACGAAGAAGAACTGGAGCACTTCCTGGAACTGGCAGCCAAAGTATCGAAACAATATCCGGTAGTGGTATCGGAATTTATTGAACAAGCCAAAGAAATTGAAATTGATGCGGTGGCACAAAACGGAGAAATGATTGCCTATGCAATATCAGAGCATATTGAATTTGCCGGGGTTCATTCTGGCGATGCCACTATTGTTTTCCCACCGCAAAAACTCTATATCGAGACTATTCGTCGTGTTAAACGAATAGCCCGCCAAATAGCCGGTGCACTGAATATTTCAGGACCTTTCAACATGCAGTTACTGGCCAAGGATAATGACATAAAAGTAATAGAATGTAACTTAAGAGCTTCGCGCAGTTTTCCATTTGTTTCAAAAGTCCTAAAAATAAACCTAATTGACATGGCCACCAAAGTGATGCTGGGATTACCTGTTGAGCGACCTGCCAGAAGCTTGTTTGAACTGGATTACGTAGGGATAAAAGCTCCACAGTTTTCATTCGCCCGTTTGATTAATGCCGACCCTGTTCTAGGCGTCGATATGGCTTCGACCGGTGAAGTTGGATGCATTGGCGACAATTATTATGATGCCGTACTTGAAGCTATGCTTGCCGTTGGATACAAAATCCCAGAAAAAAACATTCTCATTTCATCCGGACCATTAAGAAGCAAAGTAGAATTATTACAAAGTGCACGGCTTCTGATGGAAAAAGGATTTAATATCTATGCTACTGCCGGCACCCATAAATTTTTCAAAGAAAACGGCATAAAATCAACACTGCTACACTGGCCCGACCAACCGGATATGAAACCCAACACCATGGATTATATCCGCGAAAAGAAGATTGATCTGGTTATTAACATTCCTAAAAACCTTACTAAGGGTGAACTTAAAAACGGTTACCGAATACGGCGTGGTGCGGTTGATTTTAACATCCCGTTAATTACCAATGCACGACTGGCCAGTGCCTTTATCTACGCGTTTTGTAAAAAGGACATCAAAGATATTCCCATCAAAAGCTGGGATGAATACAAATAGCAGAAAGAAGACTTGTTTATTGTTGAGGGTCCCTCAATCCATGCCTGAAACAGATGGTTTCTGATTTAGTGGGCTTAAACAAAATTATACGATGAAAGACAAAGGCAGAAGAAGTGGTTAGTCATTAGTCAACAGTCTTTAGTGACTAGTGTTGATTAACTAATAACTAATGACTAACCACTAATTACTAACTACTAACGACTAATCACTAATTACTAATCACTAATTACTAATCACTAACTTTAAGTTCCATTCGGACAATGAGTTAAATAAATTATAATTAATACTCCCTAATATTCTCGATAATTTCGGAGTTGAAAGTCTGCATAAAGGTCGGAAGCCCTCTCACAAAGGTCGGAACGCTTCGCACAAAGGTCGGAACACTTCGCATAAAGGTCGGAAACCCTCGCACAAAGGTCGGAACACTTCGCATAAAGGTCAGAACACTTCGCACAAAGGTCGGAAACCCTCGCACAAAGGTCGGAGACCCTCGCACAAAGGTCGGAACACTTCGCACAAAGGTCGGAGACCCTCGCACAAAGGTCGGAACGCTTCGCATAAAGGTCGGAAACCTTCTCACAAAGGTCGGATACCTTCTCATAAAGGTCGGAGAATATTAATAATCATCAAAAGGTTGCCAATATCCAGGACAACGAAACTGAATCAACTATTGGCGGAAATCTAAAGTTGACATATACCACTTTTCCTGAGGGCGGGGCTGGATATAAATGGATATAAGTGGAAATAAACAGAAATATGTTGTGGGTGGGACTCGCCGTCTCCTCTGCGTCATTACGTCTCTGCGTTTGGGAACCGGGACAAAACCATAACCTAAAATCTGTAACCGGGCAGGACGACGTTTGCCACTCTTCTCCCTGTTTACAGAAAGTTTCAGGTTGTCCCGAAGATAGATGTAAACCCTCTTCCATAAGAGACTTACACTCTCCGAAAAAAAATACTCCCCCACTCTATGCCTCCTTGAAAAAATTTGTATTTTTAATCTTTTCTAAAACTTCGAGTGTGGGTGCGCTGCTGCTCATGTAGGGCACACACAAGCGGTCATAGTGCATAGCCTGCCGCAGGCGCAACACAAGCTACGCACCATACCGCGTAACCGTTGGCATTCATGCAAAGTACATAACAGAAAAAATTTAATCTATAAATAACCTATTAATGAAGAGAACAGCATTATTATTTGTCATTTTTATTAGTTTAATAGCAAAAGGACAAGAAACTAGTAATGAATTAACAAGCGTATTTAGAATTAACGCACTAAACCCGGGACTTGAATTGGAAACGCCTATTTCAATGAAATCAACATTATCAATAAACTCTGGAATTGGAATACATGGAAGCAATAAAAACCTGAATATCACAACAACCGGAGTTACTTATTTCATTTCTCCATTTGTTGATTTAGCTTACAAGAAGATATATAACAGAAAGAATAGAGACTTAAAAGGAAAAACACTTGATTATAATTCAGGAAATTTTTGGAGTCTAAGGCTATTAACAAGCTTTAAAGAGTTTAAATCAAAGAACATATACAGATATGACGATATTAGTTTTGAGTTTGGTCCAACTTGGGGAATTCAAAGAGCATATAATAAAATGCACCTTCTCTTTGATGTCGGTCCAGCATATTACTTTGACACTAAAGGGAACAGTGGATTCTTTCCGTTTATGATTCAACTAAATATTGGTTTCAATGTAAAGAATTGGTAATACATTGCAACAAAGCCAAAAAACACGAAATGCCAACAATAACTATTGGTGACATAGAGAAATCAACTCAGACATTGGATGAAATAAATAATAAACTAAAAGAAAATTACGCCAGCCAATATATAGGACTATGAGCACTCACCACGCCCCTACCGATTACCCCAGATTAAACTACATCCCGGCAGACTACAACTGAATATTATGGCCTTACAGTCGTTTTTTATGTTTTCGGGAAAGAATGCGCCTACTTGCATTGTGCTGTTTTTAACCTTTGGGGCTTCAAAAAAGAGTGCTTGTTGTAACTCAAAAGTTAAAGATTAGCTCCTTTTTGGCTTAGAACCCACCTTTCAGGCGATACAATACCGGACCGGCGGCGTACGTAACCATCCGGCATGACATGCAAACAGAATCGACGCAGAAACTCTTCTCCTTTGAGTGGTACCGTTTTTTTGTACCCTATCCCGGTAGTCTTTTCTCAAAATGAAAAACAAACAAGGCAATGCGCCGGATGTAATTGTCTTGCGTACTTCCGCTCTGACCACGAAGCTCCATCTTATGCTCCGGCTTTAAATTCAGGAACAAGTACCATGGCCGGCTCAACAATCGTTAAGCCTGTCTTTCATCTCATAACTGTATTATTTTAAGGTGAATAATTCAGATACTACCATTTGTAACTAAAATAATTTATGCTATTTTTGGTATGGGCTGTCGCGTAGGGATTTAGTTCAACAAGCGGTCATAGTGCATAGCTTGCCGCAGGTGCAATACAAGCTACGCACCATACCGCGTAAACGTTTTAGGTCATGTTCGAGTACCACAACAGAAATTTACACACACGTAAGCAAACGAACTCTTGCAAATATAAAAAGCCCTTTAGACCAAATTACAGAACATAAACAACTCAACAACTGACAATTAAACAAATATAGACAAAATAGATATAAACACAATTTGCATTTATACATACGTTGTGCGTTATTGAGAAACCAAGATAGATGAGTAAAACTAAATTCAATAAATCCGTATTCTTTATTGATAATAAAGGAGCAAAAAGATTTCTTTTTAAGTGCATAAATTATGGTGATAATGATAACTTAAAGTTTATTTTCAACTTTCCAAACAAAGGAAAATCTATAATCTTTTCACCTGATGACAATTCTTATCCTGACAATATAGAAATTAGGTCATATGCGGAATTAAGTTATCATCAGGATGGTAGTTTATTGTGGAAGTTTCCAAAAAGAAAGGGAGGACAACCTCAAAATTACTACAATCCTCATGGAGTAGGTAGTAGAAGAACTGATTTAGATAACATTAAACTATGGGAACCAATAGTTCAAGGAAATATAATCCGTTATAAGGATTGTATAAATGAAGAAACCATTGAATCAGAAGAAATAGTTGATTGCAAAGAAATATTTGATGGCACTCCTTTTGAATATTACGTGTATTTAGGAAACTTAGCTTATGCGAATCCACCAAATAATAAGAATGGTGAATATATTCATAGAGTTAATGATGTTACCGAAAAGCTTGATATGATTTTGTGGTTTAGAAAATCCGAATTTAACGGATTGCATCATATGATTGGGGAAATACCTGTAGTGAATGATAATAATAGAGTAAAGATTATTGAACCAAATTTTCCATTGGACCATAGTGGAGCATTTGAAATAGATTTAGGTTTTTTGAACAATGCAGCATGGAATGCAGAGATTGTTAATGAACACATGAAGCTGAACATGAATGTTTTAGTCAATTCTCAACCTAATACCCTTGTTTGCAAAACATTATTAAAGTATAATCCATATTTAAATCAAATTAAAGAACTATTGGGATACAATAAGTGTGTAGCTATTTCGCCAATATATCAACATCAAAAATTGGACATTAGGCTAGGTGGCATTTTAAAAAAGGAAAATGATTCAGATACATTTATAATTTTAACCATTTAGACAAAACAATAACGTACAACACGCGGTCATAAAACATTGCTCGGATAGTGGTATATTTGAACGAAATAACATTTAATCAACGACTTATCGGGCCGATAAGTTTGTGCTTTGAAATGCGCAACGTCTCATACCGCCATCCGTTATGGGTTATAAATAAATGAAACTACCTACTTATGAAAGAGGATTATAAAATAAATTTAGAGCCTTCGGAATCTGACTTAAAAGAGATTGAAAACTGGCTGCTAGATGAGAGTAAAAAATATGACGACGGATTTTATTGTAACTGGAATATTATCGAAAGATCATATCATAAAAATGAAGTCATAAGTTTTGAATTAAATGAAAAGATTATTGGTTTTGTCGTATGGAGTCAAAGAGAGATTTATACTGAGATTGATATATTGGAAATACATCCAGAATTTAGGAGAAAAGGATTAGGAAAAATCTTCTACGATAAAATTGAGAAATCATTTAAAGAAAGAGGTTCTCTTGCAATTAAACTTTTCTGTGAACCAAAAGAATCTGAAAAGTTTTGGCGAAAAATGGGTTTTATTCAATTTCCAATAAGAGGTTATTCTGAATCAAAGCTCACTTTTTATAAACCATTAATTGATTCTTGTAAACCGACAGATAAATCTAATGACTTAAATAAAATTGAATTATGGGATGTTGAACCATATCAAGCAAATAAAAAAGAGCCACGTTGGATTTGGGAAATTAAAATGGAGAATAACAAACTTATATATCCGATAATACAACCATGTAATGTAAATTGGAATGTTCGTTGGACGAAAAATGGGAAAATTATAAAGGAGGCCAAAGTAAAATACTTTTCGAGAGAGAATCCCATTGAATTTAGTCCTTTTATGTATATTGAATATTTAAATGAAAAATAATTACAACCCATAACATTTTATAAATTCTATGGCGGCTTCTGTGCCATGCCAACTGCGGCTTTCCGCATTTTGGCTCTGTCTGTATTCGGACAGAGATTCAGCTCGAAAGCCGCCACATAACTTATAATTTTCCGTTAGCATTTATTGTAAAGACAGACTACCTTAAAACTAAAAAAGTTAGATAATGACAAATCAGGTAACAGAAAGAATTCAAATTATAGAAAGATTTAAATCTATTTATAACTGGAAAGGAAAAACGGAAGAAAAAAGGTTTAAAGCTCTTAAATACACCTCATTGCTTGATTATGGACTTATGATGGTTTTACTTGCTTTTTCAATTTTAGCTTCAGGGTTGACTTCATTTCATGTTAACTCGATTATAAGTGGTAATTGGGAAAAATCTGGACTTCTAGTATTGATGACAATGTCTCTATCAATTAGGGCACCATTTGGATTTATTGAATTAATACTAAAGAAACATTACAAAGAAATTAAAGATTTAAAAATTGACTTTGACGATAAACTTAATCATGACTTAGAATTCTTAATTTCAAAATTTAATAACCGAAATAAATATCTCTACATAACAGGACTTCCTGCAATATTGATTTTAATTGCAGCTTTATTGCAAGTATTTGACCTGAATCCATATTGGGACAATTTTGCATATTTTGTAGGTGGAGTAAGTGTTTATATTTTAATTCGTATCAATTACGATATTATTAGACTAAAAAGGAATTTAAGAAAAGTAAACCTTTTAAAAAGATAAAAAACAACAAAATACTAACACACGTAAAACATTGGGGCTTGGGTGGTTATTCATACATTCTGCCGCGCATCAAGTTCGGTGAAACTGGACAGGTAAGTAGCCCGCAATCCCCAACGATTTCGTACCGCAATCCGTTATAGCCAAAATAAATTAAGACAGCATGCCTATTGATTTTTCAGATATTTTAGTTATAGGAGTCTCAAGTAGAGCACTTTTCAACCTCGAAATTGAAAATAAGATTTTTGAAGAAGAAGGAATTGTCGGTTATCGAAAGTATCAACAAGAACATGAGGACAAAATTTTAGATCCAGGCACAGCATTCTATTTGGTTCAGAGTTTGTTGCATTTGAATAAGATTTCTAAAAAGAGAATTGTTGAAGTTGTAGTCATGTCTCGTAATAGTCCAGAGACTGGTGTAAGAATAATGAATTCACTAAGGAAACATAAACTAGATATCACAAGAATAGCTCTTAGTGGTGGTGAACCATTATCTCCATTCATAGATGCATTTGATATTGACTTATTTTTAAGTAAAGATGCAAAAGACGTACAAGCAGTGATTGATTCAAAAAGTTGTGCTGCAGCATATATTTATGAGCCGCCAACGGAATTTAAACCTTTAGATAATAGAGTTAAAATTGCTTTTGACGCAGATGCTGTACTTTTTTCTGATGAGTCAGAGGCTAGATACAAAAAAGAAGGAATGGCTGCCTTTCATCAATATGAGTCAGAACATGAAGACGAACCATTAGGAGAAGGTCCATTTGCCACATTATTAATCAAACTTTCTAAGATTCAAGAGGAACTAACTACAACAATAGAGCTTTCTCCATTGAGAATTGCAATTGTTACAGCAAGAAATGCACCTTCTCACATGAGAGTGATTAAGACATTACGAAAATGGGGAGTATATGTTGATGAAGCATATTTTTTAGGCGGACTTTCAAAAGATAAAATACTAAAAGCTTTTGGAGCACATATTTTCTTTGATGACCAAGATGTTCACCTGACAAAATCCTCAAAAGTTGTTCCTTCAGGGAAAGTCCCTTATGCATTTGATTCTCCATTAAAAGAAATAAAACCCAAAGAAATAAAACTAGACAAATCAATTAAAACAAATGACAAATAATCAAAATTCAGGCTATAACAATGTATAAAAATAATACCCGAGATAGTAGTAAATTCAAGGGTTGTAGCCCGCTTCAAAATTGTAGCGGTTTGATAAGTTTGAAGCCCGCAATCGCCTACTTTGCATATACTAAACGTTATAGGTAATTGCAAAATAAAAATAACAGTATATGAAAATACCGAATTGGTTAAAGGTAGTTTGGTGGATTATTCTAATCGGAATTACCACACGAACACTTCTTTTAAGAAACGAAGACATAATTTCAGGAAAATCTGTTCCATTTGATATTTTCGTATTTATAATTTGGGTTGCTTTAATGTTAGCTCCATTATTTCAAGAGATAAATATATTTGGTATTAAGCTTAAACAATCAATAGACGAGCTTAAAAGTCAGATTAACGAAGTTAAAAATGAGATTAGTAATAAAAACACTTTTAACCCGACAATAAATCTGACACCAACTGCTGATAATAAAATACAAGAATTAGAAGATAAGTATTCTAAAATACTTGACAACATACTCAAAAACAAAGGGATAACTTCTCAAACAGAACCTCAAAACACATTTAATGTTCCTGAATCTAATCAGTTTCTATTTGCGACTCGATTTCGAATAGAAACCGAGTTAAGACGAATTTGGGAATATTCAATAGGCAATAACCAAGAAAAAAGAAGAACCTCAGCAATTTCAATATTGAGAGATTTAACAGACAATCGGATTATAACAAAAGATGTTTACTATCCCACTTAGAGAAGTAATAGCAATTGCGAATTATGGAATCCACGGAGAAGACATATCTGAAAAACAAATAAAATTTGTCAAAGATATTGCACCTAAATTAATTGCAACTTTAAAAGAAATTGAATAAAACAGTTATGAAAGGACAAGAGATATGGAAAATATGGCCTCCCTATGAAATATTTTATATTGAAAGTCTTTTAACTAAGACTAAGACGGCAATATCAGATTATGAACTTTTAGATAAAGTCATAACTGACCAGAAATTATTTGAGCAAAACCCAGATATATTAATTGACTTAGCCGAAAACATCATCAATCAAGGTGCAGCCATTTCAAGATATCTATTTCCATCTCGTTATAAGGGACCAAAAAGTAAAATTCATAAACTGAGAGGTGAGAAACTAAGAGAATCTCTTCAAATCAAACAAGATAATGTTTTAAAACATCGATATGTCCGTGACTATGCTGAACACTTTGATGAAAAGTTAGATATATATTTATCCAAACCAATTGCAGGTAATTTTATACCATCTAGAGTGGTTTTTAATTCCAATGAATTAGACGAAGTGACTTTTGTTTTTAGAGCATATGTAATTAATGAGTTTAAGTTCATTTGTCTCGAAAAAGAAATTGTGATACTTCCAATTATTGAAGAAATTTATAGAATACATAACCTCTTAATTGACTTTAAAGATAATGGAGGAAGATTGAAATAAAAACTACCTACAATATATAGGAGTATGAGCGCTCAGCACGCCCCTACCGATTACTCCAGTTTGAATTACATCCCGGTAGAACTACAACCGATTATTATGGACTTACAGTGTAGACTCACCCTTTATGTAACCTTCCCCGTAAACCGGACAGCTTAAAATCAGACTGTAACCTTCCCCCTTTCCAGCCCAACCCCAAAACAGCCATATTACATTTTGTAAAACCAAAATTCCAAATGCATATTGCGGTAAGCGGATGGAGTCTGCCGGGGAAAGCCTGTTGCACCAAGGAGTTAAGATGTCGGCAAGAAACTCCGGGCCCTGCACCATTCCACCCTTCACCATTTCACCCTACACCAACCCACCCTTTTACCATCAACCCAGTAGATTGTTAGATGTAAGATACCCCTTGCGCCTTGCCCCATGCTCTTTGCCATCCTGAGCGCTAGTCCCCCTTCTGGCTTCTGACTTCTAGCCTCTGGCTTCTGCCCTCTGGCTTCTGTTAAAAAAAAAGAGCCACCGTTTCGTGAATACTCTTATGATCGGTCTTAAGGGGCTTATGAGCAACCTTAAGAGGTTTATGAGAGACCTTAAGGGGCTTATGATCAACCCTGAGAGGTTTATGAGAGACCCTGAGGGGTTTATGAGAAACCCTGAGGGGTTTATGAGAGACCCTGAGGGGTTTATGAGAAACCCTGAGAGGTTTATGAGAAACCCTGAGGGGTTTATGAGAAACCCTGAGAGGTTTATGAGAAACCCTGAGACCTTTTTGCAGACTTGTTTATCCTAAATTATCGTAACGGACTTTTTTGCCGGGGTTAAGGAGGCGGACCTGAGTTTCCGGCGGCAACCAGCGGGATGACGTTTCGTTGCTTCATCAGACACAGCTCCCGGGGCATCTTAGACAGATTCCTCTATCGGATACTTTCAAAGATTCTTAGCCAACGCCTAATTAATAAAAAAGAAGTTTTTATTTTTGACAAACCAATCACATTAAATGTGAGTGTCATGGCAAAAAAACATTCCAAAAAGTAAACAATTATCCCCTGTTTTCCATCTTTTAAAAACTTCAAAAAAGGGGAAAATGCCCGTAATCTTAAAGATAACAAATCAATTTAAGAGATAAACAATTACCTCTAAGCCAAGACTTAGTAGACACACAACAATACTTAAACTAATAATGGCCAACTATCAAAATAAAAGAATTATTATCCTAATTCCTACTTAAAATATTAATAAGTTTTTAATTTTGACAAACTATAACATTAATTGGGAGCACCATGGTCAAAAAAAACTCTCAAAAAAAAATTCCTGCCTCATGGTGGGAAAATAGTGAAAACTGGATTTCTTCCAAAGGTTCACTAATATTATTAATAGCAATACTTACTTATGCTTTTTTTAGTTTCTTCACTTTTAACCTTAGAATAAGCGAAGGGGGTGACGACAGCACCTACATCATTCGTGCTTTATCTTTCATAGAAGAAGGAAAATTTCCGGAATACCAAGGGCCCATTTATCCCATTTTTTTATCAGGCCTTATTTTCCTGTTTGGACTAAAGCTTGCGGTGCTAAAATTAAGTTCATGGATATTTCTAACCCTGGCAATAATTGTTTTATTTAGGGCTGCTTCAAAATACGTTTCACGAATTACGCTTTGGGGAGGGTTATTTGCGTTAATTGTAAACTACCACCTATTATATTTTGGCAGTCAGACCTATTCAGAAGCATTTTTCATGATGCTTCAAAGTATATTTATTTTATATATTTTCAAGCTCACAGATCAGTTAGGTAAAAATCCGATACCGTTTCAATCAACACTATTCCTAGCTGGTTTACTTCTCATATTATTTCTCACCCGAACCGTTGCCATTGCAGCTCTCCCGGCTTTAATACTGTTCTTATTAATAAAGAAACAGAACAAAACAGCTTTATTAGTCACGTTAAATTTTATAATATTGTTGTTTATATATATCGGACTAAAAGAACTCTTTTGGGGAAGCACCGGCAATAGCAGCGCTCAGCTGCAGTCACTATTAATGAAACATCCATACGATTCATCCCAGGGAAAGGAAACTTTTGGAGGCTTCATTCTGCGATTTATTCAAAACTCAAACATATATCTCTCAAAACACTTCGTTATTTTCACCGGTTTCAAAAACGCACTTTCTTTATCCAAACATTCATTAATTACAATTTTCCTGTATTTGTGGTTCTTTATTGGACTTAAACGTTTTTATCGTCAAAATTCCCATCTTTTATTTACAGGCATCTATTTAGCCTTTATGTTAGGTACCACTTTTGTTGCGCTTCAACCCTTATGGGATCAGGAACGATTAATCATTCCATTTTATCCACTTATGCTTTTGTTTTTAGCAGAAACTGTTGTTTCGTTTACACAAAACAGTCCATCCGCCACCAAACAAAAGCTACCTGCATTGCTACTGGCATTAATAGTATTATTATCTACCGCCCAAACCGTTAAACGAACCGATTTTCAGGCCATTTTCCGAAATCTCTCAGGCGATCGCTACTATGGATATACACCCGATTGGCAGAATTACTTAAAAATGGCCGAATACACCTCCCAAAAATTACCAGCCGATAGTTACGTAGCCTGTCGAAAGCCCAATATGGCACGGTTAATGGCAGAAGGGAAAAAATTTTACGGTATTTACCGCTTCGACTCGCAAAATGCAGATACATTAATTAACCAGTTATATCAACGTGGAGTAACCCATATTATAGTGGCTTCTTTACGAAAAAATCCCAGAATCAGAAACGGACAGGTAATTAATACCATCCACAGATATATGAAATATATTGAAGAAAAATATCCAAATACGTTTATTTTCCGTAAGCAAGTAGGGAAAGAAGAACCTGCATGGTTATTCGAAATAAACTATAATCACTGGCAACAGGCACATAAAGCGTCTAACGATACTTCCCGATAAAACCGGAACAAAACAATGGAACATATCCTCAACTATTTTAATCAAGCAGCAGAAACATGGTCCCGTTACCGCAGAAGAAAAGCCTATTACTGGGACAATATTACGCGTTATTGTAATTTTTTTATTCCCCGTGACCATAAGGTATTAGAAATAGGATGTGCAACGGGCGACCTGCTTGCCGGGCTGGAAGCTACAGATAAAACCGGCATTGATTTCAGCCCCGAAATGATTAAAAGGGCACGAGCAAAATGGAAAGACATTAGGTTTGAGGTCATGCCGGCCGAAGATATTAAACTGGAAGAAAAATATGATACGATAATAATGTCAAATCTGGTAGGAGTATTGCCTGATGTGCAAAAAGTTTTTTCGGAATTGCAAAAAGTTTCCCATTCACGCACCCGTATTATCGTCACCTATTATAATCGTTTATGGGAACCCTTTCTGAAATTAGCTGAATGGCTTCGTCTTAAACGCACGTCACCTTTACAGAACTGGCTCTCCACCAACGACCTAAAAAATTTGCTCTACCTTTCGGGATTTGAGACTTACCGGGTTAATAAAAATATGCTAATACCTTTTTATATTCCCGGAATTTCCTGGTTTTTTAATCGTATTTTATCCCGATTACCATTAATAAGGCATTTGAGTCTTAACAACTATATATTTGCCCGCCCGGCACCCAACCCTCATCAGGAAGACTCTCAGCTGTCGGTATCAGTAATAATTCCTGCCCGTAATGAATCTGGGAACATCGAAAATGCTATTAAGCGAATGCCTCGTTTCGGAAAACATTTGGAAATTATTTTTGTAGAGGGAAATTCTACCGATAATACCTGGGAGGTTATCAATCAGGTTAAAGAAAAGTATAGCGCAACCCATGACATCAAAGCTTTCCGACAACCGGGGAAAGGGAAGGGAGATGCAGTTCGGGAAGGCTTTAAACAAGCCTCAGGAGATATTCTAATGATCCTTGATGCTGATTTAACAGTACCACCCGAAGATTTACCACGATTTTACCACGCTTTGGCCAGCGGAAAAGGGGAATTAATAAACGGTGTCAGGTTGGTATATCCCATGGAAAAAAATGCCATGCGCCCATTAAATACGTTGGGCAATTATTTTTTCAGTATAGCTTTTTCATGGCTATTGGAACAACCGGTAAAAGACACGTTGTGCGGGACCAAAGTAATGTTTAAGTCGGACTACCTGCAACTGGCCAGGAATCGCCCATTTTTTGGAGAATTTGATCCCTTTGGTGATTTTGACCTTTTATTTGGCGCATACAAACTCAATCTTAAAATCATTGACCTTCCTGTAAGATATCGTGAGAGAACGTATGGCAATACCAATATCAGTCGTTTTTCCCACGGATTTATTCTGTTGAAAATGGCTATGTTTGCCGCCGCTAAAATAAAATTCTGGTAAGTAATCTCCTTCAAGATTTTATAGAAGACATGCAAAATATAAGACTATTAAATTGGTGCTTTGACTTATTTTTTTGATTTTTACAGCTGAATCAACCATTAATTTTTTCTAATCTCCTAAAAATCGGTCTGAAAAATATTAAACCATATCTGTATTGATAAATTGGGTAAGGTAAATACCTTTTTTTGATTATTTATTTACTTATATAAGAAAACGGCAGGCATGCAAAAAATAGCAATATTCCCGGGATCCTTTGATCCATTTACAGTAGGACACGAAAATATTGTTCGTCGAGGGTTAAACTTGTTTGACAAAATATTTATTGCCATAGGGTTTAATGCCAATAAAAAAGACTTTTTCCCCGTTTCTCAAAGAACGGAATGGATAAAAGCAGTTTTTCAGGATGAAAGTCGAATTGAGGTAGTATCCTATGAAGGATTGACTGTCGATTTTGCCAAAGAGTTGGGTTGTAATTTTATTCTTCGAGGAATTCGGACGGCCGCCGACTTTGAATATGAACGCGCCATTGCTCAAGTCAACAAAGCCATGTCGGGGATAGATACAGTTTTTCTGCTCACTTCCCCGGAACATACTCCGGTCAACTCGTCTATTGTTCGCGACATCCTCAAACATGGCGGAGATGCGTCTCGATTTATTCCTGACAAAATTAAGATACAGGTAGCAAGGGTGAGTCGCCAACATTAATTAAATTGGATCTTGCCGATTTTTTTTATTAAAAGTTTTTCTGTACATAATTCACATGAAGCGTAGCAAAGTTATTCCCATAATTGTTTTGGTTTGTATCTATACTTCCGTATTATATGGACAAAACCAAACAGTGCGCATTTATGGCAGCGCACCGGAATATAAAAACTACGCATTGGTATTCGAGCATTTTCAAAACTTCATCAATCAAGAGCAAAGCGAACTTTTTACTTTAGAAATCAATGAACAAGGAACCTTTGATTATACTTTCCCATTGAACGTCACCACTTATGCTTTTGCAGACATTGGACAGTTCAGAGCTTATATCTATTTAGTTCCCGGGAAAGAATACCACATAAAATTACCTCCGTTTCGACCACTTTCCCAGGCACAAAAACTAAATCCATTTTTCCAGCCTGAACCAATTGTAATAGGTATTCTAAATGAAAGTTCTGAAGGGCTCAATGCTCGAATTCGCGATTTTGACCATGTTTTAGGCAACAAACTAAGAAATTACGCGGTTAAACTTATTACCACTAAGAATAAGAACTTAGCCAAAGCCATTATAGACTCTCTGGAAACAGAATTCCCTAATGGGTCAGAATTCTTTCGGATGCATAAACATTTTAGTTATACAAGCCTGGCTTTACTGGCAAGTCGTAACAAAGAACAGGATGTTGTTCAGAAATATTTTTCCCAATTCCCGGTATTCTATAATTTGCCTGCCTACTGGATTTCATTTAAAGAAGTTTTCGCAGGTTATTGTCATACGTTTTTCAACAAATATCACTTTCAGACAACCATCACATATGGTAGTATTGTGGATTCTATACAATCCAGCCCATTTTTTCAGAGACCAGACCTTGCAGAAATGTTGGCTCTTTGGATAATTTACGAAAGCTATCATGAAAATTTATTAGCCCCCAAAACTGCGCTTCAATTATTTCAACAAGCGGCGAACAAAACCAATATCGAACCCATTAAAGACATTGCAAGCACTTTATATAATCGAATGAAAATATTGATGGTTGGTGAGTCTGCTCCCAATTTCAAACTACCTGACTTTTCGGGAACGGAAAAATCCCTTAATGATTTTAAAGGAAAGTTCGTGTATCTTAATTTCATTCATACAGACAATTATGCTTGTCGAAAAGACATGAAACTTTTGAAAAAAATTCACGATAAATTTTATCGCGATCTTGAGATAGTTTCCATTGTTATTGATGAAAATTATGAAAAGGCATCACAATTTTTAAATGAGAATAAAAATAATTTTAATTGGAACTTTTTATATATTGCCATGCAAGGTGAAATCATAAACAATTACAACGTTCAGGCAGTTCCATTATACTATCTCATTAATCCTGACGGTAAATTTGTATTGGTTCCGGCACCAGCTCCCGAAGAAAACTTCCAAGAAGTCTTTATAAGTGAATACAACAAATGGCGTCGACTGCAATTACGCAAACCATCCTCTAGCCAAAAAACTTTATTCGGAAAGTAGCCAACTTTAGGTTTAAATTAAGTAAAACGCCCAGTTGAATTATAAGTACTTTACCATACAAATAGTAATTTAGGTCAGAAAAAAACCAAGAATCGTGTAAAAATCAAAAGCTTTCGTGTATTTTTTCTACAACTTCAACGTTAATTTACTATTTTCAAATTGGATAAAATTATCAACCAAATACAACCGGTCTTGTTAAATCTATAAATTAATGTCCTGACCGGCATCATGCCTGCTATTTGTAAGTGCTTAAACGATAATGAAGAACCAAATATCCATTAGGGTTACTTTAGTTTTGCTTATTGGGATTCTGTTCAATGCTCATTCCCAGAATCCTGATGCAGAATTTGTCACGCAAGACATCAATGTTTGCGAGTCGGGACAAATAACCATTGAATTAAAAATCCGGTTTCATGGAGATGCCTACTTTGGTTTTAAAATAAAAGATCCCAATGGATTAGTATTTACTAATAGTCACCCGATTTACGATGAAGACCTCATCGACAGCGTTTTCACCGAAGTATATCATTTATTTTTTGATGTTCCCGACGGTGAAACAAAAAGAACAGGCACATTTGAAATTTTGGAAGTTTTTGATAGTTCAAATGGAGGCACATGGAAGTCGCTATCGGGTAAAGAAATAGTGTTTACCAACTGGGGGGTTCCCAAACCTTTCGCCGGTGCTGATATTGATTCATGTGGTCTAAAAGTCCAGTTAAATGCTGTTCCGGATACCATTTCCGACACCTATTATTGGTCTATACCGTCTGAAGGGTCGCTCTTAGACGTTAACGATCCTAAAACCATCTTTACCGCAACTAATGCAGACAGCTATGTTTTAATATTCAATCAGGAAAATGGAGTTTGTAAGGCAACAGACGAAGTCAATGTTTTGCTGAAAGGCTCACCTGCCGCTTCTCTTTCCACCTCTTCTGAAGTTTGTGGAACAAGTGAACAAACAGCTATCCTCAACCTTAGTTTTCAGGGCGATAACGGACCATGGGACTATTCCATTACCGATGGAACATCGCCTGTAATTCAGAACAGTAGTTCCTCTATTACCACCAACGAAACTATTCCGGTACAGGGTGAAACCACATTTTCATTTTTGTGGTTACGCGATAATAACGGCTGTTATGCTTCGCCAGAAGATATTAGCGACTCTGCCATCGTCAGGGATATTCAACCTTCACCTAATGCTGGAAATGACACGGCTGTTTGTGGAATTAAAAGCATTGTTCTTAACCACCCACTATCAGCTAAAGCACAAGAAGGGGAATGGACATCTGACTCAGGAATTTTTATTCCGGGCGACACACCCAATACAACTATTTTTGAAGCCCAAGATTGGGGCGAACATATTATCTACTGGAATGAATCAAACAAAGGATGTTCTGCCAGTGATCATCGTATTATAAGATTTGATGAAATGCCCATTGCCAAAATTAAAAATGGCAATTCTGACACGCTTTTCCATACAAACCAAACAACGCTTTATGCCCAACCCCCTTTAGAATATCCTGAAAAAAGCAACTGGACAGGACAATGGAGCATTTCTTCAGGGAACGCAGAAATTGTCAATCCCTTGGATACAACAACTATTATTAATATCAAAGAGGGCCCGGTAACCCTGGAATGGAGCGTAAACAACGGGGTCTGCCCCTTACAAACCCAACAGTTCATCATCTATCTTGAAAACTTATCTTATTACACCGGTATTTCTCCCAACATGGACGGGAAAAATGACTATTTCAACATAAAAGGTGCAGAGGACATACCGGAAAATGAACTAATTGTTTTTGATCAAAATGGGAAAGTAGTATATAGAATAAAAGAGTTTCAAAAGGCTCCTAATGAGACACGGGGATGGGACGGAACAGGCATGGACGGTACCCCATTGGAAAGTGGCATTTACTATTTTATTTTCAAAGGGAAAGACATTGAATCTATCCAGGATTATTTGATAATCAAAAGGCATTAAATTAGAGTAGCAAAAATCAGCTGATTTCCTCAATCTTAATCCTTACAATAACATAGGCTTTTAAAAAACAAAACCATTGTTGAAAACTATCAAAACCAATATAATGAGAATCCTTTCCATTTTTATTTTTGTTCTCATAATATTTCCTTCTTATGGTCAAAAGGCAATGACCATAAATCAATACATGCACAATCGATTCGCGATAAACAGTGCGTTTGCGGGTTCCCGGGAAGTTCTTTCGCTATTCGGTTCTTTTCGAAAACAATGGGCAGGATTACCTCAATCTCCTCAAGCACAATATTTCACCGGTCATATGCCCCTTCGGAAATCAGGTATGGCAGTAGGTTTACAAATCTTCAACGAAACATTTGCCATAAAAAGAAATTTTGGTGCTTCGCTCTCTTATACATATCGATTTCATATTAATCCACAAACCTGGATGGCCTTCAGTTTGTCAGGCGGTTTTACCAGTTACTCAATAAATTGGAATGAAGTAACGCTTGAAGACGCGCAAGATGAACTCTTTTACACCCAGGAAGCATCTTCGGGCCCTCAGGCAGGATTTGGATGGAGCTTTTATAATAATAAATTATTTGGTGGTGCTTCAATTCCGGAATTCTTCACTCAGGATTTTGAAAAACTTGATGGACCTAAATTTGTTCCCAAAAGGATGGATATATTATTGACAGGAGGTTATCTGTTGGATCTTTCATCGAATTGGCGCTTTCAACCCTCATTCCTGATGAAAATTAATCAAACAACAGGAAACTGGACCGACATTTCGGGATCTATCATTTATAATAATCGAATCTGGGGAGGAGTTACTTACCGTACGATAGAAGAAATGGTTTTTCATGTAGGATGGCAGATATTGCCACAACTAAGAATGGCTTATTCCTATGGATATTCATTAACTGATATAGGAAATTTCAGTAATGGAAGTTACGAAATTTCCCTTCAATATGATTTTGGTTATATTATAAACACCCTAAATCCCAAATTCTTTTAAATATGCCACCCATGACCTGCAAGGAAATAATTAGTCTTTTTCTTTTTTGGGGAATCCTGACGCTAAATCCTCTCGCCGGCCAGGATATAAAAATTCAAAAATTACCAATTAGCAGCCCTGAGACGGATGAATTTGCACCTGTTGTCCACGATTCAACCCTATATTTTGTATCTAACCGACGAGCTAGTTTGTTGGTAACCTATTTTAATCAAAATCATGAAATACTTTACGGCATCTTTAATGCACCGTTGCGTCATGATAACACAACCGGACGAGCCAATCCGGTTTCAGGAACAAAATTATTATCTCTGGATGCAGGACCAATAACTTTCTCTAATAAGGGGACAATGATAATTGCAGCTCAACCCTCAGAGCAATTAAGGTTTTATCGCAAAAAAAGGCACAGGACAGCACCATTAGTTCTCTACAATATTGAAAAAGTAGGTGTCGACTGGCAGAAAGTAGAAAAATTACAAATTGAAATATCAGGCGATATTTCATTGGGACATCCCGCTTTATCACCTGACGGAAAACAATTGTACTTCGTTGCAGAGATGGAAGACGGATATGGTGCTACAGACATTTATGTTTCTCAAAAAGTTAATAATAGATGGAGTCAACCACAAAATATTGGTCCCAAAGTTAATACCCCTGGCAGAGAGTTATTCCCATTTATTCATCCATCCGGAAAGCTTTATTTTACATCTGACGGTCACAAAGGCATCGGTAACTTTGATATTTACTACATCGATTTGTCAAACCCTAACAGCGATCCGGTTCTACTTCCCGCACCCATCAATACCTCTTTCAATGATTTTTCATGTTATATAAAACAAGATAATAACCATGGATTTTTCGCCTCCGACAGAGATGGGAGTGATGACATCTACGCCTTTTCAATACCCCCGTTTACATGTTCCGAATTACAGAAAATAGAAGAAGACCAATTTTGTTTTACATTTTTCGAAAATGGCCCATTCAAATCAGATACACTTCCTTATATTTATCGTTGGGATTTTGGAGATGGGCACGAAGCAGAAGGTTTGGAAGTAGACCACTGTTTTCCAGGTCCAGGACAATATCATATACAACTCAATGTGATTGATACATTGTTAAACGAAGAACTTTTCTCTGTAGCTTCGTATAATTTATCACTGGAACCCAAAAAACAGATATGGTTTCAGGCACCAGACACCATAGAAATTGGGCAAACCTTAAACCTGAAAGCCTCAATTCAGGCTTTTAACCCAACCCATGAAAATACATTTTTTAGATGGGATTTTGGAACAGGAGATATATCAATCGGGGCGAAAATATCGTACAAATATCAAAAACCTGGCAGATATAAAATTATTTGTTCCACCCAAATAGAAAACAAAACAGTTTGTTTTTACCAAGAAATAGAAGTGATTGATCCTCAATGATGAGAAATATGAAACCAACATTAACCGTTATTTGCCTTTTATTAAACTTAATTTTTAACAGTAATCGTCTTTCAGCTCAACCTGTTCCGGCTATAGATGAAAATATTCCTTACTTGGTAACCTTCGGTGGCGACGGTGACACCGCATGGGGTGATGACGATTTTTGCCAAATCATTTTTTTCTCTTTGCCGGAAACCTATGAACATCCCTTTTTTATCCGTGTATTTGACCCCGATATTTCAGAAGATATCGATGAACCAAAAGGCGAATGGGATACTATTACGCGTTTTTCCATATATGGCGGGCAAGGAGCATGTTCAGAAGAAGATGCCCGACGTTCCAACCTAAAAGGCAATTACAATAGCGGTAATTTACTGGCCACCAAAACCTTTAATGCAAATCCAAGATATAACAATAATTGGTATACTTTTGGTCCTTTTAACCCTACCGAAGGAGAATTACTTCGCGACTATGGTGGATACATTTTTAAACTAATAATAGAAGGTCTTTCAGGAGATGACGGAAACCTCTATAAATTATTTTTAACAACCGAAAGAGATGAAAACCGACCTGTAGAAGGCGCTTTTGCTTTCTATTTTAAATATAAATTCCGCCTCTACAATGATGTTAATGAAGTATCGCATATCTACCCATATATCACGTCTGACGTAATAGCAATAAAACAAAGTAATTTTGATTGGGATAATGATGGTTTTATTCGCATCATATCTCCAGCAAAAAACGGAGAATTACTTAAAACATCGGGCGATGATCAATGGACCGAAAGTCGGCATACCATTACCAAAGAAGAACATAACAGCTCCCTGGATATTCAATTAATTAAAAGAAAGTCTCCTATGGTAAAAGACAATAATGTGGTTATTTTTCTGGAAAACCAATATGGAGAATTGATGCCATTCTACAGCATTCCTATCGGAGGCATTCCTAAATATAAATATAGTATTGGCATCAAACCAAAGAAATAAAATTATGCGTATGGGAACCCGACCAAATAAATTGACTTTACTGATTGTTGTTCTGTTTTATATTCATTCTTACTTTCTCAAGGCGCAATCCTTCAGGTTTCAAACCTTTGATTCCAGTGTTGGGTTACCACAAAATTTTGTCTATGCTTTGGAACAAGACCAGAATGGCTATATTTGGATGGGAACAGGCGAGGGATTGGTAAAATATAATGGATTAGAATTTAAAAATTATAATCAAACAGATTCATTAGCCGACGATTTTATAACTTCACTTCATATATCTTATAAAGGGACTTTATGGATAGGCCACAACAACGGAGATATCACTCTTTATCAAAACAACCGTTTTATCCCTATTAGAATTTCTGAGACACAAAGTCCAGTTACGGCCATCAAAACACTTAATAAGGAAACCATACTTTTCGCTTGCCAAAACGAAGGATTGATTCAACTTAATACAAACACCCTTGAATATAAACTACTAAACAATGAACTATTAAAACAGAAACTCATATATTCTCTTGGAGTTCGAAATAAAATCCTTTTGGTTGGTACTTCAGAAGGCTTATATCGTATCACCCTATCACAAAAAAATACCGTTGTTTCCACCACTAAGATATCAGAAATACCTTCTACTAAAATAAATTGTATCAACCCAAGAAAAGGAATAATTGATGACTACTGGATAGGGACAGAAGATTCCGGTTTTTATTTATACTCGGAAAGAGGCGACGAAACACGTCACATTGTAGACAATTCGTTTTGTCTGAAATTTGACATTCAGTGGGAAAACATAAAAGATATTGAAGAAGAGCCTAATGGAAACCTTCTATTAGCAACATGGGGAAATGGAGTCATCAAATTATTTTTCGATCCGGATGCACAAAAATATGTTGATTCTTACAATTTTTCCATTGAAAACGGATTAAATAATAATTATACACGCGCTATACTGTGCGACCGAGAATCCAATTATTGGATAGCCACATATGGCGGTGGAACCACCCTGTTAACCAACCAGTATTATGTATTCTACCATCTTGAGACTATAGGTTTCGAAAAAAACAAATCGTTTTCTCTCTTTCGTCACGACAGCACCTTGTGGTTGGGATTGGATAAAGGATTAATAAAAACAGATCCATATTGTTTAACCAATTTTGAGTATTATGATGCTGAATTAGGAATTCCCTACGATGAAATTACAGGATTGTATCAAACAGATGAAGGGACGGTTTTCGCAGCAAGTGGAAACAAAGGGTTATTCTACCGAAATAAAAACGAATTAAAGTTCCGCAGATGGGTTTACTCAAATAACCAACTTTGTTTAAAAATACGAGACATTAAAGGTCATGGTGATAATGTTTACCTGGCTACTTACGGTGGTTTATTTATTATTAATACTAAAACAAGGCAGATCGAACACCTCACTACCGAAAGAGGGCTACCGCACAATAGTATAAATTTTGTTTACATCGATAACCATAATAACCTTTGGATAGGACCCAAAAATAGTGGTATATGCCAAATTAAAGATGCCCGAATCGAAATGCATAAAATTTCCGATTCGCCAGTTGATGTTTATGGCATGACCCAAACATCTGACGGTTCCATTTGGTTGGCAACCAGAGGTCAGGGAGTCATTCATTATGCCAATGATTCGATTCACCACTTTACCGTTAATAACGGATTAGCCAAAAATTTTTGTTACAGTATTTCTTCCGATAAAAATGACCGGATATGGGTGGCTCACCATCCCGGATTAAGTATGATTAATAGTAATACCGGGCAAGTTGAAATTTACGGTCACAACCAAGGTGTTGGATATGACTTTTATCAAATTTGGAAAGACAGTGATGAAACATTATGGTTTGTGGGCGACCAAGGTGCTATTCATTATTTCCCTAATAAACACAAAAAAAACTTAATACCTCCTGCGCTTAACTTTACTCAAATTTCTATATCTGGGAAAAATTATAATCCCGGTACCCCCATAAATTTGCCTTACCCTTATAGAAAAAACTACCAATTAAGATTTAAATTTATCGGCATCAGTTTCAAAAACCAAGATCAGGTAACATATCAATACCAATTGTTACGGAGCACTGATGAAGAAACATCCGATTGGATCGACTTGGGGAAAACCAACTTCAGGGAATATGATTTCCTCCCAAACGGTAATTATACACTTAAAGTAAGAGCTTGTAATGCCGATGGCGTAGTTTCGGATCCTATATCTTTAAGCTTCTCCATAGCTGCACCATTTTGGAAAAAACCTTGGTTTTATTTGGCCTTTATTGCACTATTGACCTATACCGTTTATTTAATTATAATTTCACGCGAAAAAAAATTAAAACGTCAAAAGGAACAACTACAGAGAGCTGTTGACATCCAAACCATTCGGCTTAGAGAACAAAAAGCATTAATCGAAAAGAAAAATCGAGATATCACTGATAGCATCAATTATGCAAAAACCATTCAATCATCTATTTTACCCCCAATTAGTGTTCTAAAATCATATTATCCAGAATCTTTCGTATTTTTTCAACCCCGCGACATAGTAAGTGGAGATTTTTATTGGTTCCATAAAGCCAAAAACCACTTTATTTTAACCTGTGCAGATTGTACCGGACATGGTGTACCTGGGGCATTCATGTCAATGATTGGAAGCACATTGTTAAATGATATTGTAAAGCGAGAAAATGTTAATTCACCGGCAGCCCTGTTAGAACGTTTGGATTTAGAAATAAAAGTTTTGTTACAAAACAGTAAAAACAAAGAAAATACTCATGATGGGATGGATATTTCTGTAATTGATATTGAAATGACTACCAATAAAGTAAGGGTTGCCTCAGCAAAACGTCCGGTTTATTTATATCTCAATAATGAATTGGTTATTTATAAAGGCAATCGTCGAAGTATTGGTGATTCATTAGTCGATGGTGATACCCCATTTGTAAACATGGAATATCAATGCCATCCCAACGATATTATTTATTTATTTTCGGATGGTTTCTCCGACCAGTTTGGAGGCCCTAAAGAAAAGAAATTTATGAAAGTTGGTATACAAAAGATGTTAAAAGAAATTCATCACCTTCCAATGGATGAACAATACAAAGCCGTACAAAAATACTTTCATGAATGGAAGGGTGACCTGGAACAAGTTGATGATGTTATATTCATGGGAATAAAACTACAATAAAATCAACACAAAATATAAATTAATCAATCCATCCGATAATAGTCTGTTTTCCTTTTACCTTTTGTCCGGGTTTAACATCAATTCGGCTGTCAAGAGGAAGAAAAATATCAACGCGTGAACCAAATTTAATAAAACCTAATTGTTGCCCCTGCGTCACTGATTCCCCTTCTTTGGCATAACAAACAATCCTACGGGCAAGAGCACCAGCCACCTGACGAACCACAATGTTTTTTTGCTCCTTTGTTTCTATTGCAATGGTTGTACGCTCATTTTCGAAAGAGGCTTTGGGGAGATAAGCTGCTTTAAAACGTCCGGAATGATGTTTCACGTAACGTATTATTCCCGATATGGGAAACCAGTTAATATGAACATTAAAAACTGACATAAATACAGACACCTGTATACATTTATCCTTCAAAAATTCATTTTCTTCAGTTTCCTCAATCACAACTATTTTCCCGTCGGCAGGTGATATAATTGCTTTGTCTTGCAAATAAATGCTACGTTTGGGGCTACGAAAAAAAGCAGCAAAAAACACAAACAGAAGGGATGATAACAGAATCGTCCATTTCAATACTGAAACAGGAGAATCCATAAAAAAATAAATAGCTGCATTACTTCCAATCAATATCAAAAAAATAACGGTTAATATTACAAAACCTTCTTTGTGAATAGTCATAGATAATTAAGTTTAAAAAAGACGTGCAAAATTAACAAAATAAAAGGTAGCAACTTACCGCCGGGGCAGAGAAAAAGACTCCATCAAACCGATCGAGCACGCCCCCATGACCGGGAAATACTTTCCCTGAATCCTTTACATTAACACTACGTTTCAACATGGATTCTATCAAATCACCATAGGTCCCCAATACTCCCACCAAACCTCCAACAACAATCCAATCTTTAAGACTCAAAATACCCAAATAGTAAAAACTCGCAATACTCACTAAAATTGTAATTAAAAATCCGCCCACTGCGCCTTCCCAACTTTTTGCCGGTGAAACACTTGGAAACAATTTGTGTCGACCCCAGAGCGACCCCGTAATGTATGCGCCGGAATCATTGGCCCATACCAAAAGAAAAAAACCTATCAACATATTAGGGTTATATTTCCCCCCAAAAAACGCCAAATGATGCAAAAAAGCAAAAGGCAAGGCCACATATAGAGGTGTAACTAACGTTGTGGCTATGTTAAGAAGCGAATTTTTATTATTCAAATATAACTCAGAAAGGAAGGCCCCACCGACAAGTGGTACAATAATTACCATCCATTGTGACGGCATATCAGCATAAAAAAAACCAAAACTTCCCAAATATAAACTCAACCCAATAGTTATTGCCCAGAATAATCTCACGTTTACATCAACCGCTCTTAACATTCGAATAAATTCATACGTGCCAAGCAAAATAACAATCGCAAATATGGTCATGTATGCCAGCGGATTCCATAATAGTCCGATAACTATTGCCAAAACAAAAAGAAATCCTGTAATGGTACGTTGCAAAAAATTACTCATAAAAAAAATATTATCATCACCAAAACCCCTATTCTAAAATGGCCTGTTAAAATTATCCATGCTTACCAATAGTCACTTTGGATGGCTTTAATAAATTATAGTTATTAACTCACGTGGACCATGAGCTCCCATAACGAGCGTCTTTTCGATATCAGCTGTACGACTGGGCCCGGATATCAGTGAAATTTGGGAAGGTCGACCTCCATATTTGTTTTCAATCTTTTCGAGACCATCCTTAATGGAATCCACAAGAAGGTCTTTACCAGCTATAACCACATGTATAGGGGGAAATATGTTAATCTTGCGACCCGAAGCGGCACTGGAAACCAGAATACTACCCGTTAAGGCAATCAAAGCTTCACAACTTGTCAAGCCCACACTTATATCCTCATCTTCTTCGCCAGGAACACACTCCGATACCGGGAGATCCAACTCCAGGCACTTTTTCTTCAACTCCTCATCGGCAACCCAAAACTGCTTCCACCCTCTTTCCTGCTTAAGTTTTCCCAGCCTCGTCCAGGCAGCGACCTCATTATTCTCAATAAAAACCTGGCCCCCCAGACTTTCAAGTTCTTGTTTAAAATAAGCAGGAGGATCCGAAATGGTGTCAAAAACATTGCCTTCCGGAACAGTTTCCGACCATCGGTCTTCCCATGCCCGCTTACCTGCTTTACGCAAGTTTGAAAGTATGATTTCTCTTGAATTATTTTGGTTGGTTTGATGCTCCTTCATTTGGCTGGTCTGAATCGCGTTTTTTTTCTTCGGCTAAATTCTTTGGCTCTGAATTGTTTTCTTTCTCACCACCTTCCTGGTTTTGATCATTCCCATTTGGATTGGAAGAAATAAAATGTTGTGTTCCACCTTTTCTTTTTCCCAAAATCCTTTCCAGGTCCTCACTGAAAATCACTTCTTTTTCAAGCAATAATTCAGCTAGCCGGGCATGTTTTTCTTTATTTTCCATTAATATTCTTTTTGCCCTGGCATATTGTTCTTCAATAATCGCAGCAGCTTCCCGATCAATAAGCTCAGCCGTCTTTTCACTGTATGGCCTGTGAAAAGAATATTCACTTTGCCCTGAAGAATCAAAGAAACTGATGTTCCCAAGCTTGGGACTCATCCCAAAATAACTAACCATTGCATAAGCCTGACGCGTCACCTTTTCAAGGTCATTAAGAGCACCAGTAGAAATTTTATTAAAAATAAGTTCCTCGGCAGCCCTACCTCCCAGAGCGGAACACATTTCGTCCAGAATCTGTTCTGTAGTTGTTAATTGCCTTTCCTCAGGAAGATACCAAGCAGCCCCCAGTGCTTTTCCTCGTGGAACAATGGTCACTTTCACCAATGGATGTGCGTGTTCCAACAACCAACTAATAACCGCATGCCCGGCTTCATGATATGCAATCCTTCTCTTTTCATCCCTACTGATAATTTTATTTTTCTTTTCAAGTCCACCTACAATTCGGTCGACCGCATCAATAAAATCTTCTTTTTCTACCAGCTTCTTATTTCGACGGGCAGCAATTAAAGCAGCTTCATTACAAACATTAGCAATATCGGCACCTGAAAATCCCGGAGTTTGTTTGGCTAAAAATTCGGGACTTACATCTTCTTTAAGTCTGAGTGGCCGTAAATGAACTTTAAAGATATCTATTCTCTCGTTCAAGTCGGGCAGTTCGACATGTATTTGACGGTCAAAACGTCCAGCACGCATTAAGGCCCGGTCGAGAATATCAGCACGGTTCGTAGCAGCAAGAATAATAACACCACTATTAGATGCGAAACCATCCATTTCGGTAAGAAGCTGGTTAAGGGTGTTTTCGCGTTCATCATTACTGCTGAAACCTGCATTTTTACCACGAGCACGCCCAATAGCGTCTATCTCGTCAATAAATATGATACAAGGCGCTTTCTCTTTAGCCTTGCGGAACAAATCTCTTACACGAGAGGCACCCACCCCTACAAACATTTCTACGAAATCAGAACCCGACATGCTAAAAAACGGCACATTAGCTTCACCTGCAACAGCTTTTGCCAATAATGTTTTTCCGGTACCGGGAGGGCCAATCAACAAAGCACCTTTAGGAATTTTCCCGCCTAATTCGGTAAATTTCTCAGGTTTTTTGAGGAATTCAACAATTTCTTCCACTTCTTGCTTTGCCTCCTCAAGACCGGCAACATCATCAAAATTTACTTTGATATTCGACTCTCGGTCAAACATCTTGGCTTTTGATTTACCAACACTAAAAATATTACTGGCTCCTCCTCCGCCGGCTTGTGAGCTCATCCTGCGAAACATAAAAATCCAAATAATAACCAGCAATAAAAGGGGCCAAACCATCCCGATAAAATCCCGGAAGAAATTAACTCTCTCTTCATATTCTACCGGAATCTTAATATCATTTTTGTTTTCAGCATCTTTACGAGCTTCCTCAAAACGGTCAATGGTAGGAATCTTAACCGCAAAATGAGGTCCTATTTTGGTTGGTGTATATCCATTCCTGAACAATTCACTGTGCTCGTCCAGGGCAGCTTCATTAAGTGTAACTTCTGCCACACCTTCATTGGTCACAACCACTATTTTTTTAATGTCCCCACTGGGCAAAAGTTGGTCCTCGAACAGGCTATAAGACAAACTTTGTGGACCCTGGCCCAAATTAAAAGTACTTACTACGATGAGGGCAATCAGGATTAATCCGTAAATCCAATACACATTAAATTTGGGCATTTTAGGTCCTTGCGACTTATCGCCGCTGTCAGAACCTCTCCCCTGATTCCTCAATGGTTGTTTGGAATCTCTCTGATATTTTTGGGATTGCTCTTGGTCTTGAAATTGACCTTTGTATTTTTCTGTATTATTTTTTGTCATATAAAAAAAACACTAATAAGTAATCTGTTTAAAATAAATTTTCTATATCAGCTCTGTCGGCATCAGCCCACAAATCTTCCAAATTATAATAATGCCTTGTAGCACTTTGAAATACATGCACCACTACATCCAAATAATCCAACAATATCCATTCTGCGTTTTCCCTCCCTTCAACATGAAGGGGCTTTTCACCGGCATTTTTTCTAACCACTTCTTCTACTGATTCGGCAACAGCATCAACATGAATATTGCTATCCCCTTCACAAATTACGAAATACTCAGCAATACTGTTTTCAATACATCTGAGATCAAGAATGGTAATATTCTTCCCTTTTTTTTCTTGTATTCCTTCAATTACTGCTTTTACCAATTTATCGGTTAAAATAACTTCACTCTTATTTCCTGTCATTAACAAATTTGTTTTTTCCAACTTTAATATCTGGCCAATTGTATACAATTTATATGATAGTAATCTTTCTAGTTAGAGGTTTAACTTACATTCTACCCTCTTTAATTGTTCAACTAAAACTCAAATAAATTTTAGGTTCAATCTGAAAAGTCACAATTAATCCTCTTGGCTCCATAGTTCTACATTGTTTCATCAACCATAAAATTTATTTTATTCCCTGATGGAATTCACCTGGCTTAAGTTTATATATTTTACTTATTGTTAGGCAACCTTCTTAGTCATGCTCCTTTTATTGCTGTTTTCTGGTACAATTTAATTGATTTTTCTGGCACCAATTTCTTAACATGCAGATTTAAAATTATCAATTTTATTAAATTACTCATCCCTATGCCACAAACTGGAAAAAACAATGCCAAACTTAATTTGCCTTCAAAGATAATACTTTAATAGAACATATATGCCTATTTTTGTCATCAGCCATCTCAGCGGATGACAAAATGACTTAATAAATAACCAGAATTATGGAGCCAATTCCGGAAATAATCCAATTAAAAAGTATCCCATCGACCAATTCCTATTTAAAAGAGCTTTTAAAACAACGAAATCTTGCCGAATGTTCTGTAGTTATCACTCATAATCAAACCAGAGGTAGAGGCCAAATCGGTAATTCATGGGAATCAGAGCCAGGGAAAAATCTTACCTTTTCGATTGTATTCTATCCCGATATTATTCCAGCATCTCACCAATTCATCTTTTCAAAAACCATATCTGTAGCACTGGCTGTTGCCCTTGAGGAGTTTATCACACCCATAGACATTAAATGGCCTAATGACCTCTATTATCAACATCAAAAACTGGGAGGAATTCTGATTGAGAATTCCCTTGAAGGCAACAGCATTAGTCAGTCGGTCGTGGGAATCGGAATAAATGTTAATCAAACGTCATTTTCTGCTATTGTCCCCAATGGTATCTCAATGAAAATGATTTCTGGGAAAGAATGGAACCTGCAAACCATTTTTCAAAAACTTCATGAATCATTAATTAAATTTTATCAAGAATTAATCGAAGGCAATACCACAACCATAGAAGAACAATACCTGTCACATCTCTATCGAAAATCAGGTTATTTCAAATATCGTGACAAAAATGGAGAGTTTTTGGCAACCATTTCGACCATAGAACCTTCCGGACATCTATGTTTAAAACGACCGGATCAAACCATTTCGAAATATGCTTTTAAAGAAGTAGAATTTATTCTTTAGAAATTAGTAGGTATGCGAAGCAATAGCTTCTGCAAGAAGGCCAACAAATTTCTTTAAGGGACCACTAGCCACCATCTTTAGCATGGGATTTAGATCGGCATCTAATGTTACCTTAATTTTTGTGGTCGATGAATCTATTTCCTTCAATTGAACCCATAGAAAAAAATTAAACGGGACAGAACCATCGGCCGTATACTTTACCATTTTATCAGCATCTTTGTTAACAATTTTTAATCCAAACTGTCCTAAACCTACAACTTCGAATCGACAACTATCTCCAAAACTTTGCCAATTACTTATCTTATCTTCTGGAAGAAGATGGTCAAAATTATCGAAATTGGAAAGCACCTGATAGATCGCAGAGGCAGGCTGATTAACATCTTTTATTTCGCTTTCAAATCGTGTCATAATGATGGTTTCCAATTTTCAGGATCTTCTTTCCATTTCGCCAAGGCACTCAAATCATCACCAGAGATATATCCCCCTTCAACAGCTGTTTTAATAAGGGTTTGATAATTACTCAATGTTTCAAATTCTACGTTTGCTTTCGAAAAATTATCTTCAGCAACTTTAAATCCATAAGTAAAGATAGCCATCATCCCCAGTACTTCACCACCGTTATTTCTCAAAGCTTCAACAGCTTTAAGACTACTACCGCCGGTAGAAATAAGATCTTCTATAACTACTACTTTTTGTCCGGGTTTTAAATCACCCTCAATTAAATTTTCCAGACCATGTCCTTTAGGGCTCGACCGGACATAAACAAAGGGTTTCCCCAACAAATCAGCTACCATAGCGCCCTGAGCTATAGCCCCGGTAGCCACACCAGCTATTACGTCTACCTCAGGCCAACGTTCCATAATACGCCTGGCAAATTGTATTTTTATAAAATTCCGAATATTTGGATAAGAAAGAGTTTGCCTGTTATCGCAATAAATAGGGGATACCCATCCCGAAGCCCAGGTAAATGGGTTTGCAGGTTGCAGTTTTATTGCTTTTATTTGCAATAATTGGCCAGCAATTATTTCTTCTAACTTTTTCATGACGCAAATGTACAAGATATTTTTTAAAGAAAGAGTCCTCTTGTTAACAAACCAAATTGATTCAGTCTTAACACCCGATTTCTCAGCTATCCATAAACTGGGAAGCGAGGGAGAATTAAAAAAATTTATCCAGGACTTTCTATCTCATGAATCTCACAAAGAGGCATATATTTATCACCACAATGAAGTAGAACTATTCCGGCGATTAAAAAAACACTTTAAATACATACCTGCTGCAGGCGGATTAGTATGGGATCGGAATAAAAAAAAGTTTTTAGGACTTCATCGAAGGGGGTGCAACGATTTGCCCAAAGGAAAATTGGAAAAAGGCGAAACCTTTGAGACTGCAGCAATCAGAGAAGTGAGCGAAGAATGTAATATTGGCCATCTTCAAATTCTTAGACCTTTAAAATCGACTTTTCATATTTACCATTTAAATAACCTTCCTATTTTAAAAGAAACCAAATGGTTCGAAATGATCTATCATGGCGAAAAAGCCCCATCCCCACAAAAAGAAGAAGACATAAACCAAGTTAAATGGATTGGCCCCGAAAACATCGAGTCATTTCTGGAAAACACTTACCCTTCTATTAAAGATCTCATTAAAATATCTTTTGATAACTTTGCTAAGTTCAAAATATAATGCAAATGACCGATCACGAACAAGCTTTCATTCGTTGGAAAGAAGATACCAGACGTGAAGCTTTAGAAAAAGAATTAACCCGACTAAAAAAAGAAATTACCCTAAAAAAACATTTACAAAGAAAAATCATAACTCTATTAATAATTGTTTCCACACTTCTAATATTTTCTTTGGCATATATATTTTTTCACCAGTTGTTTTCGAATCCTATCTCAAGAGAGGTTTCCAACGAAATCATTTCTGCGAAAGAATCACAGCTTCAAAGAGAAATCGCATCAGATTCGGTAGCAAAAATCAAACAGCTTATCATACTACCCTCCACCACTGACACACTACGATTTAAATTACCTGACGATGGCATAATATTTAGTGTTCAGGTAGGCGCTTACATTAATACAGACATGTCGAAGTTTAAGCAAAATATGATTTCTCTGCGTCAAATTGATTATGGTGGCATTAACCAGTTCACCCTTGGAATTTTTACTACTTATGAAGAAGCGTTGGAATTTCGGGATATTGTAAGAAAATTAGGATTCAAAGAAGCATATATTACCGCAATACAAAACGGACAAAGAATTAATATTCGAGAAGCGCTTCAACAAAGAGGCATTCAATAAACTTACTTACATCCTATCGGTTAGTTTTTTCACAACCTCATTATTGTTAAAAAACTCTCTGGCAATAACCCGAATTATAGTATACACAGGGATAGCAAAAAACATCCCTAATACTCCAGCCAAGTAACCGCCCCCAAGAATTACAATAAAAATTTCCAAGGGATGTGCTTTAACACTGCTTGAAAAAATAAGTGGCTGAAACAACATATTGTCCATTAACTGAACAAATACATAAACCAAAAGCATCCCCCCCAAAAACGACAAATAAGAATAAGGCAAAGGTAATTGTAGATATACCAGGGTACCCACACTTATACCAAAAACTGCACCAAAAAGTGGTCCCAAATAAGGGATAATATTCATTAATCCACTAATTATTCCAATAATAGCTGCATGGTTGAAACCTATTCCCAACACTGAAAAACCGATTGTCACTATAGTTCCTACCAAAGTGGTTTGAATAAGAATCCCAAGAAAATACCTTCTTAAAAGATATCTGATTGATAACAACGCATGCCGGATACCCGATTCATATTTTTGAGGTACAAATAGCAAGATTCCACCTATAAGTAAGCCCTCCTCTTTCAAAAAAAAGAATGTAATAAAAGATATTGAAAAGGCAGCAATGAATACACTTCCAAAAAAACCGGCCAGCGATGTAAAAAATATTCGTACCTTGTCAAAATTCAAAAGTGTAAGAAAAGCTTCTTCAAATTGCCGTTCCAAACTACTTACAATTGTTTGACCAAACTCTGAATGACGCAAAGGTGCAAATATATCAGAAAGCAGTTTCCCAACCTTTTCTAAAGCCATCGGGACATCTATCCTTGAAAAAAACTGAACTTCCGACGCTATTAACGGGACTGTAAAGCGAAAGAATAAAATAATTACAATCCATAGCGTTAATACTGTTAATAAAGCAGAAATGGTTTTACCTATCTGAAATTTCCCTATACGAATACGACAGAAAAGATCAAATATTGGGCGAGTTACTAATGATAAAACAGCAGAAACGACAACAAAAATTACAATTGACCGAAAATACCATAACAAAAAAACACCACTAAAAATGGCTACAATAAGAAACAAATATTTTAAAAATTGCTTCATTTATTCTACTCAAAAAAATTTCACATAAAACAATTTAAGACTAATTCTTTATCGCTATTTAGAACAAATGAACTTATTTTTTTGTAACAGATACATATAAACTCATCAGTTACATAATTATTGCATGAAAATTTCGCCAATTTTACAAACTTAAATAAGGCAGATACCTCTACATAAAGTTAATTATAAAATGTTCCCATTTAAATAGCAATCAATACTCCAAAATCAAACTTTTCATTCATCTTACAAGCATAAAATTATTCAATTGTTCTATATGTTTTAGCAATCTCATAACATTCAAATATACGAATTTACACCGACAAGAACCATTTAAACCCCTTGTAAAAACAATTTTTCAGGACTCACAATAATTTTTACAAAAAAAATTTGTTTTTAGCTCAAAACTTATCATATTAGCTGTACTATTATTTTTATAACCCAAACTTAAAAACCTAAACAAACTATGAAAGGAGCCATCATTGGAGACATCATAGGTTCTGCCTTTATAACAACCAATACTTCAAATACTGACTTTCAACTATTTCAATCAACATCGGCTTATACCGATGACACGATATTAACCCTTGCTACCGCCGATGCAATCCTAAACCATAAAGACTATGAAAAGACACTTAAAGAATGGGTTCGGTTATTTCCCAAAGCGGGATACCGCCCCCAATTCCTCAGTTGGGCTTTATCTGATAATACAAAACCTTACCTCAGCAAAGGTGATGGAGCAGCCAGAAGAATCAGCCCAATCGGCTTTGCTGCTAAAAGTATTGATGAAGCCCTCACTGAGGCTGAAAAAAGCACTATAGTAACTCATAACATTCCCGAACGTATCCAGGCAGCCAAAGCCGTTGCTGCCGCCATATACATCTGCAGAGAGTCAGGCACTAAAAAAGAAATCAAAACTTTCATTGGACAAGCTTTTGATTATGACTTCTCTCTTACTGTCAACGACTGGAAAAAGATAAAGCTCACACCCCAAAACAATATTTCTCCAGTACTACCAGCCTTTGCAGCTTTTATGGAAGCCACCGATTATGAAGAAGCTATCCGTTTAGCCATATCAATCGGAGGCCCCAGCAACACAATCGCCTCAATCACAGGTGCCTTGGCAGAAGCGTATTTTAGACACATACCCAAATCAATTGTACGTAAGGCCCTTTCACGCACCAATACAAAAATGCAGGCTATTATATCGGCTTTTGACGAAAAATATTTTTCTCATTCAATAAAATAAAAACTATAATTCAAATCTTATCTATTTTTCCTCTAAAGCCATATTTAATACTTCCTTTATTTCATCCACATAATGAAAGGTTAATCCATCAATATATATTGGCTTAATTTCTTCAATATCTTTTTTGTTTTCTTGCGGAAGTATTATTTCTCGGATTCCTGCCCGTTTGGCAGCCAGTATTTTCTCTTTTATGCCTCCCACTGGCAACACCTTACCCCTTAGAGTAATTTCGCCCGTCATAGCAATCCGTGCTTTTACTTTTTTACCAGTAAAAGAAGACGCCAATGAAGTAACAATTGTAATACCTGCCGATGGTCCATCCTTTGGAATCGCACCTTCCGGTATATGAACATGAACATTCTGTTCATCAAAAGCTTTCTCATCAATATTCAAATACCGCGCATGTGATTTTAAATATTCCAAAGCCAGCATGGCAGACTCTTTCATCACATCACCCAGATTACCGGTAAGAGATAACTGCCCCTTACCCTTACTTAATCCGCTTTCAACAAAAAGAATCTCACCACCAGCAGCCGTCCATGCTAATCCAGTAACAACACCTGTAAACTTATTATCTTGCCAGGTTTCTTTAGAATACTTTTCAATACCCAAAAATTCTCTTAAATCGGAAACGGCTATAGTCTTTTTTACCTCTTTATCAGTAGCCAGTTTTAGTGCAATTTTTCTGAACAGCCGCGCCAATGTCTTGTTCAGCTCTCTTACCCCTGATTCTTTAGTGTAATGCTCAATAATATAAGCCAACGTGCGCCTCGAAACAGAAATTCTACCCTTGGGAATTCCATGATTTTCCATCTGCTGAGGTATCAAATGCCGCTTGGCTATCTCTATTTTCTCTTCCAACACATAGCCACTAACATCAATCAACTCCATACGATCGAGCAAGGGCTGTGAAATGGTATTCAATGTATTAGCCGTAGCAATAAAAATAACCTTTGAAAGGTCAAAGTCTACTTCCAGAAAATTATCGTGAAAAGCATTATTCTGTTCTGGGTCCAAAACTTCGAGTAAAGCAGATGCTGGATCACCATGGAAACTATTGCTTATTTTGTCAATCTCATCCAGGATAAATACCGGATTGGCTGATCCAGCCTTTCGCAGCCCCTGGATAATTCTGCCCGGCATGGCTCCGATATAGGTCTTACGATGACCTCGTATTTCAGCCTCATCGTGCAAACCACCCAATGACATTCTGACATACTTACGACCTAAAGCCTCAGCAACCGACTTCCCCAAAGAAGTTTTACCTACTCCGGGAGGCCCATACAAACAAATAATGGGAGATTTCAGATCCCCTTTTAATTTTAATACGGCCAAATGCTCCATGATGCGCTCTTTCACTTTTTCAAGGCCGTAATGATCTCTGTCTAATATCCGCTGAGCACGTTTAAGATCAAAATTATCTTCAGTATATTCATTCCATGGCAGCTCCAATAAAGTTTGCAGATAATTGTACTGTATTGAATATTCGCCTGAAGCAGGATTCAGTCGATGTAGTTTTTCAAGTTCTTTTTTAAATAGTTCAGCAATTTCATTTGACCATTTTTTTTCGGAAGCTTGTTTTTCCAGCTCTTTTATCTCTTGTTCTAAAGGACTTGAGCCCAGCTCATCCTGAATGGTTTTCATTTGCTGCTGCAAAAGATATTCCCGTTGCTGTTGATCGATGTCTCGCTTAACTTTCGACTGAATGTCATTTTTTATTTCTAAAAGCTGCACCTCACGAACTAAAAATTCGACCAAACGCATTCCCCTGTCTTTAAGATCATGAATTTCAAGCAACCGCTGCTTCTCTTTTACGGGAATATCGGTATTGGACGAAATATAATTAATTAAAAAGGCCGGACTTTCAATATTGCGGATAGCAAAAGAAGCTTCGGGCGGAACATTGGGATTTTGTTTTATCAAAGTAAGAGACAAATCTTTTAGAGAAGAAACAACCGCCTCATATTCCCTTGTGCTGTCCCCTTGAGGTTCAGTATCCTCAAGTAAATGAATACGCCCCACAAAATAAGGATCATCGCCCAACATTTCTTCCAACTCAAACCGTTTCTTGCCCTGGATTATTACCGTTGTAGAATTATCCGGCATTTGCAGTATCTTTATTATACGAGCTACAGTTCCCGTTTTATACAAATCTTTTACTCCGGGGTCATCAACTTTATAATCTATTTGGGTAAGTGCACCGAAATAACCTTTCGTCTCATCAACATCTTTAATAAGGCGATGGGACTTTTCCCTACCTATTGCAATCGGAATAATTACTCCTGGGAACAATATGGTATTTCGTAAAGGTAATATGGGCAATTCCGTTGGAATTGGAGAATCATCAGTATCTTGTTCCATATCTTCTCCTATGATAGGGATAAATTCCGGTCCCCCTTCAGCATAATCACTCATCCCAACGACATCAATACTAATTTTAAAATCATCCATAAGTTTTATCTCCGTAACTCAATTAGTCTTTTTTAAAGTGTCAATATGACAGGAAACCGCATGTCATCCAAGTTCTCAGTTAATTTTTTTCTTAAACAATGCTTCCGGCCAAAACTTGTGAAACAAGTGGTTTTAATCCCTGAACTTTTGACAACAACAAAAATGGCAATAATTTCTGTTCTGATTTTAATCCGCAAACTAGGCCGAAATCCGCTTATTTCTTTATTAATTGCTTGAAGTAGCAATATACATACCAAAGAAAAGGTATTATATTTTCAGCATCTCCTCAAAAACAGAAAAAGATTTCCAGTAATCAAAATTTTTCAAATAAATTTTTCTGTATAACTGATTGAACATGATAAGATTCGCCGACCTAATAACTTATATAAATCTGTTTTGGTCTTGCTTATTCATCCGTATAAAATTTACTTATTTAATTGAACTATTGGTGCTTAAAATTAGTCATTAGTGGTTAGTCGTTAGTGATTAGTCGTTAGTGACTAGTCGTTAGTCACTAGTCCATTAACACTAATGACTATTCACTAATGACTATTGACATCTTCTGTCTTCTGCCTGTGCACTTCTGCCTCAGAGTTTTATACATGCTCTTTTGTGGCAAAAGCCGCCATGCTCGTTTCATTCGTATACATTTAATATAAGTTATTGGTCGAATGGAACTCGCATGACTTAAAGATTATTCATGTTCTTGTCCTGACAAACCTTCTTATTCATGCTCGTTTCAACTGTTTAAAACAAAAAACCCCGGAATATCCGGGGCACAAATATATTTTTTAAACGTTTATCGTTATTTTTTCTTGGCTTCAAAATGCTTTTTATACCTGTTACGGAACTTATCAACCCGCCCGGCTGTATCGACAAGCTTCATTTTTCCTGTATAGAACGGATGGGAAGTACTTGATATTTCCAATTTTACCAACGGATACTCAGTACCGTCGATTTCAATGGTTTCACGAGTATTTACCGTTGAACGGGTGATAAATGTATCGCCATTGGACATATCTTTAAACGCTACCAAGCGATAATTGTCTGGATGAATTCCCTTTTTCATGGTTTAAAATATTTTTCTATCCTCAAATTCAGTACGTATCTCATTTCGGTGAATTGAAAAATTACATCCACCCTAATCGGACGGCAAAATTAATCAATCAATCAACAATCACCAAAACTTTTTAATAAAAGATTTTCCTCCACTTCACATTTTTGCAATAATCATTAAAATCCAAAATACCATCACCTTTTGCCCACTAATCCGAATGTTTTTTAAAATAAAAAAATGAGCTCTGTCCCATCGATAAAAAGAAAAACCTCGAAATCACCTAAATTAACAACAGAATCATTTTTATGCGGGTTTACACAAATCTCATAATTTGCTCAAATTTCATCCTTTAAATTTTGAACCGATGTTTATAGAACGACCAATAGACAAAGGTGATTTTTTTGTTCGAAACAAAATATCGCATCATGACAAGAGTTTTTCTTTTGTATCCACTGGGATAGCAGAGGCTCTTTGTTTTTCCTTTCTTTTAGTCTCATCAAACAGATAACGATAAGTTATATGTTTCTTAAAAAATTCAGCTCCCACGGATTCATGCAGTGCTCGCATTTTCGGATTGAAATCCCCAACCCATGAAAGCTCCATCTCTTTTATCCAAGGTTTTTTATCAACTACTTTTCTCAAATGCCAAAAAATACCCGATTCTATACCATTTCTTTGCCAACGCGGCCGAATACCCATAATAACTACTCTCGTCCGAGTCATAACTTTTCTCCATTTCAAATAAATAAATCTCAACTTATTAATGAAATTCATTTTACCATTGAAATGTTTCAGTATTTGATTTACATCCGGAAACTGCACAAAAAAACCAATAGGTGTATCTTCATAATAGGCAAACCATATCAATTCCTCATCCATAAAGGCCTTGGTCTCATTTAAAGCTTTCCGCAATGTATCGGCCTTCATTGGTGTGAAATTCTCATGAAATTGCCAGGCATCATTGTAGATTTCAATAAAATCCTGAATAAACTTTTCGCTATCTTTCCATGTAAAATGACGAAAATGATACCCGGGTTTTTTCCCAATCCATCCCGCAATTTTCCAAAACCTTTCCGGGAAAGGTTTTTTAAGGTCCAACAGATTGGTTACCTGTTCGAAATAATTCTCAAATCCATACGCTTCAAAAAAATCTTTGTAGTAGAGCGGATTGTACTGCATCCCAAAGGAAGGAGGAGCAAAGCCTTCAACTAACAAACCCCAAAAATTGTCATTTTCACCAAAATTTATCGGACCATCCATCGCTTCCATGCCTCTCTTTGACAGCCATTCTTTAGCTGCATCAAAAAGCTTAAATGCCGCTTTCTCATCATTGATACACTCAAAAAATCCCATTCCACCGGTAGGTTGCTGAAATCCATAAGCCTTTTTTTCATTTATAAATGCAGCAATCCTTCCTATGGGAGTATGTTCATCATTTAACAAAAGAAAACGAGTCGCTTCACCGTGCTGAAAAAAATCATTGACGGCGGGATCAAAAACTTCTTCAATCATTATATCCAAAGGACGGATATACGAATCATCATTTTTATAAATGATTTTTACTACATCAAGAAATTGTCGTTTTTCTTTATCTGTTTTTACCTCTATTATATGCATACTTTATATTCTTATTAAGTCAAAAACTTTACTTTATTAACAATGCCACCAAAGTTAATTATTTTGTATAATCTACCTAAACTGAAATAAAAATCTACCTTTTCGGACCGATGACATCTTTCCTTCAATCAATGAATCTAATGCCCTTCTTGCCATATCCATCGTTCTCTGGTTGCAACAAATCTAAATGGCCATATTTATTCTACAATAAGCCAAAAGCATCCAACTCAGCTCTTACCTCTTTGGCAACTATTCTCTCATTCTCAATTCCATTATTGAGCCATTCATCAATAGTTTTTTTGACCAAATCCAAATAATCATCACAAAATCGCCCGGCCATTTTCATTGCAAAACTCACGGCTCTAAACATAACCTTTTCTTTAATCAATTCTCGAAAAACAGGAAGAATTGCCTCCAATTGTTTAAACCCTGACGAGCCGTTAAATCTTAACCTCCACCCTATGGCCATAACAGAAGCATAGCACTGAAATAGGTTTTCCTTACGAGTCCAATCAATCAGAACAGTTTCAGATAGGGTAGCCTTGGCAAGTAGATTTCTTCCCATTTGCTCTGCCAGTTCAATTGTATTCAGCATCCTTCCCCATTCCTCCAACTCCTGCAAATCCAAGGTTTCTACATCCGCCACCATCGTGGCAATAATCATGGTTTCTCTAATTCCCCTGTACCACAACCTTTGAGCCAGGTCATTACTGGGTTCGACGGACTCTGCCAGCTTTCTTAGATGAATAATGGAAACACCAAAATTTAGTTTATAATTTACTCCTGACTTACTCATCAACTCAGAGGTCTCACCATTCTTCAAATGACGAATCTTCCTTAAAAGATCATCAATTTGAAGTTCTATTTTTTCATTTTGCGGAAAAAACTTCATTTACAATAACTTTAAAATTTATCTTTAAGCTGCACTGCAATAATAGTCGCATTTTTTGAAAAACATTTGCAAAACTAATGGAAAAATTTTTTACCTTTGCAGCCACATAAAACGGTGATTGTAGCTCAGCTGGTTAGAGCGCCAGATTGTGGCTCTGGAGGTCGCCGGTTCGAATCCGGTCTTTCACCCATAAAAGCGAACTGTTTAATACTGGTTCGCTTTTTTTGTTTCAAATCCACAATTAAAGAATTTTGTCTTTAATCTGATATTTTACGGTATTATCGCAAATTAAATTGTTACCTTTGTACAATAACCAATAAGACATAATGCTATGGTGACAGCTGAAATGATAAAAGAACTTACCGGACGCGAGATCGCGTTAAGGAGGTATCTTTGACATTGACCGGAAAAAAATAGAAATAGAAGAGGAAGAGTTAAGAACCCAGGCACCTGACTTTTGGGATGATCCCAAAACAGCGGAGCAAAAAATGAAAAAAATCAAAGAACTTAAAAGCTGGGTTTCTGCTTACGAAGAGATTAAAAATGCTATTGAAGAAACCTCAGTTCTTTTAGAATTTCTCAAAGAAGGCGAAGCTGACGAGTCTGATGTGATGAAACAATACGAAACAGCAGTCAAACTGGTCGAGAACTTGGAACTGAGGAATATGCTCCGCAAAGAAGAAGACAAATTAGGAGCTATCCTAAAAATTAATGCAGGGGCTGGGGGGACTGAGAGCCAAGACTGGGCAGAAATGTTAATGCGCATGTACATCAGATGGGGTGAGCGTCATGGCTATAAAATAACAGAAACCAACTTTCTGGAAGGCGACGAAGCCGGAATTAAAACCGTAACGCTTCAATTTGAAGGGGATTATGCCTATGGCTATCTCAAAAGTGAAAATGGTGTTCATCGCCTTGTCAGATTATCCCCTTTTAATGCGGCCAATAAACGCATGACTTCTTTCACCTCAGTTTTTGTGATTCCCCTGATCGATGACACTATTGAAGTGGAAATTAACCCTGCTGATATTACATGGGAGACTTTCCGTTCGAGCGGAGCAGGCGGGCAAAATGTAAACAAAGTCGAAACCGGTGTAAGGTTAAGACATGCCCCTACCGGTATTGTCATTGAAAATACCGAATCACGCTCACAGGGCGGTAATAAAGAAAATGCTTTACGGATCCTTAAATCTCAACTTTATGAAATAGAACTCCGTAAAAAACAGGAAGAACAAAATAAAATTGAAGCCCAGAAAAAAAAGATAGAATGGGGTTCACAAATCCGATCATATGTTCTTCAACCTTACAAAATGGTCAAAGACCTTCGAACCAATTATGAAACATCCAATGTACAGGCTGTTCTTGATGGCGAAATTGACGAGTTTATCAAGGCTTACCTGATGCAATTTGGAGGAGAAGATATTTTCAAAAAAGATTAATCGTATCAACCACTAAAAAAAATAAAAATGGAATACCGCATCGAAAAAGACACCATGGGTGAAGTAAAAGTTCCGGCCGATAAATATTGGGCCGCACAAACCCAGCGTTCAGTAATGAATTTCCCCATTGGGCCAGCTGCTTCTATGCCTATACAAGTTATCAGAGCTTTCGGGTATCTAAAAAAAGCTGCTGCTTTCGCTAACGAAGAGCATGGCGTTCTCCCCACTGAAAAAAGGGATTTAATTGCCAAAGTATGTGATGAAATTATCGAAGGCAAACTGGATGATCAATTCCCACTTGTAGTTTGGCAAACCGGCAGTGGAACTCAGTCAAACATGAACTGTAACGAAGTAATTGCCAACAGAGCTCATGTTTTGAATGGCGGAAAACTTGGTGAAGGTGAAAGGCCGATTCATCCAAATGATGATGTTAATAAATCACAATCATCCAATGATACCTTCCCTACGGCAATGCATATTGCTGCCTACAAAATGTTGGTAGAAAAAACGATTCCCGGAATCGAAAAACTACGTGATACGCTTCAGGCTAAAGCCGAAGAAATGAAAGAGGTGGTTAAAATAGGCAGAACCCATATGATGGACGCTACACCTCTTACCTTGGGCCAAGAATTTTCAGGTTATGCATCACAGTTAAGTCATGGACTTAAAGCCTTAAAAGCTACTTTAGACCATCTGTCGGAATTGGCACTGGGCGGAACCGCTGTAGGAACCGGACTAAACACACCTAAAGGATTCGACATTACTGTAGCCAGTTACATTGCTAAATTTACCGGATTACCCTTTAAAACCGCAGAAAATAAATTTGAAGCGTTGGCGGCTCACGATGCCATCGTTGAAAGTCATGGTGCGCTCAAACAAATTGCCGTTAGCTTAATGAAAATTGCCAATGATATCCGTCTTATGGCTTCCGGACCTCGATCCGGAATCGGTGAAATTTTAATCCCCGAAAATGAACCCGGCTCTTCCATTATGCCCGGAAAAGTTAATCCTACCCAGGCCGAAGCCATGACAATGGTGTGCGCTCAAGTTATGGGGAATGATACCACCATCTCTTTTGCCGGTTCAAACGGACATCTTGAATTAAATGTATTTAAACCGGTAATGATATACAATTTTCTACAAAGTGCTGAACTTTTAGGAGATGCCTGTGTCGCTTTCAATGATAAATGTGTGATTGGCATCAAACCCAATCACAAACGGATTAAAATGCACCTTGACAACTCTCTGATGTTGGTTACGGCTCTCAATCCCCACATCGGTTATTACAAGGCCGCAGAAATCGCCAAAAAAGCTCATAAAGAAGGAACAACTTTGAAAGAAGCGGCTTTACAGCTAGGGTACCTTTCTGAAGAGGAGTTTGATAAATGGGTTGACCCATCAAAAATGATTGGATCTCTTGATTAGTTTTTGTTTTGAATAAAATAATTAAAGGCTGTCCAATTAAAGGGATAGCCTTTATTTTTCTTATTAAATGCTCATAATCCCAATTGGTTTTTTATTTTTGTGTAAACAATTTTGCAGCTTAATCACAATATTTATAAACACTTTGTCGTTACAACCACTGTATATACACAAACTAAAAGTCAATAGCTTTAAAACGGACATATCTGATTATGAAAAAAATACAATACCATATTATCTTTCTTGTCATTTTTTCAATTGTTGGAATAAATTGGGCTTTGGCACAAAACAATAATGAAGAGGCATCCCTAGACCAAGGAAATATTGAGGGCCAGTTTGATTATACAATTAATAAATCAAGTAAATACCAAGAATATCGGGTAGTTAAAACAGCATGGCTTTATAAATTAAAAAGTAACGTATTGGACTCGATCAGTGCTCTTCAAAACGAAATAGCTCAACTAGGCATTAAGATTGATTCGCTCAATCAACATATTTCTTCTGTAACCCAAGATCTTATAAATACTCAGGACGAATTGGACCAAACTATCCGTTCCAAAAACAGTATTCCTTTTCTGGGAATGGAAATACAAAAAGGAAAATATAATGCAATCATGTGGAGTTTGGTTATTATTCTCCTTTTGGCAGGTGCTTTCCTTTTTCTACTGTTCAAAAGAAGTAATTATGTTACAAAGCAAATGCAGGAAAAATATGCCGATTTGGAAAAAGAGTTTGAAGCACACCGCCAGCGCGTCCTCGAAAAAGAAAAAAGAATAGCCCGTCAACACCTAAATGAAATAAATAAACTTAGAGGCAGACAATAAAAATTTAATCCTAACATAAGTTCTTCAAGGTTTTTAATTTTTACACTTCTGATAGCTTCAACCACAGCGATCTCAATTGCTTTGCTCTTATAAATCATAACGCATATACCTTTTTGAATACTCCCTCACGATGTTTGTTCTTTTGACCGCACAAACCTTCTTGGCCAACTAATGACGTTACCACATATTTCGTTAACTTTGCCATCTAACTGCTTAAATTAAAATTGTTTTAATAGCATTCCCGTTTTGTCAACAAAAAACATCATACAGTCAATATTTATTTGACAATCAAAATTTAAGGGATATTATTAGAACATTATTATTTAGTTTTTTGTCAATTGTTGTTTTTGGGGAAAATTAAACAAGATTGAACCAATGGTTTATTTTTCTCGTTTCGTACAATAATAGTGTTGACACCCTTACAAACTATATTTGAAAATTATGAATAAAACAGAGTCATTAAAGAGACTAGTACGAGAAAGGGTCTTGCTGCTCGATGGTGCTATGGGTAGCCTTATTCAGCAATATAAACTTACAGAAGAAGATTTCAGAGGGGAAAAATTTAAAAATCATTCCATTCCACTGAAAGGAAACAACGATCTGTTAACTTTAACACGTCCTGATATTATTACCCATATACATAAGCAATATCTTGAAGCCGGAGCAGATATTATCGAAACCAATACCTTCAACTCTAATCGTATCTCTCAGTCTGATTACAAATTAGAGGATACTGTTTATGAACTCAACAAACAATCGGCTTCTTTAGCTTCAAAAATTGTTCAACAATATTCCACTGCCGACAAACCGCGGTTTGTAGCCGGTTCACTTGGGCCCACTAACAAAACCGCCTCATTAAGCCCCGATGTTAACAATCCAGGATATAGAGCCGTTTCTTTTGATGATTTGGTAGAAGTTTATGCTGAACAAGCGTCTGGTCTACTCGATGGTGGTGTTGACATCTTGTTACTTGAAACTATTTTTGACACATTAAATGCCAAAGCAGCACTCTTCGGAATTACAAGAGAGCTACAAAAAAGAAATTTAGACGATTTTCCTGTAATGGTTTCGGTTACTGTGGCAGATGCAAGCGGCAGGACACTTTCAGGACAAACTTTAGAAGCTTTCCTAATTTCTGTTTCTCATTTTCCTTTATTTTCAATTGGTCTTAATTGTTCTTTCGGAGCGGAAGATTTGCGTTCTTATGTTAAGCGATTAGGAGAAATATCCCCATTGTACATTAGTGCTTACCCCAATGCCGGCTTGCCCAATCAATTTGGAGAATATGACGAAACGCCGGATGAAATGGCCCCCAAAATTTTTGAATATCTAAAAAATGGACTGGTAAATATCATTGGAGGGTGTTGCGGTACTACACCTGAACATATTAAAAGATTTGGACAATACATAAACGATGCGAAACCGCATATTCCGCCTCAGATAGAACGAAAAACACGGTTAAGTGGATTGGACCCGCTTATCATTGACGAAAATACCAATTTTGTAAACATTGGTGAACGAACCAATGTGGCCGGGTCTAAAAAATTTGCAAGACTTATCCGCGAAGAAAAATATGAAGAAGCCCTGGCCATTGCTCATGACCAAGTACAAGGTGGAGCACAAATTATCGATGTCAACATGGACGACGCCATGCTCGATGCAAAGAAAGAAATGGTAACATTTCTAAACCTCATGACATCTGAACCCGATATTGCATCTCTGCCCATTATGGTAGACTCTTCTAAATGGGAAGTACTGGAAGCGGGGCTAAAATGCCTTCAGGGAAAAGCCATTGTCAATTCAATTAGTCTGAAAGAAGGTGAAGACATTTTTTTACAGCAAGCAAAAAAAATCAAACAATATGGTGCCGCAGTAGTCGTCATGGCCTTTGATGAAAAAGGTCAGGCAGATACATTTGAACGACGAATAGAAATATGTGAAAGAGCATACCGTCTCTTAACCCAAAAAATAAATTTCCCCCCTGAAGATATTATTTTCGACCCCAATATATTAGCCATTGGTACTGGCATTGAAGAACATAACAACTATGCTGTTGATTATATTAAGGCTACAAAATGGATCAAACAAAATCTGCCCTATGCGAAAGTCAGTGGTGGAGTAAGCAACCTATCATTCTCTTTTAGAGGGAACAATATCGTTCGTGAAGCCATCCACTCAGTATTCCTGTATCACGCCATCAATGCGGGAATGGACATGGGGATTGTTAACCCGGGAATGTTACAAATCTATGATCAAATACAACCTGAGTTATTAACCTTGGTTGAAGATGTGGTTCTTAACCGGCGACCCGATGCCACTGAGCGGTTAATCGATGCAGCTGAAAAACTTAAAAATACCGGAAAAGAAGAGAACCTGTCACAAAAAAATGCCTGGCGTGAAAAGCCTTTAGAAGAACGCCTCCATCATAGCCTCATCAAAGGCATTCCCGATTTTCTAGAAGAAGATTTGAAAGAAGCCCTGGAAAAATATGATTATGCCCTCGATATAATTGAAAAACCACTAATGGATGGAATGAACATCGTCGGGGAACTTTTCGGTTCCGGAAAAATGTTCTTGCCTCAAGTCGTTAAAACAGCCAGGGTTATGAAAAAAGCCGTAGCGTGGCTCCAACCTTACATAGAACAAGAAAAAAGGGATTCGAATAAAGGACCGTCAAAAAAAGCTAAAATTTTAATGGCTACGGTCAAAGGCGATGTCCATGACATAGGAAAAAACATTGTTGGCGTTATTTTAGCCTGCAACAACTATGATGTTATTGACCTGGGAGTAATGGTCCCGGCAGAGAAAATACTGAGCGAAGCCATTAAACAAGATGTGGATATCATTGGGTTAAGCGGCTTAATCACACCTTCACTGGAAGAAATGAGCAATGTGGCCAAGGAAATGGAGCAGAGAAAAATGAAACAGCCGCTCCTTATCGGCGGAGCAACAACGTCAAAAGTTCATACTGCAGTTAAAATAGACCCTTTTTATAATGGGCCCGTTATTTACGTCAAAGACGCATCGATGAGTGCCCAGGTCGTAGGTGCTTTACTCTCCGAAAAAGAGAGACAAAATTATATCCAATCAGTGGAAAAGGAATACGAAAATCTTCGGTTGGCCAATCAAAACAAAAAAATAAAAGAATACTTTTCGCTGGAAGAAGCACGCAGCAAAAAGTGGACAACCGACTGGAAACAAGCACCTATCAAAAAACCTAACCTTTTAGGCATTCATACTTTCAAGGATTATCCCATTAATGAAATAATCCCTTTTATCGACTGGACCTTTTTCTTCCAGGCCTGGCGATTAACCGGGAATTATCGTGGTATAGAAAATGTTACTGACAAAATCTCTGAACAAAAATGGCTCGAAAATTTTACTTCTGACATCTCGCGGGAAAAAGCGCAAGAAGCTATAAAACTCTGGCGTGATGCACAAAACATGCTGCAACGCATTCACAATGAAAAAATGTTGAAAGCCAATGGTGTAATCGGACTATTCCCGGCAAACAGTATAGGGGATGACATTGAAGTTTATAAAGATGAATCCCGGCAAGAAGTCATTGCAACTTTTCATTTTATGAGAGAACAACAAAAAAAGAAAGGAAAGGAAACTTATTATTCCCTGGCTGACTTTGTTGCGCCCAAATCGTCAGGAGTAAAGGACTATATTGGCGGGTTTGCTGTTACTGCCGGTGAAGGAATTGAATTCTGGATAAAACATTTCGAGGAGCAACAAGATGATTACAATGCCATCTTATTGAAATCACTTGCCGACAGGTTGGCCGAAGCGTTTGCCGAATTAATGCATTTCCGGGTAAGAAAAGAATTTTGGGGTTATAATCCCGATGAAAAGTTCAACTACGACGATTTGATTCGCGAACGTTACAGAGGTATCAGACCTGCATTGGGTTATCCCGCATGCCCCGACCATAGTGAAAAGAAAACACTGTTCGAATTAATGGACGTCGAAAAAAATGCCGGCATTTACCTCACCGAACATTTTAGCATGTATCCTAACGCCTCTGTTAGTGGCCTTTACCTTGCCCACCCTGAATCGTTTTACTTTGGAGTGGGAAAGATAAAAAGCGACCAGGTTGAAGATTTGGCTAAACGTAAAGGTTTTAAACCCGAAGATGTAGTAAAATGGATTCCAACCAATTTGGCGGATTAAACGAACACAACAACATAGGGTTGTTACAAAAGAGAATGTATAAAAATTTCAAAACCTGAAGTACACAGGCAAAAGGTAGAAAAACTTTATTCCAAAACTAATGACAACAGTTGCAGAATTAATACGAAACACCAATAAACCTTCATTCTCGTTCGAACTGTTACCCCCGCTAAAAGGGAACAGCATTCAGAGGGTATTCAATACTATTGACCGATTAAAGGAATTTAGTCCTCTTTATATTAACATCACTACGCACCGGGATGAAATTGTCTACAAAAAAAATGATAAAGGGATAATCGAACGAAGAGTTTACCGAAAAAGACCGGGCACCGTAGCTGTTGCAGCTTCCATTCAAAACAAATATCAAATTCCGGTTGTACCTCATATGATATGCCGTGGCTTTTCCAAAAGTGAAACAGAATATGCTTTAATTGACTTGAATTTTCTCGGCATTCATGATTTGCTTTTGCTTCGTGGTGATAATTCCTCGCGGCATGAGTTTGTTAATGACGAAAAAAAAGAAGAAAATGCCTATGCTATTGACCTCATCCATCAGGTAAACGACCTTAATAGTGGTCGTTTTCTCGATGGAACGCTTATGGAACCTTTTGCAACACCTTTTAGCTATGGCGTTGCCGGATACCCTGAAAAACATGCAGATGCCCCAAACCTTGAAGCAGACATCTATTGGTTAAAGCAAAAAGTGGAAGCAGGCGCTGAATATGTTATTACGCAAATGTTCTTCGACAACGAAAAATTCTTTTCCTTTGTAAAAAAATGTCGCGAAGCCGGAATTACGGTTCCTATTGTTCCTGGTATTAAACCCATTAATTTAAAAAATCAACTCAATATTTTACCCAAAGTTTTTCATACCGAAATCCCGGAACCCCTTGCTCATGAACTTCGTAAATGTAAAAACAACGAAGAAACAACTATTGTAGGTACACAATGGGCCATCATGCAATGCAAAGAACTACTTCAAAATGGGTTTCATTTAATACATTTTTATACAATGATGGCTACACAAAGCGTATATAACATTGCAAAAGAAATTTATTAGATGAGCTAAATTTATTCTCAAAAGAAACTGCAACTCATATTAATTCCAGAAAAATTCAACGGCTTTTTCTATACCTTAATACAATCCAAATAGCAAATTTATAATCAAGTTACAACCCTCTAAGGGTACTCCTGACAAAAATGATGTTTGTGTAATATCCCCACAAAATTTTTTAATCATTCCATTATATGAAATAAACTTCATTCTCAAATCCGAGGACAAATATTACTAAAACAATACAATTATTGTTCTTTTTTCCCCTTTCAAAGAATTGATAATCGGAAATAATTGGGAAAATAACTACTTTAGTGATTCTTTTAACAAACACCTTTTTATGGATTTCAAAACTGCACTCAACAAAGCATCATCGCTTTGCTCCCGACAAGAGCAATGTTGCTTTGATATCCGAAAAAAACTTCAAAAATGGAATGTCCTTCCTGATGACCAGGAAAAAATATTAGACCTTCTGGTTCAGGAAAAATTTATCGATGAATCCAGATTTGCAACATCTTACGTTCGAGATAAATTTCGTTTTAATAATTGGGGTAGAGAAAAAATCAGATGGCAGTTGAAACAAAAAGGAATTTCAAACGAAAACATTGACCATGCACTTGCGCAAATTGATGAGGATGAGTATAAAAAAACACTTTCCTCACTTTTGAAGAAAAAAAAGGAACAATTAAAAAACACAGAATTCAATAAAGTAAAAGCTGCGCTGATAAGAAATGCCGTTTCAAAAGGATTTGAAATGGATATAATATTTCCTATTGTGGAACAATTGTTGTTAAAAAATCAAAAAAACTAATTGATAATATGACCAAATTCTACTTCATCATTTTAACCTCCATGCTGGCTATTATCTCTATATCGGCAGAAGCCGGCAAACCCAAATGGGTTAAAAAACGCCCTTCCGAAACCCAATATTATATAGGAATAGGCATGGCCTATAAAACAGACGCTTCGGGATTGGATTATGCAAAAAAAGCACGTGCCGAAGCTTTACGAGAACTGGTCTCTGAAATTGAAGTAACTGTTTCATCCAACTCTCTGCTGCATCAGTTTGAAAACAACTACGATTTTAAAGAAACCTTTGAATCGAGAATTGCTACTTCGGCCGAAGAAAACCTTACCGGATATGAAGTACAAACATGGGAAAACAAAAAGGAATACTGGGTGATGATGCGCCTGAACAAAGAACAATACCATAGGCTCAAACAACTTGACCTGGAAATGGCGAAAAAAAAGGCCGCATCTTATCTGATAGAAGCTCGGCAACATGTTAACAATCTGGAAATAACTGCGGCTTTGACCGCTTATTTTAAAGCTATTGAAGCCTTGGAAAATCACCTCAAGGATGATTTGACTTATCGATCCATCGACGGTAACATAAATTTTGGCACCGATATTATGAATGATTTAAGGCAACTATTTTCTAAAATTTCCATCACCCCCCTTAACCCGGTTTACCAGGTTGCCTTCTCCAAAACAATGGAAAAACCTCTTATAGCACAAATTCAATTTTTTGCGCCAACAGGCCAAAAAGTCCCTGTGAAAAACTTCCCTGTTAAATTTCAATTCATACAAGGTCAAGGAGTTCTACAGGAAAAAGCGGTTTCAAATCCCGAAGGTTTTGTAGAGAGCTATATCCAAAAGCTAAACTCTTCCTTAAAAAAACAAAAGGTTACTGTCTGTTTCGACCAATCGGCCTTGTTACAGGAAGAAAATATTAATAGCCCTTTAGTCAGATTTTTCATCCCCAATACAATTACCCCCGAGGCTTCATTCGATATAGAACTACAAAAATCTACCGCATGGTTCGCTGCCACTGAAAAGGTTTTTGGTCAACATGAAATCAATCAACCCTTTGCCAATAATCTTAAAGCCGATTTAAATGATACATTTTTTAATTTTACACGAAGCCCCGAATCAGCATCTTATATCGTCGAAGCTTCCATTATCTTCAAAAAAGGTGAAGTAAAAAAGGGTTATGGCTATGAAGTTTATCTTGTTTATGCAGATCTCCATTTATCTATTACGGAAAGAAAATCAGGTATAGAAATTTTCAGCGAAACCATAACAGGGGTTAAGGGCATGCGACCAGGCAGTTACGACTATGCTTTAAAAGAAGCCTCAACCAGGCTCCTCCAAAAATTCAGAGCAGAAATTTATCCCAAGCTTGAGGTGCTTAACCTCTAACGCTTTAACAAAATCCTTCGGGGTTTAATGGCAAAAAGTACTCCCGGTATGGCTGTTATTACCGACACTATGAAAAACAACAAACTTATGGCTATGGCCATATCGGGCTGCAAATCCAAATATTCTGCACCCATTAAAAAGGTAAATTCCCTGGCCCCAATTCCTCCTAGTGTCACAGGAACCGATGCCATTACCGACGATAAAAAAAACAAAAAAAGATATTCATCATATCGATAAAGCTCCTTAATCCCTAATGCGTATAAAATACATATCACGGACATCATTTGTACCGATTGTACAAATACAGACCAAAGCGTTATTGAGGAAAATGCTTTAATAAAATGAGGCAAAACCCATTTCATAAACACATAAAAAACAATTACAGGAAGCGGAATAGTAACTAGAACAAACGACTTATAAGGGAAAGAATAATCTATAAAAAATAACAACGCCAAAATAAATGTTACGATTATGGTTAAGCCCGACAACCTGTCGGCAAAAATAGCACCGACAGACCTCTTTACTGGCACTTTTGAATAATGATTCAGTAAATATATCTTAAAACCATCACCACCAACCCCACCCGGTAAAAACAAATTATAAAATAATCCCAACCAATAAAGTTTCAAATTGGTAAATTCATTCAGTTCAACAGGAATTAGGCGAAACAAAATATTAAGCCGGTATGACGATGCAACCTGAGAAATAATATATATAAATAACGTAACCAACAACAACCCTATATTTGCTTTCGACATGGCCTGACCAATCTCGACAAGATCAATTTTTGTAAATATATACCACAATACAGCGGCACTAATAAGAATTTTTATCAGCAGTTGAACTATTTTGGCTGTACGTTTCTTTTCCTTCATCTGTAATTCATTATGGCTGTTGAGAAATAAATGGTCAAAAGTACAACAAAAAAAGCTCCGGAAAAACCGGAGCATTTTATTAATCGATTATTTAATTAACTTATCAAACCTATTATTAAGAAACCCTACTTCATGCTTGGCCTAATTCTCCCTAAAGCGATAGACTCCAAAATATATTACTAAATTTTATAACTTCATTTTGAGGTAGCTGCCAAACATTTTTATTACCAAAACCAGAATTACAGCAGCATTCTGGCCAAATCCTCTTCAAAGAAAAATTCCTCTTGTCCAAATGCCGGTTTTAGGTCATCCATCCAAAGGGCCCGGGGATCATATTTGGCAAAGAAGGGACGTCCAACCCAGTCACTGTTTCGTCCTTGAATAAATTCACAAACAAATACTTTTTCTCCTTTAACTTCGCTTACACCTATAATCCTTACTTTACCGGGCGTGCAAGACATGCTAGGACCTCTTACAGTGCGACAGATACCGCTAACTTTGGTATAAGCACTTCTAAAAATATCCCAGGCTCGTGCAAGAGATACCCCAAAATACTCTTGTGCACCAGTATCCCGTGCCACAAACATATAGTAGGGAATCAAACCCATATTCACCTGTTTCTTCCACATGGTACTCCATACCTCGCCATTGGCATTTATATGGTTCAATAAGGGTGACTGGGTCCTGATTTGAGCACCGGTATTACGTATACGGGAAATGGCTTTTGCTACCGCTTCTGTTTCCAATTCCCTATAATGATTAAAATGAGCCATAAAGGCTAATGATTTTCCTGCTTTAGTAACCTTCTCAAAAACACGAAGTATATCATCCGCATCACTATCTGTCAGATAACGGTAGGGCCAAAAAGTAAGAGATTTGCTTCCTATGCGAATATTTTGAAGATGAGGAATATCGGCTTCCAGTAACCTAGATATATACTGATCTAGAATAGAAGCTTTCATTACCATGGGGTCGCCACCGGTAAACAATATATCTGTAATTTCGGGATGTATTTTTAGATACTCGATAACATAATCGATCTGATTCATGGCAAACTTCAGATCGTCCATGCCTGTAAATTGAGGCCAGCGGAAGCAAAAAGTACAGTAGGCATGGCATGTTTGTCCCTGTGTCGGGAAGAACAACATTGTTTCATCGTACTTGTGTTGTATCCCTGGCAACTTTTGACCGTTTAATTCCGGAACATTATGAACCTGACCCGCCGGATGAGGATTTAATTTATGGCGTATCTCATTAGCAGTCTTTTTTATTTCTACCTTGTCATTTGTCCGGTCAAGAACCGATGCCATTTTTTTAAAATCTTCCGGTTTGAGCATATCCCTTTGCGGAAAATTCAGAATAAAGATGGGGTCTTCATGCAAATTATCCCAGTCAATAAGTTCGTTTACGACATAGTTGTTCGTTTTAAAAGGAAGCACATGACCGACCACATCTATATTCCTTAAATCATCCTCACTTAAACGATCAATCTGTGGAATTTTACGATAATTGTGTAACGAATAAATTTGATACTTCATAGGCATCCAAAGTTTATTTTGTTTGTTAATTGTTTCCCGTACAATACACCAACACATCCATCTTTAAGACAAGACATGCTTCGGGTGCCATTAATTTTTCTATAAAAAGAGGCAAATCGACTTGCCACAGAGGTAATCCTTTTAGGGCCGGTAGGAACTGGAATGTAGTACAAATATACAGACATTTGATTAATTACACAAACAACACTCATTTTAACCCTGATTATCAACAACCTAAAACACAAATACATCTAATCCACCAATTATTGCTTTCATTTTTTCATTTCTACAACCTGTAAAACATCAAACAAGTCATAAAAACCACATTAACAATAATACTTATAAGTTTCAAATTAAAACCACTATCAAATATAATCCCACAATTTCCTTAAAATAAACTCTACAATATTACAATTCGATACTTCCTGGTAGCCAAAAAAACATTTCTTCAAATATAATGAACATGATGACTTTGGCTAAAAACGGGTAAGTATAAAAAGACATAGACAGAAGGGCTGATAGGCCATAAGGCCTACAGGTTGTTAGGCCAATGAGCTATTATGGTTAATAGATTGAGGGGATTGGGGATATTGAAGAATTGATGTGCAAAATAGACTAACCACTAATGGATAATTTTAAGTTCCGTGGACCAATGAGTTAAGTAAATTTTATACGAATAAAACAGTTTTGCACATTACATAAATATTTATTTTAAAATTTCCTTAAAGGCAATATCATGCGATGCCATCACAAATAACCTTCTGGGTATAGAAGCAGTTTTTGCTTTTAGGTCATTGAAGTACTTGGCAAATTCAGAATCAGGGCTCTTCAACCCCAACATAACAAGGTCTGCATTTTGTGAATCGGCCGTTAACAAACTAAAAAAGTCTTCCCTCTTGCCTACCAAGATTTTCCTGCCAAAAGATACACGAATCGAAGACAAAAGATTATCCAGGTTCCGCTCGGCTTCTATCGCAGCTTTTTCCGAGGTCACAACCATCTTTATGACCACCTTCACATCCTGCCAGTGAGGACTGTTTTGCATCATATAGGCCAAAACCATCATTAATCCGCCATTGCCTTTTAATCCGCCCCACCACAAATCCACATTAAGACTAGTACGGCTGGTTAAGGGTTGCTCGTCACGCAGTATAATCACATTTTTTCGTGAATTATAAAAATGAAGAATCATTTGCGCATAGGGCTCATGATGTGATTCGTCAGTAGTATCTCCCAAAAGAATTGTATTGGGCACTACCGGGCCCAATCCATAAGCATTGCTCAGTTGCCGAGCTCCAATAAATGGATTTTCGGCTCTAACCACCCGAACCAAGGAACGAATGTTTTTTTCGGTCAAATAATCCCGAATTTGTTTCTCAAACTGATATATCTTATCCTGTGTAACACTTACTTCGGGCAATATGGTAGCTACAGTAAATAATCCTTTTTCTTGCGCCAATCCATTAGCAAAGTCGATCAAATGCCAACGTTTTACGGGTGCTCCTGAAAAAACCAATATATTGGGCCGCCAACTTTTGGGATCTTCCATCCACTTTATCCGCAACAAAATAAAACGCACCAACTGTAGCAACACGCCATTACGCACATCACCCCACGTAGTTTTTAACCGACGCCGGCGCAACCACCCCAAAACGCCAAATATGACTACCATTGCTAATAAGGTGGCAACAACATGAATTAAAAACATTACCACTATACATCCAATGGCACCAATCAACGAAAAGCCCCAATGAACTTTAAATTTTGGACGAAACGACGGATTCTTCAGAAACCTTTCAATCCCGGCAGTAAAGTTTAAAATCCCGTAGGTTGCAAGAAAAAACATGGTTAGTACCGGGGCTATTGTATTAAGGTCACCCAACACTACACACACTAACGTAATTATAACAGTTAAAACTGTACTTCCCCTTGGAATATTTTCGGAACCATAACTTTGGGCCAATACAGCAAATCGGCGTGGAACAACATTATCTCGGGTCAATGCCTGCAAAACTCTGGGGGCACCCAACAAACTTCCTGTAGCACTGGACAATGAAGCCCCCCATACTCCCATTACTATCGCACCCCCCCAATATGCTATACGACGCATTATCAATGGATCAGAGATCAACAAAGAAGGATCGGCCCGCCGCCATAGTATGACAGGCAACAGCATATATATAACATAACCGGTTCCTACTGCCAAAAATGTACCTAAGGGAATCGAACGCGAAGCATCCTTCAAATCACCCGACATATTTACTCCGGCCATTATTCCCGTCACCGCCGGAAAAAATACTGCAAATACCTTCCAAAACCCCACCTTTTCAGGGGAAGTAACTTCCAATAGCCCTAACTCACCATTTTCAACAGGCTTTCCAAAAATTAGAGAAACTATTGATAGTGCTATTACCGACAGTATTACATATTGCGCCTTAATTGTTGCTTTGGTAGAAAAAAATGCCAGAGAGCCCAGCAATAATGTAGTAAGGATCCCGACTACTTTAATATTTAGTGATGGAAACAACGCTATTACACTTTCCGAAAAACCCATTACGTAAAGAGCCACAGAAAATGTTTGTGCCAAATACAACGGGATACCTAAAGCACCGCCTATTTCCAACCCCAGGGAGCGACTTATCATATAATAAGCCCCTCCGGTCTTCACCTGGGTATTCGTCGCTATCGAAGCAATTGACAATGAAGTAAGAAAGGTTATCGATGTAGACAAAGTCACAATAAGCATAGTGCCACCCAAACCCACATTGCCCACAACCCAACCAAAACGAAGATACATGATTACGCCTAAAATCGTCAACAACGATGGCGTAAATACTCCTCCAAAAGTTCCCAGTTTATTGTTTCGCATATAAAAATTTTAAGGGCCTGACGCGAAAGCCTATTTACGCATGGATTTCCTGCTAACAAATATATTATAATATAATTTGTCTGATAAAATTTCAATAAAAAACCGTGACACTAACTGCCACGGCTACTAAAATTTTAGTTTCACCAACTGTTATTTCCCATAAGAATTCTTTACAAAATCGGCTTTCTGAAGGTATAAAAGACTTTTTTCTACGCTTTCCAGTGGGTCATAATTATATTTCTCAACCTCTACAATGAGATAATTAACACCTGCCTGGTCGGCAGCAGAAAAGATTCGCTCAAAATCCACTTTCCCACTTGCTCCTAATTCTTTTTCATCCTTAACATGCCAAAGAATGAAACGACCCGGGTAATTTTTAAAATAATCTATCGGATCTTTACCCCCTTCTATAATCCAATATAAATCAAGCTGGAAAAATACCTTTTCTGGATCGGTATTACGCAACATAAAATCATAAATTACCTCACCTTCCAGTTTCCTAAATTCCTTATCGTGATTATGGTAACCAAATAAAATCCCTTTTTTGCGGCATTTTTCACCCACCACATTAAAGTATTCACAATACTTTTTCAGCCCTTCAAGCGACTGATATCCTTCTTCCCCCATCCATGGCTGAACAATATATTTCACTCCTGCTTTGACATGCGCCTCAATACACTCATCCCACCAAGCCATTGCGGAATCCCATGACGCAGAATCAGGCAATGAATGCCCTGTATGAGAACTAATAAACTTCATTCCACTTTCTTCCACCAACGTTTTAAAGGCCACAGGATCCATACCGTAAAATTTCCCATCCGAATAGCCTGCTGCTTCTACAAAGGTGTATCCCATTTCGCCTACTTTACGAACAGTTTCTGCCGGTGCTTCTTTCATGGCATCACGAACAGAATAGAGCTGTAGGCCTATTTCCTTTTTTTTCTGTAAAGAACACATGGCCATGAATAAACCAAGAAAAAATAACCCCATTAAAGTAACTGATTTTTTCATATTTCTAATCTGTTTTGTGTTACAATTAGTTGTATGTGAAAGTGAGTAATCAACCTATTTAAATTAAAAGATGTTTAAATTTAATAACAAATTCGGGAAAAGCATCTCTATTAAAAAAAGTATTTTCCTTGTACAGAATAGTTTTAATCTTTTACAATAGCCGAAAAAACCATTATATTTTCGGCAATTAACGGTCTTCATCAAAAATATCTGATTTTTATGCTCTTTTATTATGCAAAATCCAAATATTGTTGCTTTATTTGTAAACTAAATATTAATCATGCAAAGAAATCAACTGTCTATATTCAAATTTTGTTTAATGATGGTCACTATCGATGCATGAAATGATTAACAAACAAATTTTTATTACAATGAAAACAGGTAAAGTAAAATTCTTTAATGAATCAAAAGGTTTTGGATTTATTAAAGAAGATGAGTCGGAAAAAGAATTCTTTGTTCATGCATCCGGACTTATCGACAGAATTAAAGAAGACGATGAAGTTACCTTCGAGCTTGTTGAAGGAAGAAAAGGTCTTAATGCTGTAGATGTTAAATTGGTTTAGAATATATATTTCAATACCATTATTACATTAAGCACAACGTAACAAAAGAGCCGGCCATTAAAAAGGTCGGCTCTTTTTTATTCAGTAAACTTAAAACATTGGCTCAAGAATAAGCTTATACCGGCTTATCGGTCAAGTTCCCAACTTTTGTAGTTTCTGATGCAACTTCCGTAACCGGAATGTTTCGAAATAGCGAATTATCTTTCTCAACAGATCAAAATACAAGGTTACGTAAAGAAGTGCTGCTCCAAGCCAGATAATTATCAAATTAAAGACAGGGGTAGATATAGTCACTCCAGCAAACACCTTTTCGGGCGCAAAGAAATGAGATCGGCCCCACTTACCTGTCGGCTTCTTATACCCGGGATCTTTCTTCCGGATAAATTTATTGTCTGAATATACAAACTGGTCTACACTATTTTTATTCAATACCATTTCGTACAAAGCTTCATTGTGATATTTCTCTTTAAAGGCGGCAACAGCTTCAGTCGACCCCTTTTCTTCAATTAAAGCTTCCATTTTCTTATCCCTGCGCTTTTTCCAATACTGATATTCACTGTTAAAAAATTGTCGGGCATGCGACAACAGGCTATCCACCATGGTATAATAACGCTCCTCACCTGTCACTTTTCCCAAATTAATAAATCTTACAGGGAAAAGATCCGGATACTCATCACTCAATTGTACCAGTGCATCCCGTAACCGATTGTCAAAATACTTTTTTTGAGTAGTATCACCATGTGCGGCAGACCATCGTGCCGACTCCAAATAATTCATTAGTTCAGGAATAAATGTAGAGCCGTAATACGAGGCATTGCTCATGGCTTGCTCCTCTTCAAAAAAGATGGCATCAAAATCATTATTCTTAAACTGCTCAATCACCAAAGCTTCATACGACCAGCGCGAAACCATTGCGTCACCAATACGCGGAACATATTCTTCCGAAGTTATGGATTTATGCAACTTATCAAAACTCACCACAGCTCCGCTAAAAAGCAAATGAGGGACCAATATAAGCGGAATTAAAACATAAATGGCAACCACCGAATTGAGTCCACTGCTAATATTGAGTCCAAGCATATTGGCAAAGCACGCTGTCGAAAACAATATTATCCAGTAACTCCAGGTCATCCCTTTTATTTCCAGAATACTGTTTCCTATCAACACAAACATCAGACTTTGTATGGCTGAAATTGTAAAAAGTATCAACACCTTACTATTCAAAAAACTAAAACGGCTTAAGTTCAGAAATGATTCCCGCTGAAGCAGCTTCCGGTCTTTTATGATCTCCTCGGCACTCACGTTTAAACCCACAAATAAGGATACCACTACACACATGAAAAGATAGGCCGGGATATTAACATTTTCGGAAAAAACATAGCCATATGGATTATCCGGCGTTCCTGCCAGATACTTGATAAAAAAGCCCAATATTAAAGCCAGCAATGGCGACTCAAGTATATTTATCAACATATATTGCTTATCCTTTAACTTGGACAAGCCGTCACGTAAAGTATAGATCCAAAACTGCTTGCGGCGATTAGGAATATTATACAGATTTTCCGGAAGCGGCTCTTTACGGTCAATTTTTCGCTTTACCTTCCACTGAAATTTACTTTCAAAATTCTCCAGATAATGTCGATACCATTCTTCAGGCTTCACCTTCCGTTGCCGAATCAGCTTACCATAGGGGTTTACCATCCTCGCCTCAACAATCCGCAACACCTGCTCGGTTTTCACATTTCCACATACATAACACTCACGTTCTTCCGGATTCACGTAGTTGGCCATCTTCTTAAAATAAACGATGGCATCCATCGGGTTACCATTATAGATGATATAGCCTCCTTTATCTATGATAAGCAGTTTATCCAACATTTTGTAAAGGTCCGACGAGGGCTGATGGATATTAATGATGACCAGTTTTCCTTTCAGCACTTGTCGTTTAAGCAAAGACATCACCTTTTCCGAATCCATGGACGAAAGCCCGGATGTGGGTTCATCCACAAACAGAACGGAAGGTTCACGTATCAATTCCAGTGCAATATTCAGTCGCTTACGTTGCCCTCCGCTCAATATCTTATTCAGAGGGTTACCTACTACAAGGTCACGCGCTTCTACCAAATCAAAATCCTGAAGGGCGTTGTCTACTCGTCTGACTATCTCCTCATGACTCTGATTGCTGAAACACAACCGCGCATTAAAATACAGATTCTCAAAAACCGTCAACTCCTCTTTCAACAAGTCATCCTGCGGCACATATCCTATCACCCCCTCAAGCATCTCTTTATCGTGATGCAAATCATATCCGTTAATGGTAATCTTTCCGCTACTTAACCGATAATTACCATTCAAGACATTGAGCAAGGTAGATTTTCCCGTTCCGCTACCGCCCAGAATGCCCACCAGCTGTCCCGACCTACCGGTAAAGCTAAAACGGTGAATACCTATATGATTGTTATTAAATTTATACGAAACATCTACCGCACGGTAAATTATTCGTCCTTTTTCGATTCGATGAATAAACTTTTCGGCGATTCGGCCATAATATACGGGCGCCATGCGGGATGTCTTGATAACGGCACCCACTGCCAGCGCATAGGGGCGATTTTGCTCCACCTTATGCCCGTTCAGATACAAGTTCCGGGAACCTGAATACCGGAAGATGAAGGTCTTGGTACTACGCACCCGCAACACCCAAACCACAACCTGTTGACGCGGATTATAAATATGCTTGATGCGGCCATCGGACGGCGCTTTATCGCCACTAATCAACAACAATGAGCTCTTATCGCTGACAAGCTCAGGGGACTCAAGAATAAAGGTTTTAAGGTTATCGTAGTCCTGAGAATCTATTTTCAGGTTTTCGGCCAAAATATCAACAAAATAGTGCTCTTCATCACTTATGGTATCCTCCTTCCTCAAAAAATCAAGCAACTGAACAAAAAGAATAATCTTGGGCTCTTGTTCCAACTCCTGATTAATCTGATTACAAATATTCAGAATACGTTCGCGGTTATCGGACGACTGCTTCTCAATTAACTCATGGTCATTACTATACACATGCGCGTGATACCGATTGAGGAATTCTTCAAACTTTGCCAAATACTTTTGAACATACTCACTATTGAAATGACGGGCTAAAAAGTCTTCCACCAAAAAACGTGCTCGTCCTGTTTTGCTCTCCTTCTTTAAATCGGTAAGCAGGGCGAACAGTTTCATTAACGATTCCAGAAGTGCTTCGCTCATTGTTTGTTCCATGACTGGCACGTTTTTTTAGTGTTAATAATTTCTTTATTGTGAAGATATAAAAAAAATCACCCCGTTGTAACTTTTCCGAATTTGCGCGGTTAAGCTTCAAAATTTTTACTCTGACCTATAACACTTTTTTTGACGCGAATTGGACTGCTTTAACCTAAAAAAAAGGCTGTCTCATATATGTAAAGACAGCCTTTCAAACAATGTTATATTCACTTAAACCTTAATTATTCCACAAAAGCAGCTCTGATTTTTTGCGTCTCTTTTATGATAATGTTCATCTGCTCTTCCGAGATGGCATTTTCTTCAACCATATTATATACATTTGCCAAAGGCTGCAATTGGTGCATTACTTCCCGCACCGATTCATCATCTTCATGCTTTTTCATTAACTCCAGAAGCTTATTGAGTGAAGCCTTCTGTTTCATCACAATTTTTACCATTTCCTTATTCTGATAAGTGTTTTCGGAAATATTGGTGGTAATATAGAGTGCTTCGACCCAGCTTCCGGCCAGAACCAACATACTGACGGCACCACGACCATTGGCATTTAAATATTCATACGTATCATAAAATGTGTTGGTTATTATCTTTACCAATGCATCTTTATCATCCTGGTTTTGTTCAATCTGTTCAATAATATCCGAAGGTAAAGCCCCTGAAATATTCAAAGCATCAATCAACTTTTTGGATACCTCCATGTAATCCATGGTTTGCTGCTTTTGATTATAAGTGCTGGCATAACTCAAATCGGCACCATAAACACCCAGATTAATGGCTTGTTTTTTCTCTGTCAGATATTTGTCAACATTGTCGGTTGAATTAGACAAGGTTAAAATATAAGCGGCACCGATACGGTTTAACATTTCGGTCACTTCGAACGAAGTAGGCAACGGATAAACAAACTCTTTCACATCCTTTTCAACCTCTTCTTTTTCTATTCTGGGTTTGGTACTTGTCTGTTGTTCCCGGGCACTCTGCTCTTTTTTCTTACCTGACTGACAGGCAGGTAAAACCATAAGCACTGACATAAGCATTACTATCAGTGTGCGTTTTTGTAGAATTCTCATAGGTAATTTGTTTATTTTTTTGTTTCTACAAATATAATTTATTAATAGAAAATATTAAGCGATAAACCAAGCAATTTACAACCGGCATAAACAATTAAAAAAAAAATTAAGTTAACACCCCAATTCATCCGACACCTTAGCACATTTTCGTAAAACGATTAATATTTTTCTGATATAAGTCGACCGCTTCTCTGAAACGACACCCCAATTCAGGGGAATCGCTTTCCCATTACCGGGGGAAACACTTTCCCATTACCGAGGGAAACGCTTTCCCTTTACCGGGGGAAACGCTTTCCCTTTACCGGGGGAATCGCTTTCCCTTTACCGGGGGAAACACTTTCCCTTTACCGGGGGAATCGCTTTCCCCCAAAAACAGTTTTATCAAACATACCCTAAATCGAATACAATTTGCATGAAATAAATTTGATATTTAATCTCAGCCTCCTCAATACAGGAAATTAACAGGACATGAACACCCGTTATTAAGGGCACTCATTTTAACGGAGACCATAAAACAGGAAATATCATCTTTAAACCCTATCGTTGTTACTTTTTGTCATATTCCGGTTTCCGGAAACTATAAAAGGCCCAACAAAAACCAACGGGATTGTCAAAAAAGAGATGACAATCCCGTCGAAGAAAAAAGCAGAGGATACTTTAACCAACCACATTAAGCAGATGGTCCAAAATGGCAGTACGCGGTTCTTTTAATATTACATTTTTTCCATATTGCGTTACCACCTGTAGCCGATAACTTCCGGCAGCCAAAGCAGGGGTCAGAATAATAATCTCGGAAGGTTTGTTTTCAACGATATCAGAGGGATCAACCTTTATTACCTCTCCCGTAGAATCATTGATAAAACTAACCCCCACCCGGTCATCGTCTCCGGCCAGCTTAATTCTGGAACCTCGAATTCTCAAATTACGATTGGGGGTAATAATATCATTCACCGAACCGGTTTTAACATCTTCCACTTCCAGGATTTTAGCCTCAGTGTCACCTAATCCAAGAATTTCTACCTGGATATTGGAAAGCTCCTGACGAAGCAATGACCCCTGGTTAAACTGAATGTAAAGAGCATGCTTATCGGGATTAAAAGTCTCGTTAGGGCTGTTAAATACTCCCCTTATAGCAACCTCGGAAGTAAAATAACCGGTATTAACAGAGAAACCATCACAGAGCCTGTAGGCCATCTCCTTAAAGAATAATCCTACATCATGTTCCATTCGTTCGGCGGTGGTGTCAGCACCTCCGCGTGTCACTGCTGAAACACACACATCTCTTGTGCTCAGCGTTCGTTCCGAATCTACCCGGGCTACAAAATCATTTGGGTCATCGGTTAATGGATTTTCATACAATCGTGCTTTAATACTATGTAACGCACTCATATGGAAACAGTTTTAGGGTTAAACTCATCCCAAATTTAACACATCTACCATAAAAATACAACACTATTTAACACAAAAAAAATCGAATTTTATTGCTCGCTTTTCCATTTAATATCCAGCACCATTAACTGCAAAGAAAGAGGATGATTATTCATACATTCTTCAATGGTATAGCAGATATCAAACGGTTGAGAGGATTTGATACGGTTTAACAGATGACCCTTGCCGAAGGCTATACCCCTAATGATTTTAGGGGAATCGCTTTCAATGAGTTCCAGCATCAGATGTTCTCTGTGGCGTCCTACTACCTTACTGGTACCAAAGTCGTAGACATTCCGGGTAACAAAAACGGGTTTAGGATTTCCCGGGCCGAAAGGATGGCAACGTTTCAAATTATCAAAAAATACTTGCGTAATATCTTTCAGTCTGATTTCTACATCCACATCAATTTGCGGAACAAGCTGAGCAGGCTCAATGGTATGAGCCACCACTTCTTCAAAACGTTGTGCGAAAACTTCTACATTCTCGGGCTTAAGAGTCAATCCGGCCGCATAATCATGGCCGCCAAAATTTTCAAGCAAATCCTGACAAGCTTCTATGGCCTGATATACATTATAGCCATCGACCGAACGAGCAGACCCCACAATAAGCTTGTTTGTACGGGTTAAAATCACTGAAGGGCGGCAAAACAGCGAAGAAAGTCTCGAGGCTACAATTCCAATAACTCCCTGATGCCAGCAAGGCTGATAAAGCACAGTAGTCTTTCGGTGGGATAAATTCTTATCAGTGGCTACTAAACGAATAGCTTCACGGGTAATGTTACGATCAAGGTCCTTTCGTGTTTCATTGCACCGGTTTATAGAACAACCGATATGGTAGGCTTCTTTTTCATCGTTACAAATCAGTAATTTCACCGCATTATTTCCCGATTCAATACGTCCTGCAGCGTTTAGTCGTGGCCCGATTTTAAAAACAATATCATTGAGTTCAAGTTCTTTTCCATCAATACCAGCCACCTGAATAATACTTTTTAACCCGAGGCAAGGGTCTTGATTTAACTTTTTTAACCCTGCCACAGCCAATGTTCGGTTTTCGCCTGTAACCGGTACCACATCAGACGCGATACTAACCACTACAAGATCAATATAGCGCAGCAGCCTATCAAAAGCTACACCCTTACGCATGGCAAAGGCTTGCATAAATTTAAACCCCACGCCGCAACCAGAAAGATTTTTATCCGGATAGTTACAGTCTTCCCTTTTGGGGTCGAGGCATGCCACAGCTTCGGGAAGCTCAGCCCCCGGTGTATGATGATCGCAAATGATGAAATCAATACCCTTTTCACGGGCATAAGCTATTTTGTCTACTGCCTTTATTCCGCAATCCAGGGCTATCACCAATGAAATATTTTTTTCTTCAGCCAGGTCGATACTTTTTTGGGATATTCCATATCCCTCATCGCACCGGTCCGGAATATAATAATCGATGTGGGGATGAAATTCTTTTAAAAACGAATACACCAATGCTACACTGGTAGTTCCATCAACATCGTAATCGCCATATATAAGGATGCTTTCGTTGCTTGATATGGCTTTGCTCAGACGATCAACAGCTACCGCCATATCCTTCATAAGAAAAGGATCATGTAATTGGGCAAGAGTAGGATAAAAAAAAGCGTGGGCTTCTTCTCGACTCGTAATACCACGAAGTGCCAATAATCGACCTATAATCGGCCCTATATCTTCAAAAGCGGATAGCTCCGCTTCTACATCAAAATGGGGTTCTTCCTTAATGCTCCATCGTTTTTCCATTATATCTTCTCACTTCTGAGACCTTAATTTTTCCAAAAGATACCTGTTTTTAAATAAATTGGAACATTTTGATAAAAAAAGTTATCAACACAACTCAAACGAACTTATGCTAACTTACTGATTACATGTATATAGAAAATCAACAAAGCATTAAACGAAATTAAGCCCGAAAACCTTCTTAAGGTTGTCTTTCAAGACCTTTTTAACTTCATTCATATCCATTTTCGAACCTTTTTCTTTTTCCAGTGAAGTTACCCCTTTATCCACAAAACCGCAGGGATTTATATATCCAAAATACTTAAGATCGGTATTAACATTAAGCGCAAAACCATGCATCGAGACAAAACGACTGGCTCTTACGCCAATAGCGCAAATCTTTCGGGCATTGGGACCATTCGTGTCAAGCCATACGCCTGTAGCACCATCCATACGCTCACTCTCTGTTCCGAAGGCTGAAAGCGTTTGAATTATGGCCTCTTCCAGCAGGTGGATGTATTCTTTAACACCCAGTTTTAATTGTTCCAGGTCGAAAATAGGATAACCAACAATCTGCCCCGGACCATGATAAGTAATATCTCCACCACGGTTAATTTTGTAAAAAGAAGCATTAATCTGCTTTAAAAAATTTTCTTGTACCAACAAATTCCCGGGTTGGCCGTTTTTCCCCAGTGTATATACATGAGGATGCTCACAAAATATTAAACGATGAGTGACGGGTTGTTCATGCCCGGGATGCTCACGATTAAATAGTTTGGCATCAACAATCTCTTGAAACTTCTCTTCCTGATAGTCCCAGGCCTTTTTGTAATCTGTTACTCCTATATCTTCAAAAATAGTATTGGCAGTTGTCATTCTGATAAAGCATTTATATGTTTTTCAGCATGATAAGATGAACGAACCAGCGGACCGCTTTCCACATATTTAAAGCCACGTTTTAGCCCTTCTTTCCGATAGATTTCGAACTGCCCGGGGGTGACGTATTCATATACCGGCCAATGCTTGGGCGTGGGTTGAAGATATTGTCCAATGGTTAGTACCTTGACTCCGACTGCTCTTAGGTCATCCATCGTTTCAAAAACTTCTTCAGGCGTTTCACCGAGGCCTACCATAATACCCGATTTAGATACCACTCCCGAGGAAGAAATATATTGAAGCACCTTTAAACTTAAATCATATTTTGCTTTACTACGGATTTGAGGTGTCAAGCGCCGTACGGTTTCCAGGTTATGGCTGATTACCTCAGGCCCGGCATCAATAACTTTTTGTATGAGATGTTTTAATCCGTTGAAATCGGGAATGAGAACCTCCTGCGTAATCCCGGGGTTTAATTCTTTCACCATTCGAATGGTTTCTGCCCAAACAGAGGCCCCACCGTCTTCCAAATCATCCCGGTCAACAGAGGTGATTACAGCATGTTTAAGCTTCATAATTTTAATAGAGCGGGCAATTCGCAAAGGTTCTTTAAAATCTACTGCGTCGGGTTTTCCGGTCTTTACGTTACAAAACTTACAAGCACGGGTACAAATATCGCCCAGAATCATAAAAGTAGCGGTACCATTACTCCAGCATTCGGCAGCATTTGGACATTTACCGCTTGTACATATGGTATGCAACTTATGATCACGAATGGTTTTATTCATCCAATTGTAATCAGCAGTACTGGGTAGTTGTATTTTTAACCAGGCGGGCTTTCTTTTTCGTTCCGATAAAATATTAATCATTCTATTTTTTTATTTGACGTTTGAATTAGGGACTAATTGCCAACTCTGCAAGTTTAATTAAAATGGATTTAAATAACAATTATAACCAAAAATTGGTTTTCTCAGGTAATCATTATCTTTGTAAAGTTTTTTGTATGGCATTGAGCCGGTGAAAACATCTTTCCGGGTTAAAATGCCACAAAATTTAAGACTAACTAAATATCAACAATACAATAAAACTTATGAGCTTACTGGAATTGAGCGAACAGGAAATTATTCGACGCGAGAGTCTTAATGAACTTAAGAAATTAGGTATCAATCCTTATCCACCGGAAGAATATCCCGTAAGTCATTACTCTCAGGATATCAAACAGGAATTTGAAAAAAATCCGGATGCCTTCCAAGAGGTTAGCCTGGCCGGCCGAATCATGAGCCGGCGAATCATGGGAAGTGCATCGTTTGCTGAAATCAAAGATAAACAAGGACGTATTCAGATATATCTGCGCCGCGACGACCTTTGCCCCGGCGATGATAAAACCCTTTATAATGTTGTCTTCAAAAAGCTATTGGATATTGGCGACATCATTGGTATCAAAGGTTTTGTCTTTAAAACCAAAATGGGTGAGATTTCGGTTCACGTAACCTCGCTCAAGGTATTGGCCAAATCGTTGCGACCGTTACCCGTAGTTAAAGAAAAAGACGGAAAAGTTTACGATGCCTTCAGCGACCCCGAACAACGCTATCGCCAGCGTTATGTGGACCTCATCGTCAACGACAGGGTGAAAGATACCTTCATGAAAAGAACCCGGATTATTAATTCAATGCGTGAGTTCTTCAATGATAAGGGATATCTCGAAGTGGAAACCCCCATTTTGCAGCCCATACCGGGTGGTGCGGCAGCCCGACCTTTCATCACCCATCATAACACTCTTGACATACCTCTTTACTTGCGCATCGCCAACGAGCTTTATCTAAAACGTCTTATTGTTGGCGGATTCGAAGGGGTATACGAGTTTGGAAAAGATTTTCGTAACGAAGGGATGGACCGCTCACACAACCCCGAGTTCACAGTAATGGAAATCTACGTGGCTTACAAAGACTATGAGTGGATGATGAACTTCACCGAAGAGATGATTGAAAAAGTGGCGTTGGATTTGCATGGCACCACTAAAATTGAGGTTGGCGACCAAATCATCGACTTTAAGCGGCCATTTAAACGGATTAGTATGCTCGATGCCATTAAAGAGCATACTGGAATAGATATCTCCGGCATGGATGAGACACAACTACGAAAAGTATGTGACAGGTTGAATATCGAACACGACCCATCCATGGGGAAAGGAAAGCTTATTGATGAAATCTTCGGCGAAAAATGTGAAGCTTCTTACATTCAGCCCACATTCATCACCGACTATCCGGTGGAAATGTCACCTTTGTGTAAGAAACACCGCGACAATCCGGAACTAACCGAACGCTTTGAACTCATGGTCAATGGCAAAGAAATTGCCAACGCCTATTCAGAATTGAACGACCCCATCGACCAATTAGAGCGCTTTAAAGAACAACTACGCCTCTCCGAAAAAGGGGATGACGAGGCCATGTTCATTGATATGGACTTTGTTCGCGCGCTGGAATATGGCATGCCACCAACCTCAGGAATGGGTATTGGTATCGACCGACTAACTATGCTGATGACCAATCAAAATACCATACAAGAGGTCATATTCTTCCCGCAAATGCGCCCCGAAAAAAAACAAGAACGTGATGGTGAAGAAAAATTCACAGAGTTAGGAATCCCTGCGGAATGGGTACCGGTATTGTATAAAGCAGGCTACCTGAAAACAGCCGACCTGAAGGAAGCTAATCCAAACAAGGTGCATCAAGAACTTTGCGGCCTTAACAAAAAATACAAACTGGGTTTAAAAAATCCGCAACCCGACGAAGTGAAAGCCTGGATTTCCAAATAACCTTTCGCAGGAATCGGAATAATTTTTAAGGTGTTTAATGACAAATGTCGTTGCAAAAACCGGTAAACATCTATATTTTAGGGTAAATAAAAATTTATTTAAACATGGATGAGTCATCGACCATTGGAATCATAGGCAGTGGAAGTTGGGCTACCGCTATTGCCAAAATGGTTCTAAACAATACAGATAGTCTTAACTGGTATTTCCGTAATCCGGAACACATCAAAAATTTCAAAGAAATAGGCCATAACCCGAACTACCTGACTTCCGTAGATTTCGACGTCGATAAGATTTTTTTCTCATCCGACATCAATGAAATTGTTGAAAAATCAGATATTCTTATATTTGTTATACCGTCTGCTTTTTTAAAGGATGCTTTAGTATCGCTAAAAGCTCCTCTTAATAATAAATTTATCGTTTCGGCAATTAAAGGACTTATTCCTGAAGAAAACCTCATCATAGGAAGTTTTTTTCACAAATATTATCAGGTTCCCCTAAATTCAATAGCAGTAATTTCGGGTCCATGCCACGCCGAAGAGGTAGCCCTGGAGCGCCTGTCCTATCTGACCATCGCATGCCAGGATATGAAGAAAGGACGTTTCATAGCCTCCAAACTGGCCTGTTCGTATGTTAAAACCTCCGTTATTGACGACATTTACGGAACCGAATACGCCGCAGTGCTGAAAAACGTTATGGCCATTGCCGCAGGCATTTGCCATGGATTGGGATATGGTGATAATTTTCAGGCGGTATTAATTTCGAATGGCATACAGGAAATTAAACGATTTGTTGATACTGTCCATCCAATCAGTCGGGATATTAAAAGCTCTGCTTATTTGGGTGATTTGCTGGTTACGGCCTATTCCCAATTCTCCAGAAACCGCACTTTTGGCAATATGCTTGGAAAAGGATACTCGGTTAAAAGTGCTCAACTGGAAATGTTGATGATTGCTGAAGGATATTATGCCGTAAAAAGCATCGTTGAAATAAATGAAAAGTTTAAGGTTAATTTACCCATTACCGAAGCCGTTTACCGTATTATATACGAAAAAGTTTCTCCGGCAATTGAGATTAAGCTTTTAACTGAACAGCTGAGGTAAAAAAGGCAGTCAAATGTCAACAGTTTTTATTGCAGAGTGTTTACTGTTCGAGTAAGGAGGAATATGAAACGTTGATATTCATTAATTAAATTTTCAACCAGTTTTTAGCATTGGAAAACTGTTCATGACTTTTAAACGCAATTCAATCGAATAACTATAAATTAAGCATCATAAAAAAAGAAATAAATTATGAAAAACCTTGCCATTGATGTATCGAATGTAGCCCCGGAGGTTTCCCTTGACCAAATAAATGCCGAAAAAGAGAATGTGCAAAAACATTTGGAAACCCTCATGGCAAAAACAGGAAAAGGAAATGATTTCCTGGGATGGGTAGACTTGCCTGCAGAAATTTCTGCAGACCATCTGAAGTCTATTGAAGCTACTGCCGAACGTTTGCGTAATAAAGCCGATTATGTGGTAGTTACCGGCATTGGCGGAAGCTATTTGGGTGCACGTGCCGTTATTGATGCCCTCAATGATTCCTTTGACCACCTGAAAGGTGAACGTAAAAATCCCGTCATTCTTTATGCCGGCCATAACATTAGTGAAGACTATACTTATGAATTACTGGAATTACTGAAAGATAAATCGTTTGGCATCATTGTTATATCCAAATCGGGGACAACTACCGAACCGGCCATCGCATTCAGAGTTCTTAAAGAATTACTGGAAACAAAATACGATAAAAGTGAAGTTAAAGAACGTATCGTAGCCATTACTGACGCAAAGAAGGGTGCCCTTCGTACCCTTGCCGAACAGGAAGGCTACGAAACCTTTGTTATTCCCGACGATGTAGGTGGCCGATATTCGGTATTAACACCGGTAGGACTTTTACCTATTGCCGTAGCCGGTTTTAGCATCAGTGAATTGGTAAGGGGTGCCAAAACCATGAGAGACCTTACCGGTACTGACGTTCCATTTGACAAAAACCCCTCATCCATTTATGCTGCAACTCGCAACCTGTTATATCAAAAAGGGAAAAAAACAGAAATCTTAGTTAATTATCATCCCAAGCTGCACTACTTTGCTGAATGGTGGAAACAGCTTTACGGCGAAAGCGAAGGAAAAGAGAATAAAGGTATTTTCCCGGCTGCTGTCGACTTCACCACTGACTTGCACAGCATGGGACAGTGGATACAAGAGGGAGAAAGAACCATATTCGAAACTGTAATCAGTGTTGGTGCTGCCCGCCATCGTGTTTTAATTCCCCGCGATGAAGCCAACCTTGATAATTTAAATTATCTGGCAGGGAAGCGCATCGACGAAGTCAACAAGATGGCAGAATTAGGTACTCGTATTGCACATACCGATGGTGGCGTACCCAATATTCGCATTGAACTTCCCGAACTGAATGAATATTATTTGGGACAGATGATTTACTTTTTCGAAAAAGCTTGTGGCATCAGTGGCTACATTCTTGGTGTTAATCCCTTTGACCAACCCGGTGTTGAAGCATATAAGAAAAATATGTTTGCTCTGTTAGGAAAACCGGGATTTGAAAAAGAAACAGAAGCCATCAAAAAACGCTTATAAATAGTTAGTATTATTTAATTTAAGAAGCTGCCTTCAATACTTTGGGCAGCTTCTTTTTTTCAATTGCTAATAAAACAGAAATCCCTTCCAATAAAATTTCTGCCATCCCTTATAACCTCTAATATTCGGCATAATCTTTGCAAACTTTTGTGACACGAAACAGCGTTTGATTTTTCGCTGTTATCCTGTGTGAAAAATAAAAACTAAATCCCAAAAAAACTTAAAAGAAACATTATAAGAACCCTATAATACAAAGTTTTGTACCTTTGTGGAAACCCAAAAAACCAAAAAGGTGTAAATTGGTTTTATGAAAAATCGAATCATAAAAAAGGCGCAAGAACAATTTTTACAGTTTGGATACAGCAGGGTACGCGTATCTGACATCGCCACCGAACTGGCTATTAGTAAAAAAACTGTATACAACCACTTCAAAGGAAAAGAAGAACTACTCTATAGTGTCATAGAAAACTTCCAGGATGAAATAGAGAGCCAACTGGAAGAATTGGAACAAGAACAACGTACCGATTACCGCGACGAAGTGTTCGCTGAATTAGAGGTCGTTGGTAACTGGGTTAACAAGCTGTCTTTATTGTTACACGATTTAAAACGCACCTTTCCTAAAGCATACGAACAGCTTTGGAAAGCAGAACGAGAAATCATCGTGGAACGAACCATGAAAAAACTGGAAAAAGGGGTAAGCTTAGGACTACTGCATGCCGACCAGCGCACTCAAATAGCCATGGTAGTATTCTTGCTTGCTACACAACGTATTGCTGAGCCCGACTTTAAAGATACCATTCCTCAAAAGCTTTTGGAAAACTTACCGGGCGACCCGCGTGAACTGCTTCGCGAGATAGTCCTGTTAATCAGCGAAGGCATTAAACGAAATGACACTAATGATTATGAATAGATTCGTCATTACAGTGAACTATCCATTAATAAATCTATGCTGCATTTATTAACAGCAGCTCGAGGCAAACACAAGACTCATGCGACTTTAAAACTTGTAAAATATCACAAAACAGGAATTCATGAAAAATAGAGCCATGAAACAAAACAGCTTGATAATATTATTCCTGATGCTTCCGGTATTGGCTTATTCCTCGAGCCCATCCGGAGACGAAGAGCAAAGCAAAGATACTTTGTATCTGGACTTCAAAACTTCGGTGGAGTTAATGAATAACCGGAATAAGATGATTGAATCGGCAAGACTGAGTCAAAAAAAGGCTACTCTCGAGAAAAAAGCTACAGCAGGAATGTATTTCCCCAGTATTGGAGCATCGGCAACTTATTCAATAATGAGCGACCCACTGGAGTTAGATTTAACGCCTGTACGGGATGCAATAACACCCCTGTATGAAACCCTTAGCCAATACGGCTCATTTGAACCGGCAGAAGCTTCTGATGCCATTAAAGCAGGATTAACTGCGGGTCTAACACAAATACAAAACGCCGAATGGGTTAAAGAAATTCAGAAAGATCAGTTCGGAATGGCCGATATAAATATTAATTGGCCTTTATATGCCGGTGGTCGTATTCGTTTGGCTAACAAAGCTGCTAAGATATCAATGGAAGAGGCCGACTACCAGTTTGAACACACCTGGTCACAACAACATGTAGAATTGGTACAACGTTATTATGGTCTTCAGCTGACCCGCCAGGTGGCAGACTTACGCAAGGAAGTTATGGACGGCATGGCTCAACACCTTAATGATGCCAACAAGATGAAGGAAAACGGAATGATGGCAGAAGCAGAAAGACTTCATGCCGAAGTGGCATTCGCCGAAGCTGAACGGGAATATAAAAAGGCACTGAAAGACGTGGAACTTATGGAAACAGCCCTGCGCAACACGCTTGCTACAGACAAGCCTTTAATCCCCGTCTCAGAACTTTTTATTATTCCTACTATTAAAGACCGCCAGTATTACATCGATCAAGCTTTGGCTAATAATCCACAATTAAAACTTATCAATGCCAAGAAGAATTTGGCCGATTTAGGCATAAAAAAAGAACGGGCAGCGTTTTTACCCAACATTGCTTTAATGGGCTCTAAAGAAATTTATGAACATGACCTTTCTGAATATATACCCGATTGGTTTATAGGCGTGGGACTTCAAATCAACTTGTTTGACGGGATGACAAAAATAAGAAAAGTCAGCGCAGCCAAAGTACAAAAACAACAGGTTGTAACCCTGGAAGAAAAAGCCAGACAAGACATTACAACCCTTGTCACAAAAGTGTATCAGGAACTACAAAAAGCTTTGGAAGAATATCAATCGACCGAAACCTCTCTGAAATTTGCCGAAGAGTATTATCGGGTACGCAACAAAGCTTTCCGCGAAGGCTTTGCTTCCTCTACCGAGGTCGTAGATGCACGTCTTAATTTATTTAAAGTGCAAACCGAACAACTCAAAGCCATGTACAATTTCGATTTAGCCTGGGCCAGCCTGCTGGCCATCACCGGCAGTAATGAACAATTTTTAGCAGTAGAATAACAACTTAATATATCCATTACCAAGAAAGAAACAATTAAACCAATAACCAATAATATTGAACTTATGAAGCGGAGTAATATTATAGTCTTAATTGCCCTGATAGTTCTTTTAATCCTCTTAACCCTAATAGGTTGGTTTTCCTATCGTCCCGAACCAATGATATTGCAGGGACAGGTAGAAGCTACAGAGATTAAAGTGTCTTCCAAACTAACGGCACGTATCGACAAAAAATTGGTGCGCAAAGGAATGGATGTGAAGAAGGGTGACACCCTACTGTGGCTTTACAGTCCGGAGGTAGAAGCCAAACTGCAGCAGGCTAAAGCGGCCCGAAATGCAGCCTCAGCACAAAACCTGAAAGCTGAAAAAGGAGCTCGTGAAGAACAAATCAGAGCCGCACGAAACGTTTGGCTTAAAGCCAAAGCAGCAGCAGAACTTATGGAAAAAACTTTTGAGCGAATTAACAACCTCTACATGGACGGCGTTGTGCCTGCCCAAAAACGTGATGAGGCTGAAACTCAAATGAAGGCAGCTCAACTTACCGAACAGGCCGCCAAATCAAACTACGACATGGCGCTGGCCGGCACCCGCGAAGAAGATAAATTGGCTGCTCAAGCATTAGTACAACAAGCGGATGGTGCTGTATCTGAAGTAGAAGCTTACCTTAAAGAAAGAATACTGGTAGCGCCCATCGACGGTGAAATTGCCAATGTTTTGGCAGAACAGGGAGAACTTATTGCCGCCGGGTTTCCCGTTATAAGCATTATAGACCTCAACGATGTTTGGGTTACCTTTCACCTGAAAGAAGAACTATTAAGTGCCATGCCCAAAGGAACCAGATTTTTTGCCACAGTTCCCGCGCTCGGTAACGAAAAGATAGAATTCGAAGTAAGTTACCTGCATCCCATGGGAGATTTCGCCACCTGGAGTGCCACTAAAACATCCGGCGATTTCGACATGAAAACATTTGAAGTAAGGGCCGTGCCGGTTAAGCCTGTCGAAGGGTTAAGACCAGGCATGTCGGTTCTGCTAAATTATGATGAGTTGACCAATCAATAACGGGATAAATTACGGCCGTTTAGATTAAAACCATTTATGCAATGATTAAGCAATTACAACACATGGGTTGGTACCGGGTTACGCAAAGAGAATTACGACGCATGAGCAGCCGTCGTTTATACCTCTTGTTAACCCTGGTATTTCCTCTGATATCTATTGGGTTCTTTGTAGCCTTGTTCAGCGGGCAGGTTCCGCGGGATTTGCCTGTCGCAGTTTATGACGGAGACCAGACCAGTACTTCTCGTGCTCTGCTTCGAATGATAGATGCAACGCCTTCCGTTGAAATTGCTTATCAAGTGTCAACACCATTAGAAGGGAAAGCCCATATCGAAGCAATGGATGCCTATGGCATGGTTATTATCCCCGAAGGATTTGAAAAAGATTTGATACGAGGCGACCTGCCAACAGTTAAAAGCTATTATAATAACGCTTTTTTGGTGGCAGGGGGCCTCATCAACAGAGACATCACCACAGCCGTTCGTACATTCGCTGCCGGGGTGAGCTACTCAAAACATGTAAAAAAAGGCGAAGAACCACTGCAAGCCATTGTTAAAGTATCACCGGTAAAGCTGGATAAACATATTCTATTTAATCCCTACACCAGTTATTTTTATTATTTGGTTACCTGCTTTCTTCCTGTGATGCTTCAAATCTTTATCATGTCGTCTGTGGTTTACGCTATTGGCGTGGAACTGAAGGAAGCAACGGCCCTCGAATGGCTCAATACAGCCGGTGGCAATATCATTCATGCACTATCAGGGAAATTATTACCTTACCTTTTTATCTTCGGACTGCTGATGACTCTAACCTATACCATTTTTTTCCAATATTTCCATGTACCGTTAAACGGCAGTCATTTAATATTAGGTTACAACGCAGTACTTTTTGTACTGGCATATATATCCATAGGTATTTTAATAACATCCATATTTCCAAGTGTGCGAATGGCTTTAAGCATAAGTTCGGTATTTGGTGCTTTGGCTTTTACTTTTTCAGGATTAACATTCCCTTACCAGGCAATGTACAAAGCCTATGTGGTAGGTGGCCAAATATTCCCTTTTAGTCATTACCTAAAAGTATTTATTGACCAGGCTTTAAAAGGCGCACCTGTCTCTGCTTCTTTTTCCGGTCTGGTGGCATTAAATCTTTTTCTGCTCATTCCTTTCCTGGTTACCAGACGTCTAAAAAAAATGGCTCAGAATGAAAAATATTGGGGAAAACTTTAAAGCAAGTAACCAATGGGAAAATATTTAGACAAAATAGTTACCGCCCTTCACGAAATGCTGCAGATTTGGCGTGAAGAGTATGAAAAAATATTTACCGACTTTGGGGTAATGCTTCTTTTCTTGGGGGCTACAATTGCATATCCTTTAATATATGCCGGAGCTTATGCGCCCGAAGTATTATCCGACACCCCCATTGCGGTGGTCAACCATGACCAGTCATCTACAAGCAGGGAATTCTTGAGAATGGTTGATGCCACACAACAAATAAAAATTGCTATGGTTAAAGAGGACCTCAACCAAGCCAAACAGGCCTTTTTCGATGGGGAGGTGAATGGAGTATTGGTGATTCCCGAAGATTTCACCAAAGAAGTCATGAGAGGTGAACAAGCCCACATATCTGTTTATTGTGATGGAAGTTATTTCTTACACTACAAACAAGTTTATCAAGGTGTGGCAACCTCTCTTGCAACCCTAAACGCAGGAGTTCAGGTAAAACGATTGATGGCCTCTGGAATGCCCGAAGAGGCTGCAATAAAATCAGCACAGCAAGTCAAATTAAACAGCTATCCGCTTTACAATCCGGCAGGTGGATACGGAAGTTATGTCATGCCGGCTCTTCTTGTATTAATTTTACAACAAACCCTGTTAATGGGTATTGGCATGTTAGGAGGTACCGACCGAGAAAGAAAGGCCTACCACTACCTGGCACCCTATGCCGAACGGCGAGGTGGTGCGATACGCGTCATACTGGGAAAAACAGGAGCATATGTCAGCCTGTATTTCATCCTTGCTTTTTATATGCTTATTTTGGTAACCCGATGGTTTCACATCCCGCAAAACGGGGAGCCATTACATATCCTGTCTTTCATCATTCCCTTTTTACTGGCTTCAGCCTTTCTGGGACTTTTTTTGGCTACCTTTTTTAAGAACCGCGAAGTTTCTATGATTGTACTTCTTTTTACTTCAATACCTTTAATCTTTCTGTCAGGATTCTCCTGGCCATGGGAGTCATTTCCCATAGTCCTTAAATGGTTGGCACAAATTAGTCCATCAACACATGCCATTCGTGGATTCTTAAAAATCAATCAAATGGGAACTACTTTGTACACCGCCGGACACGAATGGATGATTTTGTGGTTTCAAACAATTTTGTTTGCGGTTCTGGCAACTTGGCGCATGAGAAGCATTATCAAACACGCCCGTAATACAAAACAACCTGAGTAAAGAAAGATTAACAACAGGTCTTAAAAAGTTATACTATTCTTTTTAATTTATTACATCGACTTGGTCGCTTGCCCGCAGGCGACTCGGTCGTTTGAAGCCAGGCGACGCAGTGGTTATAGCAATTCAATTTCATCACCCATTGGTGGCAACCCATTTTGATATCCCGTACAAACATCAACCATAAAACAACATTCTGATAACAAAGAACACTACACAAATAGTATTGGATATTTTTATTAACTTATCCACGATTAAAAACTTCCGGTTCAGATAACATGGCTGTTCCTCCCTTTCTCCATCCTGAGATAAAAAACAGGATGATTCATTACCCAAGTTCAAATGAAGAAACAAATCATCAAAAACTCCCAACATGAAGTTAATTAGGCGAATAACCATAACAGCAGGAATTTTAATTGGCTCACTGATCATTATCTTAACGGTCATATTGACGGCAGACAGGATAAAAACCGATTACTTAAGAAAAAAACGCAGTGAATACAACTCCCAAGATTCCTATGTGATAAAAAACATCCAACTAATACCAATGACTGCCGACACAGTGTTGACCGGTAAAATAGTGCACATCAAAAAGGGTATTATCCATGCCATCTACGACTCAACCAACTGGAACATAAGCAACGAAAAGCTTACAGTGGTTGACGGTCAAAACGGATTTCTGTTGCCGGGACTTACAGATATGCATGTACATCTTTGGGACCGCTACGAGCTGGGCCTTTACCTGGCTAACGGGGTAACCACCATTCGTAATGTTTGGGGATTACCTTTCCATTTAAGACTAAAAAAAACAAATAGCAAGAAACAAACTTATTGGTCCACAGTTTTTTACTACCGGACCTGAATATATTGGCGACGACAACCTTCAGATTTTCACCCCACAAGAGGGCAAGGAAAAAGTGCGGTCCTACAAAAAAAGAGGATATGATTTTATTAAAACCTATAATGGGTTACCAGAAGAAATTTTTTCTGCCATCCTGGAGGAAGCTCAATTACTGAATATGGAAGTAGTGGCACATCCTTCTCACAAGGTGCCCTATAATTTTCATTTCCATCCACAAATTATCACTATTGAACATGCAGAAGACATTGTACAGCAGCCTCTAAATTATCAATTAGACACACTAAAGCTTAATGATTTAGTAACCGCATTTGCATCTTCAGAACACACATCGTTTTGCCCGACACTGATAGTATTTTATAATATTTTCAATATGCTCTCCGATAGCCTTATATTGAATAAAAATTTGATATCTTACATAAATCCGGCCATCAAAATGCTGGACAGCAAAGTTCAAATAAACCGGTGGATTTTAGCAAAAACAACGGATTCAACAATAGTAGACCGGATAAAAAAACAACATCTCTTCCATCTTTGGGCCATAAAACAATTGCATGATGCCGGTGTCAACATTGTATGCGGAACCGATGCAGGTATCGGAATTACAGTACCGGGATTTTCCATCCATCAGGAATTGGCTCTTTACCAACAAGCCGGACTCTCTAATTTCGAAGTCATTCAAACCGCAACGGTTAACGTATCAAAGACTCATCATTTACTAAAAAACATTGGCACCATTGAAGTTGGGAAAACGGCTAATCTCATCCTTCTCAAAAAAAGTCCGCTTAAAAACCTTAATGCGCTCAGAAAACCGCAATTGGTAATTACTAATGGAACCATAATCACCCGAAAAAGCCTGGATAATTTCGAAATAAAAGCCAAAAACAGAAGGAACTTCCTGGCAACCACCATTCGATACCTGGAAAATTATTTGGTGGAACAATGACCATTAAAATTTGCCACAATTTTCCGTTCCCCATTATAAATTACCACCCTTTTATTGGTAAATATTCTCTTTTTCTTAATTTTGCGTCAATCCAAACGACCAACAAAAAAATAATGACGGAAACAAAAAAAATTAAATCGGCCCTAATCTCTGTTTATCACAAAGAGGGACTCGACAAAATAGTTAAATCACTAAATAATTTAGGTGTAAAGATTTATTCTACCGGTGGTACCCAATCATTTATACAGGAGTTAGGAATCGAAGTAACTGCTGTTGAAACCCTTACCGGTTATCCATCCATACTGGGCGGAAGAGTTAAAACCCTTCATCCCAAGATATTTGGAGGAATTCTTGGAAGAAGAGATGAGTCTGGCGACATACAACAAATGAATGAATATGATATTCCGGAAATTGACCTGATTATAGTTGATCTATATCCTTTTGAAGAGACCGTTGCGTCGGGAGCGTCACACTCTGAAATCATTGAAAAGATAGATATCGGGGGGATATCACTTATCCGAGCTGCAGCAAAAAACTATCATGATGTGGTAATTGTTCCTTCTCAAAAGCAGTACCCTAAATTGCAAGAGATATTGGATGGAAAAAAAGGAGAAACTTCTTTAGAAGATCGACAATTCTTTGCCACAGCAGCATTTGCAGTATCTTCGGCTTACGATATTGCCATCTTCAATTACTTCAATAAAGAAAATACTTTTCAGGCATACCGGCATGCCTATGATGACAGTAAGCCGCTTCGGTACGGCGAAAATCCGCACCAAAAAGGAACCTATTTTGGAGACTTCAATAAATTCTTCGACCAATTACACGGCAAAGAAATATCCTACAATAATCTGTTGGATATAGATGCAGCCGTTTCATTAATGTCTGATTTTACAGAGACCACAATAGCTATATTGAAACACAATAATGCCTGCGGATTGGCATCACGAGACAGCTTGCTGGATGCCTGGAATGATGCTCTGGCAGGAGATCCTGTCTCGGCCTTCGGTGGGATTATTATCTCCAACCGTAATATAAGCGCCGAGGTTGCCGAAGAAATAAACAAAATATTTTTCGAAGTAATTATTGCCCCTGGCTATGATGAAAAGGCCCTGCAAATACTAAAACAAAAGAAAAATCGCATCATCTTGGTACAAAAAACCTCTGAACTTTCGACGCTTTGTTCACGTAACCTTTTAGATGGTTTATTAGTACAAGAAAGAGATGTGAAGAGCGAAACCAAAGAGTCCCTTAAAACAGTCACCAATTCTGCTCCGAACGAAAAAGAAATTGAAGATCTTCTTTTTGCCAACAAAATAGTCAAGCATTCCAAATCCAATGCTATTGTTCTGGCAAAAAACAAGCAATTAATTGGGAGTGGAATTGGGCAAACATCCAGAGTCGACGCATTAAAACAAGCCATAGCCAAAGCCAAGGCTTTTGAATTCGATTTGGAAGGCGCTGTAATGGCTTCTGATGCATTTTTCCCGTTTTCCGATTCTGTGGAGATTGCTCATGAAGCTGGCATAAAAGCTGTCATTCAGCCCGGGGGGTCAATAAGGGATAAAGACTCTATTGAATTTTGCAATGCCCATCAGATGTCGATGGTTTTTACCGGAACACGTCACTTTAAACATTAATCATTTTAAGCAGCAAGTAACATGGGATTATTTTCGTTTTTATCTCAGGAACTGGCAATGGATTTGGGAACTGCCAACACCATAATCATCCAAAACGACAAAATAGTACTGGATGAGCCCAGTATCGTGGCGCTGAACCGTCGCACCGACAAGCTGGTGGCTATAGGTGAGAAGGCTCGACAAATGCATGGGAAAACGCATGATAACATATATACCATTCGACCACTTAGAGATGGTGTCATTGCTGATTTCAACGCCGCTGAACAAATGATCAGAGGCATGATAAAAATGATCACCCCCAAAAATCAAATTTTCACACCTTCTCTCACCATTGTCATTTGTGTCCCTTCCGGAAGCACCGAAGTTGAATTGAGAGCGGTTAGGGATTCGGGGGAACACGCCGGCGGCCGTGAAGTTTACATGATTTACGAGCCGATGGCGGCTGCTTTGGGTATTGGGCTGGATGTAGAAGCCCCGGAAGGTAATATGGTGGTAGATATAGGTGGTGGGACAACCGAAATTGCTGTCATCTCTTTAGGTGGAATTGTTACCAATAAATCCATACGTATCGCCGGCGACGACCTTACAGCCGATATAATGGAATACATGCGTCGGCAACATAACATCAAAATTGGAGAACGAACCGCCGAAGAAATAAAAATTAGTGTGGGGTCGGCACTCCCCGAATTGGATGATCCCCCGGCCGACTATATAGTTCAGGGCCCCAATCAAATGACGGCCTTACCCATGGAAGTTCCGGTTTCTTATCAAGAGATATCCCATTGTCTTGAAAAATCCATTTCCAAAATGGAAACGGCTATTTTAAGTGCCTTAGAACAAACCCCGCCCGAACTTTATGCCGATATCGTGAAAAACGGCATTTATTTAGCGGGGGGCGGCGCTTTGCTCAGAGGCCTCGATAAACGTTTGACCGATAAAATAAATATCCCTTTCCATATCGCCGAAGACCCATTACATGCCGTAGCCCGAGGTACAGGTATAGCGCTTAAAAACAGACATAGATTTTCATTCCTAATGAGATGATAATTAATTTAGACTGATGAGAAACTTTTTCCGTTTCATCATTCGATACCATTTTTTGCTGTTATTTCTTTTATTGGAAGTCATCAGCTTTTCTTTAATTTTTAATTTTAATCATTATCATAGGAGTGTATATTTAAGTTCCTGTAATAAAATTTCGGGTTATTTATATGAACATTATAGTTCTATTATTCAATATTTTCAACTTAAGAAGATTAATGAAGAATTGGCGCTGGAGAATTCAGAGTTAAGAAACCGTCTTGAAAAAATTACCCATTCCCTGCCTGTCATCACTCGGTTTACAATTGACACCATTGGAAATCAACATTATCGATATATTCCTGCCAGGGTTATTAATAACTCGGTCAATAAACACTTCAATTATCTTACACTGAACAAAGGAACAGCTGATGGAATCAAACCCGATATGGGTGTCATTTCTCCGAGAGGGTTGGTTGGTGTGGTGCTAAATGCCTCAAATCATTATGCTACCGTTATATCCTTATTAAACGCCCGTTTGCACATCTCTGCCCGAATACGAGAATCAGGTTTTTTTGGGTCTTTAAACTGGGAAGGGGTAAATTATCGATATGCTAAGCTTTCTGGCATTCCTGCTCATGCAGCCCCATCGGTTGGTGATGCTGTGGTTACCAGTGGTTACTCTGCTATCTTCCCTGAAGATATATTAATTGGTACCATAGATCAAATATCTATCGATCCCGGTGAAAGTTTTTATGACATCAAAGTCTTATTATCGGTCGATTTTAAGCAATTGCAATACGTCCATGTGGTAGAGAAAGTGGGTGTGGAAGAACAACGAGAACTTGAAAACCTCATTGAAAATGATTAATTGGTTGCCTCGATACTTGTTCAATTTTGTAGCGTTTGTGCTCATCCAGGTATTATTACTGAATAATCTTCAGTTAAGCAGCTTCATGAACCCTTATTTATATATCCTATTTATAATTACGCTTCCCTTTTCTACCCCAAGATGGCTCCTTATGATCTTTGGGTTTATTACCGGACTGGTTATCGACATATTTATGAACACATTGGGCATTCATGCCTCCGCAACCGTATTTATATCATTTTTAAGACCTTTCATTCTAAGTTCATTTTCTCCCCGTGATGGGTACCAAACAGGGACGCTACCCGTTCCCGCAGACTATGGCTTCGGATGGTTTTTTAAATATTCATTGATAATGGTTACTACGCACCATTTGTTTTTATTTTATGTTGAAGCGTTTAACCGGGAAGATTTTTTCTCTATCTTATGGAAAAGTATTGTAAGTACTATCGCATCCATGATTTTTATAATTATTGCCATGCTTTTTGCTAAAAACAAATCAGGTGTCAATTAAAAAAATTTTGAATAAGTGGGAAATCTCAATAATCGCACCATTATAATAAGCCTCATTATAATTGTTGTGGCAATTATCTTTAGCATAAAACTATTTTTGCTTCAGGTGTTTGATCCCTCTTACAAGTTTTCGGCAGAGAGTAATACCCGTAGAAAAATAACCGAATATCCGGCACGGGGTCTTATCTTCGATCGTAATAATAAGCTCCTGGTTTCCAATCAGGCAGTGTACGACATAATGGTCGTTCCCAACGAAATAGAGAAAATTGATACTTTAGCCCTGGCCCAATCTATGGGAATTGACATTGAGGAGGTGAAGGACTTGTTCCGCAAGATGAATGAGAATTTGAGAGCCAGGAAGATTTCTTCCTTCCGACCCTCGGTTTTTTATAAACAGATGCCGGCCGCACAATATGGTTTTTTCCAAGAAAAACTTTTCAAATTCAAAGGTTTTTATGGTCAACGACGTATTGTCCGAAACTATGAATACCCCATAGCTGCCAATATTTTGGGATATCTTGGTGAAATAAGTGAAGAAGAACTAAAAAAGCAACCCTATTATAGCCAGGGCGACTATTGGGGCATAAGCGGTGTTGAAAAAGTTTATGAAAAAGCATTACGCGGGGAAAAGGGTGCTAAATATGTACTGGTTGATGTACATGGTCGGCAAAAAGGATCCTTTAGAGAAGGTAAGTTTGATATTCCGGCTGTTTCAGGAAAAAATTTAACCTTAACTATCGACCGGGAACTTCAAGAGTACGGCGAACTTTTAATGCAAAACAAGATTGGAAGCATTGTCGCCATAGAACCCTCTACCGGCGAAATTTTAGCCATGGTGTCATCACCATCTTATGACCCATCAATGCTGGTAGGTAGAAACCGCAATAAGAACTTTCCCATTTTAGCGAATGACACCTTGTATCCCCTTTTCAACCGACCACTGCAATCGGGATATCCCCCGGGCTCTACCTTTAAAACCATTAATGCTTTAATTGGATTACAAGAAGGGGTCTTACAACCTCATAACCGGTACGAGTGTTTCATGGGATACCATACTCCTGCGCTATCGGTTGGCTGCCACTATCATATTAGTCCGCTCGACTTACCTCAATCCATTCAAATGTCGTGCAACGCCTATTATTGTCATGTCTTCCGCAATATTCTGGATAACCCTCAATATGGATCGGCCAAAAAAGGACTCAACGTTTGGAAAGATTATCTTGTAAAGTTTGGCTTTGGTTATCGCTTAGGAACCGACTTAAGCAACGAAGCCCGCGGGTTCATTCCGAACAGTGATTATTATGACCAAATATATAACGGTAGTTGGGGATCGCTGACGGTAGTATCACTAGCCATAGGACAAGGCGAATTATTAACAACCCCGCTTCAAATGGCCAATATGACTGCAGCTATAGCCAACAGAGGGTATTGGTACACACCTCATGTTGCAAAAGATATTGAAAATGATACTATCCCATCACGTTTTCTGGAACCACATTTTGTAGATATAGACTCCTCATATTTTGAACCTGTTATTAAAGGGATGGAGCTTGCAATATGGGGTGGCGAAGGAAGTACCGCACGCATTGCCCAAATACCGGGCATTTCAATCTGCGGGAAAACCGGAACCGCTCAAAACCCGCACGGTGAAGACCATAGTATCTTTATTGCTTTTGCACCCAAAGAGGACCCCCTAATTGCAGTAGCAACCTACGTTGAAAACGGCTCTTTTGGCTCAACATATGGTGCTCCAATTGCAAGTCTGATTATTGAAAAGTATCTTACAGGTCAAATCCATCGTAGTAGAAAGTGGATAGAAAAACGAATGTTAGAAGCAGATCTAATTCATGAACGCAACAGGTAAATCATATCGAAATATTGATTGGATAACCGTATTCATCTATTCCTTAATGGTTATTTTTGGTTGGCTGAACATTTTTGCCGCCAATTTTGATCCCGAATCCAATTCATTATGGGCCATTTCAACTGAACCTGTCAAGCAATTAATATGGATTGGCGTGTCACTGGTTACTATCGGTATTATTTTTCTTATCGACAGTAAATTTTTTGTGGAATTTGCCTACATATTTTTAGGGCTTTCCATAGCAATGCTTTTAATGGCCCTTTTGTTCGGAATGGAAATCAATGGGGCAAAGGCATGGTTCAAAATAGGGTTCGTTCGGTTTCAGCCTGCCGAGTTAACCAAAGTTGCGGCAAGTCTTGCTTTGGCTCGGGTAATGAGTCGTTACGGTTTTCAAATGAATAAGATCCGCCACATTTTAAAAGTGGGATTGGTGGTGCTTTTGCCCGCCCTAATCATTTTGCTGCAAAATGACACCGGTTCGGCTTTGGTTTATTTCTCTTTTTTTCTGGTCCTTTTTCGCGAAGGGATGCCCCCGGTAATTCTTTTCCTGGGCTTTTTGGCATTAATAGTCTTTATTTTATCACTTTTATTTAATACCCTTTTCATTTTAATCGGTTTATTCTTTCTTTTTACTGCATTTGTCTTTTATTCAGTTCAAAAAAAACTAGCCATCATTTCATTAAGCATAACAATTATTGCTTTTTCTCTTATAACAGGCATCTCTTTTTTCTTAGAAAATAAACTCGGATATGTACTGCCTTTAATTCTTAGTATAAGCCTCACATCTATTTTTTTGGTGATTCAATCGTTTTTCAGGCGTCTGCCGCGACTGGGCACTGGTTTATTGATTCTGTGGCTTATGATTGCTTATACCTATTCTAATAATTATGTGTTTAATTCAGTACTTTCCGATTATCAGCGAAATAGAATTTTAGTAGTACTAGGAATAGAAAACGATCCTCTGGGAGTCGGCTATAACGTTAACCAGTCTAAAATAGCCATTGGTTCCGGGGGCTTTGCCGGAAAAGGTTTTTTGCAGGGTACACAAACCAAATTCGATTTTGTGCCGGAACAAAGTACCGATTTTATTTTTTGCACCGTAGGTGAAGAATGGGGCTTTTTAGGAACGGTTTCGGTTCTGGCATTATTTCTGTCTCTTTTGCTGAGGATAATATTTTTGGCTGAACGACAGCATTCCGCTTTCAGTCGTATTTACGGATATTGCGTTGTCTCCATTTTCTTCGTGCATATGGCCATCAATATAGGAATGACTATTGGGCTGGCACCCGTTATAGGTATTCCTCTGCCCTTTTTCAGCTATGGGGGGTCATCCTTCTGGGGTTTTACCCTATTATTGTTCATTTTTCTAAAATTAGACACTAACCGTAATGAATTAATAAGATAAAATGAGCATCGAAACCCTTTGATTTGCATCAGTTAATTATTTTATGCCCAAACTCCATTACGAAAGATTTTTCCTTTTAACTATATTTGGATGAATTTTCAGTAAAAAATTCATGTCATAATTCATGCAAATTTTCCGACTGAAAAGAACGTGACCAACGTAAAATTGTCACAATAAAACTAGTTTAGATTCAGTAAAGACTTGCTGGTTTCAATATTGGTAAATTACTTGCCATAAGTAAAATAGAGGCAAACCATGTAAAATAGACAGCATGCAATATTGATGTCCACAATTGAACGAGATAGAGAAAATCATGGTAAAATTTTAAAGAGAAGACTTAAATAAAGAAGCAAAAATGGTGCAGAATTATTCAGAAGATACCATACGCACACTCGATTGGAAAGAACATATCAGGAAAAGGCCGGGAATGTATATTGGAAAGCTCGGCGATGGAACTTTTGCTGATGACGGAATTTATGTTCTTCTCAAAGAAGTCCTGGACAACTCTGTTGACGAGTATATGATGGGCTTCGGGAAGGAAATACATATTCAACTTTCAGACACTAAAGTATCAGTAAGAGATTTTGGACGAGGTATTCCTTTGGGAAAAGTCCTGGATGTTTCCAGTAAAATGAATACCGGCGCCAAATACGACAGCAAAGTTTTTAAAAAATCGGTGGGATTAAATGGAGTAGGGATAAAAGCTGTCAATGCTCTTTCAGATCACTTTGTTGTTCAGGCTTTCCGTAAGGGCGAAACCAAACGCGTCGTTTTCAGCAAAGGAGAATTAGTTGAGGAAGCACCGGTAGAATCTACTCACGAGGCCGACGGAACATACGTCGAGTTCATTCCTGATGGGTCCATCTTTACCAACTTCAAATTCAAGAATGAATACATTATTTCTCTTCTCAAAAATTATACTTATCTAAATGCCGGGCTGTCAATTCACTTTAATGGCGAAGTTTACAAGTCGGAAAATGGACTTCTCGATCTTCTGGATGAACAAATGACCGAAACCAGTTTATATCCGATTATTTCGCTCAAGGATGATGACCTGGAAATTGCCGTTACTCACTGCAATCAATATGGAGAAGAATATTATACTTTTGTGAACGGTCAACATACCACCCAGGGTGGAACCCATTTGCAAGCTTTTCGGGAAGCCTACGTAAAAACCATCAGAGACTTTTACAATAAAAATTTTGACGTTTCCGACATCCGTTCCGGAATCGTTGCCGCCGTTAGTATTAAAATTGAAGAACCTGTTTTTGAATCGCAGACCAAAACTAAGCTGGGTTCAAAAGATATGTCACCGGGTGGACCATCCATCCGGAACTATATGATGGAATTTGTAAAAGAAAAATTAGACAATTTCCTCCATAAAAATTCCGAAGTAGCAGAAATACTTCATAAAAAAATCCTAGAATCTGAGAAAGAGCGTAAAGCTATTTCCGGCATACAAAAGCTTGCTCGCGAACGAGCTAAAAAAGTCAACCTGCACAATAAAAAACTTCGTGATTGCCGTATCCATTTTAATTCCAATCACGAACGTAAAATGGAAACTTCTATTTTCATTACCGAGGGTGACTCTGCCTCCGGATCTATCACCAAAGCTCGTGACGTAACCACACAGGCCGTTTTCAGCCTAAAAGGAAAACCGCTTAACACTTACGGACTGAGCAGAAAGGTGGTTTATGAAAACGAAGAGTTCAACCTGCTACAAGCCGCGCTTAATATTGAAGAAGGCATTGAAGCTCTGCGGTATAATCAGGTAATTATTGCCACAGATGCCGATGTGGATGGAATGCACATTCGCTTGTTGTTACTAACGTTTTTTCTGCAATTCTTTCCGGAACTTATTAAAAACGGGCATCTGTTTATTCTTCAAACACCCCTCTTTAGAGTGCGGAACAACAAACAAACTTTTTATTGCTATACCGAACAAGAACGTATTGAAGCCATTAAAAAAATTGGAAAAAATGCTGAAATTACCAGGTTTAAAGGTTTGGGAGAAATTTCCCCCGATGAATTCAAACATTTTATCGGGAAAGATATCCGGTTGGAACCGGTTACGATGAAAAAAGGGGATGCGTTTAAAGAGCTGCTAGAATTTTACATGGGCAAGAACTCCCCTGAAAGACAAAATTTTATCATTAACAACCTGGTGATTGATGAAGAAATGCTTTAAAAAATGAGCGATAAAAACAATAAATTTCCGGAAATACCTGAAGAAAACAACAAAGATTCCCAAAAACAGGAAGATAAAAACTTACCAGCCCAAAATGATAATGAACAGGAAGTAAAAATTACCCCGCTACAGGGAATGTATCGGTCGTGGTTCCTCGACTATGCTTCCTATGTTATTTTAGAGCGTGCCGTCCCGCACATTAAAGACGGTTTAAAACCGGTGCAACGGAGGATACTTCATGCCATGCGTCGGATGGAAGATGGTAGGTACAACAAAGTGGCCAACATCATTGGCTATACCATGCAATACCACCCACATGGTGATGCTTCAATTGGTGATGCGCTGGTACAACTCGGACAAAAAAACCTCCTTATCGATACGCAAGGTAACTGGGGTAATATTTATACCGGTGATAGTGCTGCAGCACCCAGATATATAGAAGCCAGACTTACCAAATTTGCTCTTGAGGTAGTTTTTAATCCCAAAACCACTGAATGGAAACCATCTTATGACGGGCGTAATCAGGAGCCCGTTACTTTACCCGTAAAATTTCCTTTATTACTGGCTCAGGGAGTTGAAGGAATTGCTGTTGGACTGGCTTCTAAAATATTACCACATAACATCGCTGAACTTATTGATGCATCCATCGCTTATCTAAAAGGAGAACCGTTTCAACTCTATCCCGATTTTCCTACAGGCGGGATGATAGACGTTTCCAGATACAATGACGGCTTAAGAGGTGGGGTGGTAAAAGTCAGAGCTAAAATCAGTAAGCTCGACAGTAGAACCCTGGTTATTTCTGATATACCTTTTGGTAAAACGACTACCTCGCTTATAGAATCTATCCTCAAGGCCAATGAAAAAGGAAAAATAAAAATCAAAAAAATCGATGACAACACCGCCGAAAAAGTGGAAATCCTCGTCCACCTACCGGCAAATACATCCCCCGATAAAACTATAGATGCTCTTTATGCTTTCACCGATTGTGAACTCTCTATTTCCCCTAACTCATGTGTTATTCAGGACGATAAACCAGCTTTTCTCCCCGTTACCCAGATACTTAAAGAAAACACCAATCACACCGTTCATTTATTAACCAGAGAACTGGAAATTAGAAAAGGGGAACTCGAAGAAGCATGGCATCTCTCTTCTCTTGAAAAAATATTCATCGAAAATAAAATTTATCAACGCATCGAAGAGTGCGAAACATATGAAGCCATTATTCAAACTATTGACCATGGGTTAGAACCATTTAAAAAATTACTCAAGCGTGAGGTTACCAGAGAAGATATTATCAAACTAACAGAAATTAAAATTAAGAGAATATCCCGTTACGACTCAAAGAAGGCCGATGAATATATCTCAGCTCTCGAAGAAGAACTGGAACAAGTAGAATTTAATCTGCGAAATATCATTCCTTACGCCATCGAATATTTCAAAAATTTAAAAAAGAAATATGGTTCAAACTACCCAAGAATGACGGAAATCAGAAGCTTTGAAAACATCGAAGCTTCTAAAGTGGTTGTAAAAAACGAAAAATTATACATCAATCGTAAAGACGGTTTCATCGGAACAGCTCTCAAAAAAGATGAATTTGTCTGCAACTGTTCCGATATCGATGATATTATCATCTTTTACAAAGATGGAAGATATCTGGTGACGAAAGTACAAGAAAAGGCCTTTGTAGGAAAGAACATTATCCATATCGCCGTCTTTAAACGAAATGATAAACGAACTATTTATAATGTCGTATACCGTGACGGAAAGCGTGGAAATGCTTATGTGAAAAGATTTGCCGTAACAGGTGTAACGCGAGATAAAGAATATAACCTAACCAAAGGAACACCAGGCTCAGAAGTATTATATTTTAGCGCAAACCCCAATGGCGAAGCTGAAATTTTAAAAGTAATTCTGAAACCACGACCACGACTCAGAAATCAAATCTTTGAATTTGACATGGCTAACCAGGCCATTAAAGGAAGAGGTGCACAAGGAAATATTCTTTCAAAATACGACATCCACAAAATTGTTTTAAAGAAAAAAGGAGAAAGCACTTTGGGTGGACGAAAAATTTGGTTCGAACCGGAAATCCTTCGTCTTAATGCTGATGGTAGAGGTAAATATCTCGGAGAATTTCATGCGGGTGACCAAATTTTGGTTATGACCAAAGACGGTTATTTTTTCCAGACCAGTTTTGACCTTACCAACCACTATGAAGATAACATCCTCGTTATCGAAAAATTCAACCCCGAGGTAGTATGGTCAGCCGTCTATTTCGATGCCGACCAAAATTATTATTACGTAAAAAGATTTCAGGTGGAACCGGTAAATAAACCTCAGCGATTTATCGGTGACAATCCAAAATCTTATTTGGTAAAACTTACTCAGGTTGATTATCCTCGTCTGGAAATAAAATTTGGTGGTGAAGACAAAAACCGCGAAAAAATGATTGTGGAAGTAGCCGAATTCATCAATGTTAAAGGTTGGAGAGCTCGAGGTAAAAGGTTAACCACATATCAGGTACAAAAAATCATGGAACTGGAACCTATCAAAAAAAATGAACCGCAAGATATTCCGGATAACGAAAACAACAACCCGGAAGATGATGATGAAAAGGGACAAATGTCTATTTTCTAAAAACTTATTAGTTTTAAAACATAGGTTCGACAAAGGAATTTTTGTTTTATGCTTAACATTTTTTTGAGACAGGCATGTCAACCGGAATTCTCATAAAGGAAACATACCATCATTCAGAGGTAATGTTATATAAATGGGTAGTCAACCATTAAAAAGCTCAAATACCTCTGTAAATAATTGTAATACTTTATTTAAAACCGGCTGTTATGCCTCTGTTTTTTTAACAAAATCACCAAATTGCCAGTAGTTATGACAAAACCAATATATTTAACCGGTTTTATGGGAAGCGGAAAAACAACCTTTGGGCGTTTGCTGGCCAAACATCTTAATCGCGAATTTATTGACCTTGACCACTTTATCGAACAACAGGAAGGAGTTTCTATTTCACAAATCTTTTCTGACTTAGGTGAAGATGAATTTAGAAAACTAGAACATAAAGTTTTACTATCAACAGTTGATAAAACAAACGCTGTTATTGCAACAGGAGGTGGAACTCCATGCTATTTCAATAACATGGATTTTATGAACAATCATGGCACTACTATTTACCTTAAAGTTAATGTCGAAGATCTTGTCAATCGGCTCCTCCCGGCCAAAAATCATAGACCCTTAATTGCCGATAAAGAAGAATCTGAATTAAGAGAATTCATCTCCAGAAAACTTTCCGAACGGGCACCCTATTATAATAAAGCCAAAATCATTGCTGATACATCAACCCGTTCACCCTCTGATACCCTTCGTATCGTTACCAGAGCATTGGAATTACACTAATTAACTTCATTCGTATAAATTTTACTTACTTCATTGATATATTGTTTCTTAAAAGTAGTCATTAGTGGTTAGTCAATAGTCACTAGTCCTTTAACACTAATGACTGTTCAACAAATGACTATTGACTTCTTCTGCCTTCTGCCTGTGCACTTCTGCCTTTGTCGTTTATACATGCTCTTTTGTGGCAAAAGTCACCATGCTCGTTTTATTCGTATAAAGTTTACTTAAGTCATTAACCGAATAGAACTCGCATGACCTAAAATTTACACATGTTCTTATTATGACAACTTTTGGTGTTCATGCTCATTTCATTAAATCTTATTTTTCCACCTTTTTAACAAACAAAATAAACACCTCAACCAATTATTAATCTTTTTTCTGGCATCATACACAAGGATTCTTTTACTTTTGTAAAAATCCATTCTAAACAATGAGTAAAAAAATTAGCCTTCTTTGTTTAATTTTTGCTAGTGTTATAATAGAAATTAGCCTTGCCCAATCCCCAAAGAAAAGTACCATAGGACTGGTGCTTAGCGGAGGAGGAGCGAAAGGATTAGCACATATTGGAGTTCTTAAGGTTTTGGAAGAAGAAGGTATTATCCCTGACTATATTGCAGGTACGAGCATGGGAAGCATTATTGGAGGTCTATACGCTGCCGGATATAGTGCCCATGAACTGGATTCCATCGTTAACCACGTTGACTGGGGACGGCTGCTCAGTGACGAACTACCGCTTACCAGTATATCACCCCATGAAAAAGAAGACTATAATCGTTACCAGGCGGAATTTACCATAACATCCAAAGGCCTTGAAATACCCTCTGGATTGATTAAAGGGCAACAGATTAGTGCCCTCTTTTCCAGGCTTACCTGGCACATTGCAGATATTAAAGACTTTGACAACCTACCCATACCCTTTCGGTGTGTCGCCGCCGACCTTAACAGCGGACAAGAATATGTTTTTAAAAGTGGAAATTTAGCAACAGCCATGAGGGCCAGCATGTCAATCCCTACGGTCTTTTCGCCCGTAAAAATCGACACTTTATTCCTGGTCGACGGCGGTATCCTTAACAACTTCCCCGTTCGATTATGCCGTCAAATGGGTGCCGACATTATTATTGGGGTTAATGTAGGATTTCAGGATGGTCCCGAAGATAAACTAAAATCTTTCCCCGAAATTTTGATGGCTTCGGCAACCATTGCAGGAAACGTCTCAACCAGAAGAGCCATTCGACATACCGATTTACTTATCTCCCCCGATTTAAAAAATTTCAACACCGGCAGTTTTTTCGATGCACAAAAAATTATTGAGCTGGGCGAACAGGCCGCTCGTGAAAAAATCTATCAAATCCGTCAGCTCGCCGACTCAATTAACAATGGCAAAAGCAGTCCAGTAGTTAACAAAAACAAAAACAGACAAATAAAAATTTCTCAAATCACCATCAATGGTTTACAAAATACAAATCGCCAGTTCCTACTCGGACATTTGGGTATTCAACCGGGTGATTCCATCACTCCTAAGTTACTGGATGAGGGACTAAAAAAATCTATGGGAACCCGTTATTTTGAAAATATTACATATGATTTAATTCCAACAGATTCTTCTGATTATATACTCTCTTTAAATATAGAAGAGAGTCCTAAAGGAAAAGCTAAATTTTCACTTCATTTTGATAATGAAAATAAAGCCGGGCTTTTATCCAACCTCACCCTCAGAAATATAATGGGTAAAGCCTCACGAACTTCACTTAATGTGGATATTTCCGAATCACCTCGAATTAGTTTCTCTCAAATCAATTTCATGGGTGAGCGCCAAATCACTGCCATCAAATTTGGAGGTGAATTCGAAAGCAACAAACTTCCGGTTTATGTCGACAATGGCTCAAAATATGGCACGTTTAAACATTCTTTCGCTTCAGCCAGATTTGGCTTTATGACGGCTCTTGGTACCCGCTGGCAAATGGATGCCTATCTCAGACTTTACAAGTCTACCCTTCAAAGCAAAACCGGATTTTTTGATATCTTTCAAGCCGGTGTCGAACGATTCGGGAATCAGTTCCTCTCTTCTAATTTCGATTTTATTTATAGCTCTATAGATCGACGATTTTTCCCAGTTAAAGGTTCGGAAATTAAAATTAGTTACAAATTCAATCTCGATGCTCAACAACTTTATAAGGGCTCCCCTGCCGGAGAAAGTATGATTGCACCGGTTACCGATTGTCCTTACCAAAACTTTTTTACTGTAAACGGTACCTTGAAAAAATATATTCCAATCACCAACAAATTCACTGCTGGATTAAGAGCCTCCGGACAAATCATCAGTCGTCCACAACCCCTTCTAGGTTTAACCTTTATCGGAGGTATGCCTTTTAATAACCGAAACAATGAAATCTATTTTATGGGTTATTCCTTTCGGGAAATAATTGCAGAAGATTTTACCCTGGGGGAAATAAACCTGCGGTATAATTGCACCAAACAAATTCATTTTAGTGCAATCGGTGGCTTCCTTATGACAGACTCCAACCTACCTCAGGTCATTGAACACATAGACTTTAACCAAACAGACAAAATTTTTGGATACGGATTAATTATGGCTTACAACAGTTTTCTGGGCCCTCTGCAATTGGGGGTTGGAAGTAATAATTCTGACAATCGTTTAAGATGGTACTTTAACTTCGGCTTTAATTTCTGATATTCACTAGTATTTTAACTAATATTGGCCAAATAAAACCTGCATGATTCAACTGTTTTTACCCGTTAACATGCTCATTTTATTTGTCTAGATAAGACCTCTCGATTTTAATTCTAAATATTTATTTATGGTTGCTACAGTAAGTTCTGAGGGTTTGCTTAAAATTGCCTGAATGCCGTTGCGCTCAAGTTCTCTAACTATTAATTTTTTGTCAAAAATAAATTTTTCGGCAATGGTTTGCCGGTAAATATCTTCCAGATCGTTAGCATTTTTATGAATCAGTTTTTCAATTTCTGTATTTTTAAAAAAAACCACCACCAACAGATGATTGGTGGCTATCCGTCTAAGCAATGGTATTTCCCTTTGAGCTGACTTCAAGCTTTCAAAGTTAGTATACAAAACCAGCAAACTACGTTGCGGAATATTATACCGCACAGCGGAATATAAGGCTTCAAGATTATGCTCCATAAAACCTGTTTCCTGGTTATATAGCATTTCCATTATGGTTTGCAAATGTCGTTTATCTCTCCGGGCGCCAAGCACGCATCTTACTTTTTCATTAAAAGTTATCAAACCAGCTTTATCATGTCTTAGCATGGCTATATTGGCCAACACAAGCGAAGTATTTATGGCATTGTCCAATAAGGTCATCCCATTAAAGGGCATTTTCATCGTACGCCCCATATCAATAAGAGAATAAACCTGCTGAGATTTTTCATCCTGATATTGATTGACCATCAGATGGTCTTTACGGGCTGTAGCTTTCCAATTAATTGTTCGGACATCGTCACCCTTTATATATTCACGAATCTGGTCAAATTCCATCTGATGTCCATATTTCCTTACTCTTTTAATCCCCACATCACTTAACCGGTTAGAGATGGCCATTAATTCAAACTTACGCATTTGCATAAACGAAGGATAAACCTTCACCATCTTGGACCCGGCGACAATCACCCTCCGCGACAACAATCCCTGCGGTGTCGAAATAAAAACATTGAGATTGCCAAAATGGTATTCACCCCGCTCCAAGGGTTTTAAAGTATATTTAAACGACCATTCCCCACCTGGTGAAAGCCATCCCTGCTTAAAAAAATCCCGAATCTGAAACTGAATAGGTAGCTCATCTATTACCTCACAACGTACACGAAAGGGAAGCAAATTCTTTAATTCAATCGATACAGAATTGGCATCTCCGAAACTAAACCGTTCTGAAAGATTTCTTGTCCCTTCTATTACGGCTCCCCCTCGCCGGTATAGCATTATTACATCGATGGCTATCAGTGCAACAAAAGCAGTTATTCCAATAAACCCAAGGACGTGGAATAAATACCAGAAATGCCCCAACAAAAAGAGAACAGCCAGAATCGACAGACCGAAATAGAAATTTTTTCGTAAAAATAATGTCTGGATAATCATTCAGGATCTTAAAAATATATTGCTATTCATTCGTATAAAATTAATTTAACTCATTGGCCGAATGGACCTCGCATGGCATAGCCAAAATTATACATGTCCTTTTTAGCAAAAGTCGCCATGCTCGTTTCAATAGAAAACTACAAACGTCCAATTTTAAATTCCTATTATCTGGGAACATCAATTGAGTCAACAATACGACGGATAACATTTTCGGGTTGTAGTCCTTCCATTTCCCTTTCAGGCGTTAAAATAACACGATGGTTCAAAACTGGAATAACCATCTCTTTGACATCTTCGGGGGTTACAAAATCACGACCCTCTAAGGCCGCAAAAGCCTTAGCCGAACGCAAAATGGCAAGAGATGCCCGTGGACTGGCCCCCAAAAACAAGTCACTATTATTGCGTGTTTTGTCAACTATTTTTGCAATATAACTGATTATATCATGGTCAACTCTTATTTTTGTAACAAGTTCTTGAAAGTCTATAATCTCTTCGGCTGTAATAACCGGCAAAACCTCTAGAGTTTCCGGGACATTCCCACGTTCCTGTGCATTCTGCAATATGGTGACTTCCTGATCTACGGTAGGATAATCCAACTTTATTTTGAAGAGGAACCTGTCCAGCTGTGCCTCCGGTAATCGATAGGTGCCCTCATGCTCAACAGGATTTTGAGTGGCCAAAACTATAAATGGGGAAGCCATAGAATGAGTAATACCATCGATGGTTACCTGTCTCTCTTCCATAACTTCAAATAATGCTGCCTGTGTCTTGGCAGGCGCCCTGTTAACCTCGTCAATTAAAACAATATTCGAAAAAATAGGCCCTTTTTTAAACTCAAATTCCGAGCGGCCGGAGTGAAATACCATTGTGCCTAATACATCCGATGGCATCAAATCAGGCGTAAACTGTATCCTGGAAAAGCCAGTGCTAACACATCTTGACAACAATTTCGCAATCATTGTCTTGGCAATGCCCGGAACTCCTTCTAATAGGACATGCCCATTGGCCAGCAGAGCGGTCAGTAAGTAATCCAATACGCGCTCCTGACCAACGATAACTTTCCCAATCTCATTCCGTATTTTAAAGGCAGCATGATTTAGTTCTTCAACATTCAATCGGTTGTTGAACAATGATTGGCCGTCATCAACAGATAAATTATCTAAGTCCATAACTATTGGCAATTATTGTAAAAAAAATCAATTTGTCTATTAAATTGTTCTAGATCTTCCTGAGAAATCCGACGAAGTTCCTGTAAACGATTCCCCATTTGAAAGAGGGCTGCTACCGTTCGCTCCGACACCCCTGATTTTTGTGAAACCTCCCCTATAACCCTACTCGTTTCTAAAGAAGTATTAATAAAATATTTGGTTCGTAAAAACTCTAAAAAATAAGTAAATCTCTTCTTTGCAATATCCAAATGATCCTGACGATGATAATAAAGTTTTGCAATAGTTTCTATAAAAGTAAGAGATGAATTCTCCGGCGTTTTTATCTCCGGAATAGGTCGTTGAACCCTCTTACTCCCAAATGCAAACAATGCCAATACGCCAACTAATATTATATACCAGGCCATTTGCAATGAGCCATTCTCTAATACATAGTCGAAAAGCCCCTCGACATGCATATGTCCGGGTTTATAATATTCGTCCCAAACTGTTGCCTGAACCGGAAGATAGGATAAGGCTTTACTAATGTATTCATAATTATTGCGGGATAAAAAATGGTAATTGGTAAAAGCAAGGGGATTACTATGAAAATAAAAATATCCATTACCAAATTTTACTTTAATGAAATTTGTCTTTCCTTTATCATCATATCCTAAAACGGTAACCCGGGAAGTATCGTAACGGCTAAAATAAAAACGTGTCATCCATTTGGGATACCAATAGCCAAATCCATTATTCAACTTTTTATTGGCAAAATAAAATCCCACCGAATCACTGGAAAAAAAATCCAAATCCTCCCAAAGCTCGGGTTTATACTCCAATTTAAAGGTATCGGCCAACACACCATAAACAACTTCAGAAGCCATAAAAATATGGTTTCCCGCTTTCGCAGCATCCAGTAATACATCAACATCAGAGGGTTTTGCATTTATTCGGCCATTAATGTAAATGAAGTTTGTATTTAAGGGTATCTTTTCTTCCAAAAATAAATGCGGCGAGGTCCAGGATGTGATAATTTCTTCTCCGGGAAATAATTCCGGCAATGATTCAAAAACTAATTCATTACCAAAAGGAATCTCATCATTTCTCGAAAAACTATAACTCCAGTCCAAAGAAGGCGGAGCAAAGATGGCCGCTAAAACCAATAGTAAAAAAACAACTCCTACAAGCTGCGTAAGGATCTTTTCTTTCCGCGAAAGCTGTTTCATAACTTACCTCCTTCGCATGCCTCTTTAAATTCTATTTCCATCTTTTTATACTGCGCTTCAGAAACTGACAGATGTCCATACCATATCGCTTCAAACATGTGACTTAATCGCTGAAATCGCATTTTTTCGCTTTCATCGCCTATTTCATGAAAATAATCTACATTGGTTTTATAATTCCGCAATTTGATGGCCCCTTTTTCCTGAAGAACTCGAAGATATAAATGAAACAACACCCTCACGGCCTCTCTGTATGCTCCATTAGTACGGTATAATTGAAGCATTTCATTTAACTTCTCCAAAGATACCTCTTGTTCATCTGTGCCAAATTGCAGAGCAACAGCATCATGTGGCAACGACAGCACAAGCAACTTGCTCATCGGAACATCCAGAAATTTCAACACCATGAAAATCCCACCCAACCCAACAAGACCTAACAATATGTAAAAGAACCAAGGACGACCTTCAGGTGTTATAAAAATCCAACTTAACAGTGCCAGTAATAAATTTTCCCAGAAACCCGGCCCCTGACCCCTATCATACCTATAACGAGGATTCTTTTTATAAGCATTTATCTTATCTTGTTGAAATGACCGGACTACTACTTCCCCCCCCTCATCCCAAACATCTTTATTGGAATGAGATATAACATCCGTAGTATCCTTTAAGGTTCCATTGACAGAAAAAGTACCTATAAAAAATAATAAAACAAGAGATAATAATCTCTGCATTATACATTCGAATTAATGGCTGATACTTTATTTAATAAAACTTCTCGGTCTTTTTGTTCTCTAAGACTGTAATATTGAAAACCAATGATTATATACAATGCAGGATAGACTAAATATTGCCCAAGGTTACCTATAATATTCGTTAAAATAACTCCTATAGATTTCCCGATTTCGCCATCTATTTGATTCCTACTATATAGGAAACCTTCTATACCGGTCATTATCATTGCCGGGAAAGAAAATAAGGCTCCTACAATTGCAATGATTATATAAGCTAAAATAATTACTCCAAAGGTAACCCACCAACGTTTTCTTATTAATTTAAAACTACGACTAAATGTTCTCCTAAATCCATTCCCTTCTATAATTTTTATGTAAAGAATCAATGACAACGGCACTAAAAAATAAATCCCCGGAATAAAAAAAAGAAGCATTCCAAATAATACAATGATACCAACTACAAAAGAGTATCCAAATATTGCCCCCAAATTTCGAATAAATCTTTTCCAAACATCTATTGAACTGAAATTACCTTTGCCTTTTTCTTCATATTCTCCCATATATGCGGGGACAAGTCCACTAATAAACAACGTTGCAATTATGGAAAAGAAAATGGTTAACAAGATTAGGCTACCCGAAGTAACATTATTATCTACACTATTACTCCCTTGAATTACCTGCATAAAGGCGGTCATATAATCTTGAACAAAATACACATTCATAATTACAGCAAGAATAATAGGAAGGCCGGCGTATAAGGCAATAACCTTGAACAACTGTTTAAACTCTTGTGTAATGAAAGCAAATGCTGCGTTAAAAACATCTGAAAAGTCACGATCCTGCTTTAATTCAATGGCTTGCTTATTCATTATAAACTATTTTTTTCCGTCGATTTTTCTGAATATAAATTGGATAAAAAATAAAATACCCCAAAACAATAGTCAATGAAACAAAAATAATAATTAAATTAATTAGAAATGGGATCTGATTGTAATATCTTGTAATAAAACTTTCGATAAAGCCTGCCATTATAAAAAAAGGTACTAAGCCAATCATTATCCTTGTTCCTTTTTTAACTCCCCTCAGAAAAGCACTTTTACGAGGTAAAGTGCCGGGCCAAATAAAACTTTTGCCTAAAATTATACCTGCACCACCGGCCAATACAATAGCCGATAATTCCAACGTACCATGTAAAAATATGCCAAGCGAAGCTACCGTTAATAAGGAATGCTGATAAAAAAAGGCCTGAAATGCACCAACCATAACACCATTCCGAAACAAATGGAAAAAGGTCCCTAACGGGCTTAGTAAACCAAATAAAAACACTACAAATGAGACAAAAATATTATTGCCCGTTATCATTAAAAACATCGGAACTTCATTCATCTGGCTGTAAACGCCCAATGGGTCACCCTTCTCTATATTATCCAATGTCATATTTACATACTGGTCACTCAAAACCAATCGCACGAAATCATCATTTTTAACCGCCGATACAGCTCCAATGAACATAGAAACAACAAAGACAACCAACGATAATAAAAAATAATACCTACTGTCATATAGATCTTTGGGCAGATCTTTGGTCCAAAAAGAAAAAAAACGATGTGACTTTTCGGGCTTATTTTGATAAATTAAATAATAGGCTTTACTACTTAATGCATTCAAATACTCAACAATAGAAGATTCCGGAAAAAAGGTCCTTGCATATGATAAATCATCAGTCAACTGAATATAATGATCTGCCAACTCATCAGGACTCATCTTTTTTGGGGTTGCAATTTTGTTTTCAAAAGATTGCCACCGTTCACGGTTCTGCTGAATAAATGTTATTTCCCGCATTCACAAGTTTTTTACTCATGGCACAAATTAATCAAAAAATTATAATTGAAGAAAAAAGACCACCATTTCTGACATTTAACAAAAACAATAATAGCTCAGAATCTCCAATGCCAAATGCTATAGCCACTAACACAAATTTATTTCGGTTATATTATTCACTTCTTTAGGAAATATAGTATTTCTATTTTTTCACCAGCACAAAATTTATATAAGTTATTGGTCGGATGGAACTCGCTTTGTTTTAAGGTAATTCTTCTTGTAATGTTAATTTCATTACATTTATTACATTTGCAAACATAAAAAGCAACCGAAAAGATCAGTCTATAATATTTTCAACTCAGAATATTGACATTTGAGGATAAGAGAATAATTTTCCTATAAAGTCAATAACACCAAACAACCACTTCTAAACTTACTTATTATAAGAAAAAAGTCGGTTAACTGTTATTTGCCATTTTTGTTATTGATTGAATTAAAACCAAACTGAAATATTCAACATAGGTAATGGAAACAATTGAACTAAATACTTCTCAGAATGTGTCCTTACAATTTCCTATTGCGAGTGTAGCCGACCGTATTTTGGCATATATTTTCGATGCTGTTTTTGTTGGTATTTATATCATTTTAGAGGCCATAGCCATTGCCCAGTGGTTTAGTATAGATGCATGGGGAATCATCATCCTCTTTTCTCTTCCTGTTCCCTTTTATCATTTAATTTTTGAATTATTTTTCAACGGTCAAACTCCCGGGAAAAGAATTATGAATATAAGGGTGTTCAAGGCAGATGGAACCACTCTTTCAGCCGGTAGTTGTTTTATTCGATGGATATTTCGCTTAGTAGATATTACCATAACTTCAGGGGCTTTAGCCACTTTAGTTATCATTTTAAATGGGAAAGGGCAGCGTCTCGGTGATATTGCGGCACAAACAACAGTCCTCAAAATCCGAAAAAAAAATAACCTTCAGCAAACCTTATGGGTTGATGTCGAAAAAGACTATCAACCTCGTTTTCCCGAAGCCGAAACTCTTTCCGACAAAGATGTCCAAATTATCAAGGAAGTAATTAATGTGGTAAACGACTCTCAACGAAGACCCGACAACTATGTACTTTTGTTAAACAACACCAGGAAAGCTATCGAACAAAAATTAAATACTTCAAGCGATTTGACTGATATGGACTACCTTACAACCATCATCAAAGATTACAATGCATGTCACCAAAGACCAAAACAATAAGTTTCTTATTCACTGTCTTTAGCATCTACCTTTTTACCATTTGACGGATGCCTTAGTCGTTAAAAATTTTCAAAACAATATTTACTCATTACCGTTTCCATAAATCTGATGCTTTGTTTGCTATAATAATCAGGCACGTTGCCATCTTTTAAAGGATATTTCCTAGTAAATTTACAAATAATAACTCCCCTAAAAGTTGTGATTTTGACTTTTTTTTCGACCAACATAAATCCTTTTAAGGATAAAATTTAAATTATTCTAATCAGTCAGCGCAAATCCTTTTAAGGATTAATCTTTTATAATTCTAATCAATCAGTACGAATCCTTTTAAGGATATAAAATAAGCTATACTGATCATTTAATTCCAATCCTTTAAAGGATATTCATTTGACAAAAATGATGGACTAATGATAACCCTTTTAGAAATATTAATTAACATTTGGTTTAGCACCTATACTACTAAAAGATTCCAAAGAGATAGAATAACATTATAAACCCATGGAAACTAATAATAAAATGGGCCCCCATTAAACGAAGCAGAGCCGGCAACACCGTTCGCTATAAAAACATAAAATAAACTGCTCCCCATTAAATTGGATAGCACTTTTATTCTCAGTGGTTTTAGCCTCTAAAGAAAGTTTTTTCACAAAATCATATTTCAATTATAAAGGAAAATCGAAAGAATAGCCTTCCAATTCAATTCTTTAGCCAATCTATTGTGAATACTTCTATTCTCTCTTAAAATATAAGGTCAAACACAGATTTCCTCAAAAACTTTCCTACTTTAGAAAATTTTTTAATATTTACCCTTTATAAACTCAAAAGAAAAATTAACACTAACCACTCAGCCAAATAAAAAATAAAAAAGAGGACAATGAACTTAAATACTGTTTTTAGGGAATCAGATGAAGTAAGTAATCAAAGCCGGCAAGCCAAGCAAAAAAGCAAAATAATCCGGACACTCTCAAAATCAAGAAATGCCTTAACGATCCCCGAACTTCAAAAGCAAGTTCGCATAAGCCCACCTACTACAATTAAATTAATCAACGAATTAATTGAAGAAAACCTGGTCAGGGAAGAAGGGAAAAAAGAGACTGAAAATGGCCGAAAACCCATGTTATATTCGTTAAACATTAACAGATTTTATGCTGTAGGGGTAGAAATACAGTTTAAGCGAATAAGTGTTTCATTAGTTCGATTAGATCAAAAAGTTATTTTTGAAAAACAAGATCAAAATTTCGACTTAAAGAACACTTCTGAATGTTTGCAAGATGTCATTACCTTTATCCAAGACACCATAGAAGAATCTAAAGTTGCAAAAGATAATATTTTGGGCATTGGCATAGGCCTTACAGGGCGAGTCAACACCATAACGGGAGAATCCTATAATTTTTTTAACTTCACAGAAAAACCTGTTGGACAATACCTTTCAGACATATTTCAAAAAAGGGTAATAATTGACAACGATACCCATGTAATGGGATTAGCCGAACAAGTATTAGGTCAGGCCAAAGATGCCAGAAACGCGTTGGTATTGAATGTAAGCAGAGGATTGGGGATGACCATTATCGCAAACAAAAAGCTTATTACGGGCGGAATGGGATTCGCAGGCGAATTCGGACATATGCAATTGGAAAATTCCGACAAACTTTGCATTTGTGGTAAACGAGGTTGTTTAGGTATGGAAGTTTCCGGTTTTGCCCTGGAGGAAAACTTTAAAATCGCTATTCAGGAAGGCGGAACTTCACTATTACTAAATGATAAATCGCTCGACAAAATCCGCTATGAAGACATATTAACGGCCGCCAATCAGGGCGATGGACTATCGATCAACCTGCTACAAAATATGGGTGAAATTTTGGGAAAAACTCTTGGCAATATTATTAACCTATTAAACCCAGAACAAATCATTCTTGGAGGAAAATTTGCTCAGGCCGGACATATTTTCACAGATAGCATTAAAACCGGAATAAACAAAACAGCTTTGCCCCTACCATTAAAATACGTAACCATAAAAAATTCTTTATTGGGCAGTGAAAGTGTATGCATAGGAGCTTCTGCAATGATTTTCAAGCAACATGATTTAATATAAAAGCCCATATTCGGATTAATACTGCCACTGTAAAAAATTACTCATAATGGGAATAATAAAATTGGCTATTTTTTGGTGTCCCTTATAGGAAGGGTGCCAATCAGCTCCTAAATCTTCATGGTCATTCAATAACTCGGTAGGAATCCCAATAAAACAAACCTTGGGATCATTATACAAAACTTTATAATTCTCCACCACCTCTTTCACGTAAGTAAAACAAGGCTCGTTTACCATTGGTCCAACCAGACAAAACAGAGAAACTGTTGGACCATAAACTTCTCTTATTTGCAAAAGAAGTTTTTCATACGTACGCTGAAAAATCACTTTATCAGGATGGGGTTCAGTGGAAAAATCGTTTGTTCCTAAATTTATTATCACAGCATCAGGTTTCCAGGAAGAAAAGTCCCATTTTTTAATATCATCCATATCTAAAGTTCGGGAATATCGCTGTGGCATTGTGGCTAAATTCACAGACACTTTTTGCGGATCACCATAATTTCGAACCACTCCTAACCCTGAATGGGCAACAACATGGTAATCTGCTCCAAAAGCATTCGCAACAATAGATGCATATGACTTTAATACATTTTCTGTACGGGGATCAAAATCTTCGTCCCTGCTTTTGGCCTCTGCACCATATCCACAAGTTATAGAGTTTCCGATAAATTCAATACGACGTTCTGAAACTTCGAGCCAAGGAAGCAATTGACCCTTGGACGATAATTTAACACCAGAAAAACGAACTTCGCCCATTTCACCTTCGGTGCGTTTAATAAACTCGACTCGATGCGGACCTTGCCCTTTTAACCCATTAATTTCAAGAACTGTATCTTTGGGAGCATGAAAAACCCCAAGATGCTTTCCGTCAACTACTAAGTCAAAATAATTTCGTTCGCCGCCACTAAAATGAAGATTTAATTCCCTTCCGGTAAAACGGAATCGAACCCTAACACCCGGCCAATCATACCGGACATATCCACTGTCTGATAAATCGACACGCCCCATGTAATCAAAATACTCATGATTGGCAGGGTAAAAATTTTTATCCTGTCCAAACAAAAATCCTGATATCGACACAACGAAAAAAAATGTATATAGTCTAATTTTCATTCGTATATAATTTATTTAACTCATTGGCCGAATGGAACTCGCATGGCTTAATAAAATTTATACATGCTCTTTTGAGGCAGAAGTCGCCATGCTCGTTTCATCCGTATAAAATTTACTTACTTCATTGATATATTGGTTCTTAAAAATAGTCATTAATGGTTAGTCATTAGTCACTAGTCCATTAATTAATGACTGTTGACTAATCACAAATAACTTCTTCTGCCTTCAGACTGTGCGTTTTGTATGCGAGCTCTTTTTAACCAATAAATGTATAATGAATTTTAAATAATCCAATATCTGAAAACGAATATTACCTGAATTATTTCTGAATGACTATTTTCTTTATTAAATCAGGATGATCTGTTGTAATACCCTTTATACCGGGATATTCAGCCAGAATTTTTTCTGCTAATACTGGATCATTAACGGTCCAAACATATATTTCCAAGTTATTCATTGAAGCTTTAGATAAAAGTTCGTTACTCAAAATACCGTAATTAACATCGAGACCGTCAACTCCGTAATCAAGAGCCTTTTCAATCAATTCATCAACCGGTTTATTTTCCCATACAAGCCAATAGGTTGGTACATCAGGCAAAAAATCGGAAGCTTCAACTAACTTATCCGGATTGAAAGAAATAATTACTGCCTGACTGGTTTTTCCGGTTTCTTCCAAGAGCTCTGATAACATAGGAAATACTTCACCGGCCTTTCCTACTTCCCAACAACATTTTATCTCTATAAACAATTTCATATCATCCGGCAAAATCTCCAAAACCTCTCGAAGTGTTGGAATTTTTCTGTTCCCTTTAAGTGTCAAGTTTCGTAAATCAGCAAAATAAGCTTCAGGGATAATGAGTGAATCATTACTCAACCGTGCCGTATGCCGGTCATGAAAAACTATTATTGAATCATCCTTTGTTCTCCATATATCAATTTCGATGGCATCTGTATTCAATTCGATGGCTTTTTTAATTGCAGCAATAGTATTCTCAGTTTCTTCACCTGAAGCACCCCGATGGGCAATAACTTCGATATTAGTTGAACGGCACCCACTAATTAAAAGCACCATCAAAAATAAAATAGCTCTCAATACCATATCAAAAAATTATTTCAAAACAAATTAATTATCACTCGATAATTTATGTACAAATCTCCCCTTCATATCAACCTCTAAGGCGAATGGGTCGGCAATACGATTCAGCAAGACAGCCATCTGAGCTCGGGTTATCTGTGAATCAGGGTCAAATGTACCAAAATTTAATTGAGTCCACCATTGTTTAACCTGCTCATCAATATCCATTTTGAGGGATTTATGTTTTAAATATTCTGCCAACTCAATAGCAATATCCAAACCATCTTTTACTGATAAGATATTGTTGTCTTCAAAATCAATTATATCTATTTCTGGGGCCATCTCATTAATACCGGGTTTAATTGCTTCAATAGTCATAACAGAATCAGGATGAAATAAAGTAACATTAGTCCATCCAATATTTTTTCCTTCACCTCTTATCAATCCGGTAGCTCCAATTTTTTGGACATCTAACCAATAAGGATCATCAGGTATTACGTCCCGGTATGGCATCAAGTAAGCACCTGCTTGTAAAAGATGCGTTTGAACTTCACGCACCGACACCTCGGCAGGTGTGATTTGATTATTAGCCGATAAGGCTGCTAAAGTTCCGGCAGCCTGCCCCAGAAGAATACAAACAGGCTGCAATCGGGTAGCGCCATTAACGATATTGGTAACCGATATAGATTTTTCGGCCACAATAAAATCTTTAACATCTTGGGGTATAAGCGTACCCAGAGGGACAGAGAATGAAGGTACCGGGTAAAAATGCAGATCTGGCACTTTCGATTGATCAGGATAAGCAGCATGGTGATGATCGATTGGATAATCTCCTACAGCGATACCGGTTCTATATAAGGGAAATTCCTGATCAAACGGACGGGCTAAATCATTAACGGTAAATCTTACTAAACCTTTTATGCGTCTGGATTCCCTATGATAAGGGATAAGCGGAAAGCCATCCTCAGTCGGAAATTCATTCTCAGCAATCCCTAAATAATTAAACCCTAATTCTGTTTGTAAGTAGTAGAGGTAACAACGTGTGTACCATTTGGCCTTCTCATATGCTTTTTTTCTTTCAGCCGGGGGCAGCTCTATTACATTCAAATAATAATCGTTACCATATATGGGCCAATTTATCATATATTTATTGTTGGGTAATCGCCCGTATTCAATCATTTTATCACATGGCCATAAAATTCGAGAAATTGTATCCGGATCACACTTTCCTGCACAAGTACAAAAGAATGGGGTTGGATCATAGTTTTCGGGCCGTGCAATAGTCTTATCAGTGCCTTCTCCATAATCCTGAAGAATAACCACATATGTCATATCTTGAATTATATCATTACTTTCATCAGGTGCAATCTCCTCGCCGGTGTCATACCTTGAATCCATTCCAATGTCATAAGGGATTCCAACCATTTTTGCAACGTCCCCCAGCTCAGTACCGTCAATCACCACCTCCGCCTCAATGATAAATGACCCGTTTTCACCAACAAATGCGGCAAGCCAACCATGATCAGTTCTCTTTAACGTATCAAGTTTTGAATTAAAAACCACTTCAAGATTTGACTCAGCAAAAGCCATTTCTCTAATCAACTTTTCGCCTACCGAGGGCTCAAACAGGACATTACTTACCCAACCTGTTTTGACAGAGTCAGGCCCACCATAATAATCATAAAGCCTCTGTCTAAATTCTTCCCATAAACCGGAATAGAGATGATAATTTCCATCAATTGCACTAACGCCGGCAGAAGTTAGCATACCACCCAACCATGGACCTTCTTCAACAATTAAAGTTTTGGCGCCCATTCTGGCCGATTGAATGCCAGCCATACTACCACTAGCTCCTCCACCAATAATTAGTACATCTACCTTGTTTTTCTGACCATTATAGCTACATCCGAAAAAAGCAACCAATAACCAAATCAATAAGAAAGACTCTGTTTTCTTCATAAAAAAACACCAAATTTTATATCAAAATCTCAAACGGTTAAGATCCCTACTTTTTAACCTTTTAGGGAACTAAAACAAATATGAATCAATCCATTAACAATTTAACAAGAGAACCACAACTTATTTAAGCTAATTTTTCGAGCAGTTGCCAACATTGAAAGAGACCTCTTGGTACATGAAAGCAACCTTTCCATTTTCCCCCTTTCAGGTTATGAGTTACTTCACCTCTTCTATTCAGATAACCAAACCATTCGGGGTACTCATTATCTTTAAAATGCTTCCAGGTATAATCATGGACAATTTTAAACCATTCCAGGTTTTCATTTTCACCTGTATGATAATATCCTTTAAGCAGAGAAACAAGAGTTTCAAGATGGACCCACCAAAGTTTCATATCCCATTCGAGCTGTTGCGGGGGGTGATTTTTTGCATCCATATAATAAAAAATCCCAGAAAATTCATTATCCCATCCATGTTTAAGGGTTTGTAAAGTTATGGTTTGAGCTTTTTGAACAATATCTTTTCTGTTCAAACGCTCAGCCAGGTCCATTACAAACCACATGGCTTCAATAGCATGTCCCGGATTGAGTAATCGGCCATCAAAAGTATCGGAAAAAGAGCCGTCGTAATTCACATTTTCAACAATCAACCCAAACTCTGGACGGTAAAAAACATTCATCACCTCCTCAATTAATTTCTCAGCCGATTCATCAACAAAGTCTTTGCCCAACAGGAATTCCATCTCCATATTGAGATTACACATAATCATCGGTAAGGCAAAACTCCTTAATTTTCTAGTTTCTACAACAGCTTTATTGTATTTACCTTTAGGATTTTCCTGACGTTCTAGAATTCGTTCATAGGTTTTCAATGCCAATGCAGTATATTCTTCATTACCAGTAGCAAGCCCCAACTGTGCGAAAGCCATAGCGGCAAAAGTGTACGAAAAAATATTGTAAGGCCGGACAAGGGGTTTACCTTCTCTAGTCAAGCTAAAGTACCAGTTTCCATTGCCATCATGCCCATATTTTTTCAAAAATTCACCGCCTTGTTTGGCACATTCAAGCCATTCAGTTTTTTCTTCTACACGATTGTAAAGCATTGAAAACAGCCAAACCTGACGGGCTTGCAGCCAAACGAATTTATCCGTGTCATAAATATCTCCTTTGCGGTCAAGACAAGTAAAGTATCCTCCATTCTCTAGATCTTGGGATTTAGTGAGCCAGAAAGGAACAACATTATTCAATAATTCATTCTTATATTGAGCAGCCAGTTTTTTGAAATCCATTATTCTTACTTTTTAATTGATCCAAATACTCCATGTAACGATTGTACAAATGACCTGCCTGCAAGTAGGCCGATTGAGGACTCATGAAATGAGAAAACTCAAACGTAATGGCATTTTCAATGCCTGCCAAATCTGCCATTTTTAGTTTCAACAACAGTTTTTCCCATTTTATTGGCAAAAATTTAATAGGCATATCTCTGTCAAAAGTTTCTGAATTGGTCCAGCATTCCAGACCATATTTATCGGCCAAAGATTTATTTATGCGTAGAAAGCTTTCTAAATCCTCATAACTAACATGACCATCCTGGAAAGCAACAATATCAACCACATTTTTAATACCATCAAAAATTTCATTCCACTCGGTTTCATGCTGTCTCAGTGAAACCCCATTTTTCCTTGTAGTATCTGTTAAATACTGACTCACATTCTTTACGCCATCAATATATGGAGAAATTAAAACAGGTAATCCGTTGGAAACGAGCTTACAGTGATGAGCCAAATCAGCATACAGGTCTATTATTTGCCCTGTTTTACGACTAATCTCCTGACAAATATACCAGCCTTTAAAAGCAGACATATTTCCGTATTTCTTCCAAACCTCATCAATAAACTTTTTATTTACATCAACCTCTTTCTGATAATTTCCTTCAACCCAATATTTTCCTGAATCGTACAACCCAAAGAAAAAATCCATATTGTTTTGTTCGGCCAATTCCAGAAACATCTTCACCAAATCTACAGGCGGAGTAAAAGCGCCTTCTTCCCTCGTCAATACATTTGAATGAAAGGTTTGCCATTTGCCGTAACCTGCGCGTATGAGGATTACGGTATCAATTCCGGCTTTTTTCATATACCGGAAATCATCTTCCCACTCCTTCCTACCCCAGTTTTGGTGAGGTATATCATGGCTAATCTCATCTAAAAAAGTCCCTTTAATTCTCATCCAACTATCCAGTTTATTATTATTAAATAGTCCTGTTCTTCTTCTTTTACTTATTGAAAATATTTGTCTTGAAATAATCTACCCAAACTTGGTATCCTTTCTCATTAAGATGTAATCCATCAACACACATGTTTTCTGGTAACTGATCATTCTCTTTTGAAAATAATTCATGAAGATCAACGACGGTTAGTTTATATTCCGCTCCCAATTTTCGAATACCGATATTTAACTCATTAATTTTGGGTGTCTTACCTTTCATATAATCATACCATATAATTGCCTCATTTATGGGTAATACGGTCTGCAACACCAACCTGGTACGAGGACTAACATCCTTAATTTTTTGAATAATTTGCTCATATTTGTCTAATATTAAATTAACCGGGATTCCTCGTCCGAGATCATTGATACCAATCATTAAAATGATCATTGAAGGTTTTCCTGCCAAAATAGAATCTAAGCGCGCATAAACCCCCCAACAATTATCACCACCAATTCCCCTATTCAAAACAGGAATTGAAGGGAACCATTCACTCCAAAGCCCACGTTCGGTAATACTATTCCCAAGAAAAACAACGTTCCAAGGTCTAACTTTAACAGTCTCATGCAAGGCTCGTTTATTTAAATAGTAGTTGTTTGCATACGAAGTATCAATTTTAGATTCCTGCCCTAATAGAACACCGCTATTTATTAAAAGAAAGGGTAATAATAACCATTTACCTATAAGCCGTTTTTCCAAAAAACTCACCATAATTATTTTATATTTTTAATATGATCATACCAGAAAAACTTCAATAACACAGAAGTAGCAACAAAAATCCCCAATGAAATCCAAGTTGATTTATACTGCCCTGAAAGAAAAAACAATGGCAAAACCACCATAGACATTTGCCAGGTAATACCCACTAAAACATTAAATACATCTCTCTTAAAATCTTTGTTGGGAAGAAAGGAAGCGTCCTCTTTCATAACCTCACGTTTTACCGGCCCCCAGAAACCCCAAGGTTTTGTTTGTTTGTAAAAATTCTTTATGGTCTCCATATCTTCCGGTTTGGAGAAAAGAGTAGCCACCACCGAAGCCCCCATAGATATGAGTAATATAATGGGATACATATAAATATCAATGGCATCAGGATAAAAGAATCTTACTGCAGATGGGACTATAACAGAAGCCACAAGTCCACCTAACATCCCGAAAAAATAACCCATGCCATTAAATCGCCACCAAATCCACTTCAAAACATTTGCGGCAGCATATCCACCATAAAGAGAGGAAGTAATCCATAAAGTAAGGCTATTCAATGACTTGGCGAACAGTCCAAAAATAAGCCCGACCATTACCAACAAAAGACTTGAGAGATAGCTATATCGGACCAACTTTTTATTGTGCGCATCAGGATTAATATATTTTTTGTATAAATCGTTTACCAGATAGGCTGGTGCTGCGTTTATAAAAGCAGCAAAAGTTCCCATAAAGGCTGCCAATAAACCTGCCAGAAGCAAACCTTTTATTCCGACAGGAACAAACTGCCGAATAGCCAATGGGAGAACCATCTCAAAATCGATATTTGCTCCCATTTTCATTAATTCTGGTTTGAGATAGACCAACCCTAACAGAGCAAACCCACCAACCATTAAATAACGAGGAATAAAGAGCACCAGGGATGTTAAACCACTCATTTTGGCAGCCTCGGCCGGGGTTCTGGTACTAAGAACTCTTTGCATATCATAACTGGGAACAGGACCGGCAAGACTGGCAAAAATTCCTTTCAGAATCATCATCATCAATAGCATACCAAACATTTCATACCCATCGGCACCAATCTTGTCGTTAAGTTCCGGAAATGTTTTCGACCAGTCTAGGTTCAGTTTCCATTCTGGCCAAAAGTCGGTCCAACCATTTGGAATTACAGCAGAAAGTTGTTCCGGCGTAACCTTATTGTAGGCAATAATTCCCACAGAGATACAAGCTACAGTCATAATCAGGAACTGCAGCACTTCGGTGCTTACCACACTATACATTCCACCCTTCATTGTGTAAAGTGTGGTAATAGCAATAATAATAAGAGCATATACTTGCTCCGAAGTCAAATGGAAACCAAACAACGTAGTGGATAAATCCCAGGTAAAAAATGTAGTGGCAAATTTTCCTATTCCTTCTACAAAATAAGCAATGAAACCTATAACACTAACCACTGCGAATAACACCACAATGATATGAGATAGCCTACCGCCTCGTCCATCCCCAAACCTAAAGGTAATCCATTGAGCTCCCGTCATGGTATTGGACCGCCTCATCCATATAGCAAGAAATACCATTACAAAAATTTGATTCCAAACAGGCCACAGCCAGGGGATCCAGGCACTTTTTAGTCCATACACAAACACAATCGTAACCGTCCACATGGTACCTGAAATGTCAAACATTCCGGAAGCATTGGATAAGCCTAAATAATACCATTTTATCGAGTTCCCGCCCAGAAAATATGCCTGCAAGTCCTTAGAAGCTCTTTGGGAAAGCCAAAAGCCAATAAACAAAGTAAGAACCAGGTAGGCCAAAACAATACTAATATCTATAAGTGATAGGTTCATTAATCGATCTTTTTTAGAAGATGAAAATCTGACCTTTTATATATCTCTTACATTTGAAATTTGTAAGAGCAGTTTTATCTGTAAATAAATTAAATAATTTCATGGTCAGATTTTCACCTCATAGTTTTTTGTTAAAAATTTAAAACCAGAAGAATAAACTTTCCTCTTCCCAAAAATTACAAAGTCATACCCTCAAAATGCTATTAATTTCCCTTGGCTTTTGAAATAGCATTTTCCAAAACGTCCCACCAATCTTTATTTATAATGTGTACAATATCAAATATCATTAGACCATCGGTCGAATTATATGCCATTTGTACAGCCCTGCTAAACTGCCCGGTATTATTCTCATATTGCTCAACATAAAGACTTCCGGTAACGGGGACAACCCCTTTAATCACTTTGTTAGCTAACTTGGCACTTCCTTCCACCGAGTACCAATAATCTTTACCAGCCCCCATAGCGGCTTCGCCCCTCTTTTCCATTGAAACTTCATTAAGTTTTTCAACCTCTTCGATAGTTACTTCATAGAAGTAGAGTCCGGTCATATATAGGTCAAGAAGCTCGGCATATCCAAAGTTTTTATAGTTCTCTGTAGCCCAATCGTAATCTTTGGATGGGTCATACTTTTTACTTGCCCAGTTTACCCCTAATTCATAATACACCGGATACCATGCCCCAGTATATGTACCAAAAAGAATATTGGGATTTGCCTGCTTAGTTACCGAGCGGGCCTTTTCAAAAAAATGATATATAACCGAAGCCCTCCATTCAATCCACTTATTGAATAATTTACCACGTCTCCATTGGTAATCATCATTTTCATCCTTTTCCCAATAAATAATGTCATTAGGGAAATTTTCCACAGTTAGACCAGCATACTTTTCAAATGCTTTTTTTGAGAATTCACTAAAATCAGAAGTGATACCGTCATATCTCACACGATCCAGAATGAGACCATCCAGTTTCGGATACTTCTGAACCAATTCTTTTATTATACCAAGTTGATATTCTTGAACTTCGGGGATGGCAGGATTTAACATACCGTTATAGTGCCATTTCATTTGAGAAATGGGGACAATGGAATCGCACCAATAATTTATAGATTGCCAATCTGCATGTTCGCCATAAATAATTCCTCTGTTATAAAAGTTATGTCCCCCGGCAAATACATTCATTGAAGCATGAACCCCCAGCCCCAATTTCTTTCCTTCTTCAATAAACAGTCCTAACATATCATATTCAGGACTTCTCTTTACACCTTGCCATTCATCCATAAAAGGTGCAATTTCACTATCATACAAGGTTTCACCCATAATAGATTTAACATCAACCACAACATCCGTTACGCCTATATCTTTAACTTTTTGTAAATAAAATTTTATAGAATCAGGATAGCTCAATCGCCCATAATTAGCTTCACAGTCAAACCACATATAAATATGCTTATCGGTTTGATTTTTCCTGTTTTGAGGAGAACAAAAAACCAACAAAAAAGAAATCAACACTATACTTGAAACGATTATTTTTTTCATAATTTTAAAATCTAATAATGAAATTAATAATTACTTTTTCCCGCATTCGCTTAGATATGGACGAACAATATTTTTCCATAATTGATATCCTGAAGGTTTCATATGAAGCAGGTCTGACAAGAATAAATCGGCCTTTATATTTCCATCTTTATCAACCATCAATTGACTAACATCTATGAACTTCAGGTAAGGCTTGCCATGACAAAAGCTACGAACTAATTGATTTGCTTCTTGATATTTCTCACTCCATTTTTTTCTTGCCGGACTAGGTTTTATTGAAACAAATGCAATTTCTGTCCCTGGTAGGAATATTTCCACTAATCGGGTAAATGTGATAACATCTTGCAAGTACTCCTCAGGCGTCATACCAGATGCAATATCATTATCGCCTTCATAAACAATAATTTGACAAGGCTTATAAGGAAGAACAACATCTGCAAAAAAATAAATCAGATCTGACATATGTGACCCTCCAAAAGCCCTATTAATAACCTTATATTCCGGGAAATCCTGCTCTAACGAACGCCATCCTCTAAAAGAGGAGCTTCCTATAAAAAGGATACCACCTTCATCAGGCGGATTTTGTACATCTTCTTTTTTAAAATTTGCAATATCATCTTCCCACAGCGAAGCTCTTGAGTAATTGCCCTGTGCAGCAATGTCTAAATTATTTATCAATAAAAGCAACAATAGAGCAGAAAACACCTGTTTAATATCTACCATAATACTAAATTGACATTTATAGACAGAAATTCAGATCGTAAAAACCGACTCGTTTTTTCTGTTTTGAACAAAAGTTTTTCTTTAAAATCTCAACGAAAGCTATAAATTAATCCCCATTTTCAGTTGATATGACATTACTTATCCCTTCTTTAACGACTTCCCATTGATTTTTTTTCTTTAAGTGGATCATATCAAACAAGAAATAACCATCACAAACATCCATCACAGCTCCAACCGACTGAATAATAGCATTATTAATGACCTCATCGTTAGCAGTTGCCCACGCTCCATTACCAACATCAGGTCCTCCAATGACTGTTGCATCGCCTTTAATCTTCCTCATAGCCTGAGAACAAAAACCTTGAATGGTCCATTCATTGGTTCCATAAACTTTTGTTGGGCTAGCATATGCTCCAATTAAAATAATGTCCATAATATCTGCATAACCATATTTTTTATAATCTGGCGTAGCCCAAACAGGAAATTCAGAAGCAGTATCATAATTAGGACTAGCCCAGTTTACACCAACTTCATAATATGTAGAATACCATCCCCCCACATAAACTCCGAAGCTCAAGTCAGGATTAACAGCTTTAACCCTAGCAGCCGCTTTATCAAAAAAATCATGGATGACTTTAGCTCGAAATTCCAGCCACTTTTTAAAGTATTCAGGTAGGGTTGATGGTAAATTTCCGGCTTTGATGTCTGGCGACATCACACCTTCCGGAAAATTCTCAACAGAATAACCCAGGTATTCCTCGAATTTCTCTTTTGTATAATCAGAAAAGTCGCTATCTATCCCATCAAAGCGCCCTCTATCCAAAATAATTCCTTTTAATCCATCATAAGCGGCTAAATCTTCCAACATATTAAAGATATATTCTTGAACATCTTCTCGAACAGGATTAAAAAATTTTGCTCCTGTTCCACCAACCTCTAATGTGCTTTTAATCCCAGTTTCTGTAAGTAATTTTGTTGCCCAATCCTCTTTTTCGGAATCACGAAACAATGCTCCTTGTTCCCCAAGACTGGAAGAATTCCCACCAACAAACGTGTTAATGCTAGCGTAAACATCCAATTCAAGCTTTTTACCAGCATCAATAAACGCCTGCAGATAGTCCCAGGTAGCTGTTCTTTCTACCTTTGAATAACCCTGCTCCAACCAAGCACCTAACCACTTAACTTGCTCAACCACGTCGGTTTCAAACAAAACATCACCAGTAGTTGGTCTAACATCAACAACAACAGCAGTAAAACCAGCATCTTTAGCTATTTGCAAATCACGAAGAATATTTTCCTTACTATTGGCAAAATCCACAAAATTGGCAGCTGCATCTATCCACAAAATTCTTGGTTTATCATTATTGTCTTCCTCATTATTATCCCATTCCCATTCAGGCAAAGATTCAGAATCCTTATCACATGAAGTCGATGACATCAAGAAAGGGATAAACAGTACTACCAAAAATCTTACTATGCGAATCATAGCATTCTCCTTCCTTTAGTTTTGAACAAACATTTATATTTAATTGCCCCCAATTAGGGGGCAATCATAAAATACTAACTACATATCGATACAATCAAATTGATATCCTACCACATATCCATTGGTAAACATAAAATAGAGATATAGATAGAACCCGTCTTCAGAAACTTTTAAAGCAACATCACCAGTTCCATTAGCATTTGGAACAACAGGGGTAACAGCTTTTGCACCATAAGTATCTCTTGTTGTTTCCCAAACCACAGCAGGACAAGTCCCGGTTTCTAAATTACCGGTAAAATTAGAGCTCGTAGTTACATCCAATAACCACACCATATCGGCTGCGCCCCAGGTGAAGCTGTTCACCCAGTTTACAGTAGCATATTGGGCATTATTAAATTCTATAAAATCAACCGCATTTTGAATATAATTCACACTGATAGACTCCAACATTTGTTTTACTTGATTGGTGGTTCCATCGACCCAGGCAAATGTGTTATCAGAATATGAGGCTACAAAGTAATCACTATTAACATCCGATCCAGAAGTATAAACAATATCACAATTAGTAGTCCATCCTTTGGCAAGACCACTCATGGTAATTATTTCAGGAGTTTGAGAAGAAAGGTTCCCATCTGATATAGTCCACCTTGCAAACTGTTGACCATTACTGAGAATCGGAGCAGTAATAATGGCATTCCCGTTAATATCGCCCTGAACAGATATTTTACGACCTACTGCTACACCACCATCCCATTCAATCAATAATTCCGGCGAACCAGAGACATCTGATAGTTTCCAAACTTTAAAGGCGCCATCGTTAGGTGCAAGGTTACAGATTAAAATATTCCCGGCTTTATCGGCAGTATTATAAAAATTCGTCAAGTTACCTTTTACTGAGCCTAAATCAATTTCCCCGATCTTTTCCCCGGTTTTGGCATCCAAATAAATACTATTTTCACCTCTTGTATTTAAAACAATATAATCACCGGCTACTGCCAGCCCACCCGTCAAATGATCTACTGTGATTCCAATATCGGCTTTTAATTTTTTTGCAAACATTAATTTCGCGCTACCAGATCGAATTCCATAAGGAAGTTTTTCCGGGATTTCTTTCTTAACCGTATAAACGTTTTGTGTTACACCATCATGAGCCGTAACAACAAACTCAACCTCGTTATTATAGTCTAGTGCTTGTTCTCTAGGGTCAGGTGAAATAGTTGCATGGAAAGATAAGGTTACTTCTGCAATAGCAGGTTCAAGGTCACCTATAGCCACCAGAGAGATTGTTTTGGTTGCCTCATTAATCACTCCTGTTAAACCAAGTGACGGGATTTTAAATTCCTTGATCTCGCATTCTGAACTTTTCCTAATTTCGCCACGAACAATATATTCATGTATTTCCCCTACCTGATCTTTCACAAATATTACATTTTCCTTAGTCAAGTCCATATACAAAAGAGGGGGATTAACCGTAACATTATCATCCAAATTTGCTCTAACCCTCATTTTTGAAATCATTTCTTCAGTTACCCTATTATCGCTGCTAACAGGGTAAAAATAGGGGATCGGAATAATAATTTCATTGGATCCTTCCTGTACCGTTCCGATAAATTCTCCTGTTCCGTCTGGGAATGTAGCTACAATACTATTAATACCTGCTCTGGAGATGGAAGGCAGCAACTCATCAGGCTCTTGACAACCAGTCAAATAAACAAGAAGGAGTATCACCGTAAAAAATATATTTCTTTTCATAATTCTATTTTTTATTTCCATTCATCATATTGTTCGATTGCTGAATTATTTGCCAACTCACTATAAGGAACGGGCAGCACATAAGTCTTTTCTAAGAACTTACGGTCTTGCATATCACAATCAACATATTCATATAAATATCCACCTTCAGCAGGGGAAATTTTCAGACCATGAACTCTGTAATCATTATATTCAATATGGGCCAATCTCCATCGACGCATATCCCAATAAAGATGCCCCTCATATGCCAGCTCAATCTTTCTTTCATGACGAATAGCTTCAAATACTTCCTCTTCTGATAATCCTTCCTTTGCCGGCAAACCCACTCTTTTTCTTATTTCATTCAAATCATCTAGGGCTTCACCCAAATTTCCAAGATTATAGTTAGCTTCGGCACGATTCAGGTATACTTCGGCGAGTCTTAATTCCACCCATGGCTGAGTACTATTATAAGTCACCAGGTCGGTATGGGCTTCATCTCTAAACTTCTTAAGATAATAACCTGTAGTGGTACGACCTTTAGGATAAGTATCTTCACGGTAGCCCATGAATCGACCATTAGTTCCATCCACTGAATTTTCCATAACTTTCCCTTGCCAGACTGAACCATTGTAAATAACAGTAGCATGAAAGCGAGGTTCCAATTCATTATAGGGAGGCGGTGTTGTAGTTCCACCTTCTACATGCCAGGGCGACCAGTCCAATTTAGTTCCATCAGATTTTTCATAAGCTTCAACCATTTCTTGAGTGGGGGTTCCACTTCCACCCTGATTTTCGATTTCACCAAAAGTGGCATAATCTTTATCAAAAGTATGATTTGGCCCGGTTATCAGATAATTATATTCTAATATTGACTCAGCATTTCCCCCTTTCCAGGCATCTTCATACCTTTCAGTTAAACTGTAAACACCCAAATTAAATACTGAATCGGCAGCGTTTTTTGCTGCTTCCCATCTTTTAGCGTATAACATGGCTCTTGACTTAAAGGCAAAAGCAGCTCCCTTGGTTACACGTCCCTGATTGGATTGATCCCATTGCTTGGGTAAAACAGAAGCAGCAAAATCAAGGTCATTTTCTATCAAATCCCAGGTTTCTTCTTCTGAGGATCTAGGTTTATCCTTCTGAAGGTCCATGTCGGTATACAAAATCACCCCTCCGTGACGCTTAGCCAATTGAAAATACAAGAATGCTCTAAAGAACCTAGCCTGTCCTTCAAACAGCTTATTTGTTTCTTCATCAAGCTCTGAATATTTCCCCAGACCCACTAAAAATTCATTAACACGTCTAATTCTTTCATAAGTTTCTGCCCATGTATCCAGTAGATTTCCGGAAGGAGATATACCCTCCGGATCGAACACATACAGATTAGCATCTCCGGCTTTACTTCCGGGAACATACGAGCCATATTTCAGCGTCTCGGTTAACCCTTCGGTTAGATTACCATTAAACTGAGACGATCCAAAATTTCCATATCGGTCAATATATGGGTAAAACCCATTCACATAAAGTGTGACATTCTCTTTATTGGACCAAACAATTTCATCAGATATTCTGTCTGTAGGCGTAGTATCCAGGAAATCATTACATCCGGTAAAACTGACTACCAGCAGCAGAGCAAGACCTATTCGAAAAATTATATCTTTCATAACATTCATAATTAAAAAGTCAATTTAATACCCATTGAATAGATTCTTTGTTGAGGATAATATCCATTAGAAACCCCAGGTTGTTCCGGGTCAATATTATATTTAGTCAATTCACTAAAAGTGGCTAAATTTTCACCTTCAGCATAAATTCTTAGGCTACTGACTCCAATAGACGAAAGCCATCTGGGTGGAAACGTGTAACCAATTTGAAGATTTTTTAATCTCAAATAATTCCCATTTCTATACCAGAATGTAGACGAAAATGCGTTATTTGAACTAGCAGAGACGATAGCCAACCTTGGAAATTCTCCCTGCGGATTATCCTCCCTCCAGGAGTTTTCTACAAGATATTTAGGAGAATTACCACCATGATAAAACGGTTTTGTCATTGACGTGTTATCCATTATACCACTGCTATAGACACCAGTAAGAGCAACATCCCGACCTAAAGCACCTTGAAATAAAAATGAAAGATCAAATCCGTTCCACTCTCCGGTAAAAGAAAAACCACCAATAAACTTTGGATATGCTGATTTTCCAATATACCCTCTATCCTGTTCATAAGTTATTACGCCGTCACCGTTTCTATCTTTATATTTAATATCTCCTACCCGGACGTCTTTCCCGGGAATCAAAGGAGAATTATCTATCTCTTCCTGACTTTGGAATAACCCTTCGGCGATAAAGCCTACCTGAGCTCCAACCTCTTTCCCGGTAAGTTTGAGCCAGTCGGGGGTATTCGGAGAATCTCCATATCGCAACCAACGTCGTTTGGTATAAGTACCATTAGCATTAATACTGTAGGAAAATTCACCCAATTTATGTCGATGGGATAAATTTATCTCAAAGCCCTTATGATCTTGTTTATTATTATTGGCATAACCAGGAACATACCCACCAAAGGAAGGCGGATAAGTAGCATCTACAGAGCTAAGCATGTCATAGATGTATTTGTAGAAAACATCCAGTTCAATCCCTAAAAGACCTTTCCATAAAATGGCATCGAACCCGGCATTATATTGCAATGATTTAGCCCAGGTCAAATTGGTATTTGCCGGACGAGAGGTATACAATCCGCTTTGAGCGGCACCACCTATTACAACAGCAGGATTATTTAAGAACGATAGGGTGTTTAAATAATAATAAGGTGGAATCTGGGTGGTACCTGTTAAACCTATCCCCCCTCTAATTTTTAAATTATTAACAAATTCCAGGTTTTGGAACCAACTCTCCTCTGAAATCCTCCAACCAATTGAAGCAGCCGGGAATAAACCCCATCTTTCATCCATACCGCCAAAAACATAACTCCCATCATAGCGAAGCGCAAGCTCAGCAAGATATTTAGAGGCATAGTCATAATTAAGTCGCCCGACAAAACCTACTTGTCTTTGAATATAGCTTCCACCCGAAACTTTAGTTTTTTCATCCAATGTTGCAAAATCCAATTCATCCAATTCCAGAATATCAAATCCATAACCATATGCCCCGAAATTATTACCTTCTCGATCAATAGTCTCTAACAAGGCTAGCGCCGACACATTATGTAGTCCAAGTTGTTTATCGTACCGAAGACTTGTGTTAGTAGTTATATGCGTATATTTGGAAGATCCCTCAACCAGGCTGGCAACTTTCCCCCGAGGATCATGAGTATAAGAATAACTTATATCACCTTGAGGTGATGTGGGAGGAGTTGCCACATAAGTATAATATGGCGTAGAAAATGCTTTAGAATTTTGATTAGATAAATCGTAAGCCACCATAAACTTCGCTTGTAAACCCTGAATAAACGGGAAGCGATAATTAAGTGCAATATTTGTTTGAATGATATTGGTTTTAGTCTTATTATACCCACTCATTGTAGATGCTGCTATTGGGTTGACATGCGAACTGGCAGTCCGGGTAGAAACAGGAATGCCATCTATCTCTTCCACCACATAGGGATGAGCACGAATTGCTTGTTGCGGGATGTTATTCCAATCATTAGGATTTGCGGAAAAGCCAGGTCTTTTTCTGTTCTCCACCCGTGCAGCAATATCAAACTTCAGGTCAAGATTTTTGGCAATTACCGCATCAATATTAGACCTCAAGTTAATCCTATCATAGCTGAATCCTTCAACATTTCCTTCTTGATCGAAATAACCTATAGAAGTAAAATATTTAATTTGCTCTGTTCCACCAGTGGCATTTACATTAAAATTTTTGTTGGTACCAATACCAAAAGTTTTTTCATACCAATTGGTATTGCCCCAGCCATCCGTTGGATCGCCATTTAGCATTTTTTCAACATGTTCAGATGAAAAAACCGGTTCATCTCCGTCCATTTCCCGAGCTTTATTATACCAATAAGCATATTCAGGTCCATCAAGCATTTCAAGCATTTGAGTGTTTTTGCTGATTCCATAGCCCCCATTGAAGGAAATTTGTGAATTTTCCACATTCCCCCTCTTTGTGGTTACAATTATTACAGCATTTGCATCTAATCCATAAATTGAAGCAGAAGAAGCATCCTTCAAAACAGAGATAGATTCTATTTCATTAGGATCTATTTCCGAAAAACTTCTTTCAACACCATCAACAATATATTTTGCAGACGACCCTCTAACTAAAAGACTAGCAGCATCCGCACCGGGCTGACCAGATTGTTGCAAAGAAATAACCCCAGGGACCACTCCTCCTAACTTATTAGAAATGTTACCCACAGGAGCTTTCAACAACTTTTCACCGGAAACCTGCGAAACAGCTCCCGTTACGCTGGCTTTTTTCTGAGTACCATATCCAACCACCACAATTTCATCCAATTCAGCTAATGATTCCTCCATGGTAACATAAATAAAATCTTGACCGCTAACCGAAACATCCTTGTCTTCAAAACCAATGAATGAAAACACTAAAACCGCATTTTCATCTGTCACCTCAATGGAAAAATTTCCATCCACATCGGTTATCACACCACGCGAAGTACCTTTTTCTAAAATATTTACACCAACAAGTGGTTGCTCTTTTACGTCAACCACCTTCCCGGAAACTCTATGCTGTGCAACAATTTCCTGAATGCCCAACATAGAAAAAAGCAAAAGAAAATAACAATACAGCTTTTTCATAATTAAAAATTTTATTTATGCTGTTTAACAAAACTGATTTAAAGAATTTTGAAATGATTTTTGTATCTTTTGTATAAATTGCCTGCTTGTAGATAAGTAGAATTAGGACTCATAAAGTGAGAAAATTCAAAAGTTATGGCATTTTCCATGCCTGCTCTCCGTGCCATTTCAAGCTTTAGCAAAAGCTTTTCCCATTTTATTGGCAAAAACCTAATTGGCATATCTCTGTCAAAAGATTCAATATTGGTCCAGCATCTCATACCATATTTTTCGGCAAGTTTTTTATTCACCTTTAAATAATCATACAACTCAAAGTAGTTAACTTGCCCATCCTGGAAAGCAAGAATATCGACAGCTCCTTTAACATTCCCTAATATTTCATTCCACTCGGCCTCATGCTCCTCAACCGAAAGGGGATTATCTCCAGCCATCACCTGGTCGGTTTTAACACCATGAATATATGGCGACAATAATGTTGGCAAATTTCCTGAAATACTTTTGGCATATTTTCCAACTTCAGCATAAACTTTACTCATCTTTTTTGTTCTTCGACTAATTTCCTGTGATAGATACCAACCTTGAAAAGATTTATGATGCCCATACTTTTCCCATACTTCATCAATCAAGGAAATATTCAAATCAATCTCTTTCATATAATCCCCATTTAACCAATGTCGCCCGGAATCATACAAACCAAAATAAAAGGAAAGCCCATACTTATCCGCCAACGTCAGGAACATTTCTACCAAATCTACAGGCGGGTAATAAACATCTTCGCTTTTCATTATTGATTCAAAAGGGGCAGCTATCCACCAACCCAAGCCAGCTCTTATCATTACCACAGTGGTTATCCCCATATCTTTCATGGCAGCAAAATCGGCATCCCACTCCTTATACCCCCAATTCTGATGTGGTATATCCCAACTTATTTCGTCTATAAAAGTGGCTTTTATTGGCATCCCTTTAAATCGACCCGGTGTCCAAAAAGCTTTTTCTTCTTCTATATCTAATGATAAATCCCCTTGAAAACCATCATTAATTGAACGCGCACCCAAACAATTATATGATACACCCATGCCCAAAGCACTAAACGATATTTTTTTTAAAAAACTTCTACGGTTGAAAGGCCATGCATTCATCTTATTAAAATTACTCTTTACACTCTTGTGTTTATTATTTTTTTTATTTTATAGATTATCAGACCTAATTTAACTACCAAACAATCTCATTATCTCAAATTTCCTTAGCACAACAAAAATCTTTTCTTCTAAAACTCCTCCTACTTAATTATATTTTTTTGTTTTGACAAAGTTATTTTTTAATTTTTTTATTAACAAATTTTTTATAAATAATTTCACTTCATTTTTCTTCAGCAACACACTATATATGAAAAATTCTAGAAATGATTTATTATTTAGGAAAGCTATCAAAAAGAAAAAGTTAAATTAGGAAGAATCAGGATAAGCAAAACACAAAATAATGAAGGGATAAAAATTTAAATTTTTTATTATTGTAATTTCACCATTTAAAAGACAGAAGAAAATTACTACATGGAGAACTATTAAAAGAAAACAGGAAACCTATTCATATTACAAATTAAACGAAGAATAAAATGAATCAACCCCTTGCAAGAAAATTACTCATAACAACACCAACAAATAGCAGGTCTATTATTTAAAATAAAAAATTAAACTTTTATCAGCCACTTATTAAAAATATTTAATTAAAAAGGCTACCTATATAAATCCAAAAGACCATCAGGTAATTCCACTTTAATAATTTTCTCTTTATCATTGATTTCAGCAATAAATTCCTCGGCAACAGGAATTAGAATTTCACCGCTATCCTGAATTACACGAAACAACGGATTACCGGCAATATCTTGAATACCTGAAATTTCACCTATTTCCCCGTCTCTCGAATCAATAACTTTAAAACCCTTAAAAGCATTTAAGTTATCCAAACTAGCGGGCTCCAAAATAACCTCGTGAGGAGAAAGAAAAATTCCAAACCCCATAAGTGATCTAATCTGACCCTCTGTCTTGAGAAAAGGTGACTTAATAAGAATAACACCTTCATTTTTATAACGAAAGCTATCTACTCTAAAAGGAACTAAACCACCATCAATTTCTATAAAAATAAAAGAAGGATTAAAAGTATAATTTACAACCTCAGGGGAGAGTCGGATTGCTACTTCCCCGGCTATTCCATGAGGTTTGGCAACAACACCAATAAAAATGAATTTAGATTTATCAAGCATAAAGCAAAAATACAATTTGTTTGGTTAATATTTCCAAACAATTTTCCCAATAAGACATGCTTCAAAAATAAAAAAGTACCGTACCTACATAATTTTCCTAATCGACCTAAATCGATCGAACTTTGCATGGAGGTACGGTACATTAAACCAGATTATATTTTCCCTCTCTTTTTAAAAAGGAAAATTCTACTTACAAATCCCCTTTTATTTTATAGCTTTAAGAAGTCACATACTGCATCAAAAACTGCTTTCCCGGTAAATCCAAACTTCTCATCCAAAACCTTATAGGGAGCAGAATAACCAAAATGATCCAAGCCGACAGCAAGACCATTGGGACCTGTTAGTCCTTCAATCGTTACCGGCAGTCCGGCAGTAAGACCAAACCTTGGAATATCAGGTGGTAAAATTTCGTTTTGATATTCCTTGGGCTGATTTCTAAATAATCCTTCTGAAATAACCGAAACCACTTGAATTTTTATGCCTTTTTCTTTACGTAATAATTCAGCGCCTTCGACCATAGTGGAAACTTCAGAACCATTACCCACCATAACAAGGTCAATATTTCCCTCGTCCTTTTGAACGATGTAAGCCCCTCTTTTGGCATTTAATGCCTTCTGATAACTGCTATCCGGTAAATTAGGTATATTTTGACGCGAAAAAATCAATGCAGTGGGGGTTTTCGTGTTCTCCATAGCCATTTGCCAGGCAACAGTTGTCTCATTGGCATCGGCAGGCCGTAGCACCAACATGCTATTTTCACCTTTATGATTCTTTAGTTTTTCCATCAATCGGATTTGAGCCTCCTGCTCTACAGGCTGGTGAGTAGGCCCGTCTTCACCTACACGGAAAGCATCATGTGTCCAGACATACTTTACAGGAAGCTGCATAAGGGCAGCCATTCGAACTGCAGGTTTCATGTAATCAGAAAAAACAAAGAAAGTGCCGCATACCGGAATCACACCTCCATGCAAGGCCATCCCATTGGCAAGGGCACCCATTGTTAATTCAGAAACACCCGTATGAACAAATTGGCCGGAATAATCTCCTTTTCTCATTGGATGAGTTTTTTTCAGAAACCCATCCGTTTTATCGGAATTACTAAGGTCAGCCGACATAACAATCATGTTTTCCACATGATCGGCAAAATAGGCCAATACAGTTCCTGACGACGCTCTGGTTGCAGCATTAGCCTTCTGCTCTATTGAAGCGTAATCAATATTAGGTGCTTCATGACTAAAGAATTGATGAAATTTTTTGGCAAGTTCCGGATTCTCTTTTTCCCACTTTTGTTGTTGAGCTTTCTTAGCCTGAACTTTTTGTTCTTTTTCCTTCATTACCTTTTTATAATATTCGGCAACATCTGGAAAGACAGCGAACGGTTGATCCGGATTTCCCCCAAGATTTTCTATTGTCTTCCTGAAGGACGCCCCTGCTGCACTTAAAGGCTGACCATGCGTTGATACTTTCCGTTCATACGACTCTCCATCTTCGGTAACCGCACCTTTCCCCATAATAGTTTTTCCAATAATTAGAAAAGGCTTATCTGTAGTTTTAAGCGCTTCGTCAAGTGCGGCTCGTATTTGATCATGGTCATGACCATCTATGGTTTTAACAGCCCATCCCCATGATTCGTATTTTTTTGCCGTATCCTCGGTTGATGCTTCTTTTGTTTCAGTAGAAAGCTGAATATCATTAGAGTCATAAAACATGACTAGATTCCCTAAACCGAGATGTCCGGCTAAACGACCAGCACCCTGTGATATTTCTTCCTGGATTCCTCCATCGGAAATAAAAGCATAAATAGTGTGTGCGCTCCAATCACCAAATTTTTGTGCAAGAAATCTCTCAGCAATAGCAGCACCAACAGCCATCGTATGTCCTTGACCCAATGGCCCTGAAGTATTTTCAATACCCCTATTAAAATCTACTTCCGGATGACCGGGTGTAGGGCTACCCCATTGCCTGAAGTTGGCCAATTCATCCATGGTATAAGCACCCGTAAGAGCTAATTGTGCATATAACATAGGAGACATATGTCCAGGGTCTAAAAAGAATCGGTCGCGAAGAGCCCATTGACGATCAGTAGGATCAAAATCCAAATATTCTGAAAACAAAATATGCATAAAATCGGCACCTCCCATAGCTCCACCAGGGTGACCGGATTTGGCTTTTTCTACCATTGCAGCTGAAAGAATCCGGATGTTATCAGCAGCACGTTTTGCGATTTCTTTACTCATATTATTTAAAGTTTGAATTAATTTATCTGTCCTGTTCTGGTGTTATTCCCGTTTTTACCCGTCACAAATATATAAAACCAAAGTTGTCTTTCCTCTTAAAATTCACTCAATCATTATATTCAATACAAAAATAATGATTTTTTGAATGAAGAAAGGAAGGCACCCCTTTCTCGCAAGACATTTAAAAAAATTTTTTATTCAATAATATGTATAAACGTTTATCCGCGCGGATGCAAGAAAACTTAAAGGACCTTCATGATTTGCGAAAATGATGGTTATCACCTTCGACTTGGTTAATACCAAACCTTCAGGCGTAGACATCCGCTCAGTCAAATGGATGTTGGAAAGAAAATCGACAACTAATAAACATTAAAATTGGAAGGAGAAATCAATTAATTCCAAAATGGAAAGCCAAATTGGAAATATTCTTTGTTAATTTGAAGTTGAAACGAGCATGACCATGAAAACTTGTCACATGAAGAACATTTTTTAATTATGATCATGCGAATTCTATCTGACCAATAAATTAGATAAATTTTATACTAATAAAAATTAAATTTGAAAGCCATGTTAATCATAGCTGATGATAAAATTCCTTTTCTTAAAGGCGTATTAGAACCATATTCCAAAATTCTTTATCTTCCAGGTGCATCTATTAGTAATAAAGAGGTGAAAAATGCAGATGCTTTAATTGTTCGCACCAGAACCAAAGTCAACGAAAAATTATTGAAAGGAAGCAAAGTAAAAGCTGTTGTTTCGGCGACTATCGGGACTGATCATCTGGACATTTCTTGGCTTGAAAAAAACAATATTGCATGGAGTAATGCTCCCGGATGCAATTCGGGTTCTGTAAAACAATATATTGCTTCAGTTCTGGCAAATTTAGAATTAAAAGGTTTTTCTTTACAAGGGAAAACTTTGGGAATTATTGGCGTCGGGAATGTCGGAAGCAAAATTATTAGTGTAGGAGAGGCATTTGGCATGAAAGTGCTTTTAAATGATCCCCCAAGAAAAGAGAAAGAACCGGATTTCCCTAATACAGACCTCAATGTCTTACTTCAACTCTCTGACATCATCACATTTCACGTCCCATTAACTCATGAAGGGCCATATTCTACCTATCATTTATTTAATGACACAACCCTTTTGATGGTTAAAAGAGGATGTGTTTTAATCAATTCTTCACGTGGTGAGGTAGTAGATCAACAAGCCCTTCTAAAAGGTTTAAATACCGGCATCATAAATCAAGCAATTTTGGATGTATGGGAGAATGAACCTGACATTTCATTAGAGCTTCAAAACAAACTTTTATTTGGGACACCGCATATAGCCGGATATGCAGTAGACGGGAAAGCTAATGGTTCTGCTGCCGCCGTTCAATTCTTAAGCAAAATATTCCATTGGGACTTAGACAATTGGTATCCTCAGAATCTGCCTTCACCGGCTAACATGGTAATAACATTTGATGAGAAAGATGATGGTATAAACACCCAACTAGCTAAAGCCATCTTGAAAACTTATGATGTATCTGAGGATTCTCGTCGATTGACGCAGAACCCTGAAAGTTTTGAATACCTACGAGGGGCCTACCCGGTTCGAAGGGAATTACACTGCTGGACAGTAAAAATGCCTAAAGAATGTGAGGATTTAAAACAACGGTTATCACTTCTGGGCTTCCGGATAAAACAACAGTAACATTTACATTCTGAAATAACTCATTATTAACAATTTGTTTCGGTTAAAATTACATTAGATTATTGCTGAATGCGTAATCTTGCATATCAATTTGTTAAATATTTATATGCAAGATACAACTTCAGCAACTAAACGAAAATTAAAGGCAGTAGTCCTGTCAGACATGCACCTGGGCACCTACGGATGTAAGGCCGAACATATTCTTAACTACCTTAAGACCATCAAACCCGAAACATTAGTCCTCAATGGCGACATCATTGACGGCTGGCAGTTTTCCCGGACCTTTTTCCCGTCATCCCATCTAAAAGTAGTACGGCAGCTCATAAAAATGATGGAAAACGGAACTCAAATAATATACATTCCGGGGAATCACGATGAGGTACTGCGCCGGTTTACCAGTTTAAACCTAGGTAATTTTTCCATTGAAAACAAAGCGGTTTTATCACTAGATAATAAAAAAACGTGGATATTTCACGGCGATGTCTTCGATGTATTTATGCACCATTCCAAATGGTTAGCACGGTTAGGAGCCAAAGGATATGGACTACTAAATCTTCTCAATAAAGCAGTCAACTCTTTATTATCTGTATTCGGGAAAAAACCACTATCATTTTCAAAAAAGATTAAAGACAAAGTAAAAGGGAGCGCAAAAGCCATTACACGATTTGAAAGGACTGTCGCCCAACTAGCCATCGAAAAGCAGTATGATTTCGTCATTTGCGGTCATATCCATCGTCCTGAAGATAAAATCGTAAAAACAGAAAAAGGAAATATAAGGTATTTAAATTCCGGAGATTGGATAGAAAATCTCTCAGCGTTGGAATACGAAAATGGAGATTGGCACTTAAAATTTTGGGAGCCTTCATATGTTATAACTACAGAAGAAACATCCAATGATAAAAATTTCAATGACCCTTCAAAAGCTATTTTTTACAGAGCATTTAAAGAAGTATTAAGCAGTTAATTTACCGCTTGAATTAAGATACATCCTACATCTCAAAAGTTATTCTTAAGTATTAATGGGATTAGAGTAAGCGAAAAGATTTTCACAAAAACGAAATAAGTATAGCGGCTTTGGGCACATGAGAAGTTGTTTAATAATAGCAGAGGCATAGATACATAGGCAGAAGAAGTCAATAGTCATTAGTCAACAGTCATTAGTGATAAGTGTTGATAAACTTATTACTAATCACTAATGACTAATCACTAACCACTAACGACTACTTATAAGAAGCAATATATCAATGAAGTAAGTAAACTTTATGCGGATGAAAATATTATATGCCATTCAGGGAACCGGTAATGGGCACATGGCACGTGCCATGGATTTAATCCCGGAATTTAAAAAATACGGAAAAGTAGATGTTTTACTTAGTGGTTATCATTATGAACTAAATTTTCCGTTCGATATTAAATATCATTTTCAAGGATTTGGCTATTTCTTTGGAAATAATGGAGGAATAAATATTAGAAAAACATATCAAAAAAATTCCGTCATCCGTTTCGTTAAAGAAATTACTGAATTACCCGTTGAAAAATATGACCTGGTGATATCCGACTTTGAACCTGTTTCCGCCTGGGCTTGTCGTTTAAAAGGCAGGGAATGCATATCGATGAGTCATCAGGCTGCTGTAATGGACGCTCCCTACCAGCCTGCTTCTGCTGAAAAATGGATGGGCAAAAACATCTTAAAATATTATGCTCCAGGTCATCATAAAATAGGGTTTCATTTTCGGGCGTTTAAGGATTTTATATTTACACCCATTATTCGCAAAAAAGTCAGAGAAATTACACCGGACAATTTAATGCATTACACGGTGTATTTACCTTCTTATTCTGACCTGCATATAATTAACATTTTATCAAAAATCGATGGTATTGAATGGAAAGTTTTTTCAAAAAATGCTTCAGTACCCTATTCCTATTTTAATGTATCTATTTCACCAATAAACAATGATAAATTTATTGAAAGTTTAGCCAGTAGTACAGGAGTACTGTGCAATGCAGGCTTTGAAACCCCGGCCGAGGCTTTATTTTTACAGAAAAAACTTTGTGTTGTACCTATGAAACATCAATACGAACAGGCAGCCAATGCAGAAATGCTTAAATCCTTTAAAGGTGTATGTGTCCTGCCAAAATTTTCTGAAGATGAAGTTTCTTCTATCAAAAATTGGATTTTATCGGAAGACAAGCCTTCCGTTCACTATCCTGATAATGTTTCGGAAGTTGTGTTGTATGCATTATCATTAGCAGATACAATTAGAAAAGATATTCCTCATCCAACAGTCCAACCTCTTATAAATTATTGAGTCCTATTGATTAACAAAAAGAGAGTATCTAAAAAATTAATAAGATTTTCGAATATTTTAGACACTCTCTTAAATTCTATTTCCGATTTACAGCCTAATAGATAATATTAATCTCTCCTTCCCAAAAATATCATCACATAATAAGCCAGGGTAGCCAATGCCGAAAGCGCTGCTACAACATAAGTATAGGCAGCCCATTTAAGAGCATCCTGAGCCTGATGATGATTCCTGCCACTGGTTATATTAGCAGAGTGCAACCAGGCAAGGGCTCTTTGCGTTGCATTAATTTCTACTGGCAAAGTAATAAATGCAAACAAAGTAAAAACAGCATAACAAGCTATAATAATTTGTAATGCTAAATCAAAAGTTATAAAACCGGGCAACAAAAAGGCCCCGAAAAACATCATAATAAATACGGCATTCAAAATTTTTGCGCTGACATTCTGTACGGGCACCAACGCAGATCTGAGCTTTAATGGTGCATAACTACGTGCATGCTGTACAGCATGTCCACATTCATGTGCGGCTACGGCGGCGGCAGCCACATTACGGCCATGATATACCGACTCACTTAAATTTACCGTTTTGTTGGCAGGATTGTAGTGGTCGGTCAGCGTACCTTTGGATGGTATTACTTTTACATCAAAGATACCATTGTCATGCAGCATTTTTTCTGCCACTTCCCGACCCGAAAGATTACTGCTCAACGGCGTTTTTGAATATTTCTTGAACCGACTCTTGAGTTGCGAACTTACTATCATGCTCGCAATCATGAAGAACAGAAAAATCAGTATAAGCATAGTTCACAAATATTAAATTCAAACAAAAAGATTCATTAATTCATTAAACCACTCGCAGAAAAGAGTTCACATCATTTAAATTTATAACTTCACCACTTTCTTCATTCGCTTCGTCATTTTCAGCCGAACAATACGCCCACATCGTAGCAAAAATCTTGCCATGCGCCTTACCTACATACACTGCCCTATCTTCACTCTTCTTTCCAAAAAGTCTGTCGCACTTAAAATCGAAAATATATATAAGGCTCCCCCCCTGCAACATTAAATTGAAGTAAAAGAACCCCAACCAAAGCAGTGAATGCCACTTTGACAGGCCAAGGCGCAGAAATAAACCATCCTCTAAAATTCTCTTTAATAGAATCCGGCAACCAATGAAGAACAAATCCCATAACAATTAAAACAAAGGCAATACAATTGACCTCAATAGCTTTCCAAACTAAATCGGGTCGAAAAACCGTAAAAATCCTAACAACCATAGTACGTGCACTTTCTAAATCGGCCGCTCGAAATAGTATCCAACCTATTGCGACAAAATGAAATGTCATAAAATATCCTAACCATGCCATCAACCATTTTGGGAAACGCTCTGTTACCGGTTTTAACAATTTATCAATCACAATTCCCAAACCATGCCATATCCCCCATAAAACAAAACGTACTGAAGCGCCATGCCACAAACCACCTAAAGTCATAGTAATCATAACATTGACATTCATTCTCCATCGCCCCTTTCTATTTCCACCCAATGGGATGTAAAGATAATCACGTAACCAACTGGATAGCGAAATATGCCATCTTCTCCAAAAATCGCTAAGCGTTCGTGCACTATACGGACTGTTAAAATTAATTGGCAACCGAAATCCTAATAATAGAGCCAGCCCGATAGCCACATCGGTATATCCGCTGAAGTCACAATAAATTTGCAGTGTATATCCATAAACAGCTGTAAGGATTTCTCCCCCTGAGTAGAGATAAGGATTTTCAAAAATCCTGTCGGTAAGGTTTAAGGCTATATAATCTGAAAAAATAAGTTTTTTTACCAGACCTGACAGAATCAAAAAAACCGCATGCCAGGCTTGCTTCTCGGTAAGATTAAAAGAGCGATAAAGCTGCGGAATAAATTCTCGTGCCCTTACTATCGGACCAGCCACTAACTGCGGGAAAAAAGAAACATAAAAGCCAAAATCAACAATATTTCTAACAGGACTTAGCTGACGCCTGTATACATCTATAGTATAACTTATAGTTTGAAAGGTGAAAAATGAGATGCCGACAGGAAGAACAAGGTCTCCAATTTCAAAGGAACTACCAAAAAGATTATTGGCCAAAACTGCCAGCCAGTCTTTCATTTCAACATTTTTCCCGAAAATATCTGCCCACAAACCAACAGCAAACCAGGAGTATTTAAAATATCCAAGCATCCCCAGGTTAACTACCAGGCTAACTATCAGCAAAAATCTTCGTTTCCATCGTTTAGAACTTTTTTCCAGACCAAGACCGATAAAATAATCGGTCAAAGTAGAAATTAATAGTATAAAAAAATAATATCCACCAGCTTTATAATAAAAAAAGAGGCTACTCAAAAAAAGAAAACCGCTTCTAAAAAACCTGTTTCGATAAACTAACGAATGCACCAGCAAAACAAAACCATAAAACCCCCAAAAAAGATATGAGGTGAACATAAATGGTTCGCCCGGATCATATTTTAATATTTCATATAAGGGTTCCATGAATTCTTAATTGGATTCTTCAATTTTAGTCCGGAGAGCTTCCATGAGATTCCAGATTTTTAATCCAACTTCGTATGCCCCCTTTCGGGTAAAATGCATATAATCGGAAGAGATAAAAGGCGGTTCTTGTTTTGCCCAGGTTACTGCAGCATCGATACCACCCATTGCCTTTTGCAAATCCAAGAATCCCATACCACAATCTAAAGCGGCAGAACGCTGTGCATCAGCAATAAGACGCGCACGTCTAACAGGCTTTACTTTGTTGTCGATGAGTTCGGCCGACGACTGAACTCCTATTATCAGAACCGGAATATCTGGAAAAAGCGTTTTCAAAACCTGTAATTCTTTAACAAAATGAATGTAATAAAACCTATAATCGTCGGTACGTGTAGGCAAAACATTGGTTCCAAACTGAAGGATAAATAAGCCAATATTAAGCTCAGAGGCCATGGATTTTAACAGTTTATGATCAGCCAAACGAAATCCAGGCCATGGCCTCCCACGCATGGCAATATTGTCTACTGCCACACCATACTCTCCATCCAGGGTCAACCCGTGAAATGTCGGGCTGTTTTTAGCAAAAAATGTAAAGGAAACCTTTTCGCCAACAGGAATATCCTCAACTTCAACAATTTGTATACCCTCATCGGCAGGGACACTCTCCGACCTAAGGTTGTTAGAATTAAAACCTATTTCCACTCTGAGAGAATCATCACCGGAAATAACAAATAATTTAGCGCGGGAAAATTGTGCGTCCCTATCTCTTTTCCATGGATAGGGCCCAACAGTAAAGCCGGCGGTTTCTCCCCGGAACCAGGCAACTTTAGAAGAAAAACCATAGGATAGTGGGCCCGGCGAATCGCCCTTCCGATAGCTATATGACAATACCCATTCACCTTTATTGGATAAATGTACATTGGCATTGATGCGAAGTGGATCATATGGAATAATAAAACCGGGTCCCCGTCCGCCATAACGTTCCTGAAATTTTTTTCGCAAGGTCCCGGTAATACGGTCGGCTTCAATTTGCGAATCTCCTATATGAAGAATTCTTATTAACGTTTTATGCTCTTTGGCTTGTTCTGCCTCTTCGTAAAAGTTAGCTAACAATCTACAAAACCCCTCAGGTGCAATTAAAGTAGAATCATCTATATAATAGACTTTGGGAGGAAGTGATAAGCCCAAACTCTTATCATCAATAGTTCCACTATCTGCCAATAAAGAGTCACTGTTTTCAATAATCTTCTTTTTATCAACAGGAAGAGACAAGGACAAAGTATCGACTATAGGAGATGCCGGCCTTGTCTTTGAAAATAAGAATAAATCAAAATCATTCAATAACTGGTCAATTACCAGAATCAATAAAACGACAAGAACGAAGTACAAAAATATTTTTATCGGACGTATCATCCGTTAAAGCTAAAAATTACCTCCCAATTATCATGATTTGGGTTTTATTTTAAGTTTTTGGCCGGGTTTGATATGACGGGCATTTTTTATATTGTTTAAACGCAATATATCGGTATCGGTTACACCCGGATATTGGCGGGCTATGGACCAAACACTATCCCCTTTTCCGACGACATGGTAAATGTAGTCATCGTCATCTGTCGAATCAGCCAATTGGTCATTTGTTGAAGTAGAATATCCACTCTTTTGACGGGCAATATTTCTATAATAATCTGCTTTATCTTCATCGACATAAATGACCAACTTCTGTCCCACACGTATCAAGTTACCTCTAATATTATTCCAATATCTGAGGGTTGAGGTATATACATCAAACCAGTCGGCTATCAAACCCAAGGCATCGCCCGACTTTACTGTGTAATATATTTTGGTTTTTCCGGGGGGCGGGGCCGATGAGACACCTAATGTGCTACCGGGCTTTATGACCAACTGATTGTTTGGAAAAAACTTTTCTCTCTTATGATTATAAATGGTATCCTCACGAGAGGCAAAAAAAGTGGACTGATGAAAAGCCAATCTTAGCGGATAGGCCTGATTTTGCGCAGGAATAATATCCCTTCGGTATTGTGGATTCAATTGTCGGATAATATCAATGGGGACATCCAGCATTTCTGACACTTGAAAAAAATGTAAAGGCCTTGATATCATAACTGTATCTGTGGCAACCGGTAATAATGAAGGGCGCGGCTTTAAGTCATGTTCCTTATAATAATGAAAGGTATAAGTGGCTGCAATAAATGCAGGAACATATCCTCTTGTTTCTCGTGGCAAAAGATAAAACAATTCCCAAAAATTTCTTTTTCCACCACTTCGACGAATAGCACGGTTCACATTCCCCGGACCACAATTGTAGGCAGCAATTACCAATTGCCAATCGCCGTATATATTATACAAATCACTTAAGAATTCAACAGCTGCCCGAGTCGACTTATAAGGGTCTCTTCGCTCATCAACGTATGAATTTATTTCCAGACCATACTGTTTCCCGGTGTAATACATAAACTGCCATAGGCCGGAAGCACCTGCACGGGAAAAGGCTCGTGGATTCAAAGCTGACTCGATAACCGGTAAATATTTTAATTCCAGCGGCAACCCTGCTGCATCCAGTGCCGATTCAAATACCGGGAAATAATATTCAGAGAGACCAAGCATGGTTTCAACCTGCTCCCGGCGCTTCAGGGTATAGAGTTTTATGAATGATTTTACGTGATTATTGTAAGTGAGTGGAATGGCCGAAACAATCTTACTAAGGCGCCCAATAAGAACAGAATCACTGAATTCATGCCCAGAAACAAAAGAATCTTCATATATCGTGTCTACAACAAGGCCCGGGGTTGTTGTTGCATACCAAATATTAACCAGGCTGTCAAGCGACTGAGAAAAAAGATCTGCTGTAACCGATGAGGTCATACTTAAAGTGTCATTCATCGCCTTCTGACCGGTTGATTTTATTGGTATGCCTACCAAACCCAGGAAAGAAAACAATAACAATGGGTATATGGATAACAAATTATTTCGTTTCATTTTTTGGTAATTTTGTGTATATCACGAAACCGAAGAAAGTAAAAGACAACACTGAATGGCCCAATCGGGTTGTCGATAATGACAGGTTACGGGTTACAGTCCCAAAAGTTTCAACACTCACAACATATTAAAAATTAAACGACAATCGAATCCCTATATTTTGATTTGAATAAGGTGTTGGCGCCATAATTACAGGTTGTACATTCAGCGACAAGTCATCACTCACATCAAAATCATAGAAATGAGCATCCACAGAGGCATCAATCAGATTCAAAACATAAATGGCCACCATCCCTATGTAGCTTAAATCCCGATATCGGCGATAGTAGTCCCGTTTATTTTCCAATGCTTGTTCAAACCATTCCGCATATTGGCCTTCAACATCTTCAACGGTAAGGGTCGGAGGTAGAATATCAGCATACGATTTATTGCCCGGGTCCTGGATTAAAAAATCACGGTACGCATTTTTGTATTTGGTATAGTTGGTAGAGTTGAAATGGATGGCATAAGCCATCGAACCAATAACCCCATATATTATCGGTATTTTCCAATATTTTTTATTGTAGGCCTGACCGAGTCCGGGTAATATGGCAGAATAAAAAGTAGCTTTATGAGGTGAATGGATTTTTTTTCCCGGAAAAGGAAAAACTTCCTGAAAAGTGTTGCCCTCACCTAAGGAAACGGTGTCAGTTTTTATGACTTCCTGAGCATTGAGCGAGGATGTTCCAACCCCTACCAAAAGAAAAACAGCCATTATGAGTGCACACTCAAACCTCCTCCACTGCATAAATTCCATCCTTCCCTTTTAAAACTATTTTGTATTGGCTTTGTCAAGGACATTAACAATCTTCTCCAATTCATCGTCATTGCGGAATGGAATAACAATTTTCCCTTTCCCGTCATTCCCTCTGCTAAATTGAATATTGGTTTTAAAAAAGTTGGATAATTGTTGCCTCAACTGTTCATACTCTTCCGGCAATTCTTTCTTGTTCTCTTTTTTGTTACTTTCTTCCTCGCCCTTAACGGCCTTCCGGACTAACTCCTCAACCTTTCTTACACTAAGGTCTTCCTTGATAATTTTATTGAAGATTTTAAGCCGTAATTTTTGATCGTCCAGATTAATAAGAGCACGGGCATGCCCCATAGATATCTGTTTTTCCCGAAGACCCAGCTGAATTTCGGCAGGTAATTTAAGCAAACGAAGATAATTGGAAATAGTAGAACGCTTTTTCCCTACGCGTTCCGACATGCTTTCCTGCGTCAGGTTACACTCTTCCATCAAGCGTTGATAACTAATAGCCACTTCTATTGGGTCGAGGTCTTCACGCTGAATATTTTCAACCAGAGCCAATTCCAGCATGTCGTCATCTTCGGCATTACGAACATATGCCGGGACTGTTTTAAGCCCTGCTAATTTAGCTGCTCTGAAACGCCGTTCCCCTGCAATCAATTGATATTTATCCTCTGTTTTACGAAGGGTGAGGGGCTGAATGATGCCTATTTTTTTTATGGATGAGGCCAATTCATTCAGGCTCTCTTCATCGAACCGGGAGCGTGGTTGCCAAGGATTTCCTTCTATTTTATCAATGGGGATTTCGTTAATGGACGCTTGTGGTTTAGGGGTACTCCTGGTGTAATCCTCCGAATTGTCGATTAAAGCACCAAGGCCTCGTCCCAATGCATTTTTTCTTGCCATTGTATTCTCCTGTATCTTCTTTTTTAGTTGGCTACTTTATTTTTGTTATCAATTTGGGTAAGGTTGTTTTTTTGCAATAATTCCCGTGCCAAATTTAAATAGTTCATGGCTCCTTTGGAAGAAGCATCATACATAACCACGGCCTTACCATAACTGGGGGCTTCACTCAATTTAATATTTCGCGTAATAAGTGTTTCAAAAACCATATCCTGGAAATGTTTTTTCACTTCTTCTACCACCTGATTAGAGAGTCGAAGCCGGGAATCATACATGGTTAGCAAGAATCCTTCAATTTCCAGGTCAGGATTAAGACGGTTCTGTATAATCTTGATTGTATTAAGCAACTTGCCTAATCCTTCCAATGCGAAGTATTCGCACTGAACCGGAATAATAACTGAGTCGGCAGCTGTCAAAGCATTGACGGTAATCAGACCCAAAGAGGGGGAACAATCAATTAAAACAAAATCGAAATCATCCTTTATATTGTTAATAACATTTTTAAGTACCTTTTCGCGGTCGGGCATGTTTAACATTTCAATTTCAGCCCCTACAAGGTCTATATGGGAAGGTAACAGATACAGATGATCAATTTCTCCCTTTAGAATAGCCTTATGAGGATCTTCCCCATCTACAATGCATTCGTAAATGCTGGTTTCTACTTCCCGCAGGTCAAACCCCAAACCAGAGGTAGCATTGGCCTGTGGATCTGCATCAATAACCAATACATTGTATTCGAGGACAGCCAGGCTGGCAGCAAGATTGATAGCGGTTGTGGTCTTCCCCACACCCCCTTTTTGGTTTGCTAATGCAATTATCTTAGCCATAAATTATAATTTTTTCATAGTTCTTAGTTCCTAGTTCTTAGTGATTGGGGCAACCTTGTTCGTCCTTGTACCGACCCCAAAACCTAATTATCAACCCCTTTCACCTCTCGTCTGCCTGTGCACTTTTAATATTTCTGTTGTAACAATCTATTTTGATCAAGCTCGGTTCATCCTTAAAATAATTTATTTCATCAGATGGGGACGTGTGCGACCTCGATCTTTAAAGGTTCGTATGGCGACAATTCTTCCGTATTTTGCTTAATTAATTGTAATATTGCTCCAATAAAAACCAGGTTATTTTTCTATCCGAGAAAATTTTAACCTCTTTTCGACAACTGCCAAAGTTATACTTTTATATTAAAAAAATAACTTTAAGAGGACCTTTTATTTCTTTAATAAACAAACATAAAGCTAATAAAAACAGCATTGCACGTGCCTACAAAGTTATAAAAATCCGCTTATTTTTTGTTACAGTGGATCCACATCGGCATGTACAGTCACATATTTCCATCGCTGATTGCTTAAAGTTGCCTCAATGGCTTCTTGAATAATATTTTTAACGTGAGCGGCCGAAAGACCTTTTTCAAATTTAATTAAAATTCGCGACAAATACTGATTTTGTATGCGTCCTACAGGTGGTTCCTGTGGTCCCAGGACTCGACTGCCCAAAACTGCCCGCAGCCGGTTGGCCAGTGCTTCGGCGGCAGTATCAACCACTTCTCTTTGTTTATGTTTAAGCACCAGATAAATAAGCCTGAAATAAGGGGGATAAAGATAGGCACGTCTTTCCACCATTTGGGTTCGATACATTTGGTCATAGTTATTTTCAACGACAAATTTAATTATAGGATGTTCGGGCGAAGAAGTTTGCAACACTACGGTGCCTCTTTTGTTTTTCCGCCCGGCACGACCGCTTACCTGCGCCATTAATTGAAATCCTCTTTCAAAGGCTCTGAAATCAGGCATATTCAAAATATTGTCGGCATTCAATATGCCTACCACATTTACATTATCGAAATCCAATCCTTTCGTAACCATCTGGGTGCCAATCAGAATATCCACAGCACCGCTCTCAAACTGAGATATTATCGTCTGATACGACTTTTTCGACCGGGTAGTATCAAGGTCCATACGGGCTACTTTCGCCTCTGGAAACAACAATTTTACTTCTTCTTCAATTTTTTCTGTACCAAAACCCTGGGTGACCAATGCAGGGCTGCCGCAAGCCTGACATGTGGAGGGCGTTGTCACTGTATTACCGCAATAATGACATACCAATTGATTCATTTTCTTATGATAGGTCATGCTCACATCACAATATTTACAGCGCGGAACCCATGAACAAACAGTACATTCCAAAAAAGGTGAAAAACCCCGCCTGTTCTGAAACAATATGATTTGTTGCTTATTGGACAGGGCTGCCTCCATCTGTTCAAACAATGCGGGTGTAAAATGCGACTTCATCTGCTTTTTTCGGCGGGCTTCTTTAAGATCAGCCACCAAAATCCTAGGCAACTGGATTCCCTCATATCGGGTATTAAGCTTCACCAGTCCGTATTTTCCCCTTTCGGCATTATAATAACTTTCGATTGAGGGAGTAGCTGTTCCCAGCAGCACCTTTGCATTGTGCATATGGGCGAGCATTATGGCGGCATCGCGCGCATGATAACGCGGAGCCGGATCAAATTGTTTAAAAGAATGTTCATGTTCTTCATCAATAATAATAAGCCCAAGGTTTCGGAATGGTAAAAATATAGAAGAGCGAACCCCCAATATGATTTGATAATTTTTTTCTTCCAGGAGATCGCGATAAACTTCTACACGTTCCTCATTGCTAAACTTCGAATGATAGATTCCCAGCTTGTTACCAAAATGTTGCTTCAATCGATTGGTGATTTGTGTGGTAAGAGCAATCTCCGGAAGCAGATAAAGCACCTGTTCCCCTTTCTGTAAATATTTTTCTATCAGATGAATATACAGCTCCGTTTTCCCACTGGAGGTGACGCCGTGAAATAATACCACCGTATGCTCATTAAAAGCCTTTTCTATTTCATTAAAAGCTTTGAGTTGGTCGTCGGTAAGTTGATGTTTACTTTTTAGATCGCCTTCACTATGGTCAAGCCTATCCACCTCATCAGAAAACTGCTCCAAAATCCCTTTCTTTATTAGCTCTTTAAGTGCCGAAGCCTGACCGGGATGCTCCTGTAGTAATAACTTACGTGCTATACCTTTTCGTTCCAAAACCTTACCAACACCACCCGAAAGCTGAATCAACTTCATGAGCAATTCCAATTGTCTGGGCGCCTTTTCAAGAGCATCGAAAGCTTTATGTAGAGCCTGCTCATTGCAATAGGCTTCACTCAATCTCAAGAAATTTTCAGTCTTTGGCCGGTATCGCTCTTTTAAACGTTCGCTGACAAAAACAGCCTCTTCATCTATCAGCTTCTGCAATAAATTAAAACAATTCTTCTGTCCAAGAAAATCATTAATATCAGCAACCGAGCAGCTCTTCTTTTCTGCCAAAAAATCAAGCACCTTAACGGCTTTAGGAGGCAGGTCATCAATTTGCTCATAATCCGGATTATAATACACCCGGGTTTCGCTTTCCAATTTCAGTCCGGAAGGGAGGGCTGCTTTATAAACTTCACCCAAAGTGCACAAATAATATTGAGCTATCCACCGCCAAAAGTCAAGTTGCTGTGACGTCACCACCGGCGAACCATCCAATACCGTTATAACAGGTTTGGTATCATAATTTTCCGGACGATTATGGTGTAAAGAAGATACAATGCCCGAATATTGTTTTTTCTTTCCAAAAGGAACCACCACTCGCATACCGGGGGTTAAATTACGAAACTCCTCTTCTGGTGGCACATGATAGGTAAAGAGTCGCGGAAGAGGTAGTGGTAAAATTATGTCGGCATATAAATCGGTTGTCATCTCATTCGTATAAATTTTACTTACTTCATTGATATATTGGTTCTTAAAGTAGTCATTAGTGGTTAGTGGTTAGTGATTAGTCATTAGTAATAAGTTTAGCAACATTAGTCACTAATAACTGTTGACTATTGACTAATCACTAATGACTGTTGACTTCTTCTGCCTTCTGCCTGTGCACTTCTGCCTTTGTATCTTCCTTGCCCATGAGTTTCATTAAAAAGCCTAAAGTTAAAAAAAGAACTTCGTCATCAAAACTGCAAAATTTATAGTCAGGCCATCTATTATTGCATACCATTGACCATCGGATAGTTTTAAAAAGATTTATTTTTTCCGCAAAAGTTTTACTTTCTTTGCTGACAGGTCTATAATTCAGCAAAATTATGAGAGTACATTTTATCGCAATCGGGGGCAGTGCCATGCATAATCTGGCTATTGCTCTGCACCAAAAAGGTTTTGTTGTTAGTGGGTCGGATGACCAGGTGTTTGAGCCAAGCCGGAGTCGACTGCAGAAATATGGATTACTGCCATCGATAGAAGGTTGGAACCCCGATAGAATTACCGAAGATATAGATGCTGTTATTGTTGGAATGCATGCTCGCCCCGACAATCCCGAACTTTTGAAAGCTCAAATGCTGGGAATTAAAATATATTCCTATCCCGAGTATCTTTTTGAACAAACCCGACAAAAAAAACGGGTGGTTATTGCCGGAAGTCACGGAAAAACCACCATTACCTCTATGCTTTTGCATGTAATGAAAGTTTTAGGGAAAAAAGTAGACTTTATGGTCGGTGCCCGCCTCAAAGGATTTGAAACCATGGTTCATTTATCTGATGATTCGGATATAGCAATCTTTGAAGGTGATGAGTATCTGTCGTCACCAATCGACCGACGCCCTAAATTTTTGTGGTACCAACCTCATATTGCTTTAATATCGGGAATAGCGTGGGACCACATCAATGTATTTCCTACTATTGAAGAATACAACCAACAATTCGAACGGTTTGTCCAAACCATACAACCCGGCGGAACTCTTTTCTACTATGGTGGTGACCCGACATTAAGAAATATTGCACAAAGCCTGAATTCCACAGAAACCGTTGCTTATGATGCATTGGAAGCAAAAACAGAGCAAGGAAAAACCATAGTACATTATGGTAAAAACAAGTATGAGTTAAAGATATTTGGACAACACAACCTACAAAATTTGTCGGGCGCTCTATTGGTGGCCCAAAAAACGGGAATCGCTCCGACTGATTTTTTGGAAGCCATGCAATCGTTCGAAGGGGCTTCCCGTCGATTGCAGATATTGGCCGAAAACAAGGATGCAACGGTTTTTTTCGATTTTGCCCATGCCCCTTCCAAAGTTAAGGCCACAGTCGCTGCTGTTAAAGAACAATATCCTCATCGCCACCTCACCGCAGTGGCAGAACTTCATACTTTTAGCAGTCTGAACCGAAAGTTCTTACCTCAATACAAAGATACCCTCATGGCTGCCGACAATGCAGTAATTTTTTATAATCCGGAAGTTATAAAACATAAAAAACTGCCACCCATAACTCCCGACGATGTAAAAGCCGCCTTTGGTTCCCCAAGACTGCGCATCATCACCAATGCAACTGAATTAGAGACCTTTTTAACTCAATTGAAACCTCTTAACGGCAATCTTCTGGTTATGAGCTCCGGAAATCTGGGAGGAATAAACCTCCGGAGTATCGCTTCCCAAATAATTTAACGTTATTAAGGTGTAACTTAATTTCTTTTGAAGCGTCCCACCTATAGATTAAATTCTTAGCGGGGGTAAGATTATTGTACCTAAAAAGATTCCTTTGCCGGGGTGAAACAAATACGCCCATCATGAAACACATGTTTATCACAGCTTTAAAGAGCCAATAAATTCATCTTTTCAGGTATCCCCGATGATGCATGATTTTGGGAATATTTTCGGAAACCGATAACCTTTAAAACAATAAACTAATGAAGCATCTTCTTATTATTTTTTCGATTATTTTTTGGAACAGCTGTATGCTCACAAATTCACAACAGCTGATAGACCACATCGACACTACATTTGGTGATATAGAAAAAATTACGGTTGAAGGGTTTATTTGTGACATCAGGGTAGAACCCGGCAATTCGAACGAAGTACATCTCAAAGGAGAAATACGAAGCACCAGAAACACCCCTGATCTAACCATACTAACCGACCGAAAAGGCAATGAATTAAAAGTTTGGATTGAACACAAAAATATCACACGCGGCAGCATACAAGGTTTTTTAAATTTTACTGCACCCTCCAATGTGGTTTTGGATTTGAATACGGTGTCGGGTGATATTAATGTCATTAATATTGTAAGCGACAATGCCCAATTAAATACGGTTTCGGGCGATATTTCCATAAGCGGTGCAGGGGCTGGCACAGATATAAAAACTGTATCCGGCAACATCCATGCCTCTGAAATTGGAGGTCCCTTATCAGCCCATGCCGTTAGTGGTGATATGAAAATTGAAAACATTAAAGGTCCGTTTAACGGCCGCAGTACATCCGGCAATTTCTATTTTAACATGATAGAAGGTAAATGTTCGGCTACATCCACCTCCGGAGATATAATAGCCGGTAACCTGTTAAACGGTGCTGAATTTAAATCTACTTCCGGAGACATTAAAATTTCGGTGTTAAAAGGAAATCTTTTTACAAAGACCACATCGGGCGATGTTAAGCTTTCGGATATTACCGGCTCTGTAGAGTTGTGGACCACCAGCGGAGATCAAAAAGGTGAGAACATAATGATTCTGGACTCCGGCAGCTTTAATTCTATTTCAGGTGATATTTACATTGACCTGGACAATGCCTTAGAAGAACTAAGCTTTTGGCTTACTTCCCAATCCGGAGATATAAAAGCCGGAAACATGAATGGCGAAAAGAATTTGCAAATCGAAAAAGGCAGGATTCGCATCAAAGCCTCCAGTACTTCGGGCGATTTGATTTTCCAATAATATCTTGCGTTTACCTAGAGGTCGTCTATTGATGACATTTCACGAATAGTTGAAGCGAATAAAAAATATTGAGAAGGTTTATAAAAACAAAAACTCTGTGTCCTCGTTAGCACCCCAAAGAGAAACACAGAGTTTTTTATTAGCAGCTAAATTGGGTTACTGCTCATTTTTTTTGCAGATAAAATGGAAATGAGAGCCAAAGCGTTCATAGGCTGCTTTTTCCAGCATCTCCCGATGGTCGGGATGAGCTATAGAAATGATGAGGCGGGCTCTTTCCTGCAGTGTCTTTCCATAGAGGTTCACCGCACCATATTCGGTAACCAGCCAGTGCATGTTAGCACGTGTTGTAACCACTCCGGAACCTTCCATCAATGTGGGCGTTATTTTTGAAATACCTTTCGATGTTACCGATGGCATGGCAATGATCGGTTTACCACCTTCCGAATAACCGGCACCACGGATAAAATCAATTTGTCCGCCTACACCGGAATAGTGTTTGGTACCAATAGAATCGGCACAAACCTGACCGGTAATATCCACTGCCAGGGCCGAGTTGATGGCAGTTACCTTTTTGTTTTTACGGATAATTTCAACACTGTTGGTGTGGCGCACATCTTTCATGGCCACCATAGGGTTGTCATCCACAAAATCATAAAGTTTTTGTGATCCCATAAGGAAAGAAGCGACCATCAAACCTTTATCAATTTGTTTCTTTTTACCGTTAACCACACCTTTTTCGACCAGAGGAAGGATACCATCAGAGAACATCTCGGTATGAACTCCCAAATCCTTATGGTTGCCCAATTCGGCCAGCACAGCGTTGGGAATACCACCAATACCCATCTGCAGGCAGGCACCATCTTCTACCAGCTCGGCTACATTATGTCCAATGGCACGGTCGATGTCGGTGAGGGGTCCATTTTCGTGAATATACAAGGGCTCATCATGTTCCACAAAGTAGTCGATATCCCGCATATTGATTTGGGAATCGCCCCATGTACGCGGAACGTATTTATTAACCTGAGCAATAACAACATCAGCAGTTTCAATAGCTGCCAGGGTAGCATCTACAGATGTTCCCAACGAAACATAACCATGACGGTCGGGAGGTGAAACCATTACCATGGCCACATTCACTTTCAAATATCCTTCACGAATCAGTTTTTGCGTCTCGCTCAAAAAGACAGGAATATAGTCGGCATAGCCAGACTGTGTCACTTTGCGGACATTAGCACCTACAAAAAATGATTCAAGCTGAAAAACCCCTTCAAGCTCCGGATCGGCATAAGGCGCCGGCCCTTCAGTGTGGATGTGCTGAACTTTTACATCGTGAAATTCCCCTTTTCGGCCGCGTTCCACCATGGCGTTAATAAGAGCGTGAGGTGTAACGGCTACACTGCTCAAATGTACGCGGTCGCCTGATTTGATAACTTTAACAGCCTCTTCGGCAGATACGGTTTTATACTGCATGTCGAAATAAATTTTATAATGTTCTGTTAGATTTTTCTAAAGCTGAACAAAAGTAGTTGTTTTCCTTCATTTTTCACTGATTAGTGTCACTTTATCAGCTGGTTTACGCTGTATTTAAAATCATTCTTAAGAAATAAAGATTTATTTCTTTATTGAATTCAGCAAGTTGCAGAATTTGAGGATACATTTTATCTTTTCTTACAAAAATTGCTAAATTTCGTTAATCTTTTTAAAAGGACATCCAAGAATAATTATAGGTAAAATTCACTACCTTAGCGGGGTAACGGTTTAGCAGCCATATATCTTGAAGAGGATGGAAACAGCCAACTCTACTACGCCTACACCGATTACTTGGGCTCTTTGACCGCTTTGACAGACAGTGACGGCAACGTCGTGGAACACAATGCATTTGATCCGTGAGGAAACAGGCGTGATCCGGATAACTGGACCAGTCTTAATACAAGGAAAGGTGCAGCATACGGAGCGGCTGGAGGATTAATGTACGGCAGTTTAACAGAATTAGGTTATCAAGCACAACTAAAATGGGGCAGAAGAAGTGGATTAAATAGCGCTGCTACTGACGCAATAGCTGGTGGCGGTAAGGATGCTATTAATCAAATGAAAAGTGTGGGTGGTGGCCCAGGAGGAAATGGTAGCACAGCCAACGGCACAGGTCTTGGGGAAGTAAGAGTTGTTTATAATACCAGGACAGGAACAACAACTGTTTATTGGGTTGTGGATGGAGGTTATTGGCAGCCACCTTCGCCATACCAATATAATAGTCCCACGATGCCTAATGTTGTAAATTGGCTAAGATTGCATAGATAATATTAAGATAATGAAAAATATAAAAGTGATTATATACATAGTTGCCATTATTTTAGGAATTATTTTTCTATACTGGTACGGGAAAATGAATCAGAAAAAAAAGGAAGATATTGCGGAAAAAGGCACTGAAACTATTGGGACTGTTATAAATAGAACAATAGTAAGAAAGCCTAACCAATTTGAGACTTTTATGATAAAATTCGATTTCGAATATAATGGCAAGAGAGTTCAAAGCAGCACACTATTTACCGAAAAGTGGTATTATGAAAATGCAATAACCGGGATGAAATACAAGGTTAAATACTTAACCGATTCTCCCAGAAAAAATGCTGAGATATATATCAACAAACCAATTGAAGGCGAATATACTAATATTGAAAAGGAAAGAGAACGCATTCTAAATACATATAAGGATGCGAAAGTAAGCTTAAAAAAGAACGCTCGCCCTTTAGATGAGATACAACATTTATTGAAATGAACTTTAAGCCTCGGAGAAATCCGGGGCTTTTTACTTATGCTTGTTCCAAAGTTCAATAAAAGTATCGATTTCCGGTTCCAAATCATCACGGATAATTTTTCTAAGCCAACCCTTTGGAAGACCTTGGATTTATGAACCGGAAGAGTAGTAAACCTGCTGTCAGGGTGTTTAATCTGGTGGTGAGAGCAATTAATATGAATAATAACAACGAATGGCTTGTAAGATTTTAAAAATGCTTTTCCAGGCATTACCGGAATTGGAGGCATAGGGAAGTGTTCATCAAATTGTGTCCTTATTATTTTTGTGATGAACCATAATTATTTAATAAAATTTATAATGTTTATTTTCTAGTAAGTGTCGCAGATATGCAGAAGAATAGATAGTGAGAAATAGTAGTTCTTTGAGATGTTGCCCTGTTGGTTTGATTTTGTAGGCTAAGGAGGTTGGAAATTCATCTTGGGTGATATTTATCCGCGACTATACCGGACACGAGCATTTATTGGCCTTCGGCCTGATAAATATGAATGCCCGACTATATGATCCGGCCCTTGGTCGTTTCCTTAGTCCTGACCCTTATGTTCAGATACCGGATTTTACGCAGAATTTTAATAGGTATAGTTATTGCATTAACCATCCCCTCAAGTACACAGACCCATCCGGAGAGTTCTTTTTGGGAACAATTTTAACTTTTGTTGTGGATGCTTTAAAAACTGCTTTTTTTGATGGTGGCTTAGACCCAACAAGTAAAACTGCACGACAGAATGCTTGGCGGGATTTTGACCCTACAGCTGAATGGTCGTCTACTAATAAAGCTTGGAAAATTGATATTGGTGGTTTTAAAACTGACCCGAATAGGACAATAGCAGGCAGAGGGCTACAATTATTATCAAGATGGACATGGGAATTGCCTCAGACGGTACTTGGAAAAGCTGCCTCACATTCACGAAATTGGTTAGGACAAGTAGATAACGTAGATTATTATGGTGGAGCTACTTTGGTTAATGATGATGACCCGAGTTATGGAGGAGCATGGGGATTTACATTAGGACCATATATAAACTCTAAAAAAAATTGTAGCAGACCCAAATGTTAGCGAAATTTTCAGACATGAATACGGTCACACTTTGCAAAGTAGGTTGGTTGGTCCATTATATTTGACACATGTAGCATTACCAAGTCTTGTTGGTTCTGGGTTAGAAGATTTAGGGTTAAATGACCACAATAGAGAATGGTATGAAACCCAAGCAAACAGGATGGCTTTTAGATACTTTAGCAATCATGATAATGGAGCATTAACTACTTTATCTTGGGATGATAATGATTACCCAAGAGAATACAATCCAAACTGGTATTGGTTTTTTGCTCACCCACCTTTAATGTCAATGTGGTGGTTGTTCTTTTAAATATAAAAAATTAAAACAATGAAGATGAATTTATTAATAATACTGTCGTTAATGTTTTGTAGCTATAGCTGTGAAAAGCTTGCCGACCACACTTATATTTTAAGGGTTCAAAATAATACGAAAGATACAATACAGGTTTATGCTGGATATAATTATCCAGACACAGCACTAAATGTAGAAAAGCCTATTTTAAAAATCGGTTATCCTGATTACGAAACAAGATTAGAAAGCAAAACAGATTGGAAGGATAAGTTGCAAGGTGATACCCTTAGCATATTTATTTTAAGTAAAGATACTGTTGATACTTATAGTTGGGAAGATATAAGAAGTGAATACAATATCTTAAAACGTTATGATATGAGTATTAGTGACTTGGAAAGTCAGAACTGGACAATAACATACCCATAGAAAAAGAGAACGCTCGGCAACCACCGAGCGTTCACTTTATAATAATGTTTGCAATTTTGCTTTAGTAATAAATGCATCCAGGAAAGCGTAAATCATTTTTTTATCGTCAGGCTTCATTTTATCAACATCCTCAATCTGTTTTACCATCTCTTTATTTAGCTGCTTTTCTGAAGCTCTCACCAAATAATCTAAAGAAACTTCAAAAGCATCTGCCATCCGTTTTGCTATGTCGATAGACGGAACAGCGTCGCCACGTTCGTAGCGTCCCACAATCTCACGGGAAACCTGTATTTGCTTTGCCAGTTCGCTTTGCGACCAGCCTTTTTCCTGTTTTCCGCACTTTTTCGGGGCACCCTCTTAACTATCTGTAAATCAATCATGATTTTTTAAATTTGGGTGTCCCAAATTTATTTCTATGTTTGTCAGAAAGAAACGCAACGCTTCCGGAAGCCTTTCTGTACAAGTAATACAGAAAGTGCGAGGCAAGTATAAAGTAGTAAAAACAATAGGGGGTGCCACAACACGGCACAAGGTAGAAGAACTTGTCAATTTGGCTCAACAGGAAATAAAAAAACTTTCTCAACAACAAGAATTGTTTGAGAGTGAAACAGATGCAACTGTAGATAAGGTTTTTGCAGCATTGCAAAATGCCAGTATTCGAACAGTTGGTCCTGAAATTATTTTTGGGAAAATTTTCGATTACATCGGATTTGGATCTATCAATGAACCAATGTTTCGGCATTTGGTAATTTCCCGTATAGCTTTTCCTCTGAGTAAGCTTAAAACCGTTGACTATTTGTATCGTTATCAAGGCAAAAGTTTAGATATTGATGCCGTTTATCGCTTTTTGGATAAGCTTAACGGCAGGCTTAAATCAGAAGTAGAGCAAATTGCCTTTGCTCACACGAAAAAAGTTTTAGCAGGTAATATTAGTGTTGTATTCTATGATAT
>NZ_FONA01000003.1 GCF_900112795.1 Thermophagus xiamenensis
TTTGCCAATTGCACTGCTTCGTTAAGCGGATGCAAAAGTAGACTTTTCATTTTATTTTGCAATACTTTTTTCAATCTTTTTTTGCTGTTTTTTTTTAATTGTTCCCGTTGGGATTTGTTGAAGTATTTCACATATACTTTATAACCAATTATGTCCTAAGAAAATGGAAACTTAAAAACCGAAATTAACGCTATTCGTTATTTGAATTTTCTTTTTCTTCATCCACTTCTTCCGATTCTTTGGCTTTGTTATATTCTTCAATGCTTTCCTGACTAATAATACCTTTTTCCTTCAAGAGATTAAACCATGTAAAGACTTTTTTAATATCGGAAACATAAACTCGCTCATCATCGTAATCAGGCAGCACCTCTTTAAAAGTCTTCTTTAACTCATCTGAAGAAGCCTTTTTAGGATTTATTTTAACATCTTTCTCAAAAATAGAGATAAAAACATCTGCCAGCTTCACGTCGTCATCGATAGTATAAATAGATATATCTTCCAAAGAGCTAATTTTAGAAGTAGCATAGGCTGGCATCCTCTTACCATCAAGCAACGATTCTACAATAATGCTGTTCTTAGCATTTGTAATTAACTTAAAAAGTCCGGGTTTTCCGGAAATAGCAAGGATTCCTTTCAACATACTCATTAGTTAAAATTTATCTAAAACATAGGTCTATTTAAACATGCAAGGCAACAACCCCCTAACACAACAAATGGTTAAAATTATACTTGTTGCTTGCAATAAATTTTGGAGCGACAAAAATAATATAAACATGTAATTGACCGTCCTTTTAATGCATATAATTACTTTATACTCTAAAAAAATGTTTTACACACATTAATTATTACCTACGTTGTTGATCTGTTAAAACAATTATGACCTAAGTTTTTTAAAGATACAAATTTTCTTAGAACCGTAATTTATTATCTCCACCAGAAAGAATTAATTGAATCCACGTTCCTTTTTAATTTTATCATACGCTTCATTGACCTTTGCAAATTTTTCATTGGCTGACTTCTGAAACTCAGGTCCAAGGTGACTAACTCTGTCAGGGTGGAAACGTAAAGCCATTTTTCGATAAGCCTTTTTTACTTCATCATCGGAAGCAGATGGCGAAATTTCCAACACTTTATAAGCTGCATCCAAATTATCATAAAACATATTCAACACGGACTGATAATCGGCATCGGAAATACCTAAAAAATTGGAAATTCGTTGAATAACCTCAATTTCGGTCTTATCCAGAATTCCATCAGCCAATCCCAATCCAAACAAGAGATGGAGCAACTGAATCCTACTATCATAATTAACATTAATCCGTATTTGGTGGCAAACCTCCAAAAGTGGAATTTCTTTTTTTGTCAGATCTCGGAGAATAATCAAGGCTTCACCCGCCTTTTCTATACCCAACAAGTTTCTTAAATAGTTTTTGACATAATCCAGTTCAGACCGTAAAATTTTACCATCGGATTTCATTACCGCCGCTAAAAGTACCAACAGAGAAACCACAAAACCATCACGTGAAGCTTCTCTTGTTTGGTTCATACTAATTCTTTCTCCTGACGCGGCTTCTCCTGCGTGCCGCCCTAAAAACATGCCAATTAAAGCACCGATAGGCCCCATGACCCACCAGCCTATACCAAATCCAATAAGTGAACCTAACAATCCCATATTTGCAATAATTCAAAATGTATTTTTAAAACCTGAGGAACAACTAAATGATTATCATCTGCTGTAATTTCAAAATTACAAAATAGACGTTTCTTATCATCATTCCATTGATACTTCATGCGCTTTAGCACCTGCTCTTCACTCATTCCATCACGTCGAACAACACGCGCAATTCTAACATTTTCAGGTGCACTTACCAATATTATCTTATCCAGAAGGTGATTTCCACCGCCCTCCAATAAAACAGCAGCCTCTTCAATAACATAAGGAGCATTTTGCCGTCGTGACCATTGAAAAAAGTCCTCTCGCACCACCGGATGAACAAGGGCATTTACTTTTAAAATCAACTCAGGGTCATGGAAAATCATTTTGGCAACATGACTTCGGTTTAATTTTCCATATTCAAAAGCCTTTTCTCCAAATAATTTTCGATACCCCTCAACCAGAACCGGATGCTCCTGAATTAACCGGCGCGCTTCCAAGTCGGCATAATAAACAGGGATACCTAACGACTCAAAAATTTTGCAAATGGTGGTTTTGCCACTACCTATACCACCTGTAACACCAACTTTTAACAAAACTAATTCTTTTTTTCAAGCAAATATTCCACAAAAATAGGGGAAAAACTAAGCGATTCAATATTGATTGGAGCTTTATCCAACCGCACTTTCAGGCGTTCAGGGCGGTCACTTCGCAACACAGGCGAGGCATCTATTACAGCACTAAAATGAGATTCATCAATGGTACCATATTTGCTAATTCCCACCCTGAAAGAAACCTGGATAGAAGAAGGGAAAGTCTTAATTCGTAAACTATCCGGTAATCCATATATTCGTAAAGGAATTTTTAAGTTTATCTCGGTAAACGGTTCTACAGGAATAGTAGCTGTCACCTTTTTTACAGACGATTTCACACGTGGAGGTATAACCAAAGGCACATTGGTGGTAACTGTATCAGAAAGACCTTGAAGATCGATTTTACGAGTTTGGATAAACCGTATGGTATCTACAATCGATTTAGGCCCGGAAATGGTCACCGAATCAGGTTGAACCATTATTTCTCCAGCTTGGAGGTATTGCTTTTGGAAACCAATATCTGCCAAAATTTTTACAGGGACACGAGCATTTCCTTTTTCAGCCAGCGGAACAAATAAAGTATCCGGACTAATATCAATTAATTCCATACCCTGTGATAGTTGTCCTGCAATTTTGTTTTTTTCAGTTGAAGTAATAGTAAAAACTCCCTCCTCACCAGAAGCGGTTTTCAAAGATTGCATTTCAGAGACGCTAAAAGTAAGTGGCAAAAAAGCATTACTCAATTGATAACGTAAAATAACAAATCCAACGGCCTTTACCTTAACTTCTATACGTCCTCTAAAATCTTCCGGCAGCATTTTATTCTCAGGTAAATCCACGAACTTTACCGGATAACTTAAGGTTGCAGTATATTCTTTTCGCAAAGCATTAAGAAACCAAAATCCGGTCGAAATAACCAAAAAAATTAAAAAGACCACCAGGTTCTTATCTTGTTTAAGCTGATCAAACCACAACCTAACGATTCCTTGAACTTTTTGATATTGTTTATATATTACATCTCTTCCCATGAAAATTGAGCATCAGATAGCATTCTAAAACATAAAAAAGGAAAAGCAACACTCATCAACTATTATATCAAAATCTGTACTGATACAAAAAAGCCAATGATTTACAAAAATAATCATTGGCCACTGAAAACAAAATAATTAATAAACGGATATGTGTGACTTTTATTTTCTTACAGCATCCGTCATATCCATAATAATGCCTGCTTTGTCAACCTTAATATTTACATTATTTGCGATTTCAACAATAACATAATTTTCTTTGACTTCAGTAACTTTACCATAAATACCTCCGGTCGTTACCACTTTATCACCTTTCTTAAGGTTATCGCGGTATTTTTTAAGCTCTTTTTGTCTCTTTACCTGAGGACGAATCATAAAAAAGTAAAACACCACAATAATTAAGATAAAAGGGAATAGTTGCATCAGCAAACCCCTACTTTCGCCGGTAGCAGCAGCCTGTAATAATAAACTCATCATAATTCTATCAATTTAAGTTCAAAAAAATAATTTACTATTTAAAAATTTAATCAGTAACTTGAGCTACTAATGAGAGTAGAATTGGTTTTTCTAAACCACCAAAATAGACACTCACTTGCTGAAACTGTATTCCACTCTTTCCTGCACTATTAAATATTACTTCAACAAAACCAGCATCACCGGGCATGACAGGCTTACGGGTATATTTGGCAACGGTACAACCACACCCAGTTTTTACTTTTTCGATAAATAAAGGGGCGGCTCCTTCATTTTTAAAACGAAAACGCGCTCCTGCCTCTTCTCCCCTTTTTAGCTTACCCAAATCATGTTCAACAAAAGCAAATACCGGCTTTCCGGCTCCATCACCCTCTAAAAAAAAATTATTGCCTTCTTTTGTGGTATTTCCGCTTTTACAACTCACCATAAAGAAGAGAACAATTAATACCAAAATTTCTCCGACAACTCCAAAACTCTGGTGCTTCATCTAAATCACTTCTTATTTATTAATCTTTCAGAGGGATTCTCCTTCTTTAAATAGTTAATTATTTTGTCCAGAATACCATTAATAAATATACCACTTTTCGGAGTAGAGTAATGCTTGGCTATTTCAATATACTCATTTAAAGTTACTTTAACCGGTATTTCCGGAAACTCCAAAAACTCTGTAATAGCAATTTCCATTAAAACTATGTCAAGAGAAGCAACGCGCTCCAAATCCCAGTTACGCGAAAATTTTCTTATTAGAGATTTATACTCTGAATGATTCAAAATTGTTTTACGAAATAAAGTTTTTACAAATTCGCGGTCTTGCTCATCCTTAAATTCTTTTTGAAGCACCTGATTTTCACCATTCTCTTCTTTAAACTCTTTGATGGTTTTGACCACTATACTAACCACAAATTCCGCTTCATCATTCCAAAAAATACTTTCTTCTTCAAAAAGAGCATATAAAGGAAGATATTGCCCGATAACTTTTTCATAAAGTTTAGCTATAAATTTGCGGTCGGCCTCATATGAAAGGTCATCTGAAGCCATATATTGTTGGTAGAGTTCAGAATCACAAATAAATTTAAATATATCTCTTACATATTTTTCATTATTTTTCCAGGAAACGCCTTTAGATTCAATATATTTCAATAACTGACGATTCTCCCCCAATTGTTTTATAACTTTGTTATTAATAAATTTCCTGTTGGGATGTAAATCATCGTAAGAAGGCCGCTTCTTGTTAAGCCCTATTTCAATTCTCCTTTCGGCCAGATCACGTACATCTAAAATTAAAAGTAAAAGTAAATGATAAAGTTCGTAGGATTTGGAAATACTGTGAAACAACTCCCTCTCGGATTCCTGAAGGGATGTATCTCCCCCTCTGAAATGACCGTAAACCGTTTGCATTACTTTCACACGGAGCAATCTTCTACTAAGCATTCGTTAAAGAACTTTTAAGACTTCAGATAATTATTCATCACAAAAGTAGATTTTTTTTTATTTTCTACAAGAATGCCCGGGTAAAAAACAACGTTCCCTAGCCACTTAAAAATCTCATAAATTAGTGTACCAATTGACTTTTCAGCTTGAAAATGGTTAATCAAATAAAACCACTATAATAACTACTTCTTCCTTAAATGCTTTGTACAAAATATTCTATTGCTATAGAAGCTAAACAATTATTGTTAAAATTTAGCTCTTGCCTCACATCGTCAAAAAATCATATCACTTTCGAGCCGAAATTTCTCCGTCAAGGATACAATTAAACAATAAAGCAGGTTTTCAGCAGCTTAATCTGCCAAAAATCATCATTCGTCGTTAAATAGTTTAAATTTTAGAATAATTCTGTAAACAATAATTGGTTATTTTGAAAAATTATTGCCATTTTTGAGCAGGAGAAACACAATGTTTTCTTACTCAAAAAATTTAATTTAAGATGGAAGGATTTGACAAAAAAGATGGAATTGAAAAAAAGCGAAATGGAAGAGAAGAGATCTTTTCGAGGGTAGTAAGAGCCGGAAAGCGGACTTATTTTTTTGATGTCAAGGCGACCCGAAAAGATGATTATTACCTGACCATTACCGAAAGCAAAAAGCGTTTTGAAGAAGACGGTCGGTTTCGCTTTGAAAAGCACAAACTCTTTCTATACAAAGAGGATTTTGAAAAGTTCACCAATGGTCTAAAAGAAGTGATCGAGTTTATTCAGGCCGAACAAGGGTTAAATAATAGCGATGGCTCAGTAGAAACCGAATCTTCAGAATCTACTGAAGAAACACTCTCTACGGCTGAATATACGAATGTTGACTTTGAAGACCTTAATCAGGAGTAATGACAACTGAATTGCATAAAAAAAACGGGGTGTTTTTATAAAGCCCCGTTTTTTTTATATTGTTCTTCGCCTGGTTATTGAAGTAAGCCAGGATTATCAGAATTTCCAAAGCTCTTTTTATCTATTTTTTTTAATATTTCTCCCAGCTCGAAAAAAGTTAACTTTTTAACATTTGTAAGAACAAAGTCTCGCCGTAATCCTCCACCCAATAGATTGGCTTCGTCAATAGCTGCTTTTACTTTTTCATTAAGCGGCACATCAATGGGGACAAGTCCCCAAAAAGTTACAAATTGACCTGAAAACCCAATAAATTCCAGTTTTCCATCAAACTTATCAAACATATATTCTACCTCTCCCGAAATTACTCTCTGTCTGGTTTGATCAAAGTCACTGCCATCTTTTGAGAAAAAGGCACCAAAAAATCGCAACTTTTGACCACTCCCTCCTAATCCGGTAGAAATAAACATGGGAGGGTGATCAAGCATGGTAGCCTGAAATATTAATTTGCATTCTTCAAGTGCCAAATAGGTCCAGTCTTCAAGCCCTTTGTCAGGATTCTCCTGATAACTCTGTAAAGTACGAATAGCATCCGGAGTACCAATAGAAGCGAGTGCAGCTAAACGTTTTCGTTTACTTTGAACGGAGGAATTTTCATCCCATAATTCATATTTTCCGGAAGTAACTATGTCGGGTCGTAAATTCTTTTTAACCTCCTTCGACATTCTCATGTACGCCATTTGAGTATCAAGAGATACTTCGCGCTCCATAACCTGGATCTCGCCCCCATTTTCTCTGACAACTCGTTGAAAATCCTCAAATGTACCTGAAAAATCCATGGCGTTCATTTATTTTATTCAAATGTACTTCCTAACAATTACCTTACCAAACTAAACGATTATTGAAATCCCTATCCTATCGTTGTGTCAAGGATCGTTATTCCGAAGATTGGCATTAAAATTAAAGAAAAATCATATTTTAAAAAGTCTGACTTTCAATAATTCCTATAAATACTAAATTTCACATAAGTATAACGAACGGATCGCTTTTATGTTTAGGTTGTATCTGTCGTTTCGTCATTTTATTTGGAATAATCTGCCATTTTTTCGGTATTCCGCACAACCAAATCTTCATCCCGCGTTGGCTACAAATAATCCTTAGAATGAAGGCAGACAGTTGGGAATTAGCAATTGGGCTTTTTAAACACATGACCATAATGCTTATTTAAGAGATCAATATGTTTAAGATTACTTTAACCAATCACAAAAAGCTAAAGACAGAAACAGGACTACACAGGCAAAAGTTTTTTTGTGATTAGGGAACAGTTATTAGTATTGGATACACTAGGGGCTATTAACTAAATCACAATAAACTAATTTTAAACTATATTCGACCAAGAACTTAGATAAAAGTTATACGGATGGTTTAAAAATACCTAATAATTGGTATTGTTGAGTAGTAGAACTATCCTTAAATTTGGAAAATTTCAAAATCAAAGGATTAAACATAAGGTTACACAACAATATGAATCTTGCAGAATTAAGCACTGGACAGGAAGGAATAATCGTAAAGGTAAGGGGACATGGGGCTTTCCGGAAACGGATTATTGAAATGGGATTTGTAAAAGGTAAAAAGGTTGAGGTAATAAAAAATGCACCACTTAAAGATCCCATCGAATATAAAGTAATGGATTATAAAATATCACTTCGACGAAATGAAGCCCAATTGGTTGAAGTTATTTCACAAGATGAGGCTCATCCATTCGAACCTTATAGTTTCAACACCAATATAACGAATGAAACAGTACCCCAAAAGGTAACCGAAAAAAGAAAGACCATACACATTGCCTTAGTAGGCAATCCCAATTGCGGTAAAACCACCATTTTTAACCAGGCCAGTGGTGCTAATGAACGTGTAGGCAACTACGGTGGCGTTACTATTGATGTAAAAACGGGAATATTTTATCACAATGGGTACACATTAAAAGTATCGGATCTTCCGGGAACTTATTCTCTTTCGGCATACAGTCCGGAGGAGGTATATGTAAGAGAGCACATTAGCAAAGAACATCCGGATATTATTATCAATGTGGTAGATGCTTCCAACCTGGAAAGAAACCTTTATTTGACCACCCAGTTGATGGATATGGATGTTCGAACGGTGGTAGCCCTTAACATGTACGACGATCTATTAAAACGAGGCAATAAACTTGATTATCAGCACCTCGAAAGAATGCTGGGAATCCCGTTTGTTCCCACTGTTGGCTCAAAAGGTGCAGGCATTACCGAACTTTTTCAAAAAGTTGTAGAAGTCTATGAAGCCAACAATGAAACTGAACGACACATTAAAATTAACTTTGGAGCGGCTATTGAACAAGCACTGGGAGTCGTAGAAAAGAAAATAACTGATTATCCAGAACTCTATAGCAGAATATCACCTCGCTTTTTGGCCATAAAATTACTTGAAAAAGACTCGGTTTTTCTAGAGGAATTTTCATCTGAAAAGTATTCATCAATTTTGAACGAAGCCGAAAAGCAATCTCAAAAATTAGAAAAAACCTATCACGAAGACATAGAAACTATTATTACTGATGCCCGTTACGGTTTTATTGCCGGAGCATTAAAAGAGACTTATCGTGAAAACCCACAGCAGCGCAGAAGAAAAACCGATATGATCGATTCTGTTCTAACGCACAAACTGTGGGGATTTCCAATTTTCTTTTTCTTTATATGGTTAATGTTCCAGTCCACCTTTAAACTGGGCGAATATCCAATGAATTGGATAGAACAAGGTGTAGCCTTAATATCCAACTGGGCTTCGGCAACATTACCACCCGGGCCGTTTGTGGACCTGATAGTAGATGGAATTATTGGTGGTGTTGGTGGTGTTATAGTTTTTCTTCCAAATATTCTTATATTATTTTTCTTCATTTCTTTTATGGAAGATACGGGTTACATGGCCCGTGCGGCTTTTATTATGGACAAAGTGATGCATAAAATAGGTTTGCATGGACAGTCATTTATCCCTCTAATCATGGGGTTTGGGTGTAATGTTCCTGCCATAATGGCTACACGTACCATTAAAGATCCCAACAATCGCCTTCTGACCATTTTGATTAATCCTTTTATGTCATGCAGTGCCCGACTACCTGTGTATATCATATTTATAAGTGCATTTTTCACGGAGCATCCCGGAACGGTCCTTTTTGTCCTTTACGGTACAGGAATAGCTCTGGCAGTAATAGTGGCACGCTTATTTAAGCGCTTTCTTTTTAAGAAAAACGACACACCGTTCGTCATGGAATTGCCACCATATCGGCTTCCCACCTTCAAAAGTACCTTGCGACACATGTGGTTTAAAGGTCGCCAATACCTGAAGAAAATGGGAGGCGTTATCATGATCGCATCCATTATCATTTGGTTTTTGGGATATTATCCAAGGCATAACGAGCATACCTTATTGCTGGAAAAACAACGGGCAGACCTAGAGCAAAAATATAACGAACAGTTACTGTCTGTCGATAAAAATGAACGTTTATCTATTGAACAGCAGAAATCTAATGAACTGGAAAAACTTGAACATTTGCAGGAGAAAATTCGGCACGAGGACAGCTATATCGGAAGAATTGGCAAAAGCCTAGAACCGGCCATACGACCTTTAGGTTTTGACTGGAAAATGGGTGTCAGTCTTCTCAGTGGCATTGCCGCCAAGGAAGTGGTTGTAAGCACCATGGCAGTTCTTTACCAAGCCGATGATACTTCAACTAGTGGAAACCAACAATTAATTGAACAAATTAAGAGCGATTCCTACCCGGATGGCACACCAGTTTTCACAAAACTGACGACCATTTCATTTCTGATATTTACGCTTGTTTATTTTCCGTGTGTAGCTGTTGTAGCTGCAATCAGAAAAGAAACCGGTTCTTGGAAATGGGCCATATTTACTATATTTTATACAACTGGGTTAGCTTATTTATTATCTCTTGTAATTTATCAGGTTGGGAAATTACTTATATAGATCATGCTTAGTTTAAAACAGGAAGGTCTACTAATTATTAGATTGTTCCATTTTTATTATTCAAGCAAGTTTAATCCCGGTTAATTGGAACAATTTTTAATTATTATAGTCTGAAACCTAAAATATCAAATAGCTTTGGTAAAATTAATATATGATTATCGGAAAACTATCTGTATTTCAGAGACTTTAATTTAAACAACTTTTAAACAAGGAATTAAAGCAATAAGAAATGATACAAGAAATTCTTACAATAATTACGGTCATTGCAGCCTTTGGGTACACTTTATATGCCTTTTACAAAACAATGTTTTCGAAAGATAGTAGTGGCTGTGGGGGTGGCTGTCCTTCATGTGAAGCCAAAGATTTACTTTTAAAAGACATAAGCAAAAAGGGCAAAAAGCCTAAATTCCACACTTTTCGCCCCTTAAAAAACTAATATTCACTTATAAAGATCACTCACAGGCTTTTCAAAATAGCGAGCAAATGGTCCCAAAATTTTCCAACGCTTTCAATATGTAAACGTTCATCGGGGGAATGGGCACCTTTGATGGTAGGTCCCAATGAGATCATATCCATATGCGGATACTTTTGCAAAAAAAGACCACATTCCAGTCCGGCATGTATAGCTCTAACTTTGGGCTTATATTTAAATAATTGTTCGTAAGTATTCACAGCCACTTTAAGTAAGGGCGAATCCATATTGGGTTCCCAACCGGGATAACCATCTGAATGCTCAACTTTTGCACCAGCCAACTCAAAGATACTATGGACCATATTGGCAATATTATTTTTTGCACTTTCCACTGAACTGCGCTGACTGGTTGAAACAATTAATTCTCCATCAACTTTTTTTACAGAGGCAAGATTTGTTGAGGTCTCAACTAAATTATCTATTTCCTGGCTCCAGGCTATTACACCATGTGGGCAACCATATAAGGCATTCAGCAATTTTGATTGAAAACTTTTTGAGAAAACCTTTTCCGGCAGAGTCGTGGTGCCCATCTGGATCCTCACATTCGGGTCTGTATGACGCAATTCCTGACCTACATCATGCGCAAACATGTTCATGGCGACACGAGCCTGTTCTTTGTATGCGGAAGGAATAACAACCGTTGCAAAAGCTTCTCTGGCGATGGCATTTCGTAAATTACCTCCTTCCAAATGAGCCAATCGCATGCCCAGCTCTCTTTCCATTTGCCATAAATGCCGCACCAAAATCTTAATGGCATTTCCTAATCCTTTGTGAATGTCATCACCGGAGTGGCCACCTTTTAAGCCGGTTATTTGAATTTCCAAGGCATTATACCCCGAAGGGACCTCATTCAATTCCGGTTTGAATCGGGCAACAGTGTCAATCCCTCCTGCACATCCTATAAACAACTCACCCTCATCTTCCGAATCCAAATTAATCAAAATATTTCCCTGCAGGAAATTCTCTTCCAAATTAAAAGCACCGGTAAGACCAGTTTCCTCTTCAACTGTAAATAAACATTCCAAAGGTCCATGAGCAATATTGTCCGAAGCCAGTAAGGCTAATTGTGCAGCAATACCTATGCCATCATCGGCACCAAGAGTTGTCCCATCGGCTTTTATCCATTCGTCTTTCCGTATCGGAATTATAGGATCTTTAAGGAAATTGTGAGTTTTCTCACTATTCTTTTCTCCAACCATATCCAAATGTGATTGGAGAACCACAATAGGTCTGTTTTCATATCCTGGGGAAGCGGGTTTTGATATCAACACATTTCCAGCCTGGTCCCGCTTTGCTTTCAATCCTTTTTGATGGGAAAATTCCAACAACCAATCAATCATTTTTTCTTCGTGACCTGATGGTCGCGGAATCTTACATATCTCCTCAAAATAATGCCATAATATATTCGGATATAATCCTTTAAAAGGTTTATTCATGGTTATAACTTTAAAAATATTCAAATCGTTTTGGTCATCCTCTTTTAAATTCAGTCTGTTTACTACATAAAAAATAAAATCCCGGACTTAATGCTTTTTGAAAAAACATCATAGACCGGCACAACCGTTCAAAAAGTAAAATAAAACAGACAACTCATTCAAAAAAATTTCTTATAACAACCTAACAATAAAATTCAAAAACAAACTTTATTAAAGGCCACTCAATCGATGCAAATGGGAAATAAATTAAACAAAAATCACATTAATTATTAAAGTCTTCTTTTTGGGCAAAAACAGACATTAATTCCTTAACTTCCTCAAATTTCTCTACTTGCCCGGCTTGCTGATAAGCAATTAAAAGATTATTCAAAATTCTTTTAACTGTATCAATATTGGAACAAGGAATAAAGTAAGAGCTCTTGTTTTCTAATTTCTGTTGTTTGATAAACTGCTCAATTTCTCGTCGACCGAGTACTGCACCCTTATTAATTGGGTTAATATAAAACAATACAGAGGCATCATCTCTTAACCGAACTCTATCCCTTTGTTCCGGTTCATCCAAATAAGCAAGGATATAATTCTTTGGCAAATTGACACCATATATGGGTAACCCTAGGCGCTGTGCTATTTCAGCATAAATCACGGACAACGAAATAGGATTTCCCTTTCTGGTATCCAAAACATCACAAATAAACGAATTTTGAGGCGAAAGAAAATTGCTGTTATTTCTTGAAAAACCATGAACATCAAAAAGGATATGGTTAATAACCCGCACTTTTTCGAGAGCGGTAAGATGTTCATTCAATTCTAGCCAAATATCTTTTCTCAGTTTTTCAATCGAACGGTCAATCTCTTCAAATGTCAATTCGGGATATTGATATTTAGCAACCAGCCAAACACCCGTGAGCAAGTCTTCACCATTGTTATTTTTCCATTCCGCCAGGCGTTTTTTCACATCGCGGAATTGCAGGGTATGAATAATGTTCTCCAAACGGTATTGTACAACCCCGTTGGTCTGGGTCTCCCAAATTTTTTCAAGCTCAGGGACGATCTCCACTTCCGCTTTAAGCAATTCATTTTCTACGGTATTAAATATCTCTTCACTGGGATCGTCCAGAAGGGTTATTAGGGCTTTAATTTTTTGAGTATCCATACTCTCACTATCTACAACTTCTTACCGCGATAAACGTTCTAAAACATATTGAATTAATGCCTTCATGCCATGTTTGTAATTTTTGCTGTAGGTTCCCGCCTTACGATTGGCAATAATAGCGCAAACGGTAGCAGCTCTATGACCTAACAATTGGCTCAAACCATAAATTGCCGAACATTCCATTTCGTAATTAGTAATTTTTTCGCCTTCAAAACTAAATTCCGACAACTTATCATTTATTTGAGCATTATCCAATTCCAATCGGATAACCCTTCCCTGTGGACCATAAAACCCGGGCGCCGAAATAGTTATACCATTATGAATATTCGACCCGGACAAAAGGTTTACCAGTTCACGATTAGCTTCCACCACATAAGGACGAGTGAGCCGCTCAGACCAACCAATGAATTGAAGCAATGCTTCTTCAAACGAATGATTGGTAATGGCTTCAACTCCGTTATAAAAATTAAGTAAACCATCAAATCCTATAGCTTTATCGCTTAACAACCAACTATCTACAGGAAGATAATCCTGCAGCGAACCCGATGTCCCTATACGCACTATATTCAAGGATTTTTTTTCTTTTTTTACTCTTCTGCTTTCAAAGTCGACGTTAACCAACGCATCCAATTCGTTAAGCACGATATCGATATTATCGGTTCCAATTCCTGTTGAAAGGACGGTAAATCTTGTTCCTTTATAGTTTCCGGTTCGAAACACAAACTCACGGTTTTGGGCGCCAGCTTCAATCCTATCAAAAAATCCGGCAACGGTATCCACCCGCCCCGGATCGCCTACCAATATAATATTATCGGCCACTTCCTGCGGTTTTATATGAAGATGAAACACTGAACCATCTGGATTTAATATTAATTCTGATTCTTCTATCCTTCTCATATTTTATTGTCTTTATTTATTTTTCTGCTAATAAACTCAAAAATACGCCAACTGAAAATATTTTCCTATCCTCAAAAAAAGCATTATACAAAAAACGACTCAAAATTAATTAAACTATTAGTTCACAGCGTAAATGCAATAAACCAGAAAGCCTCATTCCCAATTTAGCCTTAAATAAAGAACATTCAAAAAGCTACAGGCAAAACCAAAATAAGAAAAAATAATCGAAAAATAAAACACTAAATATCTTCCTGGCAGCACAATTTCACCAAGAATCGAGAATTTAATCAACAATTTTTTATTTTTGCAACAAAAGAAAAAAGATATGATACAACGTATTCAAACCCTATATTTGTTTTTTGCTGCACTGCTCACCGGCAGTTTATTTTTTTTCAGTTTGGCCGAAATGGCCAATATGCAAGAATATTATGAATTAACGTGGCGAGGAATCTTCAGAATAGAACAAGATGCATCAGAAACATTGGTAATTCCCGGTATAGCTCTTTCTATTTTGACCATAGCAACTACCGCTGTATCTTTTTTTACCATATTCTTATTTAAGAAAAGAATTTTGCAAATCCGACTTTGTGGTCTGAATATGGGCTTTTTGCCCGGTCTTTCCGGTTTAATTTATTATATGGGTAAAACCGGCGCAAAAAATTTGGGGGTCACCGACCTTTCCTTCAATCTTCCCCTAATACTCCCATTAATTGCCTTGATTCTGGTATTTCTTGCAATGAGAGCAATAGGGAAAGATGAAGCTTTGGTAAGGTCGATAGATAGAATAAGATAAAATGTTATGCTACTATCTTTTTTTTGAAGCAACCCGTCTACTACTACAATTCAAGCAGTTGTTCAACAGGATTTTTCCCATGGTGTAACAGTATTTCGGGCTGTTCAATCATTTTTTTCACATCCATTAGAAAGCCAACCGAGTCTTTACCGTCGATAATACGATGGTCATAACTCAAAGCAATATACATAATTGGCCTAACTTCAACTTTTCCGTTAACGGCAACAGGTCGTTCCACAATGTTATGCATTCCCAAAATGGCAGATTGGGGAGGATTTATTAATGGTGTTGAAAACATTGAACCAAAAACGCCCCCATTGGTAATGGTGAAGGTTCCGCCAGACATCTCCTCAAGCGATATTCTTCCTGAGCGGGCTTTATCGGCCAATTCTTTTAATTCTCTCTCTAATGTGGCCAAAGACTTCCTTTCCACATTTCGGATCACCGGCACCATTAATCCTTTAGGTGTCTGAACGGCCACTGAGATATCAACAAATTGGGGAATAACAATTTCCTCATTATCAATCATACTATTGACTTTGGGACGCCCCATTAAAGCAATGGCAGAAGCCTTCAGGAAAAAGGACATAAAGCCCAATTTAATCCCATGCTTTTCAACAAAACGATTTTGATATTTTTTACGGATGTTAATTACTGCTGACATATCCACCTCGTTGAAGGTGGTAAGCATGGCGGTTTCATTTTTTACCTTAACTAAACGTTGACTCAATTTTTTTCGCAGCTGACTCATTTTTTCGCGTTTCACGCTGCGGCTGACTTCCTGGTTATCTAAAGGCTCTGACGATAGTCCTTCAATAACGGCATCAACATCAGCCACGGAAAGTTTTCTAAGTCCTGCCACAATATCATCCACCCCCAGACCGGCGGCTTTCATTTTTTCTCTGGCCAACGGGGTAGTTTTTATTTTGTTGTTTCCCTTTGAAGCGGTGGTCGCCTGCACCAATTTTTTACTTTGGGCTGATGCAACAGCACTTTCTGCTCCTTTTTGCGTTGGTGCAGAATCTTTTGCAATTTCTTCTTCCTTTAACGGGGCATTAGGTGCCTGAGTTTCTTTTTCTACTTCAACACTACTTTGTTCCTCAACTTTCACCGAGGTATCAATCTGACAGGCAACTTCTCCTACTTTTACCGTAGTCCCTGCTTCAACTTTAATAATTATTTTTCCACTTTCAGGGGCATTAAGAATCAGAGTCGCTTTGTCGGACTCTACTTCAGCGAGGTCTTGATCTTTATGAACCAAGTCACCATCGGCAACCAGCCAGGTGGCTAACTCTACCTCTGTTATCGATTCACCAGGGCTGGGTATCTTTACTTCTATCATTGTTTTAGGATATTTTTAGAATAAAGCTTACAAAAACATTCTGTTAGTTTATAAAAAGTTAAACTACCTTTTCAAAAATTTAACTATCGAGTCTTAAGCCTCCATCGTTTAGATAGAAAACTTTTGAGGTGTTTCAAAATACTTATGTTGTTTCAATATTTCGGCATGACTTTTACCTTCCACACATTGCAAACCGCAATAAATATTATTCAATTCACAATGGCACTTTTTAAACACCTTACCAATAATTTCTTTTTGTCCAACCACATGCAAGCCGCTAAGGCCGGTGGCAGGACTCGCACTGGCCAATCGCGCTACCGGAACCAGATTTAATTCCGGCAACTTATAATTCACATAATACCAGGGGCCCATATTTTCGGGCTCTTCCTGTACCCACAAATTAAGCAGTGCATTAGGATATTGCGCAACGATTTCCAGGATACGTTCTTTAGGAAACGGATGCAATTGTTCTATACGTATTAAAGCCACATCCCGAGCATTGAGTTCTTCTTTGCGTTCCAGCAAATCGTAATAAATTTTACCGCTGCAAAGAACAATTCGCTTTACCTTCTCCTTGTCGGTATTATCGTCATCCAACACTACTTGGAAAGAACCCTGAACAAAATCCTCTACTTCCGATATCACACGGGGATGTCGCAATAGACTCTTGGGTGTAAAAATCACCAAAGGTGTTCTAAAATCTCTTTTTACCTGACGTCTAAGCGCATGAAAAAAGTTGGCAGGCGTAGTACAATTTAATATTTGCATATTTTTCCCCACAGCCTGATTCAGAAAGCGTTCGATGCGCGCACTGGAGTGTTCCGGCCCTTGTCCCTCAAAACCATGAGGAAGGAATAGAACCAATCCATTTTTCAGTCCCCATTTTTCCTCTGCTGAACTGATAAACTGATCAATAATTACTTGCCCCACATTACTAAAATCACCAAATTGGGCTTCCCAGATGGTCAGCCCATCCGGGACGCCTAATGAAAAGCCATATTCAAACCCCAAAACACCATATTCATTAAGTGGTGAGTTATAAATATTAAAAATAGCCTGTTTTTCATCAAGATGTTGCAACGGAAAATAAATTTCGTCTTTATCTTCAATCGTAAAACCGGCATGCCGGTGAGCAAAAGTTCCCCGCACCGAATCCTGACCACTTATACGCACCGGATGTCCTTCCATTAACAAAGTAGCATAAGCCAATAATTCAGCCATGGCCCAATCAATATGATTTTCTCGGACCATTCGCTTACGGTCTTCCACCAATTTTTCCAGCTTACGGAAAAATTTTCGATCGGAAGGAAGATTGTTAATTTTCTGAGCAAGCTCCAGTAAAATCTCTTTCTCAACCCCGGTGGCAGGGGATTCAGAAAAGTCACTTTCCTCCACGTGGCGGAAACGCCCCCACAAATCCCGACGAAACGGACGAATATGTACAATATCTGTTTTTTGCGATTCAGTCAGGGCTTTTTCCAGAATTTCGTTAAACTCGTTTTGGAAACGGACAATTTCTTCTTTGGAAAGTACTTTTTCCTTTATCAACCTTTGTTCATAAATATCCCGAGGGTTGGGATGAGAAGCTATGGCTTTATATAAGGTAGGCTGCGTAAACCTGGGTTCATCACCTTCATTGTGCCCATGTTTCCGATAAGAAAGAATATCAATAAACACATCAGAATGAAAGGTTTGGCGATATTCTACAGCCAGCTCTATGGCATAGACCAATGCTTCTGCATCATCGCCGTTGATATGAAACACCGGGCTGCGAGTGACTTTCCCCACATCAGTACAATAGGTGCTTGAGCGGGCATCTAAGTAATTGGTTGTGAATCCTACCTGATTGTTAATAACAATATGAATTGTACCACCGGTAGAATAACCACTAAGCGAAGCCATCTGAACAACCTCATAGACTACGCCCTGACCAGCAATAGCAGAATCTCCATGTATAACAACCGGGATAATTTTACTAAAATCTTTCCCATAGTTATGTTCCGCAAGCGAGCGGGTAAGACCCTCCACTACGGGTGTTACGGCTTCCAGATGCGACGGGTTTGGTAATAAATTAACCTTAACCGTTTGTCCTGAAGCTGTTTCGATAGAATTATCATATCCTAAATGATACTTAACATCTCCCAAAGAAATACTATCATCATACTGGTCGCCATTAAATTCATTAAAGATGTCGACCACAGGTTTTTTCAAAATATTGCTCAAAACATTCAGTCGACCACGATGAGCCATGCCAATCACCACTTCACGAATACCGGTTTGGGCCCCCTTATCAATCAGCGCATCCAGACCAGGGATTAATACTTCGCATCCCTCGAGCGAAAACCTCTTTTGCCCGACAAATCGCCGATGAATAAAACTTTCAAAACCAACAGCTTCTTTAAGGCGGTGAAAAATCCTAATTTTTTTATCTACTGTGAATGAGGGGGTGTTACGTACCTCTTCCATCCGCTTCTTTAACCATGACACCATTTCGGGATGACGTATGTAGAGATACTCAACCCCCACCGATCCACAGTAGGTTTGCTTCAGATGCTCAACGATTTCCCGTAGGGGTGCAGGTCCAAGACCAATCTCTTTCCCGGCGTGGAATACGGTATCCAGATCATCTTCCGATAATCCGAAATTCTCAATATCTAACGTTGGAAAATACTTACGGCGGGAACGAACGGGATTGGTAGCTGTATGAAGATGACCACGCTGACGGTAACCGTGAATCAGGTTTATAACATTAAACTCTTTTCCTACAATCCCTTCGGTTGAAGAATCAAAATGGCGGGAGGCAAATTCAAATCCCTGAAAAAAATGACGCATACTGGCATCTACCGATTCAGGGTTTTCTTTGTATTGCTCGTATAGTTTCTCAATTGCTTCAATGTCGCTGTTGCCGACAAATGAAAATGAATCCATAATTATAAGTTATAAAACTCTCATATTTTGTTAATTAAATACAGAATACGGAATTCAAAAATAAAATCGAACAAATAAATTATCTTTGAAACCCGGTAGCAGACCACAATATTATATATTCTTTTTTGGAAAGAAAAAGTAAGTGATAATAAATCCGTAGTTTTCGGGCCTGGTGTGATGTGACCCTTTTTAAACCGCATCGTCTGCTACTCTATCCGGATGGTTGAGGACATCTTGTTATCATATTTTTCCTCCTATCTATAAAGGTTGAGTGGACATACATAATACTGATATAAATTTATAACCTTGAAAAAATCATTAATATGTCATTTTTTCTTGAACGATTAGCTGAGTACTATCTTCAAAAATATTCAACAGATATATCAGACTTTTGTTTCGTTTTCCCTAACCGAAGAGCGGGAGTTTTTTTCAGACGGCACTTACAAAACAAGAGTCCCAAGCCTATTTTTTCTCCTGAAATTCTGACCATTAACGACTTCTTCTTCTATTTCGACAAAAGGCCCGTGAGCGACAACATTAGCCTTATTTTCAAACTCTACCAATCTTATAAAGAAGTTATCGATCCTAAAACGACCATTGATGATTTTATTCCCTGGGGCGAGATGTGCCTGTCCGATTTTGATGATATAGACAAATATTTGGCCGATCCTAACCAGATTTTTAAGAACATGGCTGATTTAAAAGCCTTGGAGGATGATTTTAGCCATTTAAACCAGGAGCAAATTGATGCTATCCGCACATTTTGGAGCTCTTTTGACCCCAAACGATTGTCGCAACTTCAGAAATCTTTTCTGGAACTATGGGAAAGAATGCCCCTGCTTTATGAACATTTTAATGACAGGCTAGACCGAGACCGCGAAATTTACGAAGGCAAACTCTACCGTTCGGTAGCACAAAAAATTAAGAATAAAACAATTGGCGAGGTTCCTTTTTCACGTGTGATATTTGCCGGATTAAATGCTTTGAATAACTGCGAAAAACTTCTACTTAACTATTTAAAAACCCAGAATATTGCCGATTTTTTCTGGGATTATCCCCAATGGATATTGACTAATCCTGCTAAACCAAACGAAAAAATTTCTCTTTTCGGAGAACATGAGGCTGCCAGGTTTATTAAACAAAACCTACAAGATTTTCCCATGCCCAGCGACTGGGAATCACCAACCTGCAACGGTCCTTCCAAAATAATTATTGCACAAGCTGCCAACGATCTGGAACAAACCCAAATCGCAGCTCAATTCCTCAAGGATATTTCCGATAACCAGGAAGATTCCGACCATACTAAAACAGCTGTCGTTTTGGCCGATGAAACACTCATGCTCCCGGTTATACATGCCATTCCTTCTCAGTGGAAATCTATAAATGTTACCCTCGGATATCCTTTAAAAAATACCCCTGCCTACAGCCTTATCGATGCCCTTATGACTTTACAGCGGACAACGCGAACAACCGCCAATGGTAAAACATGGTTTTATCACAGACATCTCATCGGCCTTTTACGACATCAATATGTTTCCCCATTGCTTGGTGACAAAAGAGATCAACTCATTAATCAATTAATTAAAGCCAACAAAGTATTCATTGAAAAAGACCAAATTCCGGAAAATGATTTTATAAAAAAAACACTTACCAAAGTTGAGACTATTGAAGCGCTTTCGTCTTATTTCATGGAAATATTGTTACTGGTATACAAAAGTTTAAAAGAGCGCCCCGACACCGATTTTGAACAAGAATTTGTCTACCACCTTTATTTAACCATTAAACGACTGGGCGAGATATTGGGGAAACTTAATGAACCCATATCGACAGATACGTGGTACCGACTTTTTCGCAAATTGACCGATTTCAGTACCATACCCTTCAAAGGTGAGCCATTAAATGGACTTCAGATTATGGGGATACTGGAAACCAGAGTCATCGACTTTGATAACCTGATTATAACCAGCATGAACGAAGGAACCTTCCCACATACTTCTCCGCCTAATTCTGCTATACCCTATAATCTTCGAAAAGGGTTTGGACTTCCTACTATCGACCATCAGGATTCCATTTTTGCATATTATTTTTATCGGCTTATTCACCGCGCAAAAAAGGTTATTTTAATTTGGTCGGCTTCGGACGCCAATCAGCAAACGGGAGAAATGAGCCGCTTCCTTCACCAGCTTTACTATGAATTTCATGGAAAGGTGGTAACTCAAACCTACGTGCGAAAGGCCGGGACAAAGGCCTTGCCACAAATTATGGCCGAAAAAAACAAACAAGTAATGGTGCAACTTTCCGCCTTCCTTCACGAGCATAACCGTGCTTTATCACCAAGCGCTCTTAGTACTTATGTTGAGTGTCCCTTGCGGTTCTATTACAAATATCTTGTAGGCGCCAAAGAACCCGAAGATATTTCCGAAGAGCTGGATCCCCGAATCTTTGGGAATTTGTTTCACCAAACTGTTGAAGCTTTATACAAACCTTTTATGGGTCAAATTATTTCCGAAGATATCCTAAAGCAAATAGCTCAACCCGATAATCTTAGAAATACCCTTAAAGAAATATTCTCCCTAAATGTTCCTTTTATCAAGCAAAAACAAAATGTTTTTATCGATTTGCAAGGGAAAAACAGCCTGGTTTTTGAAGTCTTAATCCGCTATCTTACAGGCTTTTTTCAAAACGAAATAAAAAAAGTTCCTTTTGTCATCAAAGGACTGGAATATTCGATGGGCATGGTTTTTAAAACACCTTCCGGACGGTCAGTTTATTTAGGGGGTAACATCGACCGTTTGGAAGAAAAAGAAGGAACTCTCAAGGTGGTCGATTACAAAACCGGAAAAGGGACCAATCGCATAAACGATATCGAAAGTTTATTCGATTCTTCCAAACACCCCGAAAATAAAGCAATATTTCAAACCTTACTTTACTCGCTTATGGTTGAGGAACAAACCCGGCGGGCACCGTCAGCAATTCAACCGTCGGTGGTTTGGATGCGAAAACTCTTTACCGATTCAGACAGTAATCTATACCTTCAACCGGTACGCGGAAAAAAGGAAGTTATTACCCTTGATTTAGTTAAAACAGTTTTTGTTGATAGTTTAGGAAAACTACTGGATGAACTCTTTGACCCCCATATGCCTTTCAAACAAACACCTGAAGAAAAAAACTGCAACTATTGCATCTACAAAGAAATTTGTCTTAAAGGATAAATCTGTACAACTTGCCTTACAAGCTTTATAGTTAGTTAATGGCTCAAACAAAACAGAATATTTGTCTAAGTTATTTCGAATAGAATTTAAAATTCGTTTAGTTATATTTGTAAAACCAATACTAATGACTGTTCACTAATAAAAACAACTCCTGCCTGTGCACTTCTGCCTATTTACACTTATACATTATTTTTCCTGTGAGAACTTTTAATGGCCATGCTCGTTTCATTGATAGAATAGGCCACCATGTTTAATTTACTCTTCATCCAAAAGGTCTGGACGCAATTGTCGGGTTCGTTCCAGTGACATCTGCTCCCGCCATTCATTTATCAGTTTTTCATTACCTGAGAGAAGTACATCGGGGACCTTCCATCCATTAAAATCCGAAGGACGAGTATAAATTGGAGGTGCCAACAAATTATCCTGAAACGAATCGGTAAGTGCAGAGGTTTCATCACCTATTACTCCCGGCAGCAATCGAACAACGGCATCGACGACCACCGCAGCAGCCAACTCTCCCCCACTCAAAACATAATCTCCAATTGATATTTCCTGGGTAATATAATGATCGCGAACTCTTTGATCGACACCCTTATAATGACCACAAAGCAATATTATATTGGTGCACAATGACAACTTATTGGCTTCTTTCTGGTTAAACCTCTGCCCATCTGGGCTCAAATAAATTATCTGATCATAATTGCGTTCCGACTTCAGTTTTTCGATGAGTCTGGCTATCGGCGCAATCTGCATCACCATTCCTGCCCCACCACCAAAGGGATAATCATCTACCCGTTTATGTTTATCTTCTGAATAATCTCTAATGTTGTGTAAATATATCTCCACCTCGCCTTTTTCTATAGCCCTTTTTATTATCGACTCAGAAAAAGGTCCTTGAAACATTGCCGGAAATAAGGTCAAAATATCTATCCGCATGGGAAATTTTCTTGCAAAGATATAAATTTAGCACCGAAGGCAAGGAAATCTTGAGAACCTTAGATCATTAAAAAAATCTTTAAACACCAACAAAACTAAAGTTGCCAGGACCTGCTTTCCGGGCAAAAAATAACCAAAATTTTCTTTTTTATCACATTTTGATAAAAAATAGTTTGATGATTATGGTTTATTGTATAGTTTCGTGGTTTGAATCTAATAAAGTGATTAGCACCAATCGGCTTAATCGCCTCTTAAAAGTACGAGAATGATGTTAGCCAATGATCTAAACAAATCATCTGACGATAAGATGAATTTGAATTCAGAGAAACAATCTGAAAATACGCAAAACGAAGCCATCAATCCTATGCCGGAAAATGTTGAAAAACCGGAGCATCCATCAATGGACCCCAAGGTTGAGAGTTCATCTACCTCTGAAGACAATAGCCTGCCAAAGGAGGAAATGACTGACCATGGAAATGACAATGGCAATTTGTCAACATCCGTTACAGATGGTTCTGAGACTCCCATGAACAACGAAAAACTTTCCGGTGAAAAGGCACTCCAGGAAGAAAAATCTATAGTTAACCAAGAGAATGCGCCCAATTCGGGGGAAAATACCACCAGCCAGGAAACATCTTCCTCAACTGTGGAAGATAGTGCCGGCGAAGAGGATAAACAACAGCCTGAAATGGTAGGCGATAATGACACCATCGCCACACAATCTTCCAACGCCGAACAGCAAGAAAAAAAGAAACAAGAAGAGAAAGTTCCCCCTATAGAAGATTATTCACCCCTTTCTCGGGAGAAACTCTTAAATCGATATCACCAATTGCTCAATCAATATCCTGCTTCAAAAATTAAAGAGCATTTGGAAAATATTCGAAAAGAATTTGAAAGGAAAAGTGCTGCCGAAATAACCCGCCTCAAAGAAGAGTTTATTGCTTCCGGTGAACCGGCCGAAGCTTTCTCCCCACCTCACGACGAGCTCTCCGATGCTATGCAGGAAGCTATTCAAAAATTCCGCAAAAAAAGAGAAGAAGAAAGAGCGCGTATCGAGGAGGAGAAAAAAAGAAATCTGGCAGCCAAGTATGAGGTGATCGAAGGAATTAAAGAGTTGATCAATAGGCAAGAATCTTTGCATCACACCTTCGATGAATTCCGCGCTTTGCAGAAAAGATGGCGCGAAATAGGACCCGTGCCTCAAAAAGATTTACACGACCTGTGGGAAACCTATCACCTTCATGTCGAAAATTTTTACAATTACATTAAAATCAACAAAGAACTCAGGGACCTTGACCTAAAAAAGAATTACGAAGCGAAACTCGAATTGTGCGAAAAAGCCGAACGGTTGCTCCTTGAACCCTCTATTATCAAAGCATTTAAGACCCTTCAACGATATCACGAGCAGTGGCGCGAAATAGGTCCTGTTCCTAAAGACAAAAAAGAAGAGCTATGGGAACGTTTTCGCGCTGCAACAATGAAAATTAATCAAAAGCACCAGGAATATTTTGAACAGCAGAGAGAACAACAGCAAAAAAACCTGGAAGCCAAACAAGCTCTTTGTGAAAAAGTTGAGGCCATTCTTCAGCAAGATTTGAAAACCCATTCGGATTGGGTAAAGAATAGCAAGGCCATTATTGATATTCAAAAAGTTTGGAAAACAATTGGTTTTGCGCCCAAAAAAGAAAATCAAGAAATTTATTTGAGATTCAGAAAGGCCTGTGATCAGTTTTTCGAATTAAAGCGCAAGTTCTTCAAAGCTTTCAAGGAAGAACAAATACAAAATCTGCAACTTAAAACCGAGTTGTTAGAAAAAGCTGAAGCTCTAAAAGATAGCACCGACTGGCGTAACACAACCGAAGAACTCATCCGTATTCAAAAAAGATGGAAAGAAATTGGTCCGGTACCGCGTAAACACTCGGATGAAATTTGGAAAAAATTCCGCAGTGCCTGCGATCATTTCTTCGAACGTAAATCAGAATTTTTTAAACAAAAAGATCAGGAACAGGAAGAAAACCTCAAGCGTAAAGAGGCTCTTATCGAAGAGCTACGACAATTTGAACCGGGCGAAAACAACGAAGAAAGCTTTAAAACTCTTCAGGACTTTCAGCGTCGTTGGGCAGAAATAGGTTTCGTCCCCATCAAAGAAAAAGACCGTATCTACAAAGAATTTCGGAACCTTATTAATTCCCGGTTCGATCACCTGAACATGGACGAAACAAACAAAGCCCTGCAAAAATTTAGAAATAAGCTGGAACAATGGAAACTGGAAAATCAATTTGAAAATCGCATCAACCAAGAACGAAATAAAATTATTGGCAAACTGAAACAACTCGAAAATGATATCATTTTGTGGGAAAATAACATAGGTTTCTTTGCCAAATCCAAAAGTTCGGAAGCATTGGTGCGGGAATTCAAAAATAAAATTGAAAGCGGAAAGCGAAACATTACTCTTTTAAACAAAAAGCTTGACCTGATAGAAGAGTTTGAAAATGAGGCATAGGTGCTGCCTTTACTAGTTAATTTGTCTGATTACTGCAGTTTACCACCAGGATATCATTATGCGAGCATGGCAGAACAGGAAATCACAATACCTTCAGCCATGCTCGTTTCATTTTAATTAAAATGAGACCAATAATCCGGGTACTTTTTGCTAACTTTGTGGCTTAAAATTTTTATTCCAAATCAAATAATTATTCAAGGCCGGATGTAACGGGCATGACCCCCTAAATTGTTACCAAAAGAATTTCGTTAGGTCATGTGAGTTCCATCAGACCCATGAATCAGACAAAAATACGGATGAAACCGGCATGGCCGATAAGCACATTGTTTGTGGTAGCTTCAACTCATGCTCGTTTCATTAAAAAGTCCTATCGTTAAATCTTTAAAAACATTGAAAAAAGTGCCCGATACACGTTATGTTTTTGTTACCGGAGGTGTAACTTCCTCATTAGGAAAAGGAATCATATCAGCATCGCTGGCTAAATTATTACAAGCCCGAGGTTATCATGTCACCATCCAAAAACTGGATCCTTATTTGAATGTGGATCCCGGAACACTTAATCCCTACGAACACGGAGAATGTTATGTAACGGAAGATGGTGCCGAAACCGACCTTGACCTGGGGCATTACGAACGGTTTCTGAATGTCCCCACTTCTCAGGCCAACAATGTTACTACCGGACGTATCTACCAAAATGTCATCAACAAAGAACGAAAAGGAGATTATCTGGGTAAAACGGTTCAGATTATACCTCATATCACCGACGAAATAAAACGCAATATCAAGCTTTTAGGTACCAAACATAAATTTGATGTTGTCATAACTGAAATTGGTGGCACCGTTGGCGATATCGAATCGCTCCCTTACATTGAAGCAGTTCGTCAGCTAAAATGGGAGCTGGGACATCGTGCCATTGTTATTCACTTAACGTTAGTACCCTATCTGGCCGCCAGTGGTGAACTAAAGACTAAACCCACACAGCATTCAGTAAAAGCTTTGCTTGAAATAGGTGTTCAGCCCGATGTTTTGGTTTTAAGAACCGAAAAACAATTAACCACCGATATTCGCAAAAAAGTTGCTCTTTTCTGTAATGTAGACATTCGTTCAGTCATTCAATCCATCGATGTTTCTTCTATATACGAAGTACCTGTAAAAATGCAGGAAGAAGGATTGGATGAAACGGTGCTGGAAAAATTGGGCTTACCCGTTGAAGGAAAACCAGAATTAAAAGAGTGGAAAGCATTTCTGGGTAAACTCAAAAATGCAAAAAAAACCACTCGTATAGCATTGGTAGGTAAATATGTGGAATTACCCGATGCATACAAATCTATTATAGAATCTCTCATACATGCCGGGACGTACAACGACCGGAAAGTAGATATTCGTCTTATTCATTCCGAAAATATATCAGACGAAAATATTGACAACAAACTTAAAGATGTACATGGTATCTTAGTGGCCCCGGGCTTTGGTCATCGTGGTATCGAAGGAAAGATGGCCGCAGTTAAATATGCTCGTGAAAATGATATTCCATTTTTAGGCATTTGTCTGGGCATGCAATGTGCGGTAATTGAATTTGCCCGCAATGTCCTCAAACTGGAAAAAGCCAACTCTACCGAGATGGATCACAGTACACCCTTTCCGGTAATCGATTTAATGGAAGACCAAAAAAATATTACCGATATGGGTGGCACCATGCGCTTAGGCGCCTACGAATGCCAATTGAAGAAAAATACCAACGCTTACGATGCTTATAAAAAAGAATTGGTCAAAGAAAGGCATCGACATCGCTATGAATTTAATAACGAATATCTGGAGCAATTTGAAAAGGCCGGCATGATTAGTTCCGGCACCAACCCCGAGACGGGATTGGTAGAAATTGTGGAGATACCTGCCCTAAAGTGGTTCGTGGGGGTACAATTCCATCCCGAATACAGCAGCACAGTAATCAATCCTCATCCGGTATTTATGGCTTTTATTAGAGCTACAATAGAATATGCTGAGGAAAAAAATCAATCAAACAAATAACATTTTCACCTTTAATGGAATTTTAAAATATCTTTACCGGCCAGTTGTATCGATACGGTAATTTTAATATTAAGAAAAAACTGCAGAATTTATGGATAAAAATTCGATAACAGGATTACTTTTAATTACCGCCATTTTGGTAGTGTTTTGGTGGATTAACAAACCCACCGAGGAAGAGATAGCAGCCAGGAAAAGACTTATCGACTCTCTCAACCGGGTTGAACAACTACAGGCAGAGCAGGCGGCAGCTTTATCGGACAGTACCGAAGCAGTGGCGGTGCAAGACTTGGAAATTCAAAAATCAGACAGTGCGATCGTTCATGCTGCAGGAATCCTTGCCCCTTATATTGATGGAGAACAACAGTTCTTTACCCTCGAAAATGAAAATATCAAAGTCGTTTTATCCAATCAAGGTGGTCGAATCTATTCTGTTGAGTTAAAAAATTATAAAACTTTTGACGGCCAACCGTTGATACTTTTTAGCGGCAATGAAAACAGATATGGGTTTACTTTTACCTACAATACCCGAATTTATAATACCAACGACCTGTTTTTTAATGTAACAAACCAACAAGCTGACGCCATAACCTTTGAAATTTCGGGGCCTGACGGTGAAAAGCTTATCATGAACTATTCCCTCTCGGAAGGAGATTACATGGTCAACCACACCATCGAAACCCGAAATTTGGGCAATAAGTTTGCTACACCCCGCAATACTCTTGACCTGGAATGGTATCAGCAAATGCCACAACAAGAAAAAGGAAGACAATTTGAACAACAATATTCGGGGATATATTATAAGTTTTACCAAGACGAGGTAGATAAAATATCGGGTCCGGGCGATAAAGATGAAGACTTACGTACGCCACTTAAATGGGTAGCCTTTAAAGACCAATTCTTTAGTTCGGCACTTATTGCCGGCGAAACCTTTAGTAGCGGGTTTATTGAAACCATAGCACCGGAAGATGAAGACAGAACTCTGTTGCGACAAAACAAGGCCGAGTTAACCATCCCATTTCAATTTAAAGAGGATAAAACCATTGAGTTACAGTTCTACTTTGGTCCCAACCACTTTTACACATTAAAATCATACAAAAACCTTGACCTTCATGAGTTGCTTCCCCTGGGGTGGGGAATTTTCGGATGGATCAATCGTTTTGCCGTCATCCCGGTTTTCAACTTCCTTGAAGGCTTTATTGGCAATTACGGAATTATAATCCTTATTCTTACTATCCTCATCAAACTGGTTTTATTCCCCCTCACATATAAATCCTATATGTCTACGGCAAAAATGAGGGTCTTAAAACCACAAATTGATGAGATTAATGAACGCATACCCAAAGAAAAAGCGCTGGAACGACAGCAAGCAGTAATGAATCTGTACCGAAAAGCGGGTGTAAATCCCATGGGAGGATGTTTGCCCATGCTGCTTCAAATGCCTATTCTTATTGCCATGTTCCGCTTTTTCCCGGCATCCATAGAGTTGCGCCAGGAAAGTTTTCTCTGGGCATCCGACCTCTCTACTTATGATAGCATTTGGGATCTGCCCTTTTCTATTCCTTTTTATGGCAATCATGTAAGTCTCTTTACCCTTTTGATGGCCATTACTAATATCGTTTACACCCGTATTAATCAGGATATGACACAATCATCATCCCAAATGCCTGGTATGAAGGGTATGATGTACATGATGCCTATAATGTTCCTATTCTTCTTCAACAGCTATGCGGCAGGCCTCAGTTATTACTATTTCATCTCTACATTGATTACCATCGGTCAAACCATCCTTATTCGTCAGTTTGTTGACGAAGAAGCCATATTGGCTAAACTTAAAGCTAATCAGAAAAAACCGGTGAAAAAATCCAAATTCCAGGCCCGACTCGAAGCCATGCAAAAACAACAGGCACAAATGCAAAAAGGTAAAGGCAGAGGAAAAAGGAGATAATAGTAATTAGTTATTAGTTTTTTGTGGTAAATGTTTAGTAGAAAGTTTTAGATAATGCATAAACCGGGTTTTCATAGCCCGGTTTTTTTATTAAAAAAATCTTCAAATCAAGGTCATTTTCTAATTTCTGTTCAGTATAAAAAATGGTGACTAAATCAGAATATATTAAATTAGTGGTAAATTCAATTCCCGGAAAAACTGTTACACTCTTCTACCAAATCTAATAATTTTGAAACGAGCATGGCGACTTTTGCCACAAAAGTACATGTATAAAAGACAAAGGCAGAAGTGCACAGGCAGAAGGCAGAAGAAGTGATTAGTAATAAGTTAACAAGTGGTTAGTGTTAAATAACTAATGACTAACGACTAATGACTACCTTTAAGAAAAAATATATCAATGAAGTAAGTAAATTTTATACGGATGAAACGAGCATGACTAAGAAGGTTTGTCACAACAAGAACATGTATAAACTTTAAGTCATGTGAGTTCCATTAGACCAACAAATTAGAGAAATTTTACACTAATGAGAGGAATAGAAAAATTAACCCATCTAACTGAAGATCAAAAGGAAAGGTTAATCTATTCTGCCAACCAATATGAGCGGTTTGCACGGATTTATTTTGAAGTCCTTGACGTAAAAGACAAAACGGTATCCATTAAAATTTATCAGCTGGAGAACAACCTGGAAAAATACCTTCCGGCTAAAGAACTTAAAGAAAGAGCCCTGGAAGTTTTTAAAGGTTGCATACCGGAGGGATGGGAAATCAACCTTATTGCAAAACCCTATAAATTCCTCAACACAATCACATTTGAATCCATACGGGAAAAACAAAAAGAACTGGGACTATCCGATGATGAGCTGTCATTATACCTGGGCATAAGAAAGGAAAACCTAAACAGAATGCTTAGTGGCAAAAGAAAGCTTTCCAAATGTCAAAAGGTGGCCTTTTATTATTTTTTTAAGTGGTTTGAAAGCAGGTGATTTTCGGCCACCAAGGCGGCGGTACCGCAATTGAGCAGGGTATTTGCCAAAGAAGTAGGGAAAAGAGGGATAAATGTCAACTGTGTTTTGCCGGGACCCACGGCAACAGACCTGTTTATGGAAGGCAAGTCGGAAGAAGTCATCACCCAACTGGCCAACAGCAATGCGTTTAAACGTTTGGGCTTGCCCTCCGACATCGCAAAAATTGTGGTATTTTTAGCCACCGATGAGGCCAAATGGATTACCGGACAAAATATAGGGGCCAATGGTGGGGTGGCGTAATGAATTGTCTTCCCCACGGAAACCATTCGACGGTCTTGACTTTTTAGGATAATCTTAATATTGACATTTATCTTAAACCAGAATTATAACGGTTTGTGCGGTACAACAGCAGGCACTGTAAGGAAGAGCCGGGAAACCTGACCATATAAAGTCCTTGTGAACAAAAAGTAAGGATATTATCCTTAATTTCTAAGACATTGCAAATACCATCATAATAAGGTGATATAATGTTCTCCCTGCTTCCCGCAAAATAAGAGCCGTCAAAGATAAACAACAATGACGGCACTTGTTTTTATTGTTCAATACTCTTAAAAGTTTCCCTTTGCTTTGTAATATTTAATCTTTGAAAGAACTCAGCCGGATTAAAACCAATTCTTTGATACTCTTCTTTTACCAAAGATTTTGCTTTATCCAAAGCCTGATTATTTTCCCAAACAGCAACAGTCATAACAATTATATTTCCGTTTTCTTCTTTTAACATTACCTCATCACTAATAAAACCTTCAAGATTTTTAATAAACCTTCGATTCATTTCCATCTTCTCAAAAAATCGGGGAAAAGAAGATTTTGGCATTATAAATCGATCTACAAAATAAACAGCATTGGAATCAATTAAGGATAATGTGGTTGGAATAAGGCCTAACTGTTGGAAAAAGGCCAATTGGTTTGTCTGAACTTGATGCATAATAATTTTTCCATCTTCTAACACATAAAAGCCCATTCCTTCACTGGTTATAAATTGGTTGGTAGGTGGGATATTCTGAAAAAAATCTTTGTGAGTACCTTCCACCTTTTGTTTAACGAAAACTTTATTTCCTTCTGCAATCATTTCGGTTATTGTCCATTTTGCATCGGGAAAAGCCTGAATAAACTCCACAACATTTTTCTTGAATCCATCAATTCCCGTTTCACCTTTAATGTTTGAATAATCTTTGGAAACAATCTCCTCTAATTTTTGATAATGCCTTTGATTTAATACGTCGTAATATAAACACTGAATTATTTTTTTGTTAGATATTTCTTGCATAGGTTCCGACATTAATAATTGATTACTTTGGGATAGTGCATTTTGATTTAATATCATTACAACTCCAAAAATAAATTGATTAACCTGTTTCATTTTTTTCCACAAAGATGCACAGTAATAAAAACCAAGAATTGTAAAAAATCATTGATTACCAAATATTGGATGCATTGTAGAATTCGGAAGGAGTTAATCCTGTAAAAAGTTTAAATTCCTTAATGAAATGTGCCTGGTCATAAAAGCCATTCTCCAAGGCCAAATCAATTAAATTTTTTGGCCTATGGGTTTGAATTATTGACTTTAGTCTTATCAACGATGAAAATTGTTTTGGGGTGCAACCTACGCTTTTTCGGAAACGTTTTTCAAAAGCATCGATACTTATAAATAACTTTTGAGATAACTCTTTGATTCTGATATTTCCTTTTGCCGCACTAATTTCTAATACTGCTTTATAGATTAATAAATCTAAATCTCTTTTCTTAAGCTTATTAAGAAATAACTCATCGAGAATTTTTATTCTCTCAAAATCTGATTTTGCAATATTCAAATTCTCTTCAACACTTTGTATAATGTCTTTATCAATAAGGTATTCAAGCGAGATACTTTGTTCATAAAGTTCTGAAAGAGGAATATTAAAAAAAGAAGAAGCCCCCATTTCCGTAAACAACACTATAAGGGATTTACTATTTTCCTTATAATTTATATTCCTTGCTGTTTTTCTTACACCTGAAACAATGGCAGAAGGTAGTGGATCATATTTATCATGATTCAAAAATGCAATTTGCCCTCTTAAAGTAAATACAATAGCCAAATTTATATTGGGCATAACACGATTAATCATGTTATGATTGGTTTCAATAATCCGATAAAACCTAATAAAACGCTTTAATTCATTACATGGAAAGTAAATTTTTGAGTTCATTGTTTTATCTCTCTGGTGTTATTTATTGAAATGTTTTTTTATTTTAAACCTTGGGCAAAAAGTCGACATTCACGTTTCAATCGGTAAAAAGATCTTACCTTTTTGTCAAATTTCGCATAAACAAGTCAAGCATTCAACCAAATTCCATATTTTTATTCCCAAAAAAATTTTCATTCCAAACTAAAATCATGACAGAAAAACAGATTGAGAAAATAAAAAAATCGATAAGGAAACGTCGCGCGGCATTAGCCGCCGAGAAACGTAAATTTGGCGGTTTTATTGATAGTGCCGGTAATCGCTATTACATCTTTGAGCTGTACATGAAAATAGCAGATTATAAAGGAGTCATTACCTACAAAAAATGGTTTGACAAAAATTTTCCTGATGATATTGGCGCACCATTCCTTTCGCTCATTTGGGCAATAGCCTATTTCGAAACCGGGAAATTGACCGAAGCAAAGATTTACACCATCGATATGGCTTTTCAAAACATTTATCTGCCGGAATTATTACTTGATAAAGAGGTTAATCTGATTGACATGTACGGCCACGGACCCGACATGCTTGATTTTGCCAAATCATTAACCCGGCCCTTAAACTTCTTAAACAAAACAACATAAGGGTCATTACCGTGTCTAATTCATCACTGACAATGATGAAAGAGCAGCTTTCCAATGTAGCCATCTTCCACCTCTTTGATGCCTATTATTCTGTCGACCAGGTAAAAAAAATCAAACCTTTTAAAGACATTTACCTTTTCTCAGCCAAACAGGAAGAGCTGAATACAAAAGATATTGTAATGGTCGCCATGCACGACTAGGATCTGTTTGGCGCCAAAAATGCAGGTCTTACATCCGCCTATATTAAAAGAAAAAAGACGATTTATAATCCCCTTTATTTTAAACCCGACCTCGTGGATTCAAACTTGGTGAACCTGATACAGCAAATAATCAACTTACCAAAGTAAGATGTGCCAGACAAAAATTATTTCGGTTCATCTTGTGCCAAAATCAGACAACCGTTTAAATTAGTCACCCTTTGTGGTGGTCTATAAATTCTATTCGGGTAGACTCACCCGGAAAAGACAAAAATAGGACGAAAATTTCTTTTCAGGATTCTCATACTTTCTACTGCATACAGCACCAAAATACCTGACATAAAAATCTCTGACCTTATCCAGGTCACGTGTCCGGATGGCTATATGGTCTATTTTCATGGTACAGTTCTTTTTACTCCAGCAAAATTATACAAAGTTGACACAGATTGATTACCACCCCAATAATTTCGGACTTTTAAATCTGCATAAAGGTCTTAGACTTAATCATAAACCTCTTTAACCTAATCATAAACGTCGGAGGCCTTAGCATAAACGTCGGAGACCTTAACATAAACCCCGGAAACCTTAACATAAACCCCGGAAACCTTAGCATAAACCCCGGAAACCTTAGCATAAACCCCGGTGACCTTAGCATAAACCCCGGAAACCTTAACATAAACCCCGGGGACCTTAACATAAAAAGCATTACCCCCCAACAATCGGGATTGATAAAGCAATTGAAAACGGAATTAGCAGTAGCCTTTAAATCTGACCCGACACAACATCTATGTATCTCAGAAATGGGAGCGATTACGAACTGACAGCGTTCAACCTCATCCCCGAAAACACATGTCTGATTAAATCTCACTGAATTTTTGAAGTACTGAAACTGATTAAGAAAAATTTCAAATGCTTCCGCTTCTTCCTGCGTTTTTTGGATAAAAAAATTCATGCCGTCCCGAAAATTATTATTTTTATTGCTTCAACCATTCATAATTTTGACCACCCAAAACAAAGAGCTCAAACAATTACCCAATATTGGCAAGACATTGGCAGAAAATCTAATCCTTATGGGAATCGAAAGCCTGTATCATCATGCTCTGTGCAACTGACAGCGCAATACAGGACATTCGATGTCATCATCCGGATAAATCAAGAAAAGCCGAGCTTTAAGAGTTTTTTTAAATGACAAAATAATAGGACATGGAAATAAAATCCCTCGAACGCACAAACTTTGACACCATATTCATTGCTTTTCGCAGAGCATTTGCCGACTATGACATTCAACTCAACCACCATGAACTCAAAAACATGTTGAAAAGGCGTGGTTTTACGCCTGAGTTGTCTTTTGCCGCCTTTGAGGGTGATGATATTGTAGCATTCACATTGAACGGAACAGGTAATTTTAATGGAAAACCAATGGCCTACGATACCGGAACCGGAACCGTAAAAGAATATCGTGGTCAAGGTTTGGCAACCAAAATATTCGAACATTCCATCCCCTTTTTGAAAAAAGAGAACATCGGGCATTATCTGCTGGAGGTATTGCAGCACAACACCAAAGCGGTTTCCATCTATCAAAAAATTAATTTTAAGACAACCCGTGAGTTTAACTACTTCTTCTGGAAAAACGAAACGTTCAGGCATGCAATAAAAGTTACGCCTTTCCGGGTCCAGGCAATCAATATCGACGAATATGATAATTTGTCTGATTTTTGGGACTTCTATCCCTCGTGGCAGAACAGCTTTGAATCCATCCAGCGGGCGCGGGAAGATTTTATCTGTTTAGGTGCCTTTGCCGACGAAAAGCTTATAGGCTACTGCATCTTTGAACCCAACTCGGGCGACATAACCCAACTTGCCGTTGATAAAGCCCATCGAAGAAAAGGCGCTGCCTCACAACTACTTTTTGAAGCAAACAAACACAATAAATGTTCAACAACAAAACTTATCAACGCCGACACCGCCTGCAGTTCTATTGTCGATTTTCTTAAAGCCAAAAACATTGAGGTGACTGGGAAACAGTTTGAGATGATTAAAGAGATATAAACGTCACTCAACCATTAAAAAATTACAGACAAGGCTGTGGTGGGTTTTAGGCTATTCCTCAGCTTCATTTTCGTAAAACTTTAATGGAATACCACAAAATCGACAATCACATATTTTTGTTGTTCCGAAAAAAAGACCATTTAAAATCCTCTCTATTTTAAACCCGACCTCGAGGATTCAGACTTAGTGAACCTGATACAGCAAATAATCGACTTACAAAAGTAAAATGTGCCAGACAAAAACTATTTCGGTTCATCTTGTGCCAATATCAGAGAACCGTTTAAATTAGTCACCCTTTGTGGTGGTCTATGAAAACTATCATGCCTTTTCCGCCAATTCCTTTAGCTTTTTATTCATCTCTTCAAATCCTCTTCTGGTGTTGTTGTCGAGCTGATTTTTTAACAAAGGAACAAGTATTCCTTTAAAAATTTCGCTATGTTTAAAAATTGTAGAACCATTACCCTGATCATCAAGTTCAAAGGTGTGTTCTCCGTCAAAAATTCCGGCAATCAGCAAATGACCCAGCCATTGAAGTTTTTTATTTGGTATGTAGGTAAGAACCCTGGGCTTAAAAATCATGGCTTTTGATTCCGGAGGTTCTATTCTCACGGTAATTTTGTTACCAACTTCCACAGTGCCCTGTATTAATGTAATAAACGGATTCCACCAGGGATACTCACCAAAGGATGTAAGAATGCCCCATATTTTTTCCGGAGTAGCATTAATTAAAATTTCTGTTTTGATTTCTTTTGTCATTTAAGTAATCTTAAAAAGTTGATTAATATAAATCTTTGTTTCCCTCATGGAAATATATGCAAAGGAATTCCGGGATTATTGTTCTGCACGAAATCAAAATCAAGAAATTACCAAAGCCGTCTTTCCCTTTTACTGCTATATGCTTTGCAGGTCGTAACAAACATTGACGCAATATTGCAATAACACCTGATGAAACCAACATGGCTACCTGGCTTGCCACAATAGGAAAAGGTTTAAACTTAAACCATGCGCGTTAAACCAGACCAATGAATTAGATATATTTTATACTGATTGCAATAAAACCAATAACGGCAAACTCCGGCAAAAGTTTAATATCTTCAAAAAGTAATGTAATGATTTAACATCTCAATTAGGCAACAGTAAAAGAAAGTTTCCAGGATTCACTTTAACGATGGGGCACAATCACCCTATAATTGTCCAACAATTCCAACAAAAAATGACCCAAACCATAAAGTACCCTGATCAACTGAATAGCCCGGAACAATCAACCGCCCCTGCCCTTGAACTATTCGGTGATTTCAAGCCGGTTCCCTTCGCAATCTTCCACCACACTCTCGTAATATCCGTCGCCGGTAACTCGTGGCTCACCGATAATCTTATACCCGTCGGTACGCAATTGTTCCGTGAGGCGGTTTACCTGGTCGCGACTACCCGCCGAAACGGCCAAATGTGTCAGGCCCAACGTTAAACCAACATTTCTTTCCGCCTCCCGAATTTCGGGATTATGCATCAATTCTATTCGGGTAGACTCACCCGGAAAAGACAAAAAATAGGACGAAAATTTCTTTTCAGAATTCTCATACTTGCTACTGCATACAGCACCAAAATACCTGACATAAAAATCTCTGACCTTATCAAGGTCTCGTGTCCAGATAGCTATATGGTCTATTTTCATGGTACAGTTCTTTTTACGCCCGCAAAATTATACAAAGAAAACCCTAAAACAGGCCGTACTTAATGGCGATAATTTAAGTTGTCGGATTAATCACATCGAAAACATTAACAATATGCTGGGGAAAATAGAATATTTTGAATTAACATATTTTTCGGAAACCTTTACGGGTCAATTGGCTGATGAATTAGGGGTAGTTCTAAATGTAAATTCAGTGCAGAGAACTAGCAACTTAAAAGAGAGTGCTAAATAATGAACCAGACGATTTACCTAAAACCTTAGGTTGCAAAATGTTTTATACTTTTTAATGCCAATCATAGTTTAAATTCCAAATTAAGTGAGTAATCTGAAGCTGAAAAGGGTTTATTAAGGGATTGGGGCATCAGATGAACTTGATGGAACCAACTTACTCATTGAATTTGCATTTAGAATTTTTGTTCATGAAAATAAATTTATCTATTTTCCTGTTAAGAGAATGTTTACATATCCCATTTTATTATTGTAATAATATTTATCATGACAAAAACACTTAAATTATTTCGGGCAGACAAAAAAAATAATACAACCCGACCAGAAAAATTTGCAACTGATGGATTACTATCTAAACAAATTAATGGTGGAGACCCACTTTTTTTCAATTATGGATGGACAAAACAAATAAAAAATCACATTGAAGGGGTTCAAAATATTTTTGAAACAACATCGTTCCTTTCATTTTCCGAAAATGAAAAATTAGTTAGAAATTATTATTTAAAGGGAAATAAAGAGAAAGAAGTTGAAAGTTCTTCTTTTGATGAAGCGGAGGCATATATTTTTTCTGCAAATTTTGAAAAAAAACAGCTTCAAGAAATTTATGACGGAATATATTTCTTCGAATATAAATGTAACTATCAAAGATTTAAAGAATATTTATCATTTAAAAGTGCTTATGTCGGATGCGAAACCTGTAACAAAATACCTAATTATAAACATCGGCTATTAATTATAAACGCAGTTACTTTTTTATCTAAATTGAATAACAAGAATTTTAATGATGCCTTAAAAAATGCCCAAAGGGATGCTGAATGGTTATTAATGCCAATAGACCCTATGCTTGATGGCACCGGTTTTCAATCTAGAATACCCGTTGCAGATTTTTGGGACGTTAAATTCTTTAAATATTCTGTTTGACAAATAATTTCTTAATTTATTGAAGAAAACCTAGGCACTTCAATCCAAAAAATAATTTTGATATGAATTTTTTAGAAGCTATAAAATTAAAATCACGCATCGGAAATAAAATAATAATAAATGGAGTGGAGTTAAAAGTATTTGTATCTCCAACATCAAAAGGTAAATTCGATGAGTATTTGGCCGTTTATAGAGAAAATGAAAACTCATTCAGCGATGAAATAGCAAAATTATATGCTGTAAATAAAGATTTTGCATGTTGCGGAATAGGTTATTTTCAGGACATTATTGTTTATAAATTTATATGGTCAGAAAATGATATTGAACAAAAGGAATAACATTTTACTCTCTGCTTTCACAACGGGAATGAAAAACAAAAAACAACTAATAAAATATACTTTCCAGTGGTTTACTTAAAACTTCTTGAGATAATACATTCAAACTATCTTTTTTATGAAAATTATAAAATTTCTTTTTTGGTTTTTAATTCCATTTGGATTAATGGGTTTTACATCTAAAGATTCTATTTTTTTGACTTCAAAAGAGGGATATACTGTAAATGCGTTCTACAAAAAAATAGATTTAGATTATGGAACATTGGATCAAAATGGGAACCTCATTAACTTTATTTTTGTAAAAACAGAATTAGAGGAAGGAGAATATAAAATAGAAATAACAGATGGTCCAGGGAGTCTCTATAACATTAAAGGAACAAATTTATATATTAAATTTAATGGCTTTTTCGGATTTGCAGGTTATGGAACTGAATGTATTTTAAAGGTTAAAGGAAGTTATTATTCATCAACTGTATACAAAATTGAATAAATTTTTTCCTAATATTACAAATACACTAGCTTAATAATAATTTCGCATAGAAAGTTTGCATCAATACAAAATAATCAAGTATGAAAATAATTGATCAAATAAATATTCAATATTACAGATCAATCAAAGATGAGAAAGTAAAATCATTAAATGAACTTAATATTTTTTCTGGTAGAAACGATGTAGGAAAATCAAATGTTCTTAAAGCACTTGACCTATTTTTTAATAAAAAAGAAACAAATTTCAATGAAGACTTTAATAAAGAAAGATTACAAGAAGTTAGGCAGGAAAGTGTTAAAGGAAAACAGTTTATTAAAATTCAAATTACTTTTCTAAACCCAGGTAATTATTCAACATTGCCAAAGAAATTTACAGTAACAAAGTCTTGGGATAGGCTTGGGAACATCATGGGAGTTCCAAAAGACAATTTTGATTCTTTAATAAAACAAAACAAATTCAGGACAAGAAGTTTAGAAATTTCGAGAAGAACATTGACAGTTTTTTTAAACAAGATCCGTTATACATACGTCCCTGCAATAAGAGATGATAAATTTTTCTTTTACTTACTATCCCTTCTTCAAGAGTCTCTATTTGACACTACAAGAAGTTCAACTGAAGGCGATTTTAGAGAAACAATTGAACGATTTAACGCCCAAATTGCAGAAATTACTAATGAATTAAAGAAAGATTTTCAAAAAGTTTCTGGAATAGAAAGTAATCTTTCCTTTCCAACAGAAATTGCTGACTTATTCCAACGTTTAATAATTGATACTAAATCAGGAGACCATGATATCCCTCTTAAATTAAGAGGAGATGGAATTAGGCTTAGATATATTCCAACAATATTGAACCATATAGCCAGTACATCAAAATACTATGAATTATGGGGCTTTGATGAACCTGAAAATTCTTGCGAATATGGTTTAGCAAAAAAACTAGCTGAGAGTTTTTCTTCAAATTATTTAAAGCATGCTCAAATATTTGTCGCTTCTCACTCTTTCAATTTTATTTCTCTTGAAGGAGATAAAATTTCAAAGTATAGGGTTTATAAAGAAGAGGGAAATCATAATTCCAAAATAATTCAGATAACAAAGGCAACTGAGGAACACCTTCAAAAAGACATTGGCCTTTTAGTGATTAATGAACAATTGGCAAACCTATACACTGAACTTGAAGTTAAACTCAAAATAGCTGAACAAACAAAAAATCGGTTAATTGAAGTACAAAAACCTTATTTAATTTTTGAAGGAAAAACGGACAATATTCTATTTTCTTTGGCTTATAAGGCTTTAAAAGGTGAAGAACTGGCGGATAAATATTATTTAAACAAACACGAAGAATCAAATAATGGAGGCAGTGTAGGATCTGGAGCTACTTTCATTTGTGATTTTTTGAGAAATCATATAAATAAAACACCGACTAAAAATCTAGTGGTCGGAATCTTTGATTTTGATAACGAAGGAATTAATCAATTGAAAAGCTTAAAGAAAGCACAGTATGAAGAATTAGAAATTGATGGGTTTACTAATTGCAAAGTGTATAAACATAAAAAACATCCAAATATTTATGCAATCAGTTTGGTAGCTCCAGAATTTCGAATAAACTTCATAGATAAAGAAAAACCCTGTTATTGTCATCTTTCCTCTGAGTTGCTTTTAACAGATTCTGATATTCCTCAAGGGAATAGATTTCCCCCATCTCGCTTTGACAATACTATTTTTAGTTTTACGGGAGATAAAAGAAAGTTTTCAAAAAAAATAGAAAATAGAGTGCATAACGGAGAGCAAATAGATTTTTCCGGATTTGAACCAACTATTAATTTAATTGAAGAATTAAAAAGAATTACTGATGCGAATAATGAATTGTAGACTTACCCTTTATGTAGGCATCCCTTTTTTAGGACAATGCTAAAGTAGAATGTTTCTTTTTTTTAGAAACCAATTTCTAAAAGCTTTACAGGTAGTTTTCCGGTTCTGTCAAATGCGGCTGAGGTACGAAGCCGTACCCATGACAGGTTCTGAAGACGACCTGTCTTTGCGATTAAGATTTTGGATGTCACACCTTAAGGTTTAAACGCCCTTTAAATTGAATACACAATTGCTGTAGCGTTAATGCTCTGTTTTGAAGGGGTTTGGTCCATTTTTTTTGCAATATTTTCAGTTGTCAAATAAATTAACTTCAGAAGTGCCATATCCGCAGGTAAATGCTCCTTTTGTTTTGATTACTTTCCTTACCTGGCTTGTTTCCAAAAGAACGCTCTTCTTCCAAATAATGATTTTCCATCTCGGCCGAAAGAGCGCTTCCCAGAAATTCCTTTATAATGGGCTCCAAAACGCCACCTTCGCCTGAAAGTGATTTCCCTCTATGCAATTTTTCTAAAGCCAAGTTGCACAGTGCACGATACTCGGGTGTTTCTTTTTTCTTGTCTGCCATAAACTGCAATATTAAGATTTATTAGTTTATGGACAGAGTTTATTTTACACTCTCTCTTGGGACCTCAGACGAACTTGATAGAACCAACTTGCTTACTGAATTTGCATTAAGAATTTTGGTTTCAAAAAAAGAAAAATGTCTATTTTAGGCGTGTCTTCCAAACGGTAAGAATACAAACCTTGTTTCTGTGATATAGGCTTTTGTCTCTGAGGAGTATATCCTCAATTAGCTTTTTATTATTTAATAAATTTATTATTTCTTTATTATTGATTAAAGATAATATTTTATACCCGAATTATGCAATAGAAATTCATAAAACAATTTATTTGGTTGTTAATCGGTAAGTTTCTAATGATTTACATTAAAAAACATCTCACCCTCAGGGTTGTTTAAAATAGATGTAATCGGTTAAAAACTTAAAATTTAGAGAAAGTTTTAGTTTCTAATGCATAATCCGGGTTAAAACACCTAATGATTGATGATATGGTTTCGTGCAGGATTACAGGGCAATTTCCTATCCCTTTACACCGATCTTTTTTACAAGCCATCAACTCACGAAAACCTCTAAATCTCACATACCCTAAACTATTTATTTTTCAGCTTTTTACATATAAAACTATTTTATAATCACCTCTGTCAGATTTGAATGAATCACCACTTTTTTTAAAGTTATGCATTTCTAAAATTTGTCTCATACGGCTATTATCTTCACGGACTGTTGCATAGATATTTGGTTTACAGTTAGTTAAAACTTCAGTCACCATTTTTCCTAGTCCTTTTCCTTTGTTTAAACTTACAATCCACCCAATTTCAAAATCGAAGTCTTCCGGGTTAAGACCTGATTTTGATTTGCAAAATACTTTATTTTTATAAGAGACATGAGGAACTTTTAGTGCACCAACAGCCTCAATTTTTGAAGTGTCAGGAATAAATAAAAGAATTGGATCTCTATCTATTAATCCGTCAAAAGTTTCCTTTTTAACTTGGCCTGCATCTGTAACAATCTTTTTGAAGCGATTAATTTCATCTTTTGAAAATTTACTAGCTTGTTTTATAATATAATCCATTTTTAATCAAATTTTATTTTTACCACTTTTTGTCATCCTAAATACGCCATCACCTGATTCTAAAATTGAGATAATTTTAGCATCAGGAAAAAGCCGCGGCAATGTTTTACTTATTGTTATTTTTAGATCGTTTACATTCTTCGGTTACTTATTGAATAATCTCATTAGATATTGGCTTACCTTCTGGACACCAAGCTATCATCCGGTAGAATGATTAATAACTGTACCCACTTTTGAATTTTCACCATCCCCCCGCATCACGCATGCCCAGCTATTTGCAATCGTATTTACATATTATCATCACCAATGATATCAACCTCACGAATAATATCTCTCATACTGTTAAAACATGTCACTTTGTATCGTGTGATAAACTTGGTCAATTCAGAATATTTTATAGAAAGGTAATATTTTTTTAATTTAATACTTCCAGAATTCGATTTAATATACTTTTCAATCTCATCATAATTTGAACCAGCAACATTTTTGTCAATGGTATAAACCGTAAAATGGACCTCATCTTTTCGCCCAATTCCAGATGTTGTACTTTCACCAAATGAAAAACCAATTGGAAACTCATTGTCAACATCTACATCTTTTTCTTTGCAAAATTTTAAAAAATCTGTTCCACTTTGCGTGTCAACCGCAACATCACCCTTATAGTCTCCATACTGAACACGTGTTAATTCTTCTAAAGTTTTCATAATCATTTAATTTATTTGGTTAATTTTATCCTACCAACATTAAACATATTTATCTATTTTTGCGAGTTAAGATTCAATAATAGATGCCCGATAAGCATACTTTAACATATTCTCCTTTGACTTAGAATTATTATTGTTTTCTTCTGAGAAAGAATTGTAATCGAGAAAAGTAAGCGGTTCTAGAACACTAATAGTTTTTTGCAGACTAAACATAAGTTGGGGCTGGTTCCAGCATTTGCTTGCCGCACCCCGACAGGTGCTCTGAAACCGACATACATTTGGGATTAATTCCGAATCACAAGAAAATTCCGAAAGAATCACTTCAGAGTATGGGTGGTGATTGAGAACTGGTGTTATGATAGGTTTGGTCTTCAATTGGGGTTATGATTTGTGGCTCAGTAAATTTAACAAGATCATTTTTTTTATCCAAAAAAATCATTTGCAATTTACACGACCGGAGGGGATGTATTGCACTGCAAGTTAAAGGCTTCACAGCTGTTCTCTGCCTCTTGGCGTCTTTGCGCCTCTGCGTTTTAAGAATATCTATTTTGGGGTAGTTCTAAAAAGTAGCAGTCCACAGAAACAATTTCCTCTGATATAAGCCAGGCAAATGTTGGTATCCAGAACAAACCGGTTCATTTGGTCAGCATTTTAAGCAGGTCTTCAAAATCTTCATCCCCCGGCCACTTGCCCACAATCTCTGAAAAGCGGTTGCCTCCTTTTTCCCTTATCTGTCTCTGCAGTTGTTGTTCAACCGTTTCAGTTTTTGGTTTTCGGGAAAAATAGCTATCGCCCTTTCCAGGTTCAAATATGTTATTTATCTCAATTACAGATTTTCCTCCAGGTTTAAAATGGGCAGTCCCGGTAATAGTAACCTCCTTGCCCCAGTATTGAGCTATTTTTTCTGATGAAAGATTTTCTGACAAAAAACCGTCTACAATGCCTTCCGCTGTCTGAATCTTCACTTTTAATTTACTGTATTTTAACTCATCTACGATACCATTCAGAATAATCGGTTCGGAATCGGGAATCTCTTCTTCCAGTACTTTAATCTTATTGAAGTCTTCTTTTTTTAATATTAATTCTGGAATACTCCCTTGGTTTGAAATTGTCAATATTTCGTCATCATTCAAAAATACGCTTTTAAATTGTTTCAATTGTTTCAACAGCTGTTTATCCAAAAGTTCCTGGTCTTTTCCTCCATCCAGAGCCAGTTTAAAAGTACTTATGAACAAAGAGACAGGTGTTTCACCGGGTAAAGCCTGCTGCGCCTCCTGACGAAAAATATCAGTCTGATAAGGCTCGAGCGTTTTTCCAAACTGCTCGGTATCAAGACAAAGAATTGTACTTCCGCCTTTTATGCCACTTATTGAAACTTTTAGGGCATCATAAAGCGAAAGTTTCTTCTTACCTTTGGTAAAACTTACCCCTCTGAGCCTGATTTGTAATGCGCCCTCAGCAATTTTGCGAAAACTTTCAGCCAACGCACCAAGCCGTTGAAGATCTATCGTTCCTTTTGCCTCAGGCCCTTTATCTATTTTGATTTCATACTTCATCATTAGAGTAATTTTTACCTAAGACATAGAACTAATCACAAAAAATACAATTCAATAGAACACTTACCCTTGTGAAATGATTAAAATTAGCGGCTTTACTTTCTGAAATTCATTTTTTTCCACTCTTTATTTTCCGGACCTACAGGATACACCTCTTGTGAATTTTTAAATTTTTCAACTTCCTTTTTGAAATACTCCTGAATTTCCTTTAAGGCTTCGAAATCCTTTTCAGCCGAAGTTTTTGGATTATTACCCTTAACTTTTGGGTTAATATTCGAAGTTTTGGATTGTTTTTTAGTTCTGCCCATATTTCTCTCTGGATTCAAAAATTTGGATGCTTTCTGGTATATGTATCAAAATTACGCTATTTCTCACATTAAATACAATTTTATAGCTTTCCCACTTTTAGAGCAATAATTTCATTGCAAGGTCATACAAATATATATAACCAACAAAATCAAAGCAAAAGATAAACATTAAAAAGCCATAATTGCAATTAAACATACCATCGTCTCTGATAACATGGTAAACAACGAGCCTTTAAACATACAGGAAACTATCATAAGAAAAAGTGCTCAAACATCTTAATGCAACAAAGAAGAATAACCAAAAAGTTTCTGCCATAAACCGGTCAATGGTATATAGCAGCTTCGTGCCTCAGCCGCCCTTGACAGAACCTGAATAGTTTCAGGAACACACCATTCTCCTCTGCCTCTTTGCGTCTCTGCGTTTGAAGATGGTATAAGGCGCCGCTATAGTGGCACAGGTTCACCGAAATCGGTGGCACATTTTGAACCGTTTTAGCATCCCAAATCCATCCACTCTGTGGAACTCTGTGAAAAACTCTGTGTAACACTGTGAAACAATAAAACACCAAGAAACAAACATGACAATCTAGTGTTTTCACAAAGGAAAATGTTTAAAACCATTTGTCATTCGAGTTTCATCAAACCAATAAATTGGATAATTTTAAACCGATAAAAAAACATGGCAAGAAAAATATTCACATATTAAATCCTTGAACACTTAAAATCATGACAGACAAACAGATTGAAAGAATAAAAAAATCGATAAGGAAACGTCGCGCGGCATTAACCGCCGAGAAAAGGAAGTTTGGCGGTTTTATTGATAGTGCCGGTAATCGCTATTACATCTTTGAATTGTACATGAAAATAGTAGATTATAAAGGAGTAATTACCTACAAAAAATGGTTTGACAAGAATTTTTCCGATGATATTGGCTCACCATTCCTTTCGCTGATTTGGGCAGTCGCCTGTTTCGAACTGGGGAAAATGGCTGAGGCCAAGACTTATACCATCGATACGGCTTTTCAGAATGTTTATTTGCATGGATTACTGCTTGACAGAGAGGTTAGCCCGATTGATATGTACAACCACGGATACGACATGCTGGAATTTGCAAAATCATTAATTGAGGATTGTAAAAAAATAACCACAAAAACATATCTCGACTGGCTTGCAACATTCATCAATACAGACGAATACAACGACCCTGTCAATAAGTATATTGCTCTGAACAAACTTCTTAAAGATGAAAATAATGATGAAAAAAGAGGTAAACTACTGGATGAAATTGAACTGCTGGAAAAATCCAACAAAGCTCAAAGCTAATCAATAAAACGAGCAGGCAACTTATGAGATGCTCATTCAAACTCGCATCACCGCGTCATTGAGAGGTGTCCAACTATTACAATTAAAGGTTATAACGATGACAAAAGCCGTATTTTTCGATATGAATGAAACCCTGTTAAACCTGGGGTTACTCAACCTACAGTTTGTAAAGCATTTTGATGACGAGCACGTACTCAAATATTGGTTCACCAAATTGTTACACAGCTCCACCATTATATAAAATAAACATTTTTCTATTTTTGAAGTATCCTACATATAGAGAAGTTTATCTAGTACGAAAATAAAAGAGGAAATGAAACGAGCATGACCTAGAAGATTTGCCACAAATAGTACATGTATAAACTTTAGGGCATGCGAGTTCCATCAGACCAATAACTTAGAAAAATTTTATACTGATGAAACGAGCATGGCGACTTTTGCCACAAAAGGACATGTATAAACGACACAGGCAGAAGTGCACAGGCAGAAGGCAGAAGAAGTGATTAGTCATTAGTTAACAAGTGGTTAGTATTAAATAACTAATGACTAACGACTAACCACTAACGACTACTTATAAGAAGCAATATACCAACGAAGTAAGTAAAATTTATACTGATGAAAAACTATGGAAAAAAAATAACTCTATTTTTAATAGATGGAGTTCCCAATGGAAGAATTACCTGTGAGCTATCCAATTGGACAGGAAAGGCCTATAAAATTCCTAGAATTTATTTATCCGATTCGTCAAAACGAGAAGAATTAAAAAAGCCGGGCGTCTATTTATTGTTTGGGAAAGATGAAGCGAATAATGATAAAGTGTATATTGGTGAGGCAGAAGTAATATATGATAGGTTAAAGCAACATTTATCTCAAAAAGATTTCTGGAATGAAACAATAGCATTTATAAGCAAAGATGAAAACCTAAATAAAGCCCACATTAAATATCTTGAAAGTAGATTATTTGGAATTGCAAAGAATGTAAAACGTTATAAGATTGAAAATGGGGCAACACCAACCATGTCCGCCATTTCGGAAGCGGACAAAGCTGAAATGGAAGAATTTATTGAAAACATAAAAATGTTAACCAACACACTAGGACATAAGGTATTTGAAGAAATAACCGAGCAATTAAATAAAAAGGCCAAAAAAATATTTGAAATAAATGCTGCTCGAGGAGCAAAAGCAAAAGGAATTGCTACAAGTGCAGGTTTTGTAGTACTTAAAGGTTCGCAAATAGCCTTGTCAACCGTTCCATCCTATCCAAAACCGTTTGAACAAATAAGAAATAACCTAATAAATAGAGGAACACTAAAAAGAGAAAATGAAAAACTAATTTTAACTGAAGATTATGAGTTCTCAAGCCCTTCTACGGCCGCTTCAATTGTTATGGGAAGAAATGCCAACGGACTCACAGAGTGGAAATTTAAAGACGGAACAACATTAAAAGATTTTGAATCTCGAAATGACAAATAACAAGTTGACATTCCGGGGAATGTAAATTTGCAATTTAGAACGAATGATAACACAAATTATTCACTTGAAGGCGAAAATGACATAAATGATATATTCTAAGAATATGGAAAATACAACAATAAACATTGTAAATATTATTGGAGATGTTTTCGGGATTGAAGCGGAGGATGGTCAAAAAGTTTTTGAAATGATTGTAAAAGCCTTTAAGGAAAAGAAAAAGGTTATACTTTCCTTTCAAAATATCGAAATGCTTACAACAGCTTTTTTAAATACTGCTGTTGGACAACTTTACAAAGATTTTGTGGATAAAGCGACTGTTTCAATTTGCTCTGAAAACAATTTGGTTTTACTAACAAATGATAGAGATTTCAAAAACAGTGGACTTGATATTTTAACGGGCAATCCTCGTATTCTAAATTAGATAACAAACAATATTTAAAGGCATAAACATTTTGTAAATGGCATAAAGTATTGGTAAATCGTTTTAAAATAATCCTATTTTTAAAAATGAAGTACCAAACGGCAAAAACTCCCCTAAATTGGCATTTTTGAATGCCTGCACCGCCAATTTCAGCCAAACCGGGCAACTCAAACATAGAAAAAAAGTCTGCATAAAGGTCTCAATACTGCTCACAAAGATCTCAGTGTTTATCATAAGCCTCTTTAAGTCGATCATAAACCCCTTAATGTCGATCATAAACCTCTTTTGGTCATTCATAAACCCCTTTAAGTCGATCACAAACCCCTTTGGGTCATTCATAAGCCTCTTCAGGTCGATCACAAACCCCTTAAAGTTGATCACAAACCTTTTGAGATTAAGCATAACCCTCACGAATCGGTGCAGAACGTTTGGCTCATTTATCCGGGCGCAGCGCCCCCTTAATTTTCTCATATAAACAGAAATGAATATCTTAGGGCCAACACTCATTCTATTAAATGCACAAGAGATAAAACGAGAAATGAAGAACCCACTTTTTATACTGGTTATTTCACTTCTACCCTTTGGCCTTACCGGCCAGACCATTGAAAAACCCCGGGGATGTTTTGCCGGCACCAACGGTACGCACCCCGATGTACTTTCGCACCCTGAGGCCAGAGGTGTGTTACTCATTGAAAAATGGTCGAACCTTGAAACATCGCCCCTTTGCCTCGGGGAACCTATTTTCTTAAACTGATGATTGACGACCGTACGGTTTTCAGAAAAATAGTAAAAGATTAAAATAAACCAGCCTCAGGAACCTATTTTCAGACGTTTATATCACCACCATTCAATTGTTTCCATGGACTACCGAGACACCGTATTCATTGCCGTTGCCGAGAATCTGAACTTTTCCAAAGCGGCCGAAGAGCTAAACATCAGCCAGCCGGCGGTGACCAAGCACATCCGTGAGCTGGAAAACCGTTATCATACCAATCTCTTCGAGCGGAAAGGCAACAAGGTCTTTCTGACCCCTGCCGGCGAAAAGGTGTACAACAGTTTTAAAGAGATTGCCCGCAAGTACCGCGAACTCGATTTTGAGATTGGCCAATTGAACCACCATATTTCGGGGACCTTTAAGATTGGTGCCAGTTCCACCATATCACAATATGTGATTCCCCGGGCCATTGCCTCGTTCCACAAGCGTTATCCCCGGATAGAAATAATCCTGATGAATGGCAACTCCTTTGAGATGGAGAAACTTTTGCTGGAAAATCAGATTGATATGGCTCTGGTGGAAAATCACACTTCGCAGGCCGGCATCAGCTACCACCATTTTCTGGATGATGAGCTGGTGGTGATAACGGGTGTCAACAGCGTTTATGCCAAACGAAAACATCTGACCTTAGAAGACCTGCGGCAGATTCCCCTCGTATTGCGCGAACAAGGGTCGGGAACACTGGAAGTGCTTCGGGAAGCCTTATCGCTGCACGGAATAGATATTAACTCACTCAACACATTGATTCATCTGGGAAGCACCGAATCGATAAAAAACTTCCTTCTGGAGTTTGATGGTTTGGCCATCGTTTCGGAAAAAGCAGTGAAGACCGAACTGTATCTGAAAACCCATGTACAGCTTAAGGTAAAAGGCTTATCCATCAATCGTCGGTTTCGTCTTGCCTATAAGCAGGGACACAAAAGTCGACAGGTGGAATTGTTCGAAAATTTCCTCCGCAACTATAACTTTTAGTTATCAGCCCAAACAATTTGGTATTTGCTTTCATCATACCTTGCCGGTAATTTTGCCCGGAAAAAATAAAGGTATGAATACGGCAAACTTAATTATTAGCGCCAAAAACAAGGGAAAAGAGATTTTCGGGAATTATGACCGGCTTTATGCGGTCATCATAGTGTGTTCCTTTCTTCCGTTTATATCACCGGCCATAGCGTTGTTCGTTGGTTTAACCTTATCGTTGCTGGGGATGAGACACCGCAACATCCACCAATACACATCCAGAATACTGCAATGGTCCATAGTGTTAATGGGCTTTGGAATGAGTCTGGAAGAGGTAATCTCGGCCTCGAAAAGCGGGTTTGTAGAGACGATTATCTCGGTTACCGGGGTTATGTTAATCGGGATATTTCTTGGTAAACTTTTTAGAGTAGAAAAAAACATATCGTTACTGATATCCACCGGTACGGCCATCTGCGGCGGCAGTGCCATCGCGGCGGTAGCACCCATCCTGAAAAGCGAGAACTATCAAAACTCATTTGCGCTGATAGTGGTTTTTGTTCTTAATGCGGCAGCCCTGTTTATCTTTCCGAGCATAGGCCATGCGCTTGGCTTAAGTCAGGAAACCTTCGGCAATTGGGCAGCCATTGCCATCCACGACACCAGCTCGGTGGTAGGGGCCGGCGCTGCCTATGGCGACAAGGCATTACAGATTGCCACCACGGTTAAACTGATTCGCGCCTTATGGATTATCCCCCTGTCCATCGTCATTGCGCTGGTCAACAAAAGCGGCAAAGGAACCATCAACTTCCCCTGGTTCATATTGTTTTTTGTGGGGGCCATTCTCTTTGCCAACTTTTTCCCCGAACTACAAAAAAGTTATGCCCACTTTTACTGGCTGGGTCGCCGCGGCATGGTAATAGCTTTGTTCCTCATCGGCTCCAACATCACCATTGGCCAGATAAAACAGTCGGGTGCCAAAAGTTTTGCCTTAGGCATCTCACTCTGGGTCATCACGGCAACTACGTCACTAATACTATTAAAATAGATTATCAGAAGCCAGAGGTCAGATGCTAGAGGTCAGATGCCAGAGGTCAGATGCTAGAGGCCAGATTAAAAGATGTATGTGGATATAAATTGTATGGCACAAAATAAGCCTAACAGCCTAGCGCCTAATAGCCTATCGACCTAATAACCTATCAGCCTAATGGCCTATCAGCCTAATGGCCTATCAGCCTAGTGGCCTATCAGCCTATTGGCCTAATGGCCTAACAACCTAGTGGCCTCCCTACTCCACCAACCTCAATCCGGGGCTGTTACCGGTGATGGATTGTCCGCCGTCGGGGGTAACGACAAAAGTGTTTTCGATGCCGACCATTCCCACGCCGGGGATACCCTTTTTGGGTTCAACGGCAAAGACCATATTTTCGACCAGAGGCTCTCTGAATTTGCGGGCCAGCACCGGCAGCTCGTCGACTGTGAGGCCGATGCCATGTCCCAGGAATTTCACTCGTCGGTTTCCGAAGCCCATGAAGTTTTCGAGGAAGTCGGGGCTCAGCTCGTCCATGATGGTATCATAGATGGTTTCGGGAACATTGCCCGGTTTGAGCATTTGTGCCACACGATTCTGTATCTCCACGCATTGTTGATGAATCCTTATCACCTCATCAGGAAGCGCCTCACCAAACATATAGGTCATGGTTTTGTCGGAATGGTATCCGTTAACGCCAATGGCCATATCCAGGAAAACCAGGTCGCCCCTTTTTAATTTTCGTTCCCTGCTGCCGAGGCTTGGCACGGCGGCATTTAACCCACGGTTTCCGCCCGGTCCGTCGAAGTTGGTGGGATACAACGAACTGTCGCCAAATCCCAGCTGGGCCACAACGATTTCGGTGTCGAGCATTCCAAATCTGGCAGTGCCCTGATGTCCCTCCTTTACCATCAAAGCATACACTTCGGCTGCCAAATCGGCTTCGCTCATCCCCTCTCTAAGGATTTGGGGCACCATCTCTTCCAGTACCCGCCGGTGTATCTCCCCGGCCTGTTTCATATGGTTTAGCTCCCAAAGGCTTTTGACGGCACGCGTGGCTGCCACCTGACCATCCAGAGGACGGTATTCCTCAAAAGGAAAATATTTTCTGAACCTATGGTAAACCGCTAAGGGCACAAATTCGGTCTCCAGATAGACTTTCCCGGGCAGTCGGGAATAAGACGCTGCCGCATCCCGGTAACTGCTCATGGCTCTAATATCGGAAAAGAGAGACTCTTCATGTGTTCGTTCATAGCTTCGTCGAACCCAAAGAATGGCATCCCCATCCCGTTCAATGATTAACATCCCTTCGGGCATTGAGCCGGTGAAATACAATAAATTGATTTTACTGAAGATAACGGCCATCTCCCATTCCGGATTTTGGCGGTTCATCATTTCCCGAAACCGACTCATGCGGTTATTTAATTCCGTTGCCGGTACTTGTTCTGTCATTGCTTTTCTGATTATTTTTTTAATAAAATATAATTGCTTTTTATGGGTTGGGACAAATGGCTACAAAGCTGTCGCCGCGCCGCGGCTGACAATTAGGTCACCGGGTCATTAGGCCGTTAGGCCATTGGGCCACTAGGTCGATAGGCCGATGGGTTGTTAGGCTATTTATATCTATTATATATCCATCTATATCTATTTGTATCTACCTTATATCCACCATATTTCTATTTATATCCACATATATCTTTTATTCTGGCTTCTGGCTTCTGTCGCCCCTCCGGGGCTCAGATTGTATATGGTTGCACTTTTGCTACAAAGCTGCCGCCCCTACGGGGCTCTGACCAATAGGCCAATAGGCCATTGGGCCACTAGGCCGATAGGTTGTTAGGCTATTTATATCTATTATGTATCCATCTATATCTATTTGTATCTACCTTATATCCACCATATTTCTATTTATATCCACATAAATCTTTTAATCTGGCTCCTGGCTTCTGTCGCCCCTCCGGGGCTCAGATTGTATATGGTTGCACTTTTGCTACAAAGCTGCCGCCCCTACGGGGCTGGCAATAAAGGCCGATAGGTTGTTAGGCTATTTTTTTAGCATACAATTTATATCTATTATATATCCACCTATATCTATTTGTATCTACTTTATATCCACCATATTTCTACTAATATCTTTTAATCTGACTTCTGGCCTCTAGCTTCTAACTTCAGGCCTCTAGCTTCTAGCTTCTGGCCTCTGGTTTCTAAAACCAGGCATCAAAAATAGCAATCTTTGCCAACTTATATTCACGGCATAAATTATCCAACCCTAAATCGATGCACTGCATTGGATAAATTTTCATATTTTTGAGACCAACCCCTAAAAAAACAAACACCCATGAACATAAGAATACATTGTTTTCAACACGCCCCCTTCGAAGATATGGGGTGTATAAAAGACTGGATAAAAAAAGAGGGTTTTCCGTTAAATTATACGCGTTTTTATGAAGATTGGAAAATACCCTCCATCGATTCGTATGACTGGCTCATCATCATGGGCGGCCCCATGAGTGTGAATGATGAAACACACTATCCGTGGCTGGCAGAAGAGAAAAAAGCCATAAAAGAAGCCATCGACCGGGGGAAAACAGTGCTTGGTATATGTCTGGGGTCACAACTCATCGCTGCCACTCTTGGTGCCAAAGTGACCAAAAACCCCGAACCGGAAATTGGATGGTTCGACGTGACACTCACCGACCAGGGAAAACAAAACCCTCTGTTTAAGAATATTGAAAACACCTTCAAAATATTTCAGTGGCACGGCGACACCTTTGAGATACCGGCAGGGGCACTTCACCTGGCCACCTCACCCGTCTGTAAAAATCAGGCTTTTGTTTTTGGCGACAGAGTATTAGGCCTTCAGTTTCACCTTGAGGTGACCAATGAAAGCCTGAATTTAATGCTCCGCGATGCCGATGATGAGCTTATTGATGCACCATTTATTCAAAAAAAGGAAGAGATGCTGAAAAATGCTCACTATATTGAATCAACCAACCAATTAATGTATAAAATTCTGGACCGGTTAAAAGAACTACAACCGCCAAAATGATAGCTTTTTGTTTCCCTGTTAACATTTTGAGTGTTATCTTTGAGTATCCAACCAAACTGTCAGGGTTTATTCCAACAATCAGATAATCTCAATAAAAATGGAAACAACCATATCAGACATCACCATAGAATTGGTTCAGGGCAATATTGCCTCGCAACCCGATATGATGGCCATTGTAAATGCCGCCAATGCCCAACTGAGAATGGGTGGCGGCGTGGCCGGTGCCATACATCGTGCTGCCGGCCCCGGCCTTGAGGAAGAGTGCCGCCCCCTGGCGCCCATAAAGCCCGGCGAAGCAGTTATTACGGGTGGCCACAACCTTCCTAACCCATATGTAATACATTGTTTAGGTCCTGTATACGGTCACGACAAACCGGAAGCACAGCTTTTGGCCAATTGTTATCGTAATGCCCTGCGATTGGCCGAAAAAAATAACATTCATTCCATTGCATTTCCTGCCATATCCACCGGTATCTTTGGCTATCCCCTGCGCGATGCCACCCGAGTAGTAGTTGACACCCTAAAAGAGGCAGCCCCCACTTTGAACAAAGTTAAAATCATCCGGTTTGTACTCTATAGCCCTACCGACTTTGAGGTTTATAAAGAGCTGCTCTTCTATAGTTCTTCCACGAGGGATTGAATAGCATTAGCCAGATAAATAAATGAGCCGGCAACCGTAATCACGTATTCGTTTTCGCCCCATAAGAATGGCCAGTCTTCCTTATTTTCCGGATAGTCAGGTTTCAACATCAAGACCCCTGGTACAATCCCACCGGCGATAAATGAAAAATCGGCCCTGTTCATTCCATAGGCAACTTTCTTGGAATGAAGCCCCACACCTGAAACAAACGAAATATTGGATCCGGGATGACATCCCAAAATATAGTTGAAAGCTCGGAAAACAGACTCTTTATCCATGACATCGGGAAATGCCCGATAAAGCATATAGTTGGCAATTCCATTTTCTATAACAGTTCCGTTACCTGCCCATCCCCCTTCGGTAATAGGCACTCCAAAAGGATTAAGATGTTTAAGGCTGTCAACCGTTTCGGCATATTGACGAGCCCGTTCCTTCACCTGATTGACAAAATCCTCATCCATATAAGGCAAAGCAGGAAAAAGTGAGGTAATTAAATACCCAAACTGTTGACTGATATCCGGCCACAACTCTCTTATTCTCCCTGCATATTTTTCCTCCCCGGTTGTGATCAGCAGTTCTGAAGTGGCTCTTACTTCTTCCAGTAGCAGAGGACCGCCCGTGGTATTGCCAACATAAAAAATATCAGGTTCCTTACCCTGTTCGTCATTCCACACCCTAATAGCTGTTTCCAGACATTCCTTTGCCAATTCGGGATTAATCTCTTTCAAGGCGCGGGATGCCGCAGCCAGCGCCGAGGCAGAACCATAGTTAAGAGGTGTTGACTTACTGGTAAAAGCCCACCTGTCGTCAAAGGTACCACTATAAGGATATCTTATTTCCAAAGAGTCGAGAGAAGGGTCGTAGATCAGATTATCGGTCATGGTTAATGCATCACCCAAATGAGTGTACTGAGATATATAAGGAACGATTATTCCCGGAATGGCATGTCCCACAGCACGATGTTGCGCTATCAAGGCCAAGGCACCATGTTCAATCTGCTGAAGGATGTCGTTTTTCCCGTCGGGATGATGTAGATCCACAAATCGATTTTCCTGATCCACCAAGGTCTCATCGCGGAATAGATCAAAATCCTCCCAGGCATGGACCAGGCGCAAAACCGTATGATATTGCGATTGCGTACGGATATCATAATCTCCTGCATCATACCATCCACCAATATTCAATCCGGGAATATGCTCACCGGGACGATAGGGCGAGTCGGTGGTCGGACCTTGCGCATAAAGATCGAAATGCTCATGATTGACAGGTGCCTGCAGAGCATCATCCAAATGTGAGGCCCCATGCCAAACCCTATATGCTTCATTAACCATCACATGGTCCATTTGCACAGGCATATAAATATCAAGGGTTGGATGCCACACTCCTTCATAAACATCTTTATCTACCCGAATTACCCGGCTTTGCAGGTCACCATATTTTACCACATAGAGACCGGGCTCTGACACATCCGAGAAATCAAAAATACCGTATTGATACCGCTTGTATTGCCCCCACATTTTCACCGGACCTTCGAAAATAGTCTTTCGATTTCCGTGCTCATCAATTTTCAACAGAGCAGCCCGGGAAAGACCTTTATCTCTTCGATCCAATTCGATGACGGCCTGTTTTTTCTGCGATGGATGATACCCTACCTGTGAAAAACTGATTACGGGTTCACGCAACCAACCCTCAACAATCGATACCTTAAGCCGCCACTCAATAACTTTACCTTGCTTACCTGCGGGAATCAAACTCCGCAACACAAACCAACCGTTCTGAGCTTTGTTTCGACCGTCAAAAAGCAGCAATTCCTGCTCCGACTCAACGGTTATTCTATGAAAATCATCCTCCGGCGCCAATACAATTCGGTGTCCGACAGCCAAAGGCATAGGAATGGTATTTCCTGCCTTATCAACGGATGTTGGTCCCGATGGATAGAGTGGGAAAATACCGGTTTTTTCATCCATAAGATAAGTCTTTTCGAAATAGGCGGCAGGAAGAAACTCAAGATTAAATCCGGCCTTTCCTTCCAGCTCGCGAGGCAGAGGCTCATCCAAATGGACGCTGATCAGCAAAAAATCACCCTGCGGTTGAGTATGTATTCTATAGTTAAATTCAGGATATTCCAGCCAGGCATCAACAATATTATTTACACTGTCCACCTCTTTCTTTATAAACTTTGGAATTGGATCCCACTGCTCAGGGGTATGGTTGAGCCGAACATCTCCGTTGGTTACCGTTCGCTGTCCATGATGAATAACCTCAATGCCACTCATCTTGGAATCACTGAAATATCCATTATACCAATTGGAAAACACCAGAACATTGACTCCTTCTGTCTCATAATAAGCAGATTCATTCAACATCAGGGTTTCACCATCTTTCTTCTCAGAAAAATTACACCCTGTCATAAATCCCACAATTATTATGGTGCTCCAGCATAAAAAAGCACCCCAGAATTTGTTCGTTTTCATATGAATATTAAATAAAGTTATGAACCCTAGATAAAATCGAAGTAAGAGGTAAGAATTTTCAAAAAATCTTATACATGTCTTACTGTAGCTAATGGCACCACTTATTCAAAAGACTAAAATATCTACATATTACTTACATACGGATGAACCTAACGATTCATTAACAACTATACCAACTTTGACCACCAAAAATATCCATTTTTCAATGGACTTAGGGCATTTAAAAGGTGGATATTTCTGTTAAAATGGTAGAAACATTTGCAAAGAATAACCTACCGATACCTTTTTCAAAAGCAAACTTGTAGGTCAGTCTCCATTTTCATCAATATTTTCGTTCAGACTCACCTTCATATTATTTTTAAATATTTTTCCATAATATTGCAATACCAGGAGGCAATACTATGATCATTCAAATAGCGCTCATCACATCAGTCATTCTTCAGTTTGGTGCCTTTTTCAATACATTAACTCTGATTCGCCGGACCAAGTTCAATGTGTCGTGGATTACCATATCCATTGCCTTTTTTCTGATGGCGGTACGACGCATTAGCGAATTGGCCGTATTTATTGATAATGAAGAGCTATCCGCCGTCGACCATTTCAATAGCTGGATGGCGGTGTTCATTTCACTATTAATGTTTATTGCTTCGTTTTACATCCGAAGAATATTTAAGCTACAATCAAAAATAGACCGGATGCGCAAAGAAAATGAAGCCAAAGTGTTATCAGCCATTATCGAAACCGAAGAAAAAGAACGCAGGCACTTTTCGCGAGAGTTGCACGACGGCCTAGGGCCGATTTTGTCCTCTATAAAGATGGCCTTTTCGGCAATAGACAAATCACTGGCTTCCCCGCGTAACAAAACCATTATTGAAAAGACAGAGGTAGCCATCGATACCGCCATCGACACCGTACGTGAGATTTCCAACAACCTGAGTCCCCACCTGTTGGAAAAATTTGGCCTAAAAAAAGCCATTCAAACCTTTTACCACAACATTCCACAGCCGGAAAAACCATCGTTTAAACTATCCACCACCCCCGACGCGCTCCATATCCCCTATAATATTGAAATCATTCTTTACCGAATATTAACAGAATTGATTAACAACACCCTGAAACATGCCCGGGCAAAAAAGATTGAGGTCTCTATTTTTTCCTCCTCAAAAGAGTTGGAATTACATTATTCCGACGACGGTAAGGGGTTTGATACTTCATCTCAAAAACGTAACGGAACAGGTATTGCCAACATATATTCCCGCATTAAATCGATAGACGGGAAAGTGGACTTGCATTCAAAAATAAATGAAGGTTTCTTTTTGAAAATTAATATTCCGTATTAGATTGATGAGATTGAGGGGATTGGTGAGATTGAGGGGATTGAGGGGATTGAAAGGTGTGATTTAGGCTTATAGGCGATTCGAAGCAGAATTACAAATCCTGGAAATATTGCGTTGTGGAATGCAAATCACAGCAACGAGGTGAACTATAAACCAATTACTAGTAACTAAAAACTGATGACTAACGACCAATGACTTACAACTATTTTTAAGAACCTACAGTTAGTTCAAAGAAATAAGTAAATTTATACGAATGAGAATCTACATAGTTGACGACCATCGGTTATTTAGAGAAGGACTTAAATTTCTGCTGGCGGAAGTAGAATTGATTGAGGAAATAGCAGAAGCCGATAATGGGGAAGAATTTCTGAAAAATGCACAAACCTTCGGACCAGACATAGTTCTGATGGATATTGAAATGCCGGGGATGAACGGCATTCAAACCACCCGGAAATATCTTTCAGGGGCTCCGGAAGGTAAGGTAATAGCCCTCTCGATGTACGGCGACGAAAACTACTACACCCGGATGATTGATGCCGGGGCCAAAGGCTTTCTGCTTAAAAATTCCAAATTCGAGGATGTTCAAAAAGCCATCACTGAAGTAGCCAATGGCAACAACTATTTTTCGCCCGAAATACTGAATGGCATTATTCGTAGCCTGAACCACAAAAACAACGGTACTAAAAACAGCGACCTCACAGCCCGCGAAATCGAAGTGCTTTACCTTATCTGCAAAGGTCTTTCCAATCAGGAAATTGCCGATACGCTGAACCTCAGTAAACGAACGGTAGATAAACACCGGGAAAACATCCTGTTTAAAACCCAATCGGCCAATACGGCACAAATGGTAGTTTATGCCATTAAAAACAAAATCTTTGAAGTTTAGCCATACTGCGCACTTCTTTCAAAAATTCTTCCCACAAATACGTAAAAAAACGTATCCACAAAATAGGTTAAAATACGCTTTCACAAAACGGTACAATCTCTCATCTTTGCTTCCATAATCTTAAAACATGCATTCCGGCTCTATGCGGTTGGTCGAAATCCAATGCTCTCTATCAGGAAATCATTTTTCGGCCAATATTGCATTTGATTTATAAAAAGCATACAATATGTTAATTCCATTTTTAATACCGTTTGTTATAGCCCTCTTTTTAGCCATCAATATGGGTGGCAGTGGCACGGCCCCGGCCTTTTCTGCGGCCTATGGTGCCAACATCATCAAAAAGGCAGCGGTGCCGGGACTCTTTGGCATTATGGTTTTTCTGGGTGCCATCATAGGTGGTAAGGAAACGGCGAAGACAGTAGGGAAAGGTTTATTGGATGAACAGTACATGACCTTTACGGTAGTATCGGTCATCCTGGGCTCGGTGGCGTTGGCACTGCTCATTGCCAACCTTTTCGGCATACCACAATCCACCAGTCAGGCAACCGTCATGGCGGTAGTAGCTCCTGCCATCTATTTCGATGCCATTAATACCCGCAAACTACTTCTCGAGATTGTCCCCACATGGTTTATCATGCCTGTGATAGCCTTTTTCCTCTCTCTTTTTATTGGGAAATACATCTATAAACCCATCCGGAAAAAGGGATATACCATATCCAAACAACTCAATGAAAATTACCTGCTGAAAGGATTAATCATATTGATGTCGATGTATGTGGCCTTTTCGATAGGCACCAATAACGTAGCCAATGCAGCAGGGCCCATAGCGGCAATGTCGTGTAACGAGTTAAATGTCACCAGCACCCATTTTCTGCATGTGCTCATTTTGGCCACCCTGATAGTTGCCCCCAGCTTTGGGATAGGCAGTTCCATCTTTGGCAAGAAGATATTACAAAATACAGGGAAAGAGATAGTTTTATTTGGTCGTATTGAAGCCGTAATTATCGCCTTTATCTCTGCCACACTATTGCTCCTGGCATCGGTACTGAAAGGTATTCCCACCTCACTGGTGCAATTGAATGTTGCTTCAATAATAGGTATAGGGGTTGCCAAACTGGGATTTAAAAATATTTTCCGGAAGACCGAAGTCAATAAGTTTTTTATCATGTGGGTTATAGCACCAATTATTGCTTTTGTAATTTCTTATCTCTTCATATGGTTGGCCGACTTCTGGGATGTGGTTTATTTATAGAAATTAGTGGATTAGTGGTTAGTGGTCAGTTATTAGTGGTTAGTAATAAGTGGTTGGCGGATAGATAAAGAAGTCAGATACATTAAAAACTTCCATGTGATTCTACCTTATTTCTGCTTATATCCGTCTATTTCAATGACATACCTCTTACCTGCTTAATTTCTCTATTCAGGTGAAAATAACCCGGAAGTTTGATGGTCTTTACGAAGTTGTCGGCTAATAACCGGGATTGAAGCTTCATCAATAAAACCACTACTTATGGCATGGCGCACCGCTTCTTCGGTATTGTCTATTAACAGAACCGGTACGTTTTTTTCTTTCATGGCAAGGGCGGTCCGACGCGTAGAGGAAATATTTCCGGTCTTTCCAACACAACGGATATAAACGGCTTTAACACGATTGGGGAATTCGTTAATAATCCGCCAATAAATATCCGGGTCTTGTTGTCCGCTATCGCCAATTAATATGAAATCGAGCCGGGGAAAGAAAGAAAACAGAAAACGTATTTTTTCCAACTTATGGTCGTGGTTGCCTCTACTCCACTTCCAGAATTTAAAAATATTATGCTTTCTCTCTCTCAAAAGCAAAGGTCCTGAAGGTATGGAACGATATTCCATAAAGTCGGTCAGCAAATCATAAATGTTCCATTCACTGGACGAGACATAAAACATGGGGTTTGGAAAATGTTCCTCCCCTTTACCCTTATATAATGCCCTATAAAAGGCAGAAACCCCTTCAAAAGGTATGCGGGTGCGGGCATTCTTAAACAACATCAGCCTCAATTTCTTTAGTATTTGGGTGGAATGAGACACCATAACCGTATCATCTATATCAGAAATAACGCCGTACGAATGATTGCCCGATACTACCATCACGCGTCCCTCGGCAATTATAGAGCTTTGAGTTTCTACTACTTTGTCTAACAGTTCAAAAGAGGCTTTTTCGAAATAAACGCCATCCGGCAGAGGATGCTCCAACTTAAGCCGGCAGTGAAACAGCCCCAGGTCATTGGATTCTACCACATCCATCAGGTCTCTGAACTTTATTTTAATCCTTACTCCACCAATTTCGTCACTTACATATCGTTTAAACATGGCCAACATATTGGCCCGGGGTTTATGGCCGGCCTCGGGCTTTTCGAGGCCTTTATCCTCCATCACGTTACCGACAATAAAAACCTCCCGGCCATTGCTAAAACCCGTAAAAGGTTCTATGACCGGAATGCCCAACCACCCCAATCGTTTTTTTATGCGTAACCGTATCTGATGAAAAGGTGTTCCTGGCTTGCGTAACCTTTTTATAAAGGTTTTGGTATTAAAAAGCATTTCCAAACTTGTTTTTTTTACTATCTTTAAGAAAGTTATATCGATATTATATTCAAATATAATCATTCCGGGACAGAAGATAATTCAAAAATTATGCAGGCCAAACAAAGAAGAAAGGTATTATTTGTTATCAATCCTGTTTCGGGCAGTAATACCAAAACGGATATTCGGGAACAGATAGTTCGCCTCTGCAAAAAAAAGGATATGCAACCTTTCTTTATAGCCACCACGGGCGAAAACGATTGCCAACAAATTGAGAAAGCCCTGGATGAATGCCATCCCGAAATACTGGTTGCGGTGGGTGGTGATGGAACGGTTAATTTAGCCGCCCAGGTGTTGAACGGAAGAACCGACATAAAACTGGGCATCATACCTACCGGTTCGGCCAATGGAATGGCTTTTGAACTTAACATTCCCACCAGCCTGGAAAATGCAATGAATATCATTGCCCGAAACGTATCCAAACCTATTGACCTGTTAAAGATTAATAATCAGCACCTGGCGGTTCATTTAAGTGACATAGGACTAAACGCCAGAATCATAAAACGTTTTGACGAGGAAAAAATCCGAGGTTTTTACGGTTATGCCAAACAGTTTTTCAAAGAGCTGAAGGCGCCGGCACCCTTTCGATGTACCATTAAGGTAAAAAAACGAACCCGAATGTACAGAGCCGTCATGGTGGTTATGCTTAACACCCATTTTTATGGAACCGGTGCCATTATAAATCCCAAAGGACGAATGGATGACGGTAAATTTGAAATTGTGATTATAAAACCTTACCCATGGTATTATATATTTAGTATGTTTTTCGCTTTCTTTACGGGAAATATTCATAAACTAAGACATGTTAAAATCAAATCATACAAACGCGCACAAATAATTCTTAATCCTCCTCAGGACCTTCAGATTGACGGTGAACCATTGGGTGAAGTGAGCCAAATTGAAATTGAAATTATACCATCTGCCATAGAGGTTATTTACAACGACCAGGAAGACCATTTATTCTTTAGCCCGGCAGAAAAGAAATAAAGGCTGAACAGGCAATTAGGTTATCAGGTCAGGAGGCTGATTAGAGGTCAGAGGCCAGAAGACAGAAGCTAGAAGCCAGAGGCCAGAAAAAATATATATGTGGATATAAATAGAAATAATGTAGATACAAATAGATTTAGGTAGAAATAAGATGGATATAAATTGTAATTCAAAATCAGCCTAACATTCTATTGCCTACCGACCTAACAGCCTAATGGCCTAACAACCTATCGGCCTTTATTGCCAGCCCCGAAGGGGCGGCAGCTTTGTAGCAAATGTGCAACCATATTCAACCTGAGCCCCGGAGGGGCGGTAGAACGGTAACCCAGAGGCAAATACCCTCCCTCACCCCCCAACCCCCTGAAGGGGGTGCACCGGCCCGCAGAGGACGTAAACCAGACGCCAGAGGCTGGAAGCCAGAAGCTAAATGTTAGAAAGAAGTATAAATAAAATGGATAAATAGAAATAGGTTGTTTGTATGGATTAATCGGATTACGGACCTCTGTTTTTCGCTTCCAATTAAGTCGGAAGGAACCGTAATAAGACCATATATGAGGAAAAGAAACCAGTCATCCTAAAACTACGTATTTCTATTTATTTCAACATATTTCCCTAAATTTCCTTTCTAACTTCTGATTATCTGAACCAAAAGTTAGATACCAGGAACCTGAAGCTATTGATAATAAACAAAATAATAAGAATGACAACAAAGAATCCAAAACCCATATTCTCAGAAGATTCAGACTTTTTTTCAATAACCGCACAAAAAAAACCGGTCTTTTTTTTCGACTATGACGGCACCTTGACACCCATCGTGAGCAAGCCGGAACTGGCATTGTTAAGTCAGGAAATGAAAGAGCTGCTAAATCAACTCTCTCAAAAATTTACCGTAGCCATCGTTACCGGCCGGGACCTGGCTGACATCAAAAAGCTGGTGGAACTCGAGCATCTCATCTATTCCGGAAGTCACGGATTTCAGATATCCGGTCCCGAAGGACTAAATCTGGAACATGAAAAAGGAATCGCCCTCCTACCCCAACTCGACAGAATAGAAAAAGAACTGATAGAGATTCAGAAAAAGTACCCCGGAACGCAGGTCGACCGAAAACGGTATGCCGTAGGCCTCCATTACAGGAATGCCAAAGAAGGTGACATTGAAAATATTCTGTTGGACTTTGAGGATGTATTAAAAAAACATCCTGCCTTTAAAAAAGGGACGGGCAAGAAAATTGTGGAAGTAAAACCCAATATTGACTGGCACAAAGGGAAAGCGGTATTATGGATATTGGAAAAACTGGGACTGAAAGAAAATACATCGGTAATCCCCATCTATATTGGTGACGACGATACCGATGAAGATGCTTTCGAGGCTTTGGAAAAAAACGGTGACGGTATCGGCATTATGGTCAGCCATAACGGAAATCCCACCCATGCCTCCTATTCGCTCCAAAACGTGGAAGAGGTAAAACAACTGCTCAAAAAAATAATGACTCTGTATTAACATCGAGGCTTTCGACCTGCAAATAATATTCAGAATCATTGGATGTACGCATGATTTCGACACAGTCAACTGCAGGCAGGCGACTCAATGGGTCAATAGCCATAAATTGATTCTACAAAAGAGGCCGGTGAAAATGCATCTCCAAAGTAAATTCACAGTTCACCGGCCTTTTAAGTATCGTCAGAAGAATCAATCATCAAGGAAATTTAGGGAACTGCTTGAAGTCGGGGTCCCGTTTTTCGAGGAACGCTTTACGTCCTTCCTGAGCTTCTTCCATAAGATAGAACATCAGGGTAGCGTCACCAGCCATCTCCATAATACCGGCCTGACCGTCCAGTTCGGCATTGAGGCCACGCTTAATCATCCGTAAAGCCATGGGACTGCGTTGTAACATTATTCTGCACCATTCCATGGTTTCTTCTTCAAGCTTATCGTGGGGAACCACCTTATTGACAAGACCCATTTTCTCGGCTTCTTCTGCTGAATACTGTTTACACAAGAACCATATTTCGCGAGCCTTTTTTTGTCCCACATGTCGAGCCAAATAAGAGGAACCGAACCCTGCATCAAAGCTACCCACCTTGGGGCCGGTTTGTCCGAAAATAGCCTTTTCACTGGCAATGGTCAGGTCACAAACAACGTGCAACACATGGCCCCCGCCGATAGCGTAACCGTTAACCATAGCCACAACCGGTTTGGGTAACGAACGAATACGTTTGTGCAGGTCAAGAACATTCAGACGGGGAACCCCATCTTCGTCCACATATCCGCCGTAACCTTTAACATTCTGGTCGCCACCGGAACAGAAAGCTTTATCTCCTTCGCCCGTGAGAATAACCACACCAATATCCTGACGCTCGCGGCAGATATCAAAAGCTTCAATCATCTCCTTTACTGTTTTGGGACGAAAAGCATTGTATACACGCGGGCGGTTAATGGTTACTTTTGCGACGCCTTCACAAAATTCAAATTTGATGTCTTCATATTCTTTTATGGTAGTCCAGGACATATTATATATTTTTAGATTGTTAGATACAAGATTCTTAGATGTAAGACTTTTGGGTTAAGCAAAAATCGTGAATTTTATGCGATATATTTACAGAAAAAATTAATCCATCCGCGCTTTCGCATTCATCAATCACTTCTTAAATAGTTAAAATAACCCCTCAATATTTCTCCGTTGCGTGGTCCGGGTGTAAAGATTTCAAGCAAAGCTGGTGCACCTTTATCTTCCCAAAAATCGGATAAAACATTCATTAGTTCATCTGCATTGGTAGCAGTGAAATATAGTAAACCAAAGGTTTCGGCAATGCCTTTGCATCTGTAATCGCCTTTAGCTTCAAAAAAAGGCTCCAATTCTTTTGTTTCGGACGGACCGGGAATATATCTGAAAATACCTCCCCCACCGTTATTGATAACAATAACTCTAAAGGTAGCCGGAAGATATCGATGCCACAAACCATTGGAATCATACAAAAATGACAAATCACCAACAATAAGCGTTACGGGACGGTCGCCGGCAAAAGCGGCACCGGCAGCAGTACTGACACACCCGTCAATTCCGCTGGTACCCCTGTTGCCCTCAAAAATATGTTTTTGCTTCCATTCAAAAAGTTGAGCATATCGCACCGGCGTACTATTGCCCAGATGAATTTCCACTCCATCCGGAATGCTTTGCGATAGCATCTCGAAAACCTTAAAATCGCTCCAACCAACTTGCGCACAAAATTCTCGGTGTTTTTCAGTAGTAACAAGTCGGGCCTTCTCCCAAAAATTCATATAACCGAAAGGAAAAGGTTTCAATTTTTCCGATACAGCCTTAAGCGTAGGCAAAGCATCACCCCGTATCTGTCGGGTAAGACATTGGTAAGTATCAACAATAATATCCTGATTGGAAAAATGCCAATGTGCGCCCGGATGACAAGAACGTATTAACTGTTTAATTCTTTTAGATAATACCGGTACATCCAGGGTAATCAATAGGTCAGGACAAAAAGTTCCGACATTGGAAGAAAAGTATTCCAAAAGTCGGTCGGTATTCTCAAAAACTTTCTCACCACTCAGGTTGGATAATGTTTCTGTTACCACCACAACACCTTTCTCTGCCAGCAAAGCAACCACCTCATTCAAAAGTGATTCACCACGTGTGGCACCCACCAAAAACAATATTTTTTGATATTGAGATATTTCAGAGTTTAGCTCCTCCACCAGGCTATAGTCGACAGGATTATCGTTTCGGACCGGCATAACACGTGGCGAAACAGTACTTTCCGTTTTTACAGTATCATACAAAGGTTCCCTAAACGGAACATTGATATGTACCGGTCCTGACACCGGGCCCAGTGCATGTCGAAAAGCTTCATTCAACAAACGGTTGGTTAGTTGCACTTCGGCAGGCGACAGTTTGCCAACGGGCAATTGACACTGATAACGAATAAAATTATTAAAGATATTATTCTGCCGGATGGTTTGCCCATCGGCCTGGTCAATAAGTTCCGGTGGTCGGTCGGCAGTAATGGCTATTAGCGGTACTTGTTGATAATAAGCCTCGGCTAAAGCAGGTCCATAATTGAGCACGGCAGTACCACTGGTACATATTAATGCCACCGGCGTATTGGTTTTGCGGGCAAGCCCTAAGGCAAAGTACGCCGCCGAACGCTCATCCACAATGGTGAGACAATGAAATTTACCACTGGCAGGAAACGATAAAATTAGTGGTGCATTGCGTGAACCGGGCGAAATTACCACATACTTTACACCCTGCTCATAACAATGACTTATGATATATGATACAATAGATTTATCGGAGGTTGTACAACTCATTTCTAATGTTTTGTTTTACGGAATTGATTACCGACCAAAGCGTTTGTGCTTTTAACCGGGTTTCTTCCCATTCGGATTCTTCACCCGATTCACGGGTAAGACCGCCACCGAGATACAACACCGCTTTCCCGTTCACCAGTTCCATGCACCGTATGTTAACAAAAAACTGAAAGGCAGAGTGTTGTACCGGTCCCAAAAAGCCACTATAAAACGCACGGTCAAAAGTCTCGGCACGTCCAATCACCTCTAATGCCGCCTCTTTAGGATAGCCGCCAACGGCCGGGGTAGGATGCAGTACCTCCAGAAACGGACCAACATTATTTGAAATATGTTGAGACCGAAAATGATAATGTGTTCTCAGATGTACCACCTGTCCGGCGGATATGGGCCTCGGACCATCTTTGGTAAATTGTGAAACACCAAAATCTTTCAGTTTTTCCTCGATAAACTGAGCCACAAAACCTTGTTCTTCCAATTCTTTTGAATTCCAGTCATCATCACAGCGTTCACCCGAACGGGTAGCCGCCAAAGCCACAGTATTAAAATTGTAATCATCTTTATGCAGGAAGATTTCGGGACTGGCCCCCATCCAGCGGCCCAATAAGGGATGCACAAAAAAATAAACGAAGGCTTTGGGATATAGTTGACACAAAGTTTCAAATACATGCGGAAGCATGTCTGCCGACACTTTGGGCACCTCCATCTGTCGGGCCAGAACGACTTTATCTGCCTCACCGCTTTTCAGTGCCTGGTGGGCTATGGTAAATGATTGTGAATAAGCTTTTCTTGCGCCCACCATTTCTAAAAGAGAACCTTCACTCTCGGCAAGGTCAACCTTTTTCCCGGAAAGCGAAATGCTCTTTATGTTTCCTATCGGCCTTAGAATAAAAGCACCATTGCTCAAATGAAACGGTGCCACCAAAAAAGCCTCGCTATATGTATTGGGAGTGAAACGTGTAAGGTCTATACGTTCTACTTCACCCACGTCAAATCCTCGAACCACTGACTCATCCGGCAGGCGATAAACCACAAAAGGTCGGTCATTATTCAGCAGGGCGGTTAACCATTCCCTAATATTGTTTGTATTGTCGCTATTTTCCAATTGATGCATTTTCGAGAGAAACGCAAAGATAGCCAAAAAGGTTTATTTTTCATTTTCGCCTAAAAGATGATTCTTTAATTCACCCACATCCTTTTGAATAACATTAATGGAACGCACCAAATGTTCCATCTCCACTTTGCCGGCAGGTAGTTCCGGACTGATATAATGTACGAAACGCCAAATCTCCCGAACCTCCTCAACAGAAAGATTGTATGGTTTATAAAGAGGATTTAAGCTGATACATTTCAGCGTTCCATCCACAGAAATATTGTTTTCCACAATCTTAAAAGAAATTCCTTCATCCCTGGTAACAATAATACATGCTTCGCCCGATTTTATGGTGTACCAGTCAAGAACGAATTCGCCAGTCACCCAGGCACCTTCAGGAATAGGAAGCATAGAGTCACCACTGATTTGGAAGGTTCGGTATTTTTTCTCACGGTCCAAAAAGGGTAACCGGAAAACAGGCAGAGAACGAATATATTCAGGGTCAGCAAAGCCGGTGAGATAACCCGCCTTGGCTTTTTCCGGAACCAATTCAATATTTTCCTCATTATCGGTTCCCACAGTAGAGGTTAAAACCCTCAAACGTGAGCCTCGAACATAAACGTCATTCCCGGCCTCCAACTCTTTTAATTGAAAGTCGGTAAGTTTAGATAAATCAACCCTTACCAGAGTATCCATAGAAAGACCAAAGAAGTCGGATATTTTGGTCAACACCTCCAGCGGAGGACCGGAAACTTTATTTTCGTAATTGTTCAGTGTAGGTCGTTTAATACCCAGGGCTTCGGCCAAATCCTGCTGCGTCAGCTTCTTCCGCTTTCGCAGTAATTTCAAATTAGTTGCAAAATACATGTTTAGTTATTAATCTTATTTGGGATTAACTTATAAGCAAAAATATAAGAATTCAATGTTTTTTGCAAACTTTTTAATTTAGAGGTAAAAAATGGTTGAATAATGCCTCATCTACCTTCTGCCTGTGCACTTCTGCCTATATCTTTTTACATTGTTGTAACCAACCAACCCCATGAGGCCCATTTTTATACAATTTTTTGTACCGACATAATTGCTCCTTCTCATAATATATTTATATTTAGGCAAATCATGCCTTACCCTTATTTTAAGTTGGTAGCTAATTCGTGATTATCAATTAAGAATAATAATTGTTAACCACCACTTTTTCTTAATTAATCAGGAATCATGAAAACTTCGGAAGCCAAAAACTTTGAACCCATTTTTTATGCCGATGGACTTCAATTAGGGCAAGCCCACCCCGTAAAAAAAGATTTATCCAATCTAAAAGTTGGTCTTAGAAAGTTATATTACAACATCGATTTACTAACAGATGCTTTTTCACAACGATGTCAAAATGAGAAAAAGCCGGTGCATTGTCGTATAGGCTGTCACTGGTGCTGTCATCAGGCGGTATTTGCCGCAACACATGAAATGATTGTATTAGTGGACTATTTAAAAAAAGTTTATTCACAAGAAAAAGTTGAAGAAATAAAAGAAAAGGCACGCGAAAAAGAAAGGCAATTAAGTAAACTAAGCCCTTCAGAGATACACCGGGCCAACCATCCCTGCCCGCTACTTCATAAGGGACGATGCATGGTTTACCCTGTCAGACCAACCGCTTGCCGCATATATCTATCCTCCAGCAAAGAAAGTTGTATGGCCAAATATAACGGGGAGCCGGGAGCCCTTCCCGCCGTTTTTGACTTTCCGCTAAAAGCGGGCCGTCAGCTCAACGAAGGTTTCGCTACAGCCTTGCGTCAGGAAGAGCTCAGCGTTGATGAGCACAGAATCGAACATATTTTGCTGAAACTACTGGAATCACCCCAAAAAACTACCGATTGGTTAAATGGTCAAACCATTCATGACCGTTTTCCATTCGAAGAGGTTCCCGACAGCTAATTGGGCAACACATATTCCAATCCGGCACCGGGACCTAACGGGATGTCCAATAATAACCAAATAACCAACAACAAACTCCAACCAATTAGAAAAACAATGGTATAGGGTATCATGGTTGCAATGACGGTTCCCAAGCCGGCATCTTTGTCGTATTTATTAAAATAGGCAATAATCAAGGCGAAAAAGCTCATCATGGGTGAAATAAGGTTGGTAACGGAATCCCCTATCCGATAAACGGCTTGAGACAATTCGGGGGAATACCCCATCAGCATAAACATCGGTACAAACACCGGCGCCATAATGGCCCACTTAGCCGAGGCACTACCCATAAGCATATTTATGGACGCAGATAATAAAACGAAAAGCAACATAAGTGGTATCAAACCCAGGTTGGCAGACATCAGGGCATCGGCACCCTCAACCGCGATAATGATACCCAGGTTGCTCCATTTAAAATAGGCAACAAACTGAGCAGCAAAAAACACCAACACTAAATAGGTTGTCAGGGTTTGCATACTTTGAGCCATGCTTTTGGCTACATCCGAATCGTTACGAAATTTGCCCAACACTGCGCCATAGACAATTCCCATGGTTCCGGCCATCAAAAACAAAAAGGCGATAATTCCCCGAATAACAGGGGATGTGAGAATTCCGCCGTCCCTTCCACGCAAAACACCATTTTCGGGTATCAACCCAACTAAGATAAGTATCACCCAAAAGGCCAGCACAACCAAACTCCAACGCAGACCTTTTTTCTCAATGGGTGACAAATGCTCCAGTTTTTCATCCATTGCCGGACCGGTATAGTTACCGAAGCGGGGTGCTACAATACGTTCGGTAACCCAGGTGCCTAAACCGGCAATCAAAAACGTAGAGACAATCATAAAATAATAGTTGGCAGTAGGATTAACTTCGTAGGAAGGGTCGATGATATGTGCCGCTTCTTGCGAAAGACCTGCCAATAAAGGGTCTACCGTCCCCAATATAAGGTTAGCACTAAAACCTCCTGACACCCCGGCAAAAGCAGCAGCCATACCAACTATGGGATGCCGCCCCACCGACTGAAAAATTATTCCGCCCAAAGGAATTAGCAATACATAACCTATATCACTGGCAAAATTGGATAGTATTCCTGAGAAGACCAGAACAAAAGTTAATAACCGCTTAGGCGAAGACAACACCAGCAACCGAATAAAAGCTGAAATTAATCCACTCGACTCGGCAATGCCTATCCCCAACATAGCAACCATTACTATCCCCAACGGTGCAAAACCGGTATAGTTTTCCACCATTCCGTCCAATATCATTTCCAGCCCTTCTTTGCTCAGCAGATTAACAACGTTTATGGTTTCACCGGTCCCCGGATGTTGTACAGACCACCCTAAAGCAGAGCCAATTGCAGAAAATATTAAAACTATTACAGCAAAAAGCCCAAAGAGAGTGGCCGGATGGGGTAAGGCATTGCCTCCCCTTTCCAACAGGTTCAAAAATCGGTCAAAAAAACTTTTTTTCTTATTCTTCATCCGTATAAATTTTACTTACTTCATTGATATATTGTTTTTTTAAAAGTAGTCAATAGTGGTTAGTCGTTAGTCACTAGTCCATTAGCACTAATGACTGTTCACTAATGACTATTGACTATTGACTAATCACTTCTTCTGCCTTCTGCCTGTGCACTTCTGCCTCGGGCTTTTTATACATGCTCTTTTGTGGCAAAAGCCGCCATGCTCGTTTCATTCGCATAAAAATCATTTAAATCCCTGATTTATTGGTTTCTATGACTAGCCATTAGTGGTTAGTGAATAGTCATTAGTTTTTTTAGCACATCAAATACCAAATGTTTAGATTTTTAGAAATAAGAAATATTTTTTAATGATAATTTTTTAATATCCGTAAACTAGCAAATCAATCTCACCAATCCACTCAATCCCCACAATCTCATTATCTAACAGCCACACGACCTAATAGCCTCTGAGTGGCCTATCCTTTCCCACTTCATGTTTTTGTACAAAAATAATGTTGTAATTTAAATATGAAAAAATGTAACCATATTCCTCTTTGCAATGATAAAAATAATATTGGTTAATGACATCGTTCAATCATTAGTCGTAATACCTAATACATCAACAACTTAAAATTTGTCATCACAAAATAAAACCATATATTCCTTACCATTATAAATTTTGAAGAGCAATAGCCATTTTTATTTTAGACGAAAAAACTATATTTGATAACCATCAGGGATTAATCATACCAAATACTATTTTATTTTTGATGAGACTAATGGATTCATTAATCTGTTTTAATACATTAGTTTCACTTTTGATGATTAATTCATAAATTATAACCCTTACTAGTCAAACGAATTATCGATTAAACAATTATGAAGAAACTTTTAATACTATTGCTGGCAGTGATGATGCTTCCTTCGGTAAGAGGGACGGAAGCTGAAGAAGAAAGTGAGAAAACCAATCTGGTTTATCTGCTTCGTATTTTCAGCAATATCAACAGTACCAGCTGGATACATACACAAAAGGCGTTTGAGGAAGCCGAAAAATTAAATGCCGATGCCATTTTAATACATTTAAACACCTACGGCGGTCATGTCATTTTTGCCGATTCAATTCGCACCAAAATTCTCAACAGCACCATACCGGTACATGTGTTTATTGATAACAATGCCGCCAGTGCCGGTGCCCTTATCTCCATTGCCTGCGACAGCATTTATATGAGACCCGGCGGCAACATTGGTGCTGCAACGGTAGTTAACCAAACCGGCGAAGAGATGCCCGACAAATACCAGTCGTATATGCGCTCTACCATCCGTGCCACCGCCGAAGCACATGGTAAAGACACCATCATTACGGCCACAGATACCATAATAAAATGGAAAAGAGACCCCCGTATTGCCGAAGCCATGGTGGATGACAGAGTGTCTGTCCCCGGTGTTATAGACTCGGGCAAAGTACTTACTTTCACTGCACTCGAAGCTATAGAGCATGGCTTTTGTGAAGGTACAGCCAATTCTATTGGGGAGGTCATCAAATTATTAAAATTAGAGCCGTACGAACTTAAAACTTACCAGCCCTCCTTTTACGACAGCATCAAAGGGTTCCTCACCAGTCCTGTACTTCAAAGCCTATTGGTTCTGCTCATAATCGGAGGTTTATATTTTGAATTGCAATCGCCGGGTGTTGGTTTTCCACTGGCACTGGCTGTGCTGGCAGCTATCCTTTATTTTGCACCACTATATATTGACGGTCTGGCTGCCAACTGGGAAATATTAATTTTCATAATAGGCCTAGCCCTAATAGCAATAGAAATTTTTGCCATACCCGGATTTGGGATAACAGGTATTTCAGGGATAATATTGACCTTAACCGGCCTAATTCTCAGTTTGGTCAACAATACCGATTTTGACTTCTCACCCGTTGATACAGGTGCTTTCCTCAAAGCAATAGTGACTGTGTTTAGCGGAATTTTTGGCGGCTTTATTCTCTCACTCTGGCTTAGCCAAAAAATTTTCAGCAAAACTAAAGGTCCCTTTGCCAAGCTGGCTCTGCAAACCTCTCAACCAACAAATCAAGGTTATGTAAGCGTCGATACCGAAATAAACAATCTTACCGGGAAAGAAGGAAAAGCCGTAACTGTCCTTCGACCCTCCGGACGCGTGGAAATTGACGGGAAAATTTATGACGCCAGATCTTCCGGTGAATTTATCGACAAAGATGAACCGGTAATAGTGACCGATTTTTCTACCGCACAAGTGGTCGTTAGAAAAATGGATGACTAAACATTGTTATTTAGAGATGTCAATTTTTTGCCTTTTTTGTTCACTATGCCATTAACTATTTCCCAGACATACCCTTAACAATCAAATATACAACACATTGCAATACATTTAAAAAAATTCATTTTATCTCTCTTTTTTTTGTTCTATTTGTATTGACATATCAAAAATCACTATTTTGGTTTTTGAAAAAGATATTGTAATGCTCTTAGCATTTTGTCTTTTTCAGACGTTCTTTAATTTTTAAATTAAAATTGTATTACTAATTTTTCTAATCAAATTAACAATCGATTAAAATCATGAAATCCAAAAAGCTGCCTAAAAAGCACAAGGAAGATTTCGATGCTCTCGAAAAACCCAAAAAATCAGGAATCAAGGCAAAAAAAACTAAGAGAGACAGAAAACCTTCCATCTATGACGAGCTGGAAGATTTTGATGAATTTGTGCTAAACGACAGAGAATACAGCGGATTCGATGACTTCTACGACGATGACGATGACCTGTATTAAGAAGGTAAAAGAACCCAATTGACATCTTAAAAAGGCTGTCCAAAAAGGCAGCCTTTTTTTTGTGATTAACAATTTAATGAAATTTCTTCACTACCTCACCCAAATCTTTTTCACCCTATTTTTGTGAAACAGGTTTCGTGAAAAATTCAGCTCTCGAACTATGAACTTCACATATAACTAACCAAAGGCTTTGCTTTTTCTTCCCATTGTTTCTGCTTATTTTCGTGCTTACAAAGTCATATGGTCAATTTTCTATATGTCACATCCCCAAATACAATAAAAAAGTTATAGAATGACAGACATATCCATCCCTATCTCTTCAGTGGTTATTTTCGGAAGTGGAAATGTAGCCACACATTTGGCCAAAGCCTTCTCGAGCAATGGAATAAGCATCCGACAAATCTATTCCCGTAACTACCAACATGCCCGAGCTTTGGCTTCACAATTTAATGAGACCAAAGCCATTGAACACCCTCAACAAGCCGACACCGGTGCCGACCTATGGCTCATTGCCGTTGTTGATGATGCCATCAAAGAAATTGTCTCTGCTCTACCCCCATTTAATGGTATTGTTACTCATACAGCAGGAAGCATCAGCATGGATGTTTTGTCCCGATTCCCTCATCACGGTGTGTTTTATCCTTTTCAGACTCTGAGTAAAGAAAGAAAAATTGATTACAACAGCCTTCCATTGTTAATTGAAGGAAGCGACAACGTCACTACTCAGAAACTATTAAAACTTGCCCGCACCGTTTCACCAATAGTCAGTGAAGCTGATTCCGGAACCCGGGGCATCCTCCATATCGCTGCAGTCTTTTCATGCAATTTCGTGAATCACCTTTATACTCTGTCGGCCGACCTTTTAGCCAACAACGGTCTCTCTTTCGATTTCTTAACGCCGCTCATACAGGAAACCACCCGAAAGATTTTAACCATGCCGCCGCAAAAAGCACAAACAGGTCCGGCCATACGAAACGACAAAACCGTCATGAATAAACATCTTGAACAATTGAAAGATAACCCCACACTTAAAAAAATTTATCAACTTATGAGCGAAAATATAATTCACTATCACCAGGCCCAATAGCTTCAACTCATCACTATGAATATCATATCATTTAATCGTTCTATCAAGATATTGGCGGAAATAACTATATTGATTTACAAAAACTCACATTCAATTTATGAATTAATTTTAGCTGACAATTAAATATATGGGATACACAAGAATGCTTTTACGAAAAACGGATTGGAAAAAGTAAGCTTCCAAGATAAAAGGAAATTACTAAATTTATCGCCTCGGGAAATTTTCGAGGTATCGGGGAATAACCAACAAAGATTCAAAAGATTCAAAAGATTCATTAGTATATAATTTATCTAATTCATTGGTTTAATGGAACTCGCATGGCTTAATAAAATGTATACATGTTCTTTTGTGGCAAAATCTAATATAAAATCATAGTATCAATAAAAACGAAAAATATCATTCATGACCAATTTCAAGGAAGATTTGATGAAAGTAAAAGCTTTTGCTTTTGACGTAGATGGTGTATTATCTTCGCAAGTTATACCGTTGCATCCTACCGGCGAGCCTATGCGTACGGCCAATATAAAAGATGGCTTTGCCATTCAACTGGCAGTAAAACTGGGCTATCAAGTAGCCATCATCACCGGCGGGAAAACCGAAGCCGTTCGCAAACGGTATATAAACCTGGGCGTACAAGATGTTTACATGGGCTCTTCTGATAAAATCATAGACTTTAAATCATGGATTTCAAAGCACAATCTTAATCCGGACAATATACTTTATATGGGCGATGACTTACCCGACTTTCCGGTAATGGAAAAAGTAGGCGTTCCCGTATGTCCGGCCGATGCGGTAGAAGAAATAAAATCGCTGTGCAAATACATCAGCCACCTCAAAGGGGGTGAAGGATGCGCTCGAGATGTTATAGAACAAGTGTTGCGGGCACACGGCAAATGGGGCAAAGATTTAACCTGGTGAACAAAAAGATTTATTAAAATTTTTATATAAAACCGGCGTGGCTGCTTTGACTGCAAAAGAAAATATGTAAAAGAGGTTTAAAGTAGTTAGTCAACAGTCAGAAGTCATTAGTATTGATAAACTGTGAACAATAGACTTTGTACCAATTTTCTGTTGCATTAAGCCAATGTTTTAGATAAATAAAATATTAAGTGAATAAAAAACAGAAGAACAGCAACTTCGCCAAGGGGAAAAATTAAAGGAAGCCACCCAAAACAGAGCAATAGTTTAAACCCTAAGCGTAAAAAATAAGGAAATACATTAATTTAAGATTCTCAAAAACAACAAAAAATGATGCCATATTTAAAACTCATACGGTACAAGAATCTTATCATCATAGTTCTTCTTCAGTGCCTTTTACGTTACGGACTGTTGTTGCCGGTGCTGGCCCATTACGGTGTTTCCCCCGTACTTAGTCATTTACGTTTTGGCTTACTGGTATTGGCCACGGTGTTACTGGCAGCTTCAGGATATGTTATTAACAACTATTTTGACGTTCGGATAGACCGCATCAATCACCCCGAAAAGGTGGTGGTTGGACGTCATATCCACCGCAGAGTGGCATTGTTATTACATGTTGTTTTAACCATGGCCGGAGTTTTTACCGGTCTCTTTTTGGCATATATCACTCGAAAAGAAACATATGCCCTGTTATTCATCATGGTACCCGCATTGCTGTGGTATTATTCCACAACTTTAAAAAAACAGATGCTGGTAGGCAACCTCACCATTGCGCTATTAACGGCGCTGGTGCCGTTTTTGGTCGTTTCCTTTGAATTTGCCACCCTTGCCCGGGTACACGGCAGTGTCATTCTTCAGTCAGAAGCTTGCTCTACGGCATGGTTTTGGACGGCCGGCTTTGCCTTTTTTGCCTTTATCAGCACGCTTATGCGTGAACTTATCAAAGATATCGAAGATATGGAGGGTGACCGTGAAGCCGGATGCCATACCCTTCCGGTAGAAATGGGCATCGGTTATTCCAAAAGTATAGTCATTGCCCTTGCCATCGCTTCGGTAATTGCCCTTTGGGTTATTCTGGCGATGGTTCCTCAACTACGCAACAGTTCTGTCACATGGGGTTATTTCTTTCTCTTTTTGACAATTCCATATCTATGGTTAGGAATCATAGTTTTGAAAGCTAAAACAAAAAAGAATTTCACATTGGCCAGCTCTCTTAGCAAATTTATTATGCTGATGGGTATTTTATTCATACTGGTGGCCCGTTCCTTTTTTATATAAAACGACTGTCGCCTGGTTGCTTTGTTAGAAAACACTTATTTTTGGCCCAATTTAAAACATATCCGAGTTAATTCTGACCCGTAAAAATTTTCAATACTTATAGATTGAGAAGAACAATATTTTAGAGTTGGATTCAGAAAATAAATATGATTTTTAAGAAATTAGAATCGTACAATATTACCTTAGCCTCGGGGTCACCACGCAGAAAAGAGATTCTGGAAAAAACCGGAATACCGTTTACCATAGGACGAGGAAGGGACGTCAGGGAAGAGTATCCTGCCGACCTGCCTATCGATCAGGTGGCACTATTTTTAGCCCGACTGAAAGCAGATGCCTGGAAAGATATTTGGCAGCAACCCAACCAAATGGTTATCACAGCCGACACAATTGTTGCTATCGACAACAAGGTGATCGGAAAACCCGAAGACAGGGACCATGCCATACAGATGCTAAACAATCTTTCGGGACGCTCCCACCGCGTTGTGACAGGTGTGGTCATCCGAACGGCAGACAAAGAAAAAGCTTTTACCGATGTCACCACCGTTCATTTTAAACCTCTCGCTCGCGAAGAAATCATATATTACATCGACCAATACCAACCTTTCGATAAGGCAGGTGCTTATGGCATCCAGGAATGGATAGGCCTTATTGGCATCCACCGAATAGAAGGTAGCTATTTTAATGTTATGGGATTGCCGGTTTCCAGGTTGATGGAAGAATTGAGGAACTTCTGATAAGAAACACATTAACACGCCATTATACCGTTTGGCCATTAGGCCGACAGATAATTAGACTGTTCGGCTTTAGACGAGAAGTCAGAAAGTGACTAAATATCAGTTTTCTGATGTGCAAATTATTGATAATTGTCACTGATTTATAAGTTCTTATTATATGAAATAATTCTAAAAAGCTTAGGGCATGGAGCATAAAGATGAGGAAAGAGAGGATGAAACGAGCATGACCAGGGAAGCTTGTCACAACCAGAACATGTTTAAAAAGCCCAAGGAAGAAATGCACAGGCAGAAGGCAGAAGAGGTGATTAGTCATTAGTGATTAGTCACTAGTCAACAGTCATTAGTGATTAGCGTTGATTTACTAATTACTAACCACTAACCACTAATGACTACTCATAAGAAGCAATATATCAATAAAGTAAGTAAATTTTATACTGATGAAACGAGCATGGCGGCTGTTGCCACAAAAGAACATGTATAAAAGACAAAGGCAGAAGTGCACAGGCAGAAGGCAGAAGAGGTGATTAGTCATTAGTTAACAAGTGGTTAGTATTAAATAACTAATGACTAACTACTAACCACTAACAACTACTTATAAGAAGCAATATATCAATAAATTAAGTAAATTTTATACGAATGAAACGAGCATGACTAAAAGGATTTGTCACAAAAAGAACATGTATAAACTTTAAGTCATGCGAGTTCCATCAGACCAATAACTTAGAAAAATTTTATACTGATGAAAAAAATCCTATTACTTCTTGTTTCAGTACACATGTCGCTGATTGCCTTGGCAGATGAAGGCATGTGGATACCCATGTTGCTTGAAAAATACAACATTGAAGAGATGCAATCCATGGGGTTTAAATTAACGGCTGAAGATATTTACAGTATCAACCAGGCCAGCATGAAGGATGCCGTCATGATTTTTGGCGGTGGCTGTACGGCTGAGCTGATTTCTGATCAGGGATTGATTATTACCAATCATCACTGTGGCTTCTCATCCATACAATCACACAGCAGCGTAGAACATGATTACCTGACCGACGGTTTCTGGGCCATGTCAAAAGAAGATGAATTGCCCAATCCGGGACTCACCGTTACATTCCTGAAATACATGAAAGATGTGACCGACAGCGTTCTTAACGGTGTGAGCGAGTCTATGACCATGAACGAACGGAAAAAACTCATCAATCAAAACATCAAGAAGATAGAAGAAGAGGCCGTCAAAAACACCCACTACACCGCTGTTGTTAAGCCTTTCTTTCATGGCAACCAGTACCTGTTGTTTGTCAATGAAGTTTATAAAGATGTTCGTCTGGTGGGGGCGCCTCCCTCTGCCATTGGCGACTTTGGCGGTGATACCGACAACTGGATGTGGCCCAGACATACCGGTGATTTCTCTCTGTTCAGAATCTATGCCGACAAAGACAACAAACCAGCAGAGTACAGTCCGGACAATCAACCCTTTAAACCCAAAAAACATTTTCCTGTCTCGTTGAAGGGCATACAGGAAGGCGACTTTACCATGGTATTTGGCTATCCGGGAAGTACCGAACAATACGTCCCCTCATACCACCTGGAAATGCTCACCCAAAAGGTTTATCCCCCATTGATTAAGATGCGTACCAAAAAATTGGAGGTCATGAACCGGTACATGGCACAAGACCCGGCGGTTCGTATTCAATATGCGGCTAAAAACGCCAGTGTGGCCAACTCATGGAAGCGATGGCGCGGAGAAATTCGCGGACTCGAAAAACTTAACGCCATCGAAAAAAAGGAAAACTTCCAGAAACAATTTCTGCAATGGGCACGGCAAGACCAACAACGGCGCCAAAAATACGGCACTCTGCTCAACGAATATGAAACCTTATATCAACAACTGGGAGATGTAAGACTTGCCCGTGACCTGTTATTGGAAGTTATCTATCGAAACGGTATTGAAATTGCCCGGTTGGTATCTAAATTCCAACCCATTATTAAGGCTTATGAAGAAGAAAAGCCTGACCAACAAAAGATTCTGAAACTCAAAGAAGCGTTAAAATCAGATGTTAAAGAATTTTTCAAAGATTACCATCGTCCCCTCGATAAAGAACTGACCGCCCATATACTTACCATCTATCAGTCTGAAGTAAAACCTCAATATTTACCATCTGTATATGACATGATCAACAAAAAATACAAAGGTAATTATGTACGTTTTACAGAACATATTTTTCAAAAGACGATATTTTCAGACGAAGAAGCTACCATCCAATGGGTTGAACGTTTCTCGGCCAAAAGCATTAAAAAATTAAAGAAAGATCCGGCTTGGATGCTTTACGATAGCTTTTATGAAACTTACAGAGAAAATATTTATCCTTTGTATCAGTCGCTTATGGCAACCAACGATAGTCTCAACAGAATTTATATGCAAGGCCAGATGGCTTTCGAGCCGGACAGAGTTTTTTACCCCGATGCCAACTTCACCTTGCGGGTCACCTACGGACAGGTAAAAGGTTATGAACCGCGTGATGCCGTCCGGTATCATTACCAAACCACCATTGAGGGAATCATGGAAAAAGACAATCCCGATATTTATGACTACCGGGTACCTGAAAAACTAAAAGAGCTCTATCGGAAAAAAGATTTCGGACGTTATGGGCAAAACGGTACGCTTCCGGTATGCTTTATAGCCACCAACCATACCACCGGCGGCAACTCGGGAAGTCCTGTCATCAATGCCGACGGGCACCTCATCGGTGTCAATTTTGACCGCGCATGGGAAGGGGTCATGAGTGACCTAATGTTTAACCCGGAACAGTGTCGTAACATCTCTCTGGATATCAGGTATGCTTTGTTTATCATCGACAAATTTGCCGGTGCCGGTTATCTGTTAGATGAAATGACATTAGTAGAATAATTCACCAATCAGAATTATTAAATAAAGCCCATACTAAATTTAAACGCATCAGGTCAACAACTGATATATCTCTATCTTTCGGTTGTTGATGCTGATGCTTTTTTTAAATTTGTTGTCCCAAAAGGTAGGAACAAGGTTTAGAAATCAGAAGCCCGTTGCTATAATGTCAGAGGATAGATAAGATAAGCAGATTGGGGAAGTTGGTAGTCATAGACCGAGAGTCAGCAGCCGGAATACTATTCACACAACCAACCTTTTGCCATTTATTTCCACCTATATTTCTATTAATTTATGGTTTCAGGTTTCAGATGAATTCCCAATAACCAACAACTCAGTTAATTTTAATACAAATGCGATTAAAGAAGTTTCTGATCTTTCAGGTTTTGATTTCCCTGCTTACCATGCCGGAGAAGAGCACTGCACAAGATTACAACGATATCTTCTACGAGTGCTATATTTCTTCCGACATGGCTCCGTGGAAAGAAACCATAGAAAAAATGGAGCAACAACTGGATGAAGATGATTACAATCAACTATTTGATATCACTTTAGCCTGTTATGGATATATTGGTTATTGTTTGGGAAATAACAAAAAAGATGAAGCCGGAGTCTACCTAAATAACGGATGGAAATATCTCAAAAAATTAACTCAACATTCCCGGGCTGATGCAGCACCTTTTGCCCTTAAGAGTGGATTCTACGGCTTTGAAATGGCATTATCCAGATACAAAGCAATCTATTTAGGCCCCAAAAGTATGTCGGCACTTGAACAGGCAGCCGCCATCGACTCAACCGACATCCACTATCACATCGAAAAAGGGAATCAAATGTACTATTTACCGTCTCTCTTGGGTGGAGATAAAGAGGTGGCAATCTACCATTACAAAAAAGCCATTGAAATAATGGAGGCCGGCAGCCGCTATCACAAACGACACTGGTTTTACCTCAATTCATTGGTGACACTGGGCTACTCATATGAAGTAACAGGCCATATCAACGAAGCACGAACCATCTATCAAAAGATTCATTCGCTGGAGCCCCATTTCAAATGGTTTAATGAAGAAGTGTGGCCCGATTTTGTAAAAAAACATGGCGCCGATTAGTTAATATCACAAAAAACAATTGGGGCAAAGAAAAGAAAATTGTTTACCTATCCTTCAGATATGAGACGGTAAACTCTAATCAACTTTTTTAGGTTTAACCCTCATTAATAACTATTTTTGTCATCTATTTGCGTTTGAGTTACAAATAGATTGAATAAAAGATTAATAGAAATAAAACAAAAACATGCAGCTAAATTTAAAAAACCCCATTGTATTTTTTGACCTTGAAACCACCGGCATCAACATTGCCAAGGACCGAATAGTGGAAATATCCCTGCTGAAAGTTAACGTTGATGGGTCCGAACAATCTAAAACATATCGCATTAATCCGGAAATGCCCATCCCCAAAAAATCTTCCGAAATTCATGGCATCTATGATGAAGATGTGGCTGATGCCCCTACCTTTAAAGAAGTAGCCCGCCAATTGGCGAACTTCATGGAGGGATGCGATATTGCAGGATATAATTCCAATAAATTTGACATTCCGTTGTTGGCCGAAGAGTTTATTCGTGCCGGGGTGGATTTCGATATGACCAAACGCAAATTCATCGACGTACAAACCATCTTCCATAAAATGGAAAAAAGGACGCTGGAAGCTGCCTACAAATTTTATTGTGACAAAACCTTGAAAGATGCACATAGTGCCGAAGCCGATACCAGGGCCACTTACGAAGTCCTCAAAGCCCAACTCGACCGTTACAAGGAGCTAAAAAATGACGTTGAGTGGTTGTCAAAATTCTCGTCTCACAATAGAAATGCCGATTTTGTAGGACGAATTATTTTCGACGAAAACGGGGATGAAGTTTTTAACTTCGGAAAATATAAGGGACAGAAAGTTACAGAAGTTCTAAAAAAAGACCCCGGCTATTACAGCTGGATGATGAATGGTGACTTCCCCCTATTCACCAAAAAGGTGCTTACTAATATTAAACTTCGGAGTGCATTTAAAAAAGAATAACCTGAAGAATTAAAGGATTGGAATGAAGAGATTGAAGGGATTGACGAGATTGAAGGGATTGATGAGATTGATGAGATTGAAGGGATTGATGAGATAGAGAAGTCAGAAGCTAAATTATATAAAGATGAAGATACTGTGTATAGGACGAAACTATGCCAACCACGCGCGAGAGCTTAGCAATCCTGTTCCCACGGAACCGGTAGTTTTTTTAAAGCCCGACTCGGCTTTGCTGCGCAATAACGACCCCTTTTTCCTCCCCGATTTTGCCAAATCTTTTCATCACGAAGTGGAAATAGTGGTGCGCATCAACCGTGTAGGCAAATGCATAGAAGAGCGGTTTGCTCATCGTTACTATGATGAAATTGGTCTGGGCATTGATTTTACGGCTCGTGACCTGCAGGATGATTTACGAAAAAAAGGTCTTCCATGGGAAAAAAGTAAGGCCTTCGACAACTCGGCAGTAATATCCAAATTTGTAAAAAAAGAGACACTGCCCGACATAAATCATCTAAATTTTCGTTTGGAAGTCAATGATGAAGTACGCCAGAAAGGAAACACTTCAGATATGCTTTTCTCCATCGACCAGATTATTGCACACGTTTCCAAATATTTCATGCTGAAGATTGGCGACCTCATATACACCGGCACACCGGCAGGGGTAGGGCCCGTAAAAACCGGTGACCGCCTGAAAGGATTCATCGAAGATGACCTTTTCTTCGATTTCATGGTCAAATAGAAGCCAGACTATTTGGATATAAATAGAAATAAATGGAAACATACTGATTTAAGTAGCTTGGTTTGGAAGCCGAAAGTCAGTGGCCAGAAGCCGGAAGTTAAAATGCAGAATCAATATTATCAGTACAAAAACAATCTATATCCATTTATTTCTATGTATATCTACTTGTATCCTCTTAAAATTTATCTTCTGGCCACTGGCTTCTGACGTCCGGCTTCCGGCCTAAGGCTTGTTAATGTTCGTGACTGGTTTCTTCCTTTTTTAAATCGGCCAAAAGATAGTAGGCATTGTTTAAAGCCACTTTACTGTCTTCGGGTAACTTTTCCATAGGTTTTATTTCTGTAAAACCTCCGGAAACTTTTCCGACGACTACCTCAACCATCCTGAGAGCATAAAGAGGTTCATCCTCATGTTCCGTGGTTGCTTCATCGGTATGTTCATCCTCATGATGGTCATGCTCTAACAAACTTTTGGTGTTTACCGACTCATCCAAAACAAAAATATATGCCTTTGTACCATCTTTCACCACTGCATCATTGGGTAGGCAGTCGGTAAAGATGGTATCGGTTTGTATGCTCCCCGATATAAACATTCCCGGAAGCAGAGAATGAAAATGGTTATCTATGTGAGCGTGGACATGAATAAACCGGGTTTCTGCATCCAACTCTTTCCCAATTGCAAAAATGGTGGCAGTATATTCTTCTTTTGGATTTCCGGCCACGCTAAAGGTCACTTTTTGCCCCTCTTTCAGCAGGTGAATATCTTTTTCGTACACATGAAAGTCGGCATGTAAATGGCTGTTATCGGTGACGCCGAAAAGTACATCCGATGTGTTCACATATGTACCCAACCGCACATTTATTTTATTGACATAACCGTTTAAAGGCGATATCACGGTTACTGTGGGCGATATAATTCCATTTATTACCGCCTCTGGTGACAAGTTGAGCAATTGTAATCTGGCCTTTAACCCTTCAAATCTGGCTTTAAGAATTTTATAATCTGTCTCAACTTTTTGAAAATCTTTACCTGAGGCCACATTTTTTTCGTACAGTTCCTTCTGACGCCGGTATTCCTGTTCCAAAAAGTTGAGTTGCCCCGCAACCTCAATAAAATCTTCCTGTAAAGATATGTAGTCCGGGTGTTCCAATACCGCTAACACTTGTCCTTTAGATACTTTATCGCCCGGAAAAACATTGATAGATTTTACATTACCGCCTATTACCGCTGAAATATCGGCTTCGGCCGACGGGGGTACCTCCAATTCACCGGTAGTTTTCACCAGCGTAGTCAGATTCCGCTGTTGAATGGTCCCCAACTGTAATCCTAAAGCATCTATTTGTCGTTTGGTCAATATAACCATTCCTTCCGGACCATGAAGCACGTGCTCATCATGATGATGTTGTGTTGATTTGCCACCATTGCATGCTATCATAGTGACAAGGACAAGATATATAATCAGTTTACTCTTCATATGTTTAATTTTTTATCAGTTATTACATTTTATTGCCCCGCCGGGTCTTTACAGTGGTGGGGCCTGGTTTTACCTCTCTGTTGCCGCTCCGCGGCTGCCATAACACCCTAACATCAGCACATTCGCAAATCAAGGATTAGATATTTAGATTTTTAGATAATAGATTATTAGTTACAAGGGAAAGTATGAATATTAAAACTGTTACTAAACCAGCACCCACCTCCCTCAATATTAACCTAATAACCCATTAGCCTAATAACCTATTGACCTAACTACCTATTAGCCTAATAACCTATTGACCTAACTACCTATTGGCCTAACGGCCTATGTTCCTAACAGGTAATTTAGCTCTGTCACGAGTTTAAAATATTCATCCAGTCGTCTCAGATATTGCTGACGGGTATTAATAGCCGCTTCCATGTTTTGGATGAATTGCATGTAACCGATATCGCCAAGGTCATAGCTTAGCAGGGCCGCATTCATTTGCTCCTGCGCCAGCGGCAAGGCCTCGTTCCAATAAAAGCGCAGCACGTCGAGAGAGGCCTCACAGCGTGCAGCTAGTTGTTTCCAGGTAGCCTTTACTTCTAATTCTTTCTCTCGATATTGTTCTCCTGCCATTTGATACTGAATCCTGGCAGCTTTGGTTTTTCCCTTCTGGGAAAAGAAAAACAATGGCAAAGAAATTCCGGCCTCCCAGGCGTAAAAACCATCTGTACCATCTACCTCCTGGAAAGTATAACCCAATTCCAGCCGTGGCAAGTATTTCGCTTTTTCGGCTTTCCACATGGCATTGGACAAACGCACCTGTTGCCGGTAATAATCCAATACGGGGACGTAGGCAATAGAATCCCCGGGCGCCAACATACGTGGATAATCAGTAAAATCTTTTTCCGGAACTGCTATTTGTGGCAATGTGGGAAGCATCAGATATTGATTTAACTCATGAAGCGCGGCCATATAGTTACCATGGGCTTCTTTAACATTGACCATTAATTCTTTGTGTTTAGCAGTAGCTGCCAGATATTCCAGTTTAGAAGTCTGCCGGGTTTTATATTTGGTTTCGGCTGCTTCCAAAAACCGGGCATATATGGTATCGAGTTGCAACCATAGCTTCAACTCTCTTTGAGCAATAAGAGCGTTGTACCAGGCCCGACGCACCTGACGCTCTATACTATTTTCAGTTATTCGGCTTTGGGCTTCGGCCAGTTCCAGCTTTTGTTGCTGAAGCTGTCGCCTGGCAGCAATGCCCAACAGGTCAATATCGCTTTGTGATACGCCTACCACATTACGCAGGCCGGCGACATCGTCCGACGCCTCTTCCTCACCGGTAAAGATTGTGGTATTACCCAAATCGAGAGCGGTGGACTTTAAGGCTTTTTGTTTTTCTATATTCATTTGAGCCACCTTAAGGGCCGGATAGTTCTCGCGGGCAAGGTTGATTGCCTGCTCAAGCGTGATTTCACGTTCTTCTTGTGCAGAGACAGGATGATTAATACCCAAAGCCAACACACCGACCAATATTACCACAACTCCTTTATTGATTGTCATTTTGTTCATCTTTTTATTTTTTCGTGATTCCACCATCTTATAAAAAACCGGCAACATCACCAGGGTTAAAAATGAAGAGGTGAGCATCCCCCCTATTACCACTGTTGCCAGAGGACGCTGAACCTCGGCACCGGCAGAAGTGGATATGGCCATGGGCAAAAAGCCCAGAATATCGGTGGATGCCGTTAAAAAGATGGGTCGTAACCGTCGTATTGCCCCCTTTTGTATAATGTCATCCAATGATAATGTACCCTCACGCCTTAACTCATTAAAGCTATTGATAAGTACCAGCCCGTTGAGCACCACCACACCGAACAGCACAATAAACCCTATGCCGGCAGAGATACTAAAGGGCATACCTCGCAGATAGAGCAAGACGATGCCACCCACCGCCGCAAAGGGGATGGACACATAAATCATCAGCGTTTGTTTCAACGATTTTACCGCAAAAAAGACCAAAATAAAAATCATAAATAACGCCAAAGGCACCACCAGTGTCAGCCGTTGAGTGGCGCGTTCCAGGTTTTCAAAGGCACCACCGTATCGGATGTAATAGCCAGGTGGCAACTCCAGTTTTTCGTCCAAAATTTGTTGAATCTCTTCAACCAGGGTTTTGACATCTCTCCCTTCCACATTGACTCCCACATAGGTTGTTCGGTTGGTATTGTCGCGGCTGATTTGCATCGGCCCAGGCTGAAAATCTATATCTGCCACTTCTTTAATAGGTATTTGCTGACCATCGGCCGTTCGCACAAATAAATTACGCACATCATCAATGTCACGGCGATAAGTGCTATCCAATCGCACCACCAAATCAAACATTCGTTCGCCTTCAAATATTACACCTGCCGATTTACCACTAAAGGCGGTCTCTATAACGTCGTTCAAATCCTGAATATTTAGGCCATATTGTCCCAGTCGGGTACGATTGTATTTAACGGTAATCTGTGGTAGTCCGCGTGTGGCCTCAGCTTTCATGCCCGCCACTCCTTTAACCCCGGCAATCAGTTGGGTTATTTCTTCTGCTTTGTTTGCCAGAACCTCCAGGTCATCACCATACAATTTTATGGCAATATCTTCGCGAATACCGGTAAGCAGTTCATTGAAACGCATTTCAATAGGTTGCGAAAATTCATAATTAATACCGGTAAGGATGCTTAGTTTTTCCCGAATCTTTGCAGCCAGCTCCTCCTTAGTTTTGGCCTTAGTCCATTCCTTTTTAGGCTTTAACAAGATAAATACATCACCAATATCTATAGGCATTGGGTCGGTAGGTACATCGGCCACACCTATACGGGTACGTGCCGAAGCCACCTCATCGGGAAACTCTTCGAGCAGCAACTTTTCAATTTTGGTAGAACCTTCAATTACATCTGTCAAAGAAGTTCCCGGCTTCATAAACATATGCATGGCAAAATCACCTTCATCCAGCTGTGGAATAAATTCAGCACCCATACGGGAAAACAAAAATCCACCCACCGCCAGAATTAACAATGCCCCAGCAACCATCACTTTCCCATGCTGCAAGGACCACGACAACATGTGATGATATTTTTTTTCCATCCAGGCTATAATCTTATCCCCCACGGTTTTCTTATCGCTTTTTGGGGCTTGCAACACCAATGCTGACATCATGGGAATATAGGTAAGGCACAACAGCAGCACGCCCAGGACGGCAAATCCAAACGTAAGGGCCATGGGCTTAAACATTTTCCCTTCAATCCCCTGTAATGCCAACACCGGAAGAAATACTATCAGGATGATAATCTGCCCGAAAAACGCCGAATTCATCATCCTTCCGGCCGATTGTGCGGCAATCTTATCCCGCCTGGCTAAAGGTACTTTCTTGCCTATCAACTCTTTTCGGTGCAGATAGAAAATCATGCTTTCAACAATGATAACCGCTCCGTCCACCAAAATGCCGAAGTCGATGGCGCCCAGGCTCATCAGGTTGGCCCATACCCCGAAAAGGTGCATCATAATAAAGGCAAACAACAATGCCAACGGGATAGTAGAGGCCACTATTAAGCCACCACGGACATTACCCAGAAAAAGCACCAGTACGAAAATTACAATCAATGCTCCCAGCGATAAATTTTCAGCCACGGTACTTGTGGTATTTTTTATCAGTTTACTGCGGTCGAGGAAGGGTTTTATCTCGACCCCCTCGGGTAATGACTTCTGAATAAGCGCCATCCGTTTTTTTACCGCCCGTATAACTTCGTTGGAATTTTCACCCTTAAGCATCATGACGATACCCCCCACGGCTTCGCCTTTTCCGTCACGTGTAAAAGCGCCATAACGTATAGGACTGCCATCTCTCACCTCGGCCACATCCCGGATAAATACGGGTCTGCCGTCGACACTCGATACAGGGGTATTCAGGATATCATCCATCGACCGCATCAAACCTTCGCCTCGAATAAAGTTAGCCTGATGATTTTTTTCAATGTAAGCACCACCAGTGTTTTGATTGTTGGCCTTCAAAGCCTGAAAAATATCACCTATAGTGAGGTTCATGCTACGCAGTTTTTCCGGATTCACAGCCACTTCGTATTGTTTTCCGTGACCGCCAAATGAATTGACCTCCACCACACCGGGGACCATAGCCATCTGGCGTTTCACAATCCAATCCTGCATAACCCGTAAATCCATGTCACTGTAAAGCGTATCATAACCTGGTTTAACTTCGAGGGTATACTGAAATATCTCACCCAGACCGGTAGTTATGGGGGCCATAAAGGGTTCTCCCAGCCCTTCGGGAATTTTTTCCTTAACCTCGTTGAGGGCTTCGCTAACCAGCTGACGTGGCAGAAAAGTACCCATGCGGTCTTCAAACACAATGGTTACCACCGATAACCCAAAACGTGAAACTGAGCGTATCTCGCTAACTCCCGGCAGATTGGCAACTGCCAGCTCCACCTGATAGGTCACAAATTGCTCGATATCTTCGGTACTCAGATTGGGAACCGTGGTTATTACCTGAACCTGATTGTTGGTTATATCCGGAACTGCATCGAGAGGTATTCGCGTCATAGACCATAAGCCTCCTATTATAAGTCCCAGAACCATCAAACCTATCAGGATTTTATTTCTTATTGAGAATGATATTATTCTGTCAATCATGTAATAAAACTTTATTTAAAAAATAAGGCTAGTCTACCGCAGCCATGCGTGCGGGCAAGAATTGCATCTGCTCTTTTAGGATAAAAGGCGTACAACAATCCCTTGGCCTTATATTTACCAAAAAGGCTAATTGATGATAATGAAAAAGAAAAATGGATGTAAAGGATGGCCGAAAGAGGAACTACAATTTTTTCGACCCACTAAGCTTGAGGTGGGGCTCTTAGTGTACAGCCGAAAATGCATATTTGCTCCGACCCAAAAGGTTCTTTAAAAAAGAAAGAATAATATGAACCTGATAAACGGGTTAAATCTACTTTTTCTTCAACCTTGCAATTATAATGGGTACTGAAAACCGAAACATGAACCTTTTGTCGAGGGACCCTGTCTTTTCCAAGCAAGGTATTGAAGGCATGACAGTGATGTGTCGGAAAAACGGGTCGATTGTGAGTTGGACCCTCTTCATAGCAACAGGTGGGTGAAGTCTGGTAGCAATCAAAATGATGATTATGAGGGATTACGGCATGAGCCAGTATTATCAGCCCTGCCGATAAAAACAATAACCACCCGTTATATTTACCTTCGGTCTTCACACTAAAAATAATTACCATTAAATGCCGTACCGCAAAAGCGATATTTTTTCGTTGAGGGTAGTGAAAAACTCAATGTGGCAATCTGTGCCACTAATGGTGCCCTGTAATAAACCCAAAATTCACAGATTGGCACAGAGTCTTTCTTCTATCATTTCAACCCTCAAATAATCTCGTGAACGACAAAGATAAAATTAAAGTGGTTTTAACAGAAAATTTATTGTTATTTAGAAAGGTCACCACCAGGTCTACCCTTTCCACTCTCCTTTAATGGCGAGTTCCCACCGGGTGCTGACGGTTTTCCAGTTAACTACTTTCCAGAAATTATCTACATATTCACCCCGTTTGTTTTGGTATTTGAGATAATAGGCGTGTTCCCAAACATCGAGGGCCAGTAACGGAATACCACGCTCAGGGGAAATATCCATCAACGGATTGTCCTGATTGGGCGTTGAGGTAATTTTCAGATTCTTTTCAGCATCCATATAGAGCCATGCCCAACCGCTGCCGAAATGTGATTTGGCCGCATTGCCAAAGGCTTCTTTAAAAGCATCGAATGAACCAAAATTTTTAACCAAGGCATTTAGCAGGCGTGCCGACGGTTCACCACCATTGGGCGACATGTTCTCCCAAAAAAGCTGGTGGTTATAAAAGCCCCCGCCATTGTTACGTATGGTATCACTATATTGTGAAATCTTAGCAAAAATCTGGGGCATAGGCGTTTTGGTCAAACCGGTGCCTTCTATGGCCTTCATAAATTTGGTATAATACCCCCGGTGATGCTTGTCGTAATGCAACTCCATGGTCTGTGCATCAATATAAGGTTCCAGGGCATCGTAGGCATATCCCAATTCGGGGAATAGGTGGCCGCTAAACGAACCGGCAGCCATGGTTGACCCATTGGCATTCCCTTTTTTGCCACCCGGCACACAAGCACCCAAGGCAGCCATTCCCAAAAGCGATAAAAAATGACGTCGTTCCATTCTCTTTTCTTTATTTGGTCGTTTTATTGATGAAATTCAATAAAAGTAACATATTTTCTTCCAAAAATGTTCGGAAAATCAAAAAAGATGTCAACAGAAGAGCCTTGAATTTTTATCCATATAAGGTTTACTTATTTATAATCCATCAAAGGGGAAATTTTACGCCTGCAATCATGCCATTGATAAGTCCCGCTTCTTTCTGCTGCCTCTGCACTTCTGCCATGGACTTTTTTATATGTCCTTGCATTTACAACCTTAATTGGGGCATGCACTTTTCATTATAAACTACTACCTTTACTTTGCTTAGTATTAATAATTTATTTTCCCAAAAGTATTTTCGGGGAAGTCTATAAAAATTACATCCAATTATCATTTCAAAAAATTAAAACCAATAATCATGAAATTCAAGCAAGAAATAGAGATTAACAAACCCAGAGAGAAGGTTATTGCCTATTTTGACAATCCCGAAAACCTGAAAAAATGGATGAAAGGCCTGATAAGCATTGAACCCATCAGCGGTGAACCCAAACAAGAAGGTGCAAAATCTTTGCTGAAGTTTAAGATGGGAAAACGAGAAATGAACATGACCGAAACCATCCTGGTACATAACTTACCGGATGAGTATACCCTCAGCTATGAAGCCAAAGGGGTTCACAACATCGTTAAAAACAGATTTGTCAAACTTTCCGACAACAAAACAAAATATATTGTTGAAAATGAGTTTCAATTCAAAGGCTTTATGAAAATAATAGGCACGTTCATGCCCGGCTCTTTTAAAAAACAGTCGTTAAAATATTTGCAAGGATTTAAGAACTTTGCTGAAAAAAATTGAGGACAGAAACCAGAGGTCAGAGGCCAGATGCCAGAAGTCAGAAGATAAATATAGCCCCGGAGGGGCGACAGATTGGTATCAACGAAATACACCCCAAATACCTGAGCCGCGGAGCGGCGGCACCTATTGATTGAGAAATAGGCTATTAGGATAGCAGAAGCCAGAGGACAGAGGTTTGATATTCAGATATAAGTAGATACAAATAGAAATAAGATAGATATAAATAGAAATAGGTAGTTTGTGCACTGGTGTTTGTCTGTTGCTTCCGGCTTCTGCGTTCCGGCCTCTGGCCTCTGACTTCTGTTGCCGCACCGCGGCTGACGATTAGGCCAATAGGCTTGTAGCTGTTTATATCTTATGTACATTTCAATTATTTCCACTGTGTTACACTGTGACATCCTCTGTGATACTCTGTGTAACTCGATTTTTCACAGTGTCACACAGAGGAAACACAGAGTTTCACAGAGTATTTTTCCATTTATTTCTGGCTTCTGGCTTCTAACCTCTGGCTTCCGGCTTCTGACTTCTGGCTTCTGACTTCCGGCTTTCGGCTTCTGCGTTTCGGCCTCCGGCCTCTGACTTCTGTTGCCGCGCCGCGGCTGACGATTAGGCCAATAGGCTTGTAGCTGTTTATATCTTACGTACATTTCAGTTATTTACACTGTGTTACTCTGTGACCGCCTCTGTGTTACTCTGTGTAATTCGATTTTTCACAGTGTCACACTGAGGAAACACAGAGTTTCACAGAGTATTTCTCCATTTTTTTCTGGCTTCCGGCTTCTGGCTTCCGACTTCCAGCCTCTGGCTTCTAGCATCTGGCTTCTGACCTCTGGCTTCTGCCAAATCATTTTCTCAAATAAAAAATTTATTTTATCTTTGTTCGCTAAATAACGAACAAGGATGACAATCATCCGCTGTGGTCTCCCGAAAATGGTAAAACCATTCAAGACCGCAACAGTTTAAACCGGCAAAATTATTTATTGGAAAAACGCAACATTAAATCATTGCAAATACATTACAGAATGAGTAACGAAGTAATCACCGATAAACAAAAAAAGATGGCCAGATATGCCAAAGCATTGGCACATCCCGTACGATTATATGTGATGGAATTACTTTCGAAGCAAAGTTGCTGCTACAGCGGTGACCTGACCGACGACCTCCCCATCGCCAAATCGACCCTTTCGGCGCATCTTAAAGAATTAAAAAATGCCGGTTTAATCCAAGGGGAAATCGAAGCACCCAAAATAAAATACTGCATCAATAAAAAAGGGTGGGAAGAAGCAAAAAGCATGTTCAAAGAATTTTGGTCATTATAATTTTTTATTACTTTTGTTCGTGTTTTTACGAACAACGAATTATCAACCATATAAATTTAAAGACTATGGATATCAAAGTATTAGGAACAGGTTGCCCCAAGTGTAAAACACTGGAAAAACTCACTCGCGATGCCGTTGAAGAACTGGGTATCAACGCCCAAATCACAAAAATTGAAGACATCATGGAAATAATGAAGTACAATGTAATGAAAACACCGGCCCTGGTGGTTGATGGCAAAGTGGTGGTTAAAGGAAGCATTCCTTCTTATGATGCACTGAAAAAATTATTGAGCTAAAGAATTTTAATTATTTACTGACCATTCCGGGCAATTACTAAAGCCACATAAAATCAATTCATCCAATAACCTAAAAACTTAGACGTATGAAACGAGTATTAAGCACCGTTACCTTTCTCATGCTACTGGCAGTAGTGTCGTTAACGGCTCAGTGTTGCAGTGCCAATGCAAGTAGCAAAAGCAGCAGTACCGCATCCGAAGCGACAGCCAACATTTCTGATGTAAAAGTTTATTACTTTCATTTCACCCGTCGGTGTGTTACCTGCCAGTCGGTTGAAAAGGTGGCCCGGGAAGCTCTGGCAGAAAAGTTTGGCGATGCCGTTCCATTTCAATCGGTTAATGTTGAAGATGAAAACGCAAAATCATTGCTTGAAAAATATAAAGTGAGTGGTCAGGCATTGCTTGTTGTTAAAGGCGACAAAGTGGAAAACCTCACCAACTTTGCTTTCATGAATGCCAGGACCAACCCTGATAAACTGAAAAATAAAATAGCAGAAACGGTTAAATCTCTATAAAAAAGCTCTATGGAATTTTTACAGAGTATTCTGGAAAACACAGAGATTCCGTTCTTTACTGCATTTATTCTGGGGCTGATGACAGCCATCAGCCCTTGTCCTTTGGCCACCAATATTACGGCCATAGGGTTTATCAGTAAAGACATGCAGGACCGACGTCAAGTTTTCTTCAATGGATTGATATACACCTTTGGACGAAGCATCACCTATACCCTCATCGGATTAATATTCTTTTTTGGTGCCAGTCAATTTAAGGTTGCCGGATTCATCCAGACCTGGGGCGAAAAAATTATTGGTCCCCTTCTCATTGTAATCGGCTTATTTATGCTGGATATTATCAAGTTGAATGTACCGGGGTTTAGCTCGCTCACCGACAAGATAGAAGAACGGTCGGGAAAAAATTTCGGGGGTGTCTTGCTGCTGGGTATCCTTTTTGCTTTGGCTTTTTGTCCTTATAGCGGGGTGCTCTACTTTGGCATGCTCATACCCATGACTGTCTCGAGTGTCAGCGGACTCTACTTGCCCATCATCTTCGCCCTGGGAACCGGCATACCGGTGATTATTTTTGCCTGGCTCATCGCCTTTTCTGTCAACTCCATCGGAAACACATACAATAAATTAAAAACTTTTGAAATCTGGTTTCGCCGGATTGTTTCCATCCTCTTTATCGGCGTGGGAACTTATTATACTGTCTTATTATTTTTTTAAGTGAACAGTTACATTTTTTTGCCTTAAATGTTCGTAAAAACACGAACAGTAAATATCTATTGCCATTTAGGAACTTTAAAAACATATAACACATCATGGAACTTAAAAAAGAACTCAAAATTTTAGGGTGGATAATAGCCCTATTTCTGGCAGCCTTTTTTCTGCCGACAGACAGTTCACGTTTTCAAGAGGCCATAATGGCCACCTTAGACCTCTCCAAGTGGTATGCCCGAGAGCATGTAGTGCTGTGTTTATTGCCGGCCTTTTTCATTGCCGGTGTCATTGCGGTTTTCATCAGCCAAGGTGCGGTCATGAAATACTTTGGTGCCAAAGCCAAAAAATGGGTCGCCTACACGGTAGCCTCCGTTTCGGGAACCATACTGGCGGTTTGTAGCTGTACCATCTTGCCCCTATTTTCCAGCATCCACAAACGGGGTGCAGGGTTAGGCCCCGCCATTGCATTTCTCTACAGCGGCCCGGCCATCAATATCCTGGCCATCATTCTGACGGCCCGCATTCTGGGCATTGAAATAGGTGTTGCCCGTATTATAGGGGCGGTATCCTTCGCCATCGTTATTGGCTCCATCATGTCACTCATTTATCGAAAAGAAGAGAAAGCCAAAAAAGAAGAACAAATGAATTTTCCGGATATACCGGAAGAGCGGCCCATGTGGCAAACGGCATTTCACTTTTTCACGCTGGTATTGATATTGGTATTTGCCAACTGGGGAAAACCGGGTGACGATGTGACCAGTGGCGGATGGTACTGGCTATGGGCCAACAAGTGGTATATCACCTCTTTCTTTTCCATTTTGTTGCTCTTTTCACTCATTTTCATCCTTAAGCTACCCTGGCAAAAGGTGTTGGTCGGTGCCATTATAACCGCTGCATCGGCATTTACCACCACTTCACCATTGGTACCAATGGTGGTAGGTATAGCTGCTTTAAGCCTCATAACCTTAACCGACAAACAAGATGTGAATCGGGAATGGACCTTATCGACATGGGATTTTGCCAAACAAATCATGCCGTTATTGGCCCTGGGTGTTGTAGTGGCCGGTTTCCTGTTAGGCTCGACCCACGATGATACGGCCATGGCAGGTATTATTCCCAACCAATGGATTTCCTCACTGGTAGGGGGCAACTCACTATTTTCCAACTTCTTTGCTTCTATTGTGGGGGCATTCATGTATTTCGCCACCCTCACCGAAGTACCTATTCTTCAAGGGTTAATGGCCGCCGGAATGGGAAAAGGACCGGCTCTGGCACTCTTGTTGGCAGGCCCGTCTCTTTCGTTGCCCAATATGCTGGTCATCCGGGGTGTGATGGGCACCCGCAAAACCATAACCTATGTGGCACTCGTGGTGGTGATGGCTACCATTTCGGGACTTATCTTCGGGGCTCTTTTCTAAAAAGCGAAACTATCGCATAACGAGCCTGGCACTCTTTGCCGAAAAATTTTTTAGTGGTTAGTGCTTTATCAGTAGCTATTAGGTTATTAGGCTATTAGGCCATTAGATTGGTGAGATTGAAGGGATTGATGAGATTGAGGGGATTGATGAGATTGAGGGGATTGATATGCTAAACAGCCTCATGACTAATGACAAATCACTAACCACTAACCTTTAATGATAAACTAAGTTAAAAATGAAACGTTTACCCATATTACCCATTCTTTTTTTACTCACACAAGTAGTTACCGCACAAAAAGAAAATGAACTTTTACCCGGGTTAACCCCTATCGTACAGGTTTTCGGGACCGCCAACTACAATGTGGACGATGGTATTGCCGGATATAGCTTTGGCCGCGCCCACCTGGGCTTACAATACCGGTTTAACGATAAATGGTTCGGAAAAATTGTCATCGACCGGGGCAGGGCCACAACCGTAGGCGATATTACCGTCACCGATGACGAGGGTAACACCCTGAATGTGACCAACACCTCATCCGAAGGTAGTTATTATACCATGTGGCTTAAATTTGCCAGTCTGACATGGCAAATCAACGACCATCTCTCGCTGGAAGGCGGGGCCCTCTTACAAAATCACTATATCACACAGGAAAGATTCTGGGGTTTACGGTATGTGGCCCAAACGTTCCAGGACCTCTATTGGCATATCCCCAGCACCGATTTAGGCTTCATGGCGCGCTATAAAATCAATAAATCCTGGGGGTTGGATGTTGCGCTGACCAATGGCGAAGGCCCCAGAATAAAACAGGATAGTGAAGGTGCCTTAAAAAACGCTGTTGGATTGGATTTCATGCCTTCTGAAAGACTACAAACCAGACTCTATTATCATCATTCTCAGGCTGAAAGTTACGACGATGAGGATGAGCAAATGGTTTCGGCTTTCGCAGGATTTACTGCCAATAAAAAACTGAGAATGGGGGCCGAATACAATTACATGAACAACTTTTCCCATCTGGACCATTATAACAGCAACGGTTTTTCCGTCTTTTCCATCTGGTCCGTCAACCAAGCCACCGATATCTTTGGGCGCTTCGACCTCTATAACTTTGAGGTACCTGAAAATACTTCTGACAGCTATGGCACCGACGGAAAGGCCTTGATAGCCGGCATTTCGCACTCACCCGTCAGAAAGGTGCGACTGTCGCTCAACTATCAGGGATTTTTTTATGATGATAATGACCTAAATAGCAACAACATTAATCTCAGCATGGAATACAAGTTTTGAGCTGGATAGTCAGAAGCCGGAAGACAGAGGCCGGAAGACAGAGGCCGGAAGTCAGAAGCTGGAAGATTGACTATTTAGATATAAATAGAAATAATTCGAAATATATTGATATAAGTAGCTTGGGGTAGGAAGCCAGAAGCCAGAGGTCAGAAGCCAGAAATAAGTAGAAATAAATGGAAATATAGTAGATATAAAAAAGCCAATAACCTACTGGCCTAATGACCTATCGGCCTATTGGCCTAATAGTACTCTGTGAAACTCTGTGTTTCCTCAGTGTGACTCTGTGAAAAATCGAGTTACACAGAGTATCACAGAGGATGTCACAGTGTAACACAGTGGAAATAAAAGATTAGATATAAACAACTAAAAGCCTATTGGCCTAATCGTCAGCCGAGGCGCGGCGACAGAAGTCAGAGGCCGAAACGCAGAAGCCGAAAGCCGGAAGTCAGAGGTTAGAATGTAGAAATTATCTGTCCACGAACTATTTATATCTACTTATATCCCCCAAATATTTATCTTCCAGCTTCTGGCATCTGGCTTCCAGCTTCTGGCATCTGGTTTCTGACTTCTGGCTTCTGGCCTCTTTCATCAAAGCAATAGGTTCATTACCATATTTTCTTAATTTTGTGATTAAAGGATAATCCATTCTACCAACTGTGTGCAAATTCAAAGGCACTCAAGAAGGATTTATTAAATAACCATCAACCTCTGTTTACCCATGGATGTACTTCTAATCACCGGCATCATCATTTTCGCAGGCTTTTTATTAGGTGAGCTTGCTGCCAAAATATCACTACCCAAGATATCCGGTTATATTGTAGCGGGAATATTGTTGAATCCCAAAGTTTTTGGGTTGATTCCGGCATCCTTTATTGAAGCGGGTACCCCACTGGTTAATGTATCGTTGGCAGTAATAACGTTTCACATTGGCGGGTCATTATCGTTTGAGAAGATAAAGCGCGATGGTCGCAACTATTTTATCATGACGTTAGGTGAATCGATATTGGCCTACCTGTCGGTGGGATTATTGGTTTTCGTCACGGTAGAGTACCTCTTTCACTTGTTTGACTCCGTTTATTTATCCCTGGCATTGAGTGTGATATTGGCCTCATTGGCGGCCCCTACCGACCCCTCAGCCACGTTGGCAGTGATAGGCGAATATAAGGCGAAGGGTCCGGTGAGTTCAACGGTATTAGGCATTGCAGCATTTGATGATATTGCCGGGATAGTCCTTTTTACCTTATCGGTAGCCTTTGCCAAAATATTGATGGGTAACAGCGATGCCTCGTTGATATATACCCTGGGGCAAATGATAGTAAACATCGGGCTGGCCATTGGCATGGGCATAGCTTTTGGTTTTTTACTGAATCTGTTATCCCGTTTTTTTAAACGCGAAACAGACGGAGGATTAATTGTGTTAATTCTTGGGGTGTTGATGCTTTGTTACGGCACTTCGTCATATTTGAGGGTGGATGAGTTATTATCGACTCTGGCCATGGGCGTGACCGTGGTGAATTATAACACTCAGAATGACAAAATCTTTTGTGTGGTTGAGCGTTATACCGAAGAGTTGATATTTGTTATCTTTTTTACCCTTTCGGGGTTGCATCTGGATGTTTCATTACTCTCGGGCAACGTGGTATTGATGGTGGTATTCATTCTGGCACGTGCCATAGGAAAATATCTGGGCATTGTATCATCCTCGTCGATGCTGAAGGTTTCCCCGACGGTGAAACGATATACTGCCGGCGGATTGTTACCGCAAGGTGGAATTGTTATTGGACTGGCGCTATTGGTGGCCAAAGAAAGTGAATTTCAACAGTTGTCATCCCTAATCATGACCGTAGTCATCGGAACCGCTATTATTCATGAATTGGTGGGTCCCGTAGCCTCTAAGTTCTCGCTGAAAAAAGCCGGAGAAATAAAATAACAGGCGATTAGGTCATTAGGCTAATAGGCTATTAGGTTATTAGGCGGATAGGCAGGTGGGTGAATGTTAGGAAGGCAGTAGTGAAACGACGATAGATATATAATATGAGAATAACCTAAAGCAGTTAATAAAGATACAACGCTGTTTATAATCTCTGGTCTATCTAAAACCTTTAGGTAGAAACATTTTACACAGATATTATAAATATCCCAAATCATCTTATCAAATGACCACTCATTTTCAATCCCAAATCCTTATAAGCAAATAAGGGAAGGTCATATAAATCACCCATAAGTTTATAAATTTTAGTAGAGCATTCTATTAAATTGGATAAATTACTGGGATTAACAAGTTGAATACCCAATGATTGGGCAGCACCTAAAACTCGACGGTCTGCAACACAACATAATTCTCCCGGAATATTCTTAAATATCCTTTGGCACCGTAGCTCACGTAAAATTAATGGAATTTTCTTCAAAATTTTTTCATTAGGTAATTTCCCCAACCCTCTAACACTTCGTAAATAAGTCATAAATATGGTATAATCACTTCGTAGTTTTGATATTTCAAGTTTATTAATTATTGCATCCCACTTAGTAGCCAAAACATGAATACTTCTAAAAGTATCTTTGCGAAAACTAATTTTATATCGTGGTTCAATTTCATATTGTAATTGACTATAAATTAATTCAGCCGATTGTTGTCGTAGATTAATTTCACTCAAATAATTGCTTTCTTCCAGCCAATAGGATGGTTTATCTTTTCCATTAATTTTCAAATAAGAGACCAAATTAACTGCATTCTCCCAAGGTCCTGTCCTAGACCATCCAAGAACCAAAACAAATAACAAAAACAGGTCGTCCTCTTTTGCTAAATCAAGAAAAATTTTACGTCCTTCAGAATCTCTCAAGTTAAAATCTTTAACCCACCCCAAATACTCATTGTTCTTTCCTATATTGACATATGGTAATTTTTCTGAATGTTTCAAGAAGTTTTCCACAAGGCGATGAGCTATCTTTTTTTCCTCAATACTAACAAACATAGTTTTCCTCCTTTTAAAATAAAACATTAAAATCTAAATTTTGATGAATTAAAAACTCCATTTTCATGTACAACCTATTCCAAATTTTTATGCATTAAATTTTAATATAATGTTTCAGCATTTCCAACGTCAACCATATTTTTATTAATATTATACTTTTAAAGGCCAAAAACTTAAAATCGTACACTACCGATTCAGTGTTCAACATATTTTTTAAACAAATATTCCAGATATTCCATTCCAATAATTCAAATAGGTCTAAAAACCCTAATTTTATTCTGTACAATTTTGTGAATGTCTCTGTGAAACATTTCCAAAGGCGCTATCAAAAAGGGTAATCCCACAAACCTGGGACTACCCTTAAAGTTTTTTGCCTTAACAGGTTAAACATAAAAGAATAAAAGAGAACATTAATTTTGCCCGGGTTCAACTTCCTCTTCTTCCTTACCGCGCCGTGTTTGGGCGGCACGCGCTATTGCCATGGTCTCGGTAATCAGTTGGTTTAGGTCACGAATCAACTGATTAAGAGTTTCGTTCTCTTCGCTTTGTGCCATCAAATCCACCATGGCGTAAAAGTTACGTAAAGCCTGTTCCAGAGGCTTACGCGTTTCGGTGAGCGTAACCCGGTCGGGAATGTTGCTCACACTGCTAATCTTGACCGCTGTAAAGGCTTCCTGCGCCTGTTCCAGCTCTTCGAACCACGGTGTAGTAGCACCTATGGCATCCATTTGTTCGGCATGTTCCTGCTTTAACTCCTCTATCATATTGGCATGCAGAGCCGTTTGTTTCTGGTAACCCAAATTCCAGCTGCTCCATCCGTACTTACGAATCACTTCCAGAATTTCTTCGGCAGGTTCCGATACCGACGCATCACGCCGATGGGTGCAAGCTTCCACATAGCCTCTGAAAGCTAAAAAAGCCTCATCACGTTCACTATCTCTAAGGGCTTTCTCTTCGGTGTACGGGTCTTTGTCATCCCTCTGAAAACCCCTAGAGAAATCCTGGTGGCAACTCTCCACATTGGACAGGAAGGTGGCCAACGGACCCTCCGGCAGCTGTGCCGACTTGGCCAGCGATATAGTTCCATCCGAAAGGTTATACAACTGGCCGGGGGTCAACAGCGAATAGTTTATTGACTTAATATTCATACACCTTATATTTTTTTATTAAGGCAAAAAACTTTCAAGACCAACAGAAATAAATCTTAAAGACGACTCCGGTCGTTGATTATCGACTTAAAATTTTTTAGATTCAATTTCGGCCGTCAATTTTCGGCCTGTAATTTTACAGATTCGATTTCGGCCGTCAATTTTCGACCTGTAATTTTACAGATTCATTTTCGGCCGTCAATTTTCGACCTATAATTTTACAGATTCATTTTCGGCCGTCAATTTTCGACCTATAATTTTACAGATTCATTTTCGGCCGTCAATTTTCGACCTGTAATTTTACAGATTCAATTTCGGCCGTCAATTTTCGACCTGTAATTTTACAGATTCATTTTCGGCCGTCAATTTTCGACCTGTAATTTTACAGATTCATTTTCGGCCGTCAATTTTCGACCTATAATTTTACAGATTCATTTTCGGCCGTCAATTTTCGACCTGTAATTTTACAGATTCGATTTCGGCCGTCGATTTTCGACCTGTAATTTTACAGATTCGATTTCGGCCGTCAATTTTCGACCTATAATTTTACAGATTCATTTTCGGCCGTCAATTTTCGACCTATAATTTTTTAGATTCGATTCCGCACCAATCTGCCTAAATAGAATGCAATAAACCAAAAACCGGTTTATTAAATGCAACCTCTTAATGCCGGGAATTATCCTATTACATCAAAGAGCTTTGTAAATTATTATCTTAACAAACACCCATAAACAACTCATCAACATCCCTTCCACCTTTGCATAATTGAATAATTCACAGTCTTAAAATTAATAATCGGAAACACTTTTGTCAACCATTTTTTCACCGAAATTCCGGTTTTACAACGAAACCTTCCAACCCGCAACCAATTGAATCAATAAAAAATGACCCTCTACCATTGGAAGGGATATTTGAAAATTTTAAATACTTAAGAATGTTTACATTAAGGTTAGTATAAATGAATATTCCAAATACTTTTTGTAAGTTGCACCCTTAGAAACAAAAAAATATCAACGATATGGCACAGGGCAAAAAAGGGACCAGCAACAAATCAGGTAAAACCCCTAAAGTAACCGGTGTTGGGGGCATATTTTTCTATTGTGAAAATTTGGAAGAAACCCTAAAATGGTATTCTGAAAATTTAGGCATTGAAATAAACGATTGGGGTTTCTCAAGTTTTGAAAGCAGAGATATAAACCATCCGGAACAAAAAAACACCCTTCAATGGAAACCTTTTAAGAAAGGCGACGACTATATATTGCCATCTAAAAAGGATTTTATGATTAATTATCGGGTACAGAATATAGAGGAACTCGTAGAAAAACTCAAAAAAAACGGCGTTACCGTGCTTGACACCATTAAAACCTATGATTACGGAAAATTTGTTCATATTTTAGATAAAGAGGGCAATAAGATTGAATTATGGGAACCTATCTAAACTATCACCAAAACAATACCGAAACCAACCTGTAATCTGAATAGATTTCCAAAAATTTTAAATTTGTATCTATGCCTCAATTGGGTTAGGGGTTTTTCGAAAGAATGGTCCTTCAAATTGAGCAGATGGAAAAATTTCGGAACAAATACCGCAGCGACACGGCCCGCGCCCGGTTTTGGGATTACGGTTGGAATGCAGCCTATTTTGTGACCATTTGTACCAAAAACAGGGAATGTTTTTTCGGTGAGGTGGTGGATGGCCGGATGGAATTATCACCCATCGGACACATCGCCAATTCGTGTTGGTACGAAATACCCAAACATTTTCCGTTTGTGGAATTGGGGACCCATGTCATCATGCCCGACCATGTCCATGGTATTATTATCATCAATAAACCGGATGATGGCCGTAATCATGAACCGATGGTCGGGGCGCCGGGTGGGACGCGTGTTAGGGTCGCAAGATTTTGCGACCCTAACAGCGGCCCCAAAAATCAATTCGGACCACAATCCCAAAATTTGGCATCTATCATTCGGGGTTTTAAAATTGGCGTCACCAAAAACGCCCGAAAAATCAATCCCGATTTTGCCTGGCAATCCCGGTATCACGACCATATTATCAGAAACCAAAAATCGTTTTATAACATTTCGAAATACATCATAAACAACCCATTGAATTGGTAAGGAAATAAATTTCATCCTTGACATGAATTAACCCCTTTGCATTCGGTAATTTGGCAGTATATTTCCGGTTGATTTTTATATATAATCCTGTTATATCTGATTTCCGGCTTCCGGCTTCTGGTTTCTGGCCTTTAAACACCTATGTCTACCCTCTGACAAATAGAGGAACAACCATTAATTTTCTTTCATAAAAAGACCTTGCAGTTGGAATGAAAAAACCAACTCTTTTTATAACGAGAACCTATTTTTTGAAAATTTGGCTTTTCAACCATCCCCCAATTATCCACATTAATTCTCTATGCGATTAAATCCATTCACAATACTAATTTCTAAAAATCCACCTATGAATGAAGGCAGATCCTTTTTAAATCATTTACCTTTTGCCTATCTGTACTTAATATACCAAAATTGATATTGAATTGTAAGTCCTTCATAAATAGCTTTGCTTATTAAATAATAGAATTCCCAAGGGCAAATGTATCCCGCTATTTTATCAAAAATATTGTGGTATGCAATATGCAAGGAAAGGCATCACATTCAATACAATTAAAAATTTATTTATTCGTTATCTTAATAAAAAGAATTATTTTTGTGAGAAAATAAGAACAAAATGAAATTACCAAAAGCAATATATCCGTGTCCTATTTTGGACGCATTGGTTGAGATAAGATTTTCTACAAAGATTCATCCTAGTGCTGTTTTTGGTATGATTTTTAATGTACTTAAGGGTGATTTTCCTAATGTTGAAAACTTGCCAATTTTACAATTACCTGAAGCTGTTAGAGCAACCGATCCTAATTTTAAATTTAAACCACATTACCGAATCTCAAATGAAAAATTTGTAATTCAAATTGGCCCAAATGTACTAACTATAAGTTCATTTCCTAAATACACAGGCTGGAAAGAATTCTCTGAACAAATTTTTAGGGTACTAAATAACGTTGAAAAAGTAGGCATAATAGATTCTGTTATTCGAATAGGGATCCGTTATATAAACTTCTTCGATAATAATATTTTCAAAGATATTGAATTAAAAATTTGTATTAGAAATAAAGATATTGAATATAAAAATACAATTGTAAGAACAGAAATTGAACAAGGAGATTATAAGAGTTCATTGCAAGTAGCAAATAATGCAAATTACAAAAATAAACTAGGTTCTATCATTGATATTGATACATTTACAGAATCAAATTTAAAAGACTTTTTTGCAAATAAAGAAGAAGTGATTTCTAGGGGACATGCTAAGGAAAAGGAACTTTTTTATAGTTTATTAAATGAAAATTTTCTAAAAACACTTAATCCAACTTACTGATATGCTATCAAATTTAAACACATCTCTATCAAATCTCGCCATTTGGGCAACATTTAGTTCTAGTGTTGTAAGTATTAGTCTTGAAGGAGAAAGTTACTTAACTCCTCAATTTGATGTTAAATTTGAACATCATGTAAATATTGCTGATTGGAAAGATAATGCATTCAATCAATCATTTGACTATAGCTTTCACAACGAAGAAATTGAAAAGATAAACACAATAATTTCATTTACCAGAAACTTATTAAAAAATTCAAAAGACATTGATAATGAATTTGTTGAAATTGTAAGTTCTAATTTCTGGGATTTAATATGAGATTAGATGATTTTAAATTGTATTTGCCTAAGTTCTTATCAGATGAATCTGACAAAGAACTTTTTAATTGTTTAAAGGATTTTCCTAATAATATTGACACAAGACTTTATACTAACTACTTATCGGATACAAATGTTATTTATCAAGGTGATGGAATAAATGACATGTTAGTTATTAATTTACCGGATACTGAAATTAAACCTGTTCCTAGCATGATTTTATCAAATACTTGTGACATTGATTTAAATAATGTTAGAAATTTTCCATCACAGATAGTTTATGCCCCAATATTTAACTTAGAAAAATACCAACAGGCTCTATATAAAAATTCAAAGAAGAATGAAGAACAAATTAATTCACATATTCAATCAATAAAAAAACAAGAAATCACACAAATTTTTTATTTACCCAAAATTGAAGGTAAACTAGATGATTCCATTGTATTCTTCGATAGGGTTTGTAATTTCCCTAATAAATTAATTTCAAGAGAGAACCTAAAAGAGAAAAGATTATTTACATTAAGTGATTATGGATGTTATCTTTTCCTTTTGAAATTGTCAATCCATTTTACTAGAATTCGAGATAAAGTTGAAAGAAAAAGTGTAAACATTTAATACGCAACTAACCCAATCTAGATTACGAAAAATTTGTGGGTATTCAGGTATTATCCTTCCTCTCTGTATGACTTTTAAATTCACACCCCAATATTTCCCAAAACAATTAGAATCTCTTCTATTTGTTTTGAAACTTTTTTACCCCCTTATTTCACTTTTTCTAAAACAAAATTATAAAGGCATATTCAGAGCTTAAACCAGTTCTGTCATGAGCGGCTAATAAACGAATACAATAACACATCTTAGGGGTACGGAAAGTAAGTGACGACTCTGTAATTTCAACTCTTTCCGGTAATTTTTCAAATAGTTTCTGAAAATATCCACTATGGAACCATTCAGTTAAATTTTTCTCTGTATTGGGACGGACTCATTCCTTCTCTTTTTTTGAAAAATCTGGAAAAGTAAGGCGGGTACTCGAAGCCCAGTTCGTAAGCCACTTCCGACACAGATTTGTTGGGGTCTAACAAAACAATTATTTTTCAGACAGTTATATATCTACTACAAGACTGCACATTTTGTTTTCGGGTTTACCAATGCCCTTATCCTACTTTCCACCAATCAACCTAATATTGTAAGAAATTCCGAAAATTGTGTAAAACAATCCACGCCATGCAAGGTTATATTTGTGATTTAGTATTACTAACAGAGGGCAAGAAAAGCTGGCATTCATACAATAGCTTTCATCAGCCGCTAAAAAACTAAAAACCAGGGACCATGCTTAGAGCCGTCACCAACATACTATTAACCTGTTTGTTGATTATTTCAACAACGGGGCTGGCTGTATCTAAACATTATTGTGGTCATCAACTAAAATCCGTTGAGTTAAAGACAATGGTAGAGCCCTGCTGCGATGATGGCACGTGCTGCCACACCGAGACGAAGTTTTTCCGTGTAGACGATGATTTTTTGATGGGCCACACAACCGGTGAACCGGGAAATTTTCATTTTACCGCCATTGTTTTACCGTCCTCAATCGATGTGGTAAAACTTTTACCAAATTCAAACACAAACACTTCAATCAACTATTCCGATCCGCCGCCATTAGTCACCACCCTCCGCCGGTTGGCTTTGGTACAAACCTATCTGTTGTGAAGCCTCATATGCACAGGCGGGAAGGGGATTTAATCAATAGTCAATTAGTGATTAGTCATTAGTCGTTAGTGGATAGTGCGAGGTAAAAAGAGTTTAGTTTATCTCACCTTTCCGGTTAATAAATGAGTCCGGCCACTACAGATAAGAACCCGGAGGTAAGAAAGAAGATAGAACCCAAAGATAATCGAACAAACTACCTGTTTCTATCTAATATCAAAAATCAATCTTCTCGTTTCCGGCCTCTGCCTGTGCTCTTTAAATGATAATTTCTTAATGTGGCAAACCTTCTTTGTCAAGTTTATTTCGTTTCAAAAAATACAACATGCTTAACAGAATAATCAAGTACTTTCTGGAGAACAAGCTGGTCACCACATTGGTGCTTATAGGCCTGGTTGTTTGGGGTATCTCCACATCGCCTTTTGGATGGGACCCGGGTCCGCTGCCCACCGATCCGGTACCGGTTGATGCCATTCCGGATATTGGGGAGAACCAGCAAATTGTATTCACCGAATGGAAAGGCCGCTCACCTCAGGATATCGAGGACCAAATCACCTACCCGCTCACTACCTATCTGTTGGGTATTCCCGGCGTGAAGAGCATCCGCAGCTCATCGATGTTTGGCTTTTCCAGCATCTACATCATCTTTGAGGATAACGTAGAGTTTTACTGGTCTCGTTCACGCATACTGGAGCGTCTCAGCTCTATCCCGGCGGGATTGTTGCCCGAGGGCGTGCAACCCTCGCTGGGCCCCGACGCCACCGCTTTGGGACAGGTGTTCTGGTACACCATCGAAGGACGTGACAACGATGGTAATCCCACCGGCGGGTGGGACCTTCAGGAGATCCGGACGGTACAGGATTTCTACGTCAAATATGGTCTTAACGCCGCCGAAGGCGTGGCAGAAGTGGCGTCGGTAGGAGGATTTGTCAAAGAGTACCAGATCGATGTGGATCCTTCGGCACTGAAAGCTTACAACATACCGCTGAAAAAGATTGTTGCTGCGGTAAAAAACTCGAACCGCGATGCCGGAGCACAAACCATGGAAATAAACCAGGTGGAATATCTGGTGCGGGGAATTGGCACCATCAAAAGCCCGGAAGATATTGAAGAGACAGTCGTTGGCCTTCAGGGCCATGTGCCCGTACGCCTGAAAGATGTGGCAACAGTTACTGTTGGGCCTGCCACCCGACGTGGTGCCCTCGACAAGGATGGGGCCCCGGTGGTTGGAGGTGTGGTGGTGGCTCGCTATGGTGCCAATCCGCTGGAGGTTATTGAGAACGTCAAAGAAAAAATAGAAGAGATCAACCCCGGGTTGCCGCGTAAGGTGCTGGCCGACGGAACAGAAAGCCGGCTGACAATTGTGCCCTTTTACGACAGGACGGAACTCATCTACGAAACTCTGGGAACCCTGGAATCGGCATTATCGCTGCAGATTCTCATCAGCATACTGGTAATCATTGTGATGATTTACAACCTCCGTGCCTCGTTGATGATCTCGTTTTTGCTGCCCATAGCCGTACTGATGGTCTTTATCGCCATGCGGTATACAGGCGTCACCGCCAACATAGTGGCGCTGTCAGGCATTGCCATTGCCATAGGAACCATGGTCGATCTGGGCATTATTCTTTCCGAAAACATCATCAAGCGCATGGAAGAAGCATCGCCGGATGAAAAACTCATCAACACCATTTACAAAGGGGCTTCGGAAGTCTCCTCGGCCATCCTGACAGCCGTGTCGACCACCATCGTCAGCTTCTTACCCGTCTTTACCATGCAGGGAGCCGAAGGAAAGCTGTTTGGACCATTAGCCTTCACCAAGACATTTGCTTTGGTGGCGGCGCTGCTGGTGACCCTTCTGATTTTTCCTACCCTGGCCCACTGGTTCTTTGGCTGGCGCTTTCGCAGCCGCAAAGGCTCGGTCATGGCCCATGGCGCTCTGATGGCTGCAGGACTGGTATCACTGATATTGGGTTACACGTGGGGCGGAACCATACTGCTGCTGTTTGGCCTGGCCGGAGTGGTAAAACATATGTTCAGACATGCCGGCACCGACTCTCAGAGATGGTATCACCAGCTCCTTCACCACTCATCATTAATCATATCGGGCGTGGCAGTGGTTTGGTTGCTTGCCATCCACTGGCGTCCGCTGGGACCCGGGAAGAGCACGCTTCTCAACACGCTTTTTGTGGTACTGATAGTAGGGCTCATCCTGGGATTCTTCATGCTGCTGGAACGGCATTACAAGCGGATATTACGGTGGGCATTGCAATACAAGATACGGTTCCTGATGCTTCCGGCCTCACTGGTGATATTGGGCATGATAGTCTGGCTTGGCTTCGGCACCGTGTTTGGCTTTGTGGCTCAAGGCTTCGAGCGGTTGGGATGGAACATACGTCCCACCAAAGTATGGTCAACACTGGCCCACACCTTCCCCGGCATGGGAAAAGAGTTTATGCCTTCACTCGATGAGGGCAGCTTCCTGCTGATGCCCACGTCGATGCCCCACTCGGGAATGGAATACAACCTGAAAGTACTGGCACAGATCGACATGCTGGTAAGCGGAATCCCCGAGGTGGATCTGGCCGTCGGAAAACTGGGAAGGGTTGAATCGGCCCTGGATCCGGCACCCGTATCCATGTTCGAAAATATAATTCACTATAAACCCGAATATGCACTGGATGGTCGTGGCCGCAGGATGCGGTTTCGTACCGACAGTCAGGGACGTTTCATCACCCTGGGGGGCGACACCCTGTCGAACGATGAAGCACTGGAACAGGGCATTGGCAAAGACAACCTGATACCTGATGACGAGGGTCTCTATTTCCGCAACTGGAGAAAGCATATCCAAAGTCCCGACGACATCTGGAACGAGATTGTGAAGGCCACCTCAATACCCGGGGTTACCTCGGCACCCAAACTACAACCCATCGAAACGCGGCTGGTGATGCTGCAAACCGGCATGCGGGCACCCATGGGCATCAAGGTTTATGGTCCCGACCTTAAAAGCATCGAAGCCTTTGGTATGGAGCTGGAAAAAATACTGAAAGAGGTGCCGTCGGTAAAAGCCGAATCGGTCTTTGCCGACCGCATAATCGGGAAACCCTACCTCCACCTTAACATCAACAGAACAGAGATTGCACGCTACGGCCTGAACGTGGAGGATTTGATGCAAACCATCGAAACGGCCATAGGAGGCATGCCCCTCACCTATACCATCGAAGGGCGTGAACGCTACCCGGTGAGGGTGAGATATCCGCGTGAACTCAGAGGAGACCCTCAGGCAATAGGAAACATACTGGTTGACACCCCTTCCGGCGAACAGATTCCCCTCTCGCAGTTGGTGACCATCGAATATGTGCGAGGTCCGCAAATAATAAAAAGTGAAGATACATTCCTAACCGGCTATGTGCTCTTCGATAAGCGTGATGGATATGCCGAAGTGAATGTGGTGAGAGATGCTCAAAAGGCCATACAGTCGAGAATCAACGACGGTAGCCTCACCGTCCCGGCCGGTGTCAGCTATAGGTTTTCGGGCAATTACGAAAATCAGGTCAGAGCAGTGAAACGACTCTCGGTAATTGTACCACTGGTATTGATAATTATTTTCCTGATTCTCTACTTCCAGTTTAAGTCGGTATCCACCACACTGATGATTTTCAGCGGTATTGCCATGGCTTTTAGTGGTGGTTTCATTCTTCTGTGGCTCTATGGACAGGATTGGTTTATGAATTTTTCCTTTTTCGGCACCTCACTGCGTCATCTGTTTCAGGTCGATTCAGTCAACCTGAGCGTGGCGGTATGGGTCGGGTTCATAGCTCTCTTTGGCCTGGCGACCGACGACGGCGTTCTGATGGGCACCTATCTGGACCAGAGCTTCCGCAAAGGCCGCCCTTCAACCATCGAAGGAATACGTAAAGCGGTGATAGATGGCGCATACCGGCGCATCCGCCCGGCAGTGATGACATCTGCCACCACCATCATAGCGCTTTTACCTGTTTTAACTTCTACCGGTAAAGGCTCGGATATCATGGTTCCCATGGCCATCCCCGCCTTTGGTGGCATGCTGGCCGCTACCATCACCTGCTTTGTGGTACCGATACTTTATTGTTGGAGGGAAGAAAGCAGAAGACAGAAGCTAGAGGCCGGAGGTCAGAAGCTAGAAGCCAGAGACCAGAGGTCGGAAATAATTTAAAGATATATGTAGAAATAAATGGATATTAAGTAGATATAAATAGCCACGGCTCTAATTGTCAAATGCTTTAAAAATGTGGTCGCCGGAGCGATAGGCATTTATACTCTGTGAAACTCTGTGTATCCACTGTGTAACACTGTGAAATAATGAATACAGAATGGCACAGAGGCCGGAGGTCAGAAGCTAGAAGCTAGAAGTCAGAGGCCAGAGACCAGAGGCTAGAAGCCGGAAATAATTTAAAGATATATGTAGAAATAAATGGATATTAAGTAGATATAAATAGCCACGGCTCTAATTGTCTAATGCTTTAAAAATGTGGTCGCCGGAGCGATAGGCATTGATACACTGTGAAACTCTGTGTATCCACTGTGTAACACTGTGAAATAATGAATACAGAATGGCACAGAGGCCGGAGGTCAGAAGCTAGAGGCAAGAAGCCAGAGGTCAGAAATCAGAGGCCAGATAACTGAAATAAAAGTTAAAGAGTAGAGCCAATGTACGAAAATTGAAATATACTGAAAAAGAAGAAGGTACTTTAAAAACCATCTTCAGACTTCCGGCATCAAAAAAGTCGGAAAATTTTAATTTGTCATATATTTATTTTCAACACATTAAAAGCAAACCTACCCTTAAAACCTTGAAAAATGATAAAATCATACAACGATATGAAGGTATATAAAAGGTCATTCAAATTAGCTATGGATATTTTTCAAATGACCAGGAAATTTCCAAAGGAAGAGCTTTATTCTCTGACCTCTCAAATCATAAGGTCATCAAGGTCAATAAGTGCTAATATTTCAGAAGGATGGTCCAAACGCACCTATGAATTGGTGTTTAAACAACATTTAATAAATGCATTAGGGTCATGTTCCGAAACCGAAACATGGATGGCCTTCGCAAAGGAATGTCATTACATTGACAATGACACTTATAATCATTTTATCTGTGAGATTAAAGAAATTGGGAAGATGCTCACCAAGTTACACAAAAACTGGATAACCCATGAAAAATAAAATTGACAGGATTATAACAACAATAAAATCTCTAATTACAAGAAATTATTATAACACACCAACTTGTATGGAATTAAAGTTTGCTACCCGTATTCTGACTTCTGGCTTCTGGCCTCTGGCTTCCATACCCCGGCTTATTGTGATATATGCCTTCACTATAACCATTGCAGGTGCTGATTTACAAGCTCAACCTCTGGATTCCCTTTTCCTTTTAGCTGCCAAGAACAATCCGGAGCTTCAGGCCAGATATAAGGCTTTTGAAGCAGCGGTACAGAGGATTCCGCAGGTGAAGGGGCTGCCCGACCCCACGCTTTCGTTGGGTTATTTTTTATCGCCTGTTGAGACACGCCTGGGCCCGCAGGAATTCAAGATTTCGCTTTCGCAGATGCTGCCCTGGTTCGGGACGCTTAAAGCAAAAGAACAAGCGGCCTCACTGGCAGCAGAAGCGCGCTTCCGGGATTTTATGGATGCCCGCAACCGGCTCTATTACGAGGTCGCAGAAGCCTATTACGCTCTTGGCAGACTAAGAACGTGGACCCAAATCGAAAAAGAGAACATCAACCTATTGAAATCGTGGAAAGAGCTCACCACCCGTAACTATGAGAATGGTGTCGGCGATATGGTGGATGTCCTCAGGGTAGACCTTCTTTTAAAAGAGTCGGCCACCAACCTGGAAATTCTCAACCGGGAAGAGAAGCCCCGCCTTTCCCGTCTCAATCAATTACTCAACCGTCCTTTGCAGGAACCGGTGATGACCGATACCCTGGAAATGGTCAATCATGCTGTGATGCCACTCAACAAAGATTCTCTACTCCTACACCATCCGGCGCTTCAAAAACTCGACCTGATGGAACAATCGTCTAAAGCAGAGGAAGTGGTAGCCCGCAAAAACGGATACCCAAAGTCGGGCATCGGCATCGATTATGTGGTGGTTGGAAAACCTTCCAACATGCAGTTGGATAACGAAGGTAAGGATATTATCATGCCCATGGTGTCGCTCTCCTTGCCCATATACCGGAAAAAATACAAAGCAGCCATCCGGGAAGCACAACTAAACCGGGAAGCCATTGCCCTGCAAAAAGAGGCAGCAATCAATAATCTGCTATCTCTCTACGAAGAGGTACTGTACACCATTCAAAAGCAAGAACAGCTCATCCTATTATATGACGAACAGATAAGAGAATCCAGCCGGGCACTGAATCTGTTGACAACCGATTATGCCAACTCGGGTAAAGACTTCGATGAAATCCTAAGCATGCAACAGAAACTCCTTCAATATGAAAAAAACAAAACAGAAGCCATAAGCCGTTACAACACCGCGCTGGCCAGATTAAGATATGTATTAGGAAGGTAGTCCATACCCCCCTGTAAAGTCACACAAATTGTGCAGCTTAAAAATGCATCTCAACAAAATCAAAATACTAACACCATGAACATAGATAAGAAAAACCTCATCACCATAGCAATAGCCGTAACCGCAGGCCTCCTGGCCGGATGGATACTCTTTGGTTCTTCCTCCAAAAAGGAGGAAACAGAACAATCATCAACCATAGCAGCCGGGCATCATCACGAAGGTGAAGAAACCATTTGGACCTGCTCCATGCACCCACAAATACGACAACCGGAGCCGGGCGACTGTCCCATCTGCGGGATGGACCTCATCCCACTGGAAAAAGAGGAAAGCAGCGATGACCCGCGAGAGATACGAATGTCACCGGCAGCCATGAAACTGGCAGAGGTCCAAACACAAACAGTGGCTCTCCGGGTTCCTTCGAAAAAGCTACGTCTCAACGGGCAGGTGACTGTGGATGAACGCCATGTCTTTTCACAGGTATCACATATCGAGGGACGTATCGAAGAGCTGACAGTTAACTTCACCGGCCAGTATGTATCAAAAGGTTCGCCATTGGCATATCTATACTCCCCCGAACTGGTGTCGGCACAGGAAGAGTTGCTGGAGGCAGAACGCAGTAAAGAGGAACAGCCTCAGCTGTACAGGGCAGCCGTGGAAAAACTCAAAAACCGGAAACTCACCGATGAGCAGATCAACGATATCATTGCCGCCGGAAGACCGCAGCAGCAATTTCCCATATTGGCCGATGCTTCGGGATATGTGACTCAAAAGTTGGTGAATCAGGGCGATTATGTAAAGGCAGGGCAACCCATCTACACAATAGCCAACCTCTCTGACATATGGGTAATGTTTGAGGTTTACGAAAAAGATTTAACCTGGCTAAAGCCGGGAGATATGGTTGTCTTTACGGCAGCCTCCCTTCCCGGAAAAACTTTTCATGGCACCATTTCTTACATCGACCCGCTCATTGATGCCAAAACAAGGGTAGCCAAAGCTCGTGTGGAACTTCCCAATCCTGAACTGGCACTCAAACCCGGAATGTTTGTAACAGGCGAAGCGGAATGCTCTCTGCCCGACCAAAAAGAACGAATCGTGGTACCCCATACGGCAGTGATGTGGACCGGAAAGCGGTCGGTGGTTTATGTGAAAAAGACCGGTGATGATTTTGTACGCTTTGCCATGCGGGAAGTATTGTTGGGACCAGACCTGGGCAACAGCTACATCGTAAAGGAAGGACTGATGCCGGGGGAAGAGATTGCTGTCAACGGAACCTTCAGCATCGATGCGGCAGCTCAATTGTCAAGTAAACCGAGCATGATGAATTCTGAAGGAGGCAAGACAGAGTCCGGACACCTCCATGAAACCATGACAACAGAAGAAATGGAGCCCATGAAAAGCAGTAATCAAACAGAAGTCAATACAAAAAGCGAAATTTTTGAAGTTCCGCAACAATTTAAACAGCAACTCACTGTTTTCTTCAATCAATACATAAAAATGAAGGACGCCATGGTTGAAACGGATGCTACAAAAACAGCTTCCGAAGCAAAAAAAACCCTACAAGCACTCGAAAAGACCGATATGTCGTTACCTAAGGGAGAAGCTCATATCCTATGGATGCAAAACCTGGACGTCATGAAAAAAGCATTGCAAGTTATCAGTCAATCAAAAGAGATAGAAATCCAGCGAGAGGCTTTTGTGAATTTAAACCCAATACTATATCGAAAAATCAAGGCATTTGGCCTGGAGGGAAAAACCGTTTACTACCAGTTTTGCCCCATGGCCAACGACGACAAAGGGGCTTACTGGCTGAGCAATGAGGAGAATATACGTAATCCCTATTTTGGCGATATGATGCTGGAATGCGGAGAGGTAAAAGATAAAATGGATTTTTAAAACAGAAGTTATTACACTTCACCAAAACAATCTATATCACAAAGTGTTACACTTAATACGCAAATACATTACAAAAACCGAACATGGTGGTCAGCCCCACCCAATATACACGATAAATCAATTAATTATTAATCACAAAAAACAAAATACCATGAAACGAATAATGTTAAGTTTTCTAACTCTGTTGCTGATAGCGCCGATGGCAATGTTTGCACAAAGCAAAACCGAAAAGTTTGAAGTCAAAGGCCAATGTGGCATGTGCGAAAAACGCATCGAAAAAGCTGCCAAATCGGTAGAAGGGGTCACTTCGGCCGACTGGAATTTAGAGACCAAAATGCTGGTTGTGACCTTTGATGACACCAAAACTCAACTGGACAATATCCAGAAGGCCATAGCCAAAGCAGGTCATGACAACGGAAAACATAAAGCACCGGATGAGGTTTACGACAAACTTCCGGGATGTTGCAAATATGACCGTTCGGATGTAAAAAAAGAATAAGTTAGTCCGAAAAAACATTAAGATTCAGCTAATAGCCGTCCACATTAATTGGGCGGCTTTTTTTTGGGCACCTTCTCAAACGTTTAATGGTCTTCGGTTATCTAAGAATCTGAGCTTATCTGATACTATTTAAAAAAACTTCCAACATTGTATATCCATCATCCGATATTTTGTTTCTATCCGCGTTATTAAGGGGGTCAAGCCCATTTTCCACTTCCCAATCATCGGGCATCCCATCATGATCTGAATCTTTAGGTGGTGTAAGGCTGTTAAGGACAGGCCATCCTCCAACATCCCTTTGAGAATCGATAATTCCACATTTCTTTTCCGAATCCAAAACTTTATGTTTCTTTTTATAAGAAGTACCTTCAAAAGTAGCATAGCCATTTCTAACCTCATCAATAATACGACGGTCTACCACGTCTCGTTTAGGTAAGACGGCCCCCACATACTCAAGTACTAATTCATATGCTTCCTCAGCCGATTGTTGACTTATGGGCATAGAAGGCCATGGTTCTTGAAGTCTTATCTTATCCAATGCAATAGAAGTTTGCACGCCACCGTTCCAGTTATCAATAGTCACCTGTTCATTGCCCACAACTACATTTTCGGCAATATACCATTTTCCAAAATCGGTATCACTTCTGGCTGAAGGACTGGCTATTCTATACATTACTTTTCCCGGTTGAGTTGCCGGACCAGGTTTAAGGTAATTCGCCACTATATTGAAAACTGAAAAATTGAATTTTTCATTTCCAACTTGTTGTTTTTCTCCGCCATAACAACTGTTATACCCCCAATTATATATTACATTGTTTCGAAAGTCGGTATAACCGGATCCCGAAGCCATCCTGGGATTACGACTGGAATGGTGCGCCAACAGGTTATGGTGATAGCTGCTGTAGTTACTTCCCCAGATACCACCAAATCCATGTGATCCTTTTTTATGATTGGAACCGCTCAGGCTTTCAGCAATCAGACACCACTGAACGGTAATACTATCGCAATGATATACCGACAGGCATTCATCCACGCTCCAACTGGTTGAGATATGATCTAGTATGACATGTTTGGTGTACCTGCTTGATACAGCATCATAATCATCTCCCGATTCATCACCCAAGCGCACCCGCAAATAGCGAATAACTACATGATCTGCCTCAATAATTATGGGATACCTTCGGATACATATACCATCTCCCGGGGCAGTCTGCCCTGCAATGGTAATATAAGGGTGTTTAATTCTAAGAGGACTTTCCAATATTATAGTTCCCGAAACCCTAAATACAACCGTTCTCGGTTCTTTCGCTTCAACAGCAGCCCTCAAACTACCTTCTCCCCTGTCATTTAAATTCGTCACTTCGTAAACAACGCCTCCCCGTCCGCCTTTTGCATATTTCCCATATCCTTCAGCTGTAGGAAAGGCCAATTGTTGTGCTTCACCACTTATTACTAGAAAAATTGAGAGAAAACATAATATACTTTTCATCCTAAAAACTAGTTTTGTTATTGATCTCATAGAACTCGCATGCTGGAACATTTTTTTCAGGTTCTTTTTAATACAATGGTTATCATGCTCGTTTCCAAAAGTAAGTTAAAAAAACCAACCGTTGCAATGATAAAAGAAACCATGTACCACCACAAGTATTAAAATTCATTGTTTGTATCGTTTTTTGTATTGTGAAGGAGACAATCCAAATTTACTACGGAAACATCGACTAAAATACCGTGCATCATTCATTCCAACCATAAATGCCACCTGACTAATGGTATAATCCCCCCTTTCGATCAACTGAGCAGCCCTTTTCATTCGCATGTCACGGATAAATTCGATGGGAGCCATTCCGGTTAGTGCTTTAAGTTTTTTAAAGAAAACACTTCTGCTCACCCCCATTTCGTTTACCAAATCCTCTACAACCAATTCATTATTATCCATGTTTTGTTCCATGAAACGTACCAACTTGCGAATAAATTCTTCATCCATAGAGGTAACCTGAGGTTGAGCAGGCCATAATTCAATATGATCAGTATTAATATCCTTGTTATCCCTAAACACCATTTGCATTTGTCTTTGTCGTTGCAACAAATTTTTAACACGGACCATCAGATAAGAAGTACTGAAAGGTTTAGTAATATAGTCATCGGCCCCTTTTTCAAGTCCCTGCAACCGGCTCTCCATATTAGAACGGGCGGTAAGGATGATAAAAGGAATATGAGAGGTTTCAACATCTTCCCGGATACGCTGAAGCAAAGTGACACCATCCATGACAGGCATCATGAGATCACTGATAATCAGATCGGGTTGCTTTTCTTTGGCCATTTTCAAAGCCTCGGCACCATTGCAGGCCTCTATAACATGGTATGACTTGGTAAGGGTATCCTTAATAAAATTGCGCACTTCCCTGTTATCTTCCACCAATAGTACCGAACTCAACTCCGGGGGTGCATGGTCGGTTTCAGCTTCCGGGCTATTGTCTGCAATATGATCAGAAGAATAGGTGACCTCATTCATGGTGAGTGAATTCCGAGGGGTATCCATAATCTGTACCTCCTCGGAGAAATGATCCAAACCTTTTCGAAATAAGAGGCGAAACTCAGTTCCTACACCGGGAGTGCTATTGACCAGGATACGTCCCTGATGCATCTCCACAAACTCTTTAACGAGGGCCAGACCTATTCCACTGCTAGATTGGAAAGATTTTTTTCCCAGAAAACCGTTTTCAAAACGTTCAAACAACCGATTCATCACTTCCTGCGAAATACCCTTTCCATCATCCTTGATGGCAAGTTCTATCTGATCGTCCACTTCATCAATGCGGACCGTTATACGATGGCCATTGTCAATGTACTTAAAAGCATTGGACAACAGGTTAAATATAATCTTTTCGAATTTGTCCACATCTACCCACAGGCAGGTATCTTGCATCTGCGATTCAAGTGTAAATTCAATATTTTGGTCGATGGCTCTGAACCGAAAATGATCCATCACTTTTTGAACAAAAGGGACGACTTCGATTTGCTCGACTACGAGTTTCATTTTCTTATTTTGGATTTTTACAAAATCCAAAACCTGATCGATAAGGCGTAACATTCTGTCACTATTCTTCTTGATGACATTAAGGCGCTCCTTAATCGTTCCCGGCAAATCCTTTTGTTTAAGTACTTCTTCCAGAGGGCCATTGATCAAAGTCAGGGGAGTTCTTAGCTCATGCGATACATTAGTAAAGAAATTGAGCTTCATTTGTGCCAGCTGATGTTCAAACGCGGCTTTATGCCGTAAACGAACTATGGTTGTCAACACAACCCCCCCAAGAAAAACAATTGCTAAGAATAAAATAATATAAATGACATATGCCCATGGGGTCACCCAAAAAGAAGGGAGAATAATAATTTGCAGGCAACGTTCATTATTAACCCACACACCATCACTGTTGGTCGACCGAACTTTAAAGAGGTATTCCCCGTGAGGAATATTGGTGTAGGTAACCCCTCTTTGGCCGTCTATGTATCTCCATTCTGCATCGAAACCCTCCAGCTTTACGGCATATTTCACAAATTGAGGATACTTCATGTCGAGAGCTGCAAAACCGATGGAAAAAATATTCTGTGAATGTTTCAATACGATTTCATCCACCACATCAATGGGTTTAGACAGAGGACTCCCTTCTCCGACCTCTACTTTTCGGTTAAAAAGACGAAACTCAGTAAACCTAAGCGGAGGAACAAAAGAGCTTTTAGATAACATGTCGGGATGAAACCAAAGCACCCCCTGTTGACTTCCAAACCATAAATTCCCTTTACTGTCTTTAATATGCGCGGCCTCAGAGAACCTAATATCATAAAAATAATTCGCTTTATTGAAGTTTTGAAAAGTTTTTGATTGCGGATTAAAGCGGGAAAGTCCATATTCAGTGGTTATCCAGATATTTCCCTTACTGTCTTCCTGTAGGGCTAGCAAAACATCTGAGGGTAAGCCATTTTCCACAGTAAAATGTTCAAAAAGAGGCATCGAATCCTCCGAAAACTCCACCAGCCGATTCAAACCTCCGCCGAAAGTAGCAAAGTAAAGGTCGCCATTGGAAGCCCACAGAATATCGTGGACATCGTTATTACTCAGGCAGCTTGAATCTCCAGGGATATAGGTAAAATGGTTAAAAACAAGATCTTCTCCCTTTTCAAAGTTCGCATCAAACATTATCAGTCCCTTGGTAGTTGCAGCCCACATCGTATTTTGGGGGCCATAGGTAATAAAGCGCACCCTGAAACACTCATCGATAGGATAATTTCTAAAATGATTCCGGTAGTTGATGAATTTTAATTTGCGATCTGGCTGATAAGGTTTTTCAACTAAATTAATACCTCCTCCAAAGGTGGCAACCCACAAGCGCTCCTGGGAATCCTCAAAAATATGATAAACATTATTGTTGCTCAAGCTATACAGATCTTCTTCTCTGTTTTTATAATAAAACAGAGAATAAGCAAACTCCTTGGCATCAGTACCAGGAACCGCCAAAATTAGTCCCTCCCCCTTGGTGCCGATCCACATAACCCCATTTCTACCTGGAACCAATGAATAAGCCGTAGCGTCGAAATAACGTTTTTTTTCATGAAGTTTTCCATCCATTCCCAGAAACCCTAACAAATGGTGGTTGGAATCATAAATCAATATTTCATTGGATTTAGTGGCGATCCAAATACGCCCCTGATGATCTTCGGCAACGGCTCTGACATGATTATCATTAATATTATCGGGCGACTGATGAGGAATCAAAAAATTAAAATTCCCATGTGGGAAAACAAATTTTTCCAGGCCTTTGGCACGCGTACTCATCCATAAATTACCCTGATAGTCGGAATACATAGAATGTAATCGATCGGAAATGTGCATAGATTTCTTTTTACTGCCAAAGAAGGGAACTAACTGGTCATTTTTTCGGTCGAAATAGAATATCCCTCCGCCTAAAGGATGAATCCATAACGTTTGATTAATATCTTCATGAGCCATAAAATTGGGGTTATCCGCATCACTCACAAAATGGTACTTTAAATCGTAATAAGAAATTTTGCCGGTCAATTTATTGAATCTGGCAAGGCTGTCGATATCCTGCTGAATCCAAACGTCCCCATGGCTGTCCTGGTAAGTAATAAGTATATTATCACTCTTCAGTTTATTTCTGGCCCTTGTAGAGAAATAGACAAATTTTTTTTCTTGGTTTCCGTTGTAAACCAAAAGACCATCGTTATCGGTAGCAATCAGGCATTTTTTATGGGTAAGCAAATGCAAAGCTATTATTTTGCCCTTAGTAGGTAATTTTAGAACTGAGAATTGCTTTTTGTTTTTATCGTATATACAAATATTTCCTTTGTCGGCACCAAACCAGATTTCCTCACCGAAATCGGAAGCCACAAAAAAGGCCATTGGTTGCTGCCCTATCTGAGAATTTTGAACGAAAAACAATTGTGGAACAGTATCTTGGTTGGAAGTAATTCGTCCTATTCCGTTGTTGGTGAGTATCCACTCATTTCCCCCGTTATCTTGAAAAACATCATGAACCTTGTTGGAGGCAAGATTTTTTCTTGCCAGGGAATAAGGATAAACCACCATATTGAAAGAGCTGGTATCCGTAACAACACGAAAAGCCCCCCGGTCAGCAGTTAACAGCCAGGTAGCTCCCCCGGGAAGGGTTATTAATCTATCTATCCTTAAATCCTCATTCTCCAGACCGGGAACATTAGCAAATTCTTCCTTCATCGGATCGAACCGACAAACATTTTTCCCATTGGTTAATAACCAAATAAACCCAAAAATGTCCTCTGTGATGTAATCAATCCGACTGCTTGAAATTTCTACCTCATCCCCTGGCCGAACTTTATAATTGGAAAACTGATAACCATCAAAACGACTTACTCCATTCCAGGTTGCGAACCACATAAATCCCCGACGATCCTGTAAAATGCTCGTAACGGCATTCTGAGACAATCCATCAACAGTTGTATAGTGCGTCCAATGATAATTTTCCTGCGAAAAAGAAAAAGCACCGGGAAGCAACCATAAGCACAAACAAAGGAAGCAACATGATATTTGCCATTTAGTGTGAAGGAATATTTCTTTCACGCAATTGATGCGGTCATATGTCACAAATAAACGGTTCACAACCGGATGATTTCATATCATTAAGGGAACCGGTACCAGGATAAAATAAACAGGCACAATTAGTGTTTAAGCTCCCAAGGTACCAGTATTCCCAAATAAACAGTACAGTAAAGATAATACTCAGAATCAATTATTGAATCCTTACTTCCGATTGATCTACCCGGCTACCGAATCTGATCAAGGCACGAATATCCTCATCACCCGAATGAGAAAAGTTAACTTTTTGGGTTTGTGCCCCCAATATGTAAATGGATTTTTCTTGTTGGGTCTTAAAGCGAAAGTCTTCCACATTAATATTTTTCCCATTAAACATTATTAATGCCGGTCCTTTTTCTACCGTAACATTAACATTTTTAAACATAATACCATCGGCATCGATAATGGAAATACCCTTTGCAGCTCGTAACAAGGCATTTTCAAGGTGGACATTTTGCAGATTCATTTCGGGCAACCCCATAAAAAAAGCAGCATTACCAAAACCGTTGGCTCTAATGTTTTTCATAAAAATATTTCTAAAGGCAGGGGTCTCTTCGGTTACCGGTGCGGGTTCATTTTCCTGAATGTCAGGAACGCTGTTACCGCCATCATCCAAAACGGGTGACTTTCCGCCGTAAAAAAGATTGAACCGAATGGGTTCGGTAGGTATATCAATCATATCAATATTGGATATATAGATGTTTTCAACCACACCTCCCCTTCCACGGGTGCTCTTAAATCGCAGTCCAACGTCGGTACCAATAAAGGTACAGTTGGAAACATGCACATTTCTAACGCCACCCGACATTTCGCTGCCAATAACAAATCCTCCATGACCGTGATATACCACATTATTTTTTACCACCACATTTTCGGTAGGGACAGCACGTTTTCGGCCATCTTCATCTTTTCCGGATTTGAAACAAATGGCATCATCCCCTACATCAAAACTGTTATTATAGATTACCACATTTTTACAAGATTCCAGGTCTAACCCGTCGCCATTTTGTGAATACCAAGGATTGCGTACGGTCAAATTTCGAATGGTAACATCCTCGCACAAGAGTGGATGAATATTCCAGGCAGGCGAGTTCTGGAAGGTGGGCCCGTCTAACAAAACGCGTTTACACTCCTTAATGCTGACCATAACGGGACGGAGGAAATCTTTAATTTTTTCAAAATCTTCTTTTCTTTCCAAATCAGGAACGTTGAAATTATCACGGCTATCACCAGCTTTTGACTTTTCTGAAGGGTACCAGATCTGCCCGTCGTCGCTGAGCACACCTCCGGAATTAACCAGTTTCTTCCATTGACTTTCCGTTAATTTACTTTTCTTAACCGGGCGCCAGGCATCGCCATTGCCGTCGAAAATACCTTTCCCTGTAAAGGCTATATTTTCAAGGTTATGGGCATGAATAGGGGACATGCACCGAAAAGTATTTAGTCCTTCAAAGATTGTTTCGATTAACGGATAATCCTCAAAGTCGGGGCTAAAACGCACCACAGCCCCTTGCTGAACATGAAGATCGATATTGCTTTTCATGATGATTGGCCCGGTCAGCCAAATCCCTCTGGGAACAATCACGCGACCTCCACCTTTCTCCGAAACATAATCAATAGCTTTTGCAAAAGCCTCACTGTTATCGGTAACGCCATCCCCTACTGCGCCAAAATCGACTATAGAGACCATTAAATCAGAGAAAACAGGCTCTTTTACTCGGGGCATATCAAATTCCAGACCATGGTAAATGAAATCTTCCGCCTCCTTAAAAGAATTTCTGAGTTCTTCCTTACAACCTAAATTAGCGGTGACAATAAAAAAGGTCACACCAGTTATTAAACAAATTCTACCAAAAACATCTCTGATTTTCATTACTGTAATTTTTTTAGACCATTAAAAACTAATTGAGCCACAGCCATAGCACCTTCCGGTTGGAAATGTGTATTATCTTTTTGCCCGTTCGGATAGGCTTCATATTTTCCTGCAGGAAGGTTCATAAAGTAGTGCTCGGTAACATATTCTCTACCAACACGGGAAAAATGCTCCATTGATAATTGGTTTAAATCAATGAATTTTACATTCATTTCATTGGCTACCTCTTTTACTGCTTCAGGATAATCGCCATGAACATTCACCAATCGACCATCGATCCAAGGGTAATTTCTGGCAACAGGGGTGAGTAAAACGGGAACACCTTTTTTTTGCCGGGTTTGAGATACAAACAATCGCAAAAACTCTTTGTATCCTTGAATGTTTACATGCCTTTCCGGCTTATTTTCAGCCGCATCATTGTGTCCAAATTGAATCAAAACCAAATCCCCGGGTTGGATATTCTCATAAACAAAACGCCATCGTCCTTCCTGAAAGAAAGTCCTGGTACTGCGTCCTCCCCTGGCCCTGTTTTCAACAATAATACTATCAGCAGGAATAATATTGGCCACTAAGGGGAGACTATCCTGTACGAAAAACTGTTGAAAAACCTGCCCCCATCCGGTAACGGGGAATCGTTTTGACAAGTAGTCCTCTTCCAAAGCATAATTAGCCATAGTAGAATCCCCTATTAACCAAATTTTTTTTATATCCTTCTTCTTGTTTCCTTCACTACAACTACAAATAATTATAAAAACAAGAACAATTTTAAAAAGCGTTTTAAACCTGTTTTTCATAATCTCATCCATAAAAGCTGCTAACAAATAGCTTTCCCCGAAAACCTATCAATCTAAATCTAATTGATAGGTTCCACTCTGAACCAATCAATATCAACATTTCCTGCATCATTGATTATACCGTCGCGTACGGCAAAATAACCGATTTTAGCTCCGATCCAACGTCCTGGAACAGCCTGAAAATCTTCACCCACGACTTTAAATCGACGGCCGTTTTCACTGAATCCAAAACGACAAATGGCCCCATCATGCACTTCGATACGGAACCATATCGTATTGTTACTTATTTCTTGCTTAAAAAGCACTTCTTCGGCTCCCCCTTTTCGGGCATCCTTGCATCGAACCACTTTTATCCACAGTTTGTCGTTCTCCTGTTTTAAGGAAATATATTGATAAGAATCACCCATAACGATAAAACCGGCCTCTTCACCATTGAAACGATGGTTAAAAGTAACTTTGGTAGTAGCCCTAAACACAGGTGCGGGGAATTTTTGCAATAGCATATTGGGGACGTCCCATAGGTTAGTAGCATTTTCGGGTCTTGGACGACAATTGAGTCGAAAGAACCCCAAATTACCGGAAGGATACCCGTAATTAATGTTAGGATTAGCATGCCACTGCCACTGGAGACCTGTGGTATAACCATTAAATTCATCGCTTTCGGGTGGTGTTATCACCGGCCAGTGAGATTTAATTACAGGTTTTTTAAACGAAGAAACGGGCTCACCCACGCCATTTCCGTCGAAGTCTTGTCCTAAAAGAGGCCAACCTTTTTCCCACCTCATAGGTTGCAGGTGAAGTATTCGACCGTAAGCCCCTTTGTCCTGAAAATGAATAAACCAAAATTCACCCATAGGGGTTTCGACCCAACCTCCCTGATGAGGCCCATTGATATCGGTAGAACCTTGCTCCAACACCCGTCTAAATTCATAAGGTCCAAAAGGATTTTTGGAACGCAAAGCGAGCTGCCACCCATGCGAAACGCCTCCTGCCGGAGCAAAAATGTAATAATAACCGTTGAACTTATAAAATTTGGGTCCTTCCACCGTCGGGTTGTCAGGATGGCCATCGAATACCATAACCGGATCGCCGACTAAAGAGGTACCGTCGGGGGTCATTCCCTGAACCAGAAGTACCGATTTAACACCGGCCCGACTACCGGCAAAGGCATAAACCAAATAAGCCTTGCCATCCTCGTCCCAGAGGGGGCAAGGATCGATCAGGCCTTTTCCTTCTTTCACCAAAACAGGCTTTGTCCAGGGTCCTTTCGGATCGGATGATTTCAACATAAAAATGCCAAAATCAGGATCCCCATAATAGATGTAAAACTCTCCGTTATGGTAACGAATCGAAGGCGCCCATACTCCCTTCCCATGCTGAGGCTTTGAAAAGTGGTCCTCGGGGGACAAAGAATTAATGGCATAACCTATCAATGTCCAATTAACCAAATCTTTAGAATGAAGGATGGGCAAACCAGGGATACAATTAAAACTGGAAGCGGTCATATAAAAATCATCGCCCACCCTGCACAAATCCGGATCGGAATAGTCGGCATGGATTATCGGATTTTTGTAGGTCCCGTCTCCCTGGTCGGCTACCCATACTTTTGAAACATACTCTTCCTGGGCAAATATGGAAAGAATAGAAATCACCCAAACGAAAATAGTTGCAAAAAGATTCTTCATCATCAAAATAATTTTAAGCATTAAATAATTTTATATCCGTTATTTTATACTGCTTCCCTGAACAAAAGAATTTAAAACATGGAAACCCCGGAATTAACATTAATCATTTCTAATTATTACAATTTTGGTGATGCATCCATAGTCAGTACATCCTTTTATATGTGTCAATAGAGTCTGAGGTTGGAAGCAAAAGCCCTGAGGTAAAAAAAACAATTATTCGGGCCCACCAACAACATCGGCAGGTGTTAGCCACTCCCAATATTTCCAGTTGTCCTCACCACTTAAAATATTTTCAGGGGTATATTTCAAAGCTTCCTCATCGGTCAGCTGATGCGACCAAACTACCCGTTTTTCTGGGGCCGCACCCGGGCCGTAAGATTTATATTCGGCAAAAAATGCTGTTTTTTCTTTGTCCGGATCTCCCCAATTGTGCCAACCTTCCGGTTTTATGTGTTTTCCCATGAAACAATTAATAAACACTGCTTTGGCATATGGACGCCATGGACGTCCCAGATAAAAAGAGTTTTCGGGGGCATTGCCGGTGATCTTACAATTTATAAACACAAATCCGAATTCACGCTCCTGGTGGGTGGAAGCAGCCGTTATATAGCCGCGATCTTTACAAAAAATTTCGCAATCATCGAAAACGGCAGTACTCCAACCAAAAATAAAATCCACCGTACCTTCGATATAACAGCTTTTGTAATATTGACGGCTACCATCTCCATGTGGATAAAGGGTATCCTGGTTTCCCAGGAATCGACAGTTTTCAAACACCACGCGATCGCCGTCGATACGGACCGCCACAGCTTGTCCAACAGGTCCGGCCGAGTTTTCAAACGTAATATTACGGGCCACAAAACCGTCACCAAAAACAAAAAAGCTGGAAGAGCCGGTAGTTCCCATCTCTTCACCAAAACGATTTTTTTTGGAAGCATAATCATCGTGGGTGATAACGGTTTTATATTTATCTTCACCGATAAAAGTCACATTGGTTTTGGAAGCCGGCAATATTAACTTTTCATTATAGACCCCGTTTTTGATAAAAATAACGGTTCTTTTCTTTCTGAAATCCGGTACCGCATTGATCGCCTCCTGAAGGGTTAAAAAATCACCGGTTCCATCGGAGGCAACAATAAAATCGGAATCCTGTGACCGGATATCTTCTAACAATAAAAAGACCCAAATCAGAGCGAGGACAAGTTTAAGCAAAAAATTTCCCATGTTTCTATCTTCTCTTATTTCAATATTCAATGAGACAATTCACTAAGGTCAACACAGATGAGTTGTCCAGAAACGTCCCTATTTTTTCGTCCCAAACTCCCTATATTCTTAGCAAACATCAGGTCTTGGTAAGACTGTGCTCATTCCATTCTTCATCATTTTACCCAGAGAAATTCAGTTGTCATTTTGGGTATTAAAATGGCAATAATGATGTATCACTTCATCTTTCGGTACTTCTCCGCTTCCAAAGCAGCCATGATAAAGGGCCCAACAGCTTTGGGATCATTATTGCGAATCGGTTCGGAAATATAGTATTCAAAAGAGCCATCCCTATATGGGTCTCCCCCAAGGCCAGCCACCGAGCAGACATTGGTAATGGAGATGGTCCCATCCGACTCTTTCTGAATAAAGTTTTTCAGGATTCCCTTGTAAGCCTTCTCGGCCGAGGCAGAAAACGAATTGTCAATATATCCTTTATTAATGGCTTTAAACAAGAAATATGTAAACATAGCACTGGCGGACGACTCCAAATAATTACCCTGGCGATCGCCCAAATCAAGCACCTGATACCAAAGACCGGTACCGTGATCCTGATACTTCAGAATTCCACGGGCTACCCTATCTACCACAAACAATACACTGTCACGCCCCTTATGGTCTTCTGGAATAAAGTCCAAAACATCCACCAAAGCCATAGCATACCATCCCATGGCTCGTCCCCAGAAATGAGGTGACAGTCCGGTAACCGGATCGGCCCATTTTTGTTGACGGCTTTCATCCCATCCATGATAAAAAAGACCGGTTTCAATATCATAATGGTGTTTATTGACCAGCATAATCTGATGCACCACTTCATCAAAGAGCTCAGGTTCATTAAACTCACGCCCATAAAGTGCCAGAAATGGGGAACCCATGTAAAGGCCGTCGAGCCACATCTGATGGGGATATCTTTTTTTATGCCAAAATCCACCCTCAGAAGTACGGGGATGGGTCTCCATCTGACTCCTTAATAATCTGATCGCCTTCAGATATTTTTCTTCCGGTTTTAGTTTATATAAATTGATGAGGAAACGCCCCGGACTAACCCGGTCAATGTTGTAATCGGAAAGATTATAGGTCAGAATCTCGCCGGAATCCTGAACCATGGTATCGGCATAAGCTTTCACATAATGCAGATAACGCTCCTGACCGGTTTTCTGATATAATGCCAGATAGGCATTCATCATTAAGCCATGAGTATATTCCCATTTTGGCTTTTGCCTGAAATCGATCATCCAACTCTCAGGATTACGTTTCATATCGGAATCGGCCATTTTAATGGCCAAATCTAAGGGTCGTTGCTCACTGCCAGGTTGGGAATGACGGCAAGAAAAAAACAATATCATCAAAAAAGAAAACAATAATACTAAACTTGAACGGTTCATAAAAATAAAATATATAATGGTTAAAATATTAGCCAACGGATATATAAAGACAAATTATCCGGATAATAAAAAATGTTTATACAATCTTAATCAATCGATAAAAAATCCACCGGTAACAAATTGACTTTTGAGGTGGGATATTTAGACAAAAAGTGAAGATTTATAGATGAAATATCATCACCACCCAGGTCATTTTACCATTTTACCAGCTCATTTAAATAAACTTCCAAATTGGTATATGATTCACTAAGGTCATATTTCCAACTGTCAGAGATACATTGAGGATTCAAACCATTAGCCAGTTCCCATTCATCAGGTATACCATCCCAATCGGTATCAGTTTGGGGTTCCTCTGACTTTAGTTCGGGCCAACCACCCACATGCGACTGAGTATCGATAATGCCATTGACGCTACCGTTTCCGCCAGTCATAAAAGTGGCAGTTCCGGTTCGAACATCATGAACAATACGTGCATCAACCGTATCTCGGGATAACGAAGCGCCGGCCCTATCCAACACCAATTCATAAGCTTCCTGGGCAGTATGAGTAGTAATCAATCCAGGGTCGAGAGGTGAGTCGAGACGCATATTGCTTTTATCAGCTTCAGGAATTGTCCCGTATTTACTATGAAACTGATTATAAACTCCATAAGTCCAATTATCATTGGTTGCTCTAGGCGAACCAGCCATAAAATTTCCATCAATATAAAATTTACCCCAAATTCCGGTTGTAGCAAAACCTTCTTCAGTTTCCAAATCGATGGCAATAATTCTCTCAGTTCTTGTAGTAGCAGGACCTGGTTTGTAGTAGCAATTCACAATGTTGACATTCATCGCTTCGCCTCCATAACAACTGTTACCCTGCCAATTATAAATAACATTATTTCTCAGGTCTACCAGGTCGGTCAATGCAAAAGCGTCACCATTGATTTCACCTAACCTTGGATTCCGACTGTCGTGATGAGCCAGTAGGTTATGATGAAAAGATGCCTTTTTACCGCCCCAAATTCCGCCATATCCATGAGAGCCCTTGTTGTGGACTGAGTTTCGTAAACTCTCGGAAATTATGCACCACTGCATTGTAAAGTTCTCATTTTGATAAAAAGAGGCACATTCATCGGTAGACCAACTTATGGAACAATGGTCAACAATAATATTTTTATGGAAACGTCCACCCAGAGCATCTCCCTCCTGCTGTTCAGTATCTCCCATTCTAAATCTTAAGAAACGAATTATTACATTATCCGCATCCACGGTAACCGGATAATTTCGTAGGCAGATGCCATCGCCCGGAGCACTTTGACCAGCTATAGTCAAATCACCATTTGTAATTTTCAATTCCCGCTGCAATTCAATGGTTCCTGAAACTTTAAACAAGATTGTTCGTGGTCCATTTTTTGACAAAGCCCAACGCAATGAACCTTCACTTCCGTCATCCCTTAAATTAGTAACATAATATACTCTACCGCCACGTCCTCCCGAGGTATAACAACCATGTCCTTCAGCTCCTGGAAATGCTATTGTGTTTCCAATAGGTGCAGCAGAAAAACCCAATGACTCAATATTAATAATCTTCAATTTATCCGTAGCATCATTTCCGTTGATATCGATTGCTTCTACAATAACTTCCGATGTGGAGGCATTCATATCAATAGCTTCATTGAATACGAACTTCCGGTTATTCTCAAAGGTAGTAATCTCCTTAAGTACAGTCGGATTACCCCCGTTAATCCGAATAAACTTGACGCTGGCCAGATCATTTTCACTGATTATGGTTCCTTGCACCGGAGGAATAAAATGGTCCAAATCAATAATCAATGTATCTCCTGTGGCAAAAGATATGCTTATAAAATCACCTGGGTCTGAAGAAGGATCTTGTGCGTCTAGGTGATCACCTTGACAGCTAAACAAAGAGAGTATTAAGAGAAAAATTAACAAACACCTCATATTATAGTCTATTTAGAAAGAAAAATTAAACACATATTCATTTTCTATTATCAACCAAGGAAGTGTCGCTATTCCTCATTATGGCCCAATTATGAAGCCTAAAAAACTCATTACACTAAGCACAGAAGAAAGCGACACTTACTTTACAAAAGGTTAAGTTTTATAACACCAACATCAATTTCCTTTACCACCATCTGGGATCACCGGCTCTGTTCTTCACGGAATTATTAATTAAAGTATAATCACTATTGTCAGGGTCCTTAAAAACAGAGTAAATGTCCTCACCCAAATCAGAGGCTTCGATGGGGTACATTTCAGATAGCGTTTCGGCATTGACTTCCCAAACCAAATCACTCGTTTTATAATTCTGTGATAAAGTTACATTTGTTGAAGCACTTCTTAATCCACGCACGGTCACATCATCTCCCCAAGCTTTCCCAAACAAACAATTGTTAATTTTAATACCATCTTCGAAGGTTTTTTTATCCAAATCAAAGAAGTATCTTCCCCCTACAGGAGCGAAACAGGTTGTTACATACTCAACAGTTAAGGATTTAGGTTGCAGATTAGTTTTCGAGGCACGAACAATGTAGCCGTCAAGATGTGAAATGGTTGAATTAGAAATAATAATTTCTTCTGCTCCGGCCCCTCCATTATCGAGGTTAATTACCCCATAACCTCCGATGGAATCAATGATGCAATTATTTATAGAAACAAGGCCAATAGTTGCGGCGGTTTTTATCCGTAATACCCCTCGTTTATAGCGTATTTCACAATTCTCAAATAAAATTGAATCCACATGACCTGCAGAACCGAAATTAAAGACATAAGTAGAACCATAATCCCTAAGCTTATCGGGATGATCTGTAAAGGTAATGTTGGAAAATGAAAATTTGGAAACATTGGCAGTTCCGTCAGTTGTGAAATCGAAATTACCACTGACACGAATAATTGCATTACCTTCCAAACTTAAGCCACCAGTTAAAGAGATGGGAGAATATAATCGAGCACCGGTAAGTTTATATTCAGTACCACCATCTAATACTATGGTCACTCCTTCAGGGTATTGTGTAGCCATCTGATCGAAAAAGCTCTGTTTAAGAATAGTATAAGCGGTTTCCTCATCATAATCTCTAAGATCAACGACAGCTCCCTCGTATATAGGAGATGCCATGGTTGAAAAGCTTTGTTTACCCATGTATTCTCCCTGGAAATAAGCCTTGACGACGTAAGATGTTTCTGGCTTTAGTTTTTCAATTATAACCATTTTATTTTCATTGTCGGTATCCCCAAGAAACACAGTGGAAATTAAAGTATCGTTATGTACCACAACCAAGCTGTCGTAAACAGCATCTTTCCAGGAAACCATGGCTTTGGTATCGATAACTTTCGTTATCGGCTCCAACTGGGTAGGATAATCTGAAGTTGAAATCTTTTCGTAGACAAAATATTCTGATTCAATATTTTGCCCTACAGCTTTTATCCTCAAGTAATAGCCGGTATCATAATCTAAATTTTCGAACTTATAATAATTGGTATCCGTTTCGGCCTCAACGGTAATTGTTTCAAACGAATCGACGGAAAGTTCCAGTTGAAAATAATCGGCATTTCTGTACTTATCCCATTCTGCACGAATCCAGGTTCCACCTGCAGTTACATTTTTGATAATGGGTCGGAACAAACGGTCGGCTGTACCCAATTCATCGTCTTCATTACAACCGTAAAAACCGGCTAACAAAACTATCATCACAAAAATAACTTTTTGAACAAATAATTGGGAACTGAAGAAGCGTATATATTCGGTTTTATTTTTCATGACCTTTTGATTTTTAATGAGAAACAAGCCACTAATAAACTTGCTCGAATTTTCATTAACATTAATATAACATACCTTTAATTTAGCTCATTGGACTGATAAAACACACAAATCTTTATTTAAACATGTTCTAGATTTAACCAAAAAACTGGTCACGCTTGTTTTATGATTGATTGGACCTATTTAAAGTTAGTGCTATCATTATTAATTTGCAGAAAAAACGTGCCCATAACCTTCATTATTAAGATATATACTATTCCCCACAATTGTGGAAGGAATTGGCAAAAGATAGGGAACAGCCGAAAGGCCGGTATCATCGGTATACCCTCTCCAACATCGAACAGTATAATCGGCACTTTCAAAAATTCCCATATCTTCATCAACTTTGTAAAGGTTTATTGTCCAGTTTTGTTGAGCATAAGCATCTTCATTTCCTGGTTCTTCCAGCTCCGTTACATCAACAATCTTCTCCGGCACTTCATCAGGATCGTATTTAGTATTCAAGAAAATAACCTCACCGTTCTTTTTCTGAAAGTACAACCGATCTGCATAATTAATGTATTGGGTGACTTCGGGATTTGAAACATCAAGATTCCATGCGGCCTTACCCATATTATCGAGAGCACGTTTGGTTTCCACAATCTTCTTTCCGTAAATATTCCAACGGACCAGATCGAACTTTCGCAAGCATTCACCGCCAAACTCCCAAGCCCTTTCATCAACAATAGCCTCAAAGAATTCTTCCTTAGAATTAAGATTAGCAATATAGTCGTCTACTTTAGATGGATGGTATTCCGCATCAAAAGCACGTCTTCGTACACGGGCCAAAGCTTCTTTAGCAAGGGCATTAGGTCCGTCATTTAACTCATTTTCTGCCTCTGCTAACATCAATAGTACGTCTGAATAACGCATCAACGGCCAGTTAATTCCCGTTCCTTTTGAAGAAGAAGAACCCGGATCGATAGGAAGATCTAACCTATTCCACTTTCCAGTGGCAAGGCCAGTTATTGCCGACACAAACTGATCGTTATCGCTTTCATAATAAATTTTGGAAACAGTAACATCACGGCGCTTATCCTTATCATCAAAGGAAAAATAGTAAGTTGGTGTAAGATTAACCTGAATGGTTGTAGAACCTTTAGAACTGGAGTTTACAGTGGTACCTATACACCACCCCACATCACCGCCGTTAGAAGCCAGAAAAGCTACCTCGTAAAGTACATCATCATTAACCGGTTTTTGGAATGTAGACTGATTTTTAAAGACTGTTTCAAAATCGGGATTTAGTTCTCTGTCTTTCAAAGCCATCAACTTTTGGCAATAATCTGAAGCCAATTGATAATACTCCTTGTATGTACGGGCAGTTTTAACCGTTCCGTTCATATCAGTATAAGTAACCGCCAACGAATCGTTTCCCATCACATCCAAATAATCATCGGCTCTTTTCATAATCCCCTCTTTAGTCATTCCATAACCTGCACGAAACAAAGCAAGTCTGGCAATAAGGCCTAAGGCAAATTCCCGATTCATACGCTCAATGCCGTCAGCAAATTCATCGGCAAAATACATATCTGCTTCACAATTTACCAAATCCTGAATACATCCGGAATAAATAATATTCTTATCCGTTTTAGGCACATCCAGTTGCATACCCGCTTTGGCCGCTTCGGTAAAATAGGGTACATCGCCCCAGAAATTACACAAAAGAAAATAACGGTATGCCCTTAAACAATATGCTTCACCCAAAAGCATTTTCATATCTGGGTCATCAGCTATACTACTACTTTTAATACCTTCTATGCATTGGTTGGCCCTATCTATGGCAAGATAATTATTTTGCCAGGCAGAATAGATATCTTTAAACCCGGTAAGCAAACCACCTTGAAGGGACCAAACATCACGCCTCGAACCATCGGGATTCGCAGCAGGTTGCATAGCTTCCACATCGGTATTTTGCATCCAAACACAAGACATTCGGGAAGTATAGGCATCATGACCAAACAAGGAATAAACTCCCAATAATGCCTTTTTTGCATCGGTGGTGTTGGAAAATATGTAATCGGAATTGAACGAAGAAGGTGAACTTACATCCAGCTTATCCTCGCAAGATGATGAAAAAAGGAGGATACAAAACAGAAGTATGTTGATATTTTTCATAACCTGATCTTTTTTTCAGTATTTAAAACCAAATAATTAAGAGTCTAAAAATTAAAACTACCACAAATTACCAGGGGCTTAAAATTTCACATTTACCCCAAAGGTCCAAGAAAGACTTTTGGGGTAAGATGAATAGTCGACCCCGGGTGTAAGTCCTGAAGTGGAAGAATTACGTACAGGCGAACTAACTTCGGGATCATAGCCTGTATAATTGGTCCATATCCAAGCATTGTTGATGGTAGCAAACACTCTAAATTGCTCACAAGCAATGATTGAACTAATTCGTTCAGGTAAAGTATATCCTAACGTAATGTTTTGAAGGCGAAGGAAAGAACCATCTTCAATCGCCCATGAATGCGGCAAGGTGATTGCATTACCAAAGGTAAATGGCGACCACATAGCTTTTGCATTTTGACCTTCATTCATTTGTCGAAGTGTTTCCAGGTCGGTTACTATTTCCCCTGTCCTTCTGTCAAGATAAGTATATCTATTATTAACATGCATCATTTCCAGCATGTTAGGATAATTAGTACGGTATTGCTGGGTAGATGCCAACTTGTTAGCATTGTAAATATCATTACCATACACAAAGTTGAATAGAACGGAAAAATCAAATCCACGGTAAGTAGCATCCAAACCAAAACCACCATAAAAGTCCGGATTGGTATCACCAATGATGGTTCGGTCATTATCATCAATAACACCATATCCTTCTTCCCCTGGCGATTGCATATCCTTTAATTTCAAGGTACCGGGACGAATACCAATTACACCGCCGTATAACCCTGTAGTAGGTACACCATCTTTAAGAACATATTTACCAGTTGCTTCATCGAAATATTCAAAATCATCGGTGGTATAATAACCATCAGTCACCCAACCGTAAATCAGTCCTACAGGTTCTCCAACTCTAACCCTATAGTCGTAATATCCTTTTAGGTCGGTACCTGCCCATCCTGAAGCATAAGACTGTTCTTGAATGCCTTCGGCAAGATTATCAACCTTTGTTCTGTAAAAACCTATATTAAAATTAGCAGACAACGAAAAATCCCTTTCATCCAGAATAAAGGCATTCATAGAAAATTCAATTCCTTTGTTGGAAGTTTCTCCCACATTTTCGATGGTTGTCTCGTAACCTGGCGCCACTATGGCACGTTCGATGAGAAGATCTTCCGCAGAATTCCAATATCCTTCGACAGTACCTGACACTCTTCCGTTCCAAAGACCAAAGTCAAGACCTGCATTTCGGGTAATGGTAGTTTCCCATCTAAGGTCAGGGTTAGCTAATTGCTTGTTCCTGGGCTCATAATATCCGGTCAATTGATCACCAATACCATAAGCTTTGAAAGTATTAATCTTATATTCCTGCTTATACATAGCGCTTTTAATACGGTTATTGCCGGCTTCACCATAACTGATTCTCAGCTTAAGATGTGACAACCAATTTCGCATTCCGTTCATAAAAGGCTCTTCAGAAATACGCCAAGCCACGGCAGCCGCGGGGAAAAAGCCCCAATGATTTTTTTCGGGAAACTTGGATGAGCCATCGGTCCTGGCAGTCAATGTTAACAAATAACGATCACGAAAATTATAACCAAACCTGCCAAAAAAAGATGCCATATTATCTTCGTCATTCACCGTACTAGAAATCTTAATAGTTCCATCCGACAATCCCATATTGGCAAAAATACGCTCCGGCGATAGATCTGCACTGTAGTTGGTAGCATAGATATAGGAGTTCCCCCCTTTATTAGTAATAAACTCTTGCCCAACCAACAGATCGAAACGATGGTCTTCAGCCATCTTAAATTTGTAGGAAAGTGTTTGTGCCTGTCTCAATTTTCGGGCATCGGCTTTGGTCCAGTCGACCAACGGCTCGCCACCTACATAAGAAGCATTACTGGTATATTCACCCCAATAGTTTTGCGTTTCGTCGAAACCATAGCGATATCCACCATCTATACGATAGGTTAAATTGTCCAGAATATTCCAGGTAAGACTTCCGGAGAAATAAAAACTTTTCCGGTATCTACGTTTCCAGTATTGTGCAGCCAATTCCGAAAGGGTAAGATTGCTTCGTAGCCATTGTTCATATTCATCATCGCTTAAGGTATTTGGATTTACCTCGATAAAATCGTCCAACCCATTAACCGGTCCTTTGGTAACGGCCTGTGAAGTTCTTACCTTATAAGTTCCTCCCGAAGTTCCTGAACCGTTAATAATGGCATCCGAAACTCTGGCATTAACATCAAACTTAAGATTATCAATTAATTTGTGGCTCAACTTAAAATTAACATTATATCGTTCATAATCATTATTTTCCATTAAACCACCATCATAATTCCATGTGCCGCTGAGTGAAAATTTGGTTTTATCGTTTCCTCCTGTTATTGACAAATTATGTTGTTGTGAAATTACATCAGATCCAAACATATTATCCTGCCAGTCAGTACCTTTTTGGTACTTATACAACTCCAGGTCTTCATACACTCCAAATTTATTGCGAAAACTGTTTAATGCATCCTCACCTCTAAGGGCTGCCAACTCATAATTGAGCATAACATATTCGTAAGCATCGAGAACATCAAGTCGTCTAGATAATCGTTTTGTTTGCACAAAACTGTTGTACGAAACATCAGTCTTTCCTCCTTTGGCACTTTTAGTAGTAATGATTACTACCCCGTTAGCACCCTGCGAACCATATATAGCCGTTGAAGAAGCATCTTTCAAAACATCAATACTTTCGATATCACCGGGTGCCACATCGTTAATACTTGAGACCGGGAACCCGTCTACAATATATAAAGGACTGTTGTCACCAGTAATAGACCCTCCACCACGAACTCTAACGATCATTTCCGCATCAGGTGAACCATCGGCCGTAGTGATATGCACACCAGCCAATCGTCCTGATAAAGCTTGTGAAACATTAGTTACAGGCACCTTTGAGATGGTTTTACCCGATACCGATGCAACCGATCCCGTAAGATCTCGCTTGGTGACAGTACTGTACCCTATGGCCACCACTTCATCCAAGCCTATTACACTCTCACGCATAGTGATATTGATCTGTTGCCTGTTTTGAACAGCCACTTCCTCATTCTCCATTCCTATAAAAGAAAACACAAGCACAGAATTTCCTGGTACTTTTAATGAATAATTTCCATTAATATCGGTAATCGTGCCTGTGGTGGTTCCCTTGATAGTGATTGTAACGCCAGGCAACGGCTCACCCCTTTGATCGGTTACCGTTCCTTTTACGGTCAATTCCTGTTGACTAAAAGTTGAAACGGAAAACGCGAATGCAAACATCAAAAGATACAATCTCAAAAATTCGGTCTTTCGCATAATAAAAACTGATTTAAGGTTTGAAATGATGATTCGTAAAAGCCTTCTCCAAACGACATAATATTAGAGAAGTTACTCAATAAAATGGCTTTACAATTTTATGCGAAATGAAACCAAAATTACAGCAAAAACTGTTTTAAAATGTAGAAAAACTGGTATTAAACCATGTAGGACAAATCACCAAAACACTAATTTCAAGTATTTTACATTAACACAAAACAATATATCCAACATTTTGGGATTTTTTCATCAGTATAATATATTTATTTAATTTATTGGTCTGATGGAATTAGCATGACAAATGGTTTTATACAAATTTTTTTGTTGCACCCCAATGTTGTCATGCTCGTTTCATTCATTAAAGACAAACAACGCTAAACTATTTGAAATAAATTTTGTTATTCTTAAATAAGAGGGCCAAATTCTTTAGATGAATAATTGATTTAAAGTCAGAAATTAAGAAATATTACATTTAGGAGTTGGCGAAAGGCCTGATTCACGTCAATTCTATAATTCAAAAGAATTGTGATAAATCACCAAAACTTAAAAACCATGACTACAGTAAACGTTTATCTGGCCTTTGACGGCAACTGCCGGGAAGCCTTTCAATTTTACCAATCCGTCTTTGGCTGTGAATTCTCCTACCTTGGAACCTACGGCGAAATGCCCAAACAGGAAGGGATGCCTCCCCTGCCAGAGAGTGAAAAAGATAAAATCATGCACATTGCTCTGCCCATCAGCAAAGAAACCATGCTAATGGGGTACGACACCACCGAACTTTTTTGGAAATGTGGTCACTCATGGCGACAACATTTCTATTATGATAGCCACATCTAGCACCGACGAAGCCGACCGATTATTTAAAAAACTGTCGGAAGGCGGAAAAGTCACCATGCCTATGGAAAAGACTTTCTGGGGTGCCTATTACGGTACTTTTACCGACAAATTCGGCATTAACTGGATGGTGCATGTGGATTTGATCAAATAACCAATTACCCACCATGTAACAAATTGAAGACATGTCTCAAACAAAAGGCTGTTAAGGAGATACCCCAAAGGCCTTTTATTCTCTTTTGTCAACATCTACCCTAACCATACAACCTATTGAGTCAAAGAGCTGCGCCCCCCATTCACAAAACACACCATTAATTTAGATTCATTTCACATAAATATTGCAACAGCGTTGCAAGAGTTATAAAATAAGTTCATATATTTGCAACAGCGTTGCAAGAATTGATTAAAAACAGTTTTCTCGAAGCAATTGGTCAAAGGATAAAGAAACGTGATTGGGATTCGTAAAAATATGGCTCTTCTACTGTTGGGAATCTTTTTATTCCCAATTGCCTTTCATGGGGTTCATGTAATTCATCATCACATGCATGACCACCCTTCCGGGCATGCCCGTTTGGTAAGCAGCCATAACACACACGATTTCCCCCAAACACAAGGATTAACCGAAATTCATAAAGACCCAACCTGTCTCATTTGTAACTTTCAGTTTTTCACCAATACGCTACCCAAAACCGTCGCTGTGGCGTCGGCAACCCCGACAGTTGAAGCGCGACTCACCGAAGTTATAACAGAACATCCTTACTACCAGTTAATCTCCACCACTACGCCCCGGGCACCCCCAACCTGCGAATCATAAATTATCACATCTCTCTTTCTCAGGTTGTTTAATCTCAATTCATATTACATATGAGCAAAATTGTTGTGCTTGTAGCGTGCCTGCATTTTGTGTATACGCTTACTTTGGCACAAACTCAGCATACCCTTCAAGGAGTGGTGGTGAATGACCGGGAAGAACCGTTGCCGGGCGCATCGGTAGTGTTGCTGCCCGTGCAAAAAGGAACTGCCACCGATGAATCAGGCCGATTCCTATTTCACCATCTGCAAAGCGGGCGATATATTATCCAAATATCGTTTCTGGGGTATGAATCCCTGACCGATACCATTATCCTGAAGGATGATTTAACCTATCATGCAAAAATGAATCCACTGCCACTCAATTTACAGGAAGTGGTGGTGACAGACCATTATGCCGAAACCCGTAAAAAGGAATCAACCCTAAACATAGAAGTGGTTAACGACGACTATCTGAAACAATATATGGGAGGTAGTCTGATGAAATCACTGGAACGTTTGCCGGGAATCTCGACCATAGACATCGGGTCGGGACAATCCAAACCGGTCATACGAGGCTTAGGATTCAACCGGGTGGTGGTGGTTGAAAACAATATCAAACACGAAGCCCAGCAATGGGGGGCCGACCACGGCCTCGAAATTGACCAGTACGCCATCGACAATGTGGAAGTGATTAAAGGACCGGCCTCTCTCATGTATGGTTCCGATGCCATCGGCGGGGTCATTGACATGAAGAGCAGAAAAGTGCCGGTCAACAATACCATTGGAGGAACGGTGGACCTTACGGAAAAAAGTAACAACGATTTTCTTGGCACTTCGGTGTCGTTATATGGACGGAAAAATTGGTTCTTTGCCAATTTTCGGGCAACCATACTGGATTATGCCGACTATAAGGTCCCTCCCGACAGCGTGGATATTTATTCCTACCGTGCAGCCCTTTATAAGAATAATCTTCGGAACACTGCAGGTGAGGAACATGACTTCCATTTAACAGTCGGCATCCTTCAAAAACATTTTCAAAACAGGCTTCATATCAGCAGCGTCAACAGCAAGAGCGGTTTCTTTGCCAACGCCCATGGTCTGGAGCCCCGCAATGTGGATACGGAGCTGCACGACCGGTCGTCCAGGGATGTGAATTACCCATACCAGAAAGTGAACCATTTCAAGGTAACCAACACCGGACAATACACCAAAGAGAGGTTGAAAGTTGAAACAGACTTAGGTTTCCAGCACAATTTTCGTCAGGAATGGAGCCAATATGTCAACCATGGTTATATGCCAGCCATATTCCCGGACACGCTGAATTTTGACCCGGACCTGGAACGAGAGTTTGACAAATATATCTACTCTGGCAATCTGAAGTTAACCCACACATGGAATAAAGAAATGTCGCTTACCATGGGTATCAATAGTGAATATCAGGACAACCGCATTGGCGGGCGAGGTTTTATTATCCCCGCCTACAACCTGTTTTCCATAGGGGGTTATGCAATAGCCAAACGTACGATTTCAGAGAAAAGCATACTTCAGTTTGGCCTGCGTTACGATTATGGTCATTTAACGACCGGGGAATACTACGACTGGTTCCCGTCGCCGGTGATTGCCAACGGCGATACGACCATGCAATATCTGAGCAGAGCCGCTGCCATCGACCGTACCTTTTCCAATTTATCATGGTCGGCAGGCTATAACTATAATCCCGGCAATTGGTCGTTTAAGGCCAACATAGGGAAGAGTTATCGCATGCCCATTCCCAAGGAACTGGCAGCAAATGGGGTGAATTATCATCACTTCAGCTACGAAGTAGGGGACCCGGATTTGTCGCCCGAAATATCCTACCAGCTGGATGCAGGAATAGAATATACTTCCAACCGGCTGGCATTGGGCACCAGTCCCTTCCTGAACTATTTCACCAATTATATATACCTGAATCCGAGCTCTGAACACGACAGACTCTACGGCAACGGCAATCAAGTGTTTTATTATACCGAGAGTGAAGTATTCAGATATGGTGCAGAAATTCATGCTCATTATAAATTATTTAAAAACCTTCAGGCAGGAATAATCGGCGAATATGTCTATTCGGAACAATTAACGGGCGGGAAAAAAGGTTTTACGCTGCCATTTTCACCCCCTGCCTCTGCCATATTCAACATCAAATATCAGAAGCACCAATTAAAATTTGCCGAAAATGTCTATGGCTCTATCGACTATAAGATAACGGCCGCACAAAACAACATTGTTCCTCCGGAAGAACCCACAGATGGTTATCAGGTGGTCGATGCTGCATTGGGAGGTGATATAAAACCGGGAAAGCAAATCTTAAATCTCTCAATCCAGGTAAAGAATATTTTTGACACAAAGTATTTTAACCATACCAGCTATTATCGACTAATCAATGTTCCTGAACCGGGACGAAATGTGATCATTAACCTGTCTATACCTTTTTCTGTCTCCAACAATTCCTTAAGGAGATATGGAGATTAAAAGGCTGTTTCACTAATTCATAAATTTTAATATTCAATCAATTACTAACGCTAAATCAAATAATCATGAAAACAACACTGAAAAACATAGCCATTGGATTAATGCTTTCATTCACCGGACTATTTTGGTCGTGCGAGGACGATGATTCGGTATCTAAACCGGTTATCACAGACCTGGAGATCGGCATTGATAACAGCCGTACGGCCTACGTTGGCAGTGACCTGCACGTTGAAGCAGAAATTGTTGCCGAAGGTAAAATCGATATCATCACCATTGAAATCCACCGGGAGGAAGGAAGCGAGGATGAAATAGCAGTTGAATACGATGAATTTCAAGGACTCTTAAACACCACTTTCCACGAACATGTGGACATCCCTGCCGAAACCGTTCCGGGAGAATATCATTTTCATTTAACCGTTACCGACCAGGGAGGTAATCAAACTACTGTTGAGGAAGATATTACCATTGAAGCATTGAACGATGATGAAGCCCCGACCATTAGCGTTACTTCATCGCCGGAAAGCGGTCAGAGTTTTTCAAGTGGGGAAACCATAACCATCGAAGGAACGGTTACCGATAACTCTTCGCTGGCCGGACTATTGGTCGCTCTGGTTAAAGAGAGTGATGAAATCAGTGATGACGATGTAACGGGAAGTAATACTTCCATTATTGTTATGTTGCACACGCATGATTTCGAAAATGAAGCCTCTCACACCTTTTCAGCATCCATAGAAGTTGGTGCCGAATACGATAACAACATGGAACCGGCACCCATTGAAGGAGACAATGCATGGGCATCGGGCAATTACTACATCCTGATAAAGAGCAAAGATGCTAATGGAAATTGGGCCGTCTCAGAACATTACCCGGTTACCATTACATTATAGAAAATGCATGAACATTAAAGAGATTTAAGTTTTCAACCTTATGGAAAGCGCATGATCAATAACATTGATCCTTTTCCCGGTCATCAATCCCATGGGTCAAGGGCTTTCCATAAACACAAAATTGTTATAACCAACCTCGGTCATCATTATTCTTAGCAGAATTTATAGCTCCATATCATATTATATAAAAACTCAACCATTATGAAATATTTACGCAAGCTTCTAATCGTAACATTTGTCATCCTCACCGTTGTCGCTTGTGGTGATGATGAAGATCCTGATAAGGAAAAACCGATTATTGATATATCAATTGAAGATGCTTTCCCAACAAATTGCGACACAATCTATTTTGGCGAAACCTTTGAATTAAAGCTACTCTTCACCGACAATGAGGAATTAGGTTCTTTCAGCATTGATATTCATAACAACTTTGATCACCACTCACATTCCACCGAAGTAACCGAGTGTAACCCTGGCGCCAATAAAGAACCGATCAATCCATTCGCTTTTATTGAAAGTTTCAGTATCCCAGATGGTTTAACTATTTATGAAACCAACCAATTAATAACCATCCCGGCAGGCAATAATGACGGTCTTTATGATGATGGCGATTACCATTTTTTTATCCGGGTTACAGACAAAGCCGGATGGTCAACATATAAAGGCTTAAGCATAAAAATGTTCCATAAGCAGACAGCACAATAGGCTATTAGGTTGTTAGGTCGATAGAGTGTTAAGTTACCAGAAAGTTTTTTTATAAAAGCGTAAGAGGAAGTTAAAATGATTGGGTCGATTTTACTTAATAGCAATAGAAAAAATGAACTAAAAACTAATATCTTTGTGACTGTTAATTTTCACAATTGAAGCTATCGTGAGCCACAAAAGAGAAATTATATTATTAAATATCAGCGGCGAAGACCAGCCGGGGCAAACCGCTGCCTTAACCGGCATCCTGGCACAATACAATGTTAATATTCTGGATATTGGTCAGGCGGTGATTCATCAGAATCTGGGTCTGGGTATTTTGTTTGAAGTCCCGGCCAAATCGGAATCGTCGCCTATCCTCAAAGATATTCTCTTTAAGGCTTACGAAATAGGACTTCATGTCAAGTTCACCCCCATCAGTGAAAAAGAATACCAGGATTGGGTAGACAATCAAGGGAAAGAACGCTACATAATTACCCTGTTGTCGCCCAAACTTACTGCACGTCAATTGGCGGCAGTCACCCGGGAGATTTCCAGACAAAAACTAAATATTGATATCATTACGCGACTGAGCGGTCGTATTCCCCTTGATGATCCGGACGGAAAAACCAAATCGGTAGTTGAATTCTCGGTTCGGGGCACACCTGCCAACATCGAGGAGATGAAAAACCGCTTCATCGAAATATCCGCTTCAACAGGAATAGATATTGCTTTTCAGGAAGATAACATCTACCGCCGCAATCGCAGGCTGGTATGCTTTGATATGGATTCTACCCTTATACAGACCGAAGTTATTGATGAGCTGGCCCGGCGGGCAGGTGTTTACGATAAGGTTAGTGCCATAACCGAGGCGGCCATGCGTGGCGAAATCGACTTTAACGAAAGCTTTAAACAACGGGTTGCTTTACTCAAAGGCCTCGATGAATCGGTCATGAAAGAAGTGGCGGAATCATTACCCCTGACCGAAGGCGCGGAAAGACTCTTCAAAACACTGAAAAAATATGGCTATCGTACTGCCATTCTTTCGGGCGGTTTCACCTATTTCGGCAATTACCTGAAAAACAAGTTAGGTATCGACTATGTCTTTGCCAACGAATTGGAAATAAAAGACGGAAAACTTACCGGCAGGCATGTGGGAGAAATCGTCAATGGCCAGAAGAAAGCCGAACTTCTCAAACTTATTGCCTTCAAGGAAGACATTAATCTGGCACAAGTTATTGCCGTGGGTGACGGTTCCAACGATTTGCCCATGTTACGAGAAGCCGGCTTAGGTATTGCCTTTCATGCCAAACCCAAAGTAAAAGCTTCGGCCAGGCATGCCATCTCTACCATCGGACTGGATGCTATCCTTTACCTGTTGGGATTCAGAGACAGGGAAATCAATATGTAGTTTTTTAGATTTAAGATTTTTAGATGGTTAGATATAAGAGGCCGGAATGAACCAGTAACCAGAAACAACCATCTATATCCACTTAATTCCATTTATATTCCTCTAATTTCTATTTATATCTACATATTACAAATATCTGATTAATAACCTCTGACCTCTGGCTTCTGAAATCTGACTTCCTACCATCACTTTCTTCTGTAATCTATAAGCATTTCAGCATTAAAATATTCTAATCAAAACTAATTTTGCCATTTTAAGATAAAATTGTAAGTTTTTTGCTTGTTTTTGATTTTAATTTGTTACTTTTGCTATCGAAAACATTACAATTAATTATTTACTGGAACAAAAACCGATTACCATGTGTGGATTTACTGTTTACACCGGCGATGACCCGATGCAACGCCTGCAGATAGTGCATGATTTCAGAAGTCTGCAATACCGGGGTCCCGACAATACGATAATCAAAGATCTTGGAAATAAAGGATGGATAGGCTTCCATCGATTAAAAATAATGGACCTCTCTAACAATGGTAATCAACCTTTGGAATACAAACACATCAGCCTGGTATGTAATGGAGAAATCTACAACTTTCGTGAACTACGAAAAATTTATGAAAAAACATTCCCATTTAAATCATCCAGCGATTGCGAGGTTATGATCCCCTTATACCTGGAAAAAGGGATTATAGGGATGGCCCAGGCTTTGGATGCCGAGTTTGCCTGTGTTATTTACGACAGCCAAAAGAATAAATATCTGGCAGCTCGTGATCCCATAGGCATCCGCCCCATGTTTTACGGTTATGATGCGAAAGGGGAAATCCTTTTTGCCAGCGAAATGAAAGCCTTACATAACATTTGCAAAGAAATACGCCCATTTCCTCCCGGCTATTGTTACGATGGCGAAAAATTTGTTTGTTATCGCGACATTGCCAAAGTAAAAGCTTTTCACGATGACGAACAGGAAACTATTTTTAAAGAGATTAATCAACGATTAACCCGAGCCGTTGAAAAGCGGATGGACAGCGATGCGCCGTTAGGATTTCTTTTGAGTGGTGGACTCGATTCCAGCCTGGTTTGTTCCATCGCTTCCCGAATGACCGATAAGCCTATTCGCACATTTGCCGTTGGCATAAAAGATGGCCCCATTGACACCAAATACGCCCGTCAGGTGGCAGATTATCTGGGCGCCGACCACACCGAAGTATTATTCGAAAAACAAGATATTTTCGACACCCTCAGCACCCTAATCTATAACATCGAAACCTGGGACATCACCACCATCCGCGCTTCGATGGGTATGTACATCGTCAGTAAATATATTCATGAAAACACCGACATTAAAGTACTAATGACGGGTGAAATCAGCGATGAAATATTCGGGTATAAATACACCGATTTTGCACCATCGCCCGAAGCCTTTCAGGCCGAGGCGGAAAAACGCCTACGAGAAATTTACATGTATGATGTTCTGAGAGCCGACCGATGCATCTCGTCCAACGGACTGGAAGCCCGTGTTCCGTTTGGCGACCTGGATTTTGTTGAATATGTGATGGCCATACGTCCTGAAAAGAAGATGAATTATACGGGTATTGGTAAATACCTGCTTCGCAAAGCTTTCGAAGGAGATTATCTACCTAAAGATATCCTTTACCGGGAAAAAGCCGCCTTTTCGGATGCAGTGGGTCACAGCGTTGTCGATTATCTAAAAGATTACGCCGAAGAATTATATAGCGACAAAGACCTTCAAGAAGCCAAAGAAAAATATCCGTATGCCACACCGTTTTCTAAAGAATCGTTAATGTACCGAGATATTTTTGAAAGTCATTTCCCCGGTCGTGCCAACTTGATTAAAGACTTTTGGATGCCCAACAAAGAATGGGAAAACTGTAACGTTGACGATCCGAGTGCAAGGGTTTTACCAAATTACGGGAAAAGTGGTGAATAAAAAATACTAACGAAGAAGAAGTTTCTGGTCATTAGTGTTGGTTAACTAATGACTAAGAACTATACACTAATTATCAGTTCCATTAGCCCCATGGGTTTAGTAACTTTTACGAAAAAAATTTTAAAAAAATATTTAACCAAACCTTTCTATATATAAAATAGTTGTAAAACTATTGCCCTCCATACCAGTCATTAAAATTGTTAGAGGTTTTGAACTGGTATAAGCCGGAAGTATTCGGATTACAAATCACGAATCTTCCGGTATTTTTTTTTATTACAAATGGGTGTTGAAACGAATCATCTTCTACTAATCCCCGACTTTTTATCGGATAGGAATGATACTCTTACCTGCATCAACATTATTAAAAATCATTACCTTATTAAATCATACGCTTTGGGGTAAACTATTTCATATACTTCGACAAGACAACTTTTGTCCTCTGTGGCTTCAATTTTAATAACTTTTTTCTATATTTGCACCGCATTTGAAAATGCTGGTCCGGTAGCTCAGCTGGATAGAGCAACAGCCTTCTAAGCTGTCGGTCGTGGGTTCGAATCCCGCCCGGATCACGAACAATAAGCCGCAATTCTTTAAAATATAGAGGGTTGCGGTTTTTCTTTTGCCTAAATGGTCCGACATTTGGTACAAATCTTTATTCAAGACCTTAATTTAATATTCTTAAATTATTCATTTAGAACATTTTTAATAATTAATGGTTATCTTTATATGGTAAACATTCATTTTATTAACCAATGAAACGAGCATGGCGACTTTTGCCACAAAGAAACATGTATAAAAACGCGGACAGGAGTGCTCAGGTAGAAGGGGCATTTATAAATTTATTTTATGATTTACGAGAGCGGAGGATTACCCCTTTAGTGGACTAATGGGTGTTTGTTGACTTAAAAAGCTTTAATTCAATCATATATAAATATTTTTTACTAATAAAAAATTAATTAATTCTATATTTCATCAACAATTGAGCAAATAAATAAATAAGAGAACAAAATAATTTGCCCCCCTGTTAATTCCTTTCCCAAATTAATTAACAAAAGTACAATTGCCACCTTAACCACAAACTGCAAAAAATTTCGCCTTATTTTAAGCCAGTTTATGAAAATTTTCGCCCAACCCCAAAACCTTATTGCCGGGGCATAACTAACTCACAAGCTTAATGGAACATTTTTAAAATCCAGTTCCGGGACATCGCAAAAACTGGCGAAACGACCATGAGAAGAGGAATAGGCACCTTTACCTTTGGGATTTCCAGCAAAATATATAACATTGGTGTATCAACTCTACAAATACGTAAAATTAAGATATTAATTACCTTTTATGTCGAAAAAACCATCTTTTAGCTATAAAATAGAACTAGGTTTTGAGGAAATCAATTTACCTATTTTCGAAGATATTTTGATCATTGGAAAGGAGTCACCCTATGGTAAGATTGAAATTTCTAAATTTTTTGATATATTTATTCCTGACCAATTTATAATAATTGAAGATAATCACCCAAATGTAGAAGCCATCATTATCAACAAAAAAATTCTTAAAAAAGTATCTGCCGAAAATATAATTGCATTGCTACAGGCAAAAGTATTTCCCTTTATTTCATCTGCAGAAATATTAAAAGTTGAATTGAAAATTAAAATCCACTACGATTCTTTTGAGTTAAGCATTTAATTAAAAAGCAACTGCGCTAGCTATAAAACAATTTCAACGCACCTACAAAAAAAATTAAATCTAATGGGGTCACACCTCTCTACTTAAATAAAACATTATTTTCTTATTCAAAACATTTTTTACATTTCAGCCATTCAATTATATAAACAAAACAATCTTATATAGTTGTTAAAGCATCTGATAAAGTTATGAGCAACAAAATTCTTTTTTATTTCTTCTCTAATTTTTTATTTTAGTATGGTTGCAACGGCCCGAACAAACGTAAAAGCGTATTATGTTGAAGTAAAAGAGGGGTCCTTTGAAGACCAGTTTATCAAAAAATATAATCAAACAACGTCTAAAGAATCAAGCAATATACCAAGAAGCAACAAAATTAAAATTTACCCTGACATTGAGTTTCAAACCCTGGAAGGGGTTGGCGGTGCCTTCAACGAAATAGGAGGTGAAGCATTAATGTTTTTATCCCCAAATCGCAAAAAGAAGTAATGACCAAATTATTTAGTCCCACCCAAGGGACTGGATTCACCTTCTGCAGAACGGCAGTAGGATCGAGTGACTTTGGCTTGGATGACGATAGTTATGCCGAAGTAGAGGGTGATTATCAGATGAAACACTTTTCGTTAAAGCGTGAAAAAAGAGTGTTATACCATATATTCAAAAAGCATAACTCGAAAAAATAAAAAAATTATTCAAGCATTTTATTGCCGGAATAAAAAAACGTTGTATATTTGTATCGGGTTAGGGTTAAGGTTAGAGGGTTGTCGGCAACGCTGGCAGCCCTTTTTTTGTACACTTATCTCATCTATTCCACAACCTAATCATTTAATTATACAATACATTCACACTTCATTATTTTTGCTTTCGCTTTTTCACTTTATTTCAAACAAGAATAATTCAATCATGAATAATAGTTCCGAGTAAGAACGAATTTATTATAAAAGGAATTGAAACAGCAGGTAAATATAAAATGCATGATCATTTAAATATCTTCACTTGACTCACTCTCTTCGGGTGAAAGCAAAGGAATAAATCGGGCCATGCGAGCTTCATCCAACCTTGACAAACAGTTTTAAACAGGTGATGCCCAAAAGTTATTCATCGATACAATTAAAATTCAATTTTATAGCTAACAAACGGGATTGCACTATAGAAGAATTCATTCTCAACTTCCTGTGAAATCAAATTATAACGTTTTCCCTGATATTGGCGCCCGGCCAGATTTTTGACTTGCAGCGCAAACACCGATGACGATTGCCTGGCATTGATCCGGTAAGTAAATGTTACATCGGTCAATGCCTCCAGATTGGAATAGCGGTCCACAAAGGGAAGATCTTCATCATACACAATTTCTCCGGCTATGGCTGTGGCTGCCTCATCTACAGGATGATGCCAGAAAGGTCCCATAAAAGTAACCTTGAAATTTAATCCCAACAAATTTTTCTTTCTCACATCCCACTCTTTTCCGCCCAAAAGGTTGACCACATATTCACCATCGTATCGGGAACGACGCTCCACGCCATCACCCCCGGTATATTTGCTGTCGTACATCGAACCTGTAACCATATAATAATATCCTTCATTCAGGAAACGCTCAACAGTGAGGTCAACACCCACATTTCTGCCTGTTCCATCGTTTACCAATGCCTTATCAAAGGTCCAGTCGCTTCGAAAGTTCAGCATCGAATAGGCGGTTCCCTCTTCCACCGGCACATCGTAAAGTTTTTGATAATAAGGTTCAATCTTTATTCTGAAATTAGCGGAAGGCGACCAGTCATATCCCACAACAAAATGGTGGGCACCCATTCGTTTAAGTCCTTTGTTAGGATGAATAATTTCACCGCTCTCATCATTGATGCGGCTCACGAAGTAGACAAACAACGGCTCTACCTGGCTGTGATTTCCATATCCTGCCGAAATCCTGTGATTGGGATGCCACTGCCAGGCGGCAGATACCCTTGGCTCTATTCTCAATTCCTCGTTCAATTGAAACCAGGAAGCATTCGCCCCGCCGGTAAAAAACAGGTGGTCGGTTATCATATACTTTGCCTGCGCATTGGCCGACAATAGCCAACTGCTTCCGGAACCATCCAGAAAAGACACATAATCGCCCGTTTCCGCAATACGAGAATCACCTGAAAGATCAAAAAACATATTGTCAGCGTCAACACCCCCCTTCATGGAAAAACGGGAACTAATTTTATGGGTAAAAATCGAAGAGAAAACCAACCGACCTTATATCTGCTCCACAAAAAGTTTAGGAAATAACAAATCCGGAATCGCATCATCCAGTCTGATTTTTTCTTCATACACATGTTGACCGGTATTCACGGCAACGGTCGAAGTCAAATAGGTGGTTTCCGAAAGAGCCTTTCTATGAGTAACTCCCATAGCTCCCATATTGTATTCAAAACGCATCTTTTCCCTGTCCTCAGGATATTTCCATTTATTGGGTTCGTCAAAGCCACTGGAAGTACTTTTGCTAAGGCCTCCTATGCCCCATAAAGAAAAAATTCCCGCATCGCCTGCCGGCATATTCACCTTAAACGACAAATCCTGATAGACGGGAATTTCAGTTCCTTCTCGTGTCTCGGGCAAAAAATCAAAAATTAATGCCATGGTGGAATAACGGTAATTAAACAAATAAGAGCCCCCGGACTTTTTCCGAAAAGGACCTTCTGCAGCGGCTTCAATACCCTGTACCCCTACCTGAGCGGCAAATTCCTGCTTTTGATTATTGCCATTGCGCAGCTTCATATCAAAAACGCCGGCAGTAGCGTTTCCATATTCGGTAGGAAAGGCACCCGTATAAAATTCAGAATTGGACAACATTTGACTGCTAAACATGGTCAATCCTCCTCCACCAGCCACATTGGAACCCGAGAAATGACTAGGAACAGGAATATCCACTCCTTCCAGCCGCCACAACAATCCCTTGGGCGCATTACCCCTGACAACGATGGCATTATTATTGATTCCGGCAGTGGTTACGCCTGCAAAATTGCCGGCCATACGTCCCGGGTCATCCAAGGCGCCAGCATATCGTCGCGCCTCCTCTACCGAAAAAGTGCGGGCACTTACCACTGCCATACTGTTCACCGGACGGTCTTTCCTATAGCCGGAACTGACAACTACCTCGTTAAGTTTAGAAACGGCCTCCTCCATCTCCACTTTCACAACTACCTCTTTTCCTGAACCCACCAAAAGCTCTGAAATAACTGCCGGTTCGTAACCGATAAACCTTACCTGAAGCGTATAGCGTCCCACCGTTACATCTGGCAGCTCAAAACGACCATCCATATCGGTAGAGGTTCCGGCTCCGGTCTCCTCCAACACCACATTTGCACCGGGAAGCGGCATTTTTGTAATAGCATCCACCACCTCACCCCGAATTGTTTGTACCGGATTCTGGGACATTAACAAAACATTTACCAATAGCAATATTAAAATGCATACATTTATTTTCATAATTATCGAATTTTGAATGGCACAAAGAAAAAATAAATTTTATAGATCATCAAATCTTATCCACCCCAACAATTTTAATTACAAACAAATACCCTCACCCATGGTAATCCTATTTCACTTCAGGACGACTGAATATTCGACTATAAAAAGGGATTATTCTTTACATGCAATACAAAACCATGCTGTCCAATTCTGAATAAGCACGGCATTTGAAGTTCTAAATAATTAGGGTTACCCTATGCCAGATGCAAACCGTTGGTTACATTTTATGTATGTTCAACCTGGAAAGCAGACAATACAACATGGTTATTAAATGTATCCAACAATCATTTCCTTTGTTGTGTTTGTCAGCTTCGTATCTCTGAACCGGTGTTTTAAATGAATTTCGGCATAAGGTCTGAACAAATTGTAGAAATAGTGTTATTTTTGGCTTCATAGCCAATTGGTATTTCATGTTCCAGAACCCCAAAATATTTGCTAAAAGTTATTCCGGAACTTAGTTGGCTATATTTTGGACAGATGTGAAAAGACATAAAAAAGCGGTTTTACTATAATCGCAAACTCAACAAACCAAATATTTAAAATTCATCTATTTTCTATCCAACCAAAAAGTTTCTTAATCATGAAAAAAAATCTCTTTTTAGTGATTCTTCTTACTGTATTGGGAATCTCATCCAACATTTTTGCTCGGCCCTATTTTGACAAAGAGAAAGATTTACTCCTCGCATGTTTCGATCTGAAACCCGACGAAGATGATGTACATGCAGCTGCAGCTCTTGCATGCATGCTTCAGCATCCTGATTTATCAGGTATTCAATACTTTGCGGTAGCCGGGGCATACGGTATCCAGAACGGAAAATACATCCATACAGCCACCCCCGAATTCTTCAACAACCTTTTTGGACATAAAAACAAAAAATGGACCGATGCCCATGAAAACCGAGACCAATCGGTGAAGAAAGTTCGAAAATTGGTTAAGAAAACCCTGAAATCCGGAGGCAAAGTGTTTATACAGGAAGCCGGACAATCTGACTTCACCCACGATATGCTTAAGGCACTTATTGAAGCCGGTGTTGATCGTAATGTGATTAAATCCAAAGTTATTGTTGTACAACACAGCAATTGGAACGAAGATAAATCCGATCAAACAAAACTGGAATGGGTAAAAAACAATACCTATTACGTCAAAATTGATGACGGAAACAGCCCTGACAACAATACGCCCGGTTACAACAATAAAAACACCCGTTTCATGACACAGGCTCTTGCCTCTGAAAATCCCAATGCCAAGGCAAGATCTTTTTGGGAACAAGCCAATAAGATATGCAAAGGATGGGAAGCATCCTGGGAGAATCCTACAATCGCAAATGGGGGTGTCGACTTTTCCGATTGCGTTGAAAACTGGTGGATTTTTGATTTAAAAGATAAGACCGACAGTATTGCTAAATTCTGGGAAAGATATGTAATCAATAAACCTTGAATTCAATTTTTATCGGTATCCACCCGAGCAAACGCTTATTTTTGGAGTAAACTTTTATCAATAAATTGCGGCAAAAGCTCTTTGAAATTTTCGGAAGGTGGGGTGTGAATGTTTTCCATCACGTACTTCAACCACTTTTGAGGGTCGATTTCAAGGTTCTTGCAAGTGCCGAAAAAGCTGTAGAACATAGCGATATTTTTGGCAGCATCGTGTGAGCCGGCGATCAAATAGTTCTTTCGTCCCAAAGCCAGAGGACGAATGGCGTTCTCCACCAGATTACTGTCTATCTCCAACATTCCATTGGTTAGATAGTTTTGCAGACTTGTCCATCGGTTTTTGCAATATTCAAAAGCATTGCCCAAAGGACTTCTTGGCATAACAGAACCTTTGTGTTTATTAATGTATGTCCCTATTTCATTGATTACAGGCAGTGACTTTTCCAGCCGCAGGGCATGTCTTTGCTCATGAGATAAATTTTGATCCCGTGCCATGGCTTCAATAGCATAGAGAAGCTGAATCAGACTAAGCTCATGAAAGGCTCGTTCTTTATTGTTTTTCAATGCAGCTTTAATCTTGTTTTGATTAGCTTTTTCGTCCTCTTTGGTAATATATTTTTTACGGATATAGCGATTTTTGAATAACTTGGCAGGCATATAATCCAACTCTTCAGTAATTTCCTGACCAATAATATCATTTCGGTGGTGAAATCTTTAAAGGAAAGACCTTCCAAAATCATTATCAACTCTTCCCGGATAATAAGTCGTGATGGTGCCGGTTTATCCCCCTGTCAAAAGAGTACCTGCTTCGCTCCGGGCGTTTGTAAAACATGGTAAAACCATCACCGTCTCATTACAAGAGTTTGATATGCGTTCCGGCACGATTGATAAAGATAAAGACGGAACCACTTGCAGGATCCTGCTTCAGTACATTACGTACAATTCCGGCAAGACCGTCAAAGCCATTACGCATATCAACCGGATTGCAGCACAAATAGTAATCTAAGTTGGCACTCAGTCCAATGATGAGTTAGTAAATTTTCAGGCACATGCCATTGGGAAAAGTTAGTATCATTTGGTTCAATCGGTTTTCTTGTTGCGATGGTTCCGGCGTTGGTGCCGAAGATTCTGCCATAGCGAAAGAATCCATTATGGGTTCCTGAACATCAAATGTGCCAAGATCAATCAACATTAAGCCCGGGTCGCTTTCTGTTTTTTAGTTTTTTCAAGGGCTTTGTATTTGCTTACCCAGTATTGCATTTTCGAACGTGTTACTCCAATTTGTTTGGCGCAACTTCCTATTGTCTGACCACTTGCCTCCTGTAGAACCACATGCTCAAGCTACGGTGCAAAGATTTTATGTGTTTCATGATTTTTTTGTGACAAAGCTAATAGCCACTGTCATGACAGAAAAAATGGGTTTGATGGGTGGATACCATAAATTTAGACTGTTACTATTATTCAATGTTTATCTATAAGACTCAAATAGTTTTTTCCAATCATGCGCCAGTTTGGAAAATGACAGTTACAAGACATTTAAAACTGCATACCTATCAGTATGGATGAGCAATTTAATCGTAAGCTAAATATACCAAATTATGACATTAAGAAAAGACACTATTTAAATAACAATTGAGCAAACTGATACAGACTTCTTCTCCAGGTATGGAATTCGTGTGCTGTACCATCTGAGATGTAAGAAACAGCATGGTATCCAGCATTTTTTAATTCGTTAACTGCTTTTTTCACCCATTCAGGATTTTCTTTACTACCACAGCTAATAAACACAAGCTTCAATGTCTCATATTCTTTGAAGTCCCCGGGTCGGTATACACCCCCGCTAAATAATCCTAAATATGAAAACAAATCGGTCCTATTCAATGAAATAAGCCTTGTTTCAAAACCACCCATTGACAACCCTGCCATGGCTCTATTCTCTTGGTTGGCTAAGGTGCGGAAATTAGAATCGATATAAGGAATGAGATCATTTACCAATACAGATTGAAAAGGCAAAATATCAAAATCACGCAAGCGACCGAACTCAATTTCATTAGTCATTCCATAAGCCATCACGACTATGAATGGTTTGGCTTTTCCTTCGGCAATAAGATTGTCCATAATAAAATTGGCATGTCCCTGATTGGGCCATGAAGTCTCGTTTTCGCAATAACCGTGTTGAAGATATAAAACAGGGTAACGTTTTGAAATTTCTTTCTCATAACCAGGAGGTGTATAAACAAAGGCCCTCAGAGTTTTTTGGGAACTTTTCGAAGGAAAACGGATTTCATGCACATGACCGTGGGGAACATTCTTTACTGCAAATATTACTTGGTCATTGGAAGGAATCTCAATCCCACTACCCCATCGACAAGCACCAAAAAACAACATTGCACCTGGATCGGGCACCGACGCACCGTCAATATTCAGCTGATAGTAATGGAAACCAATATCTTGGGGATCCGACACTCCAGTCCACATTCCTTCTTCATCTTTTACCATGTCGTATTTTACACCACCGATGTCGAGCTTTACATATTTGGCATCGGGGGCAAAAATTTTTGTCCGAACACGGCCCTGGGAGTTAACCATGGGATATTCATGGCCTGGCTGGTTGATATATGAAGGTTCAAAATCTTCGATTACCATATCATTTGATTGGGCCAAACAAAAAAAGTCAGCCATTAAAAATGTTGTTAAAAGTAAATTGATTTTGTAGTTCATAAAAAATCTTTATTATTTAATTATTCTCAAAGATTTATATAACACATTTTTCTGCTCAAGAAATATCACTATCAAGACTAGGAAAGTCTGAAAATAGGGATTCCCTAAAATCGGGACAAGTAATTTCAAGGCAAGCAGGGTACGTCTAATGGAACTATATAGACAGAGACTACGTATTTCAACCGGTTTCAATTCGGAAACTCTTATTCACAACTTGCTTCTGAATAGTAAGTTTAAATTTTTTTCGGTTTCAAATTCGTTGATTTGAATTCAGCGTTAAACGATGTGCTTTCTCAGTTTACTTTAAAAGTTTTCATCCCTGCAAGGAAGAAATTATTCATTTAAAAAGTACCTGCACAAAATTATATAGATTGTTTCTCCAAACTGGCCATGTGTGACCTCCGGGATATTCACTGTAGGTATAATCAATGTTTAATTCATCAAACTTTGACATCATCCTTTGACAGTTATTCCAAGCAATGTCTTCTTCTCCGCCTGTTGAAATCCAAAAATTAGCCAAGTTTTTGTTTATATTATCCACATTTTCACTCATAAATTTATATTGATCGGTAGCAATATCATTGTGTAAATTCATAATCCATCCAGAACTGAATACACCGAGGCTTGAAAAAATATTTGAATTATAGAGGCCTGTATATAGGACTTGAATTCCCCCCATTGATAATCCTGCAAGAGCTCTATTTTCTGAATTGATTTTCGTTCTATAGTTATTTTCAACAAAAGGAATAACTACTTCTATAAGTTCCTTTTCAAAAATTTTCAACATTCCTTCACCCAAAGAAGGTAGCGGAATATTACCATCCACCATAACAACTATCATGGGTACTGCTTTACCTTCAGCAATGAGATTATCGAGAATAAGGTCAACTTTTCCTTGGGTAGCCCAAGCCCGTTCATCTTCACCTCCGCCATGAAGAAGATACAAAACAGGATATTCATGTTCTGAATCATCGTATCCTGGCGGCAAGTACATATAAATCTGTCTCCAACTGTTAGTAACTACGGAATAGTAGCGTTTAATACGAATATCCCCGTGAGGGACATTTTTGATGGTATAATAATCATCACCCTTAAAAGGAATTTCAATTCCACTTGTCATACGACCCATACCGTAGAAGGTCTCACTTGCTGGATCGGCCACTACAACCCCATCAATAATTAAAGAATAATAGTGAAATCCTTCTCCAAGAGAGTCAGTTGTAACTTGCCAAATACCCTCTTCTGTTCTAGTCATGTCGTATATTTTCCCAAGACTCAACTGAATATTTTTCACATCAGGAGCTTTAATTTGGAAAGTTACGGTTCCGTCGGGATGAATTTTGGGAAATTCAGCCGAACTAACATTGGTTTCTGCAGGTCGTCCAACATTACTTACGTCATCGAAAATCTCTTCCTCTATCGGCTTAAAAAGAAGCTGAGAAAACATATACAAACTATTTTTCCAAACGTTAAAATCGTGGTAGCCATGGTCAACATAAAATATATGAGGAATGCCCGACTTATTCAAATAATTATGAAAATTTCTGCTGATTTGAATCAGATTATCTTTATCTCCGCAAGACAACCATAAAAGATTAAGGTCTTTATCCCATTCTAATGGTTCAGGGATCAATTCATTGGGATTTTTCGTATTTGGGGCTGAAGAAAAAGCTCCCACCCATGCAAATTTGTCAAGATTGCTAAGACCTATATTCAGAGATTGACCTCCGCCCATGGAAAGACCGGCTATGGCTCTGAAATCACGGTTTTTTTTTACAGGGTAGGTATTTTCAATAAAAGGGATCAAATCGTTAATCAAATCTTTTTCAAATGTGGCAAATGCTTCTATTTTTTCAGGACTGAAAATATTTCCTTGTGCACGATCATTTTTCATTGCCCTGCCATTTGGCATGACAACAATCATAGGTTCTAATTTATCCTGCGAATAAAGATTATCCAAAATGATGCCTGCATTTCCATTTTTTGTCCATGCAAATTCATCGCCCCCTATACCATGCAATAAATAAAGAACCGGATACTCGTTTCTATAATCAAATCTGGGAGGTGTGTATACCAATGCTTTTCGGCTGTTGCCGACAGTATTTGATGGATAAGTAATAGTATCGATCTTACCATGAGAAATTTCAGGATTATAAATATCAAAACCAGTTGGTGCCGGGTTTACAGGGCTTTGAGCAAAGGCAACCTGAACAAGCAGCGAAAAGAGGGATAAAACTATTTTTTTCATAACATAAAAGTTTTTGTTTTTTAGAATAAACTTCCTTTTGAGTTGAAAATAAAAGTTTTAATTCTGTGTAGGAGTAAAAATTTGCTATTCCCCACACAAATGAGTTAGACAAAAAAGATAAAATAAACCATCGTAAAAAGGGTCAAAAAAGCCATCATCATAAGTTTCTTGTTTGGAATATCATATTTTATGAACGAAATCAATACATTTTTAGTTTTTTTTAACATTAACAAATGAAAGGATTGCAGAAGTTGATATCGACCAAAGGGAAATCCTCAGTTTTGAAGGATAATTACCTCCAGACAAAATCCATTCTAGAATTGAACCATCTAGGTTGTATTGATTTTCAAGAGTCTATTCCTTCTTCCCCAATAAAATTCTGGAATACAATAGTATATATCTGTCTCATTGTCCTCATAACCTTCCGGAACAAAAGAGATATGTTTATGCTACTTATAGATGATGTTGACGATATTACCCATCCCGTCTTTCTCCTACATAAAATCCACTATGTTTCGTTCTTTGGCATAATAATCAATCCCTTACCATTTTCCAACGATTCGATGCCAGCAAAAGAATAGTCACAAAATTGAATTCTCCATCGGAAGCACTTCCGTAGGAATTGGGTTGCATTTTTTCCGGATCAAAACTCAATGCAAAATATCCTTTCCGTGGACCTTCCTTATGATGAAGGAATTTTTTGGTCTCCCGCCAAATCCTGTCAAAAAACTCTTTCATGTTAAACTGAAAAGCAACCATCATACCATAAGAAAGGACATCTATACGCACGTCATGTTTTTTAAGGTCTGAAACGCATCCCATGGAATCACCAACTTCGAAATATATACGATCCGGACCTATAAAAAGGTTGTAATAAGTCTTTTCTGTTTTTTTTCAATTTCATTTTGACTGTAACGTGCTTCAAGAAAGAGGTTACGGAAATTTCTATTATGACATCCCATTTTTCCAAAACTCAGATTAGAATTCTTTTTATATTATCTACAACATTACAATCGCATTCTGCAAGCATTATGGACATAAGATTTAAGATAATTCTTATGCTAGTGGTTCTTTTACAAGATTTTTGAAAATAACTTGTTGCCATATTAATAATGTTCAATTCTATCTATTACCGGTTTTGGATTATTTTTTCTTAATAAAGAATAATCTGCTTTACCTCCTAACGGCCAGTTGTTTTTCCAAGAATTATTATCATTTACTCTCCCACAGGGTAATTCTGGATATATTATCCTTGTGTTATAGAATAACTAAAAAAAAGCACGGTAACGATTTTCGAAAGCTGCAAAAAACGAATCGCTCAGTCTTAGCTCATAAGGATTTAGATTTTTTTGTATTCGAAATTTACGGATAAATCCACCCTAACTCTTCTAACTTGAACAGGTAGAGCGGAAAGATCTAGTTCAGTAACCATTACCTTTATTCCATGATTTGAGTATTCTTCAATTATTTTTTTAAATTTCTGGATTGATGGGTACTCAAGACCAATGTGTCCCTACATTCTCAATAGCATTAATTCTTAAATTCTTACTCGCTGTTTAATTAACTTTTTTACCATTTTATTTAACAACTCCGTCCCTTTTTACAGATGTAGCCATTGAATAATCATTGTAATAGAGTTCAGCTTCAGGGTCGGTTTCATTAAAAAATTGGAATGCCAGCTTTATTTAGTCGTCTTCAACAATCTCGTAGAATTTGCTATTCCGGTAGGTACCATCCTCAAGGATAGCTTCATTCACCACATCCCTTCCATTTACTTTTCCCTAATTACAGCTAATCACAGTATGATTATGGGTTTTCATGCGTTCTATAAAAACCTCTTTGGAAACATCGTTGCCCACTTCATCATCAAAAAACCACCGCGCGGTTTGTGAGTGCCATACAAGTAAATAACCAACTATTAACATTTTGTTTTCTTCTCCGAATTTAACAAACTGATCAGCTAGGTCAAAATTAATTTTTCCTTTCCTAGGTTGAAGCATTCAACTTTTCATACAGTTTTCTTCCACAACAGTATTGAAGTGTTTTTTCACCACTTCAATGGCAGCAGAATCATACCCAATTATTTGGCAGGCATTTAGTGCTGTTTTAAAGTAAATTTTACCGCTAAAAGAATCTTTCATCGGCTTGGATTCATTGTTAACAAATTTAGCTAATGAATTGAAATTAAGTCCAACCAAAATAAAAATTAAAATAATAATGGAATTTTTCTTTTCATAATTTCTCTCATTTATCAGTGCCTAGCATTTTGGAATAGGATAACCTTTTGACAAACTTTCTTTACTTGATTTCTGTTGCTGACTTAAAAAATCAAATTACAATAGGAGTTGTTATCAAATTTCGGAAATAATCATGTCTATATTAATTTATTAATTCGACTCTTTTATAATTTAAAACCTAGTCAAAATAATTTAACGAATCAAAAATAGACAATACATATTTTGTAAATTTAAAAATTTAGATATTTCATTTAAGATTTTAGATATTTATAGCCCACCTGTAGCCTTTCCCCGAAAACCGGACAGCTTAAAATTAGACAAAAAATTAATTTTAAGGTATCCGCCCGAGCAAATGCTTATTCTTGGAGTAAACTTTTACCAATAAATTGCGGCAAAAGCTCTTTGAAATTTTCGGAAGGAGTGGTGTGAATGTTTTCCATCACGTACTTCAACCACTTTTGAGGGTCGATTTCAAGGTTCTTGCAAGTGCCGAAAAAGCTGTAGAACATAGCGATATTTTTGGCAGCATCGTGTGAGCCGGCGATCAAATAGTTCTTTCGTCCCAAAGCCAGAGGACGAATGGCGTTCTCCACCAGATTACTGTCTATCTCCAACATTCCATTGGTTAGATAGTTTTGCAGACTTGTCCATCGGTTTTTGCAATATTCAAAAGCATTGCCCAAAGGACTTCTTGGCATAACAGAACCTTTGTGTTTATTAATGTATGTCCCTATTTCATTGATTACAGGCAGTGACTTTTCCAGCCGCAGGGCATGTCTTTGCTCATGAGATAAATTTTGATCCCGTGCCATGGCTTCAATAGCATAGAGAAGCTGAATCAGACTAAGCTCATGAAAGGCTCGTTCTTTATTGTTTTTCAATGCAGCTTTAATCTTGTTTTGATTAGCTTTTTCGTCCTCTTTGGTAATATATTTTTTACGGATATAGCGATTTTTGAATAACTTGGCAGGCATATAATCCAACTCTTCAGTAATTTCCTGACCAATAATATCATTTCGGTGGTGAAATCTTTAAAGGAAAGACCTTCCAAAATCATTATCAACTCTTCCCGGATAATAAGTCGTGATGGTGCCGGTTTATCCCCCTGTCAAAAGAGTACCTGCTTCGCTCCGGGCGTTTGTAAAACATGGTAAAACCATCACCGTCTCATTACAAGAGTTTGATATGCGTTCCGGCACGATTGATAAAGATAAAGACGGAACCACTTGCAGGATCCTGCTTCAGTACATTACGTACAATTCCGGCAAGACCGTCAAAGCCATTACGCATATCAACCGGATTGCAGCACAAATAGTAATCTAAGTTGGCACTCAGTCCAATGATGAGTTAGTAAATTTTCAGGCACATGCCATTGGGAAAAGTTAGTATCATTTGGTTCAATCGGTTTTCTTGTTGCGATGGTTCCGGCGTTGGTGCCGAAGATTCTGCCATAGCGAAAGAATCCATTATGGGTTCCTGAACATCAAATGTGCCAAGATCAATCAACATTAAGCCCGGGTCGCTTTCTGTTTTTTAGTTTTTTCAAGGGCTTTGTATTTGCTTACCCAGTATTGCATTTTCGAACGTGTTACTCCAATTTGTTTGGCGCAACTTCCTATTGTCTGACCACTTGCCTCCTGTAGAACCACATGCTCAAGCTACGGTGCAAAGATTTTATGTGTTTCATGATTTTTTTGTGACAAAGCTAATAGCCACTGTCATGACAGAAAAAATGGGGTTGGTGGGGTGGATACTTTTTAAGCTGTCCGGTTTGCGGGGACGCAACATCTCTATCGATCGGGACGAGTTCCAATCCAATAATTTTTACCTGAGTTCAAAAATCAAATATCCAAAATTGAAATTTTAAACATATTTTACCATCTATTTTTACTCATTAGAAAAAACTGAAAACATCGACATTCCCCTATACCGAATAATATTTTATAATCATGAAACAAATCCTGTCACTGATACTCATCTCCCTGATTCCTGTCTTATTATCAGCACGGAATGCGGAAGTAGTATCGCCAAATACAAAAATCAGAATTGAACTCCTTAATACCAATAATGATAAAACCGGGGAGTGGTATCTAAAGGTATATTTCGAAAACAACAAGCAGACTTCAGAAATAATTCCCAAAATTGAACTGGGGATATCCCGGAGTGATCAGGACTTTCATAAAAATCTGAAACTGCTTAAAATAAGCAGGCCAAAACAAATAGAAGAAGACTATATAACCAAACACGGGAAGCGTTCTCATCGCAATAATTCGGCAAATGAAGTAGTGGTTTCCTTTGAGAACCCGGACAAAACCAGGTTGAACCTCATCATCAGAGCATACAATGATGGTATGGCCTTCAGGTATCAGTTTCCTGAAAACGAAGGTAATTTTGCAATTAAAGATGAACTGACTTCATATATAATACCCGACAGCACCGAACGTTGGCTGCAGAAATTTGATCTGTCCAATGAAAAATTATTTGACCACATGAATAGCTCCGATATTCAGGGAAATTGGGGTTATCCAGCACTGTTCCATTCACCTGATCGTTCATGCTGGTATCTTGTTCATGAGGCAGACCTGGATCGAAACTATTGTGCCACCAAACTCAGCAATCTAAAAGACAAAAAAAGCTACAAAGTCACACTTCCTGCCCCTCACGAAGGTGAAGGTGAAGCCTTACCTAAAATCTCCCTGCCCTGGGAATCCCCCTGGCGGGTCATCATTATGGGAGAACTGTCAGACATTGTAGAATCCACCCTGGTTGAAGACGTATCCACCGCGTCGGTAATTGAAGACACGGACTGGATCAAACCGGGCCTGGTATCCTGGAACTATTGGTCGGACAACCACGGCACCAGGGATTATCAAACGGTAAAGAAATTTACCGATCTTGCAGCACGCATGGACTGGCCTTATACCCTCTTCGACTGGGAATGGGATGCCATGGGCAATGGTGGTGATGTGGAAGATGCAGCAAAATACGCCATCTCCAAAGGGATAAAACCACTTATTTGGTACAACTCAGGTATGTTTAAATGGATTACTGCAACGCCCATTGATCGCATGAAAACGCACGAAAACCGGATGGAAGAATTTGCCTGGTTAAAAGGCTTAGGGTTTGCCGGTGTGAAAGTGGACTTTTTCCTGAGCGAAAAGCAATACATGATTAATTACTATCTTGACATTCTGAAAGATGCTGCCAAATTTGAGATGATGGTCAATTTTCACGGCAGCCTTGTTCCCCGCGGATGGGCACGCACCTACCCTCACCTGATGACGATGGAGGCCGTAAGAGGAGCCGAGTGGTACAACAACAATCCGGAGTTAACCACCACAGCTCCCAAACACAACACAATACTGCCTTTTACCAGAAATGTAGTAGGGTCTATGGATTATACCCCGGTTACTTTCACCAATTCCCAACATCCGCACATCACATCTTACGGACATGAACTTGCTCTGGGTGTTGTTTTTGAATCTGCCTTTCAACACATGGCCGACCGCCCCGACGGTTATGACAATCTGCCTGATGCCGCAAAATTATTTTTACGCGAACTACCCGCAGCCTGGGATGACACGAAACTTATCGATGGTTATCCGGGGAAAGATGTTATCATCGCTCGAAGAAAAGGTGCCGGGTGGTATTTAGGAGGCATTAATGCTGAAGCACACCAGAACAAGAATAAAACACTAAATTTTAATTTTTTACCCGAAGGACAAAAATACAAACTCACATTGATTACCGATGGTGAATACGACACTGAATTATCCACAAGTTATCTGGTTGTCGACAAAAATTCTGAAATTGATGTAAAAATGCTACGTCGGGGAGGTTTTGCGGCCAGTTTAAAACCAGTACAATAATTAGTGCTTGTCTATAAACCCACAAAAATTACCACAATATGTATGTATATTCAGAAAATGCTGGTTACAAGGCTTGCGAAGCCGAAAAAAAAAAGTGTACTTTTCTTAAATGAGTATTTTGGCGGCAAGCGTAACACGACAAATGGGACTTAAGGGACAAACACAAGTTAACATTAAATCATTCTAAAATGAAACGAGCATGGCGACTTTCGCCACAAAAGGACATGTATAAAAGACAAAGGCAGAAGTGCACAGGCAGAAGGCAGAAGAAGTGATTATTCATTAGTCAACAAGTGGTTAGTGTTAAATAACTAGTGACTAACCACTAATGACTACTTTTAAGAACCAATATATCAATGAAGTAAGTAAATTTTATACAGATGAAACGAGCATGGCGACTTCTGCATCAAAAGAGCATGTATAGATTTTATTAAGCCATGCGAGTTCCATTCGGCCAATATGTTAATAAATTATATACGAATGAAAAAACAACTCTTTTTAATAGCAGTTATACTCATATCGATGACTGTAAAAGGGCAGGTTCTGCCTTTTCAGAACCCCGATTTGAGCTCTGAAGAACGGGCCAAAGACCTTATATCCAGACTAACCGTTCAAGAAAAAGCACGTCTGTTGTGTGACCAGTCTGAAGCCATTCCCCGTCTGGGTATAAAGAAATTTAACTGGTGGAGCGAGGCCCTGCACGGGTATGCCAACAACGACAGCGTGACAGTTTTCCCCCAACCCATAGGTATGGCCGCTTCATTCAATGAAGAGCTGGTATTTGAGATATTTAATGCTATCTCGGATGAAGCACGTGCCAAATACCATCAGGCACAGCGAAGAGGAGAAGAAAACCGAAGATTTTTGAGCCTTTCAGTCTGGACACCCAATGTAAATATTTTCCGCGATCCACGCTGGGGACGTGGCCAGGAGACCTACGGCGAAGACCCATATCTGACGTCGCGTATGGGAGTTCAGGTGGTCAAGGGCTTACAAGGGCCTGAAGATGCGAAATACCGCAAACTATTGGCCTGTGCCAAACATTACACCGTGCATTCCGGCCCCGAATGGAGCCGGCATGAACTAAACATAAATGATGTCAGCCCTAGAGAATTTTACGAAACTTACATGCCCGCTTTTAAGGCTTTGGTTCAGAAAGCCGATGTAAGACAGGTAATGTGTGCCTACCATCGTCTGGACGACGAACCATGTTGCAGTAATACAAGGATTCTGCAACGTATCCTGCGTGATGAATGGGGCTATGAGCATATGGTTGTTGCCGACTGCGGTGCCATCAGCGATTTTTATACCACCCATGGGATATCTTCCACACCTGTTCACGCTGCTGCCACCGGGCTCCTGGCAGGAACCGACCTGGAATGCATCTGGGACAACTATCATTACAAAATGTTGCCCGAAGCGTTGGAAAAAGATTTGATCACAGAAAAAGACATCGACAGAAGTTTAATGCGTGTTTTAAAAGGACGCTTCGACCTTGGAGAGATGGATGACAATTCCCTTGTTCCTTGGGCTCAAATACCCCCCTCTGTTCTTAATTGCGAAAAACACAGACAACTGGCCTACAAAATGGCCCAACAATCAATAGTTTTATTACAAAATAAAAATAAGGTACTTCCACTGGATAAATCATCCATAAATAAGATAGCAGTTGTCGGCCCCAATGCAGATGATGAAGTGGTGCTTTGGGGCAACTATAATGGTACTCCCATAAGGACCATCACTGTCTTGGATGGCATCAAATCCAAAGTACCACATGACAATATTTTCTATGACAAGGCCGTTGACTTAGTGGATGATAAAGTGATGGTCAGCTACGTTTCAAAAGGAAAGATTGACCAAAAACAGGGTTTTAAAGCCACTTATTGGAACCATCCTAATTTTGAAGGAGAACCTGTTGTCGAACAACAACTTGTAAATCCCATAAAACTGACTGCCGCCGGACAGCATGAGTTTGCACCGGGCGTAAAACTGGAAGATTTTTCTGCCATATATAAAACAGAGTTTACCCCCACAGTATCAGAAGAAATAGTATTTAAGGGCGGAGCTACCGGCTTTTTCGAACTGATTGTTAACAATGACACCCTGGCAAGCTATACCAACTGGAGGACAATACCCGCAAGATTCCCTCTTTATGTGGAGGCCGGCAAAACCTATGAAATAGAAATCCGCTATGCCCAGCGTGAAAACTGGGAAGCTAATATTCAGTTCGATTTTGGACGGGAGGAAGATATTGATTTTACTGCTCTCATCAAAAAACTGGAAGGCATTGAAACAGTAATATTCGTGGGTGGCCTTTCAGGTTTTCTTGAAGGGGAAGAAATGCCCGTTTCATATCCCGGTTTCAAAGGTGGCGATCGCACAAATATTGAGCTTCCGTCGGTGCAGCGAAACTGCCTCAAAGCTTTGAAAGAGGCAGGTAAAACCGTTATTTTTGTGAACTGTTCTGGCTCAGCTATTGCATTAGAACCGGAAACTGAATCCTGTGACGCCATTATTCAGGCATGGTATGGCGGAGAATCAGGAGGACAAGCTATTGCAGATGTACTTTTTGGGGATTACAACCCATCAGGAAAACTTCCTGTTACATTCTACCGGAACTCTGATAACCTGGGTGACTTTGAAGATTACTCCATGGAAGGCAGGACTTATCGTTACACTAACAATCATCTTTTCCCGTTTGGTTTCGGGCTCAGTTATACCAATTTCGAGATTGGTAAAGCCAGACTGAGCAAATCGACAATAAAAGCTGATGAGACCATCAGCATTAAAATTCCTGTTAAAAATACCGGTAAACGCGATGGAACTGAAATCGTACAGGTTTACGTGCGCAAGGTTAATGATATAGACGGACCGCTTAAAACTTTAAAGGGTTTTCAACGAATAGCAGTTCCCGCAGGAAAAACCAGGCAGGCTAACATCAGCCTACCTCCCTCAACTTTTGAATTTTATGACTGGAGCCAGAGAAAAATGGCGGTTACTCCCGGCGAATATATACTTTATTACGGTAATAGTTCGGATAATAAGGATTTAAAACAATTAGAAGTAAGCATCCAATAAAATCACATTAACTATGAAACGAGCTTTTGCAGTATTATTCATAATCCTTGCCGTTGTTACCCATGGCAGTGCTCAGTCGTATCTGAAAACCGACATAGGAATAAAAACTTCTATTGAAGATACTGATTATGAGATTCAATTTTTCAGTCCCTCAATAGTAAGAGTTTTAAAATCGCCTGAAAAATCATGCTTTACTAAAGAAAGTCTCTCTGTTATAAAAAGGCCTCAAAAAACAGACATTGATGTTAGGCTTGACGGGAAAGATTTAATCCTGGAAAGCGATGAATTGTTGGTAACACTGAACATGAACAATGGAACTGTTTCATTCGAAACCTCAACGGGTAAACCGCTTTTGAGTGAAAAAGAATCAAGTGCCGAATTCACAAAATTTATCGATGCCGGTAATGAAACATACAGCGTTTCACAATCATTCGAACTAGAAAAGGATGAAGCCATTTACGGTTTAGGTATCCTTCAAAACGGGAAAATGGTACAACGCGACATCGAAGTACACATGGTTCAAAATAACACGCAGGACTTTGTGCCTTTTTTCCAGTCGAACAAAGGGTATGGCTTATTCTGGGATAATTATTCACCGACGACATTCAGCGATAACAAGGAACAAACTTCATTTAGTTCTGAAGTCGGCGATGGCATCGACTATTATTTTATGTACGGTAAAAATGCCGATGGCGTAGTTGCCCAAATGCGTGAATTAACTGGACAGGTGCCCATGTTCCCGTTGTGGACTTATGGCTACTGGCAAAGCAGAGAACGCTACAAAAGTCAGGACGAATTGGTAGGTGTTGTTCACAAATACCGTGAGCTAGGAGTTCCTCTCGATGGGATTATTCTGGACTGGCGATATTGGGGCAACAACTACCTGTGGAATGCCATGGAATTCCTTAATGAAGAATTCTACAATCCGCAAAAGATGATCAACGATGTGCATAATATGAATGCACACATGATTATTTCAATCTGGAATTCATTTGGACCTCATACCAAACCCTATCGCGAGCTGGACAGCATCAATGCTCTTTTCGACTTTAAAACCTGGCCAGAATCAGGTTCTTTCAAATGGCCACCCAATCCCGATTATCCTTCGGGAGTGCGAGTTTACGATGCATACAACCCGGCGGCACGCGACATTTACTGGAAGTACCTGAATAAAGGCATTTTCTCATTAGGCATGGACGGATGGTGGATTGACTCCTCCGAACCCGACCATTTCGACCCGAAACCTTCCGATTTTGACAACCAAACCTATCTGGGCTCGTTTCGCAAAGTTCGCAATGCCTACCCGTTAATGACGGTGGGCGGTGTGTACAAACACCAACGCGAAGTTACCTCTGATAAGCGTGTTTTTATATTAACCCGTTCGGTTTTTGCCGGACAGCAACGCTATGGCGCCAATACCTGGTCGGGTGACGTTGTAGCATCCTGGGATGCCTTACGCAAGCAGATATCAAATGGTTTAAATTTGTCGCTGTGTGGGGTTCCTTATTACAACAGCGATATAGGCGGGTTCTTTCTTTGGGATTACCAAAACCCACTACAAAACGCTGATTATCGGGAACTGTATGCCCGATGGATCCAATTTGGCGCATTCTGTCCTATGATGCGTTCGCATGGAACCGATGCCCCGCGCGAAATATACCAGTTTGGGAAAAAAGGTGAACCGATTTACGATGCCATCGAAAAATACATCAACCTGCGCTATAGTTTGCTACCATACATATATTCCACTTCGTGGGATGTGAGCAAGAACCAGTCGACCATGATGCGTGCCCTAGTAATGGATTTTCCGAACGATAAGAAAGCACTTAATATTGATGATCAATACTTGTTTGGCAAATCCATCCTGGTTTGCCCGGTAACTGAGCGAATGTATAATGAGAATGGACAGGCAGATTTTAGCACGGTCAAAGAACGAGAGCTATACTTGCCAGCCGGCACTAGGTGGATTGACTTTTGGACAGGAGAGATGCTGGAAGGTGGACAAATCATCACAAGGGAAACACCACTTGACATCATGCCTTTATATGTCAAAGCAGGTTCCATAATTCCTATTGGCCCGGATGTTCAATATGCCGAAGAGAAACCCTGGGACAACCTTGAAATCAGGATTTACGAAGGAGCTGATGGTGAATTCACGCTCTATGAAGATGAGAATGATAACTACAATTATGAGAAAGGGATGTATTCAACCATTAAATTTAGCTGGGAGGATGAAAATAAAACCCTGACCATAAGCGACAGGAACGGCTCTTTCCCAGGAATGCTGGCTGAGCGAAAATTTAATATTCTAATCGTCAAACCGGGCAAAATGAACAAAATGGATGCAGAAAAGTACGACAAAACGATAATATATAAGGGTAAGAGAGTCAGCGTTAAACTATAGAATACAGAACAAAGATGAAAATAATAATAAAATGCAAACCCCTCCGACATGGAAGGCTTTAACAACCCTGTCTGCAAAACTTTCCGCGGAAATGCCTTGGCTATTCTTCTCCCGTTAGAAGATTAGAAAAGCAGTACTATTAACTTGATGGCCTGGAAACCTGAGAAATTGTTATTGAGATTCAATAATTTTTGATATATTAAAGTAAAGAAATAAACAACTATTAAAAATAACAAAATGAACAAACAAATTTTTATATCCATTTTCCTGATGACGATAGCAATACCTTATTTTGCCAATGCTCAAAACATAGTTAAGCAACGCCCCATCATTCAGACAAAATACACTGCCGATCCGGCACCCATGGTACACAACGACACATTGTTCCTTTACACCAGCCATGATGAAGACGATGCAATGGGCTTTAAAATGAAAGATTGGTTGCTCTATTATTCGACCGACATGGTAAACTGGACTGAATATGGGGTAGTAGCATCATTAGACAACTTTAAATGGGTTCCGTACGACAATGGTGCATGGGCAGCGCAATGTATTGAACGCAACGGGAAATTTTACCTCTATTGTCCTATGCCGGGAGGAGTTGGCATAGGGGTTTTGGTAGCAGATAGCCCTTACGGCCCATTCAAAGATCCGCTCGGAGAACCTCTTATTAAACAGGGCCATCACGACATCGATCCTACCATTTTGATTGACGATGACGGGCAAGCGTACATGTACTGGGGAAATCCCAAATTATATTACGTGAAGCTGAACGAGGACATGATTTCCTATTCGGGCGAAATCATACAAGAGCCCACAACACCCGAAAATTATCAGGAAGGCCCATGGGTTTGGAAACACAAGGGGCATTACTACATGGCCTATGCCTCCACCTGTTGCCCTGAGGGAATTGGATATGCCATGAGCGACTATCCGACAGGCCCATGGGAATACAAGGGTATGATTATCGATGCTTCGGAAAAGACTAGAGGCAATCATCCGGGAATTGTTCAATACAAAGGAAAATGGTATTGTTTTGGACACAGTTACGACCTGTTGAAAAAAACTACATCAAAATTCTATGAACGCCGCTCGGTTGATATGGATGAAATGGTGTACAATCCCGACGGAACCATCCAAAACAGGCAATACTGGTCAGTTGAAGGACCTGAACAAGTTGAACCCCTGAATCCTTTCATACGTGTTGAAGCAGAAACAATGGCTTGGAGCGAAGGAGTAAAGACCAGGTTTGAAACAGAGTGGGAAGGAGATTTCGATTGGGACAGGGGGAAAAAGATTGCCGATCATTTGTTTGTAACGGACATAAATCATGGTGATTACATAAAAGTAAAAGGTGTTGATTTTTCCGACGGTGCTGAATCGGTTGAAGTGAGTTTATCCCCCATTTACGGAGGAAAAATTGAAATTCGGGCTGATAAAATTGATGGACCTATTATAGCAACGGTGGATGTAAACACCAAAACCGAAGAAGGTATTTGGAAAATATTTTCTGCAAAAACCAACAAAAATCTAAAAGGAATTCATGATGTTTACTTTGTTTTTAGAGGAGAAAAAGACTTGTTTAATTTTGACTGGTGGAAATTTTATCCTGTAAAAAAAGCATCAGAAAAATAATAAGAAATTATTCAATCTTTAATTCCAATAATAGCATTTTTTGATTGGCAATTTTTTGATTTTAAAGATATTAATTTACAGTTTTTTTACATCAAAAAAAACAAAAAAGTCATGAATATTAATAAGTCATTTCTATTATTGGTCAACTTAGCAATTTGCATTTCAAACATTGCTCAAAATCCTATAATACAAACACATTACACAGCTGACCCTGCACCTTTGGTCTACAATAACAGAGTGTACCTTTACACATCCCACGACGAAGACCAAACAGTCAATAATTTTTTTACCATGTTTGATTGGCGGTGTTATTCATCAGAAGATATGGTAAACTGGACAGACCATGGGACTATTGCTTCGCTTAAAAATTTTGACTGGCTCGATAAAAAGAATGGCGCATGGGCACCACACTGTATTGAACGAAACGGTAAGTTTTACCTTTATGTACCTATTCATGGTGAAGGAATTGCTGTATTGCAAAGTGATTCTCCAACCGGTCCATTCCATGACCCTTTGGGTCACAGATTAATAGTTGACAGTGAGAATGTCTGGAAAGACATTGATCCAACCGTTTTTATTGACGATGATGGACAGGCTTATTTGTACTGGGGAAATCCATCGCTTTTCTATGTGAAACTCAACGAAGATATGATTTCATATGATCGCACCATTGGTAAGAACGGGATTGTCGCTGTAGAAATGAATGCAGTTTCATTTGGAGAAAATAAAGCTAAAAACGGAAAACACCTTACCAATTACACTGAAGGCCCATGGTTTTATAAACGAAACAATATTTATTACCTAGTTTATGCTGCCGGAGGCATTCCCGAGTACATTGCATATTCCACAGCTCCTACGGCTGAGGGGCCATGGACTTATCAGGGTTACATTATGGAAAGAGCGCCTCACCTGGCTTTTACCAACCATCCTGGAATAGTTGATTTTAAAGGAAATTCCTATTTCTTCTATCACGACCAGGTTTTATCAGGTGGAGAAGGTTTTAAACGTTCGGTGAGTGTCGAACAGTTCGAATATAATGATGACGGGTCTATTCCTCTTATTACACCCACAAAAGAAGGGGTAAAAGAAAGTGTAGCGAACCTGAACCCCTTTAAAAAGGTTGAAGCAGAAACCATTGCGTGGTCGGAAGGACTAAAAACCGCCTCCAACGATAAAACAGGTGTCTACGTTACCAACGTTAACAACGGGGATTTTATCAAAGTCCGTAGTGTTGATTTCAAAGAAGGTGCTAAAAAATTCAAGGTCAGAGCAGAACCACTAAACGGTGGAAAAATTGAGATTCGCCTGGATTCCCAAAATGGTCCGCTTCTAGGAGTTTGTGAAATAACAAAAACAGGGAGTAACAAAAACTGGCAAATATTCACCACAAAGACAGATAATCACAAAGGTGTTCACGACTTATTTTTTGTTTTCAAAGGTGGTGAAGAAGAATTATTTAATCTTGATTACTGGGAGTTTATCAAATAATCTAACCGTCAATAATAAGCAATCATGAATTATTTCACCTTACTTATTGCTGTTTTGCTCATCTTTTCAGGGTGCAGGAAAGAGTTTAATTAGGGAAATTCCGAAATACTCTATTTCTTTGACGGAAAAGCTATTATCACTATCTTTGAGCAAACAAAAAACCCCGAAATTAGGCACATTTGCCCAAAAACGGGGTTCAATATTTTTCAAGTAGCGATAAAGCTACAAAGATTTCCGAAAATTGAAGGTACACATTCGTTATTTTCTGTTGAAGATAATTTTCATTTACTCTACAATCAGATTTTTCAGACTGACCTTGGAAAGATATACAAAGCAATTCCCTAGGACGATTTGGTACGAATATTTAAGTTGCTGTAAAACAAGAAAAGACCGGCCAGTATATTTTCCCCCGAGGGAAAATAGCGTTAATGTTTCTTAAACATTATTCGGGCTGTTCAGATAAAAGGCTGATAGAGCAGTTCAATGGGAATGGTAGTGTTTAAAAAAGTGTGTCTGTAAAGGAATAAAAAAGGTCTTCTCAGGTTAGTTTTACAAACGAAAAAAAAGAAGTATAACTAAAAAGAGAAGACCTTTTTTATTCTATTGCAGACACACTTTTTTAAACAGTATCGTGAACGGCATCAATAAATACTATCGGATAAGTTTATGGTTTCGGGTTAACACTCTGTCGCCGCTACGCTACTACCATTCACCCTTTCAAGCATCCTCCCATTTCACCTAAACACCTAATAGCTTATTTTATTTGCCTCCCACCATCACTTTCCGGACCTCATCGTCTGCCTGCACGAAGTAAACACCGGGCTTTAGATGGCAGAGGGATATAGATCCGCTAAAATGAGTATCCTGGTAAATCAAGATTCCTGAGAGGTTGAAGATTTTTATGGTCACTTCTACCTGTGAATCATTTCTCAGGTAGAGGCAACCGTTTGAACTCCACGCCACAATATAATCATTAAACGGTGTCTCTTTCACCGCCGTAGCCACCACCACAATGGTTTGGGAGTAATCGGAAATAAGTCCGTTTTGAATCTTTCGTACGGCATAGCCGTAGTTTTTCCCGGGCTCCGGAATCTGCACATCGTAGGACGATGTTTCTTCATCCAGTTCCACATTAAGAATCAAAACGGTATCTCCGGACTCTTCATCCATTTGGAAAACACTGAGGATATATCCTTCGGCATCGTTATCGGTTTGCCAGTTAGCCGTGAAGCCCGAGGCAGTAATATTGATAGCCTCTTCAGCCACGGGCGGTTCTATGGCATCGGCAGCGATGGCCGTTCCGCCGACTGAAATGGATACACTACCATCAATGCCTCCGTCGAAAATAACAATGTTGGCTTCATGCAATTCGTCGGCCATGTCGGGATGATAGGTGACCTGCAAAGCGTATCCCTCTTCAGTGTTGGCAACGGCGGCCGGGATAGAGGTTTCATTCACCTCAAACTGCTCCTTATCATTGCCAAACAACATTACACTGAGATTACCTACAAGATTACTTCCTCTCACATAGAGCGTGAGAGTGGAGGTTTGTCCGGTCACAACCGTACCAAAGTTAAGCTGAGTATCATTGGTAGGCGTAGCGAGTACAGGTTCCGTCAACTCGGTATCCAGATAAAAGGCCTCATCCATTTTATTGCCCCAGATGTACTCGGCCAGTTCGGGAAAATCAATAAAAGGATTTCGGTTGTTTTGAATCAAAAAAACAGCCTCGTTGCGTTCCAATTCTTTTTGGCTCACAGGGTCGTTACGATGCCAATCCAATAACATATTTACAGCCCACTCTTTCAGCACCGGATAGGTGTTGGCACTAATCATATAAAAATATTTCCACCGGTTGTAATAATCCTGATAACAGGTAACCATATAGAAATAGGTACGAGCGAAGTCGCCTTTATACTCATCATCCGGTTCGAATACAACACCTGTATACCCGGGATAATCGTTCTGCCCTACTTTGGATACTCCGTTATCGAAATAGACGCTAGAGCCTACCTCTCCCAGCGGATAATTGGATTTGGCAGTGTTTGCTTCGCTGTCTGACGGGTAAATATGGAACAAATCGGTATAAGCCGCTACCTGGTCACCTCCCCACCAGCTTTTTGGGAAAGAGTGTTCCCTGTTTAGACCGTAGGTATTATCGAAAGTGCGGGTATTGTTGGAATACATGTCCCACACTGTACCGTCGCTTCGCTGATCGGTGTAGGGGAAATAATTCCACAGGCTGCCGTACGATAAGACAGTATGCTTACTAATAATTTGATGAAGAGCGGTTTTCAGCTCTTCATTTTTTTTCCCGTTAACGGAATTGTAATATCCGTTGGGATTCTGGGCCTGAAGCAGAATGGCGACCCAACCCAAAAACAATACAAAAAGCCAACGCAACATTCTCATAACTCAGTAAAAGAAAAAAGGGCAGAGAATTTTTGCCTTCTCTGCCCCTATGATTATTCAACCACAAATAAATTTTTAATTTCCCAGGTGCCGGCATCTTCGTCTGTGGATACATATTTAAAGGCGATGGTCACGCCGCCGACCAGATATTCGGCAGGAATGGAGATATTTCCACTTTCCACGAAGTCCCAGCTGTCACCATCCGGCATAATGGGAATGGTCAACGCTTCCCAATTGGCCGATGAGGGATCGCCGCCGTTGTAATCGTCCGAAATCAGGAGTGTGAAAGTACTCAAGTCATTGGCAAAATTAATGGCATGTTCAAAAACGATATAAGGAGCCGTGTAACTACTTAAATCGAGGGTTGATGAAATAAGCCAGTCTTCATTGGGCACGGCACCACCGGAATATCCGCTCATCTTGGCACATTCATAACCGGTATCAATATCCCAGGTTTGTTCCCCGGTAACTGAAAAAGCTGTAAAGGGACTCAATGTAGATGCGAAGGAAGCCTCCAGAATAATAGTTCCATCGGGCGTATCGTCCGTACCATCATCCAAACTTTGTCCATCCAGAACGTAATTGGTCACATTCTTAATACCGGGAAGACCGAAATAGGCTTCGAGAGTACCATAGAGCAACACCAATTTACCATGGTTATCGGGGTTATCGGCCAGATTTAGAACAGGCCGTACGTCGTTATTGGGCAACTGCACAGGGACACAGTTATTGGGGTCGGTTTCGTCGGGTGATGCTGCTATAAGCAAATTGGTTGTTACATCGCCAAAAGGTTCTTCGAATACAGCATTGGAAGCACTTCCATTAAGAACTCCTACGATATACCCTGAACTCCAGACTTTTTCGGTCGTTGCATCCTGATTTTCGATTACAGCAGCAATGTTGTAAGGGTTTTCCTGTGTTCCGTCACCCTGAGGTGTCTCTTCTGTGTCTCCGGGTTCTTCACCACCCCCGATTTCCTCTCCTGTACCGGGAAGAATCAATAAGTTCCGGACCTCCCAGGTTCCTGCCTGACTAGAAGTGGAAAGGTATTTGAGCGCAATATAAACATTGGCTTTCCCCATAAACTCTTCGGGGATATTCAGATTTCCGGAAGAGGTCCAGTCATCCCATGAAGATCCGGACGAATAGTTGGCAATAACGATTTGCGTCCATGTGGCAGCAGAAGGGTCACCTCCGGTATAATCGGAAGAGATCCAAAGGGTAAAATCTTCGGTATTATTTCCGAAACGGCTCAAATGTTGAAACGAGATATTGGCGGCATCATAACCGGAAAGGTCGAAAGCGGGCGAGATGAGCCAGTCTTCATTGGCATTGTAGGTACCGCTAACATAGCCGGTCATCTTGGCGTAACCATAAGTGTCCCAAACCCAAGATTGGTCGCCTGAAACACTATAGGCAGTAAAGGGCTCGAGTGTGGTAAGGAATGAGGCACTTAAAATGGCATCGTCGGGAACATCGGGGTCGCCACTTTGTCCATCGAGAACGTAATTGGACACACTCTTAATACCCGGCACGTTAAAATAAGTTTCGAGGGTACCAAAGACCAAAACCATTTTGCCAAGGTTATCGGGATTATCTACCAAATTCAAGACAGGCCGCACACTATTATTGGGCAACTGCACCGGGATACAGTTGTTGGGGTTGGTTTCATCGGGCGATGCGGCAATGAGCAAATTGGTATTGGCCTCACCAAAGGGAGCTTCAAAAATAGCATCGGAAATACTATACCCATCAATGGCACCCACAATATACCCGTAGATCCAAACGCTTTCAGTGGATACGCCCTGATTTTGAATAACCGCGGCTAAGTTATAGGGATTTTCTCTGGAACCGTCACCTTCGGGAGTCATATCGGGATCATCGTCGTCGATGGTTTCACCCGCCCCACTTTTAATAACGAGGTTGCGAACTTCCCATGTTCCTGCCTTACTAGAAGTAGAAAGGTATTTGAGCGCCACATAAACATTGGCTTTCCCCATAAACTCTTCAGGGATATTAAGATTTCCTGTAGTGGTCCAGTCATCCCATGAAGATCCGGACGAATAGTTGGCAATAACAATTTGCGTCCAAGTAGCAGACGAAGGAACACCGCCTGTATAATCAGACGAGATCCATAGAGTAAAGTCTTCCTTATTGTTATTGCTATAACGACTCACATGTTCAAATGAGATATTGGCAGCATCGTAACCGGATAGGTTGATGGCCGGGGATATGAGCCAGTCTTCATTGGCATAGTTGGTACCACCATCATAGCCGGTCATCTTGGCATATCCGTAGGAATCCCAGATCCATTTTTGGTCACCTGATACGCTATATTCGGTAAATGGCTCGAGAGAAGATGCAAACGAAGCGCTAAATATCTCCACCCCAATATTACCTATTCGGAACTCATCCATAGTGCCATTGGCAATTCTTACACCACCTGCACCGAGGATAGTTTCAATAGAACCGTAAACCATAATTTCTTCACCCAGGAGATCAGCATTGTCGGACAAATTGACGAGTTCTCTCATATCCGAACCGGCAGGAAGATTAACGACCAGACAATTTTCCCAATTGGTTTCATCGGGTGAAGCAGCAATAACAATGTAATTGGGGAGGAATGGAGCTTCAAAGGCGATACCATAGTTATCGGTAATGGGATTATCTTCATTAATGCCATCGGCAACAGCACCGACAATATAGCCTTTGACCCAACCTACTTTATCCTGATCCATATTATCCAAAGCATATTGGACTGACCAGGGACTATCTTCAATACCCCACCCATCAGGATTAGTTTCAAAGTCCATATCGTCTTTTTCGCGCACCAACAGCTGAACCGTTCCACTATAAATGGTAAGTATACCGGTAACGGTACCCACGCCTGAGGGGATGGTGTCACTGGCAAAATCGGCGGCACTGCTCATTCGGGCGGTAACGGTTTGGGACTCATCGGCAGCAAAACGGATAACTCTATTGAGTGTTTGGACCGAACCTTCCTCATCGGGATAAGAAAAAATCTGGCCACTATCATCAAAGTAAACTCCTTCGAGTTTAACGAGCCGGCCATAATTATCTTCGGTAAAGTCATTATAATCAATTTCGGCAGGGACCACAATTTCGGGATCAGGATATCCGTCTTTAAAAATTTTTTCTTTAACCTGTTCCCATGTCATCTGACCAATTGAATAATTACCGTCATTATTTCTTGAATAGCGATATCCCAATTGAGGCATACCACCATATTTCCCCATATAGAGGCCTTTAGTCTCTATAAATATTTTCTGACCTACCCGAAAATCGTTATAAATATCATTTCGATCGATGGCCACCATTAGACCGCCTGTTTCGTCTTCAATGAAAATTTGTTTGTAAAGATTACCGGAAATATCATTGGCGGTAATAACACCCTCTAAAATGTCATCATCGGTTACCTCAACCAATACTTCATCGTACTTTTCTTTAAAATCTTTTATCGTAATATTCGATTCACCCGAATATTGAGGCTCACTGTGAGGGGGAGCGTCAAAATCCTCATTATCGCAAGCGGAAAAGAAAATTCCTAATGAGAATAACGTCAGAAATAAAAAACCTATTTTCTTCATAAATAAAACATTACGTAAAATTGGGATTTTCATTAGTATTTAGTTTTTAGTCTTTAGTTTTCAGTAATTAGTGGTTGGTGATTGGCGATTATTTTTCAAGACTATAAAAAATATATTTTTAAATTATTAACCATCAATCTCCCCAATCTCATATTCTATCAGTCTATCAACCTAATGGCCTATCGGACTATGGGCCTTATATCAAAACCTGAAATTGACATTCAGGAAATAATTGATACCCTGGGCATAATAATAGCGTGAAGGGAATTTATTGATGTCATAGGTATCAAAATCAAATCGCCCCTGTTCATAGCCTCCGGATTTAAGGTCGGTATTATCTAAAACATTATTAATGCTTAAATTGATACTCATTGAATAACCACCCCTTAGTCGTATGGATTTACCAATTGAAACATCGAGAGTACCACCTGCATCATACTTTTCCTGTTCAACGATAGCAGCTACTTTTTCATCTCTTTCTTCCTGACTCATAGCCTGGAAAGCTACAGCACTTTCAGTCCTTCTGACCGGCGAAAGGTCCACATAATTGCGGTCGAAGTAGTTGTAATTGATGTCAAAGAACCAATACCTGGGATGGAAATAGCTAAGTCCAATACTTCCTGCAGTTTGGGGTGTTCCGCCGACATAAAAATTCTTCAGGTAAACGGTTTCCATAACATCGTCCTGACTACCGTTTTCGTAGGTAACATATCCGTCGGGTCGGTTTTTGTATTGATATTCGGCAATGGTACCTACCGCTTCGAGCGTTATTTGTGAAGTAAGGTCGATGGCCACCCCTAACTCCAGTCCATGGTGAACCTTCTCGATATTGGTCATAGCATAATTGACGAAGGTACGGTAACTGTCGTGATAAAAACTGTTGAGCTCATTTTGATCATAAAAGTTGGTTTGAAAAAGAGTAGCTCTACCATTTATAAGAGGTGTAGAAATCAGATAGCTAACATCGGCAGACAAGATTTTTTCACTGCTCAATCCCGGCAAAACATCATCTTTGGTTCTTGCAGATAAATAGGCATCATAAGGTAGTGGTGCCTGTGTTTGGTACAAAGCATTCAGAGAAACCATGTGTCGACCGGTAATTTTAAAAAGTCCACCGGCTTTGAAAGCGTAATCCCAGAAGTCATGAACACTTCCTTTCCCGTAAGAATTATCAGGGGCACGCCCATTTTTCATATTTCCGTACCGATAAAATGAGGTGTAACTCAGCTTAGCGGCGTAATAAAAATCGGTTCGGGGGAATGAAAATTCATTTTGCAGCCACAATTTTCCGCTGTTTACATAAATTTCGTAATCGTATCCGAAGACATCACCCTCGGTGACCATCCGATTAGGATTATTCAAATCGTTTTGGACCTTGTCGGGATCACCCGGAAAATCACGTTCGGCAAACTGATCTACATCCAGCCAGTATTGCGAGCCAAGCAGGTCGTCAACGGTTTTATAAGTCATTCCTTTGGACGTTTTAAATTCAATCCCAGCGGAAAGTGTCAATTGTTCGTTAATATCGGTTCTGAAGACAGAATTAAAGATACCTTCCAGCAAGTCGTTATGTCGCTCTTCCACCATATATAAAGCCCTGTCACGCCCATAGTTGACCTCATAGAGTCGGTCCCAGTCGATTTGGCTTACAGAAGGGTCATTTTCCCAGGCTTGCGTATAAAGCGCTTTCATTTCATCGGTGCTTTGCCAGGATGGCAAATAGCGGTAATAATCGGGCCGAGGGTCGGCCGAATTATACCAGTTTAAAGCGGTAGTTCCGTATTGATTATAACGGGCACCCAGTCCGGTGGTAAGCTCGGAATGTTCATTAATTTGCCAGCGATGAGAAATCACCAGCGCAGGGTCAAAGGAGGTGGCAACGCGGGAATTACGCTTTTCGCCATTCTGGTAGCCCCAGTAGGGATTGTAATAGTTATTGTTGGTCAGGTCGTAGGCTTCCTGAAAAGAAGCACCTTGACGGCCTCGTCGGTTGGGTGCCCCAAACGTTACTAAAGACAAGGAATGCTGATTTCTTTCGCCAAAATATTTTTCGACGGACAGAAAGTAGCCAAAACTATTATAACTGGTACCTTCCACATATCCTTCATCGGCATAACGAAAACCTATGGCTCCGGTAACCGCCAGGTTATTTGCCATCAATCCGGTAGAGTAAGATGCAATTCCCCGATAACGATACGTTCTGTTTGTCAAAGAAGCGGTAATTTTACCACCTTGTCCATAGCTGGCAGCGTTGGTAATAATATTATTGGTGCCACCAATATCTCCAAAGCCATATCGCGATGCTTCCAGACCAAGCGTGATATCTTTGTTCCGGGTAACATCGTTCAATCCGCCAATCATGCTGTAGTTAAACATCCCCCGAATAGGATCATTAAAGTTAATACCGTTAATATAGGTTTCCGTATATCTGCTATCGAAACCACGAACCCGAAAGCGCATGCTTCCAAATTTATATGCAGCACCGGAAAGATATATATCATCCGAAGCACCTTGCAGTGAAACAATATGTTGCTGCCCAAAATCATCTTCCGACTCGGTGTCCATCACTTCAATGGTAGGAAGTTCACCAAATACTTCATCGAGGGGATAGAGGAAAATATCGCCCAATACAATATCCTCTCTTTGGCCAACCTGAATGGTTTTAGTAATTGATTCAAAACCGGAACTTGAAATGAGAAGTTGCGCTGCATTATTAGCAATAATCTCCATGGAAAAATACCCATTCTCATCAGATATAGTCTGAATATCGGTATGGGTTACTGATATTAAGACCCCCGGAACAGGATTTCCGCTAACAGCATTCAAAATCCGGCCACTGATTTTGATTTGTTGAGCCCATAAGGCAGTGAGCGGAAAAAACAAGGTAATAGAGAGAAGAATAAAAACTTTTCGCATTTAGGTTTAAAAATTAAAATTAGACAATCTCTATATATTTTGTTTCGACAATTAAAACCTAATGTTACCACAAATAATATTTTCGCCAAATATTCGTATTATTTTTTAAAGTATCTACACAAAAAAATTAAATTTTTCTTAAGACCACCCCATCACTCTCGGGGTTGCCAAACAAACATTTTAAATTCAGACCAAAAATCAACCTAAAATAACTTTAACCCATTAATAATCTTCGTTTCTTCAAAACAGGAAACAATAAAATATAAGCCCGAATCATGCATGCGCTTTTTTCCAAATTTCAATCACAAACAGATAACAATAATTTATGACGATCGAATGTAAAGAACATAATAATTGGTTGGATATAAGTTTAAAATAAAAAAATTAAAGAGTCCATGAGATTTATCAATGTTTTCAGGAATCACCTGATATTTCCGGAATATAAATATGAAAGTCTATTACACTGAAGTATTTTTTATAGTAGAACAATTAAAAGTGATTATTTTTGAAATGTTAAAATAAATACCTGCCCAAAGTAAAAAATATCACAAATACATTTGAACATAGAATTTAATAAATCCATGAAATCAAAAATTTACGTAACAACAGCACTGGTATTAATGGCCATATTATTGGCAAGGCCGGAAAAAGGGAACGCCCAAAAAATACGGGCGGGCATAATTGCCTTTTATAACCTGGAAAATCTGTTTGATACCCTTGACACGCCCGGCGTGCTGGATACCGAATTTACCCCAGATGGTCCCAAACATTGGACATCAGAAAAATACTGGACAAAAATAAATAACCTTGGGCGGGTAATAGCTAGAATAGGTTCTCATGAAAACATAAACGGACCGGCTATCCTGGGAGTAAGTGAAGTAGAAAACCGAACGGTATTGGAAGATCTTGTCCATTCCGAACATCTTAAAAACTTAAATTATCAAATCGTTCATTATGATTCACCCGATGAAAGAGGTGTGGATGTTGCCTTGCTTTATCAACCGCGTTATTTCAAAATAACCAATGCCCGAAATGTGCCCTTATTTCTTTTGAGAGAGGATGGTGAACGCGATTATACCCGCGACCAATTGGTTGTATCGGGATTATTTGATGGTGACCCTATGCACATAATCGTTAATCACTGGCCTTCAAGATATGGTGGGCAGAAAGCCTCAGCCCCGTTGCGCATAGAGGCTGCCAAACTCACCCGATCGCTGGTGGATTCGATTCGTACCATTCATCCCAATGATAAAATTGTTATTATGGGCGACCTGAACGACGATCCTATCGATAAGAGTGTAAAAAAATACCTAAACACGGAAGGGAAACAACAAAAAATTAAAGATGATCAACTCTACAATCCCATGGAAACGCTATACAAAAAGGGCATTGGATCTTTAGCCTATCAGGGAAAATGGAATCTGTTTGACCAAATTATTATTACCCCCAACATGCTTGAAGAACAAGATGGCTATCGATTAAATGCAGCACGAATTTTCAATGATGCTTTTTTACTGCGAGATGCCGGCAGATATAAAAAATATCCACACAGGACATTTGTAGGCAATGACTTTCAGGGGGGGTATAGCGACCATTTACCGGTTTATATAATTGTTGTAAAAAATATTCGATAGGGCAAAATAAGTTCACAATAAGAAAAACCTGCGTCCCAGAAAGGGTGCAGGCTTTTCTATTATAAAAAGTAACGTACTCGAATTAATCGACTCCACGCATAAGCTTTTTCAGCCAGGGGGAAATCAAGTACATCAGTAATGCTGCCGAGCCGGAAGTAATCACCAGGAAGAGGAACAGATTCATTCCGGGCATATAGGTTTCGAGAATGCTTTTGAGCGCTCCGGCCAGATAGTTTGCCAAAGCAGTAGAACCGAACCATAACCCCATCATCAGAGATGTAATCTTAGGGGGCGACAGTTTACTAATCATACTCAGTCCGATAGGACTTAAGCAAAGTTCACCCATTGTATGCAACAGATATACGGACACCAGCCAGAGAGGACTCACCAGATTCTCGGGTGAGGCTTTCATATCGGCGGTATACATGACCACAAATCCTAACGACAAAAGGGTAAGGCCCAGACCAAATTTCACGGGTGTATTGGGGTTATATTTTCCCAACCAGATCCATAACATAGAAAAGACCGGTGCCAGACCAACAATTAATGCAGCGTTAACCGACTGAAACCAGGAAGCATTAATTTCAAAGCTACCAATCATACGGTCGGTCATATCACGGGCAAAAAGATTAAAGGTTCCGCCGGCTTGTTCGAACCCTGACCAGAAGAAGATGTTAAAGAAACAGAACACCAGGATGGCACCGATACGGCTCCATTCGGTCTTTCCGGTAGTATTTTTAATAATCATATAAGCAATGACGGATATAGCGCCCAGAGCAACGACTCGGATAATCCAGTCGGTAACAACTTCGGGCATAATCCACCATGTTTTGACAAAAAGATAGATAAATCCGACGATGGCAAGAACCCAAATCCATACTTCACCCCAATCGCGCGCATTTAACCGTTCCACTTCGCCAGTAAATTTCCGTTTGGGGCCAAAACCAATGGTTCCCAGCTTACTTTGTTCAATCCAAAACCAAATAACGCCCAACACCATACCAACAGATACGGAACCGAAGCCCCAGGCCCAGCCTACCGACTCGCCCAAATATCCGGCGATAAAGGGTGCCAAAAAGGCGCCAAGGTTGATACCCATGTAAAAAATGGTAAAGGCAGAATCTTTACGCGGGTCACCATCAGCATAGAGCCGCCCAACCATGGTAGAAATATTGGGTTTGAAGAAACCGTTTCCAAGAATGAGAAGTCCTAAACCAATAAAAAGCCAAAATTCACGAAGCGTTTGGATAGCTTCACCGCCCTCCGGCACTGCGATATACTCTGAATAAGCCAATGCAGCCTGGCCCAAAGCCATCACAATACCACCAATAAAAACCGATTTGCGCTGACCTATAAAACGGTCGGCAATAATACCACCCAAAATAGGTGTCAGGTATACCAAACCGGTAAATATTCCATAAATTTCAAGGGCATGATTTTCGGCATAAGCAAAACCTCCGTTAACAATACTTGACGTAAGATACAATACCAATAAGGCACGCATGCCGTAATAACTAAACCGTTCCCACATTTCGGTGAAAAACAGTACCCATAACCCTTGGGGATGTCTTTTTGAAGATGTGTCCATTCTTTTGTTTTTTTAATTTGGTTTATTTGCGTTGCAATTATTTTTTTTTGCTACATTTTCAGTGTCGGATGATTCACTCATCATCATTTCTGGAAAATGGACAAACGCTCGATGACCATTTTCCCGGAAAATTACCGACAGGCCTAATCAAAAAACAAACTAAATTACAAATAGCCTGTTACAAAAATACATTTTGTTATTAAAGTTAAAAGTATCTTTTCTCATAATTGTTATGAAAATTCTTACATCGTCACAAACAGGAACAGTAGACCGTTACACCATCGAAAACGAACCCATTGGTTCCATTCATTTAATGGAACGGGCTGCCACACAAGCATATCGTTGGATAACGACACATTATCCGGCGACATCATTTAGCATATTTGTTGGTCCCGGCAATAATGGAGGTGATGCTCTAGCCATTGCCCGCATGCTTTTGGAAGAAGGCCGGAAGGTTGGGGTCTATTTATATCGGTCGGAAAAATTATCACACGATGCCACAATTAACCTGGAAAGGCTCAAAGCGTTTCCATCTGCAAAAATAACAGATTTATCGAAACAATCTCTATTGAATATAAAACCAACAGGCAAGGTAGCCATTGACGGACTCTTTGGTTCAGGACTCAACAGGCCTCTTAATGAGAGAGCTTCTGATATCGTATCGTATATTAACCGAAACTTTCCACAAATAATTTCCATTGATGTTCCTTCGGGATTATTTTGTGAGGATAACAGTCATAACCATAGAGTGGCAATCGTAAAAGCTACATATACACTTACATTCCAGATGCCAAAACTGGCCTTTCTCTTTCCCGAAAACCGTGAATTTATCGGTAACTGGATTGTTCTTCCCATAGGTCTTAGCCATCAAAAAATAAAATCGACTTCCACACCCTGGCAAATAACTACGGAAAAGGAAATTAGAAGTTGGATACGCCCTCCGCACCTTTTTGCACATAAGGGAACAATGGGGCATGCTCTTCTAATAGCAGGCAGTTATGGAAAAACAGGGGCAGCATTGATGGCATCACGTGCCTGCCTCAAATCAGGAGTAGGTCTGCTTACTGCACATGTACCACATAGTGCTGTTGCCGTCATGCAGACAGCGCTTCCCGAAGCCATGATAAGTGCCGACCGCTCGGATATCATATTTACGGAATTTCCGGACCTGTCACCATATAATGCCATAGGGGTAGGCCCGGGCCTCGGCACAAAAACCAACACTCAAAGAGCTTTGAAAGAATTACTAAAATCAGCCCAAAACAAAAAACTAGTCATAGATGCTGACGGTTTAAATATCCTTTCAGAAAACCGCGAATGGCTGAATGACCTGCCGCCACAAACTGTGCTTACCCCACACCCCAGGGAATTTGAAAGGCTTTCAGGACCTTATGAAAACGATTTTCAGCGATTAAATACAGCCATAGAATTTGCCCAAACATATAAAGTGGTGTTGGTTCTAAAAGGCGCCTATACCGCAGTTATTTCACCCGAAGGGAAAGTAGGTTTTAACCCTACCGGTAATCCGGGGATGGCTACTGCCGGAAGCGGTGATGTGTTGACGGGTATTATTTTGGCTCTTTTAGCTAATGGCATCGAACCATATGCTGCCGCACGCGCCGGCGTTTATGTTCATGGTTTAGCAGGTGATATGGCGGCATTAAAAGGCCAAAGAGCGACTATTGCCTCTGACATCATCGAAAATTTAGGTCCTGCCTTTGCTAAAACCACGGAGCTATAAAATATAGCTTTCTACAGCATATTTTGTTACCTTTGAAACGAGCTAGGCTATTAGGCTGATAGGCTGGTGGGTTGATAGACTAATCACTAATAATAATGCCACTAGACCAAAGAGTTCAGGAAAATTTACACGAATACAAACCATGAAACTTTAATATTATTATTTATGCGACAGATGAAGAAACCTATGTCCGTTCTAAATGGTAAACTTTATTTCCCGGGCCAATATTTAATTTATGGGCTTTTTTTATTGATGATGGTATCGTGCAATGCACAACAAAATATTTCACAGGGGAACGTATTTCCGGCCCGGGAACCCCTTCCTCAGGAAGGCATATATTACCATTTGCCTTTAACCGTGATAAATGTGGAAGTTACAGCCCGCCAAACCACCGAAAAAAGAGGACCTTATTACAGATATTCGCAGCGCTTTCTCAACTTAAACGATATCATCACCGAAGATCGCACCACATGGGAAATTGTAGATGCACGTATTTATACCACCGGAATACCTGACCCTAACCGTATTTTTCGAATTACGGCACAGGGAAATCCTTCCTTAGCCGCAGTAGCTCTGACACCTGACGGAATACTAAGAGGGATTAATATTGACGAACCCAGGCAAAATGGTGTTCAACCACCAAAGCAATTTATGGGTGCTATGCCTGAAAATGACTTATCATTCGATGATGTACCGTTCACTGAAGAACAGCTAATCAAAACCTCCAGTGCTGCCACTGCCGAAGAAGTAGCTGCTGAAATATATCGTTTACGGGATGCACGCCGAAGACTTCTGGAAAGTGATCTGGAAACCTTACCGCCCGACAATGGAGCCTATGAAAGAATTCTAAATGGAATTAATGAACTAGAGAATCAATACTTATCCCTCTTTAAAGGGAAAAAAGAAACTTTCACAGTCACCAAGGTATTTTCTATCATCCCTGATACATCCATGTCCGGGAACCAGGTACTATTTAGATTTTCCGAACGAAAAGGATTTACAGACCAATTGGATTTGACAGGAACTCCGGTTTATATCGAAATAGAATCTGTCTCTCCTATCGCAAATCGTTCCTTAAATCTTCCGGATAAACAGGAACAACGTACCGGACTGGTTTACTGCAAACCCTCCAAAGCTCATATAAAAATTATTGATCGTACAGTATTGCTCACCGAAACTGATGTCCTGATTGGGCAATTTGGCTCGTTACATCAACTGCCACCCACGCTTTTTGATGACCCATCAATTACCTTAAAACTGGATACCAGAACCGGGGCATTATTAAACATAAAGACCCAAAGAATAGATTTTTAGATATTAGATAAATAGATATTAGACAATCAGACCTTAAATATTGAGAAAATGAGGGATTAACCGTCGAAGTAAAAACATTTGTAACACAATAAAAAACAATAAAATAATGAACACCAATATTTCAATTTTAGAGCCCCAACAACTTTGGCACTATTTTTATCAACTCACACAAATACCCCGCCCTTCAAAAAATGAAGGAGAGGCAGTACGTTTTGTCGTTAACGAAGGGAAAACCTTGGGCTTAGAAACCATTAAAGATGAGATTGGTAACGTAATTATTCGGAAGCCGGCCACACCAGGTATGGAAAATGTCAAAGGAGTGGTTTTGCAGGCTCACCTGGATATGGTACCTCAAAAAAACAGCGATAAACAGCACGATTTCACCAAAGATCCCATAGAAGCTTATGAAGAAGAGGGATGGGTAAAAGCTAACGGAACCACTTTGGGGGCTGATAACGGCATAGGTGTAGCCGCTGCCCTTGCGGTACTGTCATCAAAAAACCTGAAGCATGGTCCCGTTGAAGCCCTATTTACCATTGATGAAGAAACGGGAATGACCGGGGCTAATCACTTAAAACCAGGAATACTAAAAGGTGATATTTTAATTAATATGGATTCTGAGGACGAAGGGGAACTATATGTGGGATGTGCCGGAGGGACCGACGCCAATGCGGTTTTTACCTTTATGGAAGAAGAATTCCCCAATGATTTTGTGGGTATAAAAATCAGCCTTACGGGGCTAAAGGGAGGCCATTCCGGCATGGACATAAACCTTGGTCGAGGAAATGCCAACAAGTTAATGTTTCGCCTGCTAAAATATTTAGTAGCAAATGAAGAAGTAAGACTATCTTCTATTGAAGGAGGATCTCTTCGGAATGCCATTCCCCGGGAAGCCTTTGCCATAGTAGGTGTTCCTAAAGAAAAGTTAGAGAGTGTAAAACAGACCGTTGAAAGATTCAAGGACATTTTTCTCAATGAATTAAGCAGTGTGGAACCACATCTTCAATTAACGATAGAAAGCATCAAAGAACCATCCTTTTTAATGGATGAGATGACTCAGGACGATTTGATCAACGCCATCCAGGCCTGTCCCAATGGGGTAATAAGGATGAGTACAGATATTCACGGATTGGTTGAAACATCTCTGAATCTGGCCATCGTACAAACAGTTAATAAAGAAGTGCATGTGAAAGCGTTAATACGTTCCTCTGTAGATACGGCCAAAGAAGATGTGGAATCAACGCTGGAAAGTATCTTTCTTCTGGCCGGGGCCAATGTATGGTTTGATGGACAATATCCGGGATGGAAACCTAATCCCGATTCAGAAATATTAAAAATCATGCAATCAGTTTATCAAAACAGATGGGGGAAAACTCCGGAGATAAAAGCCATTCATGCCGGACTTGAATGTGGTATCCTGGGAAGCGCCTACCCTAACTGGGATATGATATCCTTTGGACCTACCATAAAATTCCCTCACTCACCTGATGAAAAAGTAAACGTGGAATCGGTGAAAAAATTCTGGGAATTTCTGATCGCCACGCTGGAAAATATTCCATCAAAATAAAGATTTGGGACTTAAAAGTTTATAATCCTTTGAATAAAAAAACAACATAAACACACAAAATGATTTAAAACGGGCATGACCAAATGGATTTGTCATGCTCGTTTTATTCAAATAAAAACTGCCTCCGAATATCCAACACAATTTAACATGCCAATTTTGAATTTCAATGGCTAAAGCAATACCTTTGCACTTCGAAAACGGGAATGAAACAAATGCCTGATGACCAGAAAACTTCACCTTGCTAACCAGGGCCATTCCGACAAATCTTATTTCCCAATATAATTCAAGAGCAAAAACCAATTTTTTTCAAAATCTCCAAATGGAAACAGCATCTAAACTATTAGGACGATTTTTAATTTGGCGAGTAAAACACATTTCGCAAAAACAACTGACACTGATTCTAAGTTTTATAATAGGAATCAGCAGTGGGTTGGCCGCTGTTATCTTAAAAAACACCATTCACTACACCAATCAACTTCTGACAGAAGGCTTTAATCTTGAAAATCAAAATTTTCTTTATTTGGCCTATCCCATTTTAGGCATCACCTTAACGGTTTTATTCACGCGCTTTATTGTTAAAGACAACATCAGCCATGGCATCACCAAAATTCTGTATGCTTTTTCCAGAAAAGGCGGATACCTCAAACCACATAATTCCTACACCTCTATAATTGGTAGTACTTTCACCATTGGTTTTGGCGGGTCAGTAGGTGCAGAAGCCCCCATTGTACTGACGGGTGCATCTATCGGTTCTTCACTGGGCCGTATGTTTCACCTCAACCAAAAAACGATAACCCTATTGGTTGGTAGCGGGGCCGCCGGCGCCATTGCCGGTATTTTTAAGGCCCCCATCACCGGATTAATCTTTACTTTAGAGGTATTGATGCTTGATCTTACCATGGCTTCGGTAATACCTCTGCTAATTTCATCGGTTACTGCAACAACCATAGCTTATTTGTTTTTGGGGAAAGGTGCCGAATTTACGTTTCATCTGCAAGACCAGTTTTTACTTAATAACCTTCCTTGGTATTTAGTACTGGGCGTTCTCGGAGGCTTAATATCTCTGTATATGACATGGAGTAGTATGTTTATGGAAGGTCGTATATTGAAAATAAAAAATCCATTTCTGAGATTATTGACAGGCGGTGCCATTCTCAGCTTTTTGATATTTCTTTTTCCACCTTTATACGGTGAAGGATATACTACAATTTCTGCCTTGCTTAGTGGAGATGCAGATGCCATATTGGAAAATACGTTTTTCTATAATTTCAGAGATAATAATCTGGTCATTCTAAGTTTTCTTGTATTACTCATTGTATTCAAGGTTATAGCCACAGCAGCCACCAACGGCAGTGGAGGTGTAGGCGGCATCTTTGCTCCCACGCTATTTACGGGTGGTGTTACCGGATTTTTCATGGCCAGGGTTTTAAACCTCATGGACTGGGTCAACCTACCGGAAGCACATTTTTCATTAGCGGGCATGGCCGCTTTAATGGCCGGAGTAATGCACGCGCCCCTGACAGCCATCTTTCTTATCGCAGAAATTACAAACGGTTATGCGTTGTTTATTCCTCTTATTTTAACCTCAACAGTATCCTACCTAACCATTATGTATTTTGAACCTCATTCCATATATACCAAACGCCTGGCCAAAAAAGGGGAATTGCTTACTCACCATAAAGACAAAGCGGTACTTACCCTCATGCGCCTAAATAAAGTCATTGAAACCGATTTTAAAAGCGTAAAACCGCAACAAACATTAGGCGAACTGGTAAAAATAATTGCTAAGGCTCGTAGAAATATTTTTCCGGTATTAAACGAAGATGGAAAGCTTTTAGGTATTGTTTTACTGGATGATATTCGGGAAATAATGTTCAACAACGAGCTTTACAACAACACTAAAGTTGAAAATTTAATGACCATACCCCCGGCCTTTATTGAGGCCAATGAAAACATGGACCAGGTCATGCGAAAATTTGAGGAAACAGGAGCCTGGAATTTACCCGTTGTAGATAACGGCAAATATCTGGGTTTCGTTTCCAAATCAAAAATATTCTCAGTATATCGCAGGGTATTAATTCACTTCTCGGATGAGTAATATAAATGTCTACAAGAAGTGAAAAAGCATCTAACGTCAATGTTTTAGGCGAATTTTATTGATGTGAATTGCCAATAAAAATAAATGGAATTTTTACCTTTGGGAAAATAAAATTATAACTCAACAATATCGCCTTTCTTTTAATAGATTGCGGCAATGGTTTCATAAATATCGATGGCGAGAAAACAGGAGGTTTTAAGCCCCGATAAATTGCTATAAAAATCTCTAGAAAAATAAGCTTGCTATGAGCAATCTATCACAAAAGGCCCGAAACGACACAAAACCATGAAGAGAGACGAAAAAATTTTTGCACTGATCGAAAAAGAGAAGCAACGCCAATTGAACGGCATTGAATTGATAGCTTCGGAGAACTTTGTGAGCGACCAGGTTATGGCAGCCATGGGATCATGCATGACCAATAAATATGCAGAGGGGCTTCCCGGGAAACGTTATTACGGTGGTTGCCAGGTGGTTGACGAAAGTGAAACACTTGCCATAGAGCGACTAAAAGAGCTTTTTGACGCCGAATGGGCTAACGTTCAGCCTCATAGTGGGGCACAAGCCAACATGGCTGTGTTAATGACGGTATTAAATCCGGGCGACAAATTCTTAGGTTTGGATTTAGCTCACGGCGGTCACCTTTCTCACGGGTCCCCGGTTAACAGTTCCGGGAAATTGTATCAACCCATTGCGTATGGAGTAAAAGAAGACACAGGGCTTGTCGATTATGATATGATGGAACAACTGGCACTGGAACATAAGCCCAAATTAATAATTGGAGGAGCTTCGGCCTATTCCCGGGATTGGGATTACGAACGTATGCGTGCCATTGCCGATAAAGTAGGTGCAATTTTGATGATAGATATGGCGCACCCTGCCGGCCTCATCGCCGCCGGATTACTGAAAAACCCCGTTAAATATGCACATATAGTAACTTCTACCACCCACAAAACTTTGCGTGGCCCACGGGGAGGCATCATTCTGATGGGAAAAGATTTTGATAACCCCATGGGAATAAAAACCAAAAAAGGGGAGATAAGAAAAATGTCATCTTTACTCGACTCGGCAGTATTCCCCGGTATTCAGGGTGGACCACTCGAACACATTATCGCCGCAAAAGCTGTTGCTTTCTATGAAGCGCTGCAACCCGAATACAAAGAATACCAAAAGCAAGTTCAGAAAAATGCCCGTAAGATGGCCGAATGTTTTATGGCCAAGGGATATAAAGTAATTTCGGGAGGGACCGACAACCACAGCATGCTCATTGATTTACGCACCAAATTTCCCGAATTGACAGGTAAAAAGGCTGAAAACACCTTAGTCTTGGCCGACATCACCATAAATAAAAATATGGTGCCATTTGATGATCGCTCACCCTTCCAAACTTCTGGAATCCGTGTAGGAACAGCTGCTTTAACCACCCGCGGATTAAAAGAGGAACATATGATTTCGGTTGTGGACTTTATCGATGAAGTATTGAGCAACCCCGATAGCGAAGAAACCATTACATCGGTACAGAAAAGAGTAAACGAAATGATGAAAGATTTTCCCATTTTTAATGGATGATTTGTATCGATTAGAGGAATATCTTTTCCAATCACTATAAAAAGTGTCGAATTTCGGCACTTTTTCTTTTTAGTGAAACGGGCTTGCTGATTTTCGCCACAAAAGGACATGAATAAGAAAACTAAGGCCATTAGATCAATAGGCCATTAGGCCATAGGTTAATAGGTCAATAGACGATTAGGTTGTTAGGATTGAAAGGATGGATGTGCTAAATTGCTAATACGATGATATGCTGATTTTAAAAGAATGTTTCTGTAAAATATTAATCTTATATCTAATAACCTAAACATCTTGTATTTGATGTACTAAATAAACTAACCACTAATGACTAACTCTTTTATTCCATTAGACCAATAACTTATAAAACATTTGTACAAATTAAATAGAGATAAACAAAAAAAGAAAATAATAATTTTCTACCATCAAACATCATAACCTATTTATTAATGGACTTCCACCAAGCATTATTACTAATACTTGCCGGCATAGCAGCTGGAGTTATCAATACCTTTGCCGGAAGCGGCTCTTTAATTACACTGCCCTTATTAATGTTCATGGGACTTCCGCCGGCGGTTGCCAACGGTACCAACCGCATAGGCGTAGTATTTCAAAACCTGGTGGCTACGGGCAACTTTATCCGCCAGAAGGAATTGCAACCCCGCCAGGAATGGCCATTGATTATCCCTACCCTTTTTGGTTCATTATTGGGGGCCGCACTGGCGGTGGAAATAAAAGAAGATATCCTTAACTACTTCATTGGCGGCCTTTTAGTAGTCATGTTTTTTGTAATATTACTTAAACCAACAACATGGATAAAAGGCAAAGCCGGAAAAATGAAAACATCTAAATCAAAGTGGATTAACAGCCTAATCTTTTTTTTCATTGGCATTTACGGTGGGTTTATACAGGCAGGTGTAGGCCTCTTTCTCCTTTCCGGATTGGTCCTGGGAGCAGGCTATGATTTAGTAAGAGCCAATGCCGTAAAAGTGCTGATGGTTTTAGCCTTTACTCTGGTGGCAATGGTCGTTTTTTTATCGGCAGGTCAAATTGCCTGGAGTTACGGATTATGCCTGGCAGCAGGTAATGCCCTGGGTGCCTGGTTCGCATCAAAATATGCCAATAAGATTGGAGCTAAAAACATCAGATATATTCTTTTGGCTGTTGTTTTATTTTCCGGACTTAAAGTATTGGGGTTGTTTTAATAGAGCTTCACCTCAAGTCATTATAAAATCCCGCAAAACCATATAACAGAAAACACAAAACCCACTATAGTTTTGTATTAAATTCTGTTATAAAAAAGCTATTCCAAACTAAAATGATAGGTAATGGTTCCTTTTTGATATGCCGGAGCATCCGGGTCGGAATTGAAGCGTGCTTTCATGGCGGCTTCTTTTGCCACTCGCCACAAATATGAATTTTGTGTTGTAGTACCTTTTAATATGGGCTGGGCACCTACAACATTTCCGTTTCGATCAACGGTTATTTCCACCACAACAATCCCTTCTTCTTGTATATTATACTCTGGTTTGGGTAAAGCACCACTCAAAGACCGGCCGCTAAGATCAAAACCTGAACCACTTTTCCCTTTTCCGGTACCGGTGTAAGTACCTAATCCGGGTTCTCCGCCAGGTGCACCTTGATTGCCCGATCCGCCGGCTTCACCTTGCGAAGTACCGGTACCGTCGGTTTTACTGAAGGCATTGGCCACTTTATTTCGAGCTTCCTTCGCTTTGCGTTCCAGTTCTTCCTGACGTTTACGTTCTTCTTCCAGCTTTCTCTGACGTTCCAATTCTTCCTGACGTCTTTTCTCTTCTTCGATACGTTTTTGCCGCTCTATTTCCTCTTGACGCTTACGCTCTTCATCCAATCTTTTCTTTTCAGCCTCTTGCTTAGCTTTTTCTTCTTCGCTAATGGCCGGTGCTTCTTCGAAATCTTGTGTATTGACAGTCTCTTCTGATGTTTCGGGTGTAGTTGCAAGCGGTGGGCTAACGGGCTCAGGCTGATTGGTAGGCTGTTTATTTTGTTCACCTGCCGGTTGACTGCGAATGGGCTCAGAAGCTCCCATCCCAGTAAGTCCATCGCCAAAATCGACTAAAATACCTTCCTCCTCTCTTGGCATACTGGAAAGACCCAACACCATAAGAAGTATAAGCAGCACCATATGAAAAATGGTACTCCCTATTACACCTGCTCTTTTATCTTTTTTGGATGGATTGGTCATCTTTTGTAATTTAATCCTCAAAAAATAACTTCATTAGTTTTTCCTTAACCTCTTTCTCTAAACACTCATTAATCACGCCCAATCTTCTTCTAATTAAACTTTTCGGGACGGTCACCAGCTTGTGTAATCTTATACTGAATCTAAAACTAAACCTGTCCCCTGCCATTGTAATGAGTCCTTTTTTATAACGACATCACTGTCCTCTATATCATCAGGTATCTTGCTTGAAATAAAGGCAATAATAACATGATTGAATTTTCCAATTTCCGAAGTAAGACAAAGAGCCGGTCTCACTTTGGAAGATGAAAAATCATCAAAAGGAAACGAGACAAGGACAATGTAATTCCTAATCATCTTTTAATGGTTCACCATCATTACAAGAATAAATATCCTCCGATTTATCTTTTAAAAAATCAAATGCAGGGTTTTTAGCAATTGAATCTATCCATATTTTTTCTTGTTTAGCCAATTCCTCATCTTCTTCCAACAATATAAGTAACCTAACATTCTTATTTGGCATCGGAATAGGATAATCTAATTTAAGATTTCCTCGGCTGTCAGTATTTGATTGAATTTCTATGGCCTTCATTACAACTCCCCCCAATTGATTCTTATTTTGCCCTGGTAGCCAAAATCAGCTTGTACTTGTTCCGTTTGGCAATATTCATCACTTTAACCACCTCTCTCATAGGTACATTTTCATCCACATGAAGAGAGATATAAATATCGGGATTTTGTCCCACTTTTTCTTTCAAAAGGGGTTCTATCTGACTAAAACTTACTCGTCGGTCTTCCACATAATATTTGAGGTCCCGAGTAATGGATACGGTAGTCAAAGGTTTTGCCGCAGTCTGATTGGCACTTTGGGGCAATAACAATTTTAGTGCCGTAGGATGCACCAACGTGGAAGTAATCATAAAAAAGATTAACAAAAGGAATACCACATCGGTCATCGATGACATACTAAAAGATGGGTCTATTTTACTTCTTGACTTAATTGCCATGATCCAAATTTGTTTCCATTAATTAGCCGGTTCATTAAGCAGGTCCATGAATTCCATGGTACGAGCCTCCATTTTAAAAACCACATTTTCGATTCTTGCCACCAGCCAGTTATAAGCAAAATAGGCAATAATACCAACAATCAGACCGGTAACGGTAGTAACCAAAGCAGTATAGATACCTCCCGCCAGCATATCCACTTCAATGTTGCTACCGGCATTGGCCATCTCCCAAAACGATTTAATCATACCAATAACCGTACCAGTAAAACCAATCATGGGCGCCCCTCCGGCAACGGTAGCCAGCACGGGCAGTCCTTTTTCCAAGCGACTAACCTCTAAATTACCGACATTCTCTATGGCAGTATTAATATCATTTAACGGTCGGCCAATACGTGTAATACCTTTTTCTATCATCCGCGAGATGGGATTGTCATGCGATTGGCAAAGGGCTAATGCCGAATCAATTTTTCCTTCATGAATATAATCTTTTATTCGGTTCATGAAGCTTTTATCTTCTTTGGAAGCACGCTTAATGGCCAAATAACGCTCAATAAAGATGTAAACAGCAATAAACGATAAAAGAAAAAGCGGAATCATGATCCATCCGCCCTGAAGTAATAACTCGAAAAGATTAATTGTTACTTTTTCTTCAGCATCGGTCATTTCCGCCCCTTGGGCAGCAGCCTCACCGGCAGCTTGTATCATCAAAAACAGATTCATATTAATACTTCTAGTTGATGGTTCGACACAAATTGTTTCGCTGGCCAAATTAATGATTTTTGGGAACACTGAAAAATGAAATATATGTACTCATGAACTGCTAAATGCATGATAAATATTTTCTTCACAGTTTTTGTGTCCCTTCAATTTTACTATTCAGCATAAAAAACGGCATAATCCGGTAAATTCACAATATTAAATTTAGCCATAAAATTGTCGAAATTATCTACAAACTACAGAAAAAACGAAAGCTAATTTTTTAAATCACCATAAAGAATCCCCGAATCAATATTTATATACATTCTCTTGTGACACTAACCTTCATGAAAATACTTGTTTTATGCCAAATTATAATCTTTAATATGGCACCGTAAAATCGAAAAAATTTGGCTAATACCCCCCCCGAAAGGTCTTATGGTTCTATATCAAATTTTATTCTAAAATGGAATTTCAGGCACGATAAATGTATATTTGACAATATTCATTACTTAATATTTTGAAAAACCATCAATACATATTTATTATGAGAACAATAATCCTAATTATTATCTTTTTAGGGTTTACCACCCTTCATGCCCAGAATGTTAAAGAAGTAAAATCTGAAATAAAAGAGGTTGTAGTTTACCTGAACGGTTCCCAGATAACCCGGATGGCAGAAATTGACCTTCCGGCAGGGAAAAGTGAAATATTTTTCAGAGGTCTCACCTCTCGTCTTAATTCCAATAGTTTACAGGTAGCTGTCAGCAATAAGGTCACCATCTTATCGGTAAATCACAGCCTCGATTTCATGTCAGGAGCATCTACCGATGCCAATATTGAGCGACTTACCAAACAACGGGATTTGCTTAAAGACAGCATAGACCTTACGACCAATGCCAGAGACGTTTTTGTCAAGGAACGAGAGATGCTGCTCAGCAACCAAAAAATAGGAGGGGCCGAAACAGGGGTGGATGTTGACCAACTTATCAAAGCTGCCGATTTCTTTAAGCACCGACTTACCCAAATTGAAGAATCCATCTTTACCAAAAATCAGTCCATAAAGAAAATGAAAGAAAGGTTGGAAAAGTTAAACCGCCAACTCAATGAACTTAATGCAGAAAAAGACCGTCCTACCAGTACGGTAAAAGTTGCCGTTTCGACACCACACGCCTTAACCACCTCTTTGGCACTTACCTATATCGTTAGAGAGGCTCACTGGCAACCGTTCTATGACATTCGTGTTGATGATACAAATCAACCTGCTGTTTTAATCTACAAAGCCAAAGTTTATCAAAACACCGGCGAGACGTGGCAAAATGTTAAGTTAACCCTTTCCACAGGCAATCCATCCATCAGCAACTATAAACCGCAATTGCAACCGTGGTTTCTGGATTTTATAAGGCCCGAACCTTTGAAATCTTTCCGGACAATGGATGACGAAATAGAAGTAAATAATATGGAAATTACCGCCGATACTAAAAAAGAAAAGCCACTCCTTATTCGTGGCACTACACCTTTAAAAAGGACAAACGTGACCATCTCACAACAACAAACCACCACAGCCTTTGAAATAAATATTCCCTACACCATTCCGTCAAACAATCAGGGTTATGATGTTGCAGTAAGCGAGCACAATATTGAAGCTGATTATCAATATGCCACTGTTCCCAAATTGTCGCCACACGTTTATTTGTTAGCCCATATTTCTCAGTGGAATAATCTTAACCTGTTGCCGGGAGAAGCTAATATCTATTTTAACCAAACTTATCAGGGCAAAACATATCTTGATCCTTATACATCAGAAGATACTCTTAAAGTCTCTGTAGGCAGAGACCCTGCTATTGTGGTAAAACGTGAATTGTTAAAAGATTATTCTTCCAAATCATTGCTGGGGAACAACCGAAAAGAGACCAAAGCCTGGAAAATAACGGTTAAAAACACAAAAAGGAATAGTATTAACTTAGTGGTTGAAGATCAATATCCCATATCTTCAAACAATGAAATTAAAGTTGAACTGGAAGAGAGTAGCGGCGCAAAAGTCAATCCTATAACAGGAAAGCTTGAGTGGAATTTGAGTTTAGACCCGGGTGAAATAAAAGAGCTCAGGCTAATCTATTCTGTAAGATATCCTAAAGACCAAAATCTGATTCTGGAATAACGGTGAATTAATGCATGAAGAATTTACATCACCTAAGGTATTAGATTATTAGATGCTAGATATTAAATATAAAATGTTTAATCAATAACATTGAAGACCTGACTTATAATTTATATCCCCAATAAAACAAATGGTATTAAATTGAGATATTGATGCACATTTTGTAGTTTCGGAGTTCAAAATCAAAAAAGAAAAGATAAAAATGCAAATATTAGTTGTTGGTACCGGAGGGGTAGGCGGCTATTTTGGTGGCCGTCTGGCCGCCTCCGGCAATGATGTAACCTTTATTGCCCGGGGAGCTCACAAAGAAGCCATGGAAAAGAATGGGCTTAAAGTAAAAAGTATAAAAGAAGATTTTATCATCCATCCGGTAAATGTTACCGACAAAATTGGTGAAATCCAGTCACCTGATTTGGTCATAGTTGCCGTCAAAGCATGGCAGGTTAAAGAAATAGCTCAACAACTGGCATTGGTAATTCATGAAAACACAATGGTATTACCACTTCAGAACGGAGTCTTAGCCAGTAACGAATTAAAAACTTTTTTGCCCTCCCAAAATGTTCTTTCCGGACTTTGCCGCATCATCAGTAAAATTGAAGCCCCAGGAGAAATCAACCACTTTGCTGTAGAACCTACCATAGTTTTTGGTGAATGTGACAGTTCTGAATCACAACGAGTAATAAACCTTCAAAAAGTTTTTGAAAAAGCAGGAATTAAATCGGTTGTATCCAAAGACATCCAGGCCGACTTATGGCGTAAATTTCTGGCCATTTGCGTTAGCGGACTCCTTGCGGTTACACGATCTACGTACGGGGAAGTTAGAGAACAGCCCGAAACCCGTCAGATGATGCGCAACCTGTTTGAAGAGATTGCCCAGCTAGCCAATGCCCTTAAAATAAATCTGGAACCAGATCTTGTGGATAAAACCATGGCCTTTATTGACACATTTCCTTATGAATCCACCTCATCTCTTACCAGAGATGTATGGGAAGGGAAACCATCGGAACTGGAATATCAGAACGGAACTGTTGTAAGGCTGGCTGAGAAAGTTGGCATCGACGTCCCTGTCAACCGCTTTGTTTATTATTCATTGTTATTGATGGAAAAAAGGGCACGACAAAAAGTGAGAGGTTAAAAATAGAGGTCCCTCTCACCTCTTTTAATGCGTTCCAATCGCTGTATTAATTTCCCGCGGAATTGGTCATCGGAGTACTCTTTTAAGTTATCCTGAATGAGCCGATAACCTTTTTCCCTGGTTTCCGGGGGGGCATAGTCTTCCAGATATTCGGCCATAGTAAGTATCGCATTGGGCTGACAAAATCTTTTTATAAAACCGGGAACCGAGAATTCCATAAAATGCTCCCCTGTTCTTTTTAGTCGATAACAGGCTGTACAAAAAGAAGGCAAATAACCGTGTCCAATCAATTCATCCATTACTTCATTCAGAGAACGGTTGTCACCAATAGAAAACTGTTCCTGATCGAGGTCCTGCTGCTCTTTTTGTTTGGAATAGCCTTTCATTTCAATATTAGTACCGCCATCGATTTGTGAAACACCAAATTGGAGCACCTCATCGCGGATATGTGCCGGCTCACGGGCTGTAAGGATTAATCCTGTATAAGGAACGGCCAACCTTAGTATAGCCACTAATCGTGTAAAGTCTTCATCTGACACGTTATAATCATCCCTAACCTTAAAACCCGAGGCGGTTTTAATGCGCGGGAATGAAATAGTATGTGGTCCAACATTATAAACCGCTTCAAAATGATTCACATGCCGAAGCAATCCCATAATTTCAAATCGCCAGTCGTATAATCCCAACAAAGCACCAATACCGACATCATCGATGCCGGCTTCCTGAGCCCTGTCGAGCGACGTTATTCTCCAGTCGAAATCACGCTTCTTACCTCCCAGATGTACCTTCAGATAAGTTTCCTTGTGATAGGTCTCCTGAAAAATCTGATAGGTTCCGATCCCGGCGTCTTTAACGGTTTTAAATCCCTCAATATCAAACGGTGCTGCATTGATGTTAACTCTTCTGATCTCACCATTCAGATGTTTTATCCTGTAAACCTGACGAACCGTATCGGCAATAAATTGGGCATCGTATTTGGGGTGTTCGCCAAAAACCAGAATCAGGCGCTTATGACCGGCATCTTCCAACGCCATCACCTCATTACGTATATCATCCGTAGAGAGAGTTAGTCGCTTCTGCTTCTTATTATCGGCTCTGAACCCGCAATAAGCACAATTATTAATGCAAAGATTGCCGATGTATAAAGGTGCAAACAATACAATCCGCTTACCGTAGACTTTTTCTTTCAGCTCACGGGCACCGTTTTTTATTTCATCAATAAGCTCGGGGGTATTGGCATTTATCAAAACAGCTGTCTCCTCCAGTGTCAACCTGTTCTTATCCAGCGAACGGGCAATAACTTCGCGCACTCTTCCAGGATCCGGATTTTCATTTCGTTGCAAGATATCCCAAATCTCATCTGCATCCAAGAAGTTTTCCATTGGACGGTCTTCAATCGTATATTTCTGAGGGTCATAAATATTGGGCATAATTCAAACTTTATGGGTATAAAGGTACGATGATTGCCGCGTAATGGAAACAAAAGCGAATAAAAATAATGAGACCTCTAAGCAATCAGAAAATCCGACCCAATAACCTGCTTGTTTCAACGGTTAATACTCATCCAAAATTTTCTTAACATCTTCTGGGGATACACGTCCATATACCCGTTCACCAATGGTAATAACGGGTGCCAGTCCGCAGGCACCAACGCAGCGCAGGCAACTGAGTGAAAATTTTCCGTCGGGGGTGGTTTCGCCCACTTTAATATCCAGCCTTCGTTTAAATTCTTCCAACACTTTTTCGGCACCACGCACATAACAGGCGGTACCCATGCAGATTGAAATAGGATGTTTCCCTTTGGGTAACATGGAAAAAAATGAATAAAAGGTCACCACGCCATAAACATGAGCCACCGAAACATTCAGTTCTTCAGCCACAATTTCCTGAACTTCGGCCGGAAGATATCCCAAAAGGTTTTGCGCCTCGTGAAGCACATTTATCAATTCACCGGGGTCATTATTAAACTTTTTACATATTACCCTAAGCTCCTGAACTTTATTAACAGGTATTTTAACTTTTGCCATGATTATCCATTAAAATTTTCAATTATCAATTGTCAATAATCAATTCGGTCATAGTAGCCAAAGCCAGATATTGGTAAACACTATTCAATTTCAGACAGTTTCTTCCTGTTGAAATAATGGGTATGTAATAATTCATGTGACAGGTCGCTGAGAGGTCTCCCCAAAAACTCACTATACAATTCCTGGATGAAAGGATTTTCATGAGATTTACGAATGGCTTTACCGGCATCTTCACGATATATAGCTTTTTGTCGTTTTTTCAGGATGTCGACATTGCCGTGATGATAAGGTTGACCGCCACCACCGATGCATCCCCCGGGACAAGCCATAATCTCAATGGCATGAAACTCTGATTTACCAGCTCTTACATCTTCCAACAGTTTGCGGGCATTACCCAACCCGTGAGCTATACCAATATTAAGTTTCATACCGTCAAAATCGACCGTCGCTTTCCGCAATCCCTCCATACCTCTAAGTTCCTCAAACTCTACTTTCTCAAGGTGTTTACCGGTGTGCAATTCATAGGCAGTACGAACAGCCGCTTCAATAACGCCACCGGTAGTTCCGAAAATAACACCAGCACCTGTTGATTCTCCCAAGGGTTGGTCAAAATCTTCATCGTCGAGAGAAGCAAAGTCGATATTGGCATTTCGAATGAGGCGGGCCAGTTCGCGGGTCGTTATAGACACATTAACATCGGCATCGCCGTTGATGGCAAACTCTTCGCGCGTACATTCATATTTTTTTGCCAGGCAGGGCATCACTGATACCACCACCAAATCTTCCCGCTTTTTATTGAGTTTCTTGGCAAAATAAGATTTGGCAATGGCGCCAAACATTTGTTGCGGTGATTTGGCCGTGGAAGGAATATCTATCATCTCGGGAAACTGATGTTCGAAAAACTTTACCCATGCGGGACAACAGCTGGTGAGAATAGGCAATTTAACACTCTTATCACCATCCAGATAACGTGTAAGCCTATCGAGAAACTCAGTACCCTCTTCCATAATGGTAAGGTCGGCTGCAAAGTCGGTATCAAACACATAATCGAATCCCAACTTTTTGAGTGCCGACACCATTTTACCGGTGACTAACGTTCCCGGTTCCATTCCGAAGGCTTCACCTAAGGCCGCTCTGACTGCCGGTGCGGTTTGTACCACTACTGTTTTTTGTGGGTCAACCAGAGCTTCAATAACTTTCCATGTATAATCCCGTTCTGTCAAAGCCCCTGTAGGACAAACGGCCACGCATTGTCCGCAATAGGTACAAACCGAATGGTCCAGATCCATTTCGAAAGCCGGTGCCACTACCGACTCGAAGCCGCGATTGACAGCTGATAACACACCTACGGTTTGCACCTCGTTGCAAATGGTTTCGCAACGACGGCACATAATACATTTGTCCATTTCCCGGATAATGGCCGGTGACTGATCACCTTTATAATGGGATTGCTCACCGGTATAATGTATTTCCCGTATACCCAGATTTTGAGCCAATTCCTGCAGCTCACATTCACCTGATTTGGCACAGGTTAAACACTCCGCCGGATGGTCGGAGAGGATGAGTTCCACGACCGTACGACGGGCATTGATTACCCTGACAGTATGGGTTTTAACCACCATACCCTCAGTACACTCAGTTTTACATGCCGGGGCAAGATTGCGACGACCTTCAACCTCGATAACACATACTCTACAACCGCCCGGTTTGTTTTCAAAATTCAAATCATCCATCTTCATGTAACATAAAGAGGGAATTTTTATGCCGATGGATTTAGCTGCCTCCAATATGGTAGTCCCCTGTTCTACCACTACGGGCTTATCATCTATGATTAATTTTATGATATTCATATTAATGAAATTTTCCAATAATTAACACTCAGGCTACTGCACACTGATGGCTCCGAACTTGCATTTTTCCATGCAAGCTCCGCATTTGATACAAACCATACTATTAATAAAATGGGGCGTTTTTTTACTGCCGGAAATAGCATCGACAGGACAAACGCGCGAGCACAAAGTACATCCAACACAAAGATTGGGATCGATCACATATTGCATAAGGGCGCGGCACTGACCTGCCGGACATTTGCCTTCTTTGACATGCGCCTCATACTCTTCGGGGAAATTGTCCAAAGTAGACAAAACAGGATTTGGTGAGGTTTGTCCAAGTCCGCACAGAGCAGTATCTTTAATCACGGTTGCCAGATTTCTGAGTCGGGACAAGTCAGCCTCCTCTCCTTGTCCAAGCGTTATTTTGTCGAGTAACTCATGAAGCCTTTTATTTCCTATACGGCATGGAGAACATTTGCCGCAACTTTCCTCAACAGTGAAGTCGAGATAAAATTTTGCCACCGATACCATACAGTCATCCTCATCCATAACAATCATTCCTCCTGAGCCCATCATAGAACCATTGGCAACCAAAGTCTCATAATCGATGGGCAAATCCAGATGTTTTTCGGTTAGGCATCCGCCGGAAGGGCCTCCGGTCTGTACCGCTTTAAACTTCTTACCACTCTTAATACCACCGCCGATATCAAAGATAACTTCTCTTAAAGTGGTTCCCATTGGAACTTCGATAAGTCCCACATTGTTTACTTTTCCGGCCAGAGCAAACACTTTGGTTCCCGGACTCTTGGGGGTACCTATATTACTGAACCAGTCGGCCCCTTTCAGAAAAATTACAGGTATATTGGCAAAGGTTTCAACATTGTTAACATTGGTAGGCTTCCCCTGATAACCACATTGAGCTGGGAATGGTGGTTTAACGGTAGGTTCGCCTCGTTTTCCTTCCATGGAATGGATGAGAGCCGTTTCTTCACCGCATACAAAAGCACCGGCACCATAACGAATGGTTACATCGAAATTAAAACCGGAACCAAAGATGTCGTTGCCAAGAAATCCATACTTTCGGGCCTGCTCAATAGCAATTTTTAGGCGTTTAATGGCTAATGGATATTCTGCGCGAATGTATATCAATCCTTTATCAGCACCAATACAATAGCCGCAAATGGCCATAGCTTCCAAAACAGAATGGGGGTCACCTTCCAGAATGGAACGATCCATAAAGGCACCCGGGTCCCCTTCATCGGCATTACAGACAACAAACTTCTGTTCAGCTTTCGATTTTCGTGTCAACTCCCACTTCAGTCCGGTAGGGAAGCCACCTCCACCCCTTCCTCTTAATCCCGATGCTTTAACCACTTCGATAGCTTTTTCGGGTGAATATTGTTCCAAAACAGTTCCGAGAGCCGAGTAACCGTCACGGGCAATATACTCTTCTATATTTTCTGGGTCAATAAACCCGCAATTTCTCAGAGCAATTCTCAACTGTTTTTTATAGAAATCCATATGCTTGGAATCGCTCACAGCAGTATGGGTTTCCGGATCGACGTAAAGCAAACGTTTCACTTTCCGCCCTTTCACCAAATGCTCGAGCACCAACTCATCAGCATCCCCGGGAGTCACCTGAACGTAGAACGTATTATCAGGCACCATTTTTACTACCGGCCCTTTTTCGCAAAATCCGAAACATCCGGTTTTGATCACCTGAACTTCATTGGCAAGATTATTTTCCGCCACCGCCCGTTTGATATTGGCGGCAATGGTTTCGCTTTGGGAAGCCCGGCAACCGGTCCCTCCGCAAACCAAAACATGATACTTGAATTTGGCCATAGCGCAATATGCATTTATTTATTGTCGATTGTATTATAAGTATCAGGAATGATACCGTCCACCAATTCTCCTTTCTTAATATATTTCTCTATGATTTCTGCGGCTTTAACGGTATCCACATGACCAAAGACCACGGGTTTTTCGCCGGGCAAGGTCACTTCGATGGTTGGCTCGGCATAACAATACCCCATACAGCCTGTTTGAGTCACTATTGCATCCACGCCCTGTTGGTCCAACTCCTCAATCAGGTAGCTCATAGTTTCACGGGCACCTGAGGCGATACCACAAGTAGCCATTGATACCTTTATCTGCACCAGTTTTTCAGGAGCTTTACTTTTTTCACGTAACAGAAGCCTTCCTTTGAGTTCATCCCTCAAATTTCTGAGCTCCTGCAGATTTCTAACTTTATCACTCATATTTAACTTCTTTTACTTAAACATTTTCTTTTAAAATATCTCGGATCAACAGATTTACTTTAGGATGAGAAAGGGGAATGCCATTAAGGCTTTCTTTTATTTCCTCAGACGATATCTCAAAAAGCCGGTCATTTTTAACAATCTTTATTTTGAAATTAACCTGCGGATTACCTGAGATAATCATTGCCAGTGTTTTTGCCATATCACCTTCCGGAAGGCAATCGATATGGCTGGTTACAAAAGAGGCATTAACGGTGGTTCCTTTTTGTGGTTCCGATTCGATGGAAACGCGTCCGCCTGTCCGCTCGGCATTCATTTTCAGAAGAGAAAGTCCCATTCCTACCTTTCGGGAAGTTCTGGTAGTGGTGAAAGGATCGGTCACACGTTCAATCAAGGAACGGGCTATTCCATATCCATTGTCACGAATGGTAATCTCCAAAATGTCACCGCGATAAATCAGTCGCACTTCTACCTTTGTAGCTCCGGCATTGACGGAGTTATCAACAACATCAAGAATATGCAATGACAGGTCTTTCATAAAACTATTTTATATATCGATGATTGCAAGAACTGTCCGTCCTCTAACACCATTCAGTGCTTTTTTAAATTCATTCAAAGAACTATTATTCATTTTCAAAAGAGTGATACCAGTTCCCAGTTGTTCGGGATAGTGGGCGTCCGACCCTGCAATAACGGGTTTGATTTCGGCCCACCTCATTTGTTTAATTACCTCTTTTTTTGTTTCTGGGCTAATCTCTAAAGCATCGGCTTTAATATCAGTGGCCACAAATCCCAGTTGACTGATAAGGCTATTGCTTTTTCGGTTGATGTGGGCCGGTATGAACACGCCGCCCAAGCGATGCACCTCCTCATAAGTTTGTTCCATACTTCTGTCTAAAGCCACAATGAGCAGGCGGTCTTCAACGCCCAAAATATTCTCCTTTTCGTCGACCCATACCTGATGTCCGAAATAGTCAGGCTTGTTTTTGACAACCGGCAACCAGCGGTCCAACCATTGCTGAAACGCATCCAGGGCTTTCAAATCATCGAACAGAGCCAGACAGTGAACCTCTTCACGGGTATTGATTTCTGCACCACCCCAAACCGCTATGCCGGCCTTATGCCCCAGGTCCATTATTTCTTTACACTGGCGGGTAGAATTGTGGTCGGTTATCCCCAAAATGTCAATGTGCTTTTGCCGGGCTTCCTCGATAATTCGAACCGGACTCATATCCAGACTTCCACAGGGTGACAAACAGGTATGGACATGCAAATCAGCCCGGAAAATGGTTAGGCCATCCTCTTTATTTTTTGAGTAATTCATATAATTTTCCGGCCACTTCAAACGTTTCCATTTTGGTTCCCAGCAAGGGAATATTCTCTTTATTGCTTTGCTCAAGAGTATCATCATCAGGTGCAAGCCCTTTCACGAGGATCACTGCCGCCACTTCCTTCAAAGAAGCTACGGCCATCACATTTTTATGGGTTTGAAGGGTAATCCACACATCACCGTCAGAAGCATTCCCCATCACATCACTAAGTAAGTCGGATACATACCCACCGGTAACGGGTCGATGAAGACCATCTTCACCACCCCAAACGGCAAGATTCAGTTTATCAACAATTTCACTCACTGTCATTTTCGGCTCCTTTCTTATTACAGTTTTTTTCCAATCGTTTCCTACCCCAAATTTTTTCAATAATCTTTATTGCATGTTCACCACTTAATTTCTGATGTTTCTCCATCATTCGCTGAATAAACACACAAGCCGTAAGGCGCGCCTCCTCTCTAACAATATCTTCGGCCAGACTCTGACATCGGGGAGCACCGCAGGCGCCACAGTCAATCCCCGGCAGATAGCACATCAGATGACGCACTTGCTGAATTTTTCGCAATGCTTCTCCCATATCCTCGTCCAGTATCAGCATGGAACGAGGTTTAATATCCCCCAAAGAAATTCGTTCCGATAAAAATCCTGAATAGGCTTTAACATCACCTGGAATGTCTGCTACACCATGAAATCGTTGTGCCCTTTTATTGAGGCGCTCTGTGGTCAAAAAGCGGTTACCACCTACCAAAACACCTCCGGCACAACTCTGGTCGCAAGCTCTGAGCTCAAGAAAATCCAGGTCAGTGAATTCATCATTTTCCAACTTTTCCAGAAACTCAATAACATTATGAATACCATCAATAGCAAGGCATCGTCCTTCCATCGCATTAGCCTCACCACCGGTCAAACAATATTTTATGGAACGGGGACTAAGTAAGGGAAGCATTTCACCGGGCGAGATACTGTTTCTGTTTGTTCGGTTTTTAATCAATCGGAATATTTTATTATATATGAGATCCATATTTATGACACCATTGAGAGGTGAGCTATCCTCTCCCACCGGACTTTTCACAGCAGCGATTTTGGCGGCACATGGGGTGACATAAAAAATCCCTATTTCCCCGGGATGATACCCTTCATTTTCCAACCGTTTTCTAAAATAGATTGCCGAAGTATCGATGGGGGGTTTTATTCTAATTACCTGGGGAAGTAGCGCCGGAAATTTTATCTGGATCAACCGTACCACAGCCGGACAAAAAGAAGAAATAACCGGCTTATCCTCAGCGTCTCGCGAAGCTTCAATCATCGACCGAATGATGTAGCCGGCGGTATGTTCGGTTTGAAAGACATGGGTGAATCCCATCTCCCGCATTACCGAAAAAATAGCAGCTTCAGTCACCTCCGCAGGAAATTGTCCTATCAATACCGACGGTACCAAAGCCACCCGACATTTGAACCGAAAAATCTGATTAAAATCATCTTGCTCCACATAGATGGCATTCACCGGACATACCCGCATACACTCTCCACAGTCGACACACCAGTTATCCCGAATAGTAGCTTTGCCATTTTCTATGCGTATAGCCTCCACGGGACACACATTCATACAATGAGTGCATCCGAAACAGAGGTCTTCACTGACCTTTAGAGCATGATAAAATCTGTCCTCGGTCATTTATGGCTTTGATTTAAGAAAATAATTATTTCAACATTGGTACCTTTCCCCACCTGACTTGTAATATTCAATAAATCAGCATTCTTTTTCATATTTGGGAGCCCCATCCCTGCACCGAATCCCATTTCTCTGACTTTTTGAGAAGCGGTGGAATATCCCTCTTGCATGGCCAGCTCAATATTGGGGATACCGGGTCCTTCATCTTCTATATTCACAAAAATCTCTTCAGGTTCTATCACTACTTTAATCCATCCCTTTCGAGCATGTGCTACCACATTTACTTCCCCTTCGTAAAGAGCTACGACCAACCGCTTGATGATGGCCGGCGGTACATTGATTTGTTTTAAAATTTTTTTCACGGCACTACTGGCATTCCCTGCTTTTGAAAAATTCCCACCCTCAATCTCAAACTTAAATGTCATACCCAAAAATCATTAATAAACAGGTTTCAACCCGGCGGCACTTAATCTGGCCACTGCTTTGAACATCGAAAAGCGGCACTCCACCAATACCATTTGATGCTCAGCCGCCAGTTCAACCATCGATGGATGGATACGCTTATTCCTGGCAAAAACAATACATTCAATATCTGCCATTTCTGCTGTTCGAATGGTTTGCAGGTTATTAAGGCCGGTTATCAAGACAAGTTTATCAATATCAAGCGTCAAAACATCGCTCATCAAATCGCTGGCAAAACCATACTCAATTTCCCGATCGAGAAACTGTTCTCCACATACCACTCTTCCTTCCAATATATTTACCAACTCATTAATCTTCATCAATACAAAATTTATTTAACTCATTGACTTAATGAATATTAATATTAATGTTCAGTCATTAGTTTTTAGTGGTTAGTAGTTGGTTAATAGTTCCATGTGTGACCACCGCAAATGACTGTTCACTAATCACAAAAAATTTCTTCTGTCTTCTGCCTGTCCATTTTTATACATATTTCTCTTTGGGCCATGCTCGTATTCAAAAATATCATTAAAGAATTTTTTCTACAATCAATATACGAAGCTACAATTTTTAACGAATTAAAAAAATGGAAAATGACATTTCCGGCAATTAATATTTAATCTAAATAATTATGAAAGTGACAACTAAACGAAAAAACAGAAACCTTACAACAAAGAGTCAGCCTAAAATTTTATTATATTTTTTAAACGTATTTTTACTCACATTAACCCTTAAATAAAAAAACCCACAACTAAACATAAAGGAATAATGAAGAAAAAGAGGCCATGCTCCAATAAACACGGGCGAATTTAACTTTAGAGCAATTTATATATATTCCACGGAAACTTCTTTCAGAAACTTTTCTTCCAGAAGATTGACAATCCGTTTTAAGACGGTCCTCCGAATTTCCAGTTCAACGGGCAGCGTGGGATCCTGATGTGCCACATTAATCCGGGTTCCTATAATAACGTGAATTTTATCACTTTCCATAAGCATGCGAATGATAAGATCGGCAGGACCGTTGCCCAATCTTGTATCGCTTTTAAAACCTTCCAGAATTCTAGCAACCTTTCCGAGGGTAAGAATCCCTTCGGTAACAAGGTCAATACCTTCTACAAAAGAGACCGGGGGCAGTTCAGGATCAGAGGCCATCATACCCACATCAAATTTCAGTGCCAGTTCCCGGGCCACAATCTCGGCAGTAGTACCTCCGGCAATTATCTTTTTCCCTTTAAAGCGTTTTACCTTCAAGGCAAAATCGAGGTCATGTTTTTCAATGTAAGGCGGCCCCGAGACCAACAATAATTTTCTGGGTTCTCTAAAATAGATAACACCACATGAAGTATCATCTTTTGGATGGCCGCCGTCATGAAGAGTTGCCAGATTAACCATTTTTTTGGCCATCTTGGAAGCCGAAATAAAAGGTTCATTACTGAGAATCTTCAACGCGTGCTCAACAGCACCTTCCCTGCTCCATCCAAAAGGGAAAGAACGGCTTCCCATGCCCGCCTGAATAATGCCATCGGTCCAGAAAACTATACGGTCTTCCTTCTGTGCCGCAAACGAACAAGTACGAATCACTTTCCCTTTGTGCTGTTCCGCTTCCAGCTCCAGAATTTCCCAACCGGGATCAAACTCCCGATAATGGCGAATTAAAAGACATGACGGATTATCATATTCCACAATAGTTGTACGACCATCATCTTCCACATCAATAATGGTAAAAGTAGAGTAACTAATTTTCCGGACCGAACAAACCGGTAAAGTGTCCATGATAATTTCGGCCGTTTTCTGAACTTCACGATGCTCCAGAGTAAAATTGATGGCCATGGAAGCCGTGAGAGAAGCCAACACATTTGCTTTAACCCCGGAACCCATTCCATCCGACAGTACCACGATGGTACGGCCCTCACCACTTATACGGCGCGAAAGAAAAACATCACCACAAATAACCTCACCGGCACGATGGCTTTGCTCACAAAAAACATCAAGAAAAATATTTTGCTCCGGCAAATGCATAAAAAGATTTATTGCTTATCAAGTCAAGGTCCCTCGTTAGCCCGCCCTTTTTGAGTTTCAATAATTGAAGATAGAATTTTTTCAGTTTTTGAAGCACTTTCACCCAGTAAAAAAGCAATCTGCTGCACGGTTTCCAAATTATCCCGTATCACCTCCCTGGCCCTGTTAATAACTTCTTCTCTTTGCACTTCAGGTGCAGTCAGATCGCGAATGATACCACCCACTATTTTATTTTTTTCAATAGTAAATACCGAAACATTCAGTATGGAATCATCCAAAGAAGTATCACGGTTGAGCTGGTCCTGTCCGGATTGCAGCACTGTGGCAAATAGTTTATAAAAAGGAATTAAAGCCTTAAGTTCAGCCCCCTTCAAACCGGGCACTAACTCGTTAATAGATTTTGCATCTTCGCCTACCATATTCACAAAGCTGTCATTGGATTCAATAATTTTCAGATTTTCATCCACAATAACCACTCCGGCCCTGATTTTATTAAGCATGGCAGTAGTAGTCTCGGCCGCCAGGCGAGCTGCCTTTTCTTCCTCACGTGCTTTTTCTTCGCTCTGTTTCAGTGCCTCCTTGGTTCTTTTTAATTTTTCATTGGCCGCATTAAGTTTATTGATGTAGGTATGCATTTTATGAATGGTGTAGGTATAACACATTTCATAATTGGTGAGTCCCTGGCAATAAGCAATGGCAAATTCCCTGCAAGATGGATATCCGCAAGCACCGCATCCCAATTGGTCCTCCACCTTTTCTTTTCCCATTTCATGCAATACCCGTTGAATTTCATTTTCGGAAGGATATGGTAATCGCTGGTCCCGAATTTTAAAAGTGCGGCTCAAATCGAGGTCACGAAACCTATCTATATCCTGCTGCCAGGTTTTATAATCAAAATTTATCAACCTTTTGTTTACATATTTAATAACCTGGGACCTGCGGTAAAATTTCTTTCCACCCAACGAGGTACCCGGCCCCATAATACACCCTTCGCAATAAAAAAGGTCTAGGTGTTGCTTGAGACCTATTTCCGTTTTAAACTCCCTAAGCGACTGAAGAAAGTTGTTTCTTCCTTCAGTTGTAATAATGCTGGCATTTAACAGGTCGGGATTAATATCAACCGACTGAATCATTCCCCTGCTAATGGGGAAGAGTCCTCCCTTTCTGCCAATAGGGGGATCAAAGTCGCTAAATTCTACCGAGTTTTCTGAAATTCTGTTTTGGTTGAACAATTTTCTCAACTCCAAAAATGAGAGTACCCCGTTAATTGTACCATCCCCTTTATACAATCGCACATCATTTTTAGCAGCCACACAGGCAGTAAAGTAAATCACTTTGGTATTGGCCCCGTACAAACGATGGATTACTTTGGCCATAGCCACGTAAGGGGGAACGATAGGGGCTAAATTATCCACCAGTTCGGGATGATACTTCTCCACCTGTGATACCACCGGCGGACAATTGGTACTGATATAGTATTTCCCGTGAAAATGGTCCCACAACTCTTTATATTTTATGGCGACCAGGTCTACGCCAAAGGCAGCTTCCAATACATACCGGAATCCCAGGGCCCGAATCATACCAACAAATTTTCGGTAATCTGTAATATCCACAAACTCGGCAGAAATGGCAGGGTCACATATGGCTGCTACAGGTTCTTCTCTTTTCAAAAGCTGCATTACTCTTTCTGCTTCATCCCTAACTTCTATGGCCTCCTGAGAACACATGGTAAAACAATGACCACATTCGATACATCTGGAAGGAAGTATTTCGGCATGTTTATCCTTTATCCGGATGGCTTTTGCCGGACAAGTCCGAATGCAGGTAAAGCTTAAATTGCATTTCTCAGAATTTACATTTAATAAACCGGCCATAATCTATGGTGTTATCTTTTCATTATCCTACTGGTCAAAAACCTCGTGTAAAATTTCATAAATATTGTCGGAACTCACCTACTTAAATATCATATCATTAATCTTCAAAATTGGGCCTTCATCACACAATCCTTCGCACAACTGACCACTAAAAAAACCCGCGAACTCAAGCCGTGGTCTTCCAAATATTCTTTTATCATCATCAGTGTTTCTTTATTGCCTCTGGCAAAACATGAACTTTCCAGACAAATGTTAATATCCATACTATCAGAATAAGATAAAGATTAGTCCGGCTATTGTGCAATTAATCCCCAATGATTTACTTTAACCAGTGGTTGTTTCCTGTTTCCGAAATCCGGTAATGGAATTCCAACTTCTGACCTCAGCATTTCATTTTGCGGATGCAACAAACTGCTGATAACTAAACTCCTGTCGGCGCCCATGCTTTCTTTCTTTTCCTAGCTGCCTGTATTGCCAGACATTGCTATTTTTGTTACGGCCAACAAAGCCACGCCGGCTATATCATTGAATTAGCTTCTATAAATTTACGTATTTTTGGCGAAGCAATTACACCATTCATATTTATTAATCTGTAAATATTTACATTCAAACGTTCGACAAAATGAACTCAATGCTTGTTCTGATAGGTCCGGAAGAGGTTAACCCCCGGCCAATTATCCAATTCAGCATTCACCTCTCCCAATTATTAAACTATCGTCTAATCATAACCACCATAAGAGATAAGGGGTTAACCCAAACGAAACAACCTAGTTACGAAGATATTGAAATAAAAGGCTCAGAAGAAGATTTATTTCCTACAATACTAAAACATACCAGCGACCCGGCCATTGATCTATCGCTTGTCGTTTTTTGCCGGTCAGAAATTGTTATCTCCCGAAAACAACAAGCTACCCGCTTTTTCATACAATGCAGGAGCTTAAAAATACCTTATCTGATTCTCCCGGAACAGCAGGATTTGACCTGGAAACCCAACCATATTTTCTTTCCTGTTTGCAACCGGGATGGTGAAAAAGAAGCATCGGCATGGTGTATGACCTGGGCCAACGCAACAAACGGAAATATAACCTTATTACATCCCCACTTCAGAAACACAGCTAATCAAAAAAAACTGAACCAATTACTTGCCTTTATTACCCGATTGTTTAAACATTCAAACTGTCCGCATAAAATAATAAAAACCGAAGGGTCAAAGAGAGCTACTATTCAATACGCCATTAACAGTCTTAACAAGGTGTCCGACAGTTTACTCATCATACCTGCCACCCGCTTAAATTCACCCGAGTATATATTTACCGGCCCTCCGGAACTAAAACTGCTAAAAAAAATAACAAGTCGCCCTATTCTACTAGTCAATCCGCGTCATGACCTCTATTTGCCTTGTAACTAAATGTTCTATCGTACCAATGATGTCGGCGATTAATAGCCTTGGCGAGGAACGTAATGGGTATGTATTAGTTTATGTGAAATATGTCCGAGAGGCTCAAACAAAAATTCCCGGTATTATTGAATAATTTCAGGATTTTCGTGAGATTTACGGATTTTCTTTTCGGCATCATCCCGATAAATGGCTTTTAATATCAAACCTCATCAGCACTATAAAATTCGGGTTAGCGGTACCATTCTGATTAAAACACCAACACCGAGGGTAAAAAAGTACCAACCCAATCCTGTTCATTTTATTTTCTTAATATTTTCCCGAAATTTGCCAACAAAAGAGAAAGAAACAGGTGAATCGCTATTTGAAAAAAAGAATTGCTGAAGGAGAACACCAGCATCAGGATTTCAAGTATGCTATCAACGACAGTAAAAAGATAGCACGTTCGCTGGCAGCTTTTGCCAATACGGATGGCGGACGATTGTTGATAGGTGTTAAAGATAATGGTCGAATAGCGGGTGTATCTTCCGACGAAGAATATTATATGGTAGAATCGGCGGCAAAGCGTTATTGCAAACCTCCTGTTCCTTTCCGGGTCAAAGAATGGCAGGTAGAGGGTAAAACAGTGGTAGAAATCATCATCCCCAAAAGTAAAAAAAGGCCTCATAAAGCGCCCAATAAAGATGGCAGATACAAGGTGTATGTGAGAGTAAAAGACCAGAATCTATTAGCTAACAACATATTGCTTAAGGTATGGCGAAGAGAAAAAAGGAAACACGGCACCTTTTTTCAACTGCAAGAACCGGAACAAATTCTCCTTAATTGGTTTAATGAAGAGAACAAATATATTACTCACACTAAGTTTTCTAAAATAGCACATATTTCCAGAAAAAAGGCTGAACAGATACTCGTCAACCTTATTGTTCTTGGAATAATAGATATGAAGATAACGGAAAACGGTTTCTTCTACATGTTAAAAGAAATATCTCAAGAAGACCCGGAAAACAACAACGACAAGTATACCCGAAAAGGATATTTTATCAAAACCCAAAGCTACAGAAAATAAAACTATTTTTTAACCACTCAATATAAATTCTTCTCCCAAATAAAACCTCGGCATATGGTAGTTTTTTAAAAATCTTATTTTTATTAAAATCTGAGTCGTCTGCATAATGGCGACTCAATCGCCTGCATAATGGTGATTCAATCGCCTGCATAATGGCGACTCAATCGCTTGCGTAATGGTGATTCAATCGCCTGCGTAATGGCGACTCAATCGCCTGCATAATGGTGATTCAATTGCCTGCATAATGGCGACTCAATCGCCTGCATAATGGTGATTCAATCGCCTGCATAATGGCGACTCAGTTATAAAATTGGCATGTCTATTGTATATTTGTCAACACTAAACAAGCTAAAAATGGCAATTATCAGGTAAAATCTTTTGAGGCTTGTAAAAATGGAATATATCCCTATAAATTTCTATATTGGCAACACAAATGAAACGAGCATGGCGACTTTTACCACAAAAGGACATGTTTAAAAAAACCAAGGCAGAAGTACACAGGCAGAAGGCAGAAGAAATTTATAGTCATTAGTCAACAGTCATTAGTGATTAGTGTTGATTAACTAACTGACTATCGACTAATTACTAACTTTAGGTTCCACCTGGCCAATAACTTAGATAAATTTTATACGGATAAAACATTAAACCAACTCATATAAAGCATTGTTATGAAAAAAGTTAATTATTTATTATTCCTTTTTATTATAATTCTCGAGAGCATATTGATATCCTGCTCAACAGTTCCCATAACCGGGCGTAAACAGCTAAACTTACTTCCGGAATCAGAAATTATGGCCATGAGTTTAACCCAGTACGAAGAGTTTTTAAAACAAAACAAACTGTCGGAAGACAAGGAACAGACCGAAATGGTAAAAAGAGTGGGGAAACGCATAGCCAATGCCGTAGAAAGGTATTTTGAAGAACATGGGATGAGTGACCGGATAAAGGATTTTGAATGGGAATTTAATTTGGTTGAAGATGACACGCCCAATGCCTGGTGTATGCCAGGCGGGAAAGTAGTTGTGTATACGGGTATTTTACCCATCACACAGGATGAGACGGGGCTGGCAGTAGTAATGGGACATGAGATTGCACATGCAGTAGCGCGCCACGGGAACGAGCGTATGAGCCAACAGTTGACAGTTCAGGGGTTCGGAACCGTTCTGTCGGTAGCATTAGATGAAAAACCTGAACAAACCCAAAACATATTTTTATCAGCCTATGGCATTAGTACACAGTTAGGTATCATGCTTCCATACTCCCGCACCCACGAAACCGAGGCCGACAAATTGGGCTTGATATTTATGGCCATGGCGGGCTACAACCCACGAGAAGCTGTAAACTTCTGGGAACGGATGTCTCAACAGGGCGGTCAAAAACCTCCGGAATTTTTGAGCACCCACCCGGCAGACGAAACCCGCGCAAAAAATTTAGAAGAATTTATGCCTGAAGCACTTAAATTTTATAACCCGTCTCAGAATTAAGGTTCAAAACAGCATCTCTCAGTATTGTCAACTTTTTCAATAGTGTTTCCAGATAATTTAAATGAAGCATATTAGCCCCATCGCTTTTTGCATTAGAGGGGTCGAAGTGAGTTTCAAGGAAAATACCATCACATCCTGCAGCAATACCTGCCCTGGCAATAGTTTCGATAAGTTCGGGCTTACCACCGGTTACGCCACTCGACTGGTTGGGTTGCTGCAGTGAATGTGTAATATCAAGAACTACCGGTACGCCCATTTTTTGCATAACTGGGATGCCTCTGTAATCGACAATCAAATCCTGATAGCCGAACATAGTACCTCTGTCGGTAACCATAACAGCATCGTTCCCACTATCTCTGACTTTATTAATGGCAAAAATCATAGATTCGGGTGCCAAAAACTGCCCCTTTTTAATATTTACTACCTTTCCGGTTTTAGCTGCAGCTACCAGGATGTCGGTTTGTCGGCACAGGAAGGCCGGTATTTGTAAAATATCAACATATTCGGCAGCCATATTGGCTTCTTCGGCCGAATGAATATCAGTGATGGTAGGGATATCAAAAGTTTCAGAAACTTTCCTGAGAATTTGAAGAGCTTTTTTATCGCCGATACCCGTGAAGGAATCGATACGCGAACGATTGGCCTTACGATAAGACCCTTTAAAAACGTACGGAATTTTCAGTTTATCAGTGGCGCTGACAGCTTTTTCGGCTATTCTCATAGCCATTTCTTCTCCTTCAATGGCACAAGGTCCGGCCAATAAAAAAAATTGGTTGCTGTCACCATATTTGATTTTGGGTATGGAATTAATGTTCATAAACGGTCTTTTTAGTCCAATATTAATTTATTATAGTTTTTAGTTTTAGCTTTGTTAACCGGCATATATCCTCTACCACATTAAAGGGAAAAATCATCTTCCTCTCACTCAAACTCACCTGATAATAAGCTCATTTTACAATATCATTGCAATGCGTCAAACCCGGTTTCGTTTCAAAAATAAGAATAAAACCATTAATAAGGGGCATAGGACTATTTTCGCCCTTTCCATAACTTTTTCATACGCTCGGCAATTTTTAATTCCTGCGGATTATTTTGAGGAAAAAACAATCTGGTATCTTTAATTTTTTCAGGCAGATAATCTTGAATTACAAAATTATCAGTATAATCATGTGCATATTTATATTCCTTACCGTAATTGAGTTCTTTCATCAGTTTTGTAGGTGCATTCCTGAGGTGTAGCGGCACAGGCAAGTTTCCTGTTTTTTTGACCGTTTCCTGTGCCTTATTAATAGCCATATAGGCTGAATTGCTTTTAGGACTTGTAGCGAGATAAATGGTTACTTCGCTAAGAATGATTCTGGCCTCGGGCCACCCCACCATTTGAATGGCTTCAAAAGCATTGGTTGCCAAAAGCAAAGCGTTGGGATTAGCCAGCCCTATATCTTCAGCAGCGGAAATAATTAACCTACGGGCAATAAATTTGGGGTCTTCCCCACCCTCAACCATTCTGGCAAGCCAATACACTGCAGCATCAGGGTCACTACCACGAATAGATTTTATAAAGGCTGAAATAATATCGTAATGTATTTCACCGTTTTTATCATACTGAGCAGGATTTTGCTGAAGATGGCGCGTTACATTTTCATTGGTTATTTCAATAACATCGTCATCATTGAACGAGTTACTAATCAATTCAATAATATTGAGAAATTTTCTGGCATCACCTCCGGCAAAACGAAAGAGTGCCTCATCTTCTTTCAGTTCAATTTTTCTTTTTTTAAGAACAGGGTCCTCTTTGCAAATCCGCTCAAACAACACCATCAGTTCCTCATTTTTTAAAGGTTCCAACACATAAACCTGACAGCGCGAAAGCAAAGGGGAAATCACCTCAAACGAAGGATTTTCAGTAGTAGCCCCAATCAATGTGACGGTTCCCTCTTCTACAGCTCCAAGCAAACTATCTTGCTGCGACTTACTGAAACGATGAATCTCATCAATAAACAGTATGGGTGAATCGGCATTGAAAAACCGAGCATTTTTAGCTTTTTCAATGGCTTCGCGGACATCTTTCACGCCCGAGCTCACAGCAGAAAGAACGAAAAACGGTCTTTTTAGTTGATTGGCAATGATTCGTGCCAAAGTAGTTTTCCCAACGCCTGGGGGACCCCACAAAATGATAGATGAGAGTCGCCCTGACGCAACCATTTGATACAGAACAGCCCCCTGTCCAACCAGATGTTTCTGACCGATATATTGGTCGAGTGTGCGTGGCCGCATACGTTCTGCCAAAGGGGGATATCCATTCATATATCAATTGTTTTTGGAAACGTGACTGAAAAAACAAAATTATAAATAAAACCCGGAAGGGTAAAAGTATTTTTAAAACGGATGGTAGAAACAGGCATGCCACACAAGACATATGTATAAAAGACAAAGGTAGAAGAAGTTTTTAGTGATTAGTTAAAATTCCACTCTTGCCTTCAGTCTGAGCACTTTTGCGCTTGTCTTTTATACATGTCATTTTGTGGCAGAAGTGGCCATGCTCGTTTCATCCGTATAAATTTTGGGTGATATTCTTAATATTGACGAGCTTGTAAGGCATCATAAAAAACTTGTTGAACCGAAGTCCTGATATTCAGCTCATATATTTTAGTATTATTTCGTGTTGGGAACACTCTGTTCGACAAAAACACATAGACCAATTCAAATCTGGGGTCTACCCAGAAAAAAGTACCGGTAAAACCCGAATGGCCATAACTTTCAGGGCTGACAGCCGGTACCGGATAAGCATCGTCCAAAGACAAATCGGCGTTATTCAGCAAAGGCTTATCAAAGCCTAATCCTCGTCGATTGTGATTTTCCGGGAACTGCACTTTAGTAAACTCCTGTATAACATGGCCTTTAATAAAACGTTTACCACCATATTGACCCTTATTAAGGTACATCTGCAATAGCTTTGCCAAATCATTGGCATTGGAAAACAAGCCGGCATTGCCACTAACGCCGCCAAGTACTGCCGCCGCTTCATCATGCACATAACCGTGAACCTGTGTTTTTCGAAAATAACTGTCATATTCGGTAGGAACAATTCGCCTTTGTGAAAAGCGTTCAAGCGGATTATATGTAAGCGACGAAGCACCCAACGGCCTAAAAAAAAGTGAATCGATATACCAGGCATAATCGACACCGGTTAAACGACTAATCATTTCGGGATATATCACAAACGAAAGCCCGGAATATTTATATTCTTTACTTTCAAGCAGCTCGCTCTTTCGTACTGCACGAAATATTTGTCGCTTAAATTTGGGTTTTAGGTAAAGATGCTCATCCACTTTAAGTCCGTTATTCAGGTCAAACCACCGTCGGCGATATTGTCCGTTTTTTACCGCCATCTTCCAATAGGCGATGTAGGGTAATAACCCGGCCTGGTGAGCCAGTACGTCACGAAAAATTAAATCTTCTTTATTTGAAGGATGCAAAAAGCCTCTTTTCCAATCAGGGAAGTAATTGCTGAGAGGCTCATCAATATCAATAATCCCATCCCCATAAAGTTTCATCAATGCAGGCAAAGGACCTGTCACTTTGGTCACTGAGGCCAGGTCATAAAGGTCATCGGTGGTAACTTTTTGTCGCTTTTGGTAAGTGTGGTAGCCATATGCTTTACTGAAAACAACTTTTCCTTTGCAAGCCACTAAAATCTGACATCCCGGGAAAGCACCCTCATCTATTCCCCGATAAATAATAGAGTCTATTTTTTGCCGGATAAAGCGGCTATCCATATGCACCTCCTCAGGCAAAGTATATTTCAGTCGAAACCCTCCTCGGGTGTCAATTCCATATCCACATTCAAACCTACTATCAACCGAAACGGGAAGCCTTCCTGAAGCTCCTACACCACCAAATAAAACCTGAGCAGCAATGTCCTGAGTAATTTCATTGTTTTGATAACCTATAAGCAATCCGTTAACCTTTTCGATATCTTTCCATTCGCTCAAATGATAGGGATTATCAAGGAAAGCCACCAGACTCTCTTTTTGTATTAAAAGTTGAACCAGCCGGCGTTTCCGTTCAGACGATAAGTTATTCAAAGCATCTCCTATGGCAAAAATCAATCGGTCATAATATTTTAGGTTATCTAAAGTACTATTAAACACTGATGGCTCAGAAGGGTCAAGACTAAAGCAAGGCATCTCTTTGTAGTCCAGAACCCTTTCGCAAAAATGGGGCAGTTGCCCCAAGGTAACACAAGCCCAACTACCCTTATCCAGATTTTGCACGGGAATAGCTTGGTTTCGGTTAACCACGACGGTCATAGCCGCTTCATAGAGTTGCCTTTGCAGCAACTTAGCCAAAGGGGTATTAACCCTATTGTAAAGTCCTTCAGGATTGACCTTGGGAAAATTGTCCAGCCCCATAAAGTATTTAAAAGCCAATGCTTTTTTACATTTTTCTTCAATATCGGACCAACTTAACTTACCTTCGGCAATAAATTTTTTCACATACTCAATGGCCCCGGGCAAATCTTCTGTAAATTCTACAATATCATTTCCGGCAGCCAGTGCCAGAGCATCCACCAGCCCGGGACGCCCCATTGTTTTAGCACCTTTCATCTTTATGGCATCAGTAATCACTAAACCTCTGAAGGTTAAGGAATCCTTCAGAACATCTTGAATGACATTATCAGAAAAGCTTGCAGGAATTCCTTCTTTAGGTTCTAAAGCCGGAACATACAGATGTGCAGTCATCACCCCCCAAATTCCGCTGCGTATGGCATTCGAAAAAGGTAGTAGTTCTATTTTGTTTAGTCTTTCACGCGAATGAGCAATAACCGGAAGTGTTTTGTGTGAGTCTTCACCGGTATCCCCATGTCCGGGAAAATGTTTGGCAACGGCCATGATACCATTTTCCTGCAATCCTTTTATAAAGGCAGAGGCTTTGGCCGAAACATTGGTGGGATCTTCTCCGAAAGATCTATGTCCAATAACTGGATTATCTGGATTGATATTAACATCCACCACCGGGGCCAAATTGACGTGAACACCGGCCTCTTTAAATTGGCGGGCCATTTCAACCCCAAGCCGATAAATTAAATGGTTGTCCTGAATGGCACCAATCGTCATGGCATAAGGGTATGAAATGGTTTGGTTAAAACGCATTCCGAGGCCCCATTCACCATCGGCCACTACAAACAATGGTATTTTGGAAAGCCTTTGCAGGCTATTGGCGACATCAACCATTCGGTTCAAATCGCTTCGAAAAAAAATTATTCCTCCCGGTTGCCATTTTTTAACCAATTGAATGTTGGCATATTCTCGGGAAGTATTGCCCGAGGCATCAACCGTAACCCAAAACAATTGAGCAATACGCTCTTCGGGCGACAGGGTCAGATAAACAGAATCGGCCCATGTCCGGCCATATTGTATGATGTATGACGGATTGTTGTTTTGAGCCCATAAAGCCTCCTGACCAACAATAGCAACGAAAATGATGGTCAGGAGTTTAGTTTTAAAAAACGCACTCATTTAACCCGGAAATTAAAATTATTTACAAAAAAGTTAAACAACTCAGGCATCAAGCTTGTCCTGCAGGGCCAAAGTTAATAGGCGGGAATCCACCCTGGTCGTTGCCATGGGGTCCAATATTTTTAATTTTACCGTACATTTCTTCGAAACGCGCCACATTATCACTTAATGCCTGTAACAAACGTTTGGCATGTTCGGGTGTCAGTACAATACGCGATTTTACGGAAGCCTTAGGGATACCTGGCATAATACGGGCAAAATCGATGACAAATTCTGAAGGAGAATGACTGATAATTGCCAGATTGGAATAAATCCCTTGAGCAACTTCGGGATTTAATTCAATTTTCATTTGATTTCTTTTGTTGCTATTTTGATCGTCCATATCAACTCAAATTATAATAAACACATAATGCAGGTTAAAGATATTGATTTTAGATGAAACGAGCGATACTGTTTAAAAAAGTGTGTCTGTAATAGAATAAAAAAGGTCTTCTCAGCTTAGTTTTACAAACGAAAAAATAAAAAGTATAACTAAAAAGAG
>NZ_FONA01000010.1 GCF_900112795.1 Thermophagus xiamenensis
CTTTTTTTAGTTATACATTTTGGTTTTTCGTTTGTAAAACTAACCTGAGAAGACCTTTTTTATTCCTTTTCAGACACACTTTTTTAAACAGTATCAGTTATCCCGACGGTATGTAAAGGTTATCCCAATGGTATGTAAAGGTTATCCCAACGGTGTGTAAAGGTTATCCCAACGGTATGTAAAGGTTATCCCAATGGTATGTAAAGGTTATCCCAACGGTGTGTAAAGGTTATCCCAACGGTGTGTAAAGGTTATCCCAACGGTGTGTAAAGGTTATCCCAACGGTGTGTAAAGGTTATCCCAATGGTATGTAAAGGTTATCCCAACGGTATGTAAAAGTTATCCCGACGGTGTGTAAAGGTTATCCCAATGGTATGTAAAGGTTATCCCAACAGTGTGTAAAGGTTATCCCAATAGTGTGTAAAAATTTATCCCCGGGTTATAACGTATTGCCAATTACGGTATAATGTTTAATCGAAAGGACTAAAAAGTAAAGCTTTTCATTAGAGAATACTTCTTTGGAGTTTCCTTTTAATTAAATCAGTGCTGTGAGTTTATAAATTCAAGTTTTGTACGAAAAATAACCGGAAATAAAAAGACCTGTCCAAGAAATGAACAGGTCTTTTTATTAGTTAAATTCATATTCTTATCCGAGATAAGATTTTAATAATTTACTTCTGGACGTATGCCTTAATCTTCTGATAGCTTTTTCTTTGATTTGACGTACGCGTTCACGTGTTAGACCAAATCGTTCACCTATTTCTTCCAGGGTCATTTCTTGGCATCCAATACCAAAAAAGAGTTTGATAATATCGCTTTCTCTTTCTGTCAAGGTTGCCAAGGCTCTTTCAATTTCACGCGATAAAGATTCATTTATCAGCGTTTTATCTGCATTGGGTGAATCGTTGTTCACCAATACATCCAGCAAACTATTGTCTTCACCTTCAACGAAAGGCGCATCCACAGAGATGTGCCGACCAGATACGCGTAAGGTATCTGCCACTTTTTCTGCCGGTAAATCCAGCTCTTCAGCTAACTCTTCAGGCGAAGGCTTTCTTTCATGTTCCTGTTCAAATTTTGAATACGCTTTGTTAATTTTGTTAAGTGAACCTACCTGGTTCAAAGGTAACCGGACAATTCTTGATTGTTCGGCCAAAGCCTGAAGAATTGATTGACGAATCCACCATACCGCATAAGAAATAAACTTAAATCCTCGGGTCTCATCAAATTTTTCAGCAGCTTTAATGAGACCGAGATTCCCCTCATTGATTAGGTCAGGAAGGCTGAGTCCTTGGTTTTGGTATTGTTTGGCCACAGACACTACAAACCGGAGATTGGCTCGCGTTAATTTTTCCAGGGCTACCTGGTCACCCTTTTTTATCCGCTGGGCCAACTCCACTTCTTCTTCTACGGAAATTAGGTCTTCACGTCCAATTTCCTGAAGATACTTGTCCAAAGACGCGCTTTCGCGATTGGTGATTGATTTTGTAATTTTTAATTGTCTCATAAACCCTCCAAAAATTTCGCCGCAAAATTACAATATTTATTGCACTATTACAAGATTAATCGGCCTTTCGAATTATTAATAGTCCAAATTTATGGCATAATAAGCCACCTGTCCATTCGGATATATTCCTGACAGGAACAATCCATCTTCAACCATTTCAACTACTTTTCTAAAGTCTTCAATGCTATTTATTGGAACACGGTTGGCTTTTGTAATTATATAGCCTTCCTTAATTCCTACCTCGCGGAATTTACCAGGCATAACCTTTGTAACCTTAATACCATGAGATATTCCTAGACGCATTTTTTCTTTTCTGGGAACTTCTTCAAACGAAGCACCTAATAAGTTAAATGGTTTGTCTGCTTTTACAACGTCTGTAGAGCCGTAAATGTTTCGTAAAGTGACAATAAAATCTTTCTTTTTGCCATTTCTGATAACGGTTACATTAACTTTATCCCCCGGACGGTGTCTGCTAATCTTTTCCTGAAGCTCAGAAACCTTTGTTACTGCTTCATTCTCTACCTGAATGATGACATCGCCCTCTTTTATGCCAGCTTCTTCAGCACCACTGCCACTAACCACTTCTACAACATAAGCACCTTGGGTTGTCCCAAGATTCAATTCCTCATTCAACTCACTATCTACATCACGGATACTAACCCCCAGAACAGCCCGTTGTACCTGACCATATTCCATTAAATCGGCTACTACTTTTTTTACAATGCTTACGGGAACCGCAAATGAGTAACCGGTATATGAGCCCGTTTGTGATGCAATGGCTGTGTTTATACCAACCAGCTGGCCTGAAGTGTTTACCAACGCACCGCCACTGTTCCCCGGATTCACTGCCGCATCGGTCTGTATAAACGATTCTATACCCAATTTCCCCTGTCCCTGACGAATAATGTTAATGTTTCTTGACTTGGCACTTACAATCCCTGCGGTGACGGTTGAGGTGAGGTTAAAAGGATTTCCTACTGCCAATACCCACTCACCAATTTTTAGAGCATCTGAGTTTCCATATTCCAGATAGGGCAAATCCTTGGCGTCAATTTTTAGAAGGGCTATATCCGTAGCAGGGTCCGTACCTACCAAAGTCGCTTTAAAGGTGCGATTGTCATTTAAGGTAACCTCGATATTGGTTGCATCTTCTATTACATGGTTGTTGGTGACGATATAACCGTCGGAGGTAATAATTACGCCTGACCCCGAGCCCATAACTGGTTGTTGTTTGGGCATGGGTATGCCAGGGCCAAAAAAGAAATCATAAAGTGGATTTCCTGAATAATTGGTCGTTTGAGTGGAAACAGTCTTTACGTGTACTACCGAATGAACAGACTTTTCGGCAGCGACCGTCAAATCTGGTAACTGCCCCTTTTGCGAAGATGAGGCAGGTATCGACATATATTGTGCCGCCGGGTAAACCGCACGGGGAACTTCCACTACAGTTGGTTCTGGTTTTACAATATAAGAATAGGCTACAACAGCTACAAAAGCACTCAACACTGACACTGAAAAGAGTGTGAATATCTTTTTCGTATTCATGTTTGTATATTTTTTTGTTTACAATTGATGAATTCATGTGTTGCTCTCATCAAATGATATGCCTTTCTTGTTATTATTGATTTCGTTAACTTTTTTTAATTCATATTTTATGTTGTTTGGTTGTCAGGGGGTTGAATATATTTCTAATAATTTAAGAATATAATTTATTTTAAGCAATCAAATTATCTTTAGTACTGCGTTTTTATTGCCAATAAGAATGTTCTTGTGGAAGACTTAACATTTATTGTGCCAATCTTTAGGGAATCAATAGGTTGAAATATTGATATATAATTTTTTAATTTGGGTGGCAATTTTATAGTTTTGAAGCTAGTATCAGTTTTAGTTCAACTTTATTAACTTTGAAATTTTATAAAAATCGACCACTTTAAATTATAACAATGAAGAAAATTCACTTTTATAAATATCATGGTACCGGAAATGATTTTGTATTGATAGATAACAGAGATAAATCTTTTAAAAGTTCAGACGTTCAGTTGGTTGAATCTATCTGTCATCGAAGGTTTGGTGTAGGTGCTGATGGTTTAATGCTGCTCGAAGAATCGGATAAAGCCCTTTTTTTTATGCGGTATTACAATAGCGATGGCAAAGAGTCATCGATGTGTGGCAACGGTGGGCGATGCATCGCCGCTTTTGCGGCTGATTTGGGTATTGCCCCCCGAGGTGAGTATTTTCGTTTTTTTGCTGTTGATGGCATTCACGAAGCATTTGTTGATGAAGAAAATGAAGTGAAACTGAAAATGACAGATGTTAGCGGAATAAAAAAAGAAATGGATGGGTGGTTCTTGGATACCGGTTCTCCACACTTTGTCAGAATGGTAGATGATCCTTCAGTAATAGATGTTGTTAAGGAAGGACGATATTGGCGAAATCATGAGCGGTTTGCCCCTGCAGGTACCAATGTTAATTTTGTGGGTCAACCACAGGATGGGAAAGTGGTCATGAGAACATATGAACGGGGCGTAGAAGATGAAACTTGGTCTTGTGGTACAGGAGCAGTGGCTTCGGCTATTGCAACGTTTGTGAGCAATAACAAGTGCGGAAATCATTTTTTAATGAAAGTGCCAGGAGGAGAATTGAAAGTTCATTTTGAATCTCGCCGGGACGGAGGCTTTGAAAACATATGGCTGATTGGTCCTGCCAAATATGTATTCGAGGGCACATGGGGTTAAAGGGATAGCTATGGAATTTAAAATAGAATCGGAATTTAAACCTACCGGTGACCAACCTGAAGCCATTGAACAATTGGTTAATGGCATTAAAAACAATGTTCCGTTCCAGACTCTCTTGGGGGTAACAGGATCAGGAAAAACATTTACAATTGCCAATGTCATCAAACGGGTACAAAAACCAACCTTGGTGCTGAGCCATAATAAGACCTTGGCCGCACAGTTATATGGGGAGTTTAAAAATTTTTTCCCCAACAATGCGGTAGAATATTTTGTTTCTTATTACGATTACTATCAACCCGAAGCATATATTCCTGTAACCGATACATATATTGAAAAAGATTTATCCATTAATGATGAAATTGAAAAGTTGAGGCTGAGTGCCACGTCGGCATTGTTGTCTGGGCGTCGCGATGTTATTGTGGTTTCATCTGTCTCTTGCTTGTATGGTATTGGTAACCCTGAAGATTTTCACGCAAATGTTATTTCTCTAAAAACAGGACAGTCAATAGGGCGGAATAAATTTTTGCGTCATTTGGTTGATGCCCTTTATTCACGGAATGAAGTTGAGTTTAATCGTGGCAATTTCAGAGTTAAAGGGGATACGGTTGAGGTATTTTTGGCTTATGCCGACCATGCATGTCGTGTCATCTTTTGGGGTGATGAAATTGAAACCATTGAAACCTTTGACCCCGTAAACAATCAGACTCTTTCGTCTGTCGACCAGATATTGATTTATCCCGCTAATATTTTTGTTACTACCAAGGAAAGAATTAATAATGCCATTAAAGCGATTCAGGATGATTTGGTTAAGCAGGTGGCGTTTTTTAAAGATGCCGGAAAGCATGTTGAGGCTAAGCGTCTGGAAGAAAGGGTTAATTATGACCTGGAAATGATTAGGGAACTGGGGTATTGTCCGGGAATTGAAAATTACAGCAGGTATTTTGATGGCAGGGCAGAGGGGACCCGACCTTTTTGCCTGCTCGATTATTTCCCTTCCGATTTTCTTATTGTTGTGGATGAAAGTCATGTTACGATACCGCAAATTCGAGCCATGTATGGTGGCGATTATAGTAGAAAACAGAACCTGGTAGAATATGGTTTTCGATTACCTGCAGCATTAGATAACAGACCCTTACGGTTCGAGGAGTTTGAAAAAATGATTCATCAAGCCATTTTTGTAAGTGCTACGCCTGCAGATTATGAAATTGAGAAAAGTGAGGGAGTTATTGTTGAACAAGTAATTCGTCCTACCGGACTTCTGGATCCCAAAATTGAAGTAAGACCTACTTTGAATCAGATTGATGATTTATTGGAGGAAATTCAACAACGCATCCGGGTCAATGAGCGAGTTTTGGTAACTACCCTTACAAAAAGGATGGCTGAAGAATTAACCAAATATCTTCAACGGCTGGATATTAAATGCCAATATATTCACTCCGATGTTGATACACTGGATCGTGTACGTATTATGGAGGATTTGAGAAATGGCGTTATAGATGTACTGGTAGGGGTCAATCTATTAAGAGAAGGTTTGGATTTGCCGGAAGTATCTCTGGTCGCTATTTTGGATGCCGATAAAGAGGGCTTTTTGCGGTCTACACGTTCGTTGACGCAAACGGCGGGGAGAGCAGCCAGGAATTTAAATGGTTTGGTGATTATGTATGCCGATACCATAACGCGTTCTATGCAGTCGACGATCGATGCTACTAATTATCGTCGTGAAAAGCAGCTCGCTTACAATGAGAAGCATGGAATAACTCCTGCGGCTATTATTAAAAAACGAGGTAGCACTTTTGCCGATAAAGAGAATGATTCTCAAAAAAAGGCATCGTATGGTTATTCCGGGCCTGAAGATCAGGATGTTGATGTTGCGGCTGACCCTGTATTGTCATACATGAGTATTGAAAAATTGGAAAAGGCCATTGAACAAACGCGCAAGGCTATGCAAAAGGCTGCTAAAGAATTGGATTTTATTCAGGCTGCTCAATACCGGGATGAGATGTTTCGATTGGAAAAACTATTGAAAAAGAAAAAATGATTTTTTAATTCTTGTCCTTTAAATCCTTATCTTTTCTCTGGCAATGCTATTTGTAATTTCTGTTTGTGTTTTTAATTATGTCTAACGGGATTAACTAACCTGGAGATAAATGTATAATGTGAAATATTCGGTAATGCAGCTTGAAAAATAAGATTTGATTTTAACTTTCTTGGACTGTTCTCATAAAAAACGACACCATCAGAGGGTTTATCCTCTGTGGTGTTCATAATAAAGAAATAAATTAAAAGAACAAGAATTTCTTTTGCCCCGGTCTTTTAAAAGAACGCCGTTTGTTTTTTGTTTTGTAATAGTGGCGAGTTTTAATATAGGACTTTCTATTATATCTGGAGCTGTTCGAAAATTTGCTTTGGTCAATCATGAAAGAAACACCTACAGTAAAAGTATAATAAAAGTCATTTGGATTGGTGGTTTGAGCGTTTACTTTGTTTTCCCAATCTTCATAGGTATGGTACCAAACATCATGAACATCTAATTGATCAGAAAAAGCCAGGGAGCCGGTTAATTCAAAATTTAGACTTACTATAGGGCTAATCCATACAGAAGTACCTCCTCCCATTGTGACGACCGGTGAAACTCCTGACGCTGACCGCCATTCTTCGCCTGGTGTTCCCTGACTGGCCGGACCCCAATATTCAGTTGCACTAAAATATACTAATCCCGCATTAAGGTGGGCATAAGGTTGGAATCTTCTTTCTCGAAAATATCCCAGAAGGTGATTTAGCGGTTTATAAGCACCCCCTACCGTAAATTCGGTATAAAAGTTGTCAAATTCGGCATAGACAAGACCTGACGTCTGAAAAACTTGCTGTCCCTGCATGGTCCCTCCAATTAATTGTGTTCTGAGGGATAGAAAATTAGACATTTCTCGGTCTGCTACTACGCCCAGGGATATACTTCCGCGTGATTTGTCAACCAGGTCTCCAAAAAAAAGATTATAACCCACTTTGGGAGTTATGGTTAGACCTTCACCCAAACTAAAATCTCCTCTTTTTCTTTGTGCAGAGGTATTTATGCTGGATGAAATTATCAATATACAAATTACTGCTATTGCTAATCGCACTATATTCATGAAACCAATAATATTTGGTGTTTTATTCCCATTCATGAAACCAATAAAACCTATTTAAATTGGTTATGTTTGGTTAGGGCTTTTTTCCAGACTGTAAAAATGATAAAAACTTTGATAATACAAAAATAGCATACGTTGATTTTGGTATTATGGTGTCAAATTTGTACTTTTTTTTTACAAATTGTAGAAATTATTATTTCATTGGCACTAATCTATTGATGTATTTATGTTTCAACAATATTGTTAATTAAGGTATTTGGCTAAATTCTCCTTGTTTTTTTCTGAAACAAATTCTCGACCTTGAGGAGTGTATAAATAATCTATTTCGGCCTTATAATATTCTTCTACCTTTCGTCTAACAACTTTCATAGTGCTGTTAATCATCTTATTGGCCTCTGTAAATGGTTCCGGAAGTATAATAGATGCTGCTGGCAGCCATCTTTGAGGAAAAAGGTTTTCTAGTTTTCCTCCTTTTTTAAATTGGGATAGTTCCTCTTGAATGGCCAATAAAGTTTTCTCCAATTTTTGTTCCTTGGTTAAATGATTACTTAATGATTTAAAATATTGAACAACTTTCTCTGCGTTGGGAACAATTAATCCAATAGTGTAAGGATTTTGATTGTTATGTAATACACATTGGTCAATTAATTCGCAATGGTCAATCACGGCCTCTTCAATACCTTCCGGGCTATATTTTTCCCCGTCAGAGCTAATAAGTAGGCTTTTGAAGCGTCCCAATACATAAAGGTAACCATCCTTATCCAGGTAGCCAAGGTCGCCGGTGTATAGCCATCCATTTTTTATGGTTTCTTTCGTTGCTTCTTCATTTTTCCAGTATCCCAACATTACATTTTCGCCTTTAATGACAATTTCGCCCGATTGGCCTGGGGGTAAGGCTTTACCTGACTCATCGCATATTTTTATGTCAAGGTTGTTGACCGTACGACCGGATGAACCCATTTTATGATGTGCCGGGGTGTTAGCGGAAATAATAGGGGAGGCTTCACTTAATCCATAACCTTGATACATGGGAATACCAATGGCATAAAAGAATTTTTGTAATTCAATATCCAATAGGGCTCCTCCGCCTATGAAAAATTGTAGATTGCCACCAAAATTTGCTCTAATTGTCTTAAATATTAAATTGTCAAATAAATAATAAAGTGGATAGGTCAATTTTTTCAATCCTTTCCCTCTGTTGTTGCCGGTTCCGTTGTACCAAACGGCATATTTCATGGCTACCCGAAACAGTGTGTAAATTACTTTGCCCTTGGCCATAACACCTTTTTCAATATTTTTTCTAAAGTTTTTGGCTATGGCGGGGACACTCATTAAAACATGCGGCTTAATTTCACGAATGTTTTGAGCAAAATTTTTCAACGTTTCCAATTGTGTTTTCCCAGCTTGTACCGATGCGATAGATGCACCTCTGTACATAAATGCATAAAGGGCGGCCGTATGTGCAAATGCATGATCCCACGGCAATACCGCTAGCGTACGATAGTGGGAGGGAATATCAATATAGCTGAAAGCCTGCTCTACATTCGCGGTATAATTTCTATGGCTAAGCATGATGCCCTTAGGCTGGGCGGTGGTCCCTGAGGTATATGAAATATTGGCCACATCATTGTAGTGAATCTCTTTCCTTCGGTCCTCTACGGATTTTGAATTGGTTTCCAAAAATTGTGTCCCTCTTTGATATATTTCTTGAAGTAAAACTTCCTTTTCTTCCAGACTATCAGTCTCGTCAAAAACTATAATCTTTTCAATTAAAGGTATTTCCTGAATGATCTGTCTAATCTTGGGCAATTGAAAGCCTGAAACCATTATCATGCGGCTTTCTGAATGGTTCAGGCGGAAAATTAGATCCTGATCAGCTTCCAATTTGGTGGATAGGGGCACATTGATGGCTCCGCATCGGAGAATCGCCAATTCGGATATTAACCAATCGTTACGTCCTTCGGACAATAAGGCTATTCTGTCGCCTTTCTGGATACCCAAATATAATAACCCTGCGGCTAAAGTAATTACTTGTTCATTAACCGCTCGATAAGTGGTCGGTTGATATTTTCCTTGTTGTTTCTCCCAAAGTAGGGGATTGTTGGGATATCTTTTTACCTTATCTTCGAAATAATCGATAATACTTATCATGCCTTGCTATTCGTTTATTCCAAATTTAAAAACTGTTGTATGGTTGTAGGGCCTTTCCGGTCCAAAAATGCATGAGGGGAAATTACTTTTATTGGGTGAATCAGGGTAATATTGAGTCTCGAAACACATGCCTGAAAATTTGTCAAATGAACGTTGTGAGTTTTTATAAGTCCCATCAAGAAAACTTCCAATATAAAACTGCATCCCTGGCATGGTGGTATAAATTTCCAGGGTTCGACCCGAGTCCGGCTCCCTGACTATGGCTGCACGTCGCAATTCTCCTTCATTCCCATTTATGACAAAATTATGGTCGTAGATGTCATCGTTGAGTTGTTCCAAACGTTCACCTACTTTATGAAAATCCTTAAAATCAAAAGGTGTGCCTTGAGTAGGAATGATTTCCCCTGTGGGAATGTCGTTTTCTTTTGGAGTGTATGAATCAGCAAAAATCATGACTTCGTGGTCTAAAATGTCTCTATCTTTTCCACTTAAGTTAAAATAGCTGTGATTTGTTAAATTAATTGGCGTAGGAGAATCGGATAAAGCTTGATAATTTATTATCAATTCGTTGTCGGATGTTAAGGTGAAAGTGACTTTAGCCTTTACATTTCCGGGGTAGCCCTCATCATTGTCTGGGCTTGTCAAAGACATTTCTAATTTTTCATTTTGCTGGTCATTAATAATTTTCGCTTCCCAGATTTTGGTATGATACCCTGTAGGGCCACCGTGCAAATGGTTATTGCCGTTATTGATTCTTAGTTTAAAACTTTTTCCGCCCAAATTGAATTTCCCATTGGCAATTCGATTGGCAAACCGACCTATTGTGGCTCCCAAAAAAACACAGTTATTTAGATAATTGGGTTCAATATAATTTTCGGGATCATCAAAACCCAGAACAATGTCTGAAAAAAGGCCGTTTTTGTCTTGAGTGGTAATTTTTGTAATGGTTGCGCCGACATTCGTTATTTGAACTGTTGTTCCGGAATTATTTTTTAATTCAAATAACTTTATGTTTTTATTTTGGTGGTTGGGCAGGTGGATTTCTTGAATTTTCATTGGATAAGTATTTATTTTCGGTTGTGTTTTATAATTAATTTCACAATAAATGTATATGGTTGGTTAAGGGACTATTAGAAACTAATTATCATCTGGTCAATCCTTTTTTTATCATTGAACAAATAACTAAAAATTGCTCGATTTGTTTATTGTTAAAATCCAATAAACAATCGAGGCACTGCAAAAATAACCTGCAAATGGGAATAAACCTAACTTTAAGTTTTAGTGTTTGAAAATAATCAATTTAAAACTCTCATGGAAATTTTGAATGATCTTGGAATTTAAATGGGAATATCCATAAATATTAAATGCCTTACTGGAAAATTATTTTTTTACTTAAAATCAGAGCAGTGTATCTTTTTATGCATCTACTAGTGATTTTTTATAATCTAACTTTAGCATAATGACTAATAATAGCAATTGCTTTTATAATTTATTTGTCTGGTTAACAAGAAACTAAAAAAACGGGAACTATCTCAATTGATAGCTCCCGTTCCTAACTTTAACCCTAACCCAAAATTATGAAAATCTATATTTTTAAACAGGTAATATTATCAAAGGTTTAAAGAAAGAGATAAATTTAATGCATATTCCCGAATTTCCAGTAGAAAATGTTATCTCTTTCTTTATAAATTGTTTAACCTAAACCCTTTTATGAAGAAAATATTGCCCTTTATAACGAAATATTTCTTTAAAAGTTACATATTAGTTACAAAAGATTCCTTAAGGTCTATACAATGTGAAATTACTTTTTTATTGTTTTGGGATTTAATGTCCAAATAAAATTCATTTACTGGTTGCTTCTATTAAAAACTGAATAGATTCCTTGTCCGTTCTTTTTTGATAATTAAGATTTATAATTTAAGCTTCTTTTTGATGTTTTTAGGTAAAGCTTCTTTATTGATCATGATTGAAATGGTTTTGAGCCTGACAAAATTTTCGGAAGCATAAAGGTACCCTTTATATTTATTGTCGGTGTTCCAGGAATTTTTTACTTTATAATAGATTGTACCATTCTGATCTTTAGCCATGCCAACGATATGCATACCATGATCATCCGTGGTTTGGTAGTTATCAAATCCTTTTTGTCGTAATTCAGGGGTTACTTCTTTTTCCGGAACCGGGGCTTGGAATGAATAAATTTGTTTGATTCTTTCGGCTTCAGGAAGTTTTTCCCACCGGGATCGTTCCGTATCACTCAATTCTTCAGGATCTTCTTCCGGTACTATTGCCAGGCCGTTTTTGTATGAAAATCCTTTTTCGCTAACATCGCTAGCCCAGGCTACGGTATAACCTTTTTCTAATGAATGGTTTATTATCTCTATTAATTCTTCTAGTTGTACGTTATAAACTTCGCCCCACAACCAATTATCGGGAACTTCTATAATGAATGGTTTATAATATGGGTGATGGGTAAACGACGATACCTGAATATAGTCATCCGGGTTGAGACCAACAACTTCTTTGGCAAACGAAACGGGAGTATATTCTTGCCCTTTATATTCAAATGACTCAGGCAGTTCGCCCAAATAGGCATCTAATATCCCTTCATAACCATCTAACCATGCCGTACTTAATTCTTTGTTTCTGTTTTTTATCACACCTTCAACATAGTCTTTTAAAACTTCATCCATCTCTCCATGTACATGCTTTTCGGTACCATATTTAAGGCCGCTGTATACTTCTTCTGGTACAGCACCGAAATTTTTCAAAACAAACAATACATCGTGAAAGGCTCCGCCGGCACCGAAATTTAAATGGCCGTGAAGTCTAACAAATTTTTGTGCTTTTTCTGCATAGCAATGGCGAACGATAAACATTTCGGATAAGTCAACAGGTTCTTTCCCTATCCGCATCATCTCGGATTCTAAAAACGACACTCCTGAGAAACTCCAACAGGTACCACTACGATGCTGGTCTTTAACACTTGTTGTTGGCAAATCAATTATAGTCTCAAATTGATATCCTTCCGATTGCGTGGCTTTTTCTTCTTGCGCAATACTATTTAAATATCCACCGAATAGAAATAATGAAATAAAAATTACTGATAACCTTCTCATAATAACTTAAATGTTTTAGTTTGTCATTAATGATAATGCTGCAAAGAAACTAAAATAGCGAATTTGTGTGGGGTTAAAAAATGATAATCTTCATTAGAGAGGAAAATTTTCTTCAGTTGTGCATAAAAAAAGCGTTTTTTTTTCTTGTTTCCTTGCACGTTGTTAAGGAATATTTCTTTAGTCTCTTTTAAGTTGGGAAAGAAGAATTTAATTTTGGTGATTTAAATACTTGTTTTTGCCTGGTGATTGACTTCTATTGAAACCTTTTGAAAAGGTAAAATGCCTCTGCGGGAAATTTATTTTTCTTAATTAAAAAAAAAGGTCTGTCACGAGGAGCAGACCTTTAAAAACAGGACAATTAACAGAACTGGATAATAGAACCAGACTTGCCATCGTTATGGCAATTTAGTGATAGTGTTCTCCATAAAAAGGGTTGTCTTGTTTTTTACGGTTTTAATTAATTATGGAAAAATGAATTGGGGATTTCCCTAATGTGTTATGAACTTTTGCATAGGTTTATGATATGTTGTCATAAGCTGTTTCACCATGTTCATAAACATCGAGTCCTTCCTCTTCAACGCGCTTGGGGACTCTTAAGCCTACCGTAGCTTTCAGTGTTTTGAAAAGAATAAAACCTAACGCTAATGACCAGGCAGCGACAGCAACAACACCAAGAGCCTGAACGCCTAGCAGAGATGCACCTCCTCCGTAGAAAAGTCCACCATCTGTAGCTAACAAACCTACCATTAATGTACCTACGGCACCACTAAATCCGTGAACTGAAACTGCACCTACAGGGTCATCAATTTTTAATGCATCGAGTAATTCTACACCAAAGATTAAAACAAAACCTGCAACGATGCCTATAATGACGGCCCCACCTGGCGTTACAATATCACATCCGGCAGTAATGGCAACCAAACCGGCTAATGCACCGTTTAGAGACAAGCCTAACGAAGGACGTTTATACCGAATCCAGGATATAACCATGGCAGTAACGGTACCAGCTGCAGCTGATAGGTTTGTTGTGACAAAAATAGATGCTACTGCAGAAATGTTTTCCAAACCACTGGCGGCTAGTTGTGAGCCGGGGTTGAAACCAAACCATCCAAACCACAGGATAAATACACCCAATGCTCCAATAGTTAAATTGTGGCCGGGAATAGCTTTTCGCTTGCCGTTGTATTTTCCTAGACGGGGACCAATAATGGCTGTTCCCACTAAACCTAACCATGCACCAACTGAGTGAACTACAGTTGAGCCGGCAAAATCGTGAAATCCTAATTCACTTAACCAGCCACCGCCCCAGACCCAGTGACCCGAAATGGGATAAATAATTGCTGTAATAAAGAAACTGGCAATTATATAGGCTGAAAATTCGGTACGTTCTGCAATTGCTCCCGAAACAATAGTCGCCGCTGTGGCTGCAAATACTGTTTGAAATATAAGCATGGCGTAATCAACATCATTTCCATAACTGCCGGAAAAAAACAAATCCGGCATCCCTATAAATCCGCCTAAGTCTGTGCCAAACATTATGCTAAAGCCTACTATCCAGAAAATAAGCGAACCCACTGAGAAATCCAGGAAGTTTTTCATTAATATGTTCGCTGTATTTTTTGCCCTGGTGAATCCAGCCTCTACCATCGCAAATCCCGGCTGCATAAACATTACCAGCGTTGCTGCTATTAATACCCATAAAATATCTAATGAGACTGATAATTCTGATATGTTTTTAGTAATTTCTTCCATAATTCTTTCTTTTTTTTGTTAAACCTGTTTTATTCCCTCTGATTTAATCTTCCTCTCCCTTAATGTACAATGATTCATCTCCGGTTTCGCCGGTTCTTATGCGGTAGGATTCTTCAATATCTACAACGAATATTTTCCCGTCACCTATCTCGCCGGTTTTGGCAGATTCCAGAATAGCATTAATGGTACTTTGCAGGTTTTTGTCTCTTACTACTATTGACATTTTGATGCGCTCTATTGAGCTGGTGTCGTACACAATTCCCCTAAAGGCACGTTCTTCACGTGATTTCCCTATGCCGCGTACTTCCCAATATGAAAAGAAGTCGATGCCTACTTTACTTAGTGCTTCTTTGACATCGTCAAATTTTGTTTTCCTTATTATGGCTTCAATTTTCTTCATATGTGTTTTATTTTTTGTTAATGACAGCCTTTTTGTAATTTTTGATTAGGTCCTTTTAGAACGAAACCCCAACTACCAGGAATAGACTTTCACTTTCCGGATTCAGAATGATTGACCCCGATAATGGCAATGTGAAATAGTCGGTAAATTTGATATCTTTCGAGGTTCCAATACCTATGTTTACTATGCCAAAGTCACCGTCGGTGGTGTAGACTTCATCGCCGGCCCCCACAAATACATTGCCTATTCCAAAATCATAACCGGCTTCCAGGTATAGCGACTTATCGTCGGCACCCGCAAAAAACTTTCCAACAAGAAGACTGAATTTATCTATTGTTAGTGTTCCACTGATTTCTAATGAGTGGTTTTCATCAAAGTCAAAATATTTTACAGATAGAGTGTCGTCAGAAGGAAAGTAATAGTCTGTTAATGTTATGCCGAATACATCACCGAAAGAATAACCGGCGTACAAGTCGGCTTCCTGAGCACCCGGTAGGTTGGTGGTATATGCACCCCAGGCGCCTAAAACGAAATTGCCGGCTGACATCTCCAGGTAAGGTTGAATACTTGGAGATCCACCAAAGTCAGTACCTCTCCATACATAACGACTCATTAAATCGGCACCTACGTTCAATTCGACTTGAGCCGTGCTTTTCGGGCTAAGCAGGAATAGTGTCATGATAACCATTCCAATTTTTAACATGTTTCTTTTTCTCATAATGGTTAGTTTAAAATGTTTGGTAATTTAAATATTGCCCCATTTTTGGTGGGGGTAATTCTTGTAAATTGTCTAAATTTTGATAATGTACCCTTGTTATTTTGGGGGTATGGTGCAAATATATGTAATTTTTGAATTTGAAACCTAATTTTTGAGGGGTTAATTTGATTAATTAGTAAAAATTAAGGATTATACCCCTGTTTAGATAGGGTTGAATTGGTGAAAAGATGAAAAATAGAAAATCTGTCCTGGGTAAATAATAGGGTGTGATTTTAATTTATATAATTTTTGATGGTCGTTTTTTGAAGTTTAATTTGAAAATTGAATTATCTCGGAAAAAGTTGAAAAAAAGTAGAATGGATTTATATAAATTATTACATTTGGTAAAAACATATTTTTAATTAAAACTGAAATAATGAAGAAAATTGAATTGGGTAAAGGCCTCGACAATTTATATTTTGGCATGAGTCGCGATGAATTTAAATCGATTATGGGTGAGCCCGATGAGGTTCAAACAATAGAAAATGAACAATTACCGGATGATGTGTCCGAAGCCTGGCATTACGATGATGTTGAGCTTTCTGCTTCCTTCGATAAATTGGAAGATTGGAAATTGACTTCTTTAGCTGTTAGTTCCGATAGTTATTCTTTTGAAGGAATTGACTTAATTGGACTAAGCCAACAGGAAGTTTTGGAACAAATTGAATTAATGGGCCTTGGTGATGTCTATTTGGAAGATTTGACTGACAATGAGGAGAGTAGCCAGCAAATTGCCACTGTTTTAGATGTTAGTTTAAACCTGTGGTTTGATAATGGAATACTTACCGAAATACAGTGGGGTCCATTTTGGGATGAAGAGGAAGAAGAATTTATTTGGCCGGATAAAGAAGATTAAAAAATTAACGGAATATTTTAGCTTTTGATGTTTGAAATATTAAACCTTTATATATTTTTACTCCGTAATTTTATTAGAGACTAAGATTATGGAAAAGAGCATTTTAAAGGTTGATCCAGTGGCTTTTAGGTATGATGATCCCGAATTCGACGAGGATGTCTTTGAGGATGACGATGATTATGAATGGGATGATGATGACCTCGACTTGGATTATCAGGAAGATTTGGATGATGATTTTATTGAAGAAGATTTGGATGAAGATTTGGAAGATGACGAATTCTAAAGGATATTTATTTTCGTCAAGCTTTTTTGATCAAATTTAGTTGTTCTTCTTTGGAAAATGTAAGTGAGAGACTTGTGTGTTATGTTCAAACAAGTCTCTCACATCTATAGGTCTATTTTATTTAAACGAGCATGAGCTATTATTAGGTGTGCTCCGTTGTAATCTTATTTAGTGCATTCGTCTATCTGCTGAATTTTTTCTCCAATCAAAGCATCCACTGGTTTTGAAATGAAGTTGATTAATTGGGTAGAAAACCATCAATCAGACACATATCTATGGTTCCATTCTTTCAACCTTTTTTTAATAATTAATTATCATTCATCCGTTCCAATTTTCGTTGTATTTTCTTTATGGCCGATTCTATGGGTTGCTCTGGTTCGATGACATTATAATCACCCCAAAAATTTGGGTCTGAAAACCCTGATACTTCGTCTTCCAGAATTGCATTTATTTTCAGTCTTTCCGAGCCTTTAAAAGGTTTGTCTTCCGTATAGGCCCAGTCGGTTACTGCCATCTCAAGAGTAGTGTGATAATTGGTGTTGAATAATTTTCGCTTCCAATTTACTTTAAAGGATGCCTGACCTCTACTGTATCCAAAATACCATTTGCCATTTTTATCTTGACGGTACGTTACAATATATGATGCTTCAGTTGGATAAACCTTGGCACCAAGAGGTTTCTTTTTAATAAACATGCGGGATACTTCTTCTTTGTCTTCGGTGTTCATATTAAAAATTGCCTGAGTAATGGCCAGGTTTTGGGTATCGATATATAACCTTCCATAAAAGAGAGGGATTGTAATATTAGGCTTTTGCTCAAAACTCAGAACGTAAATTGTACGGTCTTCAATACGTGTTATGTTGCTGATTTTAAAATTATAATAATCAATGGTCGCTTTGTCAAACAACAAATAGGGGTCTTTCATGATATCTAACATTGTTGCAGTATAAGGTCCCCCTTGAAGTTTGAATACTAATGTATCCAGTTTGTTGTAGTCTGTACTTTTTCTCCCTATTTTCAGACGTATTCTGTCTTCTTTAGGTTCATTGTAAGCTGGTTTATGAATTTCCACTACTGCTTCGGAAAGTGATACGTAGCTCCAGCCTTTTTTTATGGTTTCTCTGTAAAAGGCAGTCATCCTCGTCGGTTGATTGAGATAGTTCTCATCCCTGCGATTCATTACTGCTTTTATCAACAGATTTGGGTCCGACGGGAATACACTTACCTCTACCAGAGGTACCGTTATCATTTTTAACTTAACTTTATAACGTTTATCTTTAAATGCACTGACAGGAACAAATTTCTTTTCGTATCCGATAAAGGAAAATCGAATGTCCTTATCTGTCATGTTTTTGGGTACTTTTAATAGAAAGTCCCCTTTGGAGTTACTTACAGTTGCAATATTGCTTTCTTCTATCGTTATGGTTGCAAAGGGCAAAGGGGTACCGTTATCTTCATCTTCTACCGTACCACGAAGAAGAACATATTCCGTTGTATCATTTGGCTCTTGATCTTCATTAATAACAGATCCGTAAGCCATTTCAGGAAGTGACAGGAAGATTATGGCTGATAATACCAGAATCCACCGACAAAGTCTTTGGTAATTTTTTACTGAAGTTTTCATGGCATCTTATTTTTTATTTGAAGTTTTTCTAATTGCTGATTAATTTTTCAGCCTTTTCAGTATTAAGACACCATGAATTTGTAAAACCCTTATTCGCTTCCTTATTTAATGTACGAAAGGATGTTTCTGTTCTAATGTGTTTTGTAAGCTAAGGGCTTATGCACTGCAAAAATTATTGGAATTGTTTGAATTTTTAATTTCCGAACTAATTGTTGAGGGTTTAACTCGTTTCGATTAGGAAAAACTTTATACTAAACTAGAACCGTTTTATAGTATTGGTTTACGTCAGTGACTTGCATCCCTGCTTCACGTGCTGCTTGCATCCCCAATATTCCATCTTCAAAAACCTGACATTGATGTGGAGGAATGCCCATTTGCTCAGCACAGGATAGAAAAGTTTCAGGATGGGGTTTCGGATGGGTAATGTCATCAGATGAGACAATTATATCAAAATATTTATCCATTTCTACCACTTTTAATGTCTCTTTTGCTACAGAACGCTGGCCCCCTGTTCCTACAGCCATCGGTAAGCGTCCGTGGTAGTTCCGGATAATTTCTGCAATGGGTTCTATTACTTTTGTTTGAGAAAGAGTAGACATAAAAAGTTCTTCCTTTTCATTACCAACCTTTTGTGGATCCATATTAGTCCCAAAAATTTGGTTTAATTTCTCTACAGTCTGATACAGAGGAATCCCGGCAAGTTGCATAAACAACTCTTTGGTGAAATTGATTCCATAAGGTTCACATGTCTGTTTCCATGCTTGAAAATGTGCAGGCATAGTGTCAGCTATGGTGCCATCTAAATCAAATATTAAACCTCGGGTAGTGGAATGTATCAGAATTTCGCACATAAGACTGGTTTTATCTATAATCTTGGTTGAGGCAACAAATATAAGGATTACTTCAGTATTCTTTATTTTACACTTATTTAAAGGCTGTTAATATTGTTCAATGAAGATGAATTTTGTAATGAACTGTAAGAATTAGTTTGAAATTTTTGCTTTTTCGTCAAAAATGCTCTTTTTTTGGTGACCAATTACAGAGGATTTTGACACTATGGAGATGCAGAATCCGGAAGTAAGAGTATCTCTTCTTTCGAAAAAGATTAACTCAGTTTTATGAGTTTCGTCCGGGTATGGAACTTTAATTTTACTTCGGCAACAAGTATCTGTGCCTGGTATTTAGCCCTTTGGGGATTTTGTCATTCTTTTAATGTATTGATTTAATCAGGTTGATGTTTTCCTTATTCTTTCCTGTACATTAAGGAACGCTTAGGGATCCCTTTTTGAATTTTGTTTGCTAAATAACAATATAATCGGAGTTGGATTTGACTCTTATATAATATTTTGAAATATTTTAATTGTTTGTTAATGTGTATATTGCATAGATTTTAGTTTAAATGCATGCATGTTTTGTGGCAAAAAACCGCTAAATGGTTTTGTTGTAAAATGTCCGAATAGAAACCCAAATTTTAGACTTATTTCATTATTATGAAACCTGGAGAAAAGATTAAATTACAGCGAGACATTAAGGAGCTCACTCTATCCGAGGTAGCACAAAATGCTCAGATCGAAGAAAAACTTCTTGTTGACATTGAAAAGGGTGAAGTAGATCCACCTCTTGGCATTTTGATAAAACTTGCCAAGGTGCTTGGGGTAAGGCCGGGAACTTTCCTTGATGACCAGCAGGAAAAGGGAGTTGTGGTCACCAAAAAAGGTGAAGAAAAGAGTCTTAGTAAAATGAATGCCTCCGGAAATCACGAAGTTGAAAACCTGGCTTATCTGTCTCTTGCTCGTCAGAAAAGCAACCGAAACATGGACCCCTTTCTTATTGAAGTCTTGCCCGACCATGAGTCATCCCGACAAACATTCTCGGCTCATGAGGGTGAAGAATTTATCTACGTATTAAAAGGAAGTATTGAAGTTATTTATGGTAAAGAAGTCTATCATTTGGAAACAGGTGATAGTATCTATTACGATTCTATTATCGACCACAGAGTCAAATCATTAAATAATGATAAAGCCTTGGTGCTTGCTGTGGTTTATTTGCCGGTTTAATTCACTTCCTCAATCTTTTAAATTATGTCTAATACGTTTCAACCGATAGAAGATACATTGGGCCAATTGCTTGAGCAATGGGCCGACAAATTACCTGATCACGATTTTATGGTTTATCCCGATCGTGGGCTTAGGTTTTCTTACAGCGAATTTAACCAACGTGTCGATAATCTGGCCAAAGGCCTCATGGCTATTGGTGTTCAAAAAGGGGATAAAGTGGGGATTTGGGCTAATAATGTCCCGGATTGGACTACTTTAATGTTCGCTACAGCCAAAATCGGGGCTGTATTGGTCACTATTAACACCAATTATAAACTTGCTGAACTTGAATTTTTGATTAAAAATGCTGATCTCAACACTCTGTGTTTAATTGATGGATATAGGGATAGCGACTATGTAGATATGATTTTTCAGTTAGTTCCCGAATTAAAAACTGCCCCCCGAGGAAAACTTAAAAGTAAAAAATTTCCACAATTACGAAACGTGGTTTTTTTAGGTCCACAAAAACATCGGGGAATGTATAATACACCTGAGCTGCTTTTGTTGGGAACGCAAGTGGATGATATGGAACTGCTTAAAAGAAAAAGTGAAGTCTCTTGTCATGATGTGGTTAATATGCAGTATACTTCAGGTACAACAGGCTTCCCTAAAGGGGTTATGTTGACGCATTTCAATATTGTTAACAATGGAAAGGGTATTGGCGACAATATGCAATATACGCCTGATGATCGGCTTTTATTGTGTGTGCCATTGTTCCATTGTTTTGGATGTGTGCTTGGAGTCTGTGCCGTTATTACTCATGGTGTGAGCATGGTAATTACAGAGGATTTTGATCCTCTCAGAGTCTTAGCTGCTGTTCAAAAAGAAAAATGCACTTCTATTTATGGGGTCCCCACTATGTTTATAGCCGAAATGAACCATCCGATGTTTGATATGTTCGATCTCTCATCATTACGAACAGGTATTATGGCCGGTTCTCTTTGCCCCATAGAAACCATGAAGCAGGTCATGACAAAAATGAATTGTCGGGATATTATCATTGTTTATGGTCTTACGGAGGCTTCACCTGGAATGACAACTACCCATATAGATGATTCACCCGAAATCAGGGCAACTACAGTAGGTAAAGAATTGCCCGGAGTTGAGGTTAAAATTTTTGACCCAGATACCGGTGAGGAATTGGGACCTAATCAACAGGGTGAAATTTGTTGCAGAGGATACAATGTGATGAAAGGGTATTATAATGATCCACAGGCTACCCGTGAGGCTATCGACGAAGATGGATGGTTGCATTCGGGCGACCTGGCTGTCAAAACCGAAGATGGCTATTATAAAATTACCGGTAGAATTAAGGATATGATTATTCGTGGTGGCGAAAATATTTATCCCAGAGAAATTGAGAATTTTCTTTACAATATGCCGGAAATCGAAATGGTTGAAGTAGTAGGGTTGCCCGATGAAAAATATGGGGAGATCGTTGGTGCTTTTATTAAATTAAAAGAAGGTGCTTTCCTTACCGAAGAAGAAGTTCGGGATTTTTGCAGAGGAAAAATTGCCCGTTATAAAATCCCAAAACACGTATTTTTTGTTGATGATTTTCCCAAAACAGCTAGCGGAAAGATTCAAAAATACAAGCTCAGGGAATTGGGCGCTCAGTTGATTGCGTCAAAGTAGTGATTAAGTTTAATCCGTGATTGAATTTTCTTTTCCTGCTGTTCCGCCACTAGGCGAAATGGCAGGAAAATTTTTGCTATGAGTTTTCAATTTTTAAAGATTGAGAAGGAAGAGGATAGGCTTTTAATTTTTTTTTGTTTATTAGATCGGGCTTGGATATTTTCCATTCAAAAAAAAGAAAAATATTGATTTTAGTAAATGGCACCCTTTTTATTAATTAGTTGGGTATATTGACTCATAGTCAATTTAGACTTTGCTTTTATCTCCACTGAAATAAAAACAGGTCCCTTTATTCAGTTCCGATTCAAACCAAATTTTACCGCCTAATAGTTTGGCTATTTTTGAGGCTATGGTTAATCCCACACCAATCCCGGGATAGAATTTCGTTTGGCTGGGAGAAACTTTTTCAAATGCATTGAATATTATTTTTTGTTTTTCCGGAGGAATCCCAACACCGGTATCTTTAACAAAAAAGATCGGCGCGCCTTTTTCATCCAAATAACATCCAAATTCTACCGACCCCGTTTCGGTAAACTTTATGGCATTGTTTATTAAATGGATTAGAATTTCCTTCAAAAAGGATAAATTGAATTTAATGTGGTAATTGGATGGTAAATTCATTTTATGATACAGGGCAATATGCTCTTTTTGATAGTTTGCCCGCATTTTTTTTGCTCGATCCGTTAATTCCTGACAAAGTTTTTGAGGATCTAATTCTTCATTCTCTATATCAGAAAATTCTCCCGATTCTATTTTTGAAAGGTTTAGTAATGAATCCACTAAATGCAGCAACTCATCTGTTTTAGAATGTAATAGTGCCGCAAATTTCATTTTGTCTTCATTTGATAAATCAGAATAGATCAAGATTTCTGAAAGGCCCTGAATGGCATTTAGCGGTGTCCGAATCTCATGCGATATATTCCTTATAAATTCTTCTTTGATTTTTTCATGCGACGAAGCATTTTCCGTTTTAATAAGATCTTTGGTGCGTAATTGTCCTAGTGTCCCTATAAGCTTATCCTGAGATAAGACACCGTAAAAGTTTTGGTTTTGATCCAATACCGGAAGAGCCGGAAGCTTGGTGGTGAAAAGTAAATTCATGGCCTGATCGATGGTCGAATCAGGTGATAAACTGGGCTTGGGTAATAAACAATCTGCCACTAGTTTTTTCTTTCGTGCCAATACATCAGAAACCGTTAGCATCCCCATGTATTTGTCGCTTTCTTCCATTACAATGAAAAAGCGCCGATTGATTAATTCTTCCTCGATTTCATTGACACCTTTAAAGGGTGCCGTTTTGGGGTAGTTCTTTTCGATGTAAGGTCTTATTAACATATGAAAATCATATTTCCAAATCAATTATTTCGTAATCAATTTTTAATTTGAATTCTACTCTAAGTATTTCGGATGGCGAAATATACGGAAAAACTTTATCTTTTAATATCTCTATTACTTTTTCTGCTTCAATTTTTTTTAATATATTTCTATTAATGTATACAGCTTCTATATTGGGATCCTCTACTTCTATGGTCGCAAATTCGTTGGGAACAAGTATGTCAAATAGTTTCGACATGCCTATCTTGCCTTGGGGCGACTTTTTCCCTATTACCAATATGTCTTCAAATGGTGGAAATTTTATCTCCTCGAATCCTAATTTTATCCTATATCTTAATGTTGTATCCTGTTCCATCTTCTAAATTATCTATTTTTTATTAAGTTGGTGTGGATTTATCAATAAAATAATATATGGTTACATACAGCAAATTGGTTTAATGGTTAAATTCCTCATTTCGTTGTTGTAGAATGATCTCATACGAGTTCAATTGCTCTCTTGTTTCAGAATATTGGAAAAATAATGCTTTAATTTTTGTCTTCTCCTTTTTTATTTTGATAATTATCCCATTCGCCTTTTATAATCCTCATAATCGAATTCCCGCAGAAGCTTTAAGCCACTGTCTTCATTCCATATAGCTATTGATGGATGGGGGACGCCATTAAACATGGTTGTCTTTACTATTGTATAATGAATCATATCTTCAAATACTATTCGGTCACCGGGTTTTAGCGGTTCATCAAAACTCCAATCTCCCACAAAATCACCTGCCAGACAGCTGTTGCCGCCCATCCGGTAAGTGGGTAAGCCTTCTACCGGTTGCTGGTGGGCACCTCTTATCTCGGGTTTGTATGGCATCTCCAGACAATCAGGCATGTGGGCCGTAAAACTAACATTCAATATGGCCGTCTGTATTCCGTTATTATTTACTATATCCGCTACTTCTGCTACCAATACGCCTGTTTGCCAGGCAAAGGCGCTTCCTGGCTCCAGTATCACATGTAAACCCCACTTTTCTTTAAACCTTTTCAGTGTTTTTATTAAATGTTCTACATCATAATCTTTTCGTGTTATCAGATGGCCACCGCCCATATTTATCCAATCTATTTGTTTTAAATAGTGGCCAAATTTTTCTTCAACATTCTTAAGTACTTTTTCCAGCTCATAACTTGATGATTCACAAAGCGCATGGAAATGCAAGCCTTCTATTCCCTCCGGTAATTCTTCCGGCATTTGATTGTCCGGAATTCCTAATCTTGACCCTGGAGTACAGGGATTGTATAAATCGGTTTTAACACCTGAATATCCCGGATTTATTCGCAATCCGGCCGAAATGTGTTTGTCACTTTTTTGCAAAAAATCTCGAAATCGATGATATTGATTCACAGAGTTAAAGGTGATGTGGCTGCTATAGCGCATTATTGTTGGAAATTCTTTTTCAGTATAGGCCGGACTATAGGTGTGTGCCGGACTTCCCATCTCTTCAAAGGCTAAGCGTGCCTCATGAACCGAGCTCGCCGTGGCCCCTTTTACATATTCCCGTATTATCGGAAACGTGGGCCATAATGCGAAGGCTTTGAATGCAAGTATTATTTCTATATCGGCTTCAGTGCCTACGTATTGTATCAATTCCAAATTTCGGCGTAATAACTTTTCTTCAACCACATAACATGGGGTTGGTACTTGACTTATTTCTATTCCCATTTCTTATTAATTCAGCGGTTCTTCTTTGCTAATTTTTCAAACAAATATAACTGAGTTTCGTTTGATCACAAATTTTTCATTGCAATTAAATTTATTTTTGAGGCTTTTTGAATTTTAGCTATTTTCAATCAAATAATTGTTAACCAGAAATAATAGTTAGGTTAAAAAACAAAGTAATGTTCCATCAATTGATGAAGGTCTGCTATCACTAACTCATGTATAAAAGTACAGAGGTAGAAGTGCACAGGCTAAAGTAGCATTTTTCAATTTTTGCCTTTTGATTTGATGGCCTGCAGGATATTGCCTTCGAAAGAGTTAATACCAGGCTTTTATGTTTCCTTATAAGCTCTGTCGAATACGGTTTAGAAGTGAGCGTGGCCCATAATGGGTTTTAAACTAAATATATAAGTTTAATTTATGGGAATATTAATATGAATTTATTGCACAAACTGTAGGAGAGGGGACTTGGTCTTTTGTCCTAAGTTCTTTGTGCCCTGTTTGGTTCAGAATAATTTTTTCAGAAAAAGTAAACAAAACTCAGTTTGTATCAATTTTAGGACAACGTAAATTTTATGCCCTATAGTGAATGTTCCTCACCGGAAAAATAATTCATAAGTACTGGTTTCATCGTCTTACTAACGGGAATGCTTTGCCCGCCCACTTTGACCATATTCCCATTAATTTCCGATATCTTATCCAGGGCTACTATGTATGATTTATGTATCCGCATAAATTGGTCAGATGGAAGTTCTTTTTCTAATTTCTTCAAAGAAAATAAACCCATATATTTTGATGAGGTACTATGAAATATTACATATTCCAATGCCCCTTCGATAAATAAGATATCTTTGTATAAGAGTTTAACTATTTTACGCTCCGATTTAACGAGGATAAAATTTTTATCTTCATTTTTAGAAAGAGGTTCAGCACTATTAGCTTTTTGTGGTAATTCTACTGTTTTTAGCCTTTGACGATAATTGAGAATGGTGGTGATTTTATTTACTGCCTTTATAAAACGAGGGAAAGAGACGGGTTTTAGTAAATATTCTACGGCATTAACTTCAAATCCCTGGACTGCATATTGGGGATATGCTGTTACGAAAACAATGAGTGGTGACGAGGGAAAAGTGAGGTTTTTAATAAAGTCCATCCCCGACATATCCGGCATTTCTATGTCTGTAAAAATTACGTCTATTTCACCTTTCGATATGGTATTAATGGCTGCCATGGGCGTATCAAAGGATGCTACCAAATTAAACTGAGGTATCTTGGAAATATAGTCGGCCATAAGTTTTCGCGCCAGATATTCATCGTCGATAACTACACAGTTGTACTTGCCCTCTTCTGTCATTATTTATATAATTTTAGTATTACTTTGTAGGTGTTTTTTTCATTGATAATTTTTAATTTATGCTTGTTGGGATATACCAGATTTAATCGGTTTTTTACGTTTTCAATACCAATGCTTCTTTTATTTTGAGTTTTAGGGAAAAGAGTTTTTGGAGGAATGCTATTCTCCACCCGGAAACAAAATTCTTCTGAATTTTGATTTAGCGCTATGTTTACAAATCCCGTTTTGTCTTTTTCAATTTTGCTATGTTTAAAAGCATTTTCAACAAAAGTAACCAATAACATAGGCGCAATTTGGTAATTTTCATCGTACGATCCAACGTCAAAACTTATATTTTGTCTTTTCTCGGTTTTTAGTTGTTGAAATTCCAGAAAACTGTTTATGTAATCCACTTCTTTATAAAGTGATATCATATCCGATTCACAATCATACAATACATAGCGCAACATATCCGATAGCATGGTGATTTTTTCAGGCGTTGATTCATCACCTGTATAGGCCATCGAATAAATGTTATTCAGGGCATTGAATAAAAAATGAGGATTTATTTGGGTTTTAAGAAATTTAAGTTCACTTTCGGCCTTTTCCCGTTTTAAAGTTTCTATTTCCACTTTGTTTTTTTCTTGCTTATCCGCCAAATATTTGTTCATGCTTACCCAAAATGCCATCAAGCTAAATATGGTGTGGAATATAAACGGGGCAATCAAACTTTTGTTCGGAGGCGCCAAGGATGGATAGTATTGGTAGAAAATCTTTTCAGTAAAACCTACCATGAGAACCAAAAAAGAAATCATTAAAATATTGTAAAGTCTGAATTTCCTTTTGTGCTCGTCATAATAACGGGGCATTAAAAATTTTAGGTTTACATTATAAATTGTGAATTGCATCGGCGTCAGTAATACCGACAATAAAATTCCTTTTATTGGACTTATCTGAGCCCCGAATGAGAAATAAAATAAGGCTATCATTACCCATATCGCATAGGATGGTAATGATTTATACCAGGCAGGAAGTTTTGAAAACATATTTAAATTATTTATTTGTTCTGACAGCCAGGGCGTGTTTTATCTTTTGATATTGGTGAGATAGATTGAAAAAACAAATCATTTTGAATTATCACCCTATGATGAGTTTAATTTTTTTGGTTCATTTTAGCAAAAATAGTTAGAACAATCACCACCAGTCTGCAAAATTATCATATTATCCTAACTCTCACCTCAATTTTCAATAATCGGACAAATCCTTCAATAAACGGACGTTTTTTTCAAGAATCTGATTACCTGATTCAATACTACTTTTTATTGAAAACTATTGCAGTTTCCTTGATTCTTTTTTTTTACTCCCATTATTGCCACGATATTTGGCCCTCAATTTTATTCCTTTTTTAGCACTTACTCTTTTTCAGGTGTTTGTGATGATGGATAACTCTTGGATAACTAAATTTTATTTGACATGCGAAACCGGATTATAATTTTTATGGCGATTCTTTCTTTTTCCTTTGCGAATGCCCAGGAAAAAATATCTCTGTCGCTTGAAGATGCTCAAAAATATGCTTTGGAGCATAACAGAACCTTGAAAAATGCTTCGTTGGAATTTCAGAAGGCTGAAGCAAGTCGTTGGCAGTCTATCGCTACTATGCTGCCACAGATTTCCGCTTCTGCTGAATACGACAATATGTTTGGATATAAAATGGATTTGGGAGAATTTCAAATATCTATGCCAAATTCTATTACCTACGGAGCAACTGCTTCGGTGGCCCTCAGCGGTGCTCAGGTGGTGGCCGTGCAAATTAAAGATATTTCAAAGAAAATGGCTGACATCTCTCAGCAGCAAACTGAACAACAAGTCACTGACCAGGTGAAAACTCTCTATTATTCTGCACTGGTGCTCGAAAAAACGGCTGCTCTTTTAGAAGAAAACCTTAAAAACCTTCAAAAACTTCTCGTTTTTACTCAAAAGTCGGTTGATGTGGGAATGGCTGAGCAAACCGATGCCGATATCATTTCAGTTCAGGTGGCTTCCATGAAAACCAATGTGAATGCTACGCGTCGTTCCCTCGAAATGGCATATAATTCCCTCCGGCTGCAACTCGGCCTGGATGTCGATACCAACATTGAACTTACTCAATCAATTGACGAATTGATGGGGGTCGATAGTTCTTTGGCCATTCTTAATAGCTCTTTTGACCCGGAAAACAATTTTGACTTCCAGTTGATGCAACAAAATCTGCAGCTGGCAAAAAAACAAGTCTCAGCACAAAAGTGGGCATATGCTCCTTCTTTAACGGCTTTTTATCAATATACCCAAAAAGAATATATGAGCGATGAAGCTACAATGAATTCTACACCGCCTAATATGTTTGGAGTTTCTCTTAGTATCCCAATTTTCTCCGGTGGAAGCAGAAAAAAAGCTGTCAAGGAGGCTGCTCTCAATTTCCAACAACAACTCAATACTTATGAAGATACCAGGGAATCTTTGATTATTCAGCATCGTCAGCTGGTATACAATCTTAAGTCTAATTTCGAAACATATGAAACTCAGTTACAAAATCTCAAAGTCGTACAACGCCTCTTTGATAACATTGCGCGAAAATATGAACAAGGAGTTGCTTCAAGTCTCGATGTCACAAATGCCGGCTCTGACCTCATTGATGCACAAAATTCCTATGTTCAGGCACTGCTTCAGGTAGTTAACGCTCGAATCGAACTGGAACAGCTGCTTAATGTGGATAACGAAAACTGAGGGGCTTGCCTTTTTTTCAGGGGGTGTTTTCACTGATAATTTTAGCCCTCCTGTAATAATGCTTTTGGCCTTCCATAGTGAGGGTAGAATGTTAATGTATAAAAACAATAAACTGAAATAGCATGAATTCATTTTTGAAAATCTTGGTAGTCATTGGTATCTCTTTCTGGATGGCTGCATGCTCAACATCTGAAAATAAGACTAATACAAAATCTCTGGAAAAAAGAGCTGAAAAAGTTAAAGTAACTACATTAGAAAAGCGGTTGATCGCCCGAAAATTAGAACTTTCAACCACTTTGCAGGGGTATGAATCGGTTAATATCGCCCCTTCAATTACCGGTACTATTGAGCATATTTTTGTGGATGTGGGTACTAAAGTCAAAAAGGGCGATCTTTTAGTACGACTCGACCAACAACAATACAATACTGCACGTCTGACTTTTTTAAATGCTAAAACCGATTTTGAGCGGATTAAGGTTTTAAATGAAACGGGTACTGTTTCGCAACAAGAATTTGACCAGGCCAAACTGGCTTTTGACCAGGCTAAAGAAAACCTGGAGTTCCTCGAAGCCAATACTTTTGTCAGAGCACCTTTTAATGGTGTCATTGCCGCTAAAAATTATGAAGATGGAGAGCTCTATAGCGGTACGCCTATTTTAACCCTTACGCAAACTCACCTGCTCAAAGCTTATGTTAGTATTCCTGAGTCTTATGTCCCATTTGTTAATGAGGGGATGGAAATAAATGTCTTCTCCGATGTTTTTCCGACAGATACTTTTCCCGCTACGGTAGAAATTGTTTATCCTACTGTAGACTCGGATACTCATACTTTTCAGACTAAAATTCGCATTCCCAACCCCGATTTAAAGCTTCGGCCAGGTATGTTTGTTCGAACTACTATGAAGCTTAATGAAGTGGAAGCACTTTTGGTTCCCTATCAGGCTGTTTTGAAGCTCACCGGTTCCAATAATCGCTATCTGTTTGTCAATAATAATGGCGTGGCTAAACGTGTGGATGTAAAACTTGGACAACGTTTTGATGAATTGATTGAAGTGTTCTCGGATGACTTAAAAGAAGGAGACCTGATAGTAACTGTAGGACAAGCCAAATTGGTTGATGGGACACCACTGGAGGTAGTAAAATAGGTTATCTTTTCTTGTTTTTTTGGTTTTACCCGGGCTTATACTGCTTTTTTATCGGTTCTCTTCCGGGTTTCTCTTATCATAAAAGAAAAATTGAAATATGAGTATATTTAAAACATCTATCAATAAACCTGTTACAACAGCTCTTATTTTTGTGGCAGTTATGGTGGTAGGGTTGTTTTCTCTCAAACAACTGCCTATTGACCAGTATCCAGAAATAGACCCCCCATATATATCGGTTATGACCTCATATCCCGGGGCAAACGCCAGCGAAGTAGAAACTAATGTTACCCGGTTGTTGGAAAATAGTCTTAACTCTGTGGATGGACTTAAGAATTTGACATCCAAATCTCAGGATAACATGTCTTTAATTACCCTTGAGTTTGAATGGGGGTTAAATCTCGATGAGGTTGTTAACGATGTTCGGTCATATATCGATATGACTAAAGATGAATTACCTGATGGGGCCGGTACACCTTTGATCTTTAAGCTTAGTACCAGCTCTATGCCTATTATGATGTACGCCGTTACCGCTAAAGAAAGTTATGCCGGGCTCGATAAGCTTCTTAATGATATTGTCATGCCTCAATTAAATCGCGTCGATGGCATTGGTAATATCTCATTATCGGGTTCCCCTGAACGAAGAATCTATGTCGATATTGATCAGGAAAAAATTGATGCTTACGGTATCTCGCTTGAAGATGTCGGAACGGCTATTAGTAACAACAATATTAATAGTACTTCGGGTACCGTAAAGATGAACAAAGAACAATACCAGTTGGAGTTGAGAAGTGAGTTTGTTGAAAGTGACGAAATAAATAATATTGTTGTAGCAACCTATGATGATGGCCGCCAAATTTTCGTCAAAGATTTGGCTACCGTCCGTGATACCATTAAAGATTTAACTCTTGATGAGAAAATTGACGGACAAGATGGAGTGCGTGTGGTTATTTCCAAACAATCCGGGGCTAACACGGTAGAAGTCTGTGAAAAGGTTAACCGGGAAATGGCAAAAATTAAAGAGCTTTTGCCTGCCGATGTGGATATCAGGATTATTTTCGATTCTTCCGACAATATTAAAGACTCCATTCGCAGTTTGGAGGAATCCATTATGTATGCCCTTTTATTTGTGGTGTTGGTAGTTCTTTTGTTTCTGGGGCGTTGGAGGGCTACACTCATTATTGGTATCACTATTCCCATTGCTTTGGTGGTATCCTTTATTTACCTGGCTTTTGTCGATAGCTCACTCAATATAATTTCATTATCTTCTTTAACCGTAGCTATTGGTATGGTTGTCGATGATGCCATTGTTGTGCTCGAAAATATTACCAGACATATTGAAAGGGGATCGAGTCCGCGTGAGGCCGCAATTTATGCTACCAATGAAGTGTGGGTGTCGGTTATTGCTACTACTTTGGTAATTGCTGCTGTTTTCGTCCCATTAACCATGTTGGGCGGATTGGCCGGTATAATGTTTAAAGAGTTAGGATGGATCGTTACAATTGTTGTGGTTACTTCTACATTAGTTGCCATTTCTTTAACACCAATGCTCTCATCTAAATTGTTGAAATCAAGACCGGTTAAGGTTGATGAATTCGGACACTTGATTTTTGAAGAGCCCCGGAAAAATTGGTATCAAAAATATGTGGTGGGCGCATTGGACCGGATCGATGCCTGGTACTCACGGGTGTTACGCTTTTCTTTAACCCATAAGAAATTAACCATGGGTGTCGTTCTGGTAGTCTTTTTCCTTACTTTGTTGCCCATGTTTTTGGGACTAATTGGTACCGACTTTATGCAGCAAAGTGACCATGGGCGACTGACTGTTACCGTTGAACTTAACAGAGGAACACGTATTGAAGAAACACTGAAAACCGCTCGTAAACTGGAAGCGCGTTTTCTGGAACTGGCGCCCGAGATTAAAATTATCTCCACTTCTGCCGGATCCCGTGATGATGCCAGTATTTCAGCGTTATTTTCTTCTACTAATAACAATACCATTTCTATGGTTGTGGTATTAAAAGACAAAGACCAAAGGGAACGCTCTATTTTTGAAACGGCGGAAATTCTTAGGCAGGAAATGGCAAATTATCCTGAAATTATTGAATATCAGGCGCAGGTAGCTTCCGGTATGGGTGGCAACGGACCATCTACCGTCGATGTGGAAATTTATGGACATGACTTTGACCAGACAAACATTCTAGCTGAAAAAATACAACGAATTATCCAGGAAAAAGTTGAGGGAGCCAGAGACGTTACCATTAGTAGGGACGAAGACAGGGCCGAATTAAAAATTAACGTCGATAAGGAAAAAATAGCACGACATGGTCTTGACGCCTCTACCGTAGCAACTTTAGCCTATAACAGAGTTACCGGTATGACCGCCGGATATTTGAAAGAAGATGGTGACGAATATGCAATCGTGGTACGGCTGCTTGAAGAAGACCGCAATTCCATATCCGATATCGAAAACCTTTCTATTCCTACTGTTAAAGGAAATATTAAGCTTAGTGAAGTCGCAGATGTTGAAGAGTATTGGGCGCCACCTACAATCGAACGGAAAAGCCGGCAGAGAATCGTGACCGTATCGGCTACCCCTTTTAAGATTTCATTGGGAGAATTGGCGGTAGATATTAAAGCTGCATTAGAGCAGGTCGATGTTCCGCAGGGTATAACCATCCGGTTGGCCGGGGATTACGAAGACCAACAGGAAACTTTTGCGGATATGGGGCTTTTGTTATTGCTCATCGTATTGCTCGTTTATATCGTGATGGCATCACAGTTTGAATCAATGTCTAAACCCTTTATTATCATGATGTCGGTGCCATTCGCTATCTCTGGGGTTGTCCTCGCTCTTTTTGTTACCGGTATTTCTCTCGACATGATTGGTGCTCTTGGTGTTATTATGCTTGTGGGGATAGTGGTGAAGAACGGTATTGTATTGGTTGATTATATTAACCTTATGAGAGACCGCGGGTACGAGTTAAATGAAGCTATCGCTCTTTCCGGTGCTTCTCGTTTGCGGCCGGTGTTAATGACTGCATTTACTACAATCTTAGGTATGTTGCCTATGGCACTCAGCAGCGGAACCGGTTCCGAAGCCTGGAGACCTATGGGAGTCGTTGTTATTGGAGGACTACTCGTTTCTACATTTGTAACACTCATCGTGGTTCCTTTACTTTACGGCATTATGTCTAAACATGGTGAGAGAGATAAAAACGAACAAAAACGAAAAGAGTTCTTCTTTTTACAAATTGCCGATGATGAGGATAAATAATTTTTTACCGGTATCGGTAGCTCTTTGATTATAATGTATGGTAGTTAGAGTTTAGTTTTTTGTCGATTAATTTGTATTAGGACAGCTTTTTCAGCCAAACAAACCCTAACTACCATATCTAATAATCTAACATCTAACATCTAACATCTAACATCTAATAATCTTATATCTAACATCTAACATCTAATAATCTTATATCTATAATCTTATATCTATGAAAGCAGTCTTTATAGTATTTAACCAAGCCAACACCGAACGGATTGAGTATATGTTGGACCAGTTAAAAATCCGAGGCTTTACCTTTTGGGAACAAGTACAGGGCCGGGGAACGGTTGATGGTGAACCCAGAAGGGGAACGCATACTTGGCCCGAAATGAATTCCGCCATAATTACTATGGTGGAGGATGACAAAGTGGATTTGTTGCTCAAAACGGTTCATAAACTGGATATGCGGAATAAGGCAATTGGTGTACGTGCCTTCGTTTGGGATATCACCAAGCATTATTAATGCAACATATTTTCAATTCTGATAGTTTTTTATTAGCTAAACCGAAGGAAGATGCAAAGTAAGGGGTTTGACTTGAACCACATCAAAAAAATGTTCTATAAATACGGGGTGAAGAATCTCACAATGGATGATGTGGCTCACGAATTGGGCATTTCGAAAAAGACACTCTATCAGCAGGTGAAAACCAAAAACGATTTGGTATTTGCTGTATTAAACGATGATTTTGAAAAATTCAAAAAGGATGTGGGGAAGATGGTGACGTCAACCGCTGGTGCTATTCCCAGATTGTATGAATTGTATCGCTTGTTTCAGGAGAGCACCAAATTCATAACGCCGGTTTTTGTCTTCTCCCTTTCCAAAACCAATCCCGAATTGGCATCTGACATTCGCAAAAAGTACCATAATTTCATTATTGATGTGGTTAGTGATATTATGGATGCGGGACAAAAAGATGGGGACTTTATTGCTGCCTTTAAAGAGGATTTTCCACGTTTGGTAGCGGGCTATATTTTGCAATCAGGAACCTGGCATTTGGAAGAGAGAGGCGAAAATATTGAGTTTAACAGTGCCTTTTATCTGCAAATTGGAGGTATTTGCACCGAAGAGGGTAAAAAAACGCTGGACCGCTTTATAAAAAAATCCCACTAAATCCCCGCATCCCAAAACACTTTTTATAAAAAGGAGATGTCTGTTTTGAAAAGAGCATGCGTCTCTTTTTGTTGTCTTTAAAGGATGTCGGAAACGTGGGACTTTTAACCCCGTAATCTTTTAGAGAACAGTAAAAAACTATACTAAAATAGGTTCGGCCAAAGATTATTTCCCAAAATTATCCTATCATAAAGTTTTTCATTCCCGACCCCTTACCAAGTGAAAGCGTTTCCCCTTACCGAGGGAAAGTGTTTCCCTTTACCGAGGGAAAGCGTTTCCCCTTACCGAGGGAAAGGGTTTCCCTTTACCGAGGGAAAGTGTTTCCCTTTACCGAGGGAAAGCGTTTCCCTTTACCGAGGGAAAGTGTTTCCCTTTACCGAGGGAAAGCGTTTCCCTTTACCGAGGGAAAGTGTTTCCCTTTACCGAGGGAAAGCGTTTCCCTTTACCGAGGGAAAGTGTTTCCCTTTACCGAGGGAAAGCGTTTCCCTTTACCGAGGGAAAGTGTTTCCCTTTACCGAGGGAAAGCGTTTCCCCTTACCGAGGGAAAGCGTTTCCCCTTACCGAGGGAAAGGGTTTCCCTTTACCGTGGGAAACACTTTCCCATAATTGAGTGAATTGTTACAGTTCAATATCCACATCGTGTAATTCATTCCATGGCAGCCCGCGTTTATTCAATTCTTCCATGAATGGGTCAGGGTCGAACTCTTCCACATTGAATACGCCCGGAGCTTTCCATTTTCCTGTCAGGTACATCATGGCTCCAATGGTGGCAGGCACACCCGTGGTATAGCTTACCGCCTGGGTACCGGTCTCTTTATAGGCAACCTGGTGGTCGCAGTTGTTATAGATATAATAGGTTTTTTCCTTTCCGTCTTTAATGCCTCTGATACGGCATCCGATAGAGGTTTTGCCTTTGTAATTTTCACCCAGTTCTCCGGGATTGGGTAGTACCGCCTTTAAAAATTCTATGGGAACAATATCAACCCCTTTGAATTTAACGGGATCGATTCGGGCCATCCCGATGTTTTGAATCACCCTCAGATGGGTTAGATATTCTTCCCCGAAAGTCATCCAGAAACGTGCGCGTTTTATCGTCGGAAAATTCTTTACTAACGATTCCAATTCCTCATGATATATTAGGTACGATTCTCTGGAACCTATTTCAGGATAGGTTAGTGGTTTATGAATCTCATGAGGTTCTGTGGTAACCCATTGTCCATTTTCCCAGTATTTTCCTTTTTGCGTCACTTCCCGAATATTTATTTCCGGATTAAAATTGGTTGCAAACGGTTTCCCATGGTCACCGGCATTACAATCGACTATATCCAGATAATGAATTTCGTCAAAGTGATGTTTGGCGGCATAGGCCGTAAATATCGATGTTACACCCGGGTCAAAACCACAACCCAGAATGGCGGTTATCCCAGCATCCTTATAGCGGTCGTGGTAAGCCCATTGCCATTTGTATTCAAATTTTGCTTCGTCTTTGGGTTCATAATTGGCCGTATCCAAATAAGCAACACCCGTTTCTAAACAGGCATCCATTATCGTCAGGTCCTGGTAGGGTAGAGCAACATTTACCACGATGTCCGGTTTGAACGAATTGATTAACTCTACCAATTCTGGTACCTTGTCTGCATCTACTTGAGCCGTCTGAATGCGATTCCCACCAATTTTTTGGGCGATGGCATCACACTTACTTTTGGTTCGGCTGGCAAGCATGATCTCCGTAAATACTTCCGGCATTGAGGCCATTTTGTGGGCGACAACGGTACCAACACCGCCTGCGCCGATAATCATTACTTTGCTCATTTTTCCTAAGTTTTAATTAATTCAGATACTAATTTCTTCCGGCATGTCGTTAGGTCGGATTGGTAAAATTAAGCCGGGGGTATACCATTTAGTCATTGCTGATTTTTGGTGTTGCAAAGAAATACTTTTTTTGCATTTTCTGTGATGGTGTTTTGTCAAATTTCCCCGAAATTTTTGAAAAAAACAATTGAGATGGCCAATCAACTAGTGCAAAGGGCATAGTGCTTGGAGATAGAAAGACTGTATCGGGCTTGACAATTAAGGTTTTTTACAAAGAAACGAGCATGGCGACTTTTGCCGCAAAAGTACATATATAAAAGACAAAGGCAGAAGTGCACAGGCAGAAAAGGCCGATAGGCCATTAGGTCAATAGGCCAATAGGTTATTTTGTTGTTAAATGATGAGATTGAATGGCTTGAAGAGTTTGGTAAGATAGACAATTAACTAACCACTAATGACTATTGACTAACCACTAACGACTACTCATAAGAAGCAATATATCAATAAAGTAAGTAAATTTTATACTGATGAAAAGTGTATAAAGATCTGTAAGCCAGGTTCAATCCAACTAAAACTTAGTTTTATTTTGTACGGATTCAAATAATTGGTTGATGTAGCAAGGGTGGTGATACTGTCGAATAATTTTAGACGGAAAGGTTATTTTGCTGTATGGTGGATAGATGATTGCATTTATTTTGTCGATCACGATTTCATAACTAATGATTTTAAATCCATAACTCAAAAGCCTAAATACAAAACCCAAAACATTTTACAAATAATCTGCAAGCCTAAAGCAGAAACACTTATATTTGTGGACTTCACTTTTTTATTGTAAACAACATGAAGTACTTGAAAAATCTGCTTTGGTTAGTTGGCATTCTATTTTTGATGCTGCCCATTGGTTGTCGTTCCATTCATTCACCTAAGATGGTGGCTTTCTATAATGTGGAAAATTTATTTGATACCATTGATACGCCCGGTGTCAACGATTCGGAGTTTACTCCGGAAAGTAAAAAAGTATGGAATACAGGTCGCTATCACCGAAAGCTGGAAAATATTTCTTCTGTCATTGCAGAACTGGGGCGGGAAGCACAAGTGGAAGCCCCCGCAGTTATGGGGTTGGCTGAGGTGGAAAACAAAAGGGTGGTGGAAGATTTGGTTTCATCAATACCTTTAGAAAGATTCAATTACAGGATTATTCATAAAGACTCGCCGGATAAACGTGGCATTGATGTAGCGTTGATCTACCGTCCCGGTTATTTTAAGCCCAAACATACGCGGTTTGTTCCCCTACATATTCAAGACGAAGAAGGTGAACCAATTCCTACACGCGATATTCTGGTGGCTTCAGGAAAATTTGCTGGTAAGAAGCTTCACTTTATTGTTTGTCACTGGCCGTCACGCTACGGAGGCCAGGAACGGAGTATCCCTCTGAGAGTTGCAGCGGCTGAGGTGACCCGGTCTATTGTCGACTCTCTTAGAACGGAAGACCCTGCTTCCTGCATTGTGGTGATGGGTGACCTTAATGATGATCCCATCGATACATCGGTAAAAGATTATTTAAAGGCGGGTCTTTTCCCTCAGCCGGCTCAAAGCGACAGTCTCTATAACGCTACGGCTTCCATATTCCTGAAAGGCCGGGGAACCCTCTGTTATCGTGGAAAGTGGAATCTTTTTGACCAGTTTATCCTTTCGCCTAACTTCCTTTCGTCAAGAAAAGGAAATCTGCAGTTGATTGAAACCGGCATCTTTAACAAACCTTTCTTGTGGCAACAGGATGGCGACTACCGGGGATACCCTTTTCGGACCTTTGTGGGTAATTGGTATCATGGTGGCTATAGCGACCATTTCCCGTCCTATATCATTGTTCAATAGATTGTTTTGGTTGCTGGGTGATGATTCCCCGGGTGGGAAGATTACATTCTTCCAACATTATTGGCTGCCAATAACTTTCATTTTATGCGAACTCTTATTGATACGGCATTGCGCAGAAAGTTCGTCTTTAGTTTTTGTAGTGAGATGCCAAAGATGATGCTAATATTCAATTCCCTCTCTCGAAGTTAATCCCTTTTTGAAATAGTGTTTGATTTCTTTCATCTCCGTAACCAGGTCGGCCCTGTCTATAAGTTCCTGCCTTGCATACCTTCCGGTGATAACCACTTCGGTATCGGTTGGGACAAAATCTAAAAAAGCCAGAATTTCTTCTACGGTTAAAAGGTTATATTTAATGGCAATATTAAGTTCATCCATGATGATGAGCTGATACTCACCTGAGAGGGCAACTCTTTTAAGCTTTTCCAGTCCATTTTTTGCGGCTTCGTGGTCTTCGGGCAGCGGTTCCCGGCCAAAGAAACAGCCTCGCCCAAACAACTCATGCTCAATTTGTGGTATTTGCCGGCGGATTAACGCTACCTCATTATAGGCCATATCTTTTACAAACTGACCGAAAAATATCCTCTTGCCGGCACCTGCAGCTCTGATAGCCAATCCAATGGCTGCCGTGGTCTTCCCTTTTCCGTTACCTGTGTATATATGTATCATACCACAAAAATAGTATATACTTCGATTTGTTTAATATTTTTCTGTCGCAACAAATAAACATTTATTTTTATGCATAAAAAGTATCGTTAACTTATTGCTCCAAATAAAATCGGCTTGACCAAAAATATTTTTTTTGTTAAAGCTTTTTAAACTTTGTAGTTATGCCTAAAATCTTTTCCCTTTTTGCAATTCTTTTGCTTTTTAGCTGTAATGGTTCTGACGAAAAAATTCCGGTCCATGCTTGGCTTAGTGGACCAGGAAAGGCCACCAATCAGGAAATATTAGATTATTTTGTTGAGCTAAAAAATAAAGGTATTGATGCTTTAATGTATAGTGCCGGTCATGATCCTGCTACATATGAACGGGTGGGCAAATTGGCTCATCAGGCCGGTTTGGAATTTCATGCCTGGATTCCTGCCATGGTTCAACGATATTCCCAAAAGTTAGATTCATCCTGGTATGCCATTAATGGCGAAGGGAAATCTGCCCTTACCCATCCTGCTTATGTCTCTTATTACACTTTTTTATGTCCAAATAGGGAAGGGGTATATCATTTCCTTGAGGACTTATACGTTAGTATCGCTAGAGTGAAAGAGGTGGATGGAATCCATCTGGATTATATCCGATTCCCTGATGTTATTCTGGCTCGCGGTCTTTGGGATAAGTATGGTTTGGTAATGGATAGGGAATATCCTGCTTTCGATTATTGTTATTGCGATTCATGTGTGGCTGATTTTGAAAAACTTTCAGGCATCAATATCCGTCAGGTGGACGACCCTTCAACCGTGCAAGAGTGGAAACAGTTTCGGTATGACTTGATTACCTCTATAGTTAATCGATTGGCCAAGGCCGTCCATAGAGAAGGCAAAGAGATTTCGGCCGCTGTCTTCCCTGGTCCGGCATCCGTCGCTAAGAAAATTGTTAGGCAAGAATGGGATAAATGGAATATCGATGCTTTCTGTCCCATGAACTATAACGATTTTTATCTGGAAGAGCCTCAGTGGATCGGTGACGTAACGCGTGAAGGTGTGAAGGCATTAAATGGGAAAGGACCTCTTTACAGCGGGTTGTTTATTTGTCCTAATCCCGACAAAAAAATGAATGAAAAGGATCCCGAAAACCATGGACTTACCCCCGAACAGTTGGAAGTGGCAATTAAGGCTTCTATGGATAACGGGGCCAATGGCATTTGCCTATTCACACCCGCCCGTATGACCCAGGAACATTGGGAGGTGTTTTCTAAAATGATATACAATTATCATAAATTCAATAAGTAAAGGGTAATTAACTTAGAACTTGCTAATTCCTTTTATCTAACCTTTTGGCTTAAATTTTAGAGTAGATACAGAGACCTTTTTAGCGATTAAAAACTGGTTGGACTACGGTTCAATGTCAAAAACAATAATCAATGTCAATAAAATCAAACAAATAAAACCACTTATAATTGTTTTTGTAATACCTCCCCTGGTCACTGTGATGTAGATCATAGCTAATATTTTGTAGACTGAAGTAAAGATAATTTCGACCGAAGCTATAATAATTAAATCTGAAGCAATTATAATGTAACTAAAAGCAAGAATATTGTAAATAGAAGAAATAGCAATGGTGTTAGAAGCAATATTTGGTTGGTAAAAGCAACCTCATTAATTTTAGGGAGGGAATGTTCGGTTAAACAATTGCAGCTGATGAGCAAAAGTATGCAACTCTGGCAAAACTTACGTAGTTATGGGGATAGGAGATAGGAAATCTTAATTTCGTAGTCTAAGTCTGGTGATTAAATCAATGCACGAAATAGTTTAACAGGACGATTTCTAAACTTTGGCTTTAATTTTTTTACCATTTTACCCGCATTTTTGATCCCTTTTTTATACCCGCCAATCAATGGGAATGCATAAATCTTTAGTTGGTTGTTGGCTTTGTCAATATAAATCGCGGCGCCTGAATTATTTTTAAATATTCTGATTTTGTCTCTAACTTTAATGGTTGTATTGCTTTTATAAGTGACTATAAAATCGTTTTCTAAAGACTTTATAAAGCGAGCAATATCAAATTTTTCAGCATTAATGTTTTCTTTCTCTTCAATATGCCCAAATCGTTTTTCAAGCGGCAAGTCCGACTCTAAAAAGGAAAGTTTAGGTTTAATGGTGTGATATAATACCAGCCCTTGAAAGAATGTAAAGGCAGTTGTAATAATTAGAGATTCTATGGCTAAGTCAATGACCTTTATCCATTCATTATAAATTAAAAAATGAAATAATAATTTTATAGGTGCATATACAACTATACTGTCTGAATAATGATAGCCCGAACACCAGTCCCAACCTTTCACATAGTTTGTAGGTCCCGGTTGCACAGCACCAAACGGAACATTGGCTCCCCAAAAAACATGTCCATGGTATCCTGTTCCTATGTATGGGTCAACATATTGCGTAAGATCTGGCTGAGGTATTGTTTGTTCTGCCTTAGAACATGATAATAATACGGCTGGCAATAATAGTAAAATAAGAACTTTTGTTAGTTTTTGCATGGCCTTTATGTTTTTGGACGATATAATATTGCTTGAAATAAACGGATTTATTTTTGTGAACTAATTCACTTTAAAGGAATACTCTAACTTTGGTACCAGTGCATTTTGAGATACCTGAATCTTATATTTTCCTTTGTATAACTTCCATCTGTTATTTTTTGAATCCCATTTTTTTAAATTTTTAACCGGTATTTGTATATCTGTGTTTTGGGTTTGTCCGGCCTTAATATGTATTCGACTGAAACCTTTAAGTTCTCGTAGTGGCATTCTTTCTATATCAGGGTATACAATGTAGACCTGTATCACTTCGTCGGCATCCATAGTCCCCGTGTTTGTAACTGCAATATTTACCGATATAATATCGTCTTCAGAAACTTTTGTGGATGGTTTAGATAGCCATTCATAATGGAATGACGTATAGCTAAGTCCATATCCAAATGGATATAATACATCACCTTGAAAATATCGGTATGTCCGGTTGGTCATATTATAATCGTGGTAAGGTGGCAAATCCTTTATGTCTTTATAAAAGGTTATGGGCAGACGGCCTGAAGGGGATACTTCCCCAAAAATTAAATCGGCCAGTGCGGTACCGCCCTGTTCGCCAGGATACCAGGCATATATTATGGCATCGGCATATGGCTCTATGGCTGATATATCCAGTGCACTACCTCCCGTAACCACTGCAATGACGGGATGATTATGACTTTCTCTTAATTTTTTTAGATATATTTCGTGGGAACGTGGCATCCTAAGGTCTTTTTTGTCGCCACCCCAATTTGAGAGAAAAGCATCGCCGTGTTCTCCTTCCAACAAAGGACTTAATCCAATTACGGCAATGGTTACATCCGTGAAACCTGCGGCCCATATCCCCCCAAAATGTGACGTGTCAGCAAAACTGCACCCATAATCATATTGTACCGACATTCCCGGGCCTCCGGCCTTCACCAACCCTTCCACAAAGGTTACCATATTGCCCGACAGGCCGTGATAATTTCCTGTTAGGGCACTTATTGATGCGGCATTTTCTCCCACCACCATTATTGAACTTATTGTATCCTTTTTCAAGGGTAGAATACCGTCATTTTTGAGTAATACCATGCTTTTTTCTGCAGCTTCTTTGGCAAGGGAAATATGGTATGAATTGTTTACACTGTCAATCCCGTAATGGCGATAAGGTGAATGTGAAGGATCATCGTAAAATCCAAGCTTTAATTGTGTTTGTAGGGTAGGTAGTAGGGCACTATCAACTTGTTCAAGAGTAAGTAATCTTTTTTCGATGGCATCCTGAACATCTTCCTGAAGGATATTGGCACAATCAAGATTAACACCCGCTTTTACTGCCGCAGCAGCTACCTCTACCCGGGTGGGAATGGTTTTGTGCCGTAACCAAATATCATCCAACGCCCAGCAATCGGTTACCACCTGTCCTTTAAAGCCCCACTCATCGCGGAGTATATCTTGTAACAGTGTTTTGCCTGTGCAGCAGGGCTCACCATTTACTCTGTTATACGCGCACATGATGGTCGTGACACCATTTTCTACTAATGCTTTAAATGCCGGCAAATAGGTTTCTCTAAGGTCCTTCTCGTCAACAACAGCATTGAAATGGTGCCGGTCGGCTTCAGGTCCACTGTGTACGGCAAAGTGTTTGGCGCCGGCAGCTGTTTTAAGTCGGCGTTCGGGCTCAGATCCTTGTAACCCTTTTACAAAAGCTTTACCCATGGATGCCGTTAGAAATGGATCTTCCCCATATGTTTCCTGTCCACGCCCCCATCGGGGATCCCGGAAAATATTGATATTAGGTGTCCAGAAGGTGATGCCTAAATATTGATTCTGAAAGCCTTTGGAACGGTTTATATTGTATTTGCTCCTGGCCTCTGTTGATATGGCATCCGCAATTCTATAAACCAGCGTGGTGTCAAATGTGGCGGCCAGCGCAATGGCTTGAGGAAATACGGTGGCTTCCCCAGCCCTGGCAACGCCATGCAGGGCTTCGTTCCACCAGTTGTAGGCAGGAATTTGCAGCCGTTCAACTGGCGGATTGTTGTAGCCTAGCAATGAAATTTTTTCCTTTAATGTTAACTCACTTAATAGGGCTTTGGCCCTGGTTTCAATATCTAAAGCTTCATCCCTGAAATTTGTTGATTGACCTTGAAGCTCAACAACTGCAGTGCACTGTAGTAATAAAATTATTAAAACTAAATTTATTGCCTTTTCCATAGCCTATTAACTAATAGTGGTATACTTAAAAAGTGTCCAGAATTTTTCTCATTTTAATAATTTGTTCTTCATTACAACTAAGCTGATTTCCAAAGCCCAAAAAATCCATCTTGGGATCTTCATTGGGTATTGTAGTTCTGACGGATGCATGAATCTCTTGAACTCCTGTTTGTTCTACTATGCTTTTTACATTTTCGGGATTTATTCCTGAACCAGCCATTATAGATATCTTGTTGCCGGCTATTTTAACAAGTTTTTTCAAAAGAGGAAGAGCTTGCGTTGCTCTGTTCGCCTGGCCTGATGTCAGAATTCGATGACATCCGGACTCTATTATCGAAATAAGTGCTTTTTGTGGATCCGGGGTGACGTCAAAAGCACGGATAAAGGTTACTTCTAACGGTTCTGCCAAAATTACCAATTCCTTTAGGCGCTTTTCATCAACTGTATGGTCTCGGTTAAGAATGCCGGTGGCTATTCCATCACATCCACTTTCTTTAGCAAATCTTATGTCTTCTTTCATTATTTCGAATTCAGCGTCACTATAACAAAAGTTCCCTCCTCTTGGTCGAATAATAGGGAATATTTTCAGATTGCTAATTTTTCTGGCCGCTTTGATTAAGCCTATATTGGGGGTAGTTCCACCATCGGCCGGATTGGCACATAATTCTATTCTATCAGCACCTGACTGAGATGCTTTTATGGCTGCTTCGAGAGAAAAAACGCATATTTCCAGTTGCATCTTTTGTGTTATAAATTTAATTGTTGAATGCCTAATTAATTTTGGGGATTTTGAACTATATATTTGTGTAATTTACATATATCTTTTGGTTTTGAGGATTATTTCAATATTATTTGAGATTTTTCGCAGTAAATAGTTTTTTTACTTTTTTTAGTTTCGACTTAATTGGCTTCTAGATTTTTAGTTTGTTTCCTTTGTAATTATTAAGTTTAATGTGTTAAATTTTGGAAATTTTGTATAGCAATGTGATTGAAATACTGGATTGCTTACTGTCAAATTTATGTGAATTTCGTATGGCGAATATATAAAAAATAACAAAAAAGAAAATTCTTTAGTAAAAAAATTAAAGAAGATTTTGTGAAAAGGAAAAAATATTAGTTCTTTGCAATATGGTTTTAATTGATATTATGGAAAATTATTTGATTAATACTTATTTGTTTGAGGCATTATCTGATTTGGAAAAAAAGAAATATCAGCTTTCGATTAGAATACTCAAGTATCTTTATTTTCAGGGACCGAAAGCTATAGCTGATATTTGTAATTATTTGAAAGTTAGTACTCCCAATGGAAATTCTATTCTTGGAATACTAATGTCCAAAGGGTTAATTGAGAAAAAAGGGTATGGATTGTCCAAAGGTGGCCGCAAACCTGAATTGTATGGGTTAAAGAAGGATGTTTTTTATGTGGTTAGTGTTGATATGAACATTCATCAAACCCAATTATCAATTTTTGATAGTTCTAATTCAAGGGTAACGGAAATTGAGGCCTTCGCCTTGGAAATGGACAATGAAATTCACACCCTGGATAAACTTCTGGAAAGAATTCATAACCATATTAAGAAATCCGGAATAGACAAACAAAAGATTGTTGGGGTGGGTGTTAGTTTCCCTGGATTAGTTGATTCCTCAGGAGGATTCAATTATTCTTATTTTAATTTTGGAGATAAGCCTGTAAGAAGTATTCTGCAAGAGCAACTGTGTTTACCTGTCTTTGTTGAAAATGATGCTAAGGCAGTGGCTTTAGCTGTTTGGAGATTTGGTATTGCTCAAAACCAAAAGGATGTGCTCGTCCTGTTTTTGGATTGGGGTATCGGCTTAGGAATGATTTTGAATGGTAAGTTATATCGAGGAAATGAGGGGTTTGCCGGTGAATTTAGTCACATCCCTATGGTAGAAAATGGAGATTCATGCATTTGTGGTAAAAACGGATGTTTACAAACACTTGCCGCCGGTTCAACTCTCGTTCAACGTGCAAGAGAGGGAATTCTGAAAGGTAAAAGTTCTCTTATGGCTCAATATTCAAAAGAAAATATTAAGGATGTTGATCTGCAGACAGTTGTGTCGGCTGCTCTGAAGGGAGATCAATTTTCCATTAATCTGCTTTCTGAGATTGGAGAACAGCTGGGAAAGGGTATTTCCATCCTTATTCAACTATTTAATCCCGGAATGGTCGTCTTAACGGGTAAAATGGCTGAAGCCGGACAGTATTTAACTATTCCTATACAACAAGCAATCAATACTTATTCTATGCATCGGATTAGCGAAAGTATGAAAATTAAACACTCCAACATGGGTAAACAGGTCGGTTTAAATGGGGCCTTAGCGGTTGTTATGGAGGATATTTTTGATGTTTTAGGCAAAACTTTAAGTTCAAAAAAACTTGTCAGAAAACTTGTAAATTAAGATGGCCTATGGCATCCATGGTGCGAAAATAATTGATTTATTCATGTATTCTTTTTGATATGTTGCGCATTTTGACATTTTGTAATTATTAATATTTTCGGACAATGGCGAAAAATTGGTTTTCGATTCTTTTTTTGACGATATTTCTTTTGGCTTGTGGGAAAAACGAGTCGTTTTTTAATAATGATTCTATTCGTGAAAACCTTCGGGCGAAAGTGGAAATGCAAAAAGAAATTGCCGCCGGAAGGTATCAACAACTTTTTTCAGTTTTGGATAATAACTCTTTAACCTCTCTGGAAAAAGAAGCCTTGAGTTTTTTGTTTGCCTATATGCCATTGTCTGATCTTGCTAATTATAATGGTGATTTTTTTCTGAATCAGGTGCGATATTCATTAAAGGCCAGAGAATATTTTCCTTGGGGAAAAAAGGTGCCGGATGATCTTTTTCTTCATTATGTTTTGCCATATCGTGTTAATAATGAATATCTGGATACCGCCAGGGCAGTTTTTTTTGAAGAATTAAAAAAAAGACTTAAGGGTCTTAATATGAAAGAGGCGGCCCTGGAAATTAACCATTGGTGTCATGAAAAAGTTACCTATCAATCTACTGATTATAGAACAAGCTCTCCATTAAATACCATAAAAACTGCTTTCGGCCGTTGCGGAGAACAATCTACTTTTACCGTTACAGCAATGAGGGCAGCAGGAATTCCTGCACGCCAAATTTATACCCCACGCTGGGCACATACCGATGATAACCATGCTTGGGTTGAAGTGTGGATCGATGGTCAATGGTTTTATATGGGAGCATGTGAACCGGAACCGGAACTCAATATGGGATGGTTTGAAGGTCCTGCCACAAGAGCTATGTTATTGCACCATAAAACTTATGGAGAAGTTTTGGGGCCTGAGGAAATTAATTCTGTCAATAACTGTTATACTGAAATTAATGTTTTGGACCGATATGCTCCTGTGAGAAGAGTAATGGTTAAAGTTTTGGATAGTTAAGGAAAACCAGTAAAAGGTGCAAATGTTGAGTTCAAATATCCCAATTATGCGGAATTATATCCCTTGACATCAACTTCCGCCAACGATTACGGTTCATGTAATTTAATGACCGGTAAGGGCGATGTGCTTGTTTGGACATATCACCAGGGAAAATTTGCCTGGAAAATTTCTAATGCTGCAGATAGCGATACTTTGGTTTTAAAATTGGGAAACCCTGTTTTAAATGATAGAGTGTATAATTATTTATTTCATGCCCCACCACCGTCGCAGACTATAGATCATAGCCATGTTGATCGAAGTAATCACATAAAGCGGTTACATCAAGAGGATTCCATCCGAACGGCTTATGAAAAGACTTTTATCGATTCTATTTCTGCAATTGAGATAGCCAGAAAATATGATCTTGATCCTAAGAAAACATTTCTTTTATTTAAACTGAGTAGAGGTAACTGGAGGGTTGTGAAACAATTTTTGAATTATGCTGCTCCCATTGATGGCGAAAAGGCCTTGTCGCTGCTATCTGTTATTTCACATAAAGATTTGCGGGATACACCTTTTAAGGTACTAAAGGATCATTTCGATAATTCACATAATCCCAAAGGATTCGATTGGGATATTTACCGTCAATATGTTTTAAATCCCAGAATACGTAATGAGTTAATTTCAGTTTATAAAAGCTATTTCCAAAAGCAGTTTTCCCCTTCATTCCAGGAAATGGCAAGGAACGACGTCAGACATTTACTTACCTGGATCCGTGACAGCATAAAAATTGTTAATGGACTTAATCCTTGGGATGTGCCTCAATTGCCTCGAGGAGTATTTGAAATGAGAGTTGCCGATCAAAATTCTATTAACATCTTTTTTGTAGCTGTTGCCAGAAGTTTGGGAATTCCTGCACGTATTGATTTTGTGCGCAATCAGCCTCAGTTTTTTTCGGAACGATATTGGTTGGATGTAAATCTTCAATATGGCTCAATTGATAATACACAAAAAGGAACTCTTGTGCTTGATTTTAAGCAGGACAACCATTCTGATGAACTACCTGCTTATTTCAAAAATTTTACCATTGCAAAGTTAGTGAAAGGTAAGTTTAAAACTCTGGACTACAGTTATACAAACTTATTTAATGACTTCCCTGTTAAGTTGGAATTGGATACTGGCATTTATTTGTTGACCTCTGTTAAAAGACTTGCAGATGGATCGGTTAAGACAAGATTGCATTTCTTTGACATAAAAAAACATGATTCTTCCTTCATAAAGTTAATTTTCCCTGATTCAGGTATTGAGACTAATAAATATGAAAAGGTTAAATTGAATTTAGATGTAACAGTCCAGAATTGTGATACCAGACAAAATCTTTTGCTGAATGATTTGGTTGAGGATAATGGGTTGGTTTTAGTTTGGTTAGATCCTTCTCTTGAACCATCAAAGCATCTTTTGAACGATTTTATCCGATTGAAAAGTAATTTTGATAATTGGAACGGAAATATTGCTTTATTAATCGATTCTGTTAGATTGTCAAAAAGTTTTAATTCAAAGCAATATGAAGGACTTCCAAAAAAATCTATTTTTTTGATTGATAATTTAAACTTGCTGAAAGAATATATAAAGTTTAATGGTAAAGTGGGCAATTATGATTTACCTTATGTTTTGGTTTTAAACTCTGACCATGAGGTGATCTTCGAATCTAAAGGGTATAGAATCGGTATCGGTGATGAGATTATTGGTAAGGTCGAGAAAATTTGCCGAATCCCATAAGGATTACATTGATAATATAAATTCCAAATTTCTATGAGAGTTATTATGAAATATGGATATTGGCTACTTTTAGTGTTACTAGTGAACTATAGCATAGATTGTCTGAGTCAGGCAATTTATGAAGATGAACGATATGTTCCCGAAACAGATACGCTTGTATTAAAAAAATTGGAGCAATGGCAGGATTTAAAGTTTGGTTTACTCATGCATTGGGGACCATACAGTCAATGGGGAATTGTTGAATCCTGGAGTATCTGTGGAGAAGATGAAGATTGGTGCAGAAGACCGTATGAAAATTATAATGCTTATAAAAAGGAATACGAGAATTTAATTACAACTTTTAATCCTGTAGATTTCAAACCTGAAAAATGGGCCAAAGCAGCCAAAAAGGCGGGAATGAAATATGTCATTTTTACGACTAAACATCATGATGGTTTTTGTATGTTTGATTCAAAATTTACTGACTATAAAATTACATCCGATAAATGTCCGTTCCATGCTCATAAAAGGGCTAATATAACTTTGGAAATATTTGAGGCTTTTCGTGCCGAGAATTTTTGGGTAGGTGCATATTTTTCTAAGCCAGATTGGCACAATGAAAACTATTGGTGGCCTAATTTTCCTACTCCCGACCGTAATGTAAATTATGATCCAGCTGCTTATCCAGAAAAATGGGAGGCTTTTGTTCAGTTTACTCATAACCAAATCATGGAATTGATGACAGATTACGGTGATATCGATATTCTTTGGCTTGATGGGGGATGGGTTGCTAAGAAATCGCCTGAAATGATCATGAAGGCCTACGAAAAAAAACTGAAAAATTCTCCAACTGGTTTTATTAAAGCAAGAGTGATTAATCAGGATATCAGAATGGATGATTTGGTGCAAAAAGCTCGTCAAAAACAACCCGGGTTGATCGTTGTGGATAGGGCGGTTTATGGCAAAAATCAAAATTATTTAACACCAGAGAATCGGGTGCCTGAGAACCCCTTGCCTTTTCCTTGGGAATCTTGTATCATTTCCGGAGGGGGTTGGTCTTTTACGCCAGATGCTAAGTATATGACTGGACAAGAGGCCATACATTTATTGATTGATATTGTTGTTAAGGGAGGAAATTTATTGCTTAATATAGCGCCTAGACCTAATGGTGATTGGCAATCAGGTGCTTATCAATTACTTCAAGAGATGGGTTTATGGATGAAAGTAAACAGTGAGGCCATTTATGGAACACGACCCTTAGCCCCTTACAAAGAGGGTAATATTGGGATGACCCAAAAAAATGGAACTGCTTATTTTATCTTTATGGATGAAAAAGGGGGGAAAGAGTTACCTGAAATTATTCGTATAAAGTCACATCAACCCATTGAGGGAGCTTCTGTAACCCTGTTAGGATGGAACCAGCCTCTTGATTGGGAACCAAGTGATAAAGGATTTAATGTCATTATTCCTTCTAAGTTGAGAAATAATCCACCTACAAAATATGCTTGGGTTATTAAGGTGTCTGCTATAAAATAATTTCATTGTCTAAATGATTTTTGAGCGTCTTTTAACGGTGTAAGGTTTTATCGTAGTTGAATTATAAGAGTTACAGTATTTGGGCAATTGCATGCTTATGAGTCTAATTTAATTCGAATAAAAATGAAGTCGATAATAAATTCTTGTTGTTTTTTTTTATTAAGCTTTTTTGCTCCCTCTACAGTTTTGCCACAGGACATTATTAATGTTACAACACATGACCACATATTTATTAATACAAATGTCAAAACAGGCGAGAATTACTTTTTGGGTTGGGGAAGATTTCCTGGAAACAATGTTGATATCCGACGTATTAAAATGCAAGTAACTTTAGGCCATCCCGATTCTGCAGCGATTGCTCACTGGGATTACCTGGATTTTATTAATCTTCGTCGAGTAGGAGGGAAATCTGGAGTTTCAAAAGACATTGAGTTAGGACGTTTAATTACCCCTTATGGTAGTAGTTTTACCAAAGACTGGAGCTTTACCTGGGAGGTCGATGTCACCGATTTTGCAATGTTCCTTCGGGATAGTGTTGAAATTGAATATGTACATACAGGCTATGAACCACAAAAATTAGGGTGGTCTCTTACAATTAACTTCGAAATTCATCTAGGTGCACCTATTGCCAATCCCATTGCTTTAACTGAACTTTATAAAGGATCATTCCCTTATGGTGATAAGAATGATCCAATTGAGAATTATTTAAAACCCGTTTCAGTTACTTTTAATGACAATGCCGATTTTGGACGTATAAGAATTCAACACACAGGCCACGGATTCGGAAAGCCTGATTTTTGCAGTGAATTTTGTAATCGTTGGCGGAAAGTGATTGTTAATGGGGAAGTTATTGACAAAAGAGATCTTTGGAAAGATTGTGGAAATAATCCTTTATATCCTCAGGGAGGAACCTGGATATATGACCGTGGCCACTGGTGTCCGGGTGACTTACAGAAACCTGACGTGTTTGATATTAAAGCTGAAAATAAAGAGAATATTATTGATATCGATATGATGCCTTATGTCGATTCTGTAGAAAATGTTGACGGGAAAGAAGTTGTTACAGCATATTTTATAGAATATACAGCACCCAATAAGCAATATGATGTTGCCATAGAGGACATTGAAGTTCCAACCAATAAACAAATTTATAGTAGACGAAACCCATCGGTATTTAATCCCATTATTAGGATAAAAAATTTAGGTAGTCAACCTTTAAAAAAATTAAAAATTAAGTATCGCACCCAAGGTTTTGATTTCAAAACTTACCAATGGAAAGGGAATTTGAGCTTTTTTGAAGAAGAAACTATTATCCTGCCTGGACCTGTTGACTTTAAAGATGGTGAAAATTTGTTCGAAGTTGAACTTTTAAAACCTAATGGAAAAATAGATCAATGGCCACACGACAATACATTGGTTTCTACATTTCACTCTCCCAAGAAACTTCCCCTGGATATTGTTGTTGCTTATAAAACCAATAAAAGACCTGAAGAGAACATGTTTTTTCTCGTTAATTCCAATCTCGACACTGTATATCAACGTAGGCCCGAACAATGTGAGCCAAATTCATTTTACACTGATACATTGCATTTAAAACCTGGTGTTTACGAGTTTGAGTTGTTGGACAAAGGCGGCAATGGCCTGGAATTCTGGGCCGAACCAAAACATGGCTATGGATATTTGCGGTTTCACGATTTAAATGGAAATATTCTTCATCATTTTATTAGTGACTGCGGGAATGGGCAATTTTTAGCATTTGAGGCGGTAGAGGAGGCCAGACCCGATACTTTGGTCTCTCAAAATGCTTTTTTCATTTATCCTAGACGAACCGAGGATAGGTTGGAGCTGGATGCTTTTCTTGACAGTCCTCAAAAATTAAGAGTTCAGTTTATGTCCGACGGTGAACCGGTAGAAATACATGAATATCATCAATTTAAATCCGGTACTTTCGAGTATTATATTGGGTATCTTCCTAAAGGAAGGTATGTCGTTGAAATATATGTTGACGATAAACTTGTTCATAAAGATAGGATTAACCGAGATTAAAGTACTGGTCATGACAAAAAGGTGGCTTATTCTAGCCGGTTTATGGGCCGTTTATTTTTCTGTAACTCAAAATTGTTTGGTTTTTTCACAGAAAAATAATTTTAATGATTTAATATTGTGGAAATCAGAGATTAATATTCCTCAATTTGATCCGCGCAGCTATGTTTGCTATAAAGTAAGCTCACCAATTGTTGTGGATGGTAAATTAAATGAAGAGGCCTGGCAATTAGTTCCTTGGACTGAACCTTTTATGGATATTAGGGGTGGAAATTTTCCCGCCCCACCTTTTGAAACAAAGGTTAAAATATTATGGGATAATAATTTCCTGTATATAGCTGCTCAATTAGAAGAACCTCATGTCCATGCTTATATAACTCAAAGAGACGCAGTTATTTATCAGGATAATGATTTTGAAGTTTTTATTGATCCCGATGGAGATACTCATTTGTATTACGAATTGGAAATTAATGCGCTTAATACAATATGGGATTTATTGTTGGTTAAGCCTTATCGTGACGGTGGTCCGGCTATCAATGGCTTCGATACAAAGGGATTAAAAACCGCTGTTTTTATTGATGGTACTTTGAATAATCCGTCCGACATTGATGTTGGATGGTATGTCGAAATTGCTATTCCCTTTAATGCATTAGCCGAGATTAATAATAATCGAAAACCCAAAGTGGGTGATCAATGGAGAATTAATTTTAGTCGTGTTCAATGGCATACAGAGGTTATCCATGGTAAGTATGTTAAAGTTAAAGATAAAATTACAGGAAAAAAATTGAGTGAAGAAAATTGGGTTTGGTCTCCTCAGGGGGTTGTTAATATGCATCGACCCGAAACTTGGGGGTTTGTGCAATTTGCTGATAGTTATGTTGGCAATGCTGAAGTTGAGTTTGACAATAAATTAGTGGAAAAAGTAAAGTGGGTATTGCGAAATATCTATTTTGCTCAAAAAAGGTATTATTCCAAATTTGGTGAATATGCTGAAGAGATGAAGCAACTTTCAACAATTGGGTTTATTCCGCAAAATATTCCTTTCCCCTTCGAAATTCGAAAAGGGTGGGGCAGTTATGTTGTTAAAATAGAAACAATACATGGAATTTGGTTTATTAATAATATCGGGAAAATATGGTCTGATGGTTAGAAGAAGGATTTTATAGCGGTAAATGTCTTATCATTTGATTGATGATATTTTCTTGTGATTTGTGTAAGGATTAAAAGTTAGTGTTAAATTATAATAGAAAGCCGGTAAAATTAATAACCTCGTGTCATAATCAGCATAGGATCGCCAATTAAATTCTCATAAATTGGACGGTATCTGTTTGTATCATAGAATTTTTTAACGTTGACTTTTTTGATGCTTTCACCTTTTGGGTCTTTTTTTACCACTTCAATAGGAACATGGTCATAGAGTCCGTTACGGATGCATACCATTTCTCCCGATATTCCCTGGGCGATTAAGTCTAAAGCCAGATTCCCATAAGCGGTTGGAACAATTGAGTCCATTGCATCGGGTTGTCCCGATCGCACCAGATAGCCAAGTTTTTGATATATGATATTTATTTCTTTGCCTTTATTATATTTTGAAGAAAGTTTTTTGAGTTGACTGGCAACAATATCGCCAATTCCTCCAAGCTTTTTGTGCCCGAAACTATCGGTTTCATGGCTTTCGAAAATCTCTGATTGGCCTTTTATCTTGGCACCCTCCGATACCAATACAATTGAATAGTTGCTTGGATTGTTGTTTCTGTCTTCAACCATTAGCTCTGTTAATTTTTCCATATCAAAAGGGTGTTCAGGAATAACACAGCGATCAGCTGCACCACCCAATGTGGGAAGTAGGGCCGAAAAGCCCGCATTGCGGCCAAACACTTCCAATACCAGGAAGCGTTCATGTGACCCGGCGCACGTTCGCAAAGCATGGGTCAGTTCTATGGTGCGGGTAACACATGTGCTAAAGCCAATGCAATATTCCGTTCCCGGGACATCGCCGTCCATAGTTTTGGGAATGGCTATTATTTTTACACCTTCTTTATGTAAGCGAAAGGCATAGCTTAAAGTGTCGTCGCCTCCTATTGGAATTAGATAGTCGAGGCCGAGCCATGAAATAGCTTTCAGTGCTTCCGAGGTGAGATCGTTGAGTTCTTTTGTATATTTCCCTTGCAAATGCTCCGGTAAGTCTTTGAAAGCAACTTTATCGGCTTTCGTTCGGCTGGAGTGAAGAAAAGTACCCCCACTTCTTCCAATGCGCGATACAATATTCTCATTGAGTTCAATGCAATACTCTTGCTCACTTAATGGTTTGGAAGGGTCAATGGAAATTAAGCCTTTCCAACCGTTTTTTATGCCTATTACCCGATACCCTTCTCGGATAGCTCTCAATGTTGTGGCGCGGATGGCCGGATTTAATCCGGGTACGTCTCCGCCGCCAGTTAGAATACCTATAGTTTTGGAATTCTTTGAGGAGTGAATCATTGCTTTGAGTAGTTATATTTGCTGAACTAAAAAAATTAATTTTGTATCAAAACTCAGATACCCGATTCAAGGTAAGGAATTAATAGTTATATTTCAATAATTATTTGAGATATTAATAATGATTCATTTATTATGTAATAGTTCCTGAAAATTTATTACATTGCATCTTGAATCGGTTCAATAATAAAGAATTTGCGTCCATAAGCGTTCTGAAGTTTAGTCTAACAGCGAAGATCGTAAAATGGACGCAATTTTTTTAAGGAATCTTTTTTTAAAATGACTTTTCAGATTTCTTTCCTTCTAATTTCCTAAGGATCTATATGTTTTGTCTCTTTTCAGCGGATTTTTGAGGAAACTCCAGTTTATTATAGGATCTATGGAATAAAAGCTCATTTTTTGATTCGTTTTCTGGCATTGAAAAATATTGTTGAAATAGCCAAGTGTATTAGATTTAGTTTTATTTTTCTTTTTTTAGGAAGGTTGTTTCCAATTCTGAAAAAATATTTTCAAATTTGCAGCTGGAAAATCAGGCAGTTGTGAAGGTGTAAAGTAATCCGGCTTTTTGCCTTCAATTTGTAAGAATATTACCCCATTTTGATTATAAAAAATCAATAAATCATTTTGAATATGATAAAAAGTGCACTCCAAATTGCAAGGGAAAAATACATTCCCAAAGTTCCTGCCGCATTGAAAGGCAGCGTGAAAATTGTAGAAGGGGAAAAAACTCAATCTGTTGCCGACCAGGCCGAAATTGAGAAAATGTTTCCTCATACCTATGGTTTGCCTGTTTTGTCCTTTGAGACTTCTGATGAAAAAAAAGATTATCCTGCTATAAAAGTAGGGGTTATTCTTTCTGGTGGTCAGGCGCCTGGTGGACATAACGTTATTTCAGGCTTATTTGACGGAATCAAGCGGCTTAACAGCAACAGCCAATTATATGGTTTCCTTGGAGGACCTAGTGGCTTAACCGATAACGTTTATAAGGAATTAACTTCTGATATCATCGATTGTTACCGCAATACTGGAGGATTTGATATTATTGGTTCCGGAAGAACCAAACTGGAAGAAGAATGGCAATTCGAAAAAGCCTTGGAAAACTGTAAAAAGCTTGGTATAAAGGCTTTAGTTATTATTGGTGGTGACGATTCTAATACCAATGCCGCAGTTTTAGCAGAATATTTTATGGCCAAAGGTGCAGGAATTCAGGTTGTTGGAGTCCCAAAAACCATTGATGGTGACCTGAAAACCGAAATGATCGAGACTTCTTTTGGTTTCGACACCGCTTGTAAAGTTTACAGCGAACTCATTGGTAATATCCAAAGAGATGCTAATTCTGCTAAGAAATATTATCACTTTATCAAATTGATGGGTCGGTCTGCTTCACACATTGCACTCGAATGTGCTTTGCAAACACAGCCTAATGTTACCATAATTTCAGAGGAAGTTGCAGCCAAAAATATGACCCTCGATGATGTTGTGAATCAAATTGTGGATGTGGTCGTTAAGAGAGCCGAAAAAGGAGAAAACTTCGGTACCGTTCTTATCCCTGAAGGATTGGTTGAATTCATCCCAGCTATGAAGACTCTTATCGGGGAATTAAATGACCTTCTGGCTAAATTTGAATCTGAAGTTAATAATTTGGAAAGCAATAAGGAACGTCGTGAATTTGTTGCAGGAAAATTATCAAAAGAGTCGGCCGAAGTCTTTACACAACTCCCAAATAGCTTTGCCAATCAATTACTTCTTGACAGGGATCCACATGGTAACGTTCAGGTTTCTATGATTGAGACTGAGAAGTTGTTGATCGATATGGTCAAAGCTAAAGTTAAAGCTCTTAAGAAAGAAGGTAAATTTAAAGGTAAATTTAAAGCTCAGGCCCACTTCTTTGGTTATGAGGGTCGTTGTGCTGCTCCTTCTAATTTTGATGCCGATTATACTTATTCTTTGGGTAATGCTGCCGCTATTCTTATTGCTGAAGGAAAAACTGGTTATATGGCTTCCGTGCGCAATTTGACTGCACCTGCCGATGAGTGGTTGGCTGGTGGTGTGCCCATTACCAGCATGATGAATCTGGAACGTAGGCATGGGGTTATGAAACCTGTTATCCAGAAGGCACTGGTTAACCTTGACGGAGCTCCCTTTAAGAAATTTGCAGAAAATCGTGATGACTGGGCCTTGAATACACAGTACATTTATCCTGGTCCTATTCAATACTTCGGGCCCTCTGAAGTTTGTGATTTGCCAACCAAAACATTGGCTTTAGAGCGCTAAAAGTAATTTAAGTTATACACCTTTTTATAACCCGTACCTGCGATGCATTCCATTTTTCGAGGTACGGGTTGATTTTGTTTTTTTATTCTTGCCTGTCATTAGCCATTTTTTCTATGGGAAATATATTTGCTCTTACTGAAGCTGCTTCAATCGGTCTTCATAGCATGGTTTTGATTGCACGATCCAATGAGATGCTAAATGTTAATCGTATTGCAGAGTTTATTGGAAGCTCGCGTCATCATGTCGCCAAAGTAATGCAACGACTATCTAAAGAAGGGTTTGTAACTTCTAACAGAGGGCCTACTGGTGGGTTTAAGTTAAAAAAGCTTCCGCATGAAATTACCCTGTTAGATATTTATGAAGCTATTGAAGGGCCCTTAGTTGTTCAGACTTGCCCCATGAACCATGATCATTGTCCCTTTGGCCAATGTTTGATGGGTGATCTTTCACCAAATGTTTCAAAGCAAATTAGAGATTACCTTGCGGAACATACACTGAAAGACTATTTGTGAAGACTTTCCATCAGTCTTACGGTCATGCAGGCCGAGATTCCAGCGGTTTCGGTCCTTAGCCGATTTCTACCTAATGAAATGGGAATGAATCCTTGGTCTATGGCAATCGTTACTTCTTCTTCCGTAAAATCCCCTTCAGGGCCAATTAAAATTAGCACACTTTGGGTTTTGTCACGATCCAATAATTGGGCGGATAACGGTTGACGTTCGACCTTTTCATCACAATAGGCAATAAATTTTAATTTTTCGGGATGATTTGCCAATAGAAAATCTTTTAAATTGGTTAATTCTGTTATTGACGGTTTCCAAAAACGTAGCGATTGCTTTGTGGCCGAAATAATCACCTTTTCCAGCCTTGATAACCTAATTTGTTTTCTTTCCGATTGATGGCAAAGAATTGGCGTTATTTTGTCAATCCCCAGCTCCGTACTTTTCTCTATAAACCATTCGAAACGATCAATGCTTTTGGTTGGAGCAATGGCTATATGGCATACAGTGGAACTTTTTTTTGCTGATTCCCGGCTCTCTATTTTAAGTCGGCATCTTTTGACGGAAGCTTCGATAATGGTACAGGTATAACATTCACCCTGACCGGTGATGACCTTTATTAAATCTCCTTCTTTATGTCGAAGTACTTTTACGCAATGCCTGGATTCTTCTTCATTGAGAATTCCACTATTATTTAATATGTCGGGATCGTAGAATACGTGCATAGAACATTTTAATTGTCTCTATTTTGTCTTGTTGTCGAATGTGGAATAATTTTTTATTGTGTCTTGCAAAATTCAAAAGTAATAATTTTAAATTTTGGACTAATAAAATGTTATATCATAATTCAATTTCGTCGCTTTGATTTGCGTGATTGGATTTGTATCAGTTCATGTTAGTTATTTTTCCTACCTTTGCCAGGGCAAAAAAGTGATTAAATTATGACAGATCTTCATTTACTCACAGCCATATCTCCCATCGACGGACGTTATCGGTCCAAAGTGGATGGTTTGGCTTCTTATTTTTCGGAATATGCACTAATCCGTTACCGGATTTTGGTAGAAGTTGAATACTTTATTGCTTTATGTGAAATTTCTCTGGAACCTCTGAAAAGTTTTGATTCGGATCTTTTTGAATCGCTACGAAGCATATATCGTAACTTTAAATTAGAAGATGCCGAAAAGGTAAAAGAAATTGAAAACATAACTAATCATGATGTAAAAGCTGTTGAATACTACCTTAAAGAAAAATTCGACGAGCTTGGTTTGCAAAAATATAAAGAGTTTATTCATTTTGGTTTGACTTCTCAGGATGTGAATAATACAGCTATCCCGCTTTCTTTGAAGGATGCGGTCCATGAAGTATATTATCCCTTTTTGGAAGAGCTGATAGCCAAATTAGATTCCTTATCTGAGGAATGGAAAAATATTCCAATGCTGGCACGTACGCATGGGCAGCCTGCTTCTCCAACACGCTTGGGTAAAGAAATTCGCGTTTTTGTGGAGCGATTAGTGCGCCAGTTGCAATTATTAAAAGAGCTCCCTTGTTCAGCCAAGTTTGGTGGTGCTACCGGTAATTTTAATGCCCATAAGGTGGCTTTCCCAAATATTGATTGGGTCGAATTTGCCAATGGTTTCGTGCGAAATAAACTTCGGCTGGAACGTGAGCAAGTGACTACTCAAATTTCACATTATGATAACCTTGGTGCTATCTTTGATAATTTCAAAAGAATAAATACCATCTTGATCGATTTGGCCCGTGATTTCTGGTCCTATATCATGATGGAATATTTCAAGCAAAAAATTAAAAAGGGTGAAGTAGGTTCAAGTGCCATGCCACATAAAGTAAACCCCATCGATTTTGAAAATGCCGAAGGTAATTTGGGTGTGGCCAATGCTTTGTTTGAACATTTATCGGCTAAACTTCCAATATCCAGACTTCAGAGAGACTTAACTGATAGCACCGTGCTGAGAAATATTGGTGTGCCGTTGGCTCATTCCATTTTGGCTATGCAATCGTTGAAAAAAGGTCTGGATAAATTATTAATTAATGAAACTGCCATTGAAAAAGACCTTGAAAACAATTGGGTTGTAGTAGCCGAAGCAATGCAAACTATTTTAAGGCGAGAAGGCTTCCCTAAACCTTATGAAGCTTTGAAAGAATTGACTCGTACAAATGAAAAAGTCAATGAAGAGTCTATTGCGCGCTTTGTCGATACATTGGATGTTAGTGATAAAGTAAAGGAAGAACTTAAAAAGATATCGCCCGGGAACTATACGGGTGTCGATTTATATTAATGTTACCAGGCCTTGATTCTCCCACTTTTTTGCAGTTGACAAATTTTATTTTTTAAGGCATCATTTGGGTTATAGATAGAAGAATCGTTTAAAATAAAGTTTAATAGACGTAGAATAGTCACTACAATTTTATGGTGCTGGTTTTATACGGCTTTTTTATGGGGTGCAGCCCATATGTTGTGTGGCGTTTTATGAAAAAGAAATTAATTGTCTTTTAATGAGAGATTTTTGGTTTATAATGAAGCGGTATTTACCGCCTTACAAACATTTGTTGGTTTTAAACTTTCTGTTTAATCTCCTTTCGGGGTTATTTGCTGTTTTTTCCGTTGCTTTAATGATTCCTATGTTGGAGATAATTCTTTCTCAGGAAAGTGAGGTTTTCACTTTAGTTGAATGGAGCTTCAATTTTAGTGATATTAAACACAATTTATACTATTATATTACTCTTTTAAAAACGAATTATGGACCCGGTTGGTCCCTTTTGTTTGTAGGAGTGTTTTTGATAATAGGAACTTTTTTGAAAACAGGCTTCACTTATTTGGCCTCTTATGCCAGTATTGGTATTAGAAATGGTGTGGTAAGAGACCTTAGACAACAAATTTATCGTAAAATATTAGATCTGCATAACGGATATTTTAGTGATGAACGAAAAGGGGATATCATTGCTCGTTCCACAGGTGATGTTCAAGAAGTTGAAAATTCTATTATGTCATCACTCGATATGTTCCTTAAAAATCCGGTGCTTATCGTTGTTTTTCTTGCCGCCATGCTGATTTTCAGTGTAAAGCTTACGCTTTTTGTTTTGGTGGTTTTACCGCTCGCCGGATTAATTATTGGAAGGGTAGGGAAAAGCTTGAAAAAAACTTCCAGATCCGGACAAAATAAAATGGGAGACTTAATGGGGATAATTGAAGAGACCCTTTCCGGACTAAGGATTGTAAAAGCTTTTAATGCAGAAAAGAGAATGAATCAGCGTTTTGAAGGCGAGGTGGAAGAATATCGATCTATAATGGATCGATTGATGCGGCGTCGAGACCTGGCTCATCCCATGAGTGAATTTTTGGGAACTATCGTTGTTGTTATTTTGGTCTGGTTTGGTGGTACCCTTATTCTGACTGAAACAAACACTATTAGTGCCGCCGGCTTTCTGGCCTATTTGGGGATATTTTATCAGGTAATAAATCCTGCCAAGAATTTTTCAAAGGCTCTCTACAATATTCAGAAAGGGTTGGCAGCCTATGATCGTATAGATAATCTTTTAAGTGCCGAAGTGAAGATTAAAGAAGTGGCTAATGCTAAAAGCATTAATGATTTGAAAGAGGGAATAGAATATAGAAATGTTACCTTCGCTTATAATCATACCCCTGTTTTAAAAAATATTTCTCTTTATATCCCCAAAGGGAAAACAATAGCCCTGGTTGGTCAATCAGGAAGCGGTAAATCAACTTTTGTTGATCTGCTTCCTCGTTTTTATGATGTGCAGGAAGGTGCCGTTTTAATTGATGGAATCGATATACGGCAGTTAAAAATACATGACCTGCGAAACTTAATGGGAAATGTGAATCAGGATGCGCTACTTTTCAACGATACAATATTTAATAATATTGCTTTCGGCGTCGAAAATGCCACTCTTGAGGAGGTTGAAGAGGCCGCAAAGATTGCCAATGCGCATGATTTTATAATGGCAACCGAGAAAGGATATGATACAGTTGTTGGCGACCGTGGCAGCCGTTTATCAGGTGGCCAACGTCAGCGTATCAGTATTGCTCGTGCGGTTCTGAAAAATCCACCAATACTCATTTTGGATGAAGCCACATCTGCACTCGATACCGAATCCGAAAAGTTGGTTCAGGACGCCCTGGAAAAACTGATGGCCAATCGTACATCCATAGTGATAGCTCACCGACTCTCTACTGTTAGAAATGCCGATTGCATCTACGTTTTCCAGGATGGAGAAATTGTAGAAACTGGAAATCATGTAGAATTAATAGAAAAAGGTGGCGTTTATAAAAAACTACACCAATTACAAATGGGGTAATGTTGGGTTAAGGTTCATGTTCAGAATCTGGCCAGTATATCGGCAATATGAATGGTTTTTATGGGTAAGTCGTGTTTCCGGATATAACTTTGAATGTTCAGTAGACATGATGCTTCTGTTGAAACAATATATTCGGCTCCGGTTGATAAGGCATTTTCAACTTTTTGTTCAACCATTGCGGTGGAAACAGGTACGAATTTGACCATAAATGTACCTCCAAATCCGCAGCAAGTGGTATTTTCAGGTAATTCTTTAAATTCAAGACCTTCTACATGCGATAATAACCGACGCGGTTCATCTTTGATACCATATTCACGAAGCGCTGAACATGCATCGTGATAGGTTACTTTATGGTGAAAACTGGCTTCAAAATTCTCTTTCTTTAAATGGTTAACTAAAAAATCGGTTAATTCTACCACATTTTTACAAACCCTGTTCACTTCGTCCTGCATTGAAGCGTCATCTTTGAATAATTTAGGGTAGTGATTGCGGATATATCCTGCACATGAAGCCGAAGGGACAACAATGGGGCGGTCATTGGAAAAATCGCGGATAAACTTTTGGGCTATTTTTCTTGATTCTTTCCAGTATCCACTATTGAATGTGGGTTGACCACAACATGTTTGCCGGGAATTATAGTTTACTTCAACACCCGCTTTTTCAAGAATTTTTACCACATTCCAGGCGGTATCAGGATATAGCTGATCGATGAAACAAGGAATAAATAAATCTACTGTCATGTTATTTTTTATTTATTGCAAATTTAAGGTTTCATCAGTAATTGACACCTTTTATGGTGATGATATTTTGATGGGTTATTAAGTTTTGCAACCAATGCGTTTGTTACATAAATAAGGTTTTGAAATTAGGCTTTCCTTTCTGATGTAAAAACATAATTCTGATTTTTAATGGTTTAAGTTTGGTGGTTTTTAAAAGGTTTTCTAATTTAACGGCAAAATTTTAAAGTTGTGCGGATGAAGAAATTTTACCTGGGAATGTTTTTATTGGTTCTTTCTGTTAATCTTTTCGGTTTCAATGTTGTATACGACGATGTCACTTTGAAATCGAAGGGATGTATTAATGGTGTGGATGATTGTTTTTCAGGCCAGACCATTGAATTTATAGAATCCGACGAACATAAGGGTGCTTTGAGGCAACTAAAAAATGATCTGTTTTTTTATCATGCAGAAGATGTTTTCGGGAATAATATTTTATCAACCAATGAGGACTTCGATTTTATTTCTTTAAGTGAGAAAATGGACCAATCTACTTTTAAGATTTGGTATAGTAAAAATGATAATCAAATTGTTGTAACGACTAAGGAAAATATTAGGTTTTCAGGAGTTCTTTTTGATATTACCGGCACAATTGTATCAGACCAACGTAAAAAATTTGTTGAAGAGAGATTGATTTTTCAAACTTCTGGGTTAAAAAGAGGCATCTATGTTGTGACTTTATATGGCCCGGGAGGTACTGTTTTAGTTATTTCTAAGATCGTAGTAAATTGATTCTTCTTTTTACCGGAATGGATAGCAGGCATAGATATGTAATGATAGCCCAAGTGATAAATCCCGGCAGAAAATTATTCCTTTTTTAAGGAATCTGCCGGGATGAAATTTAAAGAGATACTATTCACACAATGGCGAGTGTTTTTTGGGGTGAAACCTTCGCCTGTAAAGACATGCCCTAAATGGCCACCGCATTTGGCACAGATAATTTCGGTACGTCGTCCGTCGGCATCGGGAACTCGCTTTACAGCCCCTTCTATTTCATCATCAAAACTGGGCCATCCACAACGGGCATCAAACTTATCGTTACTTCTGTAAAGGTGCGCTCCGCAACGTTTGCAGGTATATATCCCTGCTTCTTCATGTTGGTAGTATTTTCCGGTAAAAGGGAGTTCGGTGCCTTTATGTACAATCACATATTCTTCTTCGGGTGTTAATTGCTGAAACTGAAATGCAGTGCTATCTTTTTGTGCCATAACATTAAAGGTGATGATAATTAAAATTAAATGGAATAAATATTTCATAATATGTCGGTTAACCGTATTTTGCTAATGGCTCATCTTTGTGTCTTTTGTTATTACTTGAAATAGATGTTCTTTTGTGATTTAAGTCGCCATGCTCGTTTCATCAGTATAAATTTTTTTAAGTTATTGGTCTGATGGAACTCGCATGACCAAAGAGTTTAAAGTGAATAGTTTTTTGTTGTCGGATGTTTTAGTTACAATAATCACCTACAGCCTAACGGCCTATTGGCCTAATAGCCTAATCTGGCCATGCTCGTTCATTCGTATAAAGTTTACTTACTTTATTGATATATTGCTTCTTAAAAGTAGTTGTTAGTCAATAGTCATTAGTGGTTAGTTAATTGTCTATCTTACCAAACTCTTCAAGCCATTCAATCTCATCATCTAACAACAAAATATCCTATTGGCCTAATGGCCTATCGGCCTTTTCTGCCAGTGCACTTCTGCCTGGGTCGTTTATACATGTCTTTAATGTGACAAATCTTTTAGGTCACGTTCCTTTCCTTAATTAATTATTTCTGCAGAGTAGCCGGCATCTTTAAGTAATTGAATGATTTCCTCTGCATCCCCGTCGGTCTCAACTGATAAAATTCGGTCGGGTGTCTCTAAATCAACGTTCCATCGGGCGATATTGTTCGATTTCTCCAGAAAAGGTGTGATGGCTTTAATACATCCGTTGCACTTGACATTTGTTTTGAATTTCAGAGTTTTCATGGTTATTACTTTTAGTTTAATTTTTGCGAAAGTTTTGAATGATTTATTGGTGTTTATCACTTGTTTCTTTTAAATGAACCTTTTAAGCGAAGACTGTTACTGACTACCGATACCGAGCTGAAAGCCATAGCTGCTCCCGCAATCATCGGATTAAGTAAAAATCCCGTAAAAGGATAGAGGATTCCTGCAGCAATGGGTATGGCAACAACATTATAGAAAAAAGCCCAGAAAAGATTTTGTTTTATGGTTCTAACCGTTTTATGTGAAAGTGTTATGGCTTCCGGTATTTTATTTAAGTCTGATGTCATAATGGTTAAATCTGCCACATCCATAGCGATGTCCGAACCTTTACCCATAGCCATGGAAACGTCAGCCAGCGCCAGTGCTTCCGAGTCATTTATGCCGTCGCCAACCATTGCAACAACATTGTATTGTTTTTGAAGGGTTTTAATAAACTGAGCTTTGTCTGCGGGTAGAACATTTGCACGGTATTGCATGATTCCGGTTTCCTGAGCTACCGCTTTGGCAGTTTGTTCATTGTCGCCGGTCAATAAATATTGTTTGATGCCTAGATTTTGTAATATATTAACCGCTTTTTTGGAAGAGGTTTTAATTCGGTCGGATACTGCCACAATTGCTGCCGGCGTTTTATTAATTGCCATCCAAATCACCGTTTGGGCCTTTTCTTGCCATTTTTCTGAAACTTTATATAATTCCTGAGAGATTTCAATCCCTTGAGACTTCATAAATTGTATGTTGCCGATGAGGATTTTGTCACCTTTAATTGTTGCTTTGAGGCCATGCCCGGCCATGTTCTGAAAATCCGAAACTTGATAGTTTTGTATTTCCTTAGTTTCTTTCAAATAACTGGTGATGGCCGGGGCTATGGGATGGTCTGAGCGACTTTCGACAGAATAAAGGAATGAAAGGACTTGGTTTTCCTTTTCTGTTCCGGTAATTAATTTTAGGTCGGTAACTTCGGGTGAACCTACAGTGATGGTTCCTGTTTTGTCGAAAACCATTGCTTTAATTTGTCTGGCTTTTTCTAAAGCAGAAGCGTTTTTAATGAGAATTCCCTTTGTAGCGCCAATACCAATGCCTACCATAATAGCAGTGGGGGTTGCCAGCCCCAGTGCACAAGGACAGGCTATTATCAGAACCGAAACTGTTGCCAGTAGAGCCTGGGAAAGATAAGTGGTGCCACCGAAAATAACCCATATTAAAAACGTAAGTAAGGCTATGGAAAGGACAGATGGTACAAAGATGCCCGCTACTTTGTCGGCAAGCTGTTGAACCGGAGCTTTACTCGCCTGTGCTTCTTTTACAGTTTTGATAATTTGTGCCAGTAATGTTTCGTTCCCGATTTTTAATGCTTTAACAGTAAAGGTTCCCGACTGATTTATGGTACCTGAAAAGACCTTGCTTCCGTTATTTTTTTCAACCGGCATCGGCTCGCCGGTTATCATACTTTCGTCCACAAATGAGTTGCCGTCAACAACTTCGCCATCTACAGGAATTTTGTTGCCGGGTTTTACAAGCAAACAGTCGCCTGTCGCAACATCGCGGATATCTGTTTCTTGCCACGAACCATCTGACTGAAGTTTTATTACAGTTTTGGGTTGCAAGCCTGCCAGTTTTTTTATGGCAGAAGAAGTACGTTCTTTTGCTCGTTCTTCCAGCCATTTCCCTAACATGATAAAGACAATGATTACAGCCGATGCCTCAAAATAGACATGTGCCTCCAATCCTCTGGTGGTCCAGACTTTCGGGAATAGTGTGTTAAAGCAGCTAAAGAGATAAGCTATTCCGGTACTTATGGCCACTAGGGTATCCATATTGGCACTGCCATGTTTTGCCTGTTTTATTGCATTTATAAAAAAATGACGGCCAAAAACAAACAAAACAGGTGTCGTCAAAACCCACATAATGTAATTGGCCATTGGAATGTGATTCCAAAACATACCAACAAGGAATACAGGAAAGGCCAGCAATCCGGCCCATATCAACCGTATTTTAGTTTGCCGGCTTTTTTTTCGTCGGGATTCTTCGAGCAGCTGCTCACTATTTTCATCATCATCCACTATCAGGTTATAACCGATTGAACGTATGGATTTTTGCATTTGGTATACATCGATATTTTCCGGCAGCCAGGTGACATGTACGCTATTTCCCGCCAGGTTTACATTGGCCTCGATTATGCCGGGCAGTGATTGCAACATACTTTCCACACTTCCGGCACATGCAGCACATGACATGCCGTCGACGGGTAGTATTTTTTCTTTTACCAAAGGTTTTAAACCGGCTTTTTTTAAGCGGTCAATTATTTCCAATATGGCTTTTCGGTTTTGGGTGATAACCACAATACGTTGATTGTTGACCTCCCAACTCCAGTGCTCTATTTCATTTGCTTCCTTGAAAATTTTGGCTATTAGCGATTCTTGTACATCACTGCTGGTGCTATCGATGGAAATATACCATTTTTGTTTTTTCGATGCCATAACGATACCTTTTGTTACAAAGGTAACTTAGCATCCTTCTTATTTTTTGCATTATTTTCGGAAATACTTACACGCCGGATTTAAGGAGTAACCACTAATGACTAAATCACTAATCACTAAATCACTAATCACTAATTCACTAATGACTAAATACTATCAATGCTGTTTCTTTGGGGTTTACGTAATTGTTTGAATTGGCGAGGGGTCATCCCAGTAATTTTTTTGAATTGATTGGACATATGAGCCGGACTGCTATATCCTAGTGCGTAGGCAATTTCAGAAAAGTTCATTTCGCCGTATGCGATGAGTTCTTTAACTTTTTCAATCTTTTGCTTGATGATAAACTGCTCGATGGTAATTCCTTCCATCCCCGAAAAGAGTTGACTAATAAATCGGTAATCGTGATTGATTTGTTGAGCGAGCCACGACGACCAGTTAAAGCCCTGTTCCGGGCTTTGATGATGAATTTGTTTGATGATGAGTGTTTTTATGTTATCAACCAGTTGCTTATCACGGTTTTCAATTCGTTCGAAGCCTATTTCGTGAAGCTTTTGGTCTATTTCCTGCATCTTGTCAGTGGAAATCTCCTCTTCCCGGATTTCTGCAATTCCCAATTCAACAGATATGGGATGAAGTCCGGCTTCGGTTAATATTTTTTTCACCGCCATTATGCAACGCGGGCAAACCATATTTTTGATGTGAAGCGTTGTCATGACATCAATATTATTAAGGTTTGAAGGGCAGAAGACAGAAACGGAATTGGCCCAAATTAAATGATAGGTTCCTGTTAAAACGCCCAAAATCCTGAGATATTTCGCGATTTCAATTACCGCTTCTGCCTTCCGGTCTTTTCCTAATTTTTTAATCCGCATCTTATCAGTAAGGCATCAATGGATGGCTCTTCACCTCTAAATGCAATGTATAGCTCCATGGGGTCCTTGGTGCCGCCTTTTTCCAAAATATTTTCACGAAAGGCTTGTGCTGTTTTTCTATCAAAGATACCGTTTTGTTTAAACAATTGAAAGGCATGTGCATCCAATACTTCCGCCCATTTATAGCCATAATATCCGGCGGCATAGCCACCATTAAAGATATGACTAAAGGCAGTACTCATGCAGGTTCCTTCAACATCCGGGAAAAGTTCGGTGGGTTGCATTGCCGACTTTTCGAAATTGGTAACGTCGGTAGCGATTGGTTCTTCAAGGGTATGCCATGCCATATCATTCAATCCGAAACTGATTTGACGTACTGTTGCATATCCGCTTTGGAAATTCCCCGCAGCTACTATTTTGTCAACTAATTCATCGGGAATGGTTTCTCCCGTTTCGTAGTGTTTGGCGACCATATGTAACCACTCTTTCTGTTGGGCCCAGTTTTCCATGATTTGAGAGGGTAGTTCTACAAAATCACGGAATACCGATGTCCCCGATAACGATTCATAGGTGACGCGACTCAACATTCCATGTAAGGCATGGCCGAATTCGTGCAGAAAAGTGGTGACCTCGTTAAACGTTAACAATGATGGTTTTGATTCTGTGGGGCGGGTGAAATTGGTGACTACCGAAATATGCGGACGTATATCCTTTCCATTTTCAATATGCTGGTCAAGATATGAGGTCATCCAGGCACCTCCCTGCTTCCCTTCTCTCGGAAAGAAGTCGAGATACAAAACAGCCAGAAATGAACCATCGGCATCATAGGCCTCATAAGCTTCTACTTCGTCATGGTAAACCGGTATGTCGGAATTTCTTTTAAAAGTAATTCCGTAAAGGCGGTTGGTTAAGTCGAAAATTCCTTCTTTGACCTTTTCCAGCTGGAAGTAGGGTTTGGTCATTTCATCACTAATATTATACCTGGCGGTTTTTAACTTTTCGGAATAATAAGCAAAGTCCCATCTTTGCAGAGTGTCCTTAAATCCCGTCTTACGTGCAAAATCTTCCACTTCTTTAACCTCTTTTTGGGCGAAAGGAAGCGAGGCTTCGAGAAGTTCCTGCAAAAAACGGTTTACGCGGTCGGGCGTTTTGGCCATCCTTTCCGACAAAACATATTCTGCGTGATTATTGTATCCCAGTAGTTTTGCTTTTTCGAGACGCAGGGCTACAATTTTTTTTATGATTTCTTTATTGTCGCGATTGTTACCTTTATTACCCCTTGTTGTGTAGGCCATGTACATTTTTTTTCGAAGTTCCCGGTTGTCGGCAAACTTCATGAAGGGGAAATAGCTTGGAAAATGGAGCGTAAAAATCCATCCTTCCAAATTTTCATTTTTTGCCTTCAGGGCAGCAGCATCAATTACGTCCTGAGGTAGTCCTGCCAGGTCTTCGGGATTGGTGATGTGAAGCTTGAAATCGTTGGTTTCGGCTAATACGTTTTCCCCAAATTGGAGAGAAAGTTTGGATAGTTCGGCCGATATTTCACGATATTTTTCTTTCTCGTCACCCGATAACAAAGCACCCCGGCGAGTGAAACTTTTATAGGTGTCTTCCAGTAACTTATGTTGTTCTTCCGTAAGTGCAGGGGAAGTATGATACTGGTCATAAACCGTCTTAACTTTTGCGAAAAGCTTTTCGTTGAGCCAAATATCATTTGAATATTCAGAAAGCATTGGAGATACTTCTCTGGCTATGCTTTGAATTTTTTCGTTGGTTTCGGCAGCATTGAGGTTGAAAAATATGTTACTGATGCGGTCAAGTCGTTCCCCCGATTTTTCGAGGGCTTCTATTGTATTCTCGAAGGTTGGCGGTTCCGGATTGTTTATGATTGCAGCTATTTCATCTCTGCCTTCTTTCATGGCCAGTTCAAAGGCCGGCATGAAATGGTCTTCACTTATCTTATCGAAAGGTGCCGTTTGGTGCGGCGTATTAAATGGTTGCAATAGAGGATTGTTGTCATTCATATTTGTCTTGTTTTTACATGAATAATTTGCTGTAATAATGAAAAACAGCAACAAAGTTAATAGGTTTAGTCTCATGGTTGGAAAAATTTATTGAAACATATTTTAAGTTATAGAATTGCCAAAATTTTCAGAATGGCCAAAAGTACCATTCGTTTTTTGAATGTGGAATGATTTTGATTGGTTTTATATTTTATGGCGAAGAGATTTTTGAAAAAGCAAACAAAATGGCTGTTTAATTGCTATATAAGATGGAATAATTACCGGGGCCATGAAAAAGAAATTGTTTGCTATAGTATTTTTTTTGTCGATATTTTTAGTTGGAAATTTATGGGGTCAGCAAGACTCTGTTTTTTTGCTTTCGGCAGATGACGTGTATTTGAAGTACGGGAAAAAGCTTAAAAAGGTCGAAAAGAAAATCAGGCAAGGGGAATATTTTTATATGAAATCAGACCGCCTGAAAGAGGAGATAGACGAACTAAAATCTTCGGCTGATGAAAAGCCAATGCGCCTGGCTCAAATGGAGGAGCGGATGTACAGGCTTCAACTGAAAGCTTCTACTTACTATGAAGATGCCAATAAAATGCAGTTACGAATATTGAAAAAGTACATGCAAAAGGAGTATCCGACCAAATTTAAAGAAATTGAAGATGAAGTGAAGTACCAATTTCGGCAAGGTTACGTTATAAGGGAGAGGGGGGTAAGTATGCTTCCCGGCCAATCGCCCTTGAGCTTTGCTGAAGAAGCCTACAGAATAGAGTCGAAAGCATTGCAGGATTTGACTGCCTTAATGGTGCCGGAAAAGAATGACCAGACTGATGAAAAGGAAAAGCCCGTTGCAGAAGTGAAGGATAATAGTGACGTTGATGAGGCTGATGATGAACCAGAAAAGCCTGAAATAGTTTCAGAAACTTTAAAAAATGTGAAACCGAATAGTTTAGGTAACGTAGAAAAAAACATTTTGCAAAACAAAGAGAAGGAAGTCGGAAACAAAGAACCCGGTATATATTTTTCCATCCAGTTTTTGGCTACCAAAAAAAAGGTTAACAATCAACAAGTAAAAGATATTTATAGCGGACCTTTACCTGTGATTGAAGTTAAGGATGGTGTATGGTACAAATTTTCGGCCGGACGGTTTAATACTACCGGAGCGGCAATCCGGAAAATGAAGGAAGAAGGAATTTATGGTTTTATCGTTGCTTTTGAAGGAAATCGGAGAATTAGTTTAACAATGGCCCGACGTCTTTTGCAAAAACAGTGATTATATTTAGATAGAGTTTAGATTAATAGAGGAATTAACCAAAACTTGGATCACATGAATTTAAAAAAGTGTTTTATTGTTTTTTCTGTCCTGATGATCAGCCATATTGGTTTTTCACAGGAAGCATTGAGAGATTTTTTTCAGGCTGGACAACAAAATGCCGAGATATTAACCAAAGCTTATTTACGGCCTTATGGAGAAATGCTTGGTACCGCCCTCAATGCCGGATGGTACAATAGTGCTAAGGTTCATAAATTTGGGGGATTTGACCTTACTGTGAGTGTGATGAATGCTGTGGCACCTGCTTCTGCTAAAACTTTCGATGTAAATAGCCTGGGGATGGAGGGAGTTAATGTTAGTGGCGACGGCATTGCCCCAACCATTGCCGGGGAGATGGATACCCGGCCTTCAATTTCACCTGATGGCACCGGTGATTTTGTAAGCTTTGAGCTGCCTAACGGTTCGGGCAATGACAAACTTCCCATACCTATGGTACAGGCCGCTGTGGGGCTGCCCTTTAATACCGAAATTATGGCACGAGTGGTTCCTTCCATGGATTTCGGTGATGCCGGCGAAGTGAGCGTGCTGGGCTTTGGAGTGAAACACAGTTTAAAAAATTATATTCCTTTTGTTAAAAGAGTACCCTTTTTGCAGATGTCTGTGCTTGCCGGTTATACTAAATTTGATTCTTCTTACGGCATTGAAAGCAGTGAGCAAGTAACTGTAACAGATGGTGAACTGGGCATTTCATCGGGTGCTTTTACCACCCGGCTGTTGTTGGGAGCCAATTTCCCGGTAGTGGCGATTTATACCGGGATGGGCTATGGCTCTACCAACAGTGATTTTGATGTGAAGGGCACATATTATGTTAAGGATTTGTCCGAAGAACTAGATCCTTTTTCATTGAATTACAAGACATCGGGTTTTGATTTTAACGCCGGTTTACGTCTCCGTCTTGGTTTTCTGGCCATTCATGCCGATTATACGGTAGGCGATTATTCGGTGTTGACTGCCGGCGTGGGTATTAATATCCGTTAAACCTAACCAGTTCAGAAAGCGGTTTTCTCTTTTTAATGGGTGCTTCAACCTCTTCGGGACGACCAATCGGCAATAACACTGTCGGTTCTATGTGCCCGGGGAGGTTGAGTGCTTTTGATACTTTGCCCGGATCAAAATTACATACCCAACAGGTGCCAAGACCCAGTTCCGTGGCCCGAAGCGTCATATGGTCCGTTGCAATGGCTACGTCAATATCGGCATGGTCTTTCCCATCGTGACCTCTTTTCCATGAAGCCGAGTGGTCGCTACAAATTACTATAACTTGAGGCGCTTTGGCAAACCACTCGCGGGGATATGCTTCATACAACGCTTTGAGTTTTTCCGGGTCATTGATGACAATAAATACAAATGGTTGATAGTTTACTGCTGTAGGAGCCATACGACCGGCTTCTAACACCTCATTTAGCAGTTCTTCTGAGAGCCTTTCAGGTTTGTATTTCCTTACTGAATAGCGGGTTGTGATGAGTGATTTAAATTCCATAATATTTTCCTTTTAGTTTATGGCAAAATTAATACTTTAGAAGCGATTATGCATTGGTTATCTTTCATGACTAAGTCAATAGATGGAGATAACCATGAAATAAACAGTACCATAAATCTAAACCTATGTTTTTTATCTTATCCAGGTTATTAAGTGTCTTTTTATCCCCCTTAATATGGATTATTATACTGTTATTTTTATCCATAGTTTATAAGAAAAAGTTGAGGCGTTCACTGTTTACCTTGGCAATGGCATTACTATTGATTTTTTCAAATGGTGCTATATTTCATTTTGTTGCGTCGTTATGGGAGACGCCTCAAAAGTCAGTGACCTCTCTCGACGCTTCCTGTCGTACGGTTGTGGTCCTGGGGGGGATGGCTTCAGAGAACAGAAGTAATGGTTTGCCCCGATTTATGCAAAGTTCTGATCGGTTGTGGCAGGCTTTATGGTTATTACAAACAGGTGTTGCCGATACAATGGTTATTTCCGGTGGAAAGGGAACTTTATTCGACAAGCAGCGTTCTGAGGGATTGTTATTGGTAGATTATTTGGAGGATATTAAAGTTATGGATGAGCGGATTTTAGTGGAGGCAAAATCCCGAAATACCTATGAAAATGCGGTTAAAACCTCGGAATTGTTTACGAGAAGAGGTATGTCAAAAAAGATAATTTTGGTAACATCGGCATTTCATATGCCTCGTGCTGCCAGGTGTTTTAAAAGTCAGGGATTTCAGGTAGAGACTTATCCTGCCGACCCCCTGTCAGGCGTCAGACCTTTACAATGGAATGATTATGTTATCCCATCTGCCGGAACCCTGGAATCATGGGAAATTCTCTTTAGAGAATGGGTCGGATTTGTAATGTATCGAATTAATGGTTATTTTAAAGAACAAAACCAGCATGACCAAAATGGTTTGGCGCAAAAAGAACATGTATAAAACTTAGAGGCAGAAGTGCACAGGCAGAAAAGGCCGATAGGCCATTAGGTCAATAGGCCAATAGGTTATTTTGTTGTTAGATGATGAGATTGAATGGCTTGAAGAGTTTGGTAAGATAGACAATTAACTAACCACTAATGGCTGCTTATAAGAAACAATATATCAATGAAGTAAGTAAATTTTATACGGATGAAACGAGCATGGCCAAATTAGGCTATTAGGCCAATAGGCCGTTAGGCTGTAGGTGATTATTGTAACTAAAACATCCGACAACAAAAAACTATTCACTTTAAACTCTTTGGTCATGAGAGTTCCATCAGACCAATGAATTAAATAAATTATATACTAATGAAACCAGGTGTATTATATTTCGTTTTGCTGTTGCTGTTGAGCATTTTTACCTCGTGCGATGAAATCTTTAATGTCGATATTGTGGGGGATGGTAACTTAAAAACAGAGAGCAGGGCAAACGAAATTGGTAATTTTCAGGGGATTTATTTAGATGCCGGTTTCGAGTTGCATATTAGCCAATCGTTAGCCAATGACCTGGTAATTGAGACCGACTCCAATTTAATGACTTACATTGTGACGGAAGTAAATAATGGCATCTTGGAAATTAGTGAAAAAAATAATTTTTCCATTATTTCTCGAAAGTCGGTTCAAATTTTTCTGACTGTTGCTTCCGAATTGTCGTTAATTGAAGTTTTAAACGGTGGAAAAGTTATCATCGATACCATTCAATCGCCACAATTGGACATTAATGTTTATGATGTTTCTCAGGTTAAGGGAGCTTATATTGATTGCAAAGAATTTAACGTGTTTGCCGAAGGTAGTACTAATTTACAACTCAATGGTAACTTCGGCCAATTGCTGGTTCATCAGGTGGGATCCGGCAATCTGTATATAAACGGTTTGGCCGGCAATGGGAACGTTGTACTCGAAGGTTCCGGAAAAATTTCTGCCCGGGAATTGATGATGACCGATGGTGATGTGCGTCTTTACGGTTCCGGGTTGGTTTTTTGCAGAGTGTCAGGTTTGCTGGAAACATTGATTGTAGGCAACGGCCGGATTTATTATTATGGAAAGCCGGAAAATGTGATTAAAAATATTTCCGGAGAGGGTTTGGTTCTGCCCGCTGACGATTAATCAAACCCGGGAATTCCTGATCCCGGGTGTTATCAAAAATAAACACAGGAATTACCGGTCGTCCAGATTGAACGGCATGATACTGGGCAGGGTTGTCGTGCAGACGAAGGTCATTCCGAAACCAATAAATAACCGGTTTAATTGGCATGATTAATAATGGTCTGCCAGTGGGGGAACCACCATTTTATTCCGTAATTCTGAAGCTTTTTGAGCTCCCAGCAGATTACCTGCTATTTCAATGGCGAACTCCATGGCAGCACCAACACCACGACCTGTTATGATGTGACCATCGGTGATGGCCGGTACAGGATAATGATGTGCATCTTTCAAATGGTGTTCGTAGCCCGGATAGCAGGTTGCCTTACGACCTTTTAGAAATCCCAGTTCTCCAAGAATCATGGGGGCAGCGCAAATGGCACCGATCCACTTTTTTCGATTATGGTAATCTTTTAAAAGTTGAGTTAGTGGTTCGTAAGCTTGCAAATTTTTGGTACCGGGCATGCCTCCCGGAAGAATAAGAATATCCTTTTCTTCGATGGGTTTCCCTTGAAAAACTCTATCACATACAATGGTGACACCGTGAGAGCTGGTAACGTTTTTTTCTTCGGTAATAGATATCAGCTCTACATCGGCTCCTGCTCGTACCAGTGCATCTGCCGGGGTAAGGGCTTCTACTTCTTCAAACCCCGGTGCAATAAATATAGCGGCTTTTTTCATATTGCTTTGATTATTATTACTGGTTAAACATTTTGAGTCTCCCGGCAAATTAAATGTGCAACGATTATTCTTTCCCGGAAGTCCAAAAGTTAGTAAGATTTACCCTAAATGCAAAGCTTTCAAAGCCGTTTCACATAAGTTAAATTTGCTTAATTCGTTTGTTGTTAGTGATTTGTTTTTAGTAAGTAATTTTAACGGGGAAAGCCGGGTTCATTGATTTTATACTGAATTTTGTTTTTTACTTTAACGGTTAATGTTTCGTAGCTTTCTTTTCCCGGATATATAGGCTCAAGGAATTCAACGTCCACTTTTTTGAACGGTTTGGGAAATTTGCTTCCTTTAGGCAGGGCTTTGTGGGCTCCTTTAATGGATACGGGGACAATCGGAACGTTTAGTTCCCTGCTTAATATGGCAAAGGTTTTTTTGAAGGGGCCCAAATGTCCTGATTTACTTCTTGTTCCTTCCGGAAAGATGATAAGGTTTCTATTTCGTTTGAGCACTTCAGCCATTTTCTGGATCGATGTTTTGAGGTCTTTATTCAGATCCATAATGATGATGTTGTTTCTGTTGGCCAGAAACTTCAGCCATCGTTGTCTGATGTGCTTTTCCTTGGCATAAAAGTAGGTCTTCCGTAATTGCCTGGACTTCAGATAAGATGCCACGAATAGCCCGTCGAAAAAACTTTGATGGTTCGGCGTAATGATACACGGACCTTCCGGAATATTCTTAACCCCTTTGGCACGAAATCGGAAGTAGATATGAAAGAAAAATTTAGATAAACGCACAAACAGACTCCCGGTAATCCATGTTTTGGGAAGATTAATATGAACTTTTTCCTTCAGAATTTCCTTCCAGTTAATTTTCTGTTCGGTTATCTTGGTTTTAACGGTCCTTATATGTTCAGATAACAATAGTATATTGTTAAATTTAAGCATCTCGGTGGGTTCCATCTTCACACCGAAGGTCTGGTCCAAATAGGTTTGAAAGGCCACTTTATCCAACGAATCAAGGCCGAGGTCCATCTCTATATGGTGATGTGGTGATACTGTCCGGTTCTTCTCTTTTGAAAGATAGGAGGCTATCATTTTGTATTCTTCAAATTCCGGGGCAGAAGTTTTTTCCCGGGTTTCACCGGTATCCCTGACTAAATCTTTTAGTTTATAGCGTTGCAGTTTCGAAAGGCGTGTTCGGGGTAATTCCTGATCGGTAAGATAAAAGCGCATAATTTTTTTATAGGAAGATACTTCCTTGTTGTAGGTATCAATGACTTCCCACCGGATAATATCTTCTAGATTATCAGTTTCGCCGGCTTCCATTAATGCACTTTTCTCGGGAACGATAATCGCCTGAAGCATATCATCTTTAAAGAAAACCCCGCATTCGCGTACTAAGGGCGAGGTCTCAATTTTTTGTTCCAACCCGGCAGGATTGACATTTTTCCCGTTGGAGAGAACGATGATTTCCTTTTTTCGCCCGGTAATAAATAAGAAACCCTCTTCAGAAAGGTAACCCAAATCGCCGGTATGGAGACGACCATCTTTTAATACTTCTGCGGTTTCTTCCGGACGGTTGTAGTAACCCTTCATAATCTGTCGGCCCGAGGCCGTTATCTCACCATCAATGATTTCTATTTTGGTTCCGGGAAGGGCTTCACCGGGTGAACCACTTTTAAATCGACCCGGTCGGGTAAAGGTTATCATAGGGGCCGACTCCGTCATCCCATAACCTTCCAGTACTTCAAACCCCAATGTCTTAAAGACTTGGGCTACTTCCGGGTCTAAGGCTGCTCCTCCTGAAACAAGATAGGTCAATGCGCCACCCATTTTTTTATGAAGGGAAGAAAAAATTAGACGAGAAAACCGTTTGTTGTTTATTTTGGAAGACAACCGAAATAGAAATTTAGCAATTTTATTTGCATCGATTTTGTCTCGTATCCCTTTGCCAATGGCAGAATACAGTCGTGGTACACCTATCAGCAGATTTATTTTGCTGTTTCGAAGGGTGCTTAAAATTTCTTCTGATGCCATGGAGGGGCATATGGATATAGTGCCTCCTACATAAAGGGGAATAATCATCGTGCCCATTAAAGGGAAAATATGATGCAACGGTAGAAGCATCATGGTTCTGGTTTCGTGCGAGTAGATTTTAATTTTATGAGCTACTCCCTCAATATTGGCCAGAAGGTTATCAAATGAAAGCATGACCCCTTTGGGACTGCCTGTTGTCCCCGATGTGTATATTATTACTGCAGTATCTGTTGCTTCCGGTTTGGGAAAATGGTATTGGGGGGCGCCAGACCGATTTTCATTCGAAAGGGAATCAACATCGATGATTTGCGTGGTCAGGCCGGCTATTTCAATAGCTTTAAGCAGAGTTTCGCGGTTGTTTTTGGAAGTAAAAACAATCTCGGGACGACAGTCGTTAAGAATATAGGCTACTTCATCGGCAGTGGCCAGATGATCAATGGGAACGGGTATCCCCTGATTTTTCCAAATGGCGTAAAATGAGTATACCCATTCCGGTCGGTTCTCAAAAAAGAGTGCGGCGGTTCCACTTTTCTCTATTTTGAAAGAAGCGGCATATTGACCAATGTGTTTTAGTAAACCGCTATAACTAATGGAATCATTTCCATAAATAATGGCCGCTTTTCGGCCCATGTTTTTTAACATATTCAAGTAGTAAAAATAAAGCCACAAAAATAAGCTTTTGTGGCCTAATTAACCAATAAGATTTGACGGGCCGGAAAATAAAAGCCACTCCTAAACCGTTAAATCTGTATGTATATAACAATTAATAAAAGAGATTGTTTTTCTGTTAGTTACTTTTTTATTTTTATGGGTTTTGATTTATCCGGCAAGATTAAATTGAGGATAACTCCTGTGACAGCCGACAAGCCTATCCCTGCCAGTGAAAAATTGCCAAACTGAATAATGGCGCCACCTACGCCAACGGTCAGGATGACCGATATTATGACCTGGTTCCGTGTTTTGTTGAGATTGGTTTTTGAATCGATGAGCGTTTTAATACCAACCGATGCAATGGTTCCAAATAACAAAAGCATAATGCCTCCTAACACGGCTCCGGGAATAGATTCCAAAAAACCACTTATTTTCCCCAATACCGAAAACAAAATGGCTGTGATGGCCGAAATCCTTAATACAAACGGATCCGCTACTTTGGTAAGCGATATGGCGCCCGTAACTTCCGAATAAGTGGTGTTGGGAACACTACCCATACTTCCGGCAAGGGCGGTGGCCAATCCGTCACCCAACATGGTACGGTGCAATCCGGGCTCTTTAACGAAGTTTTTGTCGGCCACAGCACCTACTGCATACATGTCACCTATATGTTCGATTAGCGGTGCTATGGCTACGGGTATCATATAGATTATGGCCCCCCAGCTGAAGTGTGGTATCTGAAAATCCGGAAGCGACAACCATGCAGCTTCCTGAATGGGGGTAAAATCAACTTCTCCAATTACGACAGCAACTATATAGCCTGTCAATATTCCCATAAATATAGGGATTAGTTTTATCATCCCTTTGGTAAATACAACAATTATTATGGCGGTGGCTAAAGATATCAGCGCTAAAAGCCAGTTTTCCTTGGCCATGTCTACCCCTACCGGAGCCAGTGACAACCCTATGACCATTATTACCGGACCTACAACTATTGATGGAAATACTTTATCTATAATTGCCAGGCCTCGCCATTTTACTATCGCCGACATTATGCTATATACCAAACCTACAGCTATTATGCCTGAGAGCATGCCGGCATAGCCAAACAGCCGGGTAGCCTCTATGATGGGTGCTATAAATGCAAAACTACTCCCTAAAAATACCGGAACTTTTCCTTTGGTGATTAAATGAAAAAGTAACGTTCCTATGCCTGCCGTGAACAACGCTATGGAGGGATTAATACCTACCAGTAGCGGAACCAATACTGTGGCACCAAAGGCTACAAATAAAAACTGAACCCCTATAATAATTTTTTTGGGAAATGATAATGTTGAAGGTTGTTTCATCAGTATATAATTTACATAATTTATTGACCGGATGGAAAATTAGTCATTAGTTCATAGTTCTTTAGGTAACCAAATCTGATGGCTATTGACTAACTACTTAAAATTTGGATTGTTTTAATAAATTTTTCCGGGGGCGAAAATATAAACAATTGTTAAAAGTACCGCATACCTAATTAAAATTTCTTCTTCTGCCTTCTGCCTGTGCACTTCTGCCTTAGTTTTTATACATGTTCTTATTGTGGAAAACCTTTTTCCCATGCTCGTTTCATTCCTACAATAACCCGGATAAATTTTATGCGAATGATTGAATATCATGATATTTTGATTTACATTGCTTTTGCTCGGAGCTTTAAATCAATATCCCGGTAGAAAAAAAGTATATGTGAATGCCCTGTAACTAAATCGGTATTTTAGGCGTCTTAACCATTAAGTTTTATTCAATCAGATTTTAAAAATATTTCAAACATGAGGATTACATCTTTTAAATTCATCGGACTACTTGGTCTGTTCGTCATTGCTTTTGGCTTTGAAGGATATGCAGATAATCGTGAAAAACGAGCGGTAAACGGGCAATTTAATGAAATTGCTGTTTCCTCCGGCATTGATTTAATTATTAGTCAGGGAGAGCCAACTGAGATTTTTGTGGAAGGAGATGATGATATTTTAAATAAGATAAAAACTGAAGTCAAGGGAAATAGGTTGAATATTTATTTTGATTCCAATTTTCTTTCGTGGGCTTTTAACTTTAAGGAAGCTAAGGTTTATGTTACTACCAATGATATCCAAAAACTGATAGCATCGGCTGGTTCAAATATAAAATGTATTGGAGAAATAAATGGTGAAAGTTTGGTGGTAACAGCTTCGGGAGGTGCCGATATTAATATAAGCCTCAAAGCTAAAGATATTATTTTTAATGCCAGCGGTGGGGCTGATATTTGGGTTGAGGGAGAAGCAGATAATGTTGAAGCTCGTGCCAGTGGTGGTTCCGACATCATGGCTCGTAAATTGATTGCTCAACGGGTTAAGGCTGTTGCCTCGGGTGGCGCCGATGTGGTTGTGTTTGCGGAACAAGAGATTGAAGCTTCGGCCAGCGGTGGTGCCGATGTTGATTATTATGGTTCTCCCAATGCTGTGCGGATTAATGAATCGGGGGGAGGTGAGGTTAATCGTCACTCCAATTGATGGATAATAAAAAAAAGATGTCTAAAATGAACTGATTATGAAGATCCTGTAGAACAATAACCAATAAAGAACACAATTAAATATGATCAATATAGCATTGTTGATTTTTTAGACACCCTTTAGATTTTGGGGAAGGGTTTACATCAGTATGAAATTTACTTATTTTATTGAACTATTGGTTCTTAAAAATAGTCAATAGTGGTTAGTCGTTAGTCATTAGTTTTTCGACACTAACCACTAATGACTGTTGACTAATGACTAATCACTAATGACTAACCACTAATGACTAACCACTAATGACTATTTTTAGATTAAACCACACCCTGGGCTAACATGGCATTGGCTACTTTTATGAAACCACTGATGTTGGCACCTTTCACATAATTAATGTAATTGCCTTCTTCGCGTCCATATTTGACACAAGTGGCGTGAATATTTTTCATTATTGATTTTAGTTTTTGATCTACTTCTTCACGCGTCCAGGTTAAACGTATCGAATTCTGGGTCATTTCCAGACCTGATACGGCTACTCCGCCGGCATTGGCTGCTTTACCCGGACCAAAAAGTATTTTATTTTTATGGAAAATATCGATGGCTTCCGGTGTGGATGGCATATTGGCTCCTTCTGAAACGCATATACATCCATTTTCAACCAATGTTTGGGCATCCTCGCCGTTCAGCTCATTTTGGGTGGCCGCAGGTATGGCTATGTCACATTTTACTTTCCACGGTGTTTCGTCCTCATAATATTCCACATCCGGATATTTCTCTGCATATTCTCTAATGCGCCCGCGAATGGCATTCTTCAGTAGTTTGACATATTCCAGTTTTTCCTGGTCAATTCCGTTCGGATCATAAATGTATCCATTTGAATCGGACAAGGTAACAGGCTTGCCCCCCAGTTGAAGCACTTTTTCTACCGCATATTGAGCCACATTGCCCGAACCACTGATCACTACCGTTTTTCCATTGATCTTTTCACCTCTGGTGGCCAGCATCTCCTGAGCAAAATAGACCGCACCATAGCCTGTGGCTTCCGGTCGAAGCGGACTGCCGCCCCATTCCAATCCTTTTCCGGTAAAGGTGCCCTGAAAGGCATTGGACAATCGTTTATATTGTCCGAAAATATAGCCAATCTCTCGGCCGCCAACACCAATATCTCCCGCAGGAATATCCGTGTTAGGGCCTACGTGGCGCTCCAGTTCAGTCACAAATGACTGACAAAACTTCATGACTTCCTGATCCGACTTCCCCTTAGGATTAAAGTCTGACCCTCCTTTCCCGCCTCCCATAGGCAGAGAGGTTAAACTATTCTTTAGTACCTGTTCAAAGGCCAAAAACTTTAATATGCTCTGATTGACCGATGGGTGAAACCTTAAGCCCCCCTTATATGGGCCAATGGCACTATTCATTTGTACACGATAACCCCTGTTGATCTGTATCTCCCCCTGATCGTCGATCCACGGTACACGAAAGCTGATGATTCGCTCCGGTTCGGTCATCCTTTCCAGGATTTTGTTTTTTATGAAAACAGGATTTTCCAAAATAAAAGCAGCAAGACTGTCAACTACTTCATATACAGCCTGATGAAACTCGGGTTCGTTGGGATTTTTGGCTTTAACATTGGCCATAAAATCCTCAACGTACTTGAGGACTCTTGAATCGTTCATAAATTAAATTGTTAGAGGTTTTGACTTTTGAGGTGTGCAAATGTAATAAAAATTGTCATTTTACTTATGAAGAGGAAGAATTAATTGATTTTTTTTAATAATTTGTTGGAGCATCGTGCCTGAAATAAAATGTTAATTCGATGGTTGTATAATGTTGATTTTTAATGCAATGGTTTGATTTTCTTGATTTTTTATGGGATAGGTCATAACTTTTTGTGTAAATTATTTTTTATGTTAAAATTGATGTGCTTGCAAATTACTGTTAAATAGCTTCTTTGGGTATGTTTTTTGAAGAAATAATTTTTACTTTTGACGCTCTGGAAGGGCCCTTGAAAATCCCGGTCATAAAAGAGGAGAGATTTAGCGCATCCACAGAGGGAAGAGGGGATAAGCATTTTTATTGATGGTTTCAGAAAACTATATTGACATAGGAGAGGCGAGCTAGGGTTCTCAGCTCTTGAAGTCAGTAACTTAAATTATTTTTAGGCCAAATATATTAATCGGTATACAGGGATAGAAAGATGAGTGAACTTACAGCACTATTGTTAGTATTAAGTGGGGTGGTGATACTGATGTCATCACTATTGAAAGGGATGACCGGTTTTGGTTTTGCCTTGATAGCTATACCATTTCTGTCGATGATTTATCCAATAAAGGTATTGGTGCCGGCCATGACCATATTTAATCTGGTTTCGAGTGTTATGTTACTTCTTAAGATACGGGAACGTATCTCCTGGAAATATTTCATTCCGATGTTTTTAGCGAGTTTAGGGGGTATCCCTCTGGGCATCTATCTGTTGGATTATTTGAATGAGGAAGTTTTGCGGATTATTATAGGAGCGGTTTTGGTCTTTGTCTCTTTAAAGATGTTATCCGGAATTCCTATTGCGAAACGTTATTTGGATAAACCGATTGTATTTGCCGGTTTTTTAAGTGGTATTTTATCGGGTAGTATATCGTTGGGCGGACCGCCACTGGTTATTGCCATGAATAGAAAGAACTACAGCAAAGAGCTCTTTCGGGGTGTTTTTGCCTGGTTTAGTACCTTTAGTTCATTTTTTGCCCTGGGTGCCCTTTATGTGGAAAAGTTAATTCCGCCCGACTCACTGAAACTGGCTTTGTACTATACCCCTTTGTTGTTGGTAGGTGCTTCGCTCGGAAACCGATTGGCTGCTTTGGTCAATGCCGAAAAATTCAAAAGAGTGGTAATCCTTGTCAATGTGTTTACCGGCATTTTCACCGTTGTCTCTGCCATTCTTGCATTGTAATATTGAAATGGTTTTATAGTGAAGATTTATATATTGATTTAATTTTAAAAGCTTCTTGCAAATGTTTTTTAAATACAAAGATATACCTGTCGAACCTCTGGGAAAAGGGGTGTCCCGACGTATTTTAGGTCATGACACGGATATCATGATGGTTCAGGTAAACTTTGAAAAAGGTGCCATTGGTGAGGCGCACCGGCATCCGCATCGTCAAACATCATATGTGGTTTCGGGAGTATTTGAAGTCACCATTGGTGATGAAACCCAAATTTTGGAAGCCGGCGATGCTTTTTATGTGGAACCTGACCAATTGCATGGTGTCGTTTGTCTGGAAAAAGGAACACTGGTTGATGTTTTTAATCCTGCCAGGGAAGATTTTCTTTAAATTGTTATGTCAAAATTTATTCATATTTTTCTTTTACTGCTGGCTGCAACTGCTGTGGGATGTCAATCCTTTGATAAAAATAGCCTACAAACAGGTGATCTGCTTTTCATGGGAAAAGCGGCATCAGAGCTTTCCGATGCTATTGATGCCGTGACCAATCAAGGGGAGGGCGACCATTTTACCCATGTGGGGATGGTCGAAATCGTCGGGGATTCAATTTATGTAATCCATGCCGATGATAAATTGGGGGTCTGCAAACAGCCGTTAGATTCTTTTTTGGTGGATGATAAAGGGCGAAAACGCCATGTTGTAGCTTTTCGATTAAAAGATGAATTTAAAGGAAGCATTGAAGAAGCGGTCAGACGCGTCAATTCTGTGCTTGGTCAGCCCTATAATAGAACATATGTTATTGAGGATTCGGGCTACTATTGCAGTGAACTCATCTGGTGGGCTTTTGCTCCCGATTCTGTCTTTTCGTTGGCGCCTATGACCTTTAAAGATCCCGAAACCGGTGTTTTTCATAAAGGCTGGGAAGAACACTATCAAAAACTGGGCGTGCCCATTCCCGAAGGTAAACCAGGATGTAATCCCAACGGAATGGCTGCTTCCCGGGCTATCTTCCGGTTAGGGGTATTAAGGTGGCAGGATAAAAAATAAGTCATTAGTATTTTAGTCATTAGTGAATTAGTCATTAGTGATTTAGTAATTAGTCAATAGTCATTTGTAATTAGTTATTAGTGTTGGTTACATAAAGAGCTAATCACTAACCACTAACGACTAACCACTAACCACTAACGACTAACCACTAATCACTAACCACTAACGACTAACCACTAACCACTATTTCCCTTCGTCTACCGGAATAAGCCGAAATATCACACCGGGATTTTCCACACCAATGTACAGGTATCCGTCAGGTCCTGTCTCTACTGAGCGTACCCTGCCCGCTTCGCGAAGCATTATTTCGTGTTTCTGTACCTGGTTCCCCTTGAGAACGGTACGCACCAGATAACGAAAGCTGAGTGACCCCGAGAAAATATTATTGCCCCATTCCGGATAAACCCCGGAATCGGCGAATGCCATTCCGCATGGCGCTATCGAGGGAGTCCAGTGTATTATCGGTTGTTCCATTCCCGCTTTGGCGGTATCGCGTGTAATAATGGTCCCATCGTAATTGATGCCATAGGTGATTTCCGGCCACCCGTAGTTGGCACCTTTTTTTATGATGTTCAGTTCATCACCCCCTTTGGGGCCATGCTCGGTTTCCCATAGTTCGCCGGTCACAGGATGAAACGCCAAACCCTGCGGATTGCGATGACCATATGACCAAATGGAGGGGATGGCGCCGGGTGTGTCTACAAAGGGATTGTCTTCCGGAATTTTCCCGTCATCATGTATGCGGTGTATTTTGCCACTATGATTTGTGAGGTCCTGCGCATTGGAGGGATTACCCCGTTCCCCTACCGAAAAGTAGAGATAGTGATCTTTGTCAAAAGCCATTCTGCAACCAAAGTGAACACCGCTACGCGTATTGGGCGTGGCTTTAAAAATTTTTTCCCGGTCAACCAGTTGGTCATCTTTAAGGCGTGCCCTCATTATTGCCGTGTTACCACCATTGCCTTCAGGTTCTGAATATGCCAGATATATCCACCCGTTGTTTTCATAATCGGGATGGAGTTCAATGTCGAGGAGTCCACCCTGACCGTTGGCATATACCTGAGGCACTTCTTCTATTCTGGCGGCAAAGGTCTTGCCACGGAAACGAAAGAGTTCTCCACTTCTTTCCGTTACCAGCATGTCACCGTTTGGAAGCCATGCCATGGCCCACGGTATCCCGAGTCCGGTTGCTATCGTATCGATACGGAACGACAGCTCTTCTGTTTTCACCACCTCCGGAAATCCCGGCCGGTAGTCGTGAGACCCGGCTTTCTTTTTTATATCCGTTAGAATGTAACGTGCTACGCCTTCTATTTCTGTTTGAGAGAAAACATTGCCAAAAGCGGGCATGCCCGTTTCATAGTCCCCGTCCCTGATGATCCTTTCCATTTCGCTTTGAGACCTCGCAAACAGAGCGTTACGGTCTTCACCCGCAAATCGTTCCATATAAGGCCCGTGACAACTTGCGCAATAATTGGTGTATAACTGCCCGGGTGAACGTGGTGCCTGAGCATCGCCACCCGACGTCTGGCCCGAACAACCTATCGAGGAGGTGGAGGTCAATAAGGCCCACAGCAAAATTATTAAAACCGAAAACAAGCCGGTTATTGTTATATGCTTTTTGTTAAACATAGCTCTTGAGGATTGTGGTGTTTTTTGATGAAGCTTTTCAATTGCAATGGTTTTATTAAATTTCTTCCTGGTTTATAAAGCTTAATATTAAACATTTATCTCGAAAAAATGTTTAGTGCCTTTACTTTAGTGAATTGAACAATTGATATGTTAATAACGTTCTTTTATGTGTCAGTGTTACACCTGAAGATTGAGGGATTGACGGGGTAATGTGCTAATGTGCTAATGTGCTAATGAGTTGATTTGCTAATGTTCTGATATTGAGTTGTATGTTTCTGTAGAATATTTATCTTAAATCTTAAATCTAAAAATCTAAAAATCTATTTTTTAATGTGCTGATGTGCTAATGAGTTGATGTGCTGATGAGTTGATTTGCTAATGTGCTGATATTGAGTTGTATGTTCCTGTAAAATATTTATCTTAAATCTTAAATCTAAAAATCTAAAAATCTAATAATCTAATAATCTAAAAATTACTCATTATGGAAAATAGAGAAAAACTTGTGGTTTTATGGACCAGCGCTGATAAAGAGGTTGCCGAAAAAGTTGTATTGATGTATTGCCAGGGTGCAAAAATGAAAAACTGGTTTCAGGAAGTGGTATTGGTGGTTTGGGGACCCTCAACTAAATTGTTGGCGTCAGACAGTACCCTGCAGGATAAAATTAAGGGGTTGAAGGAAATTGGTATCAGGGTGCAGGCTTGCAGCGTTTGTGCCGGCGATTATGGAGTTGTGGATGAACTTGAGAAACTGGGGTTAGAAGTTATTCCAATGGGAGAACCTTTGACCAATTATTTGAAAGATGACTGGAAAGTGTTGAGCTTTTAAAATTTGTTGGTTTAAATCGAAAAAACGGGTATGGCGTAAAGGACATGGTTAAAAAGTAAATTTCAGAGGTAAAAGTGCACTGTCAGAAGTGGAATTTTTCTTCAATGTCAGTTTCCCATTAAGGGTAAGATTTTTTTTTGATATTCTAATCTAATGGTTGTAAATTACACTTCGCAATATTTCAATTGGTTAGGTTAGGGTATGAGGGTAATGTCTGTGTTGTTTTTAATGTTGAATTAAGAGGCCTGGAAACGTCTGGTAATAATGACAAACTTCTTCCAAAAGTCTTTTAGCGTTCAAAAATGAGCAGTTTTATCTTATCCATATTTGACAAAAGAATATTTCAAACACTCAATAATAAATCCGGGTATAATTTAAATTTCTGTTTATGAAAAAGAAACGTTATTCTTTTATTGTCATGCTGTTTGTTATGGCAATCACTTTAATCGGTAGTGGTTGTCAGCAAAAAACAACAGTTGAAAGAGCACCCCTCATCCCGATGGAAGATTTTTTCCGCAATCCGGAAAAAACAGCTTATCAGATTTCGCCCGACGGAAAATATTTTTCCTTCATGGCACCCTATGAAAGCCGCCTTAATATCTTTGTTCAGGCCGTTGACGGCAGCGATTCTGCCGTGCGCGTAACTTCCGAAACAGAACGCGATATCGCAGGATATTTCTGGGGCAATAATAACCGATTGCTTTTCCTTAAAGACAGCGGAGGCGACGAAAACTACTCACTCTATGGTGTCGACAAGGATGGGGCCAACATGAAGGACCTTACTGAATTTCCTGATGTCAGAACCCTCATTATTGATGACTTGCGGGATATTGATGACGAAGTTATCGTGGGCCTTAATAAGAGAGACCCGCGTGTTTTTGACCCATACCGGCTTAACATTGAAACCGGTGAATTGACCATGCTTGCACAAAATCCGGGAAACATACAATACTGGCTTACCGACCATGAAGGAAAACTGAGAGTCGCTGTCGCCATTGATGGCGGAGTAAATACTACTCTGTTATACCGGAAGACCGAAGATGAGGAGTTTAAACCCATTCTTCAGACCAACTTTAAAGATGAGCTTAATCCCTATTTCTTTACCTTCGATAATGAAAAATTATATGCCGTATCGAATCTTGGAAGGGATAAAAAAGCACCGGTCATTTTCAACCCCGAAACCGCCGAGGTGGAAGACGTGTTGTACGAAAATGACCAATTTGATGTGGAGGGTCTGAGCTATTCCAGAAAAAGAAACGTCTTGACTACAGCTTCTTATGTTTCCTGGAAGCGGGAACGGCACTTCTTTGATGAAGAGGCACGAATGCTTTTCGAACGCCTGGAACGTGACCTGGGAGATTATGAAGTGGCAATTACCGATATGAATAAAGAGGAGACCCGATTCATAGTACGTACCTATAGCGACCGTTCGCGCGGTTCTTATTATTTCTATGATAAGGAATCGGACGAATTAAAGAAAATTGCTGATGTGAGTCCCTGGATTGATGAAGACAATATGGCCAAAATGTTACCCATTCAATATCAATCGCGAGATAGTTTAACCATTCATGGGTATCTTACCTTACCTAAAGGATATGATTTAGAGACAGCCCAAAATCTGCCGGTCGTGGTTAATCCGCACGGAGGACCATGGGCCCGCGACTCATGGGGGTTTAACCCCGAAGTTCAGTTCCTTGCTAACCGCGGATACGCCGTCCTTCAAATGAATTTCCGGGGTTCTACGGGATATGGCAAAAAGTTTTGGGAAATGTCCTTCGGACAATGGGGGCTCTCTATGCAAGACGATATTACGGATGGTGTGAAATGGCTTATTAATAAAGGTATTGCCGACCCCGACCGGGTTGCCATTTATGGTGGTAGTTACGGTGGTTATGCCACCCTGGCCGGTATGACCTTTACGCCCGATTTGTATGCCGCAGGTGTTGACTACGTCGGAGTCTCCAATCTCTTTACATTTATGAATACCATACCGCCTTACTGGAAACCCATGCTCGATATGTTTTACGAAATGGTGGGGAATCCCCAAACCGACAGCCTTAGGTTAAGACAAACCTCACCGGTATTTCATGCCGATAAAATTAAAGCACCTCTGTTTATTGCTCAGGGTGCAAATGACCCACGGGTGAATAAAGATGAATCCGACCAAATGGTGGAAGCCCTCAGAAACAGAGGTGTCGAAGTTCAATACATGGTGAAGGATAACGAAGGCCACGGCTTCAGAAACGAAGAAAACCGTTTCGATTTTTATGGAGCAATGGAACAATTCCTCGCCGAGCATATTGGCGATAAGGAGGAATAATTGTGCTAAGGTTCTCTTTGTCCACGGGTTACCCTTTATAATTCCGAAATAGGATGGAATATTCTGTCCGTTATCAGGTCTGTCTCTGAAGTTTTGTTGTTGAATCCTTTTTCGGGGATGTTTCCGTTAACATGGAAGCTCAGCAGAAAGCTTTGGAGGCAGATTTTTTTAATACAGGATTTTGTGTTGATGCCAGGGATTTTAGATACTTTGAAAAGAAAGAAGCAAAAGGATTAAAAAAAAACCGCATTTACGGTAATGCGGCCAACCAGGTCCTTTACTCATCTGAGTAATGACAATTACAAAAATATTCCCTTTTGTGCAATTTGTAAATTATTTGTAGTTAAATAATGTTAATAAGATTGGTGGGGTTAATATGGTTTATTTCACAAGCATTGGCAGTAAAATGAAGACCTACAAAAAATAGCACATCAATCCCTTCAATCTCATCAATCCCCTCAATCTCTTCAATCCCCTCAATCTCTTCAATCCCCTCAACCTCACACCTGACAGCCTGCCGGCCTAATACCCATCCTGCTAAAATTCCTGCTAATCCTAAAAAAAATAGTATTTTAGCACTGTCATAAACTTAAAAGTCTTCAGTAAGCATGACCTTACCTGCAATAGAAACAGAATCTTCTCTTCTTCAGCAATTACCGGAATTAAAGTTAGGAGTTCTCACTTCTGATGTGGAAGTTGCTGAAGCCGATGAAACCTTAAGGCAGGAGATGGATAAACTTTTGAATGAGTTGTCGCCTCGCCTCGACGCCGGGATTATCCGTAACATGCCGGCGGTGAAAGCCGCTAAAGATGCCTACCGACGGTTAGGGAAAGACCCCAACCGGTACCGCCCTTCGGCCGAGGCTTTGTTACGCCGGGTTAGTAAAGGGAAGGGGTTGTATTATGTCAACAATGTGGTAGACTGCCTGAATATGGTCTCGGTCAAAACCGGTTATTCCATTTGCGGATACGATGTCGATAAAATTGTTGGCACCATAAAACTCGGAATTGGAAAACCCGGCGAACCCTATCAGGGAATTGGACGAGGAGAACTTAACATTGAAAATCTGCCCGTTTTTCGTGACGACACAGGTCCTTTTGGTACCCCCACCAGCGATTCGGTGCGTACCTCGATAGATGAGAATACCTCTTCAGTACTAATGATTATACCGGCCTTCGACGGTAACCAAACGGAATTGAATAATGCCCTGGAGACGCTGGCTGAGCTGCTTAACAAATTTGTGAATAAATCTTCTTCTCAATTCAAGATATTATAAATAAAGATGATAGAAATATGTGCCCTGGCATCAGGGAGTAACGGAAATTGTTATTATGTTGGTAATCAAAATGACGCCATTCTGGTGGATGCAGGAATCAGCCGGCGTCAGATAATGAAAAGAATTAAAGAGCGGCAGTTGGATGCCTCAAAAATCAGGGCCGTTTTTATTTCTCATGAGCATGCCGACCATTTTCGCGGTGTTAGGGTTTTAAGCAAATGCCTCAATATTCCGGTATATATCACCGAGTCTACATATAAAAAAAGTTGGCCGCAGCATCGACCCGAAAAAATCAGAAATTTTTCACCCGGCGATGTGGTACGGATAGGGGAGATGTGCGTTCATACCTTTCTTAAGAATCACGATGCAGCGCAACCCTGCAGTTTTCGTATCGAACATAACGGTATTAGCGTGGGGGTTATGACCGATATTGGTGAGCCTTGCCAAAATGTGATTCGTCATTTTTCGCTTTGCAATGCCGTATTCCTCGAATCCAATTACGATGAGGATATGCTCTGGAGTGGTCCTTATCCCTATTATTTGAAAAAAAGGGTGGCCTCGGCTTATGGCCATTTGTCCAATCGTCAGGCTTTTGAGTTGTTAAAGCAGTATGGTTCCGATGAACTGGAGGTTGTATTTCTTTCGCATTTGTCGGCCGAAAATAACCGCCCCGATATCGCCATGGAGGCTTTTAAAGAATTAGCGGATAAATATTCGGTGCGACTCACCAACCGTTATGCTCCGGCCGAAATTTACAGAATTAAGGAGAAAAAGCTTGTTTCCTGAGGATTTTGCTACTGCAGCCTTTCATCGCCCGGAAATGTTTTCCAACCGGCAGCATGGCATCTGCAGGCTTATTGGGATTTTTAAGCCATGCCTGAAATATTCTTATAAATGATGCAGAAAAAATAGTTGAGGATGCCTGATTTTAAACCACTTTACCCTGTGCCTGCGAAATGTTGCAAGAGCGTTGGCACTTATTCAGGGTATCATAATTTGTCAGGCATCCTCAACCTTTTTGCCGAACTGTTACCACCGCTTTAATTCACCTTATTGCTGACATCCTCTTTCCCAAGGTTATTCACTGCGCACCAGCAATCCTAATTTTTCGAGCAATTGGGGTTTATCCATTAAGGCCAGTTTGGCCACGTTCTTGTAAATGTTGACCCAGTCCTGCAACTCATCAATCTTTTTGTCTCGGTCAACCGTGGCCTGTTGCGCTTCGCCGGCTTCCCTCACCTGTTCACGCATCGCCTCTTCTATTGCATCCAATTCGGCCAGTCGCGAATCCAGATATTCGGTCGTAAAGCCCAATGGCGACATCCGGTTGAGCAATTCCTCATGCTCTTTTATGTTGCTGTAAAAGTCGCGGGCTTTCCTCAACCATTCGCTTTTTCTGGTTTTACGACGGCCGGCCAAATGCAACATTTCCCAATAACCTGCTTCATCCTGAAACATGGCACGTGCCAAATCCCGGTGCAAGGCATAGGTCTCGTCAAAATTTTCTATCATTTCGTTAGCTTTCTGGGTGGCTTCATATTGTTCGGCATACTGTACGTTCTGGTCCTTATTCAAGGTTTCGGCTTCTTCCAATAACGTCAGGCCTTCATTAAGCTTTTCCGCATCATAACCATAAGCCGAAACCCGTCCCGAAATTTCCCCATCGCTGATGCTGTTGCGAATGAGGATATCGCTGTTATGCAAGAGGTCTGTTATTTGTTTGTTGTTCATAGTTATTCGGGTTTACGGTTTCAGCATTTGTTTTATTTAGCAACATCAAGTATCATTTTTTCAGCCTACAGTTCTTTGCGGATAACCTTCATGGCGAATAAACAATTCGTTTGCCGTTTAATGGGCTCATTATCAATGCTGATAATCGCCCCCCGGAGCATCACCTACGGAAACGGGCCGGAAAGTAATGGGTACGGGAAATTGCAGCCACTTATTGACCTTTCCGGCCCGTAACTATTGTTTTTTTGCGAATAACATCTTGATATTTCCGGTGAAAACGAAAATTTTCCGGTGAAAGTCAAAATTTGCCGGTGAAAATGAAAATTTCGCGGTGAACATGAAAATTTGAAGGGGAATGTCAAAAATTCGTGGTGAAAATGAAAATTTTGCGGTGAAAACGAAAATTTTCCGGTGAAAGTCAAAATTTGCCGGTGAAAATGAAAATTTCGCGGTGAACATGAAAATTTGAAGGGGAATGTCAAAAATTCGTGGTGAAATTGAAAATTTTCCGGTGAAAACGAAAATTTCTCGGTGAAAGTCAAAATTTGACGGTGAAAATGAAAATTTCGTGGTGAATATGAAAATTTGAAGGGGAATGTCAAAAATTCACGGTGAAAATGAAAATTCTTAGGTGAATTCAATATATTAAAGAGAAATTCAAATTTTTTCCGGTAATCGCGAAAATATTGCGGTAATGACAATAAAAACCTCACCGCCCGTTTGAGGGCCTGCTTTATTCGTCGTTTCACCTGATTATGGATAAGATAGCTCTTCATGGTTTGGTTTATAACTATGATTCAGTTTTACATTGTTTATAAACCACAGAACATTCGCAACTCATCCAACCGGTTATCTAATCTGATTTTTCCCGGATGAAACGAGCATGACAATGAGAGATTTTCACAAAAGAGAATGTATAAAACTCTTTGTCATGCGAGTTCCATCAGGCCAATGAATTAGATAAATTTTATACTGATGAACATACCCTTCTTCTCACACATAAACAGATGAACGTTTTCGGGACTTGCTTTAATCAAATAATGGATGTGCTCTTTGGCTCATCCCCTTCGGCGCCCCTGACCGTAAGAAAATGTTATTGGTGTTTTATTATGAAAAGTTTAATATGACCTTAATCTTTATCAACCATTCGATAGAATGTATAATCCAAATAATTTTTTTTAAACCTCATTTATTTGAATATCAGCATTTGCAGTCGTGAAATTAATAATGATTTTAAAATTTGTCAAGAGTCAATATTATATTTTTTTTGGCCTTATTTCAACTTTTGGGTTTGGTTGCATTATTTGATGATATTTTTGGCCGGAAGTCAGAAGCCAGAGGTCAGAAGCCAGAAGCCAGAGGCCAGAAGCCAGAAATATAAAAAGGATATAATTTGAAATAAATAGAAATAAAGTAGATATAAATAGATTGGTTTTTAATTAGTTAGAGATGTGTTAATTCTAGCAACCTATTGGCCTATCGGCCTAATGACCTAGTGGCCTAAAAGTGTTAGCCGCGGAGCGGCGACAGACCGGTAACAAGGATGTAACTACTATCCATCAGAGCCCCGGAGGGGCGGCAGAATGCTCACCGGAGTTAATTACCACGAACAACTCTAGTCTTATATCTAATAATCTTACATCTAACAATCTAACATATTACACTGTGAAACTCTGTGTATCCACTGTGTAACACTGTGAAAAAAAGAACACAGAGAGCCACAGAGGCCGGAAGCCGGAAATCAGAAGCCAGAGGCCAGAAGCCAGACGCTAGAAGCTAGAAATGATTAAAGGATATAATTTGAAATAAATAGAAATAAAGTAGATATAAATAGTCACGCCTCTAATTGTTAAATGCTTTAAAATTGTGGTCGCCGGAGCGTTAGGCATTGATACTCTGTGATACACTGTGCATCCACTGTGAAACACTGTGTAAAAAATGAACACAGAGGCCGGATGTCAGAAGCTAGAAGCTGGAAGCTAGAAGCCGGAAGCCAGAAGCCAGAGGTCAGAAGCTTGAAATATAAAAAGATATAATTTGAAATAAATAGAAATAAAGTAGATATAAATAGATACCGGTAGCCATAAGATGGATATAAATTGCGTGCAAAAAAATTAGCCTAACATTCTATTGCCTAATAGCCTAACAGCCTAACCCCCTATTGGCCTAATGGCCCAATGACCTAATAGCCTAACCGCCTAATAGCCTAATAACCTAACCGCCTAGCGGCCTATTGGCCTATCCGCCTAATAGCCTATTAGCCTGACAACCACCAACAACTTTTGACTTATATCTAATAATCTTATATCTAACCATCCTACATCTTCACATTTATCTTGCTCTGTGCCTAAAATGGGAATAAGGAAACCCACAACGACGGGGTTACTGAGAACTAAGCAGAAAATCTATTGAGGATGCTAGTGGGGTAACCCTTTTATTTACATTGCATTAGGATGTTTTGTCTTTTTTTGTAAATTTATGTGTCTTTTTGGTCTGTTTTTGAACAAACAAGGCTTGTATTAGTAAAAAAAAGCGAGGCCATGTAGACCCCGCTTTAAATGTTTTCACAACGGAATAATCCTTATTGTGAATTGCTTCAAAATGTAAAGCAATTATATAAAGAAAAATTCGGAAAAACAAATCAAGTTGATAACTCTATAATATATGGATTTATGAAACGAATTTTAGGACTTGACCTGGGAACTAACTCAATTGGGTGGGCTCTGGTTGAAAACGATGAAAATGATAGAAAAGGAAAGATAATAGGAATGGGGAGTAGAATAATTCCCATGGATATGAGTGAATTAGATAACTTTAATAAGGGAGCCAGCATTTCCAAAACAGCAGAGCGAACACGATTACGGATGACACGCAGACTAAGGGAGCGGCATCTTTTAAGGCGTGCCCGATTGCATCGAATACTAAACATTATGGGTTTTCTGCCCGAGCATTATAGAAATTCGATTGATTTTATTGATAAAAAAGGTTGCTTTTTTGAGGGACAAGAACCCAAGATTGCCTATAAACCGGATAAAAATAGTGAGCAATTTTGCTTTTTATTTACTAGTTCCTTTCATGAAATGCTAGAAGATTTTCGGAAGTTTCAACCTGAATTGATACAAAACCGAAAAAAAGTTCCCTATGACTGGACTATTTACTATTTGCGGAAAAAAGCTCTTACTCAAAAGATATCTAAAGAAGAACTGGCTTGGATAATTTTAAACTTTAATACCAAAAGAGGTTATTATCACCTGAGGGGAGAGGATGAGGACAATCAAGACAATAAGAAGATTAAGGAATTCCGAGCTTTGAAGGTTGTTAATGTTACAGAGCGTGAAGGTGCCAATTCTTCAGGGAAAAAATGGTATGATATGGAGTTGGAAAATGGATGGGTGTATTCCAGACAAAGCAATTTACCGCCTAACCTTGAAGGAAAGACCATTGAGTTAATTGTTTCTTATACTCTGGACAATAATGGGAATATTAAAAAAGACAAGAATGGTAAAGAAAAGTATTCTTTAAGTATGCCGGGGGAAGAGGACTGGAATCTTGTGAAAATAAAAACTGAAAATGATTTAAAAACTAGCAAAAAGAGCGTGGGAGAATATATTTATGACCATTTATTAAAGAATCCCGATCAGAAGATTCGTGGAAAACTTATTAGTACCATCGAGCGTAAATTTTACAAAGAGGAGCTTAGCCGGATTTTAAAAACACAAATGAATTTTTATGAAGAATTGAAAAACAGGGAGCTTTACCAAAAATGTGTGGAGGAACTCTATCCTAATAATAAATCTCATCAACAAACCCTTTTACAAAAAGATTTTATCCATCTCATTGTTGAGGATATCATTTTTTATCAGCGGCCATTGAAAAGTAAACGTGCTTTTGTTAACAATTGTCCTCTGGAATATAGGGTATATGTGGATAAAAAAAGTGGTGAGCTGATAAAATCGGGTGTAAAATGTATTCCTAAATCGCATCCTCTTTTTCAGGAATTTCGTTTGTGGCAATATGTCCGGAATTTAAGAATATACGAGAGAGAGCGGATGGTTAATGGACGATTAATGGTGAATGTTGATGTCACCAATGAGTTACTCCCTGATGAAGAGCATATTGTTAGATTGTTTGATTTATTAAATGATCGCAAGAGCTTTAAACAAGATGATGTTTTAAGATTTGTTGGAATTAAGTCACCTAAGGACCGAAAAAGATATAGCTGGAATTATCCTGAAGATAAAGAACTTCCTGGCAATGAGACTCGTCACTTGATTCTTGCTTGGTTGAAAAAAGTGGATGGAGTCCCTGAAGACTGGTTAGACCCCGAAAAATTGAAAGCATTGTGGCATTTGCTATATTCGGTTACTGACAGGGAAGAGATAATAAAAGGACTTCATTCTTTTGCAAAAAAATATGAACTTCCGGACACCTTTGTCGAGCATTTTAAAAAAATTCCCCGACTGGAACGCGAATATGGTTCCTTTTCGGAGAAAGCCATAAAAAAATTATTACCCTTGATGAGAATGGGTAAGTATTGGAAAGCTGAAGAAATTCCGGCCGACCTGTTGGAAAAAGCTCAAAAAATTATAGATGCAGAAGCTGATGATCGGATTAGTGACGAGGTTAGAGAAAAACTACTGCATTTAAAGGATATTTCTCAGCTGAAAGGACTTCCCTTGTGGCAAGCATCCTATTTGGTTTATGGACGACATTCTGAGACAGGAGAAGTGGTGAAATGGAGAACTTCTGAAGACCTTGAAAAATATATTTTACAATTTAAGCAACACTCTTTGCGAAACCCCGTTGTTGAACAGGTCATTTTAGAGGCCTTACGGGTTGTTAAGGATATTTGGGAGCATTACGGGGAAGGAAAGGAAGGATTCTTTAATGAAATTCATGTGGAAATAGGCCGGGAATTAAAAAATCCGGCTGATAAGAGAAAGAAAATAACCAGTCAAATTCAGGAGAATGAAAATACCAATTTAAGAATAAAGGCTCTGTTGGAGGAATTGTTTAATGATCCTTCCGTTAAAAATGTCAGGCCATATTCTCCTGCCCAACAAGAAATTTTAAGAATATACGAAGATGGAGTCCTTAATGGGCAAAAGGAGATCCCAGATGATATTCTTAAAATTTCAAAAATGGCCAGGCCAAGTAAAAGTCAGCTGGTTAAATATAAGTTATGGCTTGAACAAAAATACCGTTCGCCATATACCGGCGAAATAATTCCTCTAAGCCAATTATTTACTTCTGCATATGAAATTGAGCATATTATTCCACAGGCTAGATATTTTGATGATTCTTTTAGTAATAAAGTGATTTGTGAGGCTGAGGTTAATCGTGAAAAAGGACATCAGCTCGCTTTTGAATTTATCACTAAAAGGGGAGGTGATGAAATAGAACTTAATTTCGGGAAAAAGGTCACAATACTCAATGTTGAAGAGTATCAGAAATTCGTGAAAGATCATTATGGACGTAGTCTTCGATCTCTTTCAAAAATGAGAAAATTGTTGATGGAGGATATTCCCGATGATTTTATTGACCGACAGCTAAATGATAGCCGGTATATTAGCAAGGTGGTACGTAATCTTCTTTCAAATATAGTAAGAGCGGAAGATGAAAATAGTCTTGTTTCTAAACATTTAATTACCTGTACGGGGGGAGTAACAACCAGACTTAAGCATGAATGGGGCCTAAATGATGTGTGGAATGAGTTAATTACACCTCGTTTTGTAAGATTAAATAAGATGGGCAAGGAAAAATTTGGAGAGTGGATTAATAAAAAGGGTAAGCAGGTCTTTCAAATTCAAATGCCGCTTGAGCTTCAGAAAGGTTTTAACAAAAAGCGAATTGACCATCGACATCATGCCCTGGATGCTTTAGTGGTTGCTTGTGCTTCCCGAAGCCATGTTAATTATTTGAATAATGATTCGGCCAGGGCAAATGCTTCAGAAACACGCTATGATTTGAGGAATAAATTGTGCTATAAAGACAAAACAGATTCGAACGGAAATTATAGGTGGAAGTTTTATAAACCCTGGGAATCTTTTACTGAAGAGGCTAAAAATAGGCTGGCCGGTACAGTGGTTAGCTTTAAATCCAATCGCCGAATAATGACCAGGTCATCAAACAGATATTTTAAATGGGTAGATACCTCTGAAGGTAAGAAAAAGAAATTGGTTCGCCAGATTAAAGGAGACAATCAGGCTATAAGGAAACCTTTGCATAAGGATACGGTGCTTGGAAAAGTTTCTTTGAGAAAAGAAAAAAAAGTATCGCTTTCCAAGGCCATTGATTTATGGGAAAGCATCGTTGACAAACCTTTAAAGAAACGGATTCAATCGTTAAGAGAGCAGGGCTATGATAAAAAGCTATTGTTAAAGTATTTCAAAGACCGTAATAATCAATTTAACGGTCAGGATATTTCCAGGGTTAATATCTATTTTTTTGATAATAATCTGGCTGCGCGCCGCGTCACCCTGGATGCTTCTTTTAATAGCGAAAAACGAATTGATGGAATTACTGATTCGGGTATCAAAAAAATTCTTTATGCTCATCTTCAAAATGAAAAGTATCACGGCAAAAAGGATGAAAAGGGGAATGAAATATCCCCCTATGAGTTGGCTTTTTCGCCCGAGGGACTGGAAGAGATGAATGCAAATATTAAGAAACTAAATGGAGGTAAACCGCATTGTCCGATTTATAAAGTAAGGTTGGCGGAGACAATTGGCGAAAAATTTAAGTTGGGTGAAAAAGGTAATAAGAATAAAAAATATGTGGAAGCGGCCAAAGGAACTAATTTATTTTTTGCCGTTTACGTCGATGAAAAGGGAGTAAGGAGCTTTGAAACCATTCCTTTTTCAGTGGCATTGGAACGCAGGAAACAAAAATTGGCAGTAGTCCCTGAAGAAAATGAAAATAAGGAAAAATTGTTGTTTTATCTTTCGCCCAATGATTTGGTTTATGTCCCCGACGAAGATGAAAAACTGATAGATTATCGTCAATTATCGATTAATCCGACTAGAATTTATAAAATGGTATCTTCTTCTGGAACACAATGCTTTTTTATTCCTCATTTTGTGGCAAGTCCCATTGTTCAAACTATGGAGCTTGGGCCCAACAACAAGTCCGAACGTGCCTGGGATGGGCAAATGATAAAAAATGTTTGTTATAAACTCTCTGTGGATCGATTAGGTAATGTCAAAATAGAAAAGTAATAATTATAAAAAGAGTGGGTTTAAAGTGAAAAGGCTTGGATGGGTCTGGGGTTTTAATTCAGAATCATTATGATTAAAAAAACACTATACTTTGGCAATCCTGCCTATTTGAGTATGCGGAACAGTCAGTTGGTTTTAAATTTTCCGGATGCGAAAGGCCTTGACGACCAGTCAGGCCGCAACACCATCCCCATAGAAGATATTGGGGTGGTGATTCTTGACCATAAACAGATAACCATAACTCATGCTTTGGTTGAAAAATTGTTGGCAAATAATTGCGCCATAGTGACGTGTGATGAGTCACACATGCCGCAGGGACTTATGATGCCATTGTCCGGCAACTCGGTACAAAAGGAACGGTTTACGAACCAAATATCGGCATCGGTGCCTTTGCGCAAACAGCTCTGGCAACAAACCATTCGGGCTAAAATAAAAAATCAGGCTGCGTTATTGGAAATGATACCCAGAGATATCAACACTGAAAATATGCACTTCTGGGCGTCTAAAGTAACGTCGGGTGATAGCGAGAACCATGAGGCCCGAGCAGCGGCTTATTACTGGGCCAATATATTTGATATCCCTGGATTTAAACGGGGCAGGGAAGAGGCACCGCCCAACAATCTGCTGAATTACGGATATGCCATACTGCGTGCTGTTGTGGCCCGTTCGCTGGTATCTTCGGGTTTGTTGCCGACATTGGGCATACATCATCACAACCGGTACAATGCCTACTGTTTGGCCGACGATATTATGGAACCATACCGTCCCTTTGTGGATAAGGTGGTGTTGGATATAATGAATGCCGGAATAGACTACACTCGCCTTGGAAAAGAGGCCAAGTGGCATTTGTTGAGTATTCCCCAGGTGGACGTGTTGATAAACGGAAAACGAAGTCCGTTGATGGTGGCTGTTTCGCAGACAACGGCTTCATTGTATAGTTGTTTTGAAGGAACCAGACGTAAAATTTCATATCCCCAATTAATTGGCGCTTATGGAGCGACTAAATGAATACAGGATTATGTGGGTCATGGTATTTTTTGATTTGCCAACGGAAACTAAAAAAGATCGCAAAATCTACAGCACTTTTCGAAAGAAGATGCTGAATGATGGTTTTGTGATGTTTCAGTTTTCCATTTATATACGCCATTGTCCCAGTCGCGAAAATGCAGATGTGCATATCAAAAGAGTTAAGAGCTTTTTGCCACCCAAAGGTCATGTGGGTATCATGCGAGTAACCGATAAACAGTTCGGGGATATGGAACTTTTCTACGGTAAAGAAACCGAAAAGAAAGAAACCCCATACATGCAATTGGAGTTATTCTGAAAAAAAAGCCCGGGAAACCGGGCTTTTTAATGTTTTTAATAGCCATTTTTTAATTCTAAATTTCAAGATAAATAATTGAAATTCAAGTTTTAATGGCGTGGTATGCTGTCAGCAATACTACAAAAATACATTTTGAAAGCAATTCACAACACAAGTATTATGATTCTAATTATAAAGCATGCTGTCAGCAATACTACAAAAATACATTTTGAAAGCAATTCACAACACAAACAATAACATTAGGTTTATATCTTTGGCTGTCAGCAATACTACAAAAATACATTTTGAAAGCAATTCACAACTTCTTTTGCGGCGGGCATATGGTCCAAAACGCTGTCAGCAATACTACAAAAATACATTTTGAAAGCAATTCACAACCCTTTTTAGTACTGTGAGACGCTAAAATCCGCTGTCAGCAATACTACAAAAATACATTTTGAAAGCAATTCACAACTATGCAATGTCTAAATTTTAATACCATGAAGCTGTCAGCAATACTACAAAAATACATTTTGAAAGCAATTCACAACTAAACACAGGTAAAATAAAATATTATGAATGCTGTCAGCAATACTACAAAAATACATTTTGAAAGCAATTCACAACCTAAAAAAACTGATGATTATGTGTGGAAAGGCTGTCAGCAATACTACAAAAATACATTTTGAAAGCAATTCACAACAGTGGCACTCATTGTTCCAATACCTACATTGCTGTCAGCAATACTACAAAAATACATTTTGAAAGCAATTCACAACTACCTAAAACCTTTTTCCTAATTTTTTCTGCTGTCAGCAATACTACAAAAATACATTTTGAAAGCAATTCACAACACCTCCTTTGCTACTACTGATTTCTTTGTTGCTGTCAGCAATACTACAAAAATACATTTTGAAAGCAATTCACAACCCAACTCGAACCACCATTTGTAGTCTTTTGGCTGTCAGCAATACTACAAAAATACATTTTGAAAGCAATTCACAACATTATGGAAAATAAAAGAAAATGCGTTTAGCTGTCAGCAATACTACAAAAATACATTTTGAAAGCAATTCACAACCTTCAGCTGTTACATCCTCATACAAAAGGCCGCTGTCAGCAATACTACAAAAATACATTTTGAAAGCAATTCACAACTCAGTTCCCAACCAAGTGCCTTCGTAATATGCTGTCAGCAATACTACAAAAATACATTTTGAAAGCAATTCACAACGGTGGAATGAAGTTGAGCGTGTAAAAATAGCTGTCAGCAATACTACAAAAATACATTTTGAAAGCAATTCACAACATTTCTGGGTCTTTTAAATCTGGTGGCTCTGCTGTCAGCAATACTACAAAAATACATTTTGAAAGCAATTCACAACTATAATTAAATCAGTTAATCTTTTTGAGTAGCTGTCAGCAATACTACAAAAATACATTTTGAAAGCAATTCACAACTATTGGTAATGCCATAATCAATTGCCCTCCGCTGTCAGCAATACTACAAAAATACATTTTGAAAGCAATTCACAACCTGCCTTATGCGCTGATTGCGGTTGGTGGGGCTGTCAGCAATACTACAAAAATACATTTTGAAAGCAATTCACAACAGGTTCTCCGGATAGTCACCTGTATATTCAGCTGTCAGCAATACTACAAAAATACATTTTGAAAGCAATTCACAACTAGTAGCCGTAACTCCGCTTTCAGTTATTAGCTGTCAGCAATACTACAAAAATACATTTTGAAAGCAATTCACAACCAAGTCTCGCCAGCTCTGTTTGAAGTTCTAGCTGTCAGCAATACTACAAAAATACATTTTGAAAGCAATTCACAACTTATTTCTTGCACATCTCCATGAACTACCTGCTGTCAGCAATACTACAAAAATACATTTTGAAAGCAATTCACAACTTTTAACCCGCAGCGTATGCTCCCAACTTTGCTGTCAGCAATACTACAAAAATACATTTTGAAAGCAATTCACAACTTTTAACCCGCAGCGTATGCTCCCAACTTTGCTGTCAGCAATACTACAAAAATACATTTTGAAAGCAATTCACAACACGAGCAGATAAACGGAAATATAAGGACAGGCTGTCAGCAATACTACAAAAATACATTTTGAAAGCAATTATCTAAAAATCTTACATCTAAAAATCTAAAATCTATATCTCTAACATTTCTCTGTGAAACTCTGTGTGCCCACTGTGTAACACTGTGAAAAAATGAACACAGAGAGCCACAGAGATAAAAATCATAATTTTCGAAATGAGATAAAATGTGTCACACCTACGGCGTTTCGATTCCATCTGCAATCAAAGTCTACCATAATCAGGCACCTAATGGCGCCAAATAAGGATATAGGTTGAAATAAATTGAAATAATGTAGATACAGGTAGCCATAAGATGGATGTTAATTTCGTGCAAAAAAATTAGCCTAACATTTTATTGCCTAATAGCCTAACTGCCCAATGGCCTAATAGTCTATTGGCCTGTCATCAGGCACCTGACGGCGCCAAATATTGGGCATAAAGTAAGCTTGATTGTGAATTTTTTTTAATGCCGTTAGGCATGAAATTTTGGTAGAAAGCGGTTAACAATATTCAGGAAATGCCGTAGGCATGACATTTAGGGTAGGATGGTGAGATGGTTGAATGGTCGGAAGGTAGCCGCAGAGCGGCGGAAGAATTTAGGCCATTAGGTCATTAGGAAAATAGGCCAATAGGAGATTGATTAGAAGGGTGAGGGCAGTTGTAAGTCCCTTACGCTCACCCCCCAACCCCCTGAAGGGGGTGCGCCGGCGCGCGGAAGCCGGAAGCCAGAGGTCAGAGGCCAGAGGCTGGAAATCAGAAGTCAGAAGCCAGAGGCTAGACGCCAGAAGCTGGAAATGATTAAAGGATATAAGTTGAAATAAATAGAAATAAAGTAGATATAAATAGATATAGGTAGATATATGATGGATATAAGATTGTGTTGCCAAATTAGCCTAACATTCTACTGCCTAATGGCCTAATGGTCTTATTGCCTAGCAGCCTAATAGCCTAACCGCCTAATGGCCTATTGGCCTTGAATTTTAGCCCCGGAGGGGCGGCAGAGTGGTCACCCGGAACAAATTGCCACGAACAACTCTAGTCTTATATCTAATAATCTTACATCTAGCTTTCTCTATGAAGCAATTTATCAAAAATATTCTGCCGGTTATTATTTGTCTGTCATTTATGATTTTTTATGTATCTTCGTTATGTTAAAATATTTACAATATTGTTTTTATTGACTTGTAAAGGAATTAAACGTTAAAAGGAAGTATATACCTTAGCAAGCAATAAGAATAAACATAGTAAGTAAAATAATGGAAACAAAGATTAAAGAAAGTATTGATAATCCGGAGCAACTTGAAAAATTGTATCGAGCTGACAAGAAGAATTTCGAAAAATCATTCTTTTGCATTTATCCGGAAATTGCAGATTCTAAAATAGCTGATTTTTGGAAAGTAAGATTAGAATTTGATGCTCGGAGTGAAGCCAAATCGGGAACCAGAAAGACGGATGTTTATTTTCTGATAATTACTTGTTTCGTCACCGGTTTTTTAATCAAAATACCTCAAATATTTAATGTAGAACTGAACGACTATTTCTTCTATGAAAAAAATGCCGGGTTAATATTGTTTTTGGGATTGTCGGCGTATACATTTCTTACAAAAATGCAGATTAATTATAAGCACCAAATAACATCAATTATAGTCTTTGGTTTATCTGCTATATACATCAATTTATTGCCCTCCAATCGAGACAGTGATTCAATAAATTTAGCCTATTTACATTTACCTTTGTTTTTATGGTGTTTTTATGGTTTGATTTTTATTGACTTTGATATAAAGGACAAAACAAAAAGGATTGATTACATTAAGTACAATGGCGATATAGCTATTCTGACAGCCATAATCTTGGTGGCCGGCGGCATATTAACCGTCATAACTATTGGCTTATTTTCGGCCATCGATTTAAATATTGAGGAATTTTATTTCGAGAATATCGTGATTATTGGGGCTGTTTCATCTCCTATTGTTGCAACGTATATCGTTAAAAATTTCCCTTCAGTAACCAATAAGCTTGCTCCAATAATTGCGACTATTTTTAGTCCTTTGGTTCTTATTACTCTAATTATCTACCTGATTACTGTCGTCAATACAGGGAAAGACCCCTATAATGACAGAGACTTTCTTGTTGTTTTCAATATAATGCTTTTAGGTGTTATGGGAATCATTGTATTCTCGGTATCTGAGGCATCGGAAAATAGGAGACGGAGTTTTAATGAGTTGACACTATTTATCTTGTCAATAGTCACGCTGATAATAGATTTAATAGCGCTGTCAGCCATACTTTACAGATTGGGAGAATTTGGTTTTACGCCAAATAGAACTGCGGTTTTAGGTTCCAATCTATTGATATTTGGACATCTGGTTTTAATAATGCTTGATTTGTATAAGGTTGGATTTAAGGAGAATGACATTAAAACAGTAGAATTGACAATTTCCAAATATTTACCTGTATATGCCGTTTGGACCATCTTTGTGACTTTTGTTTTGCCGTTTATATTTGAATTAAAATAGTAATTACGCGTACTAACCGTATGCGAGAGCGATAGGTAGATAGGCTATTTGTATATTAGAAGCCGGAAGTCAGAAGCCAGAGGCCAGAGGCCGGAAATTAGAAGCCAGATGCCAGAAGCCAGAAGCTAGAAATATAAGTTGAAATAAATAGAAATAAAGTAGATATAAATAGATATATGATAGATGTAAATTAAGTGTTACCAAATTAGCCTAACATTCTATTGCCTAGCGGCCTAATGGCCCAATGGCCTATTGGCCTATTATCTGGCACCTGACGGTGCCGAACATTGTTCTATGAAAATGCTTTCACAGGAATTTTAAATGCCGTTAGGCATGATACTTTTGTAGAAAAAAATTGTGAGTAGCATTTCAACAGTTTATTCTTAAATTAAAGGTTTAAAATTCCACTAAGGTCGTTGTTAAGGATTCGGAAATTCCTAACACGGGGGTTGGTTATGTATTTTACAACGTAAAAGGGGTAAAACAATGATTAATTTAAATTTGTATGGTTGGAATGAAAAGTTAAAGCAACTTAAAAAAGAATCCATGCACCGTGAGCTTCCTCATGGTCGAATATCCATTGTGCACCGGACCTGCTACGATGTTGTTTCCGAAAACGGTCTTTTCCAGTGCGAACTGACGGGAAATATGATGTATGGGAAATCGGATTTTGAATTACCCTGTACAGGTGATTGGGTTATTTTTCAACCATTTGATGAAAATAAAGGGATTATAGTTGATATACTACCACGTGAACGAACTTTGTATCGTAAGAAAAGTGGGAGCGTTTCCGGAAAACAAGCCATTGCTTCATATGTTGATAAGGCATTTATTGTACAAAGCCTTGATAATAATTTCAATGTTCGGAGAGCTGAGCGCTTCATGGTTCAAATACTGGAAGCCAACATCAATCCCATTTTGGTACTCAATAAAGTCGATTTGGGGGCTGATAGAGAAAAAATAAATGAATCCATAAAAAATTTAGCTCGTCAAATGCCTGTGATTTACACGAGTATTCATCAACCCCAAACCATTTTGCAACTGCGGGAATATATAACAATGGGTGAAACGGTTGTTTTTGTTGGTTCTTCAGGGGTCGGGAAAAGTTCATTGATAAATGCACTTTGCGAAAAATCGTTATTGGTCACATCCGCCATCAGCCAATCAACGGGAAAAGGGAGGCACACCTCGACGCGTAGGGAAATGATTTTGATGGACGGTTCAGGCGTTTTAATCGACACACCGGGTGTTCGTGAATTTGGTTTGGCTGTAGACAATCCTGATTCGGTTGGAGAGGCTCTGGAAATATCCTTCTATGCTAAAGGGTGTCGTTTCAATGATTGTGAACATATCAATGAACCCGGATGTGCAGTATTAGAAGCAGTAAACAAGGGCAAGTTAGACAAGAAAGTTTATGACAGCTATCTAAAGCTTCGCCGTGAAGCATGGCATTTTTCTACATCGGAACATGAAAAACGTAAAAAAGGGAAATCGCTGGCAAAAATGGTTAAAGAAGTAAAGAAACGTAAAACGAATTTCTAATTTTAATCGTATAGCCTGTCCCGGCAACCCTAACACCTAAAAAACAGATAAATTATAATGGCCCACCGCAAAAACGCCTTCCGATTTCGGCCAAAACAAAAAATAGAAAAACCCAAATTAACTTTTTTTGTGCGTCCCCTTTCGGGGGTTCATGATGGAACAAACTTTTTTCTAAAGATATTTGACCTTTTCGAGGTCAGCGTGTTATGGTTGCAGTTTAAAGGCTTTACGGATTAAAGTCCATGGGTGCAACCGGTATTGATAAGAATTTCTGCAAAGTAATCCAATCCAAAAATAACACTGTGAAACTCTGTGTACCCACTGTGTAACACTGTGAAATAATGAACAGAGAGAGACAAAGAGATAAAAATCATAATTTTCGAAATGAGATAAAATGTGTCACACCTACGGCGTTTCGATACCATCTGCAATCAAAATCTACCATAATCTGGCACCTGACGGAGCCAAATAAAGATATAGGTTGAAATAAATAGAAATAATGTAGATATAGGTAGCCATAAGATGGATGTTAATTGCGTGCAAAAAAAATTAGCCTAACAGCCTAACCCCCTATTGGCCTAATGGCCCAATGGCCCAATGGCCTAGCAGCCTAATAGCCTAACCGCCCAATGGCCTAATAGTCTATTGGCCTATCATCAGGCACCTGACGGCGCCAAATATTGGGCATAAAGTAAGCTTGATTGTGAATTTTTTTTAATGCCGTTAGGCATGATATTTTGGTAGAAAGGGGTTAACAATATTCAGGAAATGCCGTAGGCATGACATTTAGAGTAGGATGGTGAGATGGTTGGATGGTCGGAAGGTAGCCGCAGAGCGGCGGAAGAATATAGGTCATTAGGCCAATAGGCGATTGATTAGAAGTGTGAGGGCAGTTGTAAGTCTCTTACGCTCACCCCCCAACCCCCTGAAGGGAGAGCGCCGGCGCGCGGAAGCCGGAAGACAGAAGCCAGAGGCTAGATGCCAGAAGCTGGAAATGATTAAAGGATATAATTTGAAATAAATAGAAATAAAGTAGATATAAATAGCCACGGCTCTAATTGTCTAATGCTTTAAAAATGTGGTCGCGAAGCGATAGGCATTTATACACTGTGAAACACTGTGTATCCACTGTGTAACACTGTGAAATAATGAACAGAGAGTGGCACAGAAGCCAGAAATCAGAAGCCGGAAATTAGAAGCCAGATGCCAGAAGCTAGAATTATAAAAAAGATATAAGTTGAAATATATAGATATATGATGGATATAAATTGCGTGCAAAAAAATTAGCCTAACATTCTACTGCCTAATGGCCTAATGGCCCAATGGCCTAACAGCCTAACCGCCTTATTTGGTTTTTATACCAAACATTCATGCTTTCAATTTGTCCTGCAATTTGTGTGTTGTTGACCAGAGTTCCGGCATAGGAATAATTTAGGTTCATGAAGGTTTTGTTCATGGATGGTGAATTTAGTCGGGCGATGGTATAGAAAGTCAGATATCCCTTTTCAATCAGGAATTGTTCCATTGCGCGCAGCAGGTGTGATGCAATTTTTTTCCCTCGTTGTGATGTGAGGACGGCGAAATCGGTCATTTCGGCATTTTTATATTTGGGGTTGCATTCAGCCGAGCTGATGGCCACCAACTCAGAATTATGAAAGACACCAAAATAAACGGTGTTTGCAGTCATTTCATGTCTTAAAAAGGATGGGTCAAAAACAGGGAAGGGGTAACTCTCAAAGACTTGAGAAAAGAGTTCGGCCATTTGGTGTGCATCATCCTTTGTCAGAAGTTTTAGTTGATACGAAGCATCTAAAGGATGAATATCCGTGTTTCCCTTTGATAACAGCAGCTTTTGAAAGCGTTTCAGCTCGTTTGAGGTTAGCCTGCGGCGTAACGGGTCAAAATATTTGGCCATAAAAAGTGCGTCCTCTTGTCCGCTGTAAAATTTGGGTACCACCGCTTCGGTTTCATAACCTGCCTGCAGAAAAAGGGGCGAATAATGGGCCGGTATCTTAACAAAAGATTTGCCGTAGCCGTTATCTTCTGCTAAAACATCCATTTCATGAATGATATCGGGAAAATCGGCGGGCGAGAAATCCATCAGATAGATACGGTTACTACCCTTTCCGTGTTGAATGATTGACTGCCCGATTTTTTCACTTTTGTCCATGCTCATCTCTTCGTTGAATGCGTTCATTATCTGACGGGATGAGAGATATGGCATCGTCATAATCGGAAAGGAGCTTTTCAATGCCAATGGCATTGTCTTCGCATCCCTCATCCAGGTCGAGGTCCAGATTACATTGGCTGCAATTGAGATGACAGGTTGCGGTATGGTAATGTTCCGGCTCTTGATAGGATGTTATCACCCCTTCGTAATTTCGAAGAATCACTTTGTTGGTTGACCATGAAATAATATAATTGGGCATGACGGGAATTTTACCGCCGCCACCCGGAGCATCGATGACGTAGGTAGGGATGGCAAAGCCGCTGGTGTGACCAATTAAACTTTCAATAATTTCAATACCTTTTCCTACCGGGGTGCGGAAGTGAGAAAGACCTTCGGACAGGTCGCACTGATACAAATAATAGGGACGAACCCTGTTGGCCACCAGCTTGTGTACAAGGTCCTTCATGATTCGCGGGCAATCGTTAACATCAGCCAATAAAACCGACTGATTGCCAAGAGGAATGCCGGCATCGGCCAATTTTCGCAGGGCTTCCTTCGAAGAGGAGGTAATCTCTCTGGGATGGTTAAAATGTGTATTTATCCACAGCGGATGATGCTTTTTCAGCATATTTACTAAATTATCGGTGATGCGATAAGGTAAAACTACCGGCGTACGGGTGCCTATTCGCACTACCTGTACATGTTCAATGTTTTGTAGCTCAGTGAGTATCCAATCCAGGTAATCGTCGGATAGGAGGAAAGGGTCGCCGCCCGAGAGCAGGACATCTCTGACCTGAGGCGTATTGCGAATGTAATCGAGTCCCAATTGTATTTGAGACCTGTCGGGTACGAAATCTTTATCGCCAACTTTTCGTTTTCGGGTACAGTGACGACAATACATGGCGCACACATTGCTGACATGAAACAACACTCTGTCGGGGTATCGGTGTGTGAGACCCGGAACGGGGCTGTCGCGGTCTTCGGACAAAGGGTCGCCCATTTCGTATTGGGTGATGTTTAACTCTCTTTGGTCGAGGAAGGCTTGTTTATAGATTGGGTCGTTACGAAAATTTTCTTTTTTGATGAGCGACAAATAGTAAGGTGTAATGGACAGAGGGAATTTGTTTTTGGTATTTTCCAGCTGTTGTTTTTCTTCATCAGAAAATTTAATGCCGGTTAATTCTTCAAACTTCTCAATGGTACGTATGGAATGTTTTAGGTGCCATCGCCAGTCGCGCCAATTTGATAGTTCTGAAGATGAATCAATTTTGTTGGCAATGCGTTGTTGTTTGGCTGTAAAAATAGACATATGATTATGGAATTGGTTTGCATGACGGCTAATCTTTGGATGAAACGAATATGAACAGGAATGCTTGTCAAAATAAAAGCATTTATAAATTTTAGGTCAAGCGAGTTGCATTCGGCCAATTACTTAAATTAATTTTATATTTATGAAGCTCAGATTGTCTTTTATAATACAAATATAATAAAAATTTATGAATTGTTGTCGTGTTTTATTTTAATTACAATATGTATATTATTGAAAAGTAGGTTGTTGTGTGTTGGTTGATAGTGATTGGTTAATAGTGATTAGTTAATAGTCATTAGTCATTAGTGATTAGTTTATAGTGATTTGTGTGAGGTATTCAATTGCATTAATATATTCTGAAGTTTTTAATTTCTTAACTTCCGGCTTCCGGTTTTAGCCGGCCGGAAAAAGGCCTAAATTTTGTGTCGTTCTTTTGCAGTTTTTTACGTATGCCGATTTTTTTTCAGATATTTGCAACAGGATGTTAGGCCAATAGGCCAATAGGTTGTTAGGCCAATAGGCCAATAGGTTGATAGGCCAATAGGCCAATAGGTTGTTAGGTCAATAGGTTATTAGGTCGATAGGTTGATAGGTCAATAGGTTGTTAGGCCGATAGGTTATTAGGTTATTAGGCCAATAGGTTGATAGGTTGTTAGGCCAATAGGCTAATAGGTTGATAGGCCGATAGGTTGTTAGGCAAATAGGCCAATAGGTTATTAGGTCGATAGGTTGATAGGTTATTAGGCTGATAGACTTTAGGCTGATAGGTTTGGGGGAGAAGAAGCGAGGAAGGTCGGCAGATTAACTATCCACTAACCACTAATGATGGACTACTATATAAACCAAAAAAACGAAATAAATGATTATTGATACTTTCGAGAATGCCGCACGGTATTATATGATTCATCCGGCGTTGGAAATAGTTTTAGATTACCTTGAGAATTTTGATATTTCCGAATTTAAAGAAGGAAAAATTGAGCTTAAGGGTGATGATGTGTTCGTGAATGCTATTGAACAATCCACAATGGCGGAATCGGAAGCGGTGTGGGAATCGCATCAGCGATATATCGACGTTCACTACTTGTTGGAAGGTGAGGAGATTATAAAATATGCCGAAGAGAATAAAATGAAAGTAAAAGTGCCCTATGATGCTGAAAAAGATTGCACTTTCTTTGAAGATGGGGAAGGTATGAAAGTAAATTATCCCAAAGGAGGTTTTGTGATTTTCTTCCCTGAGGAAATTCATAAAGCCATGGTAGCTGTTGAGGGAAAACCCTCTACGGTCAAAAAATTGGTGGCAAAAATAAAGGTGGATGCTTAAAAAGCTCAATCCACCTGCAGAACATAAACTCACACCAATGATGGTGTGGCACAAAAACAAAAGGCGGAAGAGATTTTATGTTTCTTCCGCTATGCTCAATTAGTATCTTCTGAAACTTCTATCGCGGTTATTCCCGTAAGAATGGTTGTTTCGGTTTTCACCTTTCGGTCGTGCCTTCTTAACCACGATGGGGCTGTTATCGAAGAGACATTCATTCAGGTCCTTAATGGCCTTCATGGCGGCAGCTTCGTCTTTCATTTCCACAAATCCGAAACGTTTGGAGGTTCCGGTTTCTCTGTCCATTATTACTTTGGCAGATACTACTTCGCCGTATTCGGCAAATAATTCATTTAAGTCGTCGCTTGTGGTGGCGGCGCTTAATTTAGCTACAAAAAGATTCATAAAATTTAAACGTGTAATAAGTAAAAAAATAATTTAATTGAATAGAAGTGATGTAATGGCAATTTGCTGAAAAAGAAGTTGCTCTACAATCTATCTGCCGGAAGCATATCCAAACAGAATAAAATCTATTTTATGCAAAGTAACAACTTTTTTTTGGTTTATCGGTTATTTCCATGTGTAAAAATTGTATAAATAAAACGAGAAATATTAGTCAATAGGCTACCAGGCCAATAGGCTACCAGGTTAATAGGTTAATAGGTTAATAGGTTATTAGGTTATTAGATTATTAGGTTAATAGGCTGACAGGCTGTTAGGGTGATAGGCCAATCACCAATGACTAATGACTAACTTTAAAAGTCAATATATCAATAAAATAAGTAAATTTTATGGTAATAAAAGTTAATATGAAGTTGAAAGGATTACTAACGGTGTTAGCCGCCGTAATTACAATGCTTGTACTGGGAACAATTTATGCATGGAGTATTTATGTACCCCGGCTCATTATGGAGCATGGGTACAGTACCGGACAAACACAGTTGATATTTGGTGTATTGATAGGCATATTTACCGTAGCCATGGTAATAGCTCGTCCGCTGTTAGGGCGTTGGGGGCCTTCAAAACTGGCAATGGCTGCAGCAATAATATATGGTTTGGGATATGTTTTGGCGGGCATAATGGGGCCCGGCTTTGGGATAATGTTTATTGGTCTTTCGTTACTGGCAGGTGTAGGTACCGGCGTGGGATATTTAATTTCAATATCTATACCGGTAGAGTGGTACCCCGCTCGTAAAGGACTTATCACCGGATTGGTATCGGCGGGTTTCGGTGGTGGGGCTATTATTGAGTCGCTTATTGTAGAAGGTTTTCTGGCCGATGGAACTGCTTTAACGAGGATTTTTCTGGTGATGGGAGTAATTAAGGGCATTTTGTTGTTGGTGGCATCCTTTTTTTTCCGACGTCCTGCTGCCCGACAAACTTTATCACCATTGATGCCTATGAAGCGACTTATTAAAGATGTTAAGTTTCTTCGTTTATTCTTCGGGATTTTTATCGGCACGTTTGGCGGACTGCTTATAATAGGAAATCTTAAACCTATTGGTGGTCAGTATCCCATTGATGAAACAATACTTGTGCTGGGGATAACGGTCTTTTCCCTTGCCAATTTTACAGGCCGGCTGTTTTGGGGTTGGCTCAATGATTTGGTTTCCGGAAAGATACTGATGCCCTTGTCGCTCATACTTACCGGCGTGGTAACACTAATGATAGGTCTTTTTGCTCTCGATTCGGTGTTTTACTTGGCCATGGCCTTTGGAGCAGGCTTTAGCTACGGAGCAAATTTCGTGATATACGCCAAAGAGACGGCACAAATCTATGGGTTAGACAATTTGGGGAAAATTTATCCGTTGGTATTTTTAGGCTATGGCATTTCCGGAATTGCCGGCCCTTATACGGGAGGTTGGCTGCACGATATATTTGGCAGCTATCAGCCTTCGATGTTGGTAGCGTCGGCGCTTTGTGTGCTTGCATTTGTGAGTATGATTAGGCCGGTAGGGAGATAGGCTGTTAGGCTACTAGGCCACTAGGTCATTAGGAAGTTAGGCCGATAGACCAATAGGCTTTTATGATTGAGGGGATTGAAGGGATTGAGGGGATTGAAGGGGATTGATGTGCTAATTTGCTAATATGCTAATTTGTTGATGTGCTAATAAAAAAGAATGTTTCTGTGAAATATTCATCTTAAATCTTGCATCTAAAAATCTAAATATCTAGTATTTGATTTGTTAATATGCTGATTTGCTGATATAAAATGGATGTTTCCGTGAAATATTCATCTTATTTCTTAAATCTAAAAGTCTAAGAATCTATTTTTTATGGTAGGATGCTATCTTCCGCCTTCAGTCATGTGGCTTCTGACCTCTGGCTTCTGTCTTACCATTCTGCCGCCATTCCCCGGCTGGCGCCATCAGGCAGTTAGGCAAACATGCCAATAGACTAATGACTAATGACTATTAACTAATCACTAATGACTAATGACTATTCACTTCATTTTTTGTTGGATACTTTGATAAAATGGTTCTTTTTTTTGTGGGATTTTCAATAAATTCGTGGCAATGCTAACCAAATCTTAAGTCATGAAAAAAATTATTCTAATTATTTTGTTGTTGCCTTTGCTTTTAATTTCCTGTAAAGATGATGAGGAAATGCCGGGGACGGAAAGTTTTAGTTACCCATACCACAGGCAGAACTGAATATTTTACCGCACTTTAAGCAAAATGCGGGGTATAATTAAATTTTTTTTTAGAACGAGGATGACGACCTTTGCCACAAAAAAAGACACAGGCCGGTAGGTTAATAGGTCAATAGGCCATTAGGTTGATAGGCCATTAGGTTGATAGGCCATTAGGTTGATAGGCTATTAGGTTGATAGGGTTATTAGGTTGATAGGCTATTAGGTCAATAGACTAATCACTAATCACTGACCACTAATGACTATTGACTAACCCCTCCTCGTTCAATTAGTTGAGAAAAATACAAACAAATCAAAAATATGAAACGAATAACTTTTATCCTTTTTCTTTCGCTTTGCAGTATATGGGCTTTTTCACAAACCAAAACGGTAGAGTTAGAGGATTTTACCGTAAAAGGAACCTTTAGGCCCAAATCCATTACCGGGCTTCGGTCTATGAACGATGGTAACTATTATACCACGCTGGAAGATGGCGGGACTAAAATTGTGAAATATTCCTACAAAACGGGGAAACAGGTAGAAGTTATTTTTGATATCGAAAAGGTTAAAAAAAATCCCGACTCGGTAAAACATGTCGTTGGTTATACTTTTAGCCCCGATGAGAGCAAAATACTTGTTTATAATGATGTGGAGCGAATATACCGGCGTTCGTTTCTGGCGCGGTACTATGTTTATGATTTAAAATATAAAGAATTGTTGCCGCTTGCGGATGAGGGGAAGCAGCAGGTTCCGTTGTTTTCACCTAACAGCCAGATGGTTGCTTATGTGAAAGATAACAACATTTATTTAAAAAAACTGCGCTTTGGCACCACCAGTGCCGTTACCGAAGATGGTGAAAAGAACCGAATCATCAATGGTATTCCCGATTGGGTTTATGAAGAAGAGTTTGGTTATAACTGTGCCATGGAGTGGTCGCCCACCAGCGAGAATTTGGCGTTTGTGCGGTTCGATGAATCGGAAGTGAAGCAATATAGTTTTCCGTTATATAAGGGTATGTATCCCGAGCGGGAAGAATATGCTCTGTATCCCGGTCGTTATGAATATAAATACCCCAAAGCGGGTGAAAAAAATTCAAAGATATCGGTGCACGTTTTTAATGTGAAAAACCGGACCATTAAAACCATGGATGCGGGTGACCTTTCCGATGCCTATATCCCGCGCCTGCGGTGGAGTTACGACCCCAATAAATTGGGCATCATAAAACTGAACCGTTTACAAAACGAGCTGGAACTTATGGTTGCCAATCCTAATTCGGGGGTTTGTAATACTCTTTTAACCATTCGCGAACCGCAATATATTCCCGAAAATGTATTAGATAACATTCGGTTTTTACCGGATGGGAAACATTTTGTTTATGTGGGTCAGGAAGATGGTTACAACCATATTCACCTCTATACCATGGCCGGGATAAAAGTTAGACAGGTTACATCAGGTCAGTGGGAAATTACTGATTTTTATGGATTTGATGCCGGGAAAAAGATGTTTTACTTTCAGGCGGGAAAAGAATCACCCCTGAAACGCGAAATATATGCTGTGGATATGGAGGGTAAGGAAATCACACGGCTTTCACCCGAGGGAGGGTACAGTGAAGCTGAGTTTAGCAGTAATTTCCGCTATTTTGTTAATACGTGGTCAACAGCCCGGGAAGTGCCGCAGATTGCTGTTTATGATAATAAAGGTAAATTGATTCGGGTGCTGGAAGATAATAGTGACCTTAAAGAGAAATTAGAGCAATACAGTGTCCCGCAAAAGGAGTTTTTCACTTTTACTACTTCCGAAGGTGTTGAGCTTAATGGCTATATGATAAAACCCCTAGGCTTTGATGAAAGCCGGCAATATCCTGTGCTTATGAGCCAATACAGCGGGCCGGGTTCGCAAGAGGTGTTCGACCAATGGGGCATGAACTGGGAATATTATCTTGCCACTAAAGGTTATCTTATTGTGACCGTTGACGGCCGGGGAACGGGCGCCAGAGGTGAGGAGTTCTTAAAATCTACTTACCTGCAGCTGGGACGCTTCGAATCGGATGACCAGATAGAGACAGCGCGCTATTTGGCTCAATTACCATATGTAGATGCCTCACGTATTGGAATATGGGGATGGAGTTTTGGCGGTTATATGACGTCGCTCTGTTTAAGCAAGTCAGACCTCTTTAAAATTGGAATAGCTGTGGCGCCGGTAACCAATTGGCGTTATTACGACACAGTATATACCGAACGTTTTTTAAGAACACCACAAATGAATCCGCGGGGATATGATGACAATAGTCCCATTAACCTGGCAGATAAATTGAGCGGTAAACTATTCCTTATTCACGGCACGGCAGATGACAACGTTCATTTTCAAAATACCATGGAATATGCCGAAAGGCTTATTCAGGCCGGAAAACAATTTGATATGTTTGTTTATCCCAACCGTAACCATTCCATTTATGGTGGTAATACCCGGCATCATTTGTTTACCATGATGAGTCAATATATTTTCGAGAATTTGTAAGAGTGTACGGCATGACTGACGTAGCGCGTCGTTTCTTTGATGAATTAATCGCCATTGATGAAAACGATGCTTTAGCACTAAATGAGAAGATACAGCGTTTGCGGGCCTCTCTGGAACAGTGTTGCCGTTTGTTGAGTCGGGAAGACGGAATAACCTTTTCGAATTTTTTCGGCCGGCTAAATTATGTTTGCAATAAGATGTCGGTAGGCGAGGCCCGAAAAAAACGATTGCATGCTTTTCGGATTTTTTCCAATAAGGTAATTAAAGAGCATTATCGTCCGGGGAAAAAGGAATATCTGAGAGAACTAAAAGTAGTTGCCGAAGCCTATGGATATTTTTTTTCTACCGAGGTGCCGGTTGATGTGAGAAAGCTTTTTGAGGGAAAAGAAATTGCCGAAACAGAAAAGAAGAAATATCATATTAATCGGGAAGGCTTCAGGGGAATTCTTCTACAAAAGAATGAAGCAAAGAAAGAGTTGCTTGTTCAGCCCGATGGAGGAGATGCCTCGCCAATAGTGGTGTTGTATGATGTACAGGACCAAAACCGGGAACTAACACCGTCGGTAGAGCTCATGCAGCCCGGCCAGCAGCTGCAGTTATTGCAAACTCATCGTAACGAGGATGGTACCGTAGTGCCCGGCCTGATTGTTCTGGAACCCGACTATTTGGTGGATGTTACCGCTATTGCCAGGTGTTTCCAAAATATCAGGGGTAAGAAAATTCGTGCCTTTGAGTTGTATTTTGTCGACCGCTTTGAACCACGGCGGCTGAACAAAGCCATTCATAAAGGAAATGTGGCCAATATGTTTTTTGATGAGCTGGTCAATGAACAACCTAATGAAAAGAAAGATTATGATAAGGTTTTAAAAGCCTCTTTTCTGACGTTTCCGCTGCCCTATACCTCTCTCAGTGATATTGACAAAGCTTATTTTGAGGAGTTGAAAGAGCAATATGCCAACATTCGGAGGGTGGTTGACGAAGAATTTGTAAAAGGTGATTACCGGCCGGTAAGCCGTACCAAAAGCAACCTTGAGGTATCGCTGATGAGTCCTGAGTTAGGCCTGCAAGGACGTATGGACCTGTTTGATGAGTCGCCATCGCAGAATCACCATTATCTAGCCAAAATCATTGAATTAAAATCCGGGTCATTACGATTTTCATACAATAATCCCAGTGCTGTTGCCGAGGACCATTCTGCCCAGGTGCGCATGTACAACATGATGGCACAAAGAGTTTTGGGCTATCCCCCGCAAAAAATATTTAATGCAGTACTTTATTCTTCTTCATCTGAATGGGGTCAGGCATTACGATATGTGGAACATTTTAAAAGTATAGAGCGCGAAATCATTAATGTGCGGAATCAAATTGTGGCCTGGGAGTATCGGATGGCCAGCGATAAGTCGCCGTATCACTTTTTTGAATCCTTTTTCCAAAGTCTTGATGCGGGTAAATATGGGTTAAATCCCGGTGATAGGAAATTTTCCTGGTTTACTTCCAAATTTCTGGATACCAAAAAGGTAATATTGGAACAAATCTCGGACCTGGAGCGTCAGTATTATTTTGCCTTTTCGTCATTCATCAGTCGAGAAAAAATATTGAGTAAGGTTGGTGATGGAGAGTATTCCAAAGGTTTGTCGGCACTATGGAACAAAACAGACCTTACGGATGAAGACCGGTTCAATGAATTACGTCATCTTAAAATTAAAATTAATCATGCCAATCGACCGGAAGCTTCCATAACACTAAGCCGACCTGACGATAAAAAAAGCCGGTTTGTCAATTTCCGGAGAGGGGATATATGTGTGCTATATCCGCATAACTCGGAGCGGTTGCTGGCTACTCAACATAGGGTAATGAAATGTACCATTCAACAGATTACCAACGAGGAGGTAACGGTTCGTTTACGGCAAAAGCAGAGTTCGCTGGAATATTTTCAGACATATGAGTACTGGGGGTTGGAGCATGATAGCCTGGATAACAATTTTGAGCAGATGCAATCAGGGTTGCATGAATTTCTCAAATTGCCATCCAATCGTCGGGCACTACTTTTGGGGTTGCGTGAACCTCGAAGTTTTAATTTGCCGGAAAAGGAATTTGTGGCACCTTCCGAAAACCACTTTTTGGAAGCAAGTAGAAGAGAGCAAAACAGAGTGCTGTCTGCCGCCTGGAATGCAGGAGACTATTTTTTGCTGGTTGGTCCGCCCGGAACAGGAAAAACCAATCTTTTTTTACAACGACTTGTTAAAGAGTTGGTTCAATGCACTGCTCTGAATATTTTACTGGTAAGTTATACCAACAGGGCTGTTGATGAGATGTGTTCATCGGTAAGGGGTATTGTGAACGATGAAATAATAAGGATAGGCTCATCATTGGGCTGTGACCCCAAACATGAAGACCTTTTGCTGGATAGAAAAATCAAAGGTGTTGAGACGAGATTACAGATTCGTCGGTTAATAGAAAAAACGCGCTTATATGTAGGGACCTTATCCTCTGTATTGGGGAAACAGGAGCTTTTTGAATTGAAAAAGTTTGATATCGCCATAGTGGATGAGGCCTCTCAGATTTTGGAGCCTAATATATTGCCATTATTGAGCAGAGTCGACCGCTTTGTTCTTATAGGTGATGAACGTCAATTGCCGGCTGTTGTGGCACAATCGCCCAACGAATCTAAGGTTGACGATGTTCATTTGCATGAGATAGGTCTCTTCGACCGGCGGAATTCCTATTTTGAACGTTTGTTGTGGATATGCAGAAAAAATGGATGGCATCATGCCTGGGGTGAATTGACATTCCAGGGACGTATGCATCCGGAATTGGCACAATTTTCCAATCGCTTTTTTTACGGTAATAAGTTGAAACCTGCCGGACTGCCGCATCAAAAGGAACCATTGATTTCCGATTATAGTGATGGAGGACCATTCTCACAATGGTTACAGCGGCACCGTATGATTTTTATTCCTTCTGCTTTTTTTATTCGTGAAATACCGGAAAAACACAATACGGTTGAAGCACAGGTTATTTGCCGTGTGTTGGGTGAATTGATGAAAATCCACCGGCTTCAAAGTTCGCAGGAAGTTATTGATAAAGTTGGAATTATAACGCCCTATCGAAATCAGATTGCAGGCATCCGTGAAGAGATGGAAGCTTGTGGCTTCGATTTTTTCGATGCTATCCAAATAGATACGGTTGAACGTTATCAGGGTAGTCAAAAAGATTTTATTTTGATTTCATTATGTATGAATAGCCCGTCGCAGTTAGATTTTATGGCTCAAAGCAGGGTGGTGTTTCATGAAAGTAACGGGAAAGAGGTTAAACACGTAATGGTTGACCGAAAATTGAATGTTATGCTTACCCGCGCACGAAAACAAATCATTATCACCGGGAATGAAGCGGTTTTGCGATACGATGAGATTTATGGACAGTTAATTGAGTTTATACGTGAGAAAGGTGGTTATTATAAGGAAGGGGCCGCCGCCATTTTGGAAAATTGATGGTTTTGAGAAAAGATTAGCATCCATCAATTTTTTCTTTGTACTTCCTTTTGTGTAGAAACTTACAATTGCAGTAACTACTGCATCTCATTCTTAAATTGTTCTGTAATTTATTGGTATTAAATTATTAAAATAAATGAATTAGAGTAGTATATGGTTAGTGATTAGCTATTAGTGGTTAGTCCTTAGTCATTAGTTAATCAACACTAGTCACTAATGACTGTTAACAATTTACTATTGACTAATCACTAATGACTATTGACTTCTTCTACCTTCTGCCTGTACACTTCTGCCTAAATATTTTAAAATAGATATCCTGACTGAATAGAGAGGAATAAGGATAATAAAAAGAATATCAGTGTGTTTTAATTTCGGATAAATTTGTCTTGTATATTTCGGTTTTTATTCTTTTCTTTGCAGATACAGAAACAAAAAAATGGTTAAATATGGGACAACACAGCGAACAAAGCACATCACAAGGGTATAGTTACGTAGTAAATTCACACGAACATCAATGTGGATGTGGCGGAAATTGTGGCTGCAAAAATGATGAAGGACATGAACATGAGTGCAGCTGTGGCGGAAATTGCGATTGCCATTAACGCAATTAATAATCTTTTCTTTGGGTTTTTGAAGGAAGTGAAGTTGCCTGAAGAGAGAAACCCCGACGGGAAAGGTCCTGTTCGGGGTTTTGATTTAATTTCACCTATTTATTCACACCAAAGACCATGACCGTTTTTGTGTTGTATGTTTCACCAGGATTGAGAATGGTGGAAGGGAAATTATCATGGTTTGGGGAATCGGGAAAATGCTGCGTTTCCAGGCAAAGAGCCGAGTACTGTTCAAAGACGAAATTGCCGGAACGAATGGATCCATCAAGGAAATTTCCGGAATAGAACTGTAATCCAGGTTCCTGAGTATAAATTTCCATGGTACGTCCTGTTTGTGGATCTTCCAGTCGGGCTGCAAACTTCAAACCTTCTTTGCTGCTTTCGTTTAACACAAAATTGTGATCATATCCTCCCGGAACCTGATCGATACGTGCACCTATTTCATAAGGTTTGGTGAAGTCGAAAGGAGTTCCATGTACAGGAGCAATTTCGCCGGTAGGAATCAATGTAGAATCGACAGGGGTATAATGGTCGGCATTAATTGTCAGAATATGATCCAGAATGAGGCCTTCAGCACCCAGATTATAAAAGGCATGGTTGGTAAGATTTACCGGAGTAGGCTTGTCGGTGGTAGCAGTGTACTCAATAAACAGACTGTCGCCTTTCAGTGTGTAAATAACCGTAACTTCCAGGTTTCCGGGATAACCTTCTTCACCATCCCTGCTAAAATAACTGAGCTTTAGGGCCGGTGCTTGGGGATTGTTAATGGGTTGGGCTTTCCAAAGTTTCTGATCAAAACCGTTGGTACCACCATGAAGGTGATTAACACCGTCATTTATTGATAGCTGATAGGTGCTGTCATTAAGGGTAAATTGTCCTTTGTCTATGCGATTGCCATAGCGACCAATTAATGCTCCGAAGAAATTACGACCTCTTAAATAGGGTTCAATGGAATCAAAACCTAAGACCACATTTTTTTTGATGCCGTTTTTGTCGGGTGCATTAATGGCCGTTATGATTCCACCGAAATTGGAAATTTTTACTTCGAGACCTGTAGTACTGGTAAGTTTAAATAAATCGACAGGTTCTCCGTTGGGGAGTTTGCCCCAGCTTTGCTGTTCAATGCCCGATTGTGTCGGAGCTTGACAACTAAAGATGCCAAGCGTGAGAATCCAGGTAATGGAAAAAAGAAGATAGTGCTTCATAATGTTAAAAATTTATAGTAATTAAAATGAAACAATACTATTAGAAACAAACTACTTAGCTTGTATGAACAAAGAATGCCAATTATGAGTAAATTTTACTTTTCAAAGCACTAATTTATCTTTTTTCCCCAAAAAGAGAACCCATTTTCAGAAATTCCTGAAAAAAGAATGGTAGTTTTTTTATTTTCCCAATCCCACCCACGGAAAATGGCATGAGGATAGTTGTTGATATAAAGGATATTATTTTTAATTCGCCACGATTTGTATAAGTGTGAGGTAGTAGAGCCATTAGTCAGAAATTTAACTGTATCGGCCAGGTTAAAAGCCTTAGGGGTGTATCTCCATCCTCCGGGCGGAATTTGCCCCTGCCATAGGTCTGATATAGGAGCTCTTTCATCAAGTTGAATAATTTCCCATTGTCCAGGGATTTCGCGGCTTGATATTTTTTTTAGATCCGTACCGGCATATCGTTGGGGTGATACTACCGGCCAACCATCAGGAAGCCAAAATATTTCCCGGACATGTAAAAGCATCATCAAATTGGAGGGTGCCAACCTTCCCTGGTGAACCATATAAAATTTTCCGTTATCGTTAAGAATGCCGCAGTGTCCGTTGCCCGACCAACCAGGATGATTGCCAAATCGGTAGCTATGTGTCAAAACTGGAAAATTATCGGTAGTATCACTTAAATTTTTTCCAAAGTAATCGAAATAGGGTCCCTGAGGCTGGTCTGCCCGACCAACTCGAACATTGTAATAAGTGAACAAAGCGTCATAAGAAACAAAGAGGTAATATTTCTCATTTTTCGGATTATATATTACTTCAGGAGCCTCAAGGTTGTGCGTTTTTAGATTTGCTCTCGAAGCAACCAGATGTCCTTTATCTCCTTCATGTTTGATGAATCCGGTTTGTGGATCCAGCTCTACACAATATAGGCCTCCAAAAAAGGAGCCATAATGCATCCACATTCTACCATTTTTGGCATCGGTAACTACAGAAGGATCGATGGCATTCATCTTGTCATTAGGTGTGGTTTTAATCACACATCCCTTGTGTTTCCATGGTCCCAGTGGATGAGGTGCCGTTGCCAATCCAATATAGGATGAATTGGTTCCAAACGCAGATACGGAATAATACATTCTGAATTCATTACCTACCTTTTTGACATGAGGTGCCCAAATGTTCGTGGCCCCTTCACCCTTATTGTGTTTACGGACATGGATTACCGCCTCTTGGGGAATTTCCGGAAGTGCCCAACCCTCAAAATTCCAATTTATCAGGTCATGGGAGCTTCTCATTTGGATATTTCCCGGACGGATAGTATCATCATTGAATTTAATTCCGCGAGGTCGGTAGATGGCATCGGTTGAATATAAATAATAAGTGTTGTTATGTTTGATTATTGAAGGATCGTGCACATTGTAAGGACCCCATTTATGTCGATTACTGAGGGAAGTATATGAAGAATAATCATCTTCATATGGGTTATTGCCTACGGTAGGGAAAGGATTATTTTTTTTAATGTTTGAAGAACAGCCTGCAATTACGAAAATAAAAATAACTACTGTAACAGACGAAAAAAATGAAGTTAATCTCATTTGTGTAAAATTTGGGGGTTATGTAAATTAATGAGTTTTTGAAAGAAATTCATTCCCTGCTGAAAACATCCTCCAACCGTGTGGTATATTACTTTTGGGTCTGTAATCTGCGAATTTTATCAATGACAAAACAATAGGATTCATTTGATCGATGGGGATAATTGAAAAATTTAAAGTCAAATGTATTGTATCCATTTGTATATATAGCGGACAATTGTTTTCAAAAGGAAGACAATTGTTGAATTAAAAGGAGAATTCTCTTAAAAATGGATCAGATTTGTTTTCTTTGTATATAAAGAACTAAGAGTGATTTTTACTTTTTTTACATAAATAAAGAAGTTTGTGGAATTAGCAGTGTTTTTAGGGTAATGAATTTTCGGGTGAGAAACATATTAAGAATTGTCTTACTATGGACAGGCGTCCTGTTCTGTGGGAATGAAAATGTAGCGCAGAATGTCCGAAATAGTTTTTTCCCTTATCACGTCAATTATATTACCAACGATGACGGACTTCCCCAAAATACTGTTAATGATATTTTGATTGATCCTTATGGATTTATATGGTTTGGAACAGGAAACGGATTGGCTCGTTACGATGGTTATTCGTTTCAAATATATGGGAAGGATCAACTGCCTTCAAATTTAATCAAATCTTTGGATGCTACTTCTGATGGCTGTTTGTGGGTTGGGACCAATAAGGGGTTGGCGTGTGTGAATTTGGTTTCCGATAGTGTGTCCGTATTTTCTTTGGCCGCCAATTCTTTTGAAGTTGGAATAAACGATATACTGGTTGATTCGGCAGATAATGTTTGGATCGGGACTTTGTCGGATGGCTTGTATCAATTGAAAAAAGAAAATGGCAAATATAACGTATATCATTACAGTGTTTTGGTAAATAAGGTTCAAAATCCTTCCATTAATGCCTTGGAGATGATTGATCAAAATATCCTTTTGGGAGGAACCAGTCAGGGACTTTTTACTATTGACATAGAGAGTGGTATTTCTGTTAGAAATGATTGGTTATCAATTGACTATCCAGGTGTTGTGATGGATGTAAGATCCTTATATTACAACAAGTCGGAAGGAGAATTATGGATCGGGACATTTTTCGGATTAATGAAATTTGATTTGCAGAATCGATCGGGACAATGGTATTTTCCCAATAATGAAAATGAACAATCCTTGGTTCACGGTACTGTTAATGATATTGTTAGTGATCAGTTTGGCACCATTTACATTGGAACTTTGGGAGGTTTGGAAATCTATGATCCAAACAGAAATGGGTTTATTCATTTTCCGCAGACAGGACCGGAGGATTTTAAATTAAATAACAGTTTTGTCAAAAGCCTTTTGGCTGATGACAAAGGAAATATATGGATAGGCACCGAAAAGGGGGGAGTCAATCATTTTAATCTGTTCCAAAAATCTTTTTATTTTTTTACTCATGATGTTGAAAATGAAAATTCATTATCTGAAGGCCCTGTTAATTCCATATTACTGGATGATGAGCATTTGTGGGTGGGAACCGCCGGAGGCGGGTTAACGCGTATCAATCGTGAAAGCAATAGATTCACACATTTTCGATACGATCCCGAAGATCCAACCAGTTTATCCAGCAATTTTGTTTCGGCATTGGTGAAAGATGATCGTGGTCAGTTGTGGGTGGGCACCTGGGGGGCCGGTATAAATAAGATGCGTCGTGATGGCAGTTTTAAGAGGTTTATTTCTGAAGACGGGGAGGATCAGGCACCACAATATAATGTTTTTGTTTCCTCATTTTGGTATGATAAAAGGGGATTTTTGCTTGTGGGAACAGAGGGTCAACTGGCTGTTGTGGATTTAAGCGGCGAGAAGATAGTAGTTCTTGACAGTGGACCTTTGGCCAACATTACAGAAGTGGGCTGTTTGTTAAAGGATCGGAGCGACCATTACTGGATCGGGACCAGAAATGGTTTATTTCGTTTTCCTGCGTCAATGATAGAATCCACAGGAGTTATCACGGCCCGCGATAACATGGTTCAGGCATTTTATAGTAATCAGGAAAGAGATTCGTTGGGTTCTCTAGCCGGCGATTATGTTATCAGTCTGTATGAAGACAGTGAAGGAAACGTATGGGCAGGAACATACAGTGATGGGGTTTCCTGCATACAGAAAACAAAATCCGGAGAGTGGCAATTTACCAATTACAATACGGATAAGGGGTTGTGCAATAATGTGGTTTATGGGATTTTGGAAGATCAGAATGGTTCTATCTGGATGAGCACAGATCATGGATTATCCCGGTTCGATAAAGAAAGCAAAACCTTTTTTAATTATTATAGGGAAGATGGTTTGCTGAGCAATCAGTTTTATTGGTCGGCAGCCTGTAGGTCGAAGGAGGGGTATCTCTATTTCGGAAATATTAATGGGCTAAATTATTTTAATCCAAGGGGTTTTCCGGATTATCCTTTTCAACCCAAAGTATTTATTTCTGGCCTGCGTATCTTTAATAAGCTGGTCAAAACGGGTGAAGTACGACATAACAAAACGGTTATTGAAAAGAATATATATCATACCGATTTGGTTTCACTCAGTTACCGGGATAATGTGATCACATTTGAGTTTACAGCCTTGGATTATTTTCATCCCCAGAAAATTAAATACGCCTATAAACTTGAAGGCGTGGATAAACAATGGGTTGAAGTGGGGAGTCATCAACGTTTTGCCAATTACATCAATCTTGGTGGAGGCACTTATCATTTCCGGGTAAAGGCTACCAATAGTGACGGAGAATGGAACAGCCCGGAAAAAGTGATTACCCTAATAGTTAGACCCCCATTTTGGCAAACTTTATGGTTTAAACTTCTGCTATTGTTAAGTATCGTTATACTTTCGGTTGTCTATTCGCGTCACCATACGCGGCGATTGAGAATACAAAAGCGCACGCTGGAAAATATGGTTAAGGAACGAACCAGGCAGATTGAGCATCAAAAGGATCAGTTGAGCATCCAGGCTCAGGAATTGGCCAAAAGTAATAAAATACTGGAACATCGTCAGAAACTTATTGAAGGACAGAAAAACGAGCTGGAAGCTAAGAATCGTCAGATCCTCGAACAACGCGACCGCCTAATAGAATTAAATAAAAAGGTAAAAGCCATAAATCAGTCCCGGCTTCGCTTTTTTACCAATGTCTCGCATGAATTCCGGACTCCTTTAACATTAATTCTTGCGGCTTTAGAAAAATTAATGGAAGATTCTTCATTGCCCGAAGCGGCACATCGTTCATTAAAGACCATCGAAAAGAATTCACGTCGATTGCTAGTACTTATCAATCAAATTTTGACATTTAGAAAGATAGAATCCGAAAAATTGGCGGTAAAGGTGGCTAGAGGAAATTTATCCGCGTTTCTTAATGAAATATATCATGCTTTCGACGGCCTGGCATTGGATCATAATATCAAGTATATTTCGCATATAGAAATTCCTACAGAAGAATACTTTTGGTATGATGGAGAAAAGTTGGAGAACATTATATATAATCTGTTATCCAATGCGTTTAAATTTACTCCAACCGGTGGGGAGGTTTTGTTTAATGCCCGGCTGGAGCAGGAAAATGATGTTTCCATATTAAGGATAATTATTTCCGATTCGGGCCCCGGCATCCCAACCACTGAATTTAATAAAATATTTGAACGTTTTTACAGAGGTCAAGATTCGGCGCCAATAGCTAAAGGAAGTGGTATCGGTCTTGCTTTAACAAAAGAGCTGACAGAGGTATTACACGGCCAAATTTGGGTTGAAAATCGATCGGAGGGGGGCGCCTCTTTCGTAGTAAAATTACCTTGCGATTATCAGAGTTTTTCTGATGCTGAAAAAGAAGAAGGAGGTCCAGTTCCGGTTTTGTCGGACGAATTACTTGAAAAAGTTAGGGTGATAAGAGATGAAATGTCTGGCAAAAATGATTATGAAAAGGTTGAAGAAAGTCTTGAAGGGAATGAATCGGCTATTTTGGTGGTGGAAGACGATCGTGAACTAGGCGCGCTAATTAAAGATGCTTTATCTTCTTCTTACCGTGTGTTGGAAGCTTTTAATGGGAAGGAAGCCTATGAACTGGCAAAGAATTATTCTGTTGATCTGATTGTTAGTGATATAATGATGCCTGTTATGGACGGAATTGAATTGTGTCACCAGATAAAAAATAACTTATATACCAGTCATATACCGATCATTTTGCTTTCAGCAAGGGCATTAATTGAACATCAGCTGGAGGGATTACAAAGTGGAGCTGATGATTATATCTCCAAGCCATTTAGTATGAAGCTTTTGAAAGCGAGAGTGGACAACCTTATTGAGAATCGAAAAAAATTGCGTTTACTTTTTGATAAAAAGAACCCACAAGCACAAATTGAAGCTAGCTCATTTTCTCCCATTGATCAACAATTTTTAGAAAGAGCATATAAAATTATGGAAGAAAATTATACCAAAGCCGACTTTAAAGTTGAAACTTTTGCCAGTTTGATGTTTGTGTCAAGAAGTTTACTATATAAAAAACTTAAAGCTTTGGCAGGCCTTTCCCCAAACGATTTTATCACTGTCTTTCGCTTAAAGAAATCACTGGATTATCTGAGTAATGGACTGGCTTCAGTTAATGAAGTGGCTTACAAAATTGGATTTAACGATCCAAAATATTTCAGTCGGGTATTTAAAAAGTTTTATCATGAAACCCCAAGTGAGTACATTAAAAGGAAGAATACTTCAGTCTGATAATGGGTAATAATATCTACGATGAATTATTGCTATCATTAAGAAGATAAATTTAAGATAACCTTCCTCCCAGTTGACGCATAATTAGTGTATTTGTTAATAAAAAGGTGTTACTGCAATCTTTAGAATATGTTTTTTATTGAATTAGTTGATTTTGAAAAATTTTTTCAAATAAATATTTTAAAAGTAGAAAATACATTTTAATTTAGTCGCGTCAAAATAATATTGAAAAATTGATAAGTAACCCAATTGAAAATGAATGGGGATTTGAGTGTGATTATTGGTGTTGTAATTTTATATCTTAAGATGAATGCCTTGAAGTGTAATTGGAAAGATTTTTTACTATAAGGAAATACAACAGAAAATATCTTCATTATGCATCCTAAGAATTGACGCATATTTTAAACCATCTGAAAATGAAATAAAATTAGAAATGATGTTAGTTTCCCCCCAAAAAAATCAGGAAATTGATTTATTTAATGTTAAATGATAAAAATGTTGTTTGGGGTTAACTGAATAGAGAACGAAAATGAAAGATTTGTATAAAGCACATTCAAAACATTACCTGGCAGTAGATTGCGTGATTTTTGGCTATGAGGATTATGAACTTAAGTTGTTATTACATCGCCGTCCAATTGAACCCAGCAAAGGTGGTTGGTCTTTGATGGGCGGATTTTGTGGCAATAACGAGACGCTTGAAATGGCGGCTACCCGGGTATTGGAGCAAACCACAGGTCTTACTGACATATATCTGGAACAAGTGGCGGCATTCTCTGATCCAGGCAGGGACCCTGCTGCAAGAGTAGTGTCGGTAGCTTTTTATGCACTTATTCGGATCGATCAGCATGATGCAGAGAAGGTAAAAAACAATGGGGCTCAATGGTGGAATGTCAATGAAATACCGCCTCTAATTTTTGACCATCAGGAAATAGTGAGCAAGGCCAAAGAGCGGTTACAAATGAAAGCCAGCCTTGAACTTGTGGGTAAAGAATTATTACCTGAAAAATTCACACTGATGCAACTACGGCGGTTGTATGAAGCCATTTATCAGCGCGAATTGGACCCAGGAAATTTCAGAAAGAAAGTACTTTCTCTCAATGTCCTTGAAAAAACCAATACCAAAAATACTACCGAATCCAAAAAGGGCGCTTTTAATTATCGATTCCGAGATGATTCGGACCAGATTAACGGACATGAGCGGGTTATTAAGATATAAATTGAACGGAATACGAACCTTTTAAAACCAAAGATGATGCAGGAACTAAAAAAATTTGAAGTCTGGTTTGTGACAGGAAGCCAGCATTTATATGGTGATGAAACTTTAAGACAAGTAGACGCCCATTCGAAAACGATTGCAGAAGCACTTAACCAATCTTCAGAAATTCCTGTCAGTGTAGTTTTTAAACCGGTGGTAACTACCCCTGAGGCGATTTATAATGTGTGTATGGATGCCAATCGCAAAGACAATTGCATTGGTCTGATAACCTGGATGCATACATTTTCACCGGCCAAAATGTGGATAGCAGGTTTGAAAATTCTCCAAAAGCCGTTTGTGCATTTGCATACCCAATTTAACAGGGATATCCCCTGGTCGGAGATCGATATGGACTTTATGAATCTAAACCAGTCGGCTCATGGGGGTCGCGAGTTTGGGTTTATGGTAAGCCGTATGCGCAAAAACCGGAAAGTGGTTGTAGGACACTGGCAAGAGGCCGACGTCCAGCGTCAGTTAGGTGTTTGGGCTCGAGCGGCTGTGGGGTTCCATACCATGAAACATCTAAAAGTGGCACGTTTTGGAGATAATATGCGCAATGTGGCAGTTACCGAAGGGGATAAAGTGGAAGCACAAATTCGTTTTGGAATGGATGTGAAGGGGTATGGTATATGCGACCTGGCAGACGTGGTAGCTACCATTCAAGATACCGATATAGATGCCTTATGTGCTGATATTGAAGAAAAATATGAGGTGGCAGATGAACTTAAGAAAGGAGCTTCCAAACATGAATCGTTGCGAGAGTCTTGTCGAATTGAACTGGGGCTTCGTAAATTTCTTGAAGAGGGTGGATTTAATGCTTTTACAACAACCTTTGAAGATTTGCACGGTTTTAAACAACTACCCGGTTTTGCGGTACAACGATTGATGGCCGATGGCTATGGCTTTGGTGCAGAAGGCGACTGGAAAACTGCTGCACTGACCCATGTGATGAAAGTGATGGCTACTGGGCTGGAAGGAGGAACTTCATTCATGGAGGATTATACATACCATCTCGATCCTTCCGGACAAAAAGTTTTGGGAGCTCATATGCTCGAAATCTGTGAATCCATTGCTGAAAATACCCCCAGGGTAGAAATACATCCTTTGGGAATAGGGGGGAAAGAAGATCCAGTACGGTCTCGGTTTTCAGTAGCTGCCGGTCCGGCTATTAATGCTTCTATAATGGATATGGGTAATCGATTCCGTTTAGTGGTAAATTCTGTTGAGGTTGTTAAACAGGAACATCCGATGCCGAAACTTCCGGTAGCCAGTGCTTTATGGGTGCCTAAACCAGATATGAAAACGGGTGTTACCGCATGGATTTTGGCGGGTGGAGCTCATCACACAGTCTTCAGTAAAGCCTTGACCGCCGAATATATGGAGGACTTTGCTGAGATGGCCAATATAGAATATTTGCATATTGGCGAAGGAACTACGGTGAGTGAATTCAAAAAAGAATTAAGATGGAATGACCTGTATTACCATTTGAACCAGGGAATTTAAGTTTAATATATAATTAAAATTGACCGAATTATGGAATCAGCTTTTGCAACGCTTGACTGGATTATTTTTGCAGTATATGCCTTTGTTATTCTGGGGATGGGGCTTATTATTTCGAAAGGGAAAAAGGGAGTTCAAAAAACCGCCCAGGATTATTTTCTGGCTAATAAATCACTTACGTGGTGGGCCATTGGAGCTTCTTTAATTGCGGCAAATATTTCAGCCGAGCAGTTTATTGGGATGTCGGGTTCTGGGTATGCCCTGGGAATTGGTATTGCTTGTTATGAGTGGATTGCTGCCGGATCACTTATTGTTATCGCTAAGTATTTTATCCCTATCTTCATTGAAAAGAAGATTTATACCATGCCCCAGTTTTTGGCGCAGCGGTATTCGAAAGGTGTGAGTACCGCCTTTGCCATCTTCTGGTTGCTAGTGTACATTTTTGTTAACCTCACTTCCATTACTTACATGGGAGCCTTAGCCATGCAGACCATTCTGGGTATTCCATTGATTTACGGAATCGTTGGACTGGCTTTGTTTTCAGGTATTTATTCCATTTACGGAGGTTTGAAAGCTGTTGCCTGGACCGATGTTATTCAGGTGGTATTTCTGATTTTTGGAGGTCTGGTGACTACCTACGTGGCGTTAGATGCAGTTGGCGGATTGGAAGGTGGACCGGTAACTGGATTTCGTAACTTGTTCGAAGGTGCCCGTGACCATTTTCATATGATTGCCACAGCAGATAAATTGCCAGAAGTATTTAAGGATTTGCCGGGTCTAGGGATCATCCTTGGCGGAATATGGTTGACCAATTTTGGGTACTGGGGTTTTAATCAATATATTATCCAAAAGGGGCTGGCGGCCAAATCCATACCTGAAGCAAAGCGGGGATTGTTGTTTGGTGCCTATCTGAAAATACTGATCCCTCTGATAGTTGTCATTCCCGGTATTGCAGCCTACTATCTTGATATGAATACTGCCGAACAATTAATTGGAAAACCTGATGAGGCTTATCCTTTTCTTTTGGCAAAGCATATGCCTGTGGGCGTGAGAGGCGTTGCTTTTGCTGCTCTTGCTGCCGCCATTGTTTCTTCGTTGGCTTCGATGATCAATTCCACATCAACTATTTTCACGGTTGACATTTATAAACCTTATTTTAATCCCAATGCCACGGATAAACAACAGGTTCTTGTTGGAAGAATTGTTGCCTTTGCTGCCCTCTTTATTGCCGTTTTTATCGCGCCAATGTTGAACAATCTTGGGCAAGCCTTCCAATACATTCAAGAGTACACCGGTTTTATTTATCCTGGCGTAGTTGTTGTGTTCTTTATGGGATTGTTTTGGCGTCAAGCAACCAACCGGGCTGCTTTATGGACCGCAATTCTTACTTTGCCTCTTGGATTTGGTTTTAAATTTGGATTTCCCAATATGCCGTGGATGATGCGTATGGGATATGTTTTTATTGTGCTTGTTTTTGTTGCTACCATTATTACCTTTTACGACAAAAAAGTCTGGACTACAGAAACGAAACATGTGGTTCGACCAGGTTTCATTCGTGGCGGTTATGTAATGATTATTCTTGGCATTATTTCCGCTATTGTGGGTTTTGTTGGCATTAATATCTATTACCTGAATAATTTGGGAATTGAAAGTATTTTTATGTTGGCGGCAGCTTTCTTGTTTGTCGGTACTATTCTTATTTCCAATGAAAAGATCATTGCTGCCGACAAAATGGCCATCGAAACTGATCCGAAAAGTTTTAAAACCGGCAGAGCCTTTAATATTGGTGCTGTTGGAATTATTGTTATTCTTGGTTTATTGTATGGTGTGTTCTGGTAAAAAAGGATAAACGTATGGATTTAAAACAATTGAAAGAAGAAGTATTTCAGGCTAATTTGGATTTGGTGCGTCATAACTTGGTCATATTTACGTGGGGTAATGTGAGTGCCATTGATCGTGAAAACGGACTAGTTGTTATTAAACCCAGCGGTGTTGCCTATGATCATATGACAGCTGAAGACATGGTTGTTGTAGATCTTGAGGGTAAGGTTGTTGAGGGTCACTTGAAACCTTCGTCTGATACTCCTACTCATATTGAGTTGTATAAGCATTTTAAGGAAATAGGCGGAGTGGTTCATACCCACTCTACCTATGCCACGGCATGGGCTCAGGCTGGCAAAAATATTCCAATACTGGGAACCACACATGCCGATTATTTTGCCGACGATATACCTTGTACAAGGGATATGTTTCGTCAAGAGGTGGAAGGAGAATATGAAAAAGATACCGGAACAGTGATTGTGGAAACCTTTCACGGGAAAAACCCTAATCACATTCCTGGTGTGATAGTAAAAAACCATGGTCCTTTTTCATGGGGAAAGGATGCCCATGAAGCGGTTCATAACAGTGTGGTTATGGAACAAGTGGCCAAAATGGCTTTTGTGAGTTTAATGGTAAATCCAAATGCCTCGATGAACCCTTTGCTTACAAAAAAACATTTTGACCGGAAGCATGGTGCCAACGCTTATTACGGGCAATCATAAAATACTTGGAAAACGAGAAATGACCGAAAACCAATGATCAAAAACTGATAATAATGAGCTCAAAAAAATATGTTATAGGATTGGATTATGGGTCTGATTCAGCGCGAGCCGTAATTGTGGATACCCAGACAGGTGAAGAAGTATCCCAATCGGTACAGTATTATCCCCGATGGATGGAAGGAAAATATTGTAATCCAGCTGCTAACCAGTATCGGCAACACCCTCTGGACTATATTGAAGTTCTGGAAAATACTGTGAATAACGCACTAAAAGAGGCCGGAAAAGAGGTTGCCCAAAATGTCGTTGGATTATCTTTTGACACCACTGGGAGCACCCCAGTCCTGGTGGATAAGGAAGGTGTACCTTTGGCTTTGAGACCTGAGTTTGCCGATAATCCCAATGCCATGTTTATACTATGGAAAGATCATACTGCCGTTAAAGAGGCGGCGGAGATTAATGAACTGGCTAAAAAGTGGGAAGAAGATTATACCAAGTATGAAGGGGGCATCTATTCCTCTGAATGGGTATGGGCCAAAGTACTTCATGTATTAAGGGAAGATCAGGCAGTGAGGGAAGCTGCCTATTCCTGGATTGAACATGCCGACTGGATGCCCGCGCTGATAACTGGCACAGAACGACCTGATAAAGTGATTCGCAGTCGTTGCGCTGCAGGGCATAAGGCCATGTGGCACGAGAGCTGGGGTGGGCTACCACCTGAAGAGTTTTTTATAGCTTTGGATCCCTTGTTGAAAGGATTTCGGGAAAGATTGTATAGCAATACCTGGCCAAGTGATACGAAAGTTGGCACCCTAACTGCCGAATGGGCTCAGCGCTTGGGTCTTAGCACGGATGTAGTGGTAGGTGTAAGTGCCTTTGATTGCCACATGGGAGCTGTTGGGGGGGGAGCTACCCCTAATGTGCTGGCCAGGGCTATTGGAACGTCCACCTGTGATATTATGATTGCCGAATATGATCAAATAGGAGATAAACTTATTGCAGGGATTTGTGGGCAGGTTGACGGTTCTGTAGTACCGGGGTATGTTGGGCTTGAAGCGGGTCAATCTGGATTTGGAGATATTTATGCATGGTTCAAAAATGTTTTGGCCTGGCCGTTGAACAGGGTATTGGCAGAAAGTAAATTCTTGGACGGGGAGACCAAACAAAAGTTGATCGAAGAAACCGTTGATCAAATTATTCCACGTTTGAGTGCAGAGGCCAGTAGAATACCAATTGAAGAGTCCACCATTTTGGCTACCGATTGGATGAACGGACGGAGAACACCGGATGCCAACCAGGAAGTAACCGGAACAATTACGGGTTTGACTCTCGGTTCTACGGCCCCAAGGATATTCAGGGCATTGGTGGAAGCCACCGCCTTTGGCTCTAAAGCCATAGTGGAGCGTTTCCGTGATGAAGGGGTTGAACTAAAAGGTGTGATAGGTTTGGGAGGTGTTGCGCGTAAGTCTCCTTTTGTTATGCAAACGTTGGCTGATGTTTTGAATATGCCGATAAAAATTGCTGCCACCGAGCAAACTTGTGCCGTAGGGGCAGCTATGTTTGCTTCAGTGGTGGCCGGTATCTATCCCAACGTTGTAGAAGCCCAAAAACAGATGGGACAGGGATTTGAAAAAGAATATTTCCCAAATCCCGAAAATGCTGAAAAATATGAAGCTATTTATAAAAAATATCTGAAATTGGGTCATTTTACCGAAAACGAACTGTAGAACAAGTAAAAAATTGGATGTGGGAGAGAAGGGAGTATTGTTTATTTTAAGTTATTGAAAAGACCGGGTTTTCCCGGTTTTTTTATGACATTATTCAAAAAAATACACGCTATTTTTTGCAATAAATAATTATGTAATTGGGGAAGGGAAATCTTAGGGCTGTATATATTCATTTCTCAATTGAATAAGTATAAATGACTCTGTTTTAAAAAGTATGTCTTAAAAAAAGTCTTTTCATGTTAGTTTTTCTGAGTGAAAAAAAGAAAAGAATCTAAAAGAATAAACCTAATGGATTAACAACGGTACAATTAATAGATTGATAAAAGTTCTTTTGTTAGTTCCTTTAGAAAACTAATGGATTATCAAAAGTACAATTAATAAGGGTAAAAAAGGAAACATTTAACCAAGGTGAAAGACCTGTTGGCTAGTTGAATTGATGTTAGAAAGCCTAATGTAGTCAGACGTCTTGTCAATATAAATTCTAAATTTCTAATGATTTTTTACCTTAATCGATAAATTACTTTAATTCTTTTCCGTTGCCCACTGGTAATTTTCTAATGAATACCTAAGGAAAAAAATAAATATTGGAATGCGATTTATTTTCCTAATCATGGTTCCCGGGGTATGGAAAATGTTGATCGTAAGTATAGTCCGAATCATTAATCTGTGCTTAACGCTAATTAACTAGAAGAATTGCCCCGCGAAGAACAAAATGTTTATTTCCTTTAGGATAGTTATTGGGAAAAGGTTGACCAAGTGCATATTTGCATTGGTCAACCTTTTTATGTATTTATTTTCTATTGTATTTCCAATGTTACAATGGAATGGGGTGGTAACGTAACACTCAGTTTTTCTTTTTTGAGTCTGAAATCCGAGAAATGTTCCGGTTTCACTACATCTGGATTTTCGAAAGTATTCACCGAATTAATTTGGGGCGCAGTTAAAATTACAGCATTTGTTACGTTTTTAACCTTTGCTCCTTCCAAATCCACTTCTATGGTTTTGCTTTCATTAGGATTGAGGTTACTTAGGCTAATATTTATTTTTCCATCTTTTTGTGAGGCGGTCCCGCTAAGTGCTGGAATAGTTTCGTTGCCAAATTTATAATCTTCACATTTGAGCATGACGGGGATATAAGTTGCATTCTGATGCACTTTGTACATATTGAAAATATGATAGGTGGGAGTTAGTACCATTTGGTCATCTTTGGTAAGAATCATTGCCTGAAGAACATTAACCATTTGAGCGATGTTTGCCATCTGTACCCGGTCACAATGTTTGTGAAAGATATCAAATGTGGTTGCAGCGATCAGGGCATCACGCATTGAGTTTTGCTGATAGAGAAAACCTGGGGTTGAACCAGGCTCAGGATCAGTCCAGATGCCCCACTCATCAACCATTAGGGGAATTCTTTTTTGCGGATCATATTTATCCATAATGGCTGAATGTTTTGAAATAAGTTCATCCATGTGAAGAGAGTGTTTAAGAGCACTAAAGTAAAGTTCTTCACCAAAGTCTGTTGCCGAAGATTTATTGCCCCAATTGCCCGTGGCAATGGTATAGTAATGAACCGAAAGTGCATCCATATGTCGCGCTGCCCTGCTCATCACCACATCTGTCCAGTTATAGTCTGTACCATTAGCTCCACATCCTATACGTTTAAATTTTCTTTGTCCGTACAGATTAGCATATAACGAATAACGTCGGAGAAGGTCACTATAGTACTCTGGCCGCATTTCTCCACCACAACCCCAACTTTCGTTTCCTATACCCAGAAATTTTACGTCCCATGGATCTTCTCTACCGTTTTCTCTGCGCCAATTAGCCATGGGGACATCTTCGTCCGAAGTCATGTATTCAATCCATTCTACCATCTCTTCAACCGTGCCGCTTCCCACATTGACGGATACATAAGGATCAGCTCCTAATATTTCGCATAGGTTCAAAAATTCATGTGTTCCGAAGCTGTTGTCTTCGATCACTCCACCCCAGAAATAATTTTTGATTTTTGGACGGTTTTCAACAGGGCCAACTCCGTCTTTCCAATGGTAGGTATCTGCAAAACATCCCCCTGGCCATCGTAATACTGGTATATTCAATTCTTTCAAAGCTTCCAGAATATCTTTTCTATAACCGTTGATATTCGGAATATCTGAATCGGGACCTACCCAGATTCCATCGTAAATACAACGTCCAAGGTGCTCAGCAAAATGACCATAAATGTTTTTATTGATCGTCAGGGTAGCATGGTCAAAATCCAATGTCATTTTGTTTTGTGATGTGGCCCCAGGTAGATGAAATAGGCCAATAACCGAAAGTGTAAAAATTAATTGCCTTAGTTTCATGTTTGCAAATTTTTGTAATTTGACTTAATAATTAATTAGAATTCAATTTTTGTGAATTATTTATTGTGACTTACTTTCCAATTGCTACTTCGCTCGATTCATCTATTTATAATTTCAATTTATTGATTAATTAATAACTGTTAAACCATTACTTATTTGCAAAATAAATAACTGTTAACATAGATAGAGGTGATAATCGGTGCTTTTTGGTGGACAAATGTTTCCTAATTTCATAAAGTTTTTTGATTGTTCTTTTTAGTTAGTTCATTTATAGGTGTTTAATTGTGATAATTTGAGATTTTAGAGAATTTGTTGAAATATCACAAAATGTTTTCTGCGTTAACCGAATATTCATTTTCTTTGGGGTAAATTTATTACATTATTTTTGAAAATTTTATAAATAAAGAGTGTTTTTTACTTTTAAATATATTTTAATAGTTTTGTATCATGATTTGAATGGTAGGGAAAAGAATGAATCCAATGAGCAACAGTTTTGATATTAATGCTTTGCAAGAGGGAAAGAAAGAAGCATTTGAAGAGGTTTATAATGACCTGTTTGATATGCTGTATTGTCTTGCTTTGGGATATATTGGAAAGAGAGAAGTCGCGGTTGAAATGGTACAGGATGCTTTCATGAAATTATGGGAGAACCGATATGAATTGAGAAAGAGTACCAATATTAAAAATTACCTTTATACCATAACCAAAAATAATTGTTTAAATCATCTGAGACACCAGGAAATAATTAATCGCGGAAACAGGGATTACTTAATACCAGAATTACATTACCAACAGGAAGCATTGGCCCGTTTACCGGATTCCTTTGTCAAGTTAGAGGAGTTAATGAAGGAGGTGGAGCGGGCTATAGACCTTCTTCCACCAGATATTGCTAAGACCTTCCGTTTAAGCCGTTTCGAGGGATTAACATATTCCGAAATTGCTAAACAGCAGAATATCAGTCCTAAAACAGTCGAAGCTAGGATTTCTAAAGCACTTCAGTTTCTTCGTTGTGAGTTAAAGGATTATCTCCCGTTGATTGAACTGCTATTTATGATACGTTTCTGAGAAGAGGCTGCATTTTGTTTCCCTGATATTAGTTTATTAAAGTTCAAGGGGTTTATTTATGATTATTGGTCTATTCATTTTCTATTTTTCTTTGTTATTTTAATTAACCTTACATCTTATATTTGATAAGAAAATTCGCAATTGACTGCTTATTTTTCTTTTTGTGCCTAAGCTTTTTAAAACTCATCGTATAGGTTTATGTATTTGTTTGTATTGAAAGTAAACATACAAAGCTGGTTGATTCATCATTGAAGAAATTTGACCAAAATAAAAAAGACGCAGGAACCCAAAGTGGGTAATATTGTGTTGCGAAAATAAAAAAAATAAGAAATTAAATGGCCTGATTTAGATTGAGTTGTGAAAATAAATAAAAAAATGTTGTTTTTGGGATAGGGAAGTATTGGTCTGAAGTGTTAAGGTTAAAAATAGATAACATTGGAAAAACAATTTTTAGATATCGTTAGTAGAAAAACTACTCTGAACCAACGGTTCGAATTCTTTAAGGAATTGCAGGAAGACCCTGAAAAAAAAGAGGCTTTCATAGCTTTTCAAAAATTATGGGTCATTTACCATATGGGGCATAAGCAATTGTCGCCCCCAAAAAGAGTTTCTTATTTCAAGGAATTCTGGAAAAAGCGACAACCTACTGTTCGCATGGGGCGTTGGCAACTGGCTTCCGGAATAGCAGCTATGGTCGCTTTCATTTTGACTCTAGGCAGTTTATTATTGCCGTCCTTTTTAAAACCTCATGTAGAGCAGTTTGTACTGCATGCACCAAAAGGGAACATTACAAATATCACCCTGAAAGACGGAAGTCTGCTTTGGCTGAACTCCGCCTCAACTGTCACAGTAACAACTTATGGTGAAGAAAAAATAGTAGTTGATTTGGAAGGTGAAGCCTACTTTGATGTGGTCCATGATGATGAAAGAGAATTTCTTGTAAAAACAGGCGACTATTATATCGTTGACAAAGGAACTGCCTTTAATGTTAAGTATGATTGGAAGGAAAAGATAGTTGTTGCTTCACTTTTTGAGGGTTCTATCGATTTTTGCGGGTATGGACGAAAGGTGGTTGATAAAATGCGGGCCGGAAAGGAATTTGTTTTTGATTTGAAAAAAAATAAGCTGGCTTTTTCAACTACTGATAAAGATTATGTGACCGCCTGGAAAGATGGGAAGTTTGTTTTTGTAAACCGAACTCTGGCCGAAATTGCCAGGGAATTGGAAGAATGGTATGATGTGAAGTTTGTTTTTAAGAATCAGAAGATTAAAAACGAAAAATTTTCCGGCGTTATGAAGCGAAAAACCAGCATCGAGCATTTGCTCAAAGTTTTACAAATTTCATCCAAATCCAACTACCGAATTGAAGAGATGGAGAACGGCCAACAGAAAATCATTTTTGAATAATAGAACAGACACCCTGCGCCAACAGAGTGCCTGCTCAAATACTAGTTAACCGAAACTGCACCAACAGTTTCTTATTGTTAAACACTAAACATTACAAATTTATGAAAAAATGTCACATGTTGCTGTGCAAAAACAAGCACAACTTGTTGAAAACTTTTCGCGTCATGAAAATTGCTACTATCTTTCTCATTTTTTGTGGCCTTACCTTATCAGCCAAAAATACTAAGGCCCAAAAAAGTGATATGACACTAAAAGTGGAAAATGCTACTATTCTTGACATTTTCCGACAAATTGAAGAATCCAGTAACTACGGTTTCTTTTTTAAAAATGATGAACTGGATCTGGATAAACGTTATTCCCTGGAGGTTAAAAACGCTTCCATCGAAGATGTACTAAGCATACTCCTTGCTCAGACTGGCTATTCCTACCAAATTGTGGGAGAAAATGTGGTGGTGACACGAGAAAAAAATGGATTGCCAATGTTGCAGGAGCAGAATAGTAGGGTGAGCGGAACAGTCACCGATGAATTTGGAGATCCTATTCCTGGGGTTACAGTGACCATTAAAGGTTCAACCATAGGAACAATTACGGATGTGAACGGGAAATTCGAATTAAGCAATGTTCCTGAAGAGGCAGTCCTTGTCTTTTCTTTTGTAGGAATGAATACTGTCGAAAGAGCAGTGGAAGACAATTTAATCAATGTTGTAATGACAGAAGCGGTTATTGGACTTGATGAGGTCGTTGCTATAGGGTATGGAAGCATGAAAAAAGCCGATGTAACCAGTTCTGTTTCTACTGTAAAAGCAGATGATTTTGTGAAAGGTAGTGTAAAGGACGTTGGACAGCTTATTCAAGGTAAGGTAGCAGGATTAACCATTACTACGGCCAGTGGAGACCCTACTTCGAACTCAGAAATCCGGTTGCGGGGCAACACGACATTGTATGGAACTAGTTCAAACCCTCTTGTCCTTATTGATGGTGTACCTGGTGATTTTAATTCAGTTGCACCCGAAGACATTGAGTCTGTTGATGTTTTAAAAGATGGTTCTGCTGCTGCAATATATGGAACTCGAGGAACAAATGGCGTCATTATTATTACGACAAAAAGAGCTAGTGGCTTTTATGATGCAAAAGTAGATTATACTGGATATGTTAGTACGCAACAAATATCAAATAAACTGGATGTTCTGACCGCCTCAGATTATCGTCGTCAAATAGAGGACGGCATCCGTGATGAAAGTGATGATTTAGGGGCTTCTACCGATTGGCTGGATGAAATTACCAGAACACCCGTTTCTCACGTTCATAATCTTACCATTCGCGGTGGAGATGTTAAAACTAATTACCTGGCATCTGTAAACTATAATAATACAGAAGGTATTTTTATTAAATCGAATAAAGAAACTTTTACTGTAAGAACTGATATTAACCATTCCATGTTCGAAGATTTATTGAAATTAAATATTGGTATCATTTCTCGAAATATACAATATAATACCACTGGTGATGGTTTTGGTTTTAACGGTTACACTTATCGTCAGGCAGTAATATATAACCCAACGGCTCCGGTGAAACTGGAAAATTGGGATTGGTATGAGAATGTGGGTGCATTCAATTATGATAACCCTGTGGCAAGGATTAAGGAGTCTAGGGGGGAAAATAAGGATCAATGGTCACGGATTAACGGAAATATTATTTTTAGTCCTACTGATGGGCTGAAATTCAAAGCCTTGTTGAGTTATTCCAAATATAACCAGACAAGAGGTTATTATGAAACCAAAAATCATATTTCTACTAAACGAAGTGGATTAAATGGTTACGCTTCAAATGGTGCCGTTGAGTCAATCGATCGATTGGTAGAACTTACAGGGGAATACCAAAAAGGATTTAATCGCCATCATTTCTCATTGCTTGGAGGATATAGTTATTCTGATAATGACTGGAGGGATTTTTTTATGACCAATCAGGATTTTCCTACAGATCAGTTTGGTTATAACAATATTGATTTGGGAAAAGGTATTGAAGAGCAGGGTACTTCTTCGGGGATTGCTAGTTCCCGAAATAAAACCAATTTAATTGGTTTTTTTAGTAGAGTTACTTATAGCTTTAGAAATAAATATTTATTTATGGGAAGTCTGCGTTATGAAGCAGCAAGCCAGTTATGGGGAACTGATGATCCTTGGGGTCTTTTCCCTTCAGCTTCTTTTGGATGGAGAATTTCAAAAGAGGCATTTATGAAAAATTTTGGTTTTATTAATGATTTGAAATTAAGGGCTGGTTACGGTGTGACTGGAACACAACCTTCCTCTTCTTTTCTGGGTGTTGCTACACTAGGGTATACGGGACAGGTTTATATGAATGGAAAATGGATTCAAACCATTGGACCAACACGTAACGAAAATCCTTATTTAAGATGGGAAGAGAAAAAAGAAACAAACTTCGGGATTGATTTCGCGTTTTTTAATCATCGTATTAATGGCAACATCGATTATTACAATAGGGATATTGATGGCCTTTTATGGAATTATGCCGTCCCTGTACCGCCTAATTTAGTGGGTTCTACTACTGCAAATGTGGGTGTAATGACAAATAAGGGGCTTGAAGTACTTTTAAATGCTGTTCCAGTGAAAGTAAACAACTTGGAATGGAAATCAACAATTAGTTTTTCTACTAATAAAAATAAGCTTAAGAGTTTAAGTAATGAACTTTATCAGACCGATAGGGACTACTTTACGACCGGTGGTACTGGGGAACCAATTCAGACTTATACGCACCGGGTTGATATAGGTGGTCCGATTGGTAATTTTTATGGTTTTAAAGTGGTTGATGTGGATGAGGAGGGAAAATGGATATATGAGGATGCTGACGGAAATCTTATTAATTATGATGATTTTGAAAGATCTGAAGAAAACAAACAGTTGTTGGGGAATGGTTTACCAAACTATTTTGCCTCATTCAATAATACTATAAGATATAAAAATTTTGATCTTAGTGTTACGATGCGTGGTGCCTTTGAATTTCAGATACTTAATTTTGAAAGAATGTATTTGGAAAATACAAAAACCACTCAGTATAACCGTTTGAAATCGGCTTATGACAAGGTTTTTGGAAAAGTAGTTTTGAGTGATGAAGTTGACTTGGAATATAACAGCTATTATATTGAAGATGGTGATTTCTGGAAAATTGATAATATCACCTTGGGCTATTCTTTCCCACTGATTGAGTCTTCAGTTTTCAAATCCTTTAGAATTTTTGCTTCATCCTTGAATACAATGACCATTACGGGGTATAAAGGAATTGATCCGGAAGTCTCATTTAGTGGTTTAGCCCCCGGTAACGATTATAGGGATAAATATCCTACAACTCGAACATTTACTCTTGGGGTTAACGTTAGTTTTTAACCTAATTTTAATGGATTGAATTATGAAAAGAAAATATTTAATTTTTACTAGTTTTATTTTTTTAGGTGCTTTGATTTTCGTAATGCCTGCTTGCACAAAATTGGAAAATGAAAATTTCAGTGAGTTTATTGCTGATGATTTCAGCCCTTCTGAATCGGATTTGATACGAATTACCAGTGCTGCTTATGGTGATTGGCGAAAAGTGTTGTTGCTTTGGGATGGATATTGGAGAGCTCAGGAAGTAAGTGCGGATGAAGTGGTTATACCAGCTCGTCCAAATGGATGGGTGGATGGCGGTGTACATAAAAGAATTTTTATGCATTCCTGGTTGCCGAGTGATCCGATTGTTTCGGAAACATGGTATAGATGTTATACTGGAATCAATAATTGTAATAGGGTTATCTTTCAATTAAAAAGCTTACTAGAGGAAGAAGATGCTGTTTCAGCGATTTCTGAACTTAGGGCATTACGAGCTAGTTATTACTATGTGCTTTGCGATATGTATGGAAACGTTCCTATCGTTACAAAATTTGATGTACCTGATGGTTACTTGCCTGAGCAAAGCTCTCGAAAAGAAGTATATAATTTTGTTGTTAAAGAATTAGAAGAAAGTATCCCTTATTTAACAGATGAAAACAATGCTGAAACATATGGACGCTTTAATGTATGGGCAGCAAGGACTCTCTTGGCAAAAATGTATCTCAATGCCGAAGTCTATTCTGGAACTCCACAGTGGGATAAGTGTTTGGCTCAATGTGATTCAATTATTCAATCAGGAAAATTTGCATTGGAACCAGACCAAAAGAATGTTTTTATTACAGAAAATCAAAATTCAAATGAAATTATTTTTGGTATTTCTATTGATGAAAATTATACAACTGATTGGAATGCCTTTGATATCCATATGCAAACACTTCAGCCAGCCAATCAGGCTACATACAATATGACTCATACGCCTTGGGGGGGAATGTGCGCTGTCCCTCAGTTTATTGATACTTTTGATCCAGAGGATAAGCGGTTGATAAACAATTTTATATATGGACAGCAATTTTCATCATCTGGTGATAGCCTGTATTGCACAATGGGGGAATTAACTGGGGAACCACTAGCTTATATTAATGAAGTGCCAAGTATTGATAGATCGGAAGAAATTCATGGATACCGTTTTGGTAAATTTGAAATTGCAATGGGTGCCTCTAATATTTTAAATAACGATTTTCCATTGTTTCGATATGCAGATGTATTAATGATGAAAGCTGAGTGTTTATTAAGAACTGGTTATGAAGATGAAGCAGCTCAAATAGTAACAGAAATTAGAAGAAGGGCTTTTCCAAGTGCCTCTGAGAAAGCTGTAGTTACTGGTGAAGAATTGTTACAAGGAAGTGTTTATGATTATGGCTTAAGGGATGAAAATTATACAACTTATGAAGGTGGAAACAATATAATATATGGAAGATTTCTTGATGAACTGGGTTGGGAATTTAACCAAGAGGGACGACGACGTCAAGATATGATTAGATTTGGTATTTTCACTGAAAAGTCATGGTTTTCACATTCACCAAATGGTGATTTTAGGATCCTTTACCCAATTCCATTAAGTGCAATGGAAACCAATTCTAATCTTGTCCAAAATCCCGGTTACAAATAGTAGGGCTACAAAATTATTCTGAAATTTATATTAGGGCTGTGGTTTTCAGAATTTTCCTCAGCCCTAATTTTACAATCTTTGGGAAAGGATTAAGTGGTAAAGTAAAAATGAACTTTTTTGAGATTAGGTTGAAGTGTTTGGTTTTTAGGGTTTATATTTTAGCGATTATGGTGAAACCTATTGATAGCAAAGGGAAGAAGGTTGTTTTTCCCAAAAAGACATCATTTTGATATTTTAGAATAAAATATATTTAAATGAATTAATTTAATCTACTTGAAACCAGTATGACTCAATAAGGTTGTTACATTAAGAATATGTATAAACTAAACTTATAGCCATGCGATTTCCATATGAAAATGACTTAAATTAAACTTTATACGGATAAAAATTCAAAAGTCATGAAACGATTATTTTTTCTTACACTTACTTTCTCCATTTTATTTTTTATTTATAATAATGTGCTTGCCTCCCCCCCCGATTCAGCCTATCTTTTTTCCTATTCAACATTAAAAAACGGAGGGCGAAACGGGCTTCACTTCGCCTGGAGTTTGGATAAAAAACACTGGTTCGCTATAGGACCGGAACATAGCTTCCTTAAAAGTGATTATGGTGCCTGGGGAAGCCAAAAAAGAATGTTCGATCCCTACCTGTTTTTTGGACCGGATGGCAGCTGGCATTGCGTCTGGAAGGTAAATGATAAGGATGCTACCTTTGCTTATGCATCATCTCGGGATTTGATTCGCTGGAAACCACAAGTTTATCCTCAGTTGGATTTTTATGGTAACTGTCTCCTTCCAGTAATTTCTTATAATCATGATAACAAAAATTATGTTGTTTCCTGGTGGAGCCACAAAGGAGGCAATGAGGGATATTATGAAGTAAGTACCCCCGACTTTATTCATTATTATTCAGTAAAAGAATTGGCGAAAGAGGCGTTTCTTAATGACCGATTCACTGTGAAAATTAATAACGTCGAGGAAAGGGGAACCATTCATAAAGTACCCTGGTCGGTCATTGAAAAGCTGATCAACCATCAGAAACTGGTTTCATTCAATCAGCAGTTGTACCATGAGACCACCGATCAGGATCCTCAACGTTTTGCCGGCCTGGAGAAGGTAAATGCAAATATTACAGTGAATTTGGAGGACTCTAAATCCATCAGTGACAAAATGATTGGGGTTTTCTTTGAAGACATCAATTATGCTGCTGACGGGGGGCTTTATGCCGAATTGGTTCAAAACCGGGGTTTTGAATATTCCCCCGACGATAAGAAGGGGCGTGATCCAAATTGGAACAGTTTCTATGCCTGGCATTTAATAGGAGAGCATGCCGTTTTTTCAATTGATACGGTAAATCCGGTACACCCCAATAATCCTCACTATGCTGTCCTGAGGATTGAAAAGCCGGGAGCCCTTTTATCCAACGAAGGATTTAATGGTATTGCTCTTAAGGCAGGCGAGAATTATGATTTCTCAATGTTTGCCAGGTCTACGACAGATAAGAAAATCAAAGTGTTTGTTAGACTCACTGACCCTGACGGTAACGTGGTGGGACAGACAACCGTTAATGTTCGTTCTTCGAAGTGGAAAAAAATTTCGGCTGTCATCCGTTCTGAAAAGGACCTTGACAATGGCCGCCTCGAATTGGTGCCTCAAAGTGCAGGGAGCATTAACCTGGATATGGTTTCACTTTTCCCTCAGAACACTTTTAAAGGGCGTAAAAATGGTTTAAGAGCCGACCTGGCTCAACTAATCGCCGATATTAATCCTAAATTTGTCCGTTTTCCCGGTGGTTGTGTGGCGCATGGGGATGGTTTGGACAATATCTACCGCTGGAAAAATACCATAGGCCCTCTGGAAGTCCGGAAACCTCAACGTAACATTTGGAACTATCATCAATCTATGGGTCTTGGGTTTTATGAATACTTTCAATTTTGCGAAGATATTGGTGCCGAACCCATTCCAATTGTTGCAGCTGGTGTGCCATGTCAAAACTCTTCTTGTGGTGGTGCTGGCCAGCAGGGCGGAATTCCTTTGAGCGATATGGATGCCTACATTCAGGACATCCTGGACCTCATCGAATGGGCCAATGGCGACAAAAAGACTAAATGGGGACGTATAAGGGCAGAAGCCGGACATCCCGAACCCTTTAATCTGAAATATCTTGGTATCGGCAATGAAGACCTTATCTCTCACGTTTTTGAAGAACGGTTTAGGTTAATTTACAATGCTGTCAAAGAAAAGTATCCCGACATTGTGGTTATCGGAACGGTTGGGCCCTTCTCCGAAGGTTCCGATTATGAAAGAGGTTGGGAATTTGCTAAAGAAATTGGTCTGCCAATGGTTGATGAACATTATTATCAACCCCCGGGATGGTTTATTCATAATCAAGATTTTTATGACAAGTACGATCGTTCCGGACCAAAGGTCTATTTAGGTGAATATGCTGCCCATCTACCGGGACGGCCACAAAATATTGAAACTGCACTTGCCGAGGCTCTTTATCTAACAGCTTTGGAGCGTAACGGCGATGTGGTGGTGATGGCCTCTTATGCACCCTTATTGGCTAAAGAAAGTAATACCCAATGGAATCCTGATTTAATTTATTTCAATAATTCAGAAGTTAAGCCGACGGTTGGATATTATATCCAAAAGCTTTTCGGACAAAATTCCGGAAACCTATATTATTTTAGTGATGTGAATCTTTCCGATGAGCGTGAATCCGTGCGTAAAAGGTTTGCAGTTTCCGTGGTGCGTGACGGTGTTTCCAACGATCTGATTGTTAAAATGGTTAATCTATTACCGGCTAAAATCGAAGTTCATCTTAAAATTAATGGATTGGATGAGTTCTCTTCTAAAGCCTCATGCATCATTCTGGCTGGACATCCCGATGATACCAATGCAAGACCACAGGAAAAGGAAATAACGGTTAGTAACAATTTTGACCATCTGTTGCCAGCTTATTCGTTCACGGTGATTCGAATACCTGAAATCTATATAAAAAATTAATTATTTTTTTGAAATAGTAGGAAATATGATATATAACTTCTTAACTTTTGAAATAATGATATAATGTTCGTGAATTTTTTATTTGACACTTACTTTAGATATTGTTTAAAAAGAAATCTAACCATCAAATTATCTATTATATATGAAAATAAATCTTAAAATCATTTTGATAGCCATAATATCCTGCTATATGATGACGGGTTGTTGCGAGGAGAAACCATTCCGGCCCGATGTAAAGTCTTTCCCGCTCTCTTACGTTCGTTTACTGGACAGCCCGTTTAAACATGCCGAAGAGCTAAATGAAAAATATGTGATGGCTCATGATCCGGATCGTATTCTGGCACCGTTTCTCATTGATGCCGGGCTGAAACCCAAAGCACAAGGGTATGGCAATTGGGAAGGCTCTGGCCTAAATGGTCACTTTGGCGGCCATTATCTTACCTCGCTGTCGCTTATGATTGCGTCCACCGGTAGTGAAGAGGCACGGAAAAGATTAGATTATATGGTGGATCAGCTTGCTCGCTGCCAAAAAGCTAACGGCAACGGTTATGTGGGTGGGATACCAGGTGGACAAGCTATGTGGGCCGAAATTGCCAAAGGAAATATCAATGCTGGTAATTTTTCTCTTAATGGCAAATGGGTGCCATTATACAATATCCATAAGCTGTTTGCCGGACTTCGGGATGCCTGGCTTCTGGCGCAAAACAAAAAAGCTAAAGAGGTTCTGATTAATCTTACAGATTGGTTTCTTAACTTAACCAAAAATTTAACGGATGATCAAATTCAGAAAATGCTCGTATCGGAACATGGGGGACTGAACGAAGTGTTTGCTGATGTATATGACATTACCGGTAATGAGAATTACTTGAAACTGGCACGCAGGTTTTCCCATCAGGCCATCCTGAGACCTTTGCTTCAGCAAAAGGATCAACTTACTGGGTTGCATGCCAATACGCAAATACCGAAAGTGATCGGTTTCATGCGTATTGGTGAATTGGCTCACGACACTGCCTGGATCAATGCTGCCGACTTTTTTTGGAATACCGTGGTCCAAAACCGGACTGTCTCTATTGGGGGTAATTCTACCCATGAGCATTTTCATGCCGTGGATGACTTTTCCTCAATGATTGAATCTAGGCAGGGCCCCGAAACCTGTAATACTTATAATATGTTGAAGCTCTCCAAACAATTGTTTCTCTTTAAAAACGATCTTAAGTACATCGATTATTACGAACAAGCTCTTTACAACCACATTCTTTCGTCGCAACACCCTCTTCACGGTGGGCTGGTCTATTTCACCTCCATGCGCCCACGGCACTACCGTGTTTATTCCCGACCCGAACAAACCTTTTGGTGTTGTGTGGGATCTGGAATTGAAAATCATGAAAAGTACGGAGAGCTGATATATGCTCACGATGACGAGAATGTTTATGTAAATCTTTTTATTCCTTCTATTTTACATTGGAAGGAAAAGCAACTAAAGCTTGTGCAGGAAAACCATTTCCCGGATATTGATAAAATTACCATTCGTGTGGAACCACAGCGCAAGACTGAATTTGTGGTGGGCATTCGTTGTCCTGCATGGACAAGACCGGAGGATATGAACGTTTTGGTGAATGGAAAGGCTTTCAAAGGAAAAGCCATTCCCGGTCATTATTTCCTGATCCGTCGCTATTGGGAAAAAAACGATGTGATTGAAGTCCACTTACCTATGCATACTTATGGGAAGTTTTTGCCAGATGGCAGCCCCTATCTTTCACTGATGCATGGTCCCTTTGTTTTGGCTGCTACTACCGATACCTCAGACCTAGAGGGTTTGATTGCCGATGACAGTCGTATGGGCCATGTGGCTCATGGGCCTCTTTATCCTCTCGACGAAGCTCCTATGTTACAAATTGATGGTCCCGATTGGGGAGAACAAATTGTGCCTGTAGAAGGCCGTGGATTGACTTTCCGGGCACCAGAGCTTATAGTCCCGGATCGATTCGATGATTTGCTGTTAAAGCCGTTTTACATGATTCACGATGCCCGATATATTGTTTACTGGAGAACCGGAACCAGCCAAGAAATAGACTCCATCCGGGACGCTATGGAACGCCATGAAAAGGAATTGCTTCTACTGGAACAACGTACCATTGATGAAGTGGCTCCTGGTGAACAACAGCCCGAAGCAGAACATAACTTCAAAGGAGTGGAAACGGAAAGCGGGGTACATCAGAATCGCCATTGGCGGCACGCCTTGCGATGGTTTTCTTATGATCTGAAGGATACTGCAAGGGAGGCCCGTTTACTGAGAGTGACCTATTGGGGTAGGGACAGAGGCCGTAATTTTGATATTCTGGTCAATAATGAAAAAATCGCTACCGTGAATCTTGACGGTTCTCTGGGTGATGACTTTGTGGAGATTGATTATCCCCTACCGAAAGGATTAATAGAAAAAGCTCATAATGGTATTCTTACCGTTAAATTTCAGGCCAGAGATGGTTCTATTGCTGGTGGAATTTATTATGTGAGGCTCATGCGATAAATCTATGCATAATTGGTGCATTAAGTTAATGTGCAAAAAACGTATACTTAAGGAGAATTACCGTCATAAGATATGTTTTTTGCATCTTTTTAGGGAGCTAAACGATGATAAACCTCCCAATAATAGCATTTCTTGATATTCTTTCTGCGTAATCCGTTTTTTTACCGGAGTTTAAAGAAATTAATATTGGAATTGAAGGGAAGGGGAGGATAGCTCGGTTTCTGGAATTGATGAAAAATAAATGGTAGAATAGATTTTTGATATTTCTTTTGAATTTGAATAGTATTTTTTACTTTTATGATAAAATGAGCTTTTTCTACAATTTAAATGGAGTGTTGAGAAAACTTTAATGTTGTTTTTAAATCTATCGAAAGCAAAAATAATTCAATGAAACGTTTTATTATTTTACAAGGAGTTCTTGCTTTTCTATTTTCTCTTACCGGATGCCTGACAGCTAAAGAACCGGTGGAATCTGTGTATCTTTTTTCCTATTTTAAAGGGAACGGTGATGACGGCCTTCACCTGGCATACAGTACCGATGCATTAAATTGGTTTCCATTGAATGATGACAAACCGATTTTAGCACCTGAGGTGGGAAAGGATTCCCTTATGCGCGATCCTTGTATCATTCAAGGGAATGACGGTTTGTTTCACATGGTGTGGACAACTGGGTGGACCGATCCCTATATTGGCTATGCGTCATCTCCTGATTTAATCAATTGGTCCAAACAAAAGATTATACCCGTTATGGGGCACGAACCTAAAGCCCGTAATTGTTGGGCGCCTGAGATATTTTATGACCCCAATGATGACCATTACCTGATTTTTTGGGCTACTACCATCCCCGGACGGCATTCGGATATTGATCATGGTGGAAAGGAAAGTGGTTATAACCATCGTATGTATTACGTGAAAACAAAAGATTTCAATAACTTTTCCGAAACACAGATATTCTTTAATCCTGATTTCAGCGTGATTGATTGTACCATCTTGGAACGACATGGAAAGTTTTTTATGTTCCTAAAAAACGAAAATCCCAATCCCCCAGAAAAAAATATCCGTATTACTGTTGCAGATGATCCTGAAGGTCCTTTCCCAACCGTTGTATCAAAACCTATTACCGGAAACTACTGGGCCGAAGGTCCTACTACACTGGTGAAAGGGGACTCGGTTTATGTTTTCTTTGATAAGTACAGGGAACACAAGTACGGGGCGATCCGGTCAGGTGACATGGTTAACTGGGAGGATATTTCAGAAAAGATTTCTTTCCCTGCAGGGACGCGCCATGGTACCGCATTTAAAGTTGACAAAGCTGTTTTGGATAAATTATTCATTGCATTTAAAAACTAAAAAATATGAAGGGATTTAAATTTTTTATTGCCATTTTGTTGATGGCAGCAATTTTTTGTGGCTGTAGCCGGAAATCTTCTAATCTTCAGGTTTTCAGTCCTAATGGGAAAATTGAGGTTAAAAGCTGGATAGACCAGCATAACGGTATCCTTAAATACAGTGTTTCCTATCAAGGACAGGTGGTTCTAAACCCTTCCTCTTTGGGCTTGAGTCGGGATGATTGTGACTTTTCTTCCAATTTAACACTCATGGGGATCTCTTCTCCAGAAAGAGTTACCGACGATTATGTAATGAAACATGGAAAGAAGTCCCGAATTCATTATGAAGCTAATGAAGCGGTCGTACATACCCAAAATAGGGATGGCCAAAAAATGGATCTCGTTTTCAGGGTTTCCGATGATGGAGTCGCTTTTAGGTATATCTTTCCTGAACATTCTGATAATGTGGTGAAAATTATTGCAGAAAACACTTCTTTTAACCTTCCTGAGGGAACAAAAGGGTGGTTGCAACCCATGTCGAAGGCTAAAACAGGTTTTGCTGGTACCAACCCTTCCTACGAAGAGCCTTATCTTCAGGAAGTATCCGCCGATACTTCTTCACCCACTGGTTATGGTTGGGTTTATCCCGCTCTCTTCAAATGTGGTGAGGTTTGGTTATTGATTAGTGAAACCGCTCTTGATCGTCATTATTGCGGTACCCATTTGGACAATAATGGTTTTGAGTATCGCGTGGCCTTCCCTCAACCTGAAGAAATATTCCCAGGGGGTGAATTGTTGCCCAACAATACTTTACCATGGTATTCTCCCTGGCGTATAATTGCCGTGGGTGAGCTTAAAACAATTGTGGAATCAACTCTCGGAACCGACCTGGCTAACCCGGCGGCCATTGATGGTGATTTTTCTTTTGTAGAGCCTGGCCTGGCATCATGGAGCTGGGTGATTTTAAAAGATGAATCGGTCAATTTTGAGACTCAAAAAAAGTTTATTGATTTTGCTGCTGAAATGAAGTGGCCCTACTGTCTTGTTGATGGTCTTTGGGATCAACAAATCGGACGGGACAGGATCGCCAAACTGTCGGAATATGCCCAAAGTAAAGGGGTTGGACTACTTCTATGGTACAATTCTGCCGGAAGTTGGAATACCGCTTACCAGACTCCTAAAAATAAAATGTTAACTCATGAAAGCCGTGTTAAAGAATTTGAGTGGATGAAGAAAATCGGCATTAAAGGAATTAAAGTGGATTTCTTTGGCGGTGACGGGCAGTCTATGATAGCTTATTACCATGATATTTTGCAGGATGCAGCCAATTACGGTATTCTTGTTAATTTTCATGGGTCAACCCTTCCCCGTGGATGGCACAGAACTTATCCCCATCTAATGACCATGGAAGCCATTAAAGGCTATGAATTCATCACTTTCAGTCAGGAAACCGCCGATATGGCCCCCGCTCATATGGCCATGGTGCCCTTTGCCCGTAATGTGTTCGACCCAATGGATTTTACACCTGTAAATCTGTCTGGTGTCCCCAATATTGAACGCAGAACAACCAATGGCTTTGAACTGGCTACCTCGGTCATCTTTACTTCAGGTATTCAGCATATTGCCGAAACCGATATGGGTATTCAAACCGTTCCGGACTATGTGAAAAACTTCCTTAAACGCTTCCCCAACGGCTGCTGGGACGAAACTCTTTTCATCGATGGGTATCCCGGAAAGCTTGCCGTGATTGCCCGGCGTAAGGAAAACACTTGGTATGTGGGTGGTATTAATGGGGAGAATATCGAAAAGAATCTTGCACTCCCGCTTCCTTTTCTTCAGGGAAACAAAGATGCACGTCTCATCACCGATGGAAATGATGGCATTTTCTCTTTTGCAAAGGAAGATATTGAGCTGGCTGAAGATGAAAAATTTGAAATATCGCTTCAACCCAACGGCGGATTTGTTCTGGTGGTGGAAGAGTAAACTTTTGATTAAGGATATTCTTTCTCTATCTGTTGCAGGGAAGGATTGTATAAGGTATCATGAATATCTATATGATATAAGGTTTATTATTAAATATTATTATTCCATGAGAGCATTTTCTTACTGTTCCAAATTATATGGAAAGGTTCCATAATCTATTAATTTGAATAAACTATTTCAATGCTTTTAGAAAGTTTTGAATGTCTAACTTCATCGTTCTAACTTTTAGCCTTGGAATTAGATGGCCACAGCCTGGATGGAGTAGCCAACATTAAATAATAATTTTAGACCGAAGTGATTAATATTGAGGTAAAGAACGAATGGGGACTATTGATCTTCATAACAAAGTGATAATGTTTAGTTTCTGAATATTAAGCTAAAGGCTCTGGAATAACATTAAAATGTTAAGGTATCAGCTCAATTTCCAATTAAAAGGAAATTGAGCTGTTTTGTTTTTTGAGAGTTGAAAAATTGATAGTGAATGCCGAATTTTTTTTAATCGACCTTTTCTTTATAACTTATTTTCGTCATGTTAATAATTGTAGAACTAATCAGATTTAAAATATGAATAAAAAAGCGATTTTATTATTAGTTATTAATTATTTGTTAATAGACGTAATTTTCGTAATGGGGCAAGTTCCTCAAGAAATAGAAAATCCAGAAATTTTTGAGATAAACAAATTAGCTCCACGTGCTACTGGGATGGTGTATCCATCCGAAACACTTGCTTTAGAAAACAATTATGAGAAATCTCCTTATTTTAAACTTTTAAATGGAAAATGGCGATTTCGCTGGTCGCCGAATCCATTGCAGAGACCAATGGGTTTTTTTCAAGAGAATTATAATGTTGAACACTGGGATTTGATATCAGTTCCTTCGAATTGGGAGTTGCAAGGATATGGAACACCTATTTATACCAATGTTCGATATCCTTTCCCTGCCAATCCTCCTCATATTCCCGAATCCATAAATCCTGTAGGATCCTATCGACGTAATTTCACAGTACCACCAACATGGAAAAACCGAAGAGTAATATTGCACTTCGAAGCTGGTACATCAGGAATGTTTGTATGGGTGAATGGAGAAAAAGTTGGATATAGTCAAGTTAGTAAGTCACCCGTAGAATTTGATATCACTCCTTATGTGCGCATAGGAGAGAATGTGTTAGCCGTAGAAGTTTATAGATGGACGGATGGGAGTTATTTGGAAGATCAGGATTTTTGGCGCCTTAGTGGGATCGAAAGGGATGTATACCTATATGCCCCTGCTAAGTTTCATATAGCTGATTTTTTCGTAAAATCTGGTTTGGATGATCAATATAAAAACGGAAAATTGAGCGTAGAGGTTAATTTGAGAAATTATGATAAGAGAGCGTTTCAAGGTATATTAGAAGTAGGCTTGTTTGATCAATTGGGCCAAAAAATTTATAGTGCTTCGCAAAAAACACGAATCAACGAAAACAATTCTACAAATGTAATTATATCAGGTAATATTAAAAAACCTAAATTATGGAGTGCGGAAACACCCAACCTGTATACAGTAGTTTTAACTCTCAAAGATACCAACGGACAGGTTATTGAGGCTACCAGCACCAAAACCGGTTTCAGAACAATTGAATTAAATGATGGTCAGTTGTTGGTTAATGGAAAGCCAATTGTGATTAAAGGGGTGAATCTCCATGAACACCATCCTTTATTTGGACATTATGTCCCTAGAGAAATGCTAGTCAAGGATATTCAAGTAATGAAACAGCATAATATTAATGCTATTAGAACTAGTCATTATCCTCATTCAACCGATCTTTATGATCTTTGTGATCAATATGGTATGTATGTGGTTGATGAAGCCAACATTGAAACACATGGTTTGGGTGCTGAACACCAAGGGTGGTTTAACAAAGACCGACATCCGGCTTATCTTCCTCAATGGCAGGCGGCTCATATGGACCGTATTAAGCGCCTGGTTGAAAGAGACAAAAATCATCCTTCCGTAATTATTTGGAGTATGGGGAATGAATGTGGTAACGGACCGGTATTTTTCAAAGCTTATAACTGGATAAAAGAGAGGGACAATACCCGTTTGGTGCAATTTGAACAAGCCGGGGAAAAGAAAAATACTGATATCATATGTCCAATGTATCCTTCTATTCATAATATGAAAAGTTATGCTACACGTAAAGATGTTAGTAGGCCTTATATTATGTGTGAGTACTCTCACGCTATGGGTAATAGCAATGGAAATTTCAAAGAATATTGGGAGATAATTTATAGTTCCCCACACATGCAGGGTGGATTTATTTGGGATTGGGTTGACCAGGGATTGCTAACAAAGGATGGCAATGGTCGTGAATTTTTTGGTTATGGTGGCGATTTGGGTAGTGGCCATTTACATCACGATGGCAATTTTTGTCTTAATGGATTAGTAAATCCTGATCGAACGCCTCATCCTGCTTTGATGGAAGTAAAAAAAGTCTATCAAAATATACATTTTACATCTCCAAATCCCGAAAGCGGAATAATCGTGGTAAAAAATGGGTTTTCATTTATTACTCTTGATGATTATATCTTTAATTGGGAATTGCTTGAAAATGGGGAAAAAATAGATGAAGGGAAATTTTATGTTTCTGCTCAACCCGGAGAAAGTAAAAAGGTAAAATTGCCCATAAAAGGAATTGACCCTAAGCCCGGCATGGAATATCTTTTGAATGTGAATGCCTATACTGCTAAAAATTTTCCTCTTATTCCTTCCGGACACGAAGTGGCACGTGAACAATTTCAAATTAATCCGGATGCTTGGTTTGAAAGAGCTATTAGGAAAAATATTGGGAAAGATTCTTTTGAAGTTAATGAGAATGATCATTCCTTAATTATCAAAGGAAATGATTATTTTATTCGTTTCGACAAACGCAAGGGATTGCTTTCTGATTACTCTATTAAAGGGAAAAAGTTGATTGTAAGTGCACCTCAACCAAATTTTTGGCGTGCCCCAACCGATAACGATTTTGGGAATAATATGCCGAAAATCTCTAACGTCTGGCGTCTTGCTGGCCGAAATAAAGTAGTTAAAGAAATTAATATAACAAAAAGGGATTCGGCCGTCATAATGGACGTACTCTTTTTCTTAATGGATGTTGATTCAGATTTTAGAACTGTTTATACGGTTACTACGGATGGGAAAATAAGGGTGGATGTTTCATGGAAGGCAGGGAAAGAAGGATTACCTGAAATGCCAAGATTTGGGATGGAAATGGTAATTGCAAAAGAATATGATTTATTTACTTATTATGGTCGAGGTCCTTGGGAAAATTATTCCGATCGTAATACCAGTGCTCATCTGGGTATATATAGTAGTAAAGTAAAAGACCAATATTTCCCGTATTTACGTCCTCAGGAAAATGGTAATAAAACAGATGTTCGGTGGTTGACACTTACCGATAATGATGGATTTGGCCTAAGAATTGAAGGCATCCAACCGTTGAGTATTACTGCTTTACACATGCCTATCGTTGATTTTGATCCTGGCGTTGAAAAAAAACAGAGACACACAATTGATATTTATCCTAGAGAAGAAGTATTTTTATATGTTGACCTGGCCCAGCGTGGAGTTGGTGGAGATAATAGTTGGGGAGCTTTGCCTCATAATAGATACAGATTATCAGGAGATAACTATAATTATAGTTTTATTATTGTGCCAGAAATAGAGTGATTTTAACAATTTTAATACTTGATTTGGGGAATTGAACTTTTTATTACTTAATATAGTATTGAGAGTTTCTTTTGCCTTTTAGGAGTTTGGCTTTCTTTCAGGATTGTGTTTAGAATAATTGTTTATTAATAAATATTTTTTATAAATCGAGAAAGGCGACTTCTGTAACATAAAGAAAACCTTTGTAATTTGTTAAATCATGTGAGTCCTTTCGGATTTTAGCGAAATAATTAGATAAGTATGGGAATAAAAATCAGTTTTTTTATTATAACATTAATTTTTTTTGGGTGTACCAGTCAGAACAGAGTAAAAAAAGTACAAATTCTTGATGATGACGCAGCTTGGTGTTGGTTTTCGGATCCACGGGCCATAAAGTTACAATATTCTTCAGGTTCAAAAATTGTTGCTGGAGGTGTGACCAAGAATGGATCAGTTGTTGCTTTCTCATTCGATATGCAAAATGGTGGGATTGAGAATGGGATTATTCACTCTAATTTGGAAATCGATGATCATAACAATCCAGCTTTTTTGGAGTTACCTAATGGAAAGATTCTTTCTTTTTATACACGCCATCATAATAATGATCTATTTATGTCAAAAACTATTTCACCTGGTGATATTACAAAATGGGAAGGACCTAGAAGAATAGAGATAACCAATGATGAGGAAGAAGAACTTTATGGAGCACCAAAGTATACTTATGCCAATCCGGTTATGCTTTCTGATGAAAAGAATCGAATATTTCTTTTTGGACGCTGGATGGGGTTTAAACCCGTTATGATTTGGAGTGATAATCAGGGGAAAAGTTGGAGTAAAAGTAGAGTGGTTATTTGTCCACAACCGTTTGATCCGGGGAATAGACCTTATGTGAAATATTATTCCGATGGCAAATCAAAAATTCATATGGCATTTACCGATGGACATCCTAGAAATGAGCCCTTCAACAGCATTTATTATGCCTATTATCAAAAGGGTAGTTTTTTCAGAGCTGATGGTAGCTTGATTTGTACTATTGATAGTTTACCTTTTGAGCCGAGTGACGCTACTTTAGTTTATAAAGGTAATTCAAAGGAGGGAAGAGCCTGGATATATGATATCAAAATCGATGATAATGATTTCCCTGTGATCGCCTATGCTCGTTATCCAACCGAAGTGGATCATATATACCATTATGCGAAATTTAATGGTGAAAATTGGGAAGATAATGAACTTTGCCATGCTGGTAAATGGTTCCCTCAAACCCCTGAAGGGGAAAGAGAGCGTGAACCTCATTATTCAGGTGGTATTACAATTAGTGTAGGAGATGTTGCTACTGTTTTTCTTTCCCGTGAAATTGATGGAGTTTTTGAAATACAAAAATGGCAAAAATATGGAAATAGTGATTGGAAATTTTCGCCTATTACAGAAAATTCTGATTATGATCAAGTAAGACCTGTTGTGCCTTGGGGTATTGATCATCATGCGCCTGTCCTATTATGGATGGAAAATGAGAAATATGTACATTATACTAATTATTCTTCTAAAATAAAATTTACTGGTTTCTAATAGTTGATTATAAAGGATTATAGAAATTAGTTACTTTGTGATCTTGGTATATTAATTTAGAAACTATGAAATATAGGATATATTTTTCTCTTTTCACGATGATTTTATTTGCAAAAAGCTATTCGCAAAAGATTCTCGATTTTGATTCTTATTCAATTGAGGATGGTTTTAGCGGAAGTAAAGCAAATGTAATAATCCAGGATCGCAAGGGTTTTATTTGGGTTGGAACATGGAACGGACTCACCCGTTTCGATGGTTATAAGTGTGAAATTTTTACCTCAGGAATTAATAGTCCTAATGGTTTAAGTAATAAAGAGGTAGTATCACTTTTGGAAGATCATAAAGGAAATATTTGGATAGGTACATCTGACGGTTTGAATAAACTTGACCCCGTAACAGGAGAAATAGATGTTTTCGACTTTGAGAGCCGAATTTTGTCACTTTATGAAGATTCCAACTATAACATATGGGTGGGTACATGGAGTAATGGTCTGTTCAAGTTTAAACCGGAAAGTGGCGAAAGGGTTTCATATTTGCCAAATGATGTAATTAGTGATATTATTGAGGATCATAGAAATGAATTTTGGATTGCCACATACCAGGGACTTGTTAAATTAAATCCTGAAAGTAAAACTTTTAAACGTTACTTTCCTGATGAGAAAAATCCAAAACGTTCTGTTTCTCATCACGTCATTACGCAATTGGTAACCTCTGACGAAGGAGACTTATGGATCGGCACTTGGGGAGGAGGTATTTGTAAAATGATTTCTCACTTTGATATGGATAGTGTGCGTTTTGAACACTATCAAATGGAAGAAAGAGAAGGAAGTATTGTCTCAAATGATGTATATCGTTTGTTTTATGATGAATTTGGAAATTTGTGGATAGGTACTTGGAATGCGGGCGTATCATTGCTCGAACGCAAGGAACAAAAACAGCCCCCTTCAAAAGCTAGATTTATTAATTTTCAAAGCAATCCATCTGATCCTTACAGTATTTCTGATAATAATATTACTGCTCTTTACGTTGATCGATCAGGGGTTTTATGGGTTGGAAGTTCAAAAATTGATAAGGCATCGGTAATTAATACAGGAATGGATTTTTATTCCACTCGTGATCCAGAAACAAATGGGGGTGAGTATAGCATTGTAAAAGCTTTTGCTAGCGGAGGTGATAATAGGATATGGGTTGGATGTTCGGATGGAATTGTTTCTTTCGATATTAAAGGTGATCGATATATCCGTGATAGTAAAATTACAAACCTTCAATATACATACAATGACTTCTTATTTAAATCAAATTCAATCCTTTCTCTTTGTTCTACACCTTCAGGACTTTTTGTTGGAACGGATGATGCCGGACTAATTGTTTTCTCAAAAGAATCTTTAGAATTGTACAGAGAGCATGCCTCTTTTAGGTTTTATAATAATCAAACTCCAATAAAAATATTGGGAAACAAGGTTAACTGTTTGTACCCTTCAAAAAAAAATCCACAAATAGTATGGCTTGGTACAATGCAGAATGGTTTTTCTAAAGTCAATATTGATAACGGGAAGGTAGTGAGTATTGAGAATTATCGAGCATCTGAGACCGGATTGGCTGATGATAATATACGTGATATTTTGGAAGATAGCCAAGGAATTGTTTGGATTGCTACCCAAAAAGGATTGAGTAGGTTTGATCCTGAAAAAAACGAGTTTCAAAGTTTTTATGCCCGTAAAAATGAAAATTCTATTAACGATAATGTAGTGAATTGTTTGTATGAGGATATTGCCGGCAATTTGTGGATTGGAACGAATACAGGGCTGAACAAAAAGATTGAAGTAATTAACTCTGATGGAGAACCATCTGTCTCTTTTAAAAGGTTTCCTCATATTAATTATTTAAATAACTCTTTAGTTATGAATATTCTTGAAGGAGACAGTTCTCAATTATTGATAGGATTTTATGATGTGTTGGTTCGGTTTGATTATTCCAATGAAGAAATAGTTGATAAATTTTATATAAAGGAATACCTACATTTGGGAATTGAAAGAAACTCTGCATTCAGTGATTATCGAGGAAAATTGTTTCTTGGAGGTAGGCATGGATTTGTAGTATTTAATGAAGATAAATTAAAGAGCGATTCCAGGCCTCCGGAAATTAGAATTACTGATCTGCTTGTTTTTAACAAAAGCATTAATGATAAGATGAATAAGGGAAGGACTGATGACCAATTTAAAAACATCACTTACACAGATTCGCTAATTTTATCTTATAAAGATCGAGTTTTTACATTTGTCTTTTCGGCCATGGATTATAAGAGCCCCGATAAGAATACCTATTCCTATAAATTGGAAGGTTTTGATAAGGAATGGAATCATGTGGGAGAAAGAAATACTGCTACATACACTAATGTGCCACCTGGCAAGTACAAATTAAAAGTTAAAGCTAAAAATAGTCTAGGCGCAGAAACACTCAAACCTGCTGAACTCTATGTTGTAATTACGCCACCTTGGTGGTTAACTTATTGGGCTTACACTTTTTATGCAATTATACTTCTAGGATTACTTTATTTTTTTAAAAAATATTCCTTAATTAAAGTCCGGGAAAAAAGCAAGCTAATGCTTGAAAAAGTTCATCATCAAAAGGACAAGGAGATATATGAACACAAAGTGAAATTTTTTACCAATATCACCCACGAGTTTAGAACTCCATTAACACTTATATTGGGTCCAGCGGAAGAGTTGCTTCAAAAAACTGATCTTCCGCATTCAGTTCGTAATTCAATTGAAGTTATTAAAAGAAATACTGAAAAGTTGTTACGGCTAGTTAATCAGTTGATGGAATTTAGAAAGGTGGAAGAAGGTAAAATGGAACTTTTCATTCAGAAGGTGAATATTGTCCATATTTTGTCAGATATGTATGAAACCTTTCGTCCTATGGCAAGGTCAAGAAAAATTAACTTTTCCTTGGAATTTAACCCTAAAGATATTATTGCTTGGATAGATCGTGATAAAATTGAAAAGGTTCTCTATAATCTTCTGTCCAATGCATTTAAATATTCCGATGATGGTGCAGATATTTCTTTGAGGGCAGGGTTAAAAGATAATATTGGCAATGATTCAGATTCCGTTTATATTGAAGTAATTGATAATGGAATTGGAATCTCTGTGGATCAACAAGACCGTATCTTTGAGAGTTTTTATCAGATTCCTAGACATGGGACACAAACCACCGGCGGAATTGGTCTTTACTTATCAAAATTATTTGTAGAACAGCATGGAGGATGCATTGAAGTTGATAGTGAGCCAGGAAAAGGTAGTTGTTTTAGAATTATACTTCCAATTAATCCAAAAAATAAAACCCAATATTTACGAACGGACAATAATCCTGCTTATTGTCAAAATGAAAATAATTCTTCATCAATCTTTTTGCAAGAGCAGGAAGGTACTAATCCCGAGACAGATTCAAACTGGTCAGAATCTGCAGCATCCAATGAGGGGAAAGCTGAGATACTTTTAGTTGAGGATGATATTGATATGAGAAATTTTATAAAAAATGGCTTATCTGATTTTTTTAACATTTATGTTGCCCAAAATGGGAAGGAGGCTTATGAGTTAGCTCGAAAAAATCCACCTGATATTATTATTTCTGATGTTATGATGCCCAAAATGGATGGTTTTGAATTGGCTCGATTATTACGAAGTGATATTGATACATCTCATATTCCATTGGTTTTTCTTACAGCAAAAACTTTGCGGGAGGATGAGATAGAAGGACTGCGTTTAGGCGCTGTCGATTATATTTATAAACCATTTAATATGGTTTCTTTACGTTTGAAATTAATCAATATCATTAAAACACGAGGTGAAAATAGGGAGAAATTTAGGACATCAAAACTATTAGAACCTGAGAAAATTACATTGTCTTCATTAGATGAAGAATTTCTTAAAAAAGCTGTTAAAGTGATTGATGAGAATGTTGATGATCCTGATTTAGACGTAGAAAAATTAAGTGAAAAGTTGTCTCTTACACCCAATCAAACATACCGGAAAATTAAAGCATTAACCGGTTTTACTGCAAAAGAATTCATCAGAGTTCAGCGATTAAAAATAGCCGCTAATTTATTGGCGCAAAATAAGCGATCCATTTCCGAGATTATCTATATGGTAGGGTTTTCAAGTCCTTCTTATTTTTCCCGTTGTTTTAAAGAACAGTACAACTGTACACCCTCTGAATATGTTAAGTTGCACGGCAAAATTGAAGATTTGGAAATTAACCACGAGTGAACCTTAAATGAATTTAATTCTAGAGCTTTTGCATTACTATATCGATAGAATAGATTAAATATTTTGGTAGTGTTTAAATTAGTGTGTCCGGATAAAGATCTATCTCAGTTTAGTTCGTATTGCAAAGTTAATTTTTTCTTTTTCCCGGTTTGATAAATAT
>NZ_FONA01000005.1 GCF_900112795.1 Thermophagus xiamenensis
GAAGGTTAACCATTTGGGTGAAAATTTAAAATTAAATATCGCCTTTAAAATTAATACTTTCAACACAATTATTAATTCCTATTACATAATCCGGGCTTATAGGAGAATATTACATTTTTGTGGGAAAGAAAGGATGAATCCTACAATTTTGTAGTTGTGCAAAGGATAAAAAAAAGGCTGTCTTTGCGGACAGCCTTATGTCAGTTGTAGAATTGAGTCTTATTCTGCTTTCTTCAACCACCCTTGCACCAAAGCTTTATTTTGTTCTATCCAGGCTTTGGCAGTGGTTTCTTTGTTGTCGGAATCTTCCATTTTTGCCAATAAATCTGCTATTTGAGCATCCGTTAAATGGAAGTTGGTAAAATAATTGGCAGCAAAGGGGTCATCGTCCTTAAATCCTTTTCTGGCATAGGTCTCAACGTGTTCTGTTTCGCCATATACCTTTTGTGGGTCGTCGAGAAATTTTAAATCATACCGGCCAAATTTCCAGTGAGGTGCCCATCCGGTTACCACAATCCATCTGTTTTCTTTAATGGCTTTGGTCAGTTCCGTTAACATGGCGACACCCGATGAATTTAACTGCTCAAAGTTCAATCCGTATTGTTCAATGGCCAGCTCGGTTTTGGCAGTGATGCCGGCGCCCTTTTCGATGCCAATAATTTTCCCGTCAAAGCGGTCGGCCACACTGTTTAATTCTTCTATGGAATTGATGGTGACGTACGATGGAACTACCAAACCTATTCTTGCCTCGTCGATGTTGGTTCCCAGGCTTTCAATCTTATCGGTAAATTTGGCAATTTTTTCCTTATGAGTCACCGGTAACCAGGCATCCATGAAAACGTCAATGTCGCCGTTGGCCAAAGAGGCAAAAACCAGGTCGACAGCTGCATTTTTTAATGATACGGAATATCCTTCACTTTCCAGAATGCTTTTGGTTACATAGGTCATGGCAACACCTTCGGCCCATCCGTCAACATAGGCTATGGTTATCTCTTTGGTATCATCTCCTTTTTTCTTCTGTGATGATGTGCAACTGCTTATTAGCGCCACGATAAGTGCTGCAAAAAATAAATTTTTAAGTTTCATGATAAATTCAGTTTTAGGCTTTTTGTTTTTTGTTAAATATTGATTTTAGTTTTTTCAGGGCTTTGTTGTCGTTTTTTTGGCTAAATGCTTGTGTAATACGGTCAAGAATGATGGCCAGGATAACCACTGCCAAGCCACTCTCAAAGCCCAGGCCAATGTCCAGGTTGTTAATCCCTTCCAATACTTTTTCGCCCAGACCACCGGCAGCAATCATGCCGGCAATTACCACCATCGATAAAGCCATCATAATGGTTTGGTTGACACCTGTAAAAATGGTTTTGGTAGCCAGGGGCAACTCTATCTTAAATAAAATCTGTCTTCCGGTAGCGCCAAATGCTCTGGCCGCTTCCACTACATCCCGGGGTACTTGCTGTATGCCCAGCGTTGTAAGTCTGACGGCCGGTGGCATGGCAAAAATAACGGTGGCAAATGCACCGGGAAGCTTCCCGATACTGAAAAACAAAACCGCCGGAATCAGATATACAAACGCCGGCATGGTTTGCATGAAGTCGAGGATGGGACGTACCACCTTGTTCACGTTGGCATTTTTTGCCGCCCAAATACCTATGGGAATAGCCTGAACCAGGGCAATAAAGGTTGATACAAAAATAAGGGCAAGCGTCTCTACGGTTTCCACCCAGAAACCAAGCAGATAAATCAATGTTAAGCCCAATGCGGTAAATATGGCTCCGCCCCTACCAACTTTAAAATAGGCCAGAATAGTCAGCAAAACTATGAAAATATAAAACGGGATACCCAGCATTAACCATTCAAGACCCTCTATAAAACCATTCCCTACATTTTTGATGAAATCAAATAATCCATCGAAGTTTTCGGTTAACCAGTTTACTGCATATTCAATATATTTTCCTATATCTAAAATTTTTTCCATAACTATTGTTCTTTTGCCTGTTCCTTAAGTTCAACAATTTCCTGCTTATCGAAGCGAGTGGCTTCTGTCACCAATGAAATCTGGCTTACCACACCCAACAGTTTGCCCGGGTCTTTGTCGATAACCGCTATGGGGGATTTGGTATTGGTAATTAAGGGCAGCATCTCTTCTACCGTGTATTCTGTGTAAACGCGCGGACATTCTGTGGTGATGAATTCTTCGATGGTGGGTTTGTTGAGTTTTTTGGCTTCCAACACCTTTTGCAACCAGATGAAACCCATGAAAACGCGGTGTCTGTTAACCACGGGCAGTACCTCAATCGATAGTTTATTCATCTTCCGGATAACCATTTCAGGTCCCTCTCTCTCAAGCTGAACTACTGTAGGCTTTTGATTCATTAATGTGCCGGCGGTGATGATTGTTTTACGGTCCACCTTTTCCACAAAGGCTTCGACATAATCGCTGGCAGGATTTTTAAGAATCTCTTCGGCGGTTCCAATTTGTTCTATAAATCCATCCTTCATGATGGCTATTCTGTCGCCGATTTTTATGGCTTCGTCCAGGTCGTGAGTGATGAAGACAATGGTTTTATGCAGCTTGTCCTGGATGTCAAGCAATTCATCCTGCATATCCGATTTTATTAAAGGGTCGAGGGCCGAAAAGGCCTCGTCCATCAATAATACTTCGGGATTGTTGGCCAGGGCTCGTGCCAGGCCTACGCGCTGTTGCATACCACCCGACAGTTGTGACGGCTTTTGGGATTCAAAACCTTCCAGTCCAACGGTTTCTAAGGCTTCCTGTGCCTTTTTTAATCGCAATTCTTTACTTTCTCCTCTGATTTCCAGGCCAAAAGCCACATTTTCCAACACTGTACGATGAGGTAACAGTCCAAACTTCTGAAATACCATGCTCATCTCGGTGCGACGCGTATCCAACAGCGCTTCGTTCGATTGTTTGGTGATATTGACATTATTTACAATTACATCGCCCCGTGTTGGTTCGATGAGTCGGTTTAGACAACGCAGCAAGGTGGACTTTCCACTTCCGGAAAGTCCCATGATGACGAATACTTCGCCGGTTTTTATCTGAAAGCTGGCATTGTTTACCCCTACGGTACATTTTGTTTTTTCCAGTATTTCAGCTTTGCTGTATCCCTGCTCAAGCATTTTCAGTGCCTGATGTTTATTCTTTCCAAATATTACGGTTAGGTTTTTGACTTCTATTTTAATGGTGTCTGTTGACATTTTGATGTTTTTTTGTTCTTAAATGATGGTTCAAACCTGCCGTTTAAAAGTAATATCCGATATTAATGTTAAATCTGGTCTCCCATTCCAGCTCTTTCATGGGAACAGGAGTGCCTTGTAAATTTTCATCATCAGTATAATATTTGGAGTCAGCATCATCGCTATACAATTGTCCTTCACCCAGTCCGGTGCCAAACGATGGGGTCAACCAGGGTTGATTTTTCCCCATGGCAAAATCGACATACGTATAAATATTGCCGGCCGTAATCATGAAGCCGGGGATGAGATGTTGCATGTCCACAAAGCTATCTTCCAGTTTGTCGGTGTAGGTATAGTCGATATAGGCCTGAACGCTGCTTATAGGACCAAGGTCTACCGGTATGGTATATCCCAATCCGGCCACATACATCATGGCTTCGGTGGCTACCTGGTAGGGCGTACCGTAGGCCCCCATCTGAATGGTTTTTATCTCTTCTCCTTCGTCATTCTTCGCGGTATAGTCGTAATATATAACCTCACCTTTAAAATTAAATCCGGAAGCATCGGCCACCACATGTCCTGCAAACGCTTTGGAAGTGGTCGACTCGTTTAGCACACTATTATAAATGCCCCCGAATTGACTGCTAAATCCAAATTCCAGGTTTTCGTTTAAATGATAGGCAGCCCGCAGATTGAATTGATTCAATTCCCGATTGGAAGCGCCTTCGGCAGGTACAAAGTCGTAAGAGTAACGGCCCGGACCTGCGTTGCCAAACGAAACGATACCGTCGTAGGAGGGTCCTTCGGGTTCTGCTTGCCGGAAATAGGCAATGGACAGGTCTAAATTTTCGATACCCGAAATGTCAAATTTTATGCCCATGTCGTAATCATCTTCCAGACCTACGTAATAAGGCGCCTGAAACCACCATGAATGCGAGGCATAAGGCGTTATGCCAAAGGGAACCTGACTGACACCCAGTTTCATATAGATGTCGTCGGACAGGGCATAACCCAACCAACCCTGCTTCATAAAGTGTGTTCCGAAAGTAGGATAGAAGCGATATTCAAAATTTAGGTCCACACCTTTGGTACGGGCCGTGACATTTAATCGCCACGTGTCAATAGTGGCTTCCGGTTGTGTTTTGTCTGTTACCCAGCTTTTCGTATAGAAATTGAACCTGACGGCTCCGCCAAATTTTACAAAGTCTTCTTTTTCTGTTTTTTCGTCTTGTGCCATGATGTTTAAAACAAAAAACAACATGGCCCCAATGGCTACTAAGATTCTTTTTAACTGCATTTATATGATTTTTAAATTAAGAATCACTTGGACGTGAGCATCTGAAATACTATCAACAATCGGAGACGGTACTATTTATACAACCGAAATGAATGAATATTGACGCTGATAATATTTGTTTTGATGCAAGCAGATTTTCTGCAAAGGTAATAGATTAAGATGAGGATGAAAAAGTTTAAGGGTTTATTATAATTTATTTCCGATAATTTAATTGTCGTTTTTGTTTTTTTTTATCCGGTATTTTTTTCGAAAATTATTCTGTTTAAATGATTTTAACGGGCCGAATATTAGGTGTATATGTTGATTGTTGCGGATGTATATTTTTTTCGGCTGGTGACAAGTAAAACACTATGTGTGTCCTTTTTTGTTTTGGGTAAAACAAAAATCAAATGTTAGTATGGTAATAGACGTTTTTTTTGTTGGGGAGAATTGAGGGAGGTTACCCTGTTATTGATAAAAATATGTCTACTTCGGCGTTATTCCAATCTTTGCTTCGTGCATCATAAATCTCAAAATCGAAGCCGAATTTACGGTTAATATCCGAATTCCAAATTTGTTTCCATGTTTCGGAGATACAATGTGGCATAACGCCTCTGGCCGTGAACTTTTGGTATTTCTGGGCCGGGACAATTAATTGGTCCAATCCGGGTGGCGTAACGGTATTCTCAGTAACCTTACACCCTATGAAATAAGCAAATGGCGATGTTTCGTCTTTCTCGTAATCGTAATAAACCGCATAAATCTCATCGGATAATTTTTCAGGAATTCTTTCGAAAATTTTCTCAGTTTGAAATTTTTGCCATAAATAGCCGCAATCTTTGCCCGATTGGTTGTTTTGATAGGTGGTCTTTCCTTTTAGTTTTAACCCTACAAGTTTGAATTTATCTTTATTAACGACCATGAATGAAGAAAATTTTAATGTGTCATAAAGCCCGGAATAGTATTGGAATTGTTTAAAGAATAAAACATTTAAAGAGGGAAAAGGTTTTTCCAGGTGAGAATTTAATAATAGTGAATTCTAAACCAAAAAGCAGTTAAAACGAATGCCTGTTTCTTCAATGAATTGAAAATCATTGATGCATTTTATTCCCATATTATCGCAAACATTGGGTATTTTTATTCTTTTTGAATTTGGGGCAGTTACTTTTTCTTCTTTTGTAACAACAATTGCGTTTTCATCAATAGCATGTGCGATGACCCAAGGGTCTGCTAATGAACGAGCCCTTGTGCTGTCAACCAGAAATCTATGTTTAGGATTTGCCGAAAAAATATATTTCAAGCATCTCGTGACCGATTCAGTTATTGGTGCAATAGGAATATTGCTTGATTTGAGCCACTTTGATAGGTCATCTTCGGTTTTGGTTATTTCTTTTTCAACTTCTTCGGGCAAAAAAATTCTTTGTTGCCTTCCCAATTCATTTAAAATTTCCCAATAATCGGGGCACAACCTAGGATTATAATATTTTTGCCAAGGCTGAATCAAAACATTTGCATCCAAACAATATTTGGTGTGGGTTTCGGACATTAATATAAATAAGACTCTAATTTTGAGAATTTGTTAACCTGAACATTTAATAGGTGGCTGGCTAGGGTTGGTTCAATCAATCCACCACGAAATGAATCAAGAACAGTTTGAGTAAATAACCGTCCGTTTCGGTTTAGTTGAAGTAAATAATAGCTAGGCCCATTTTTCTTTTTTCTTTGTTTAGTTTTTTTTTCTTCTTCCTTTTTTAAATAATCTCGGAATTCTGTTTCGGCTTGAATTCTAAATTTTTGGTATTCCATGTCCGACAGAATACCTAAGGTATGAGCTCTAATTAATAGAGCTAGTAAACTTACGCCAAATTGCTTAGCAATTTGATATGTTTTTTTTAAATCAGTGAATAATTTTGAATCAAAATCGAGAAACAACTCTTTTGGCATTAATGCATTAGCTGCTACTTCGTTGCAGAATTTTTCTACTGGATGGATCCTGAATTGAGCGGTTTTTTCGGGAATAATCTCATTCGAGATGCCCGTTTTTGCAATCCAGATGTGAGCCAGTTCATGGACAAGTGTAAATAGTTGCGCTGCGTTCCAATCGTCTGAATTAATAAAAACAAAAGGAGCATAAGGGTCCGCAATAGCAAATCCTTTCAATTCGTCGGGGTCTATTTTTAACCTCGAATGAATAAAGCTGGTACGAGAAATGAATATTCCATTTAATTCTGCTGTCTTTATCCATTCTTTAATGGGGTCTGTATCATATTTTGCGGGGGTAACCTTAAGCGTATTTAAAATATCAGATGCTACTAATTGTGGGTCATCTTTTATTGAATATTTTCCTACAAAAGATAACTTTTTTTCTTTGTTTTCTTTGAAAAAGTCGCTTATCCAACTCTGCTTTTGTTGAATTTCTCTAATGATGAAAATAGAAGAGGTTGTAAGTGGTTTTGAACCTGGCCTTCTAAAATCTTGGATCGGTTGAAAATCAAGAGGTATATCAGGCAGGAAGAATATGGCAAAAGGTCGCCTGTAGGCTTTTGCCAAAATTTGTGCTTGTTTAATTGTGGGTTGGCTGGAGCCAGCTTCCCATTCTCTAAGTTTTTCTACCGGCACAGGAATTTTAGCGGCAGCGGTTTCTTCTGTCATCCGTGCCGTTTCTCGGGCCCATTTTAAGACAGAAGGTGTTATATATGCCTTTTGTGACATAGTACAAAGTTATAAAAAAGTAAAATGTAACGAGCAAGAACAAAAAGATTTGGCACAATAATAATATGTATAAAAAATAGAGGCAGAAGATTTTTTAGTCATTAGTGTTGGTGCTGCAGCAGGTTAGCAAGCGTTTAAGATTTGTTACTGCACGCTGCAGCGGCTCAGAAAAAATTCTGAAAACGTCCTGCACGTTGCAGCGAGTCGGCTAACGTTTAAGATTTGTTCCTGCACGTTGCAGCGAGTCAGCTAACGTTTAAGATTTGTTCCTGCACGCTGCAGCGAGTCAGCTAACGTTTAAGATTTGTTCCTGCACGCTGCAGCGAGTCAGCTAACATTTAAGATTTGTTCCTGCACGCTGCAGCGCGTCGGAAAATTCTCTGAAAACATGCTGCACGTTGCAGCGTCTCGGAAAATTAATTGCACAATACCTCTTATTGCAATCAATCGTTAAATGAATGTAATATACCGCCGATGGATTGACAATTGTTATGCATTTTTCTAATATGACAAAACTTACGGTGCCTGATTCATTGAAAGACAGACAGAAGTTAAACAAATTTAACAGCATAATTGCTTATCTTTTGTTCGTGGTGTGTTTAAAAAGCCTAATTTTGCAGCCTGTTTTAAATGTCATATATGCAGTCAATAAGAAATGTCGCAATTATAGCTCACGTAGACCACGGAAAAACCACGTTGGTTGATGAGATGTTGAAAGCCGGAAAACTCTTTGGTGCTCATCAACGCCCCGGCGAACTCATCATGGACAGTAATGATCTGGAACGGGAGCGAGGAATTACCATTCTTTCCAAAAATGCTTCGGTGGTTTGGAAAAATCACAAAATAAATATTATAGATACGCCCGGTCACTCCGACTTTGGGGGTGAGGTGGAGCGGGTGCTCAATATGGCCGATGGGGTTTTGCTTTTGGTCGATGCCTTTGAAGGACCCATGCCTCAAACCCGGTTTGTGCTTCAAAAAGCGTTGAACCTGGGCCTTAAGCCCATTGTGGTGATCAATAAGGTTGATAAGCCCAACTGTCGTCCCGAAGAGGTGCAGGAACAGGTGTTCGACCTTATGTTTAACCTCAATGCCAGTGAGGACCAGCTCGACTTTCCTACCATCTATGGGTCAGCGCGTGACGGATGGATGTCTGATGACTGGAAAAAGAAAACATCGGACATCAGTGCCCTGATGGATGCCATCATTGAATACATTCCGGTACCGGAAGAGAGAAAAGGAACACCGCAAATGCTTATAACCTCACTTGAATATTCGCCCTACGTAGGAAGAATTGCCATCGGCAGGATGCACCGGGGCACACTGAAAACCGGTCAGGAAGTGTCCATTGTTGGGCGCGATGGTTCGGTTTATAAAACCCGGATTAAAGAATTAAACGTATTTGAGGGTTTGGGGCGTAAGAAGACTGACATGTTACCTAACGGAGAATTGGGTGCCATCATCGGTCTTGACCGTTTCGAGATTGGCGACAGCGTTTGCGATGCCGAAAATCCTGAACCACTCGACCCCATTGCTGTCGATGAGCCGACTATGAGCATGCTATTTACCATCAATAACTCTCCCTTCTTCGGGAAAGAGGGTAAGTATTTGACCTCACGACATATAAAAGAGCGCCTTACCAAAGAACTGGAGAAAAACCTGGCATTAAGAGTTGAAGAAACCGACTCGGCCGATGCCTGGAATGTATACGGTCGTGGCGTTTTGCATCTGTCGGTACTCATCGAAACCATGCGACGTGAAGGGTATGAATTACAGGTAGGACAGCCTCGGGTGATCATCAAAGAAATTGCTGGAGAAAAGCATGAACCGGTAGAAGAACTGACCATCGACCTGCCCGATGAATATAGTGGACGTGCCATCGAAATGGTTACCCAGCGAAAAGGGGAACTTTTATCCATGGAACGAAAAGGCGAAAGAGTTGTCCTTGATTTTAACATTCCTTCGAGAGGTATCATCGGACTGCGAAACAACCTGATGACGGCCACCGCCGGTGAGGCCATCATGTCACATCGATTCATTGAGTTCCAGCCCTGGAAAGGGGAGATCGTCAAACGTCAGAATGGCTCCCTGATTGCGATGGAGTCGGGTACCGCTTTCGCTTATGCCTTAGATAAACTCCAAGACCGTGGAAAGTTTTTTATTTCCCCTCAGGAAGAGGTTTATATGGGACAGGTCATTGGCGAAAACAACCGTGAGGGCGACCTTACCGTTAATGTTACCAAGTCCAAAAAACTCACCAACATGAGGGCATCCGGCTCCGACGATAAGGTTAAACTGGCACCACCCATCATTTTCAGTCTGGAAGAAGCCTTAGAATATATTCAGGAAGATGAATATGTGGAAGTAACGCCGAAGGCTATTCGTTTGCGTAAAATACTGCTGCAAGAGCATGAACGAAAACGGGTTGCAAAAAATAAATAAAACCAAATGCCGGTTTTGTTTGTTATTATAAGCGAACCCATTAAATTTAGAAATTATGAATAGAAATGTCGGAACAACAGACCGCGTGATCCGGATCGTGATTGCGGCTGTTCTTGCAGTTCTTTACTTTTCAGGGGCTGTAACAGGTACACTTGGAACCATTGTTTTGATTGTTGCTGCCATTAGTCTGATTACCGGTATTTTTAGGGTTTGCGGATTGTATGCTTTATTTGGAGTTAATACTTGTCGTACCAAAGAGCACTCATAGTGTTGATGTAATTAGGGTTAAATAATTAAAGCATCTGCCGATCAATCGTTTCCGGTTGGTCGGTTTTTTGTTGGTAATTTTTTCCGAGTTTTTTAAACCCTCTTCCCCGGTCCCCCTTTTACTTATTATGATATTTCCCAAAGAGTTGTGAGCTTGTCTTTTGCATGGTGAGCTGTTTTGTTTTTTTATAGGCTTTTGACGTCCTGTGACATTTCCCGTTATCTCTTATTCGTAACTTTGCCGCATTATGAAGAGAAAGATTGACTATGCCAATTTGCCATTTTTTTATGGTTATGTTGTTGCCTTTATAGGGACTATAGGAATATGGGCAAGTGTCCCGGGCCAAACTATTGGGGTATCGACCTTTACCGACCCGGTAAAAGATGCGTTGGGTTTAACAAGGGATCAGTTTAGTGCGGCTTACATGGTGGGGACGTTTGTGAGTTCTTTGCTACTGGGAAAAGCAGGACGTTGGTTTGACCGTTGGGGCGCTCGGATTGTGGCGGTAGCTTCTGCTCTGATGCTGGTGTCGACATTGATTCTCTCTTCTTTTTCGGATGTGCTAAGTGCCGGATTGATGACGTTAACGGGATTTTGCCATTGGATTGTACCATTTTCTGTGATGATGGTTCTTTTTTTCATGCTTCGTTTTAGCGGTCAGGGAGTATTGACCATGTCTTCGCGGAACATGATCATGAAATGGTTCGATCGTTACCGGGGAAGGGTCAATGCCTTTGTGAGTATTAGTATATCGTTGGGATTTTCAAGCTCTCCCATTCTCTTTGATTGGCTTATTAGAAAGTGGGAATGGTCAGGTGCCTGGAGAGCTCTGGCTATGGTAATCCTGGTCATTGCAGTCTTTATGTGGATTTTTTACAGGGATAATCCCGAAGAGTTGGGGTTGGTTCCCGATGGGAAAAGAGGAGGTAAAAGAGGAGGCGGGCAAAAGAAACGTGCTCTGAAGCAGTTTTTACCCAAAGAAGCCTTTGCTACCCGTGCTTTTTGGTCCTATGCTTTAATGTTGGCGTTTAATTCGTTTTTTATAACAGGTTTATCTTTTCATATGGTTGATATTTTTACTTCAGCAGGATTTGATCGCCAGGATGCAGTGGCTGTTTTCCTGCCCATATCTGTTGTAAACCTGTGTGTTTCGTTGTTATTTAATTTTTTGAGTGATATTATGGCTTTGAAGAAACTCTTGTATGTGATGTTGATTGGAGGATTTGTTTGGAGCATTGGATTGATCGGTTTATCAGGCGGATGGGGACTATGGGCAGTCGTTGCAGGAGCAGGAATATGCGGAGGATTATTTGCGGTGCTTAATTCCGTTGCCTGGCCAAAAATGTTCGGACGTCAGCATCTTGGAGCAATATCGGGGCGTGCCATGTCGATGATTGTGTTTGCCAGTGCATTGGCTCCCTTCTTTTTTAGTCTTTCCAAAACTTTCTTTAACACCTATACTTCTATGGGTTGGTTAGCTATGGGATTTATAACATTTATGTTTTTTAGCTCATTAAAAGCCGGGAACCCCCAGCCGGAAGAAAAGGAATAGTAAAATTTTTGGAGAGATGATACGTTTATATTTGTGGGTTCTTAAAGACATAATTAACGGTAAAGAGAGATGCAGAAGCTATTTCTATTTTTTATTCTTATATCAATAGGGACGGGGGTATCCGGGCAGCAGTCTGTGAGGGAGGATTTCGACAAAGATGAAATGCTAAAGCTCGTCAATGATGCGCGTATGACCAAACGTCGTTGCGGAGGGAAAAAACACGATGCCGTTCCACCCCTTCAATGGAATGAGAAATTGGCGCAAGCCGCTCAAAAACATGCCAATGATATGGCAGACAATGATTTTTTTGATCATGAGGGAACCGGGAAAACAACTGTCGTATTTAGAGTTGAGAGGGAAGGTTATTTGTGGCGTGCTGTAGGTGAAAATATTGCCATGGGACCACGTACTGTAGCTGAGGTGGTTAAAGGCTGGCTCGAAAGTCCCGGACATTGCAGTAATATCATGAACCAAGGTTTTACCGAAATGGGGGCGGCCCGTTCTCACGACGGGAAATATTGGGTGCAGGTGTTTGGAGCCCCTCGTGAATGATTGGCGATTGAAGAAATTGGGGTAACCCTTGATGGTTCTTCTGATTTCAGGGATATGTTATTAGAAATTTAAAAAAATGGTAGATTTGTTTTAGAAATTACTTCTAAAGTAATTAATCCCCAAATGATGTAACGTAAAGATTTACCAACTAACATTCCTATAGCTGTCCGCCATAAGTTGCTTTTTAATAGGCCTAGAACAACTGCTATAATGTCTCCGATTCCCGGCAGCCAGCAAAATAGTGCAATCCATCCCTCTTTATTTTTCACTTTTTTCTGCCATTTGATGAGAGTCTGTTCCTTTAAACGCAAGAACTTTTCAATCCTGTCGAAATGGCCTAACCATCCCAGCCAGTAGGAGGTAAGGCCGCCCATCCAGTTGCCCAGGGTAGCAAGTGATAAACTGATTATAGGATCACCGCCTGCAGCCAATATAGTACTCAACACCATTTCTGAACTAAAAGGTAGAATGGTTGCCGCAAAAAAACTGGCCAGGAAAAGACCTGTATATCCTAAGTCGGTCCACATGTGCGAAAGATAGCTACTTTATTTCCTAAACCCAATAATCGCATCCCCAATTGTTGGTATTTTTAAACTCTTTGGCTGCGTTTTGGTTTTTTTTTAATGGGTTGTTGGTATTTTTGGATTGAATTAATGGGTATTTAGTAGTAATTAGTGATTAGTCATTAGTCTATAAGTGATTAGTGTTAATGGACTAGTGACTAATGACTAAACACTAATGACTACTTTTAAGAAACAATATATCAAAGAAGTAAGTAAAATTTATACGGATGAAAAAACTTTGTTATCATATTCCAGGGATGGATTGTCCGGCAGAGGAACAGATGATTCGTATGAAACTAAGTGAAGTGGAAGGATTGGAAGGGTTGGTTTTTGACCTGAAGGATAGAAAATTGGAAGTATTTCATAGAGGGGAAGCCAACGAAATAACGTCTTTGATAAAAACCCTGAATATGGGGGGCAGATTGGTTTCGGTAGAGGATATAGAAAAGGCAAGTGCTTTGGGTTCAAATGTGGCTTTAGAACGTAAAATGTTATGGGCTGTATTGTACATTAATGCGGCTTTTTTTGTTGGTGAGATAATCGCCGGCTGGTTGTCGGGGTCTATGGGTCTTGTAGCTGACTCTCTCGATATGCTGGCTGATGCATTAGTCTATGGTTTAAGTTTATGGGCTGTAGGGTCGATGGCGCGGAGAAAAAAACGAGTAGCTGCTTTAAGTGGTTACTTGCAATTGATTCTTTCAGTTATGGGACTGGTAGAAGTCATTCGCCGTTTTACCGGTGCTGATATATTCCCTGATTTCAGAGCTATGATTATTGTTTCGTTCCTGGCCTTAATTGCTAATGCCACCAGTTTGTATTTGTTGCAAAAGTCTAAAAGCAAAGGCGAACATGTAAAAGCCAGTATGATTTGTACATCAAATGATGTAATTATTAATGCGGGCATTATTGTTTCGGGAGGACTGGTATATTGGACCCAATCGCCAATCCCTGATTTGGTTACCGGTTCGCTGGTTTTCTGTTTAGTTGTTTGGGGCGCATTGAAGATCCTTAAACTTTCGCAATAATTAAGTTGATTGTGCTTGCTTTAATAATTGAAATATTTATGGCTGGTTCTTTGCTATAGAGTCTCTGAATTTACCGTGCTTAAATTGAGATAACAGGAAAATTTTATAAGTGTAAAAAAAGAACAATAGTTAAATCGGAAAAAATAAGTAAATAGTGGAATTTTGATATAAAATATTATTTAAAATGTCCGATATTCATCATAATTATACTAATGGAAGAGCGTTTGCTATAGGGATAACACTTAACCTGGCATTTGTTGTAGTAGAAGTTTTTTATGGTTTAGTGGCCAATTCATCGGCTCTGTTGGCCGATGCAGGACATAATGCCAGTGATGTATTGGGATTATTTTTTGCCTGGCTTGCCTTTCGGTTGGCCAATTTAAAGCCTAAAGGGAAATATACTTATGGGTGGCAAAGAAGTACGATTTTATCTTCTATTATTAACGCGATATTGTTATTTATAGCAGTTTATTTTATCGCCAAAGATGCCATTTTTAAGTTGCAGCATCCATCGCCTGTAGGCGGAACCAGTGTTATGCTTGTTGCTACTATCGGGATAGTTATTAATACTATAACGGCATTAATGTTTTTGAAAGATCAGAAGCATGATTTAAATATTAAAGGTGCTTTTTTGCATATGATTGCCGATGCAGCGGTTTCGTTGGGTGTTGTTATAGCCGGTTTGCTCATAACGTTAACGGGCTATCAGTGGATTGATCCTGCAGTAAGTTTTGTTATTATTGCGGTAGTTTTGTGGGGGACCTGGAGGCTTTTTATAGATTCCCTCAATCTCGCTTTAGATGCTGTTCCCAAAAATATAAATGTTCAGGAAGTACGTGAGGCATTGCAAAGTTTTCCAGGGGTAGAGGATACCCATGACTTACACGTGTGGGCTCTTAGCACTAATCAAACGGCTTTGTCGGTTCATCTGGTCGTGCCAGGCGAGGGTGGTGATACTTTTTTGGCAGATGTCCAGAAAATGTTGAAAAAAGATTTTAACATTTCACATACAACGATTCAAATAGAAAAGAATATAAATAATTCTATTGAATGCTCACATTCATAAGTGTTAGTGTTTACATGTTGTGTGAAAATCGAATGTTTTTAGTATGAGATAAGTTATGGAACCCAGGAAAAGGCATAAACCTTTTTTATAAATCAGAGTATAAAAACTAAGTTTTTGTAGTATTCAATTGTTTTTCTGAATTTACAGGTTATGTTTCAGTATGATATAAAAAAGGTATGGTGTTTTGTAGTTGTTTTATTCTTTATAACTAAACCTGTAAATTCCCAGATTGATAATAGTTTTAGATATTATTATCCCGAATTTGAAACAGCCCGTTCCCATCAGCTAATTCTTCATATTGCCAACATTAATTTTTTAAAAAATAACGAATATAAGAATATGATGGAATGGGGCCATACCTTAATTGGTTATGGGCTTCAACCTTCTTTGATGTATTATGCCGGTGATAAGTTTCGGTTAAGGGCCGGAGTCTTTGTTCAACAGTATAGCGGTTTAAATCACTATAGTGAGGTGAAACCCGTTCTTTCTGCGCATCTTAGATTGTCATCTTCGGTGGATGTCATAATGGGAGCACTTCGCGGACATATTCATCATAACCTGATTGAACCCTTGTTTAGTTTTGAGAGGCAATATACGCGACCGGTAGAAAATGGTCTTCAGTTTTTAATAAATCGTCCTCGTATTCATTCAGATATATGGGTGGATTGGGAACAGTTTATTCGTGAGGGCGATGACTTTCCGGAATGGTTTACAGTGGGCATGAATAGTGAATATTCATTAAGAGACTTAACTCAAACTTCTAAATGGAAGATTGTGGTGCCCGTTCAGGCCATTGCTACCCATCGGGGGGGTGAAATAAGTGATTATCCCGAGCCGGTTCAGACATCGTTAAATTTAGCTGCCGGCCTAAAAACCATATATTTTAGCGAAGATCGTTTAAGAAATTGGGGCGTTTTTGGTTATGGGATTTCCTACCGGAATCTGAATGATGTTGGTCCTCAAGGTGTAAACAATGGTCATGCCTGTTATTGGGGACTTACGGCTAATAGCCCCAAAGTTAACCTCATGACAGGTTACTTTTATGGTAAAAACTATGTAGCCTTACGTGGTGCCGGTAATTTTCAGTCGGTCTCATTTATTCGGGAAAATGTTTATTTTCCCGAACGTCAGTTGATAACTCTAAAGGTAGGGTATAATCGAGAAATAATGGAAAAAATTAAATTCTCTTTCCTTTTTGAAGGTTATTATGACATCCCTGATAGCCGTTTAGATTTTGCTGCCGGGATGCAAATCGTATTTACCCCGTCCTTTTTTATAATGGAAAAGGCGTTTTTTTAAATCATGAGGATTCCAAAAATCGCCAGGGTTTTTGCGACCAGTAGTTGCCGGCATAGTCAATGCCTATACGGGGCAAGGCTGATATTTGTGTGGTGAGGGTATTGTTGTCTTCCGGCTCTTCCACCCACAGCCGATCAGAAATTATCACGTCTTCCCCATAAAAAGATTTATCAAGTTTTAGTTTACGACCAATACGTCCCGGCCCACTAACTTCTTTGGACCCACGGATTAAAACCGCCTGTGGATGATTAGGGCGACCGGTAGTGAAATTTAGTAACCAATACATCCCATATATTAAGTATACATAAACGAGACCCCCTTTATGGTACATCACCTCAGTACGTGAGGTTCGGCCTTTACTGGCGTGACATCCTAAGTCTTCTTCTCCCCGGTATGCTTCCGTTTCGTTGATTACAAGCCGTAAAGTTTCCCCATTCTCAAATTTTCGGACCAAAACTTTTCCGATTAGTTCGGGTGCTACTTCCAATACATCACGACAAAAAAAATCCCGGGATAAACGTGTGTATTTCTGTTTTATCATAGCTTAAAATAACCTCTAAAATTCTTCATCCTCTTTATGCAAATATAGCTCAACAAAATTTCGTAACAAGAAATGATGTGACGTTACATTATCCGGGTCGCCTCAAGGGTTAATGATTTTACCAAAACTGATTTTAATTATCACAAGCTCATTAGGTTTAGTAGAATACATAGGTTTTCAAAAATTGTTTCTAAAAGGTTGGTATTTAATAAAAATAGCTGTACTTTTGCGGCCGATTATTATCCATGCTGAAATGCACACCAAAATCAAATTGCCATAAAAAGCTGTTGGTGGTTTTTGCCCGAAATCACTAACTGGCAGGCTTAAATAAGGTGTGGAAATGTATTATTATTTAATGTAGGTCTAATTTTCTAAAGAGGAAGATAGTGGATACTTTAAGCTACAAAACCAAATCGGCCACCAGGGAAACCATTAATAAAGAATGGGTCGTAGTTGATGCTACGGACATGGTTTTAGGACGATTGAGTTCACGAGTGGCAAAATTGCTGCGTGGAAAACTCAAGCCCAACTTTACACCAAATTTGGATTGTGGAGACAATGTGATTGTCATCAATGCCGAAAAAATTAAACTTACCGGGAAAAAATGGGATGACCGTGTTATTTTCACACATAGTGGATACCCGGGAGGACAAAGAGAGATTACTCCCGCCGCCATGTATGCCAAAGACCCAACTAAATTGGTCTATCATGCGGTAAAAGGTATGTTGCCAAAAAATAAACTTGGTCGTAAATTGTTGAGGAATCTTTTTGTGTATGTAGGGCCCGAACATAAACACGAGGCGCAAAAGCCCAAAAATATTGATATTAATACTATTAAATAAACGGTATGGAAGTAATTAATGCAATAGGACGTAGAAAAGAAGCCATTGCCCGAATATATGTAACAGAAGGTAAAGGACAAATTACCATAAACAAAAAAAGTCTGGAAGAATATTTCCCTGCACCCATTCTTCAATATGTTGTTAAGCAGCCTCTTAATGCTGTTAATGTAGATGGAGAGTATGATATTAAAGTTAATTTGAAGGGCGGAGGAGTAAAAGGGCAAGCAGAAGCTACTCGTTTAGCCATCGCCAGAGCTTTAGTAAAAATTAATGAAGAATATAAAAGTGTTTTGCGTGCAGAGGGATTTCTTACCAGAGATTCCAGGGTGGTGGAAAGAAAGAAACCAGGCCGTCCGAAAGCCCGCAAAAGATTTCAGTTTAGCAAGCGTTAATGATCGTCTGGTACGTTTAGTATCTAAACTGTTAAGATTCCGCGTTACGGACTACTTAATGGTTGCTTTACAAAGAATGTAAACGTTTAAAAAAAACAACATGCCCAGAACAAGTTTTGAACAATTATTAGAGGCCGGCGTCCATTTCGGCCACCTGAAAAGAAAATGGAATCCTGCCATGGCCCCATACGTATTTATGGAGCGCAATGGCATTCATATTATCGACCTGCATAAAACTGCCGCTAAAATAGAAGAAGCTGCTGAAGCTTTGAAGCAAATTGCCAAGTCGGGACGTAAAATTCTTTTTGTTGCTACAAAAAAACAGGCAAAAGAAATCATCGCCGAAAAAATCGGTGCCATTAATATGCCATATGTTACCGAACGTTGGTCGGGTGGTATGCTTACCAATTTCCCAACTATTAGGAAGGCTGTAAAAAAGATGAGTTCAATCGACAAGCTCATGGGTGATGATGCCTGGAATCGTCTATCCAAACGCGAAAAACTTCAAATAACTCGTCAGCGTGCTAAGTTGGAAAAGACCTTGGGAAGTATTAAAGATTTAAATCGTCTTCCCGCTGCAATGTTTGTCGTAGACGTTATGAAAGAGCACATAGCCGTGCGGGAAGCTCAAAAACTTAACATCCCCATTTTTGCCATGGTGGATACCAATTCAGATCCTAATGGTATCGACTTTGTTATCCCTGCCAACGATGACGCTTCTAATTCTATAGAGCTTATTGTGGATATAATGGCACAAGCAGTAAAAGAAGGATTGGCCGAACGCAAGGCTGAAAAAGAAAAAGATGCTGCTTCTGCCGCAGGCGATAAAAAGGCCGGAAAAAAATCTGAAGGTCGTCGCATGAGAGCTCGTAAAGAGAACGGTGCCGGTGCCGATAAACCGGCCGAAAAAGAGGCTGTTGCTTCTTCATCAGAGAAAGTAGAAGCTGGTGCCCAAAAGGAAGCTACTGAAAAGCAGCCGGCAGAAGATACTCAAAAAGAATCAGAATAATTTCATGTTTGAGCAGGGGATGGTAACCGCTTAACCCCTGCATATTAATCAACAATCAAAAATATAGATCATGGCTATTACTGCTGCTGATGTAAGCAAATTAAGAAAAATGACCGGTGCCGGCATGATGGACTGCAAAAAGGCACTTCAGGAAGCCGGTGGCGATTTTGATAAAGCGGTTGAGGTAATCCGCAAAAAAGGTATGGCTGTTGCCAGCAAGCGTGCTGATCGCGAAGCTAGCGAAGGTGTTGTATTGTCCAAGGTTTCCAGCGATGCCAGGAAGGGAGCTTTGCTGGTGTTAAATTGCGAAACCGATTTTGTTGCCAAAAATGATAGTTTTGTGGCTCTTGCACAATCCATCCTGGATTTGGCTCTGGAAAAAGGTGCTAATACTTTGGACGAAGTAAAGGCGCTTGAACTTGACGGGGTACCCGTAAAGGATGTTATTACCGAGCAAATTGGTGTAATAGGTGAAAAGCTTGAATTGGCTGCTTTTGAAGTTATCGAAGCTGAAAGTGTAATATCTTACATCCATCCCGGAAATAAATTAGCTACAATTGTTGGTTTTAATAAAGCCAATATTGAGAATCAAATGGCAAAAGATGTTGCTATGCAGGTGGCTGCTATGGCACCCGTAGCGGTTGATCGTGACTCAGTGCCGCAGGATATTGTGGAGAAAGAATTGGAAATAGGTAAGGAGATGGCCCGTAACGAAGGAAAACCAGAAGAGATGCTTGACCGCATAGCTCAAGGTCGTTTGGGTAAATTCTTTAAAGAAAATACTCTTTTAGAACAAGCTTTTGTTAAGGATAATAAAATGTCCATTAAACAGTATCTTCAAAGTGCTGATAAAGAATTAACTGTTACAGGTTTTAAAAGATTCTCTTTAAATGATTAATGGGATTTTATTTCTTTTATAAAGAAAGAGGGACTGTCGTTTAATTTCGGCCGTCCCTTTTTTTTGGATTGGAGTAAAAAACAAAAGGTAGTTTACCTTATTGGGGGATGGCCGGAAGCGATGATATGATAAGAGCTTTTCTAACAAATAGATAATAGATGAAAATGCCGATTAAATATTAGTACCTTTGCCCTAATAGCGAAAAAGTAATTTAGGAATAGAATTAAATGATTGAGACCATAAAAAGAAAAATTAATATATGGAATACAAAAGAATTTTATTAAAGCTTTCTGGCGAATCATTAATGGGACGTCAGGGTTACGGTATAGATGCCGTCCGACTGGACGAGTATGCCTGGCAAATTGGTGAAATAGTTCAAAAAGGAATTCAAGTTGCAATTGTGATAGGTGGCGGAAATATTTTCCGTGGGTTGAGTGGCGCTTCCAAAGGGTTTGACCGATATAAGGGTGACCAAATGGGCATGCTTGCCACAGTTATTAATAGTCTTGCCATGGCTTCTGCATTGCAATCCGTAGGTGTTAGATCTCGGGTGATGACTTCGATAAGAATGGAACCTGTAGGTGAATTTTATTCGCAACCCAAAGCGTTGGATGCTCTTGATGCCGGTGAGGTAGTGATTATTTCAGGAGGGACAGGTAATCCTTATTTTACAACCGACACCGCCTCGGCTTTGAGAGGAATTGAACTGCATGTCGATGTAATGCTGAAAGGAACCAGGGTAGATGGAGTTTATTCTGCCGATCCGGAAAAGGATCCCACCGCACAAAAATTTGATTCTATCTCATTTGACGAGGTTTATCAGAAGGGATTAAAGGTAATGGACCTTACGGCAACTACCATGTGCAAAGAAAATGGCTTGCCTATTTTGGTTTTCAATATGGATCAACCTGGCAACTTAATGAAAGTTCTGAATGGCGAAAAGATTGGCACTTTAGTTCATTAAATACTTTTCCTTCCGGGTATGCTTCAGGCTCTTAGTTTCCGAAGAATGGATAACGCTTCTTCCCGAACTTGTAGGGGTAATTTTATTCGGCGAAGCCTGAGGCTTTTTAACCATTCACTTACTTCGTAAGGCTTCATGGTTTCTAAAACTTCACGAAATATTTCTGACTCTTCAGCAGAATAAGTGGCAGGATCTTTGTCCTTGAACCTATCCAATTCTTCATCTTCAAAATAGATTATTTCACTGGGATCAGTAACGGTTAAATTAAATTTTTCACATACTTCGTGAGCCCCGCAACAATCCGCGGGCGGAGGTTCAACGCTCTGCGGTTCTTGTGTTGATTTATCGTTATTGGTAGAATACTTTGTTGCTATGAATGCAATAATTAATGCACCTAGTATGCTGAACAATAAAATTTCCATGGCACAAAATTAGAAAAAAAGATTTGGTGAGAATGTGAAAGTGAGTTAAACCATTTTAATCAATTAATTAAATGATGAAACGAACCTTACCAAAAAAAGGGGCACAACAAGAACATGTATAAAAACATAGAGGCAGAAGTGCTCAGGATGGAAAGGCCGATAGGTTAGTAGGCCAATAGCTAATGGAGTAATAGGCTGATAGCTCAATAGGTCATTAGGCACCAGGTCGTTAGATGATGGGATTGAGGGGATTGAAGAGATTGGTGAGATTAATGTATTTAGTAGACAATTGACTAACCTCTAAGCACTAATTACTAACGACTAACCACTAATAACTGATTTTAAGAGCCAATAGTTCAATGAAATAAGTAAATTTTATACGAATGATCATAGGTAAAAACGGTGAAAACTTATATGGTTTGACTAATTTTGCAAAAGTTTTTAGCGAGTGGTTATGAAATTGTCAGTTGAGATATTAGATTCGGACAAGAGGGGTGAGATTTTTTAATCGGATATGAAAAACAAATGTTTGTTTGTATGGGGAAAAATCAATTAATGGGGGAAGAAGATCTTCATTATTTAGGAATCAAAGTGGTGTATAAGGATTTGATTGATCGGGGGTACGAAGTTTTGAATGTGAGGAAGGAAATGGATATAGATCCTCAAATTCTTGCTCGATACAATGGAGAACTTTTATTCATTGTTGTTAGAACCGCTACCTATCCCAATATGGGGGTATTAACACCCAGAGTGGCAGCTCGGGTAAAGCATCATGCAGCAAAGCATAAGGCAATTTGCTATTTTGCGAGTGTTGGAATTGCCAATGCCGATGGCGAAACTGACGAGGAGATGGGAAAACCGGTTGTTAACGGAGAATATTATATAAATTACAAAGGCCTCCTTCCTTTTCCTCATTAATACTAATGAAACGAGCATGGCGACTTTAGCCACAAAAGGACATGTATAAATTTAGTTAAGCCATGCGCGTTCCATCCAACCAATAACTTAGATAATTTTTATACGGATGAAAGATGCAACCATACGATTTTAAGAAGTTCTGGTCAAAATACCGGAATGTGATTTTTGCTGGTCTTTTTTTTCTTATGCTGCTGAACTATTGTAATCGGCATACAAGAAATTATATGGTCCCTGAATCAGTTTACGGATATTCTTATGATCAGGCAGAGCCGAAAGAGACGACCCCTTATCTTAACAGTTATGAAGAAATAATGCGTCAGCGGTACGCGCGTCCTCAAAAAAATCCCAATGGAATTTTTATTTTATTATTTCTATTGATTATTGGTGCAGGCATAGTGTGGCTTTATCGAGACCCTCGTTGGAAGCGTTATTGGATCCGTTTATTGCCAGGATATGTCAACTTAAAGGTTGTAATAGCAAAAGACAAGATTACCGGACGTAAATTATTGAAGATTTCTATTAGGAATAAGACTACCGAGGGGATAACTTTTTTGCCGCCAATTGTTGTATTTCGAAAATGGGGAAAAGAGAGACGGTTTCGATTGAAAGGCAGTTTCCAAGGTGATATGTTTCCTTTAACTCTGACTCCGGAAACCAGCCATCGGTTGGTAATAGATCTGGAACAGTTCTATGAGAAACTTCCGGATTTAAAAAATGCAACACGTGTGGGCGCCGCTATAGAAACAACAGGTGGTAAGGTTTTTAAAAAATTTGCATGGCCTTTGTGGTTGAGCTTTTTTCTAAATTAATGTAATTTGGATAGTGTAATTATAGTAAACAATAAAAAATTGTTTGACATCCGGCGGCGAGACAAATCCCATGGAACGCGCAAGGCTTAAGGTAATACATGTTGTGGTTACGATTGTTGGTCATGCTTGTTTCATTTTGCTTTTTGCAGATTTAGACATATCATGAATTCGGAAAGCTAATAATTAAAGTTATGAAGAAATTTTGGGAAAGATATAGCAGGAAAAAGCGTTGGTGGTCGATAGTGCTAGATTTTTTATTTATGGTCTTTGTTGCTGCAATGTTATACCCCGGTACAAGAAAACCATTATCTGCTTTCTTGATACGGCAAACATTATTTTCTCCCTCCGAAACCAACAAGGTTGTTTTTTTAACAAAAGAAGACTGGAAGTTTACCGTTTTAAATAATAAAACTCAACAACCTGTTTCTTTAGAACAATTTAAAGGAAAACCTCTGTTTATTAATTTCTGGGCCACTTGGTGCCCCCCTTGTGTGGCTGAGATGCCCTCTATTCAAAAACTGTTTTCTGAGTATAAAGATAAGGTAGCTTTTATTCTTATTAGTGACGAAGATAGTCAGGTAATAAGTTCATTCTTAGAAAAAAATCACTATTCCTTTCCGGTTTATTCATTACTTACCCGGGTTCCGAAAAAATTTGAATCTACAACTATCCCATCCACATATATTGTTTCACCGGGGGGAAGAGTTATTATCAATAAAACAGGTGCTGCCAGATGGGATTCTCCTAAAATTAAAGCGATTTTAAATCGTTTATTGTCGGAAAAGAATTAATTATGTGAATTTTTTGGGTGAATAACAATTTTATTCGGAGGCCATTAGAGACCATATCATTTATTGCTGGAAGCAGATAATATGGTCTCTAAGATTTTATTGGTGAGAATAATTCCCGGGAATTTTAGAGTAGTTCTTGCCTGTTAAAATCTATACCGAAAAGCAATTGCTAACCCAAAGCCGAAAGCATCTTCTGGGGTGTCGGTCAAAGATAGTTCAGGACGGGTATCAATAGAAATTTGCAGAGGTATTTCAGAAAAGTAATACTCAACCCCGGCATTTAATGCGGCTGTAAGATAAATGCCACTGTCATCATTATGATCCTCGGACCAGCTACCCAACCCGGGACCAACTCCCAAATACCAGTAAAATCCGCTTTCGATAGGCATTACCCATTGGTAAATACCTGTAAGTTTCCAGTAGTTTAAATCTCCACGTCCACCAAAACCTAGGTCGAGTTCGGCACGATTAGCATTAAATGGGGTTTGAAACGATATTTCGGCATCATGACCGATGCCGCCACCAAAACGGAGTCCTAAAGAATTATCCCCACGTTGGGCACTGCCTAACACCGGAAAAGCTAGAACAATTGATACAATTAGAATTACAATCTTTTTCATTTCCCAAAAAGTTTAATTTTTGTTCGTCGGCAAATTTAATAATGTTTGCCGGCAGTTTGATAACTATTGTATTAGTAAAATTATAACTAAAAAAGTTGCCTTATTATTATAAAAGTTGTCTGGTTTTTCTCTCGAGTTTTGACCTTAAATTTAATGGTGACTACAAGTTAAATGTGGAAGAAACCGATAGATTTATATAAAAAGAAAGGCCTGCCGGCATTCCGACAGACCTTTCAAATTATTAACCTTAACCCTAACCCGCTTCAAATATAAAATAGGTTTTTGATTTGTGCAAGTTTTTTATTGAAAAATACTCTAAAAACTTTTGTTTGAAGTTTATAATAAATTTTTGTCCAAATTCATAAATAAAAAAACCGTAACCTCTTAAAAATTATGAGGTTGCGGTTTTCTAGGTTGTCCCGCTAGGATTCGAACCCAGACTAAGAGAACCAAAGCTCTATGTTATGGAACAATCTAATAAACAGGCAAATAAGCGTGGTTAATTCAGTAGGCCAGAAACTCAATAGTAGCTATAAAAGTTAATTTTTCGTAGAAAATTTCGTAGAAAATTTTAAGAATGGCTACTATTCAATTTCAGCTAAGTAAGAGTAAAAAAGCTACTGAAAAAATCGTTTATGTTAGGTTATTTCACTCAAAAGAATTAGACCAATGGGTTTCAACGAAAATAAAGGTTAATCCTGCGCATTGGTCAAACAGGCAGCAACTAATTAAACCCCAATACGACCAGAAGGGACAAAATGCTGTTTTTATTGGCTTAAAACGATATTTAGAGGATAATTTAAGTAAGATTATTAGTTATTCAGAAGTAGGTAAAGGATGGCTAAAACAGGCTGTAAATAGCTATTTTGAAGGCAAACCGTTTGAATATTCAGTAGGTAAAGCCACTATTTCCAGAAAAAGAACAAATACATCTTTATTTGAGTATATAGAGGACTTTATTCAGCAATCACAAAACGCAATTAATCCACGTACAGGTAAGCCACTAAATAAAATTGTTATAGGTGACTACATAAGAACCTTTAATCTACTGAAAGAGTATTCCAGAAGTAAAAGGACTAAATTAGATTTTGAGGATATAAATTTAGAATTCTATTCAAAGTTTGTGGCATACTTGCAGAAAAAGAACTATTCAGCAAATACAGTCGGTAAGTTTATCAAGAATCTTAAGGTATTTCTAAACAAAGCCACAGAGGAAGGTATCAACACTAATTTAGCTTATAAAAGTCACAGGTTTGTTAAAATACAAGTAGATACCGATAATATCGCACTAACCGAAAACGAGTTAAAGCAATTAGATGACTTGGATTTATCAAATAAACCATATTTAGAAAGGGTTAGAGATTTGTTTTTAGTAGGATGCTGGACAGGTTTAAGATTTGGCGATTTAACCAATATAACACCCGATAAGATACAGGACGGGTTTATAAATATTGTTCAGTCAAAAACAGGTGATAGAGTTATTATTCCACTTCATTCAGTAGTAGAAAAGATATTAGCCAAATATAATGGCAATTTACCACCAGCCATAAGCAACCAAAAGACTAATCAGTATTTAAAGGAAATTGGCAAGCTTGCAGGTTTGAATGATACTATTACACTAACTACTATTAAAGGAGGTAAAAAACAGGCTGAAACTTATCAAAAATGGCAGCTAATTAAGACACACACGGCAAGACGTTCATTTGCTACTAATTTATACAAAGCTGGATTTCCATCGCATTCAATAATGAGAATTACAGGCCACAAATCAGAGAGTAGTTTTTTGAAGTACATAAAAGTATCACCACAGGAACACGCACAATTATTAGCAGAGTTTTGGGCTAAAAGAATGAATATATAACCTTTCATTTCCTGAATAACTATAAACTACTAACAGGTTGCCCAAAAACACCTAAATAGTTACTAACATCCTATTTAACAATAAAAATTGCTAATAGATTGCTAAAAACAGCTAAGGGCTTGATAATGATTTGTTTAAAAATGATAGGTGTTACAAAATTTAATTTAAGTGCCTAAAAGAAAGATATTAGGTAAAAATGTAACAACTACCCCAAGCATCACCATAGAAACATATTACTTTATTCCTTCTGAAAATAGAATAGGTTGTGATTAGTTTCAGGAAAGGGAAAGATAAGTTTCTATAAAACAGTATGAATATTTTTAGATTTTCAGGAGAGGAAAAGATATTTATGAGTAACTACTAATATTTATTGAAATAAAGCCTTATTTTGAGTTTAAAGTATGAAGTAGTATAAATATATTACTTTGGAAAGAAATGCTTTAAAATAGGCTTAAATTGATTCTTTAAACCACATCTTTAGGGAAAGATACATTTAACAGGCTACCCTTAAAAACTCACCGTGTTAAAAATTAGACTAACGGCTGCGGTTTCATTCAGATAAGCAAATCTACACTATCAACCCCCCTAAACACCTAAATAGTTACTAATAGATTGTTTAACAAGTAGTAAAGTGGAACATTTTTTGCGCCAAACTGTATAGAAAATAACTTTATAAGCTTTTTTTGTTCCAGCAGATTTACATCAAGGCAGGTTATTTCATTCACCAGAAAAAAACTACTCTTTTCCTTTCCTGAAATAAGACCAAATTCCTAAAAGTTTTCTAAACTTTTCGTAGAAAAATTCGTAGAAAAAAACCAGCTACTTTTGCTAAGTAACTGGCTTAAAGTGCTGAAAATCAGCGCATAGTTGTCCCGCTAGGATTCGAACCCAGACTAAGAGAACCAAAATCTCCTGTGCTACCATTACACCACGGGACAAACATTATCACTGCCTTTCCTTAAAAGCGATGCAAATATAGAATGTTTTTGGTGAATCCGCAAAAAATATTTTTCAAAAAAAAATTAATGAGTTTGTTTTTGGTAGGTTTGTTTTTGAATTCAAATAGCAATAGATTAGCAGTCAAAAGATTATATAAATGAAGTTGCGTAACTCATTTTTGAAGTGGTATATTTCCGAAACAATAGTTCTGGGAATCAGTTTGTTTGTTTATTCTTACACTGTTGCACCAACAGTGAGTTTTTGGGATTGCGGTGAATATATTGCATCGGCCTATCGTTTGCAAGTACCACATCCACCTGGCGCTCCGTTCTATTTATTATTGGCACGTTTATTTTCTTTGTTTGCATCTGATACTTCCCAGGTAGCCTTAAGCATCAATTTATTATCGTTGGTATCGTCGGCAATTGCTGTCTTACTTTTATATAAAATACTTGTGATTTTATTGGGATGGCTTGTTGATGAGGCAAATCCACGTAATATTTTTTTTATTGAAGTAGCCTCAATAATTGGTTCGTTATTGTTTGCCTTTACCGATACCTTTTGGAATTCAGCGGTCGAAAGTGAGGTATATGCCACTTCTTTTTGTTTTTCGATGGCAACCCTATGGTTGTTTTTAAGATGGTATAACAGTAAGAGAAACAATCATAGACTTTTTTTTCTGGGGGTTTATCTAATGGGCCTGTCGATAGGTGTCCATCTTCTAAATCTTTTAATGATTCCCGTGTTAGTAATATTGTTCATTTGGAAATTTAAAGGGCATTCGGTAATTAATACAATTCAAGGATTGGTTATTGGATCTATTTTGCTGGTATTTCTTTACTGGGGATTAATCGTAAACGGATTGTTGCCTGCGCAATATATAGAGCGATTGTTGGTTAATGGATTAGGACTTCCAAAGCATTCCGGATTAATTGCTTATGTGTTTGGAATTGTGGCAATTCTTTTCGGTGGAATTTGGTTAACTTTCAGAACACATCCTGTTATTCATTTTACATTTTTGGTTTCTGGGTTGATAATAATGGGTTGGTTCTCATATGCCCTTGTGCCAATAAGAGCAGAAGCCAATCCGCCAATTAATATGAATGCGCCAAACAATATTTTTTCATTAAATGAATATATTAATCGGACGCAGTATGGGAATCGTCCTTTGTTGTATGGACCTCATGCCGGGTCAGAAATTGTTGCATGGGAACCTGACAGTCAGTTTGTATATCAGGTAGATAAGGGAAGATATGAAAAAGTAGCTTCAGTTCTTCGATTTCGTTTTCGCTCTGAAGATATGGTATGGTTTCCCAGAATTTATAGTCGTCAGCCGCAGCACGAGGAAGGATATCAATGGTGGACGGGGGTAAATCCACAAAAACAAAAGCCAACTTTTACTTCCCAAATATCGTTTTTTCTACGTTATCAATTGGGGCATAGTTTTCTTAGATATCTTTTGTGGAATTTTGTGGGACGACAGAACGACAGTCAGGGCCATGGCGATATGCTATCGGGGAATTGGGCTTCGGGATTGGATTGGGTAGATAAATATCACCTTGGGAACAGGAAGTATCCATTGGCTGAAGAGTTGTATAGTGCAGCCGCCAATCATTATTACGGGATTCCCATGTTGATGGCGTTGATAGGACTATTGTATTTGTTTGGAGAAGGAAGAGGGAGGAAACGTATTGTTGTGGTATTAGGAGTCATTTTTTTGATAACGGGACCAGCTGTAGTATGGTATCTCAATCAGCCACCATTCGAACCAAGGGAAAGAGATTATGTTTATGTGGCATCGATCATGGTTATTGCATCTTTGGGAGGCATAGGTGCTTTTGCAATGTTAAAAGGAATCTATAAGCTTTTTGAATCTATATTTACTTGTTCACTATTAGGGATATTATTATTCTTATCAGGACCGGGCCTTTTATTTTCGGTAAATTTAAATGATCATGATCGGTCGTCTCGTTATTTGGCTCGCGATTTGGCTGTTTCACAGCTTCGTAGTTGCCCCCCCAATGCTATATTGTTTACATATGGCGATAATGATACCTATCCTTTATGGTATGCTCAACATGTTGAGGAGATTAGGACTGATGTAAGAATTGTGAATATAGGGTTGTTAAGCTTGCCATGGTATTTAGAGCAATTAAAAAGGGCTGAAATTGGTTCGGCAGGAATTCATATGAATTTGCCATCAGAATTTTATTGGAGGCATCAGATTGACTATTTCAAAATATCTCAATCAGAACTTATGCCAGTTACAGGGGTTCAAGCATTGGAGCAGTTAAAATCATTGAATTCGTCATCTAAAACAAAATTAGTTGTTAGAGAAATTCCTTCCAATTGGGTTTTGTCGCTAAAGGACAAGAATATATTGAACTGGAAAATTTTATCAAGTTATATTTCGGCAGGAAATTTGGCTTTAGCGGATATTATTGCATCTAATATAGAAAATAGACCTATTTGCTTTACAAGAAATGTTGACCGAAAATCGCTTCATGGAATTGATAAATTTTTTATAGGTCATGGATTGGTATGGCTTGTTGATAATCCTGTTGTAAGTGAAAACTCAAAACATGCACTAGTTCAGTATTCAATATTAATGGATAGTGTATCATTGGCAAGGTCTGCCGAGACTTGGCTTGATAATAGCTGTCGTCAGGCACTTGCCGCTGCCGGGTATCGGAATGCCATTCTTGAAAATGTAAATCAATTGTTAAAAATGGGGCATTTAAAACAAGCCTCCTGTATACTTAATAAAAGTTTGAAAGATTTTCCTTATTCGCCATATATTGATCAGAGTTTAATGGTTGATGTTGCTAAATTATTAACCCATTGTGGTGAAAATGATGAAGCCCAAAAACTGGTTCGAAATATCACTTACGTTAATCTTCAGGACATTTATTATTTCGTTTATTCCGGATTTGAAATAAGGGATATTAAGGCTAGGTATTGCAAATTATTTATAGATCTTCGGGGTCTTGCAAAAGAACTTAGAATGACCGAACTGGTTTCGCGAATTGAACTTGAGATGAATTCTCTATGTAACCTTTAAAATAGAGTAAAATGGTAAGAATTGAGAAAAGTTAAATTATGGGATATTTCTAACTTTTATGTATTTTTGGCAACCTACCTGTTAATGTGAAAAATAGAGATGCCGGAAAATTATGAAGGAGATTTTTGTATAAAATTTCCAATAGCCAATTAGTATGGTGCTTGTTTGAAAGATTTTGCGGTTTCCATTAAGCCACAAATGTATAGATATATTATGCAGATGAAAAATTACAAAAAATTCAATTTGGCATTAGGCTGGTTCTCTTTTTTTATATCGGCCTTTGTTTATTTGTCAACCATTGAACCCACTGCAAGTTTTTGGGATTGTGGAGAGTTTATAGCTTCTTCGTATAAATTATTGGTGGGACATCCTCCGGGAGCACCATTTTTTATGCTTCTAGGCCGATTTTTTACCCTATTTGCTCCAGATGAAACCTATGTTGCTGCGATGGTCAACTCCATGTCAGCTCTGGCGAGTGCATTAACAATTGCCTTTTTGTTTTGGACCATTACCCATCTGGCTCGAAAGATTTTTGTAGATAATCAGGAAAATGCAGAAAGTTGGAGATATTGGGCCGTATTAGGGAGTGGTTTTGTAGGTGCTATGGCTTATACATTTACGGATACTTTTTGGTTTTCAGCTGTGGAGGGGGAAGTTTATGCAATGTCAAGTTTGTTTACAGCTTTAGTTTTTTGGGCCATCTTAAAATGGGAAAATATTGCAGACCAGCCTTATGCCAACCGATGGTTGATTCTCATAGCTTATTTAATGGGCCTTTCTATTGGAGTTCATCTTCTTAATTTGCTGGCAATTCCAGCTATTGCCATGGTCATCTATTTCCGAAATTTCGAAATAAATCGGAAAAATACCTTTAAAGCATTGGCTTTATCTGCTTTTGTTTTATTATTTATTCTTTATGGAATTATTCCCGGAGTGCCAAAAATTGCAGGAGCTTTTGAGTTGGCTTTTGTTAATGGTATGGGGCTTCCTTTTAATACCGGTTTGTTTGTTTATTTGATCTTATTGGTGGCAGGATTGATTTATGGTATCTACGTTTCCTTTAAGCGAGGAAAGGTCATTTTGAATATGGTTCTTACTGCTATTACGGTTATTATCTTTGGCTATTCCTCGTTTGCCCTGATCATGATTCGTTCTGCTGCTGAGCCTACAATGGATCAAAATTCTCCTGACAATGTTTTTTCTTTAATATCTTATTTGAATAGGGAGCAATATGGTGATCGGCCATTATTTTTTGGAGAATATTATAATTCACCTGTGGATAGGGAAGCTTCCCAATCAAAAAAAGGTTCTCCTATAAGAATTCAAAAAAATGGTCGCTACGAGATTGTTCAATATCGTCCCGAATATGTGTTTGATCACCGAACAACCACATTTTTCCCCAGAATGTATAGCCGGCAGGCTTCTCATATAGAAGAGTATAAACGATGGGCAAGAATTAAAGGACAGCCTGTTACTGTAGTTGATGGTCAGGGAAATACGCAAACTATTCAATTGCCTACTTTTTGGGAAAATTTGAGGTTCTTTTTTAATTACCAGGTCAGACACATGTACTGGAGATATTTTATGTGGAATTTTGTTGGACGCCAAAACGACATCCAGGGGAATGGAGAAATTCATTATGGTAATTGGATTTCTGGAATACCATTCATTGATAATGCCATGTATGGCGATCAGTCGAAATTACCAGATCATTTAAAAAATAATCGTGCACGAAATACCTATTATTTTCTTCCCTTTATACTTGGTATTTTGGGTTTACTATTTCAATACAATTCCGGGAAAAAAGGGAAACAGGGTTTTTGGATTGTTATGCTTTTGTTTTTCTTTACAGGCCTGGCAATTGTAATATATCTGAATCAAACACCGTTACAGCCACGGGAAAGGGATTATGCTTATGCCGGTTCTTTCTATGCTTTTTCAATTTGGATTGGTCTGGGTGTGCTGGCAATGGTGGATGGCTTTAAACGTTTGTTAGGCGGGAAAGTCTCGACAATACTAAGTTCATTAGTTGCATTGATTTTGGTTCCAGGAATATTGGCGGCTGAAAATTGGGATGACCATGACCGTTCCCATAGAACCGTTGCACGTGATTTGGCTAAGAATTATCTGAATACCATAGATGAAAATGGAATAATTTTTACCAATGGTGATAATGATACCTTCCCCTTATGGTATGTTCAGGAAGTAGAAGGGGTAAGAACGGATGTTCGGGTTTGTAATTTAAGTTATTTACAAACCGATTGGTATATTGATCAAATGAAACGTAAATCATATGAATCGGATCCGTTACCCATTTCGTTGGAACATGACCAATATGTTACCGGAACACGTGATATGGTATTTTTAATTAATCGGGTAGAGGGGGATGTTGATTTAAAGGAAGCAATGATGTTTCTTAGGAGTGAAAACGAACGTACTAAGCGGGTTCCAGGATACAGTGGAAGAGTTGAATATTTGCCTTCCAATACTTTCACTTTGGCAGCAGATAGTCTTAAATTGGTGCAAAAAGGCTTTGTAAGTGAGCAGTATGCTCATCAAATAGATTCTGTGATGCATATCGATTTAAAGAACAAAGATTATATAATGAAAAATGAAATGGTTGTTCTTGATATGCTTGCTACTAATAATTGGGACCGGTCAATTTTCTATGCTGTAACCGTGGGTGGAGAAAATTATGTTGGTCTGGAAGATTATTTCCAGCTTGAAGGGTTTGGATATCGGATTGTGCCAATTAAAGTTAATAATTCAGATGGAATGACCGGCCGGGTGGATACGGAGAAAGCCTTCCACAATTTTATGAATGTTTACGATCTAGAGAATTTTAAAGATTCTCGAGTTTATTTGGATGAGAATCATCAAAGAATGGCTATAAATATAAGAAACAATATGGCTCGGCTAGCCAATGCATTGTTAGATGAGGGAAAAACAGAGAAGGGTTTAAAAGTTTTGGATAAGGCATTGGATGTTATTCCTCCGGAACGGGTTCCACATAATTATTTTTCTATTTTCCTGGGCGAAGGTTATTATAAAGCTGAAAAGAAAGAAAAGGGTGATGAAATATTATGGGGACTGGCTAATCTGAATTTTCAGGAATTGGATTACTTTATGTCTCTTTCACCTTCAAAGCGCAGTTCGGTAATGTCAGAGATTCGTCGCAACCTGGCTATTTATGCGGAGATTATTCGTGTGGCAGAGACTTTTGACCGGGAAGAGCTCTTGGAACAGTTAAACAATGAATACGATTCTATCTTGCAAAAAGCCGGTTTTTTTGAATAGTTTATCCGATAATATTGTTCAACCTCCTCTAATGGTGAGGAGGTTGTTTCAAAAAGATATTGTGTGGCGGGCAGAAGTGAATGAACGCAAAGTTTTTCTCACATTTGATGATGGACCTGTCCCTGGTATTACCCCATGGGTACTGAAACTGTTGGGAAAATATGATATTAAAGCCACTTTTTTTTGTGTGGGTGATAATGTGAGAAAATACCCCAGGATATATACACAATTACAAGGTGAAGGTCATGAAACGGCTATTCATGGTTTTTTTCACAAACCGGCACACAAAATGAATAAATATGAGTTTGAAGAAGATTTAAATAGGTCTTTAGAGCTGAATTCTTCGGCTCGTTGGTATCGTCCTCCGCATGGAATTATTTTTCCCTGGCGGGTGCCAATTATCAAAAAATACCATTTAAATATTGCTATGTGGGACGTTTTGTCCCGCGATTATGACCGTTCTCTTAACCCTGAGATTGTTACCCATAATGTTTTGTCAAAGATGCGGCAGGGGTCATTAATTGTTTTTCATGATTCCCTAAAGGCGTGGCCAAATTTAAAGGAAGCACTTCCTAAGGTTTTATCTTGGATTAAAAAAAGTGGATACCAAGCAGATATATTAAGTTCTTTAAAATCCAAATAATTGAAAACATGAATATTCTTCTTTTAGGTTCAGGAGGTCGTGAACATGCATTAGCCTGGAAAATGCGTGTCAGTCCGTTACTTGACCAATTGTTTATAGCACCCGGTAATGCGGGGACATCTTTGTTAGGACAAAATCTTGATATTGCGGTAGATGATTTCGAGGAAATTCGAAAAGCTGTAATAGAATTTCATATTGATATGGTGGTTGTTGGTCCTGAAGTGCCGTTAGTGAAGGGAATAAGTGATTTTTTTCTTAATGACCCGCAATTGTCCGGTGTTCCGGTAATTGGCCCTACATCACGCGGAGCTATGTTGGAAGGCAGTAAGGAGTATGCCAAACAATTTATGCTGGCACACCACATTCCAACTGCCCGTTATTTGGCTGTAACGTTAGACACAATTGATGAAGGGGAGCGGTTTTTAAAAAAATTGAAACCGCCCTATGTTCTTAAAGCCGACGGTTTGGCTGCGGGGAAAGGGGTGATAATTGTTGAAAATATTGAAGATGCCCTTTCTCAGTTACGGATAATGTTGAGCGGCAAATTTGGGAAGGCTAGTGAAACTGTTTTAATCGAAGAGTTTCTGTCGGGAATAGAGTTGTCGGTTTTTGCCATTACTGATGGGCACAGTTATCTTCTTCTGCCCGAGGCAAAAGATTATAAACGTATAGGAGAAGGAGATACAGGGCTTAATACTGGTGGAATGGGTGCCATTTCTCCTGTCCCTTTTGCTGATGAGGCCTTTATGAAAAAAGTAGAAGAACGGATTATACATCCTACTATTGAGGGATTAAAAGAAGAAGGTATACTATATAAAGGATTTATTTTCTTTGGACTAATAAATGTCAACGGAGATCCTTATGTTATTGAATATAATGTTCGTTTGGGGGATCCTGAAGCCGAAGTTGTTCTTCCCCGATTGAAAAACGATTTGGTTGAGATATTCAAGGCTGTTACGGAAGGTAATTTAAAGGAAATTGTCTCGGAACAGGATCCTAGAACTGCAGCCACCGTTATGTTGGTTTCGGGTGGATATCCCGGGAACTATGAAAAAGGTAAAAACATTTTTAGACTTGATCACGTAGAAGGCAGTATTGTTTTTCATGCCGGGACAACCATCTCAGATGGAGTGGTTACTTCAGGAGGTAGAGTTTTAGCTATTACTTCTCTTGGTGAATCCATTGATGAGGCATTAGAAAAATCCTATAAAAATGCTAAGATTATAAACTTTGAGAATAAATATTACCGTAAGGACATTGGGTTTGATTTAAAGTAATTTGAACATGCTATATAGGACGCTGCACAACAACAGCCTGTTGGCTTTTATATTGGTTCCTTTTATATTGTTCCTTTTTTGGATTAGGGTTTTTCTTTTTGATGGCAGTGCCCCCATAAGTTTTGACGGGATTTCCATGCCTTTATGGGAATGGATGGTTCGTCCATTGTTTGGGAACAATGCCTATTTGGCTGCTGCTTTTTCTTTTGTTTTGGTGCTGTTAACGGCCTTTACAATCAACAGATTAGCTGGTCGCCATGGATTGTTGGGTAGTGCATCTGTTTTGCCAGCATTAATGTATGCATTATTGGTAAGTGGCTTTTTGGTTGTGCAGCGTTTGAATGTGGTTTGGATGTTCAATTTATTTTTTTTACTAGCCATTGAACGAATTTGGGGGATTGTAATACATGGAAGGAAGGAAGGACGCAGTTTTGATGGCGCTTTATTGGTGGGTATCGGTTCTCTAGTGTATGTAAAGGGCTTGTATTTGTATCCATTACTTTTAGTGGTAATGGGTGGATTACGGGTCCTGACAATTAGGACATTTTTGGCCAGTTTAATGGGGGTATTGTTGCCGTTTGTACTTAGTGCCGGTTATTTCTTTTTTGTGGATAGGTTTATGGAATTTGGGGTGTTTATTGTTTTTAATTTATTATCGAGCACTGGTCAGCTTAGTCATAATATAAGTACACAGATTTATTTGTTTTTCCTAGGGGGTATTATATTGGTGGGTATAGTAAATGTGTTTAGGTTCTTACCAACACAAAAAATCATTACTAGGAAATTATTTCGGTCTGTGGTCTGGCTAACCTTACTTACATTTGGTGCCTGTCTTACTCCTTTTTTTTCTGTTGAGTTAACCCCGTTGATTGCTATAGGACCATCGATGATATTGGCATTTTGGCTAGATAAAATGTCAAAAAAGATTTGGCAAGAAGTTATCTTGTGGGTATTTATTGGCATTACAATAGCCGTACAAATTATTCATATAGGTTGATTAAAATTTATATCCATTTTTGGATTGTGTGCTGCAAATCATTAAGCTTAACCGGTTTTCCAATGTAATCATTCATTCCGGCGTCCAAGCATTTTTCTTTATCACCCTTTAATACGTTTGCAGTCATAGCAATGATGGGTGTGGAAATTCCTGATTTTCGCAAAGCTTTTGTGGCATCTAAGCCATTAAGAACAGGCATTTGAATATCCATCAATATTAAGTCGAAGTTTTCCTTTTTTTCGAGAATTAAATTAATCGCTTCTTCACCATTTGACGAAATGATTGCAGTTAACCCAAGTCGGGCCAGCATCTTTTCCGTTATTTTTTGATTAATGGGATTATCTTCTACCAACAATATCTTTTTGTTTTGATAGGATGAAGAGGAATTAATCGGTTTACTTTTCTGCGTTTTTGAATCGGCAAAAAATAGTTGGTTGATGGTATTATACAGGATAGTTTGTTTGATGGGTTTTTCTAATATTACATCAAAACCTTCTAAAGATGCTATTTTTCGTGATGAAAATAGAATTGCTTTAATGTCGGGGGCATATTGTTTTATGGTTTTTATGATGGATGGATTGTCTAAATTTATAATATGAGAATTGATAATGACAATGTTAAACTTTCTATTATCATTAATTTTATCAAGAGCAGATTTTTCATCATTCACAATTTCTGTGGCAATACCCCAATTGTAAAACATTTTTTTAAGGAGTAATAAATTGGTTCGATGATTGTCAACAATAAGGGCACGCAAATCCTTCATTCTTGGGTTCTTGAATGCAATATTTGATTTGCCTTTATCGTAGGTAAAAGGAAGAATAAAATGAAAAATTGATCCGGGATTTTCCTTTGACCACGCATAGTTAGGATTTGGGCTTTCAACCCATATTTTACCGCCCATTAATTCTACAAGCATTTTTGAAATGCTAGTTCCGAGTCCGGTCCCACCAAATTTTCTTGTGGTAGATCCATCGGCTTGAGTGAAAGATTCAAAAATCTTTTCTATTTTTTCTGGCGGAATGCCAATACCCGAATCTTCGATAGCAAAATGAAGGATGATTTCTTGTCTTGCTTGACGTTCAACGTCTACCTTTAGAATTACTTCACCTTCTTGGGTAAACTTAACGGCATTCCCCATTAAATTGATGATTACCTGAATGAGTCGGCCTTCATCCCCAATTAGGACAGACGGGATTGATTCGTCAACTGAGGCCATTAATTCCAGGTTTTTTTCGTGACTCCTAAACGACATCTGATCAAGTAAATAATCCACAGTGGATCGCAAGTCGAAAGGATATTTTTCAATTTTCATTTTGCCAGCCTCAATCTTTGAGAAGTCAAGGATGTCGTTTATGATATTCAATAGATTTTCACATGAACGACTAATAATGGTGAGAATATTTTGTTGATCACGATTCAGGCGAGTTTGTCCTAACAGTTCTGTCGCCCCAATTATGCCATTCATGGGTGTTCGGATTTCATGACTCATGTTAGCCAGAAATTCCGATTTTGCTTTATTGGCTTCTTTTTCACGGCGTTGTATCTCTTTTTGTGCCGTGATGTCCATGAATGCCTCCAGCATAATGTCTGAATGGTTAACTTTTACTGGTATAATATTTTTAAGAATGGTCCGCGAAATATTATTTTCTTCAACAGTAAGTCTTTCTTCAAGAGTAGTAATGGTAACTCCTGCAGCTTCATCGGTATATTGATCTTTTTTGAGGGTTTGAAACAATTGTTGGTATTTCCGCTTTTTTACAAACTCCATGGCATCACTAAGGTTATCAAACCCCATTATAGTGGCAGCAGTTAGGTTTATTTCTTGAATCTTTTTTTCTTTGTCAGTTATGAGTATTCCTACAGGAAGATTTTCTGTAATGGTTTTTAAGGCCTCGATAGATTCTTTTAGCGACTGGGTAAGTAATCTTTTCTCTGTTACATCCTCCTTTATAGCAATAAAATTAGATATAGTGTTTTCTTCACCAAAAACTGGCGATATTGACACTTTTTCCCAAATAATATCTCCATTGGGGTTCAGAGACTGAATTTCTCCTTCCCATGATTTTCCTTCTTGTATGGTTTCAAGCAACAATGTTGAAAAATTCTCATTGTTTTTAGAATGAAGGTAATGAAGACTAGTCCCTTCAAGTTCTTGTTTCAAAACATTATTTCTTTCTTCAAATGTTTTGTTGATGTATTCAATTATGCCATGGGTGTTGGTAATTAATATGGAAACAGGACTTTGTTCAACCGCTTTAAGAAGTTTTTTATTTGTTTCTTCAGCCTTTTGGCGATTTATCAGTACTACCCGGATTTGATTGATGATTAGAAATGTAATAAAGCCCGCAAGTAAAGTAAAAACAACAAGATTAAGATATTTAAGGCGAGTATATTTTTCGAAAATTATATGATGTCGTTTGTTAAGAGCTGAAATAGTTTTACTTATTTTAAATGAGATCTGATTTTCGAATTCATAAATTCGGGTTAATATGCTTTCTGCTTGTTTTTGATAAAAATTGACGGTTTCTAATGTGGCCGGTGTGAGCGAATTTTCAGTTGCCAATACCCCTTCAAGAGAACCCGTTATTTTAGCAGATAATGATTGTAACTCGTATAACAAAGAATTGATGTCTCTTATTTCCTGTATCGTTCCCGTATATTGATCATTTCGATATTTAATTACTTCCTTAATACTGTCCTGATCTTCCAGATTAACAGCTTTATATACAGTAATTTCCCCTCCTTTGTCTAATTTTTCAAGAATATTTACTGATTGAGTAATCCTATTGCGAATATCTCTTTGAATGTTGCTTAATTGTTGAGGATGATTTACTGATGAGTAAGATTTAAAATCAAGATTAATGTGTAGTAAATTTTCTTTTAATAATCCTTCAATTCTTTGTTTTTGTTCCTGATTACGAATGGTTTCCTGGTAATAAATAGTGTGTGTTCGATCAAAATAGTTATCAATGAGTAAAATAGCTGCTATAGTGCAAACAAAAACGCCCAGTAATAAATAAAGTTTATTTATTACTGGTTCATTAAACAATCCTTTGTTAGAGGGTAAGGAAAGTTTCCTGAAGATATTTTTGTCTGTTTTCCTTCGCAATTCAATGATGTCTTAAATTATATAATTAATAATAATTTTCATCGTGAAATATATATAACAAAAAAGGGTTTATTAAATCTGGAAATTTTAACCCTGTTCCATTCCAATTTTATTTCAATAACTAAGGATATTTTTTTAAAATTTGATGTCATTAAATATACAATTAATTTGGCGATAAGGGAATATCTGTAATTCCATATTTTTCGAAAAAAAATTTACCTGAAGGGGTCTTAAGTTGGTTAATGAATTTCATGGCATTTTCTTTGTTTGGAGCGTCTTTTAAAACTACTGCGATTGCCTGATAATAAATTTCGTTTGAGGGAATTTTGACGGTGTCGATTATTTGAAAATCATTGCTGTTGCTTAAATAGTCCGATTCCCAATCGATAGCTAGCTGTGAATTTCCGGATGCGATATTACGAAACAAACCTCGTGAGTCGGTTGTAAGGGATAATACCGATTTTATTATTTCATTATAGATGCTATGATGTTTTAATAATTTTTCAGTTGCTTGCCCTAACGAACTGGTTTCAGGGTTAGCCAACTCAATGCCAAATTTACCGGAAGTAAGTGTCGCCATTTGACCATCGAAATTTATTGGATTACTTGGTGAAATTATAAATATTAAAGTTTGATAGCCAATAACGGCCGAGTCTTCTATTATTTCGGGGTTTGTCATTAACATATTATCTATGCTCAATCGACAGTCGGGAATATAAATGTCGGCCTCGCCTCGATAATAAATTAAGTTGGAAAGATTTCTGGCACAATCGTTCTGTATGTTGACTTTAATGCCGGTTTCTTTTTCAAATTGAGCAGAGAATTCTCGAACCGGTGCCAGAATTCCGTTTTCACAGTAGATTACCAACTCTTGTTTCGAAAGTGTATCGCTTTTTTTGTTCCTTTTGCATTCTGTCAAAATAGCTATTAAAATGATTGAAATAACAAGAAGGATTATTTTTTGAATTTTCACTATGTAACTTGTTTAAATGGATTATACAATTTTTAGTATATATTCTGTCCGGCTTATTGACCGAGGTTTATTTGTAAGGCCATATGTTTGTATTTTTATTTTAGTGTCAGAGTGCAAAGTCATAAAGGTTTGTATTAAGTTTCTCAATATATTGTAATTACGAAAAATGGAGATGTTAAATCTCAATAACGGGTTTTATTATTTCAAGTCCATTTTAATGTAAATCGTAATACTTAAAAATTTTATAGGGCGTTAATCAAATCCAGTTAGGAAATAAAATCCATTTATAATTTGCGGATTAGATCCTAAAAAAATTATTCCTTAACTGGATAGTGGGTTGAGTGATGAGTATTAGTAAATGAAACAAGCATGACTAAAAAGATTTGTCACAATAAGAACATGTATAAATTTAAGTCATGCGAGTTCCATCAGGCCAATGAATTAGATAAATTTTATACTGATGAAATTGTATCTTACAAACTTTCTTCGGGGAAAAGTTATATTCTTAATGATACCAAATAACACTCAATAACTAAAAAGCTAAAGCATGCTGTTGCAAGATACGATGTAAAGAAAATATCTTCACGGAATTGGTCACAAAAAAAAAGACTTTGGTCAAAAGGAATTCGCTGATTATTGGGAATTCTTTGGGTGTTTATGACTGATAAAATGTTTTTTTATCCATTTAGGTACAATAAATGCGCCTAAAAAAAGGTAAGGGTAATAACTAATAAGTCGCCAGAAAAAGGCCATAGCAACCCCTGTTCCTATTGGTATAAATGCAGCCAGAAATTCTTTGAAGACATATTCTGCAAAACCACTGCCTCCGGGGGTCGGACTAATCAACATCATTATCCACATTACCAATTGCTTGCCAAAAACATGTAAATGTTCTTCCCATCCCAGCCATTTAATACCAAAAAAAGTTATAATAAGTGTATTGACAACCCAGTATCTGGCTGTCCAACTAAAAAAAGTTGCACCAAAAGCTTTGAGCCATTTTTGGAATGGCCAACCTTTAAATTCTTGGGAGGCTTGTATTAGATCGGTTCCCGATTCATTAGCCTGTGGGCGCCATTTTCGAATTATTGGGAGTTTAAAAATCATAAGCAAAAGCCATTTTAATCCCCTAGGATTTACGAATAATCCATAGCTTAGAACTATTGTGTAGAGAAATTTTATTGAATATCCCCCAATGGCTAATAAAAAGAATTTATTTTGAAGCCAAGGAACCGCCTGTGCGGCCGGATCAAGGCTAAAAATATCGGAACTCCCCAATAAAATTAATAAAATAGGAAAAGTGACTATGAAAAATAATTCATCCAAAAACGATGTGACCATTACCACTGCTGTACTGCGCCCAACGCGGATCCCTTCTTTGTTAACGAAAAAAATGGCAACACTTGTGCCACCAATAGCAGAAGGAGTTATTGCGGATGTGAACTCCCATAACATTATAATATTAAAAGCTTTTTTCCAGGTAAGTTGTTTATTAGTTAAAATGCGGATTCTGAGCATGTAGCCAAAATCTCTTATTGCCATTAAAGTAAAAGAGAAAATCAGCCAAAAGACAGACCATCCGGTAAAGCGGATAAGACTGAAGCTTTGTGGATCAAATTCTCGATACAAGAGATATCCGGTTACCGACAAACCAATTAAAACAGGAAGGAAAATCCTGCCAGGCCGGATACTGCGAATGATTTTTCCAGAGTTGTCTGTCATTTTTTATAAATGATCAATTGCTCTTTGTGATTCCGTGATTTCTCCTATAGCCGCCTCTAAATCAAAGTTTTGGGTTTTGCGATTGAGTTTTGCTCTCTAAAGCTTAATGCTACCAGGAGATTTGCAATTAATATAAAATACAAATTTACAGTATCCCGCACATAACGGAAAGATCGGTTGTTAAAGTTTTTGAAAATGAATTTAAATAAAGCAAAAAAACCGGACATTTTGCCCGGTTTTTATTATATTAGTGCTATGTGGAGATGAGGGGAATCGAACCCCTGACCTCATGACTGCCAGTCATGCGCTCTAGCCATCTGAGCTACACCCCCTGGATTTGCTGTGCAAATATAAAGGAAAATTGGGAAATTTCTCAACAGATTATTATAAAAAATTAATAGGCATTGGATATAAATTGGGAAACTTGTTTAAATGTTTATAAATAAATTGTTTATTAGAATGGATGAAAAGATTTTGTCTTAAAAGAAGCGTGAAAAATGCGTAGAATTGGTAATAAAATCCTATTTTTAACGTCCCATTCGGCATGTTTTGTCGAATAGATTCTATTTAAAAATATTGAAAACCGTTTACAGTCATTAATTTAGGCACCAAAATTCGATTTTTATGGAAGTAAAGAAGTCGCCCAAAGCAGATTTGGAAAACAAGAAGACCGTTTTTATGCAAATCGGTCTTGTTGTGGTGCTTTCTCTGGTTTTCATTGCCTTCGAGTGGACAACTCAAGAAACAAAAGTCAACGAAGGCTTGAAAATAGAGGAAGAGGAAGTTGAAGAGGAGATCATTCCGATCACTCGCCAGGATGAAGTAAAACCCCCACCACCACCGCCCCCCCCAAAAGTGACAGACATTTTAAATATTGTAGAAGATGATGTAGAACTTGAAGAGGAACTGATCATTCAGGATACAGAAGCTACTGAGGATACGGAAGTTGATTTTACTGATATGACGACGGAGGAGGAGGAAGAAGATGCCCCGGTTTTCTTTATTGTTGAAGAAATGCCGGAATTTCCGGGTGGAGAACAAGCACTTCATAAATTCTTAGCAAGTAATATTGAGTATCCGGTTATCGCCCAGGAAAATGGTATTCAGGGGCGTGTTTATGTAAAGTTTGTTGTGAATACCGACGGATCTATTACCGATGTGGAAATCGCCAGGGGGGTAGACCCAAGTCTCGATAAAGAAGCGTTGAGAGTGGTGAGAAGTATGCCCAAGTGGAAACCTGGAAAACAACGGGGTAAAGCCGTGAGGGTTTCCTATACGGTACCCATAAACTTTGTTTTGCAGTAGAATCTTAAAATTTTAATAGTATTGAAAGCAGGGCTGTCTGGAAAGACAGCCTTGTTTTTTATATTAAGGTCGCCTTATTCAGTCTGTTGTTAATCAGCTAAAATCCATTACTTTTGTTCTTTTAATGAAACAATGTGTTTCATATCTTGGAAAAAAGGAAGAGAATACTGCTTAATAATATTTTAAAGTAAAAAACACACTAATATTAATGAAAAAAGTTTGGCAAAAAGTTTTGCCATAAATATTTGAAAAAGAAGTGCAACTGCCGCAGTGGAATTTATTAATTTCATGTTTTGCGGGAAATGTGGTCTTCTCATTCGGTTAGGCTCAAGTCGAACCTTTAGGCTTCAATATGAGCTCAATTAAATTTGAATAGAAGGTTTGACTCGGGATTAAAAAGAACCACTCAATAAGTTATATATTAGAAAAAAACAAATCATATATTATACTGATGAACGATCTGATTTCAACAGCAAAAGAAATTGAAAAAGTAGTATTGGTGGCAGTTCGAACTCCTCAAGCTAGTGAAAACGAGGTAAATGAATATCTGGATGAGTTGGCTTTTTTGGCCGAAACAGCGGGTGCTAAGCCGGTTTGCAGATTTGTGCAATCGTTGCCCATGCCTGATAAACGTTTTTTTGTGGGACGGGGTAAGTTGGAGGAAATAGTAGCCTATGTCAAAATACATGAAGATGTTAATGCTGTTATTTTTGATGATGAACTGACACCATCGCAGTTAAAAAATCTGGAAGAGGCATTGCGACGCCGGATTTTGGATAGAACCAATCTTATTTTGGACATTTTTGCTAAAAGAGCCCGTACTGCTCATGCCAAAACACAGGTTGAACTGGCACAATATCAATATTTATTACCCCGACTAACACGGATGTGGACCCATTTGGAGCGTCAACGTGGTGGTATTGGAATGCGTGGCCCAGGAGAAAAAGAAATTGAAACCGACCGGAGAATCATTAGAGATAAAATAGCCAAATTGAAAGCTGACCTGCAGAAAATTGACCGGCAAAAGTCAACTCAGCGTAAAAACAGAGGTAAATTGGTGCGGGTTGCGTTGGTTGGTTATACTAATGTTGGTAAAAGTACCATCATGAATGCATTGACCAAAAGTAATGTTTTTGCCGAGAATAAGTTATTTGCAACCCTTGACACCACTGTAAGAAAAGTGGTAATTGGTAATTTACCTTTTTTGTTGGCCGATACAGTTGGTTTTATTCGTAAACTTCCTCACCATCTTGTGGAATCATTTAAATCAACCCTAGATGAAGTGAGAGAAGCAGATATTTTATTACATGTGGTGGATATTTCTCATCCCGGGTTTGAAAAACAGATAGAGGTGGTTAATCAAACCTTGCATGAAATTGATGAAAGAGAAAAACCTGTTATTATGGTTTTTAATAAGATAGATGCATTTACCTATGTTCAGAAGGAGGAAGATGATTTAACACCTGTTACTCGCGAAAATTATTCGCTGGATGATTTAAAAAATACCTGGATGGCAAAAAATGGGAGAAGCATTTTTATTTCAGCCAAGGAGAAAAATAATTTTGAGGAATTTAGGAAAATTCTTTATCAGGAGGTAGTAAAAATTCATGTTACCCGCTTTCCGTTTAACGATTTTCTTTATCCCATTATTGATGCTGAATAGTAATATTTTTAATTCCATTATCAGGGGAAACCATACAGATTGAACATTTTTCTCCCTGTGTGATTTCCCCTTTCATAATTACAATGAATCGACTAGCTCTTTAATTATTTTAGTCATATTAGGTTCAGCTGTAGCTGCCACCTTTTGTACCTCTTCGTGAGTAATTTCTACTATTTGTCCCGGAACACCCGAATCGGTAATAATGCTAATTCCAAAGCAAGTAATGCCTCCATGACAGGCTGCTATTACTTCCGGAACAGTAGACATACCAACAGCATCGCCTCCTATCGTTCTGAAAAATTTGTATTCGGCAGGTGTTTCAAAAGTAGGACCTGAGGTTCCTACATATACCCCTTTTTTGAGCGTAATTCCAAGTTTTTGTGCAATAAAAAATGCTTTGTCTATGAGTTCCCTGCTATAAGGTTGACTCATGTCTGGGAATCGAGGACCTAATTCTTCAATATTTTTTCCTATCAGGGGATTATCCCCGAACATGTTAATATGATCTGTAATTACCATTAAATCACCAATTTTAAAGTCAGGGTTTAACCCCCCACTGGCATTGGATACTATCAGGTTTTTTATTCCAAGTAATTGCATGACTCTAATAGGGAAAGTTACTTGTTTCATAGTGTATCCTTCATAATAATGAAACCGACCCTGAAGAGCTATTACCTCGGTGTTACTGATTTCTCCGAAGATAAGTCTCCCTTTATGTCCCTCAACGGTTGAAACGGGGAAGTTGGGTATATCCTGATAGTCGATTGTGGCGCGGATCTCTATTTCGTTAACTAATCCGCCAAGTCCGGTTCCTAAAATGATGCATGTTTGAGCATTGGGTGCATAATGCTCTTTTAAATAATTGGCTGTTTCTCTAATTTCCTTTAACATATGAGTCAATAGTTTTCAGAAAAAGGTCTTCTTGATTAAACAAAATGGTTAATTTAATTGGAATATACCAAATTTTACTTTGCAATAAAGCATTTAAAGGTTTCTGTTTTAAACGTACTGCATCTTTCTCTGTGGTTAAAATAATAGTATTAGAATCTGCTTGGTTCAAGGCAAGAAATAAATTTTTTAAATCTCGATTGGTGAAATCATGGTGATCCGGATAAGTGATGGTTTTAATTATTTTTCCGAAGTTATTTGTCTCTGAAAGAAAAGGTTTGGGATTACCAATTCCTGATATTGCTATAATGGATGGTTTTTCGGGCCATTGGGATTGATTGGCAGGCAAAGGTTGCCCAAGTTCTGTAAGTGGTTTGGGTTTAAGATAAACTATGCTGCTGAAAAAAATTTTAACAGGCGGTTTTATGCCCATTTTTTCTTTTATTTTCTTGGCTTGGTCCGACGAAAGGTTAGAAGGACATTTGTTTACAATGACTATATTGGCCCGCTTTAAACCTGTTAAGGGTTCTCGAAGATTGCCGGCGGGCAAACAAAAGTCGTTATATAGTGGCCGAAAATAATCAGTTACAAGAATGGAGAGACCAGGGTTAATAGCTCTATGTTGAAAAGCATCATCTAAAATTACTATTTCAGGAGGGGTAGAGTTATTCAATAAAATGTCCATGCCTGAAACACGTTTTTCGGCAACAATTACTTTTAGTTCGGGGAACTTAAGTTTCAATTGCAATGGTTCATCGCCTACCGTCAGTGAGGTGCTGTCGGTAGTGGCTTCCAACGGTCCTTTGGTTTTTCTTCCGTATCCTCTACTTAAAAGTGCGCAACGATAGTGTGGTATTAGATACCTAATAAGATATTCTGTCATAGGGGTTTTGCCGGTTCCCCCAACCGTTATATTACCGACTGAAATTAGAGGGATAGGATACGAAATGCTTTTAAAAATTCCTTTATCGTAAAAAAGATTTCTAATTCTGGCAATGAGGCAAAATATAACTGAAAATGGATACAGAAATAATCGAAGAGTCCATCGCATAAACGAAAAAAGTTTCAAAGGGTGCCCCGCTATAGCAACTTGATTTTCCTTATGTAGCACAGGCCAATGCACTTGTTAGTTGCTGTCTGAATCAGGCACCCTCTTTTTTTAATTTAATGATATATCGTATGGGATACGAGCCTGAATAGGATAATTATTTTCAACGTTGTTGATGATTTGAAGAATTTTCGCATAGTCGTTATTCTTCCAAAATAAACTCATAATACGGGTCTTTACATTGCCACCCATACTTTTCACAAATTGTTCAAATGGAGTCAATTCTTCCGGTAGTTCTACTATTCTGTAATCATCGGTAATGTTGGCGTTTTTTGCGGCAATTTCAATGGCATCGTCCAGGCCGCCTAAAAGGTCTACAAGATTGATGTCTATTGCATCTTTCCCGCTCCAAACACGTCCTTGTCCTATTTCATCAATTTTTTCCTTTGTGGTGTTTCGTCCTTCTGCACAGCGATCAATGAAAGTATTGTAAGAGTTTTCAACAAAAGCCTGTAAAAGTTCTTTTTCATCAGAGGTAAAAGGACGATCAATGGACGGCAAATCTGCATATTTATTGGTTTTAACTCTGTCGGTAGTAATCCCTATTTTGTTAAACAGGCCTTTGACGTTGGGGATCAATCCAAAGACACCGATAGAGCCTGTTAGCGTATTAGGGTGAGCGACAATAGTATCGGCGGCACAGGCAATGTAATAACCACCAGAAGCGGCAAGGTCGCTCATGGAAACAATCAGAGGTTTAGTTTCGGAAGTTAGTTTTACTTCACGCCATATGATTTCAGAACCCAAAGCAGAGCCACCCGGCGAGTTAATCCTCAGTACAACTGCTTTAATTGTAGTATCTCTTCGTGCTTGTCTGATAGTTCTGGACAAATCTTCCGAAATTATCCCTTCTGATGAATCCGTGCCATCTATTACACCTTCGGCATATATAACCGCAATTTTATTTTTTGAAATTCCTTTTTTATCGTCAGGGACATAAACATCAGCATATTTCTTAATTTCAATGCTGTTGATATCTTTTGAATAGTCGGTATTGGTAGAATCTTTAAGTTCATTGATGACCTGGTCCTTGTACTTTAATCCATCAATTAGTCCTGTTTGCATCAGAAATGTCTCATCTTTGAACATAGGTACCTGATCAGCTATTACATTAAGCTTTTCAGCACTTAATCCCCGTGAATCATTTATTTTGGATAGTAAATGATTCCAAATTGAAAGAGTATAGGTGAGGGTTTGCATCCGGGCGGGTTTACTCATGTCGGTTCGAGTGTAGGGTTCTACGGCCGATTTAAATTCTCCGTGACGAAACACCTGCATTTCTATTCCTAGTTTTTCAAGAGTGTTTTTAAAAAATGTTCGATGTGAACTAATTCCCTTGAATTCTAGCATGCCACCGGGAGATAAGTAGACTTTGTCGGCAACAGAAGCCAGATAATAGGATTTTTGAGTGTAAACCGGGGCATAGCTTATAATGAATTTTCCCGAATTTTTAAAGTCAAGCAAAGCATTTCTAATTTCTTCAACAGTAGCATAACCGGCTAACACAGTTCCCGACTCGAGATAAATACCTTTTATGCGGTCGTCGCGTTGAGCCTTTTTAATGGAAGATAGAATTTGGTTGAGACCAATAGGGGATGGCTCGCCTAATATTTCAGCAATGGCGTCCGATATTGGATCTGAGATTTTTCGTTCAACTATGGGGCCATCGAGTTTTATCACTAATACAGAATTATCTTTTACGGATATTTCTTTCTGACTAGAGGCCGCAAAAATGCCTATCATAATAAAAAAAGCAAGCATAAGGATTCCAATCGTCACAAAGGATCCAACGATGACTGCCAAAGTGTACTTAAGAAATTTTTTCATTTCCAAAACAATTAAACGGTTTCTGAATGGATATAATAATTAGGTAAAGATATTTTCAGGGTATACAAATTTGCAAAAAAAATATATATTAATCCCGGAAAAATGATTTAGATGGCAAAAATAACATTGTTATTAGGCGGAAATGAAAAAGGGACCAGGCGCGCTTTTAAGGAGGCTGTTCAATTGATTGATAAAACTATAGGAAAAGTTGTTTATTTGTCGGCCCTCTATACCAGCCCGCCATGGGGATTTGAACATCCTGATTGGTTTTTAAATCAGGCCCTGGAATCGGTGAGTTTTTTGTCGCCAATGGAAATATTATCTCAAACTCAGCTTATTGAAAAAAAATTGGGCCGCAAAAAAAAGACGACCACCCATTATGATGGTCGTATTATTGATATAGATATTTTATTTATTGAAAATAAGGTAATTCATAATCCTGATTTGGAAATACCTCATCCGCGTCTTCATCTTCGACGCTTTACTTTATTACCTCTAACTGAATGGAAGGCCGATTTTATTCATCCGGTACAGAAAAAAAGTATTTCTACCTTATTGGCTCAATGTCCCGACAACAGCGAGGTTTATAAAGTAGTTTAAAGTTTGGGGCCATAAGCCAAATCGCCAGCATCACCAATACCAGGTACAATGTACGATTTGGAATTTAGTTCATCGTCAACGGCAGCCACCCATAAAGTCACCGGTTCTTCTTCTAAAATGCTGGATATATAATCAACACCTGCCTGGCTTGCAATAATGCTCACTAAATGAACATGCTTTGGTTTTCCGTTCGCCATAATGGCCTTGTAGGCCAGTTCAAGAGAGGATCCGGTAGCCAACATGGGATCAGCCATGATAACCGTTTTCCCTGTTAAATCGGGTGCTGATATGTATTCAATATGAATGTCGAATTCACCGTTAACCGTATATTTTCTGAAGGCTGAAACAAAACCATTTTCTGCTCGGTCGAAATAGTTAAGTATCCCGTTATGTAGAGGGACACCGGCACGTAGAATGGACGTTACCACCAGTTTCTCCTGTGGAAACCATTCTGTGGCTTTTCCAAGAGGTGTTGTGATTTCTTTGGGTTGGTAAGTAAGGGTTTTACTAATTTCATAAGCAAAAATTTCACCAATGCGTTCCAAATTACGGCGAAATCGCAGTGGATCAGTCTGCACCTCTACATCACGCATCTCTGCTATAAAACTACTAAGGATACTGACTGGCTGATTGATTTGTTTAATTTCCATTTAGTGATTTTTCCTGCAAAAATAATGTTAAAGTGTGAATTTCCCAGTCTATGTTCTTCGAATCTTCAGATTAATACCAAAGTAAAAAATTGGGTTTTGACAAAGATGAAATGAAACGCACGTGAATGAGGGTTTATGGGTTAGGCTGTTATGCCATAAGAAATGGCCTGATATGAGTATGAATACTTTACCTTTAGTTTTAAAAACGAATCAATTAAAACCATTCACTGATTATTTTAATTTCATCCGTATAAAATTTATCTAAGTTATTGGCCGGATGGAACTCGCATGACTTAAATTTATACATGTTCTTATTGTGACAAATCTTTTTAGTCATGCTCGTTTCATCCGTATAAATTTTGCTTACTTCATTGATATATTGGTTCTTAAAAGTAGTCATTAGTGTTTAGTCGTTAGTCACTAGTTATTTAACACTAACCACTTGTTGACTAATGACTAATCACTTCTTCTGTCTTCTGCCTGTGCACTTCTGCCTCAGTTTTATACATATTCTTATGTGACAAAAGTCGACATGCTTGTTTCATTCGGCAATAGCTTAGATAAATTTTTTACGGATGGTAGAACTGAGAGATTTCCCGTGAAGTTTTTTACCAAAGTACACTTTTTTTAAAGTTTAAACATTGATGAAAATCAAAAGAGATCAAAGGGGTCAACGATGCACAATTAAACGGAATTTCTAATGTAAGGTTTGATTCACAATTGGTTTGTAGAATATGGTTGACCGCACGAAAAATGGCAAATCTTTTTTTTCCTTCTTCGTTTTCAATACAATCTATGACGTATAAACGATTATTTGTTTTTATGAGAAATATTGCTCCGATAAGCTCGTTTCGAGGTGAATAAACACTGTAAATCCCCGCACTTTTATAGCGCAAAGCAAAATTCATGATGCGCGATAGTTGTGTATAATATGTTATTTTTCTACCCTGAATTTGTCGAAGGAAAGATATGTATTCATCAGATCGGATAGAACGCATTACAAAGGTTCCGTCGTTTTGAGATAAAAGTTTTTTGCCCTTTGGGGTGTATCTATCCAAAATTTTTTCATACGAGGCAATTAGATCCAGCGCTGCTATTTTTTTTGTGGTTTTACGGAATGATGTGTTGAGTTGGTTAAAATGATTAAGTGTCAATTTTATATTATTGTAGGGGATAGCTTTTAAAAACAAAGATACTTTTTCAGGGGTGAGGTGCTTGGTAGAATAAACACCCAGGTATGGAACCAGGGGAGGTTGTTTAACCAATGTTAATCCCATCCATTTTTTTATGGGGAGGGGGCAAAGTGTTTCATATTTGCCTTCTATCAAAAGGTCCCAATCTTCGCATACGGTATCCAGGTACCACGAGTATGCAAAAACATTGGCATTAAAGGATTTTTTCAGGCAATGGTCGTAACGATCTCTGTCTATATCTTTGTTTTTAACGTAGGTAATCTTCATTTTAATTTAAACAAAAAAGCGCAATATCCAGTAACCTTTCAACTCTGCTGCAACATGCCCTCATCGGCAAAGCTAAAGTAACAGTTTTCGGCAATAATAACATGGTCCAGAACGGAAATGTCAAGAATTTTACCCGCCTCGATAAGCTTTTTGGTGATATTTATATCTGCTTTACTGGGGTTTCGGTTCCCTGATGGATGGTTGTGACATAATATAATGGCACTGGCATGCTGATAAAGAGCTTTTTCCATTATAAGACGTACGTCAATAACAGTTCCTGAGATGCCACCTTTACTGATATTTAATTTCTGCATCACTTTGTTGGCCTGATTGAGTAATAACACCCAGAACTCTTCGTGAGGGAGATCGGCCAAAAGAGGATGCATTAACGAAAAAACATCTTCGCTGGCTCTTATTTGTGGTTTTTGAAGCGGGGAGCTTAACTGCCGTCGGCGCCCAAGTTCCAATGCAGCTACAATGGTGATGGCTTTTGCCTGTCCTATGCCGTGGTATTTTTTACACATTGATTCGATTGACATTTTCCCCAGTTCATTAAGATTATTGTTTACATCTCGCAGTATCTTCCTGGAAAGGTCTACAGCCGATTCTTTCTGACTTCCGGAACCGATGAGTATGGCTAGCAGTTCGGCGTCCGATAAGGAAGAAATCCCTTTGTGAAGCAGTTTTTCGCGTGGTCGGTCTTCTACAGCCCATTGACGAATACTTACTTTTTGGTATCCTTCCATGGTTAGTAGTTTTAATAATTCTTTCTAGTAATTTGTAATCCCTGGTGTGGTTAAATTTTCTATGGATGAAACGAGCATGACTATGAAGGTTTGTCACAATAAGAAAATGTATAATCTTTAAGCCATGCGAGTTCCATCTGAACAATGAATAAAATTAATTTTATGCGGAGTGAATATATAAAAAAAAACCTTCCTAAAAAATAGGAAGGTCTTGCAGTCCCTAGGGGAATCGAACCCCTGTTTCAAGAATGAAAATCTTGCGTCCTAACCACTAGACGAAGGGACCATTTCTAAACGTTGAATTAACCTAACTGGTTAATATGGCGTGCCAATTTTGATTTAAGATTGGCAGCTTTATTTTTGTGGATGATATTTTTTTTGGCAAGCTTGTCGAGCATTGAGGTAACTTTGGGATACAATGCCTCTGCTTCTGACTTGTCAGTTGTATTTCTTAATTTTTTTATTGCATTACGAGCTGTTTTGGCATAATACTTATTGTGAAGTCTCTGCTTCTCACTTTTCCGAATTCTCTTTTTTGCCGATTGATGATTTGCCATCTCTTTTTTGCTAAAAAGGTTATATAATTTTTTTGCTTTGCAGTCCCTAGGGGAATCGAACCCCTGTTTCAAGAATGAAAATCTTGCGTCCTAACCACTAGACGAAGGGACCGTTTCGTAATTTTTCTGTCTTGCAGTTGAAAACCAATTAAATATTTAAATACTGTCACCTTTAATAAGGTGACTTTTCATTTGCGGATGCAAAGATAAATCAAATTTTACTTCTTGCAAATTTCAATAGGAAAAAAATATGGGCAGAAAAGTTTTTGTTGTTGGTTAAAAGAAAGTCTTTATTCCGGGGTTGTGATAGAGTTGTTTGAATTCAGTGTGTTACGATTTAAACTTCATGGAATAAAGAGGTTTTGGAAAGCGACCTTCTTTTAATGATTTTCGGATTTCTAATATTTGTGGATTAATGTGTGTTACACATGTTTAAAATTGATATACGGGCTGTGTGTTGGTATATGTAAAAGCCTGAAAAAAAGATTGAAAAAAAGAAGTGGACGAACACAAAAAAAGTGTGTAATTTCTTTTTTTCTGTGGGTATTGTTCCTATTTTTGTGTGCTAAATGAGAAATAATTAAAAAAGCTTTTTAAGAAGTTATAGAGTTTATAGTATTGTTTAAATTGTAGGTTTATGAATACTTCAACAGTGATAAAAGGACATCAGGAAAAGATTGCAACTCGGGTTTTTAATTCCAGGGAGGAAGGGTCAAAATATGTTGCAAAGGTGATAGCATCTTTGATTAGAGAGAAGAATAAATTAGGAAAACCTACCGTGCTAGGTTTGGCCACAGGTAGTTCCCCTCTTCTTCTTTATAAGGAATTAATTCGTATTCACAAAGAGGAGGGGTTGAGTTTTAAGAATGTTATCACATTTAATCTGGATGAATATTATCCAATGGATCCGGAGAATAAGCATAGTTATTATCGTTTTATGTACGACAATCTATTCTCCCATTTGGATATTAATCCGGCGAACGTATTTATTCCCGATGGAACTGTGGCAGAGGAAAATCTTGATGAGTATTGTGCTGACTATGAAAATAAGATTAGATCATTTGGGGGAATTGATATTCAGGTATTAGGAATTGGCCGGAGTGGCCACATAGGGTTTAATGAACCCGGTTCGTTGGTTACTGACGAAACGCGTTTGGTGCAATTGAATTCTATAACAATAGAGGATGCTGCAAACGGGTTTGGTGGCGAAGAAAATGTCCCAAGGTATGCATTGTCAATGGGGATAAAAACAATCTTACAAGCCAAAAAGATCTTCTTATTGGGTTGGGGGGAAGCTAAATCTGAAGTTATAAAGCAAGCAGTAGAAGGCGAAGAAACAACTCAAGTACCGGCATCATTCCTTCAACGGCATTCTGATGTTCTTTTTGTGTTGGATCGTCCGGCGGCCAGTCGGCTTAGCCGCATAGAAAGTCCATGGCTAACAGGTTCCTGTGATTGGGATGACAGGATGAAAAGAAAAGCTTTAATATGGTTGTCTCGACAAGTTGGTAAACCTATTTTAAAGCTTACTGAAAAGGATTATAAAACCTGGGGCTTGAACTCATTATTGCAAACAGCCGGTTCTGCCTATGATTTGAATATAGAAATCCATAACAGTCTTCAGCAAACAATTACAGGATGGCCTGGAGGTAAACCCGGTACGGATGATAAAACCCGACCCGAAAGATCTAAGCCTTTCCCCAAAAGAGTTATTGTTTTTAGTCCTCATCCGGATGATGATGTTATTTCAATGGGAGGCACCTTATTGCGGCTTGTAGATCAAGGACATGATGTTCATGTGGCCTATCAAACCTCTGGAAATATTGCCGTATTTGATGATGATGCCCGTCGTTTCATGGATTTTGTTTATGGTTTTTCCCAAAAATTCAATGTGGCCCAAGACCAAATAGCTAAAATTCATGAAGAAATTCGTGACTTTTTGGCCCAAAATCCTGATGAAGGGAATAAAAATTCTAATGTATTAACCATTAAGGGCTTGATAAGACAGGGTGAAGCGGCTGCTGCATGTCGTTATTGTGGTGTCAAAGAACAAAATATTCATTTTTTGGAGCTTCCGTTTTATGAGACCGGAACCATTGAAAAGAAACCGCTTTCTTCCAACGATATAGATATTATTGTTAAGCTTTTACAAGAAGTTAAGCCTCACCAGATATACGCTGCGGGTGATCTACAAGACCCTCATGGTACTCATGCCGTTTGTCTTAATGCCATTATAGGAGCATTAGACAAGGTTAAAGATGAGGAGTGGGCAAAAGATTGTTACGTATGGTTATATAGAGGTGCCTGGCAAGAGTGGAATATTGAAGACATAGAAATGGCTGTTCCAATAAGTCCGGATGAATTGATGAGAAAACGCAGGGCCATCTTTAAACATCAATCGCAGAAAGATGTTCCGGTATTCCCCGGTAAGGATTCAAGAGAGTTCTGGGAACGGGCCGAGGATCGAAACCGTATGACGGCTAAACTATATGATGAATTAGGCTTGACCGAATATGAGGCTATTGAAGCTTTTCGAAGGTATCATTTTTTAGATAAATCGAAAAATAATTTATTCTAATCTCAAGTGGTGCTAATTCTAAGTAATAATTTTTTTCAGAGCAAAAAATCAATAATTTAGTTCACGAAAAAAATTTATTGCCGGAATGGGAATGTTATCTATTCATTAAAAAGAGTTCGGTCCTGCCAAAAATGTAAAAATGAAAAATTATGAATGCTGAAACTAAAACAAATGTACAAGGGCGCCAGTTGGTGGTTGCCCTTGTAATTCTTGGGGCAATGTTTTTTGCAATTGGTTTCGCCCTTGGAATTAATAGTTATTTAATACCCTTGTTGAAAAGTCAATTGGGAATTAGTTCCGCAGAGTCCTATTTGGTTTTGGGAGCTACGTTTTCCGCTTTTCTGATATTCGGCTATCCCGCCTCTTTTGTTATCGCTAAAATTGGTTATAAACGTACCATGGCCTTATCTTTTCTGCTTTTTGCCGTAGGTTTTTATCTGTATATACCTTCGGGCAAATTAGAGAGTTTACCTTTATTTCTTATTGCCAGTTTTATTAGCGGGATGGGAAATACTTTTCTGCAGGCATCGGTGAATCCGTATGTAACCATTTTGGGACCGATAGAAAGTGCTGCACGACGCATGAGTTTTATGGGTATCATGAACAAGCTGGCTTGGCCTGTGCCTCCTTTATTCCTTTCGATAGTTATCGGGAAAAGTGTAGATGCGGTGAGTTTTGCTGATACATCCCTGCCCTTTATAATAATTATTGGATTATTCCTTTTATTGGGAATTGTAGCTCTTATTTCTCCTTTGCCTGAAGTAAAAGCGGTGGGTGAAGATGAGGACGAAGCCGAAGATTGTCCTTATGCTGCAAACAAAACTTCTATATGGCAGTTCCCTCATTTATTGTTAGGAATATTGGCATTGTTCTTTTATGTTGGAGTCGAGACTATTGCCTTAGGGACAATGGTTGATTATGCAGAAAGTCTGCAGCTGATGAATCCTGAAATTTATGCCTGGATATCGCCGGTGGGTATGGTTATCGGTTATCTGGCCGGAATAATTTTTATTCCTAAATATGTGAGCCAGTCATCTGCATTAGTAACCAGTGCTATTGTCGCTATTGTCGGTTCTATATTAGTGGTATTAACTCCGGCTGATATATCCATATTCTTTGTAGGACTAATTGCCCTGGGATGTGCATTAATGTGGCCGGCAATTTGGCCGCTTGCCATGACCGATTTAGGAAAATTCACCAAACAGGGCGGTTCGCTTATGGTTATTTCCATTGTTGGTGGTGCTTTGTTCCCCATCCTCTATGGCTATATTAAAGATGTGGCTGGTGCTCAAAATGCCTATTGGTTAGCTGTGCCATTGTTTGGTTATATACTTTATTATGCCTTAAAAGGGCATAAAATTAGAGTTTGATTTTCTCAGGCATAAGCATAAAAAAACATATTTTATCTTAAAAGGATTTTCCAGGTTATTTTCCCTGGATTTTTAACCTTGCTGAATTTTTAAGGGAGTGTGCCGGAGCAACAAGATGGTGTTATTGGCAGTTTGGATCGCTTTTATATATGTTTTTATGGTTGCTAGGTGTTTCCATCTGTATAAAATTTAAATTAAGTTATTTGGCCTGATGGAACTCGCATGGCTTAAGTTTATATATGTTCTTGGTGTGACAAAATTAGTTGATCATGCTCGTTTCATTAGAGAATAATGTTCTGACATTCTCCCTTTAATAATGGGAAAGCATATTATGTCATCGATTAGGCAAACCACATAATTATATATGACGAAAAAAGGGAAGAAAATACCCAGAATAAAGGATATTGCTGAATTGGCGAACGTTTCACCCGGTACCGTTGATCGCGTTATTCATAATCGAGGGAAAGTATCACAAAAGGCCAGAGAGAAAGTGCTTAAAAGTATGAAAGAATTAAACTATGAGCCCAATGTGATGGCTCGTGCACTTGTCTCCACCGGTAAATTTAGAATAGCTGCCTTGATTCCTGATCCTGCCAATGACGAATATTGGGAAGCACCATATCAGGGGGTGGATCAGGCTGAAACTAAAATGCGCCAGTATGGGGTGGTAGTGGATAAATTTCTTTTTGACCAGAACGACCCCCTTTCCTTTAAAGAAGAGGCTTCCAAAATATCTGAATCTGACTATCATGGAATTTTAGTAGCCCCTATTTTTTACAGGGAGTCACTTGCTTTTTTAAATCGTTGGAGTAAACAGGGAATTCCTTTTAGTCTTTTTAATACCCATATCCCGGATTATAAACCTGTTGTTTATGTAGGGCAGGATTCTTATCAGAGTGGTGTGCTGGCAGGTAAATTATTACATTACGCATGTCGTCAAGGAACTTTTGTGATTGCACATATTGACAAAGAAATACCAAATTCAACTCATCTCATCCGAAAAGAGCAAGGATTTATTGATTATTTTGGAGAGAACGATCTCCAAAAGCAAATCAATATTGTTCGGATAGAGATAAGTGAATGGACTAACAAAAAAGATGTTTACCGCAAATTTGATGACCTTTTTCAACAATACGAGAATATTCATGGCTTTTTTGTTACCAACTCTCGTTCCTATATCGTGGGTGATTATTTGATTAATAAGAATTTGCAAAATATTAAGCTGGTCGGGTATGATTTGCTTTCAAAGAATTTGGCTTTACTGGAGTCGGGAACCATAGACTTTCTGATTAATCAGAACCCGCGTGGACAGGGATTTATGGGAGTGACTTTGCTAGTCGATCATTTGGTTTTCAAAAAATCTATTGAGCCCATAAAATATTTGCCATTGGATATTGTTACAAGCGAAAACGTGCAATATTATGTTGATAAAATTTAATCCTGAGGTATTATTAAATAATACCAGAAAGGGAAAAGCCGAAAATGAGCGTTTGCCCAATTCCGGCTTTCCAAATAATTGTATTGTAATATATTGCTAGTTTACGGGTTAGTTACAAAATAAGAAGGATTTAGATCCTTTATTGATCCATCTGGAAATTTTGCTTGTAATTCAAGTTTATAACCTCCCCCGGCTTCAATGAACTCAAGAGAAATTGAATAGTATCCAGGTTTAAGTGCGATTGGTTCACATACTGTTTTCGAAGAATGTAACCCGTCGTTATTGATAAATTCTTGGTCATTTAAATACAGAATACTACCGTCGTCAGAGGTGAGACAGAAATAATAAACTCCTTCCTTTTCGATTGGCAGATAGGCCTTAAAAATAACACCAAATGGTTCTTCCTCAATAACATTTTCGGGGATAAACTTTGGACCATTAATAACGCCTGTTTTATAGGGAGTAAATTTATTTAGTTGTTTTACACTTTGGTATGAGCCTTTATAGTATTGATAACTAATTCCTTTTTTATTTGGCTGAATGTTTTCAAAAGTTAAAGGTTGAACAAAGGTAACTTTTTGTACAGGAATTTCTTTAACAGCACTGATCTCTCCCGTTTTCTTTTTTACAGTTATGGCTTTGATAATTCCCGTTTTGTTTACTTTAATTGGTTGGGTGTAAAGAATAGATGCGGTTGTAGGGTCCGATCCATCCAGGGTATATCGGATCTCTGTCCCAGCAAACGGGGGCTCAAGCACAATTTCTGTATCTTCAAGAAAACCGACTTTGTTAGTGTTGGATATTGGTTTTGGTACTTCATAAAAATAATTAACGTTTAAGATATTCAGACGCTTGAAATGGCTTTCCAATCGATTACGAAAATTGTAATAATTTTTTTTCTCTTCAGGGGTCCATACTACTTCCGACAAAGCAATAGCTCTCGGGTAGGTCATGTATTCCACTTGTTCCTGGGTTTTTATATACTCTGTCCAAAGGTTTCCTTGTGCACCCAAAATATACCCGGCTTCTTCAGGTGAAAGTTCATCAGGTATTGGATTATAGGAATAAACTTTTTCAAGAGGAATAAACCCTCCAATGGCTAAAGGCTCATTTTCAGGATTGGCTTGATAATAGTCAAAATATAGATGCGAGTTGGGAGTCATAATTACCTCATGTTTCATTTTTGCAGCCTTGATACCTCCGCTTTCGCCTCGCCACGACATTACGGTAGCTCCAGGCGCTAAGCCTCCTTCCAGAATTTCATCCCATCCAATGATTTGACGTCCATGTTGGTTTAGAAATTTTTCTATTCGAGTAACGAAATAACTTTGAAGTTCATGTTCATCCTTAAGATTTTCTTTTTGGATGCGCAACTGACAATAAGGACATTTTTCCCATCGATTTTTGGGGGCTTCATCGCCACCGATATGAATATATTTGCTCGGGAAAATATCCATTACTTCGAGTAAAACGTTTTCCAGAAACTCAAAGGTTTTTTCTTTTCCGGCGCAAAAGATGTCAGGGAAGACCCCCCATCGTGTAATTACTTCGTATGGTCCGCCAGTACATCCCAATTCCGGATAGGCTGCCAATGCTGCCGTAGCATGACCTGGCATTTCTATTTCCGGAATGACTGTTATGTAGCGTTTCGCAGCATATTCAACTATTTCACGTGCTTCTTCCTGGGTATAAAAACCTCCGTAAGGCTTTCCGTCATATTTAAATGGTTTTTGGCCCCCGTGACCGATAAGTGTTTCTTTGCGCCAACTGGCTATTTCCTTTAATTTAGGATATTTTTTTATTTCCAGTCGCCATCCTTGATCATCAGTAAGGTGCCAGTGAAATGTGTTCATTTTATGGAGGGCTAAAAGGTCGATATATTTCTTAATGAAACTAACTGGAAAGAAATGACGGGAAACATCTAAATGCAACCCCCTGTATTGAAACCGGGGTTCATCTTTAATCATTACACTCGGAATGGTCCATTGGATATCCGGTTGCACGGATTGGGCTTCGATTTCCGGTGGCAGCAACTGGCGAAGTGATTGCACGCCGTAAAACAGTCCGATGGCTTCCGGAGCTTCGATGATAACTTTTGTTGGGGATACATTCAATTGGTAAACCCCTTTTGCACCCGCAATACTATCATTTATTTTCAAAAAAACAGAATGTTTTTTCGGGGCCGATGCCGAAGATATTGACAGGTTATATCCCGTGGCAGGGGAAATAAGCTCTGCCAGATAAACTGCAACACTTTTCACTTCTTCATTGTCGGGAGAATAAATAATTTGCGTCTCATTTGTTAACCTGAACTCTCCTTGTTTAGACTTTATTTCCCTGGGCAATGGAATTATTGAAACCTTTTTATTGGTCGTATCACCCGACTTACATCCAGGAAATAAGGTGAAGCCTATTGCTAAAAATAAAGCTAATAATCTGTTTTTCATGATAATCTGTTTGATTATTGTTAATGAATTTGGAATCTTATAGAAAAATTAGTGTTTACTGTTGTTTCAAAAGGCTTAATATTGTTTGCTGATTTTGGTCAATTCCTCTGTTTTCGAAACAGATACAGGCACCAGTGTAAAAGAATAGCTGTAAGCTTTTCCCGGATTCAACCGATATTTTTCAAGGGGTTGGGCACCCCAGCTGTTGATGCCGCCAACACCTCTCTGTCCGTAATCGATATTCCAGCGAATCAAATTGCGCGCTTTAATCCAGGCAATATGTTTTTGTTCTTTATGAACAGGTCCGTATTCGTAACTCGTACTAGCATCGAAGTCAGAAGAAAGGTATGGCATGGCAGTCATCTCGAATCCTTCCAACGGGTGGTTTTGGGATACTACCATTAGCCCAATTCCTTTGGGGTTTGTGAGAGCCGCCCATCGCACATCGGTCTTGTTGCCATTTTCCTGAGGGCGTTCATAGGGCACCAGTTGATCGCTTACTGAAGAAGTGTAAAGATCTACGAATGACGAGGATTTTCGATCAATATAATTCTCCCATGGGCCACGCCCAAACCAGGTAAGACGGTCAAATTCACGGGGAAGTAATAATACCATCCCCAATCTGGGAATATCGCTTTTTTCCAGGGTGGAAGCTTCCAGTATGTTTTTCAGGGTAACACTCCCATCGCCGTTTATAATGTAAGTAGTAGAAAAGCGACTTTTTACATCTGGTAATTCCCATACAACATTCACCTGGTAACTTCCATTTTTGTTTTTGCTGGCCTTTACTGTGGTTACTTGTTGATTGTAGGTTGCTTTTTTCCAATTAATATTCTTTTGAGGCATCCCGGCACCAAAATCATTATCAGTAGGGGCTCTCCAAAAATCTGGCACCGGCCCTTCCCCCCCAATTATCAGGTTTGTTTTGTTGAATCGATAGGCAATAATTCTTCCGGTTTTTTTATGGATAGAAAGTTCTATATTGCCGGTGTAAAAGAGATAAGCACTATCTGTTTCGGTCATTTGTAAATGCCCATTAAGGTCATTCATCTCTTTCGAAACCGTTTCCCATGGTAATTTAATTTGTTCCCGGGCTACAGTATGTCCTGCAGGAATAATCCCTTCCGCTTTTCGTGTAGATGCTTCCATTTCAAGGAAGTATTCGGTGTTTGGGGATAGGGTGACGCCAGAAATATCCAAAGTGATTGTTTCTCCTTGATGAGGAGGTGTTTCAATAACAGGAAGATGTATGGTTTTGAGTATTTTCCCGTCTGCTTTTAGATAGGCGGTAATTTTAAAGTTTCTTAGGTTAGTGAAATCATAGTGGTTTTCTACCAGGATTTTGGCCTGGGATTCATTCAACCGCAAGGGTTTGAATTTGATCCATTCGTGAACTTTTTTTACTTCAAAAAGCCCCGGTTTGGGTTGGCGGTCGGCACTAACAATTCCGTTCAGCAAAAAATTGCCATCGCTGGGCATGTCGACCCCAAAATCTCCTCCATAGGCAAAAATAATATTGCCCTTATCATCCTTTGAGCGGATCCCCTGGTCGACCCAGTCCCAAATAAAACCACCCTGCAATTGAGGATATTTATTGATGATATCCCAATAGTCCTGGAAATTTCCCATGCTGTTGCCCATGGCGTGTGCATATTCCGAAGGGATAAAAGGACGGTCGAGCAACCTTTCTCCAAACCACTCAAAAGTTTTAGGGTCCGGATATTGAGGAACAATAATATCGGTATTCCAATCAAAATCGAGTGCCAACCGACTGCCGATTTCTGTTCGCTCGTATTGAACAGGGCGATTACTGCGATCCAATTCTTTTATAGCCTGGTAGCCGGCATAGAAATTTACGCCGTTACCGCCTTCATTGCCCATTGACCAAATAATAACCGACGGGTGGTTTTTATCTCGTTCTACCATGCGGGTCATGCGTTCCAGGTGAGCTTTCTTCCAAAGGGGATCTTTGGCTAATGAACGGTCACCGTAGCCCATGCCGTGGGATTCTATGTTGGCTTCGTCAACAATGTAGAGTCCGTATTGATCGCACAAGTCATACCATTTTTCGGCCTGAGGATAGTGGGCCAGTCTAACAGCATTGATGTTATTTAGTTTCATCAGCTCAATATCTCGCATCCACATCTCCATGTCCATAACGTGACCTGTCTCGGGGTGATGTTCGTGCAAATTGACTCCTTTTAAAGTAACTGGCACGCCATTTACCAATAACTGACCTCTTTTGATTTCCACAGTCCGGAATCCTGTTTTGTGTGATATACACTCCATTGGTTTTCCCTCTTCATTGAATAGTGTTACGAGCAACTGATAGAGATGTGGTTTTTCTGCATTCCAGGGTATGACCGGGCTGATTTCACTATGAAACTCCACGGTGATTTCGCTCATTTTGGGAACGAGTGTGGTTTGTATTTTTTCTGCAATAATCTGGTCGCTGTCGAGCAATGACATCTTGATTTGAATTTTTTTGTTATGGGGCAGATGGTTTTTGATATCGACAAAAAGATCAAGTTGGCCGTTTTTGTAAGCCTGGTCCAGTTTGGCAACCACTTCAAAGTCACGGATTCGTACTTTGGGCTGGCTGTATATTTCCACATCGCGTTCAATACCTGAAATGCGCCAAAAGTCCTGACATTCTAAATAACTGCCATCGCTCCAGCGATAAACTTCAAGAGCCACTGTATTTTCCTTTCCGGGTTTTATAAATGGGGTAATATCGAATTCAGCCGGCAGTTTGCTGCCTTGGCTATAGCCCACTTTTTGTCCGTTTATCCAAATATAAAATGCTGATTTAACAGCTCCCAACTTTATAAAGACCTGGCGGTTTTCCCAACTTTGGGGCAAATGAAACTTTCGCCGGTACGACCCTACCGGGTTGAAACCATGAGGCACTTTGGGTGGTTCGGGGCCATTTTTAAGTTCGGTGATGGGAGTTCTGGGATCTGCAAATTCGTATGGAATATTTACATAGATTGGTATTCCAAATCCTTCTATTTCCCAATTGCCGGGCACTTTTATTTCCGGCCAGTTATTATCGTCAAATGACTCGTTATAAAAATGGACAGGTCTTTCAGCCGGTGATTTGGAATAGTGAAATTTCCACTTGCCATTGAGAGATATGTAAAATGGTGATGGTGCACCCGATAACGCTTCTTGAGGGGAAGGGAAGGACATAAAGGAAGCTCTTCCGGGTTCTTTATTGATTTCGGTAACAAGAGGATTTTCCCACTCCTTTAATGTGGTTTGCTGTGCATAACTATACCATGAAGAAAAAAATATAAAAACCAACGGAAATATAAATAATAAAGTTTTCATCCGTATAAATATTATTTAAGTTATTGGTTGGATGGAACTCGCATGGCTTAGCCAAATTTATACATGTACTTTGTGGCAACAGCCGCCATGCTCGTTTCATCCGCATAAGATTTACTTAATTTGTTGATATATAGGTTTTTAAAAGTGGTCGTTAGTGGTTAGTTGTTAGTCACTAGTTATTTAACACTAACCACTTGTTGACTAATGACTAATCACTTCTTCTGCCTTCTGCCTGTGCACTATAACCTCTATAGAGCTATTTATTAATAATTCCAATTTCCGCTACAGAGACCCAGTCTTCATCGAATGCCCCTTCATGCGAGGTAAATTTGAAAAACCTGGCACTGTATGTTTGATTAAATCTAACTTCCTGAGGTATTGGGTTGTTGGCTATATTTGCAAATTCGCCATTTGGAATAATGGTTTTCCATTTTGTCCCATTGGTGCTTATTCCAAATGAATATTTGGCGATAGTTCCACTTTTGTTATCATCTTTTCTGGGGATATAGTAGAAACCTTCTATTTCAACTATTTCGCCCATGTCAACGGTAATATGGTGAGGGTGCTTAATTACTTTTTCACCCCAATGGGTATGCCACATGGTAGCTTCATTGCCATCGATGGCATTGTCTGCCGGATAGCTTTTATGCTGATCACTAAAATCTGTCACTTTCCATTTTGATTGGTTAAGGTAGAACTTTTTTGTAACCACTTCACTCTGTTCTTTAAAGTCGTTGATGAAAGTCCGGGCTTTAACGACTCCTCCTTCTTTGAGTAAGAATGGGCCTGTATATTTGGGGGAAGAAGGTGTGGGATCCGATCCATCCAGGGTATACCGGATTTCCGGATCAGGCGTTTCGGTTTTAATAGTTACCCACCCGGACTTATTTCTGAGAATTTCCGGATCCGACAATATTTCCGGAGCATTAAATAGTCCCAGGTTGGATATAAAGGCCTTGTCACGACTTTTTTCTATGACGATTCGGATTTTTGAGGTAGAAGTTTTAGGTAAACGTAACAGCTTTTTGTAGCCGATGGTTGTAGAAGAACCTAGGGTTTCCAATGATCCTGGTCCCATATATCGATACGAAATTTTTCTATGCGTTGGCCTTTGGTAATATCTTCCTGCAGCAAAACCACGTTGAATGATTTTGATTTGTTTAGGCTTATTTCAACCATGGATGGATTTCCGGTAGCATGGAAGGCTTTTCCCAATATATTGTCAGATTTATAAGTTTTGACGGCATCGGTACCCGAAATGGTAGCGCCTTCCAGGAGGTTCTCAGAAAAAGTTTGATCCAGATAGGTCTTGAATTCTTTCAGACGTATTACATCATTTTCATGAATTAGCCCTCTTTTATCAGGTGGAACATTTCGTAATGTCCGGTATTCCTGTAGCCTGCTTTGGGGATTTGATTACATTAAGATGGTATATTTTGAAATTTAAATTTTTACCATCCCGGATTTTGGGAAAGCTTTTTTTACTCAGCCTAACTCTCTGAAGTCTTTATTTGCATTAATAAGTAGGCTAAGAGCTATTAGTGAAGTATTCCGTAATTTTTAAACATCCTTATTTAATGTACGGCCGTGTAAATACCCCCAAAAACAAAATTCTTTTTTGACTTATTCTAAATAACTTCTTACTTTTGTACCGGAAAAGTGGATGGATTTGGCTGCTTGCAACCACTATAAAACAATGCTAAAATGCAATTTTAGCCTGCCAGTTGTTTTTTTCCATCCCTTAATTTTTTATTGTATTGTTTAATCCGGTTTATCCGGCACACTAATATGTGTTGCTCGCGATAAACGTAATAATCTATTGTTATGGGATATTTATTTACGTCAGAATCAGTTTCAGAAGGGCATCCCGACAAGGTTGCCGACCAGATTTCGGATGCTGTGTTGGATGAATTGCTCAGGCAGGACCCCGATTCGAAGGTGGCCTGTGAAACACTGGTTACTACAGGCCTGGTAGTCGTCAGCGGTGAAATTAACACTAAAGGGTATGTGGCGGTGCAACAGGTGGCACGCGAAACCATTGAACGTATTGGCTATACCAAAGCCGACTATATGTTTGATTCGGGTTCATGTGGTGTCATCTCCGCCTTGCATGAACAAAGTGATGATATCTATCGGGGTGTAGAAAGGGATGGAGAAGATAAGCAAGGTGCCGGCGACCAGGGCATGATGTTTGGCTATGCTTGTCGTGATACCGATAATTTTATGCCACTGCCTCTCTATCTTTCTCATTTCTTGCTGCAGGAGCTGGCGGCTATCCGTCGCGAAGGAAAGGAGATGACCTACCTGCGGCCCGATTCCAAATCGCAGGTGACCATCGAGTATGATGATAATAACAATCCAATTCATGTCGATACAATTGTTATTTCCACGCAACACGACCCCTTCGACCCCGACGACCAGGTGATGCATGATGTGATTGAGCGCGATGTGCAAAACATATTAATCCCCAGGGTGAAGGATAAACTGAAACCAGAGCTGCAAAAACTCTTTAACGGGTACAAGCTGCATGTCAATCCCACCGGACGATTTGTTATTGGCGGACCGCATGGTGATACCGGATTAACCGGCCGGAAAATCATCGTTGACACCTATGGTGGTAAAGGCGCTCACGGAGGCGGTGCTTTTTCGGGGAAAGATTGTTCTAAGGTTGACCGTTCGGCCGCTTATGCTACCCGACATATTGCCAAAAATATGGTGGCAGCCGGCGTGGCTGATGAGGTGCTGGTGCAGGTGGCCTATGCCATTGGTGTGGCCGAACCCGTTGGGTTATATGTTAACACTTATGGTACTTCTAAGGTCAAAATGAGCGATGGTGAAATAGCTCAAAAAATTCAGGAAATATTTGACCTCAGACCCGGGAAAATTATCAAACGTCTGGGACTGAAAAATCCGATTTTTACCCCTACCGCCGCTTATGGGCATATGGGACGGGAACCCTATACCGCGAAGGTCAGGTTTAAAGAAAACGGACAGGAAGTAGAGCGTGAAGTGGAATTCTTCACATGGGAAAAACTCGACTATGTGGATACCATTCGAAAAACCTTTGGTTTATAATCTTTAGGGGCGAAACATATTCGGGTATATGTAGTTTTAACACCCTTGTAACTTTTCACGGCAAAGTTCCTTTCCGGGATTAATGATGGTTAACTGCCGGTAAGTGAACTTTAATGCATCATCAAATAGATACCCCGAACCGGGTTTGGTAATCAGACCTGGCCCGGGGTATGTTTTGTTAGGACTTTATTCTGTTTTGTATAGAATTTGTTTATTTCATTCGTATAAAATTCACTTACTTCATTGATATATTGTTTCTTAAAGGTAGTCATTAGTGGTTAGTCATTAGTAATTAGTAAATCAACACTAATGACTAATTGACAAATGACCTAATAGCCTATCGGCCTATTGACCTAATGGCCTAACAGCACTTCTGCCTGTGCACTTCTGCCTCTATGTTTTTATACATGTACTTTTGTGACAAAAAGTCGCCATGCTCGTTTCATTCGTATAAAATTTATCTAAGTTATTGGTCGAATGGAACTCGCATGACCTAAAGTTTATACATATTCTTATTGTGACAAACCATTTTGGTCATGCTCGTTTCATTGGATTATTGAATCTTAAAGTTACTCATTAGTGGTTGGTCATATGTGATTAGGCTGTTCAGCACATCAATCAATCCCCTCAATCCCCTCAATCCCCTCAATCTCATTGCCATGCTCGTTTCATAAGGGGATATTCTCATGGGGGAGTTTATAATCTATTTATTGTAAGGTTGTTACCTGACACCCGTTCGGGTGCTTGCCTGACACCCGTTCGGGTGCTTACCTGACACCCGTCCGGGTGCTTGTCTGACACCCGTTCGGGTGCTTGTCCGACACCCGTTCGGGTGTTTATCAGACACCCGTTCGGGTGTTTATCAGACACCCGTTCGGGTGTTTATCAGACACCCGTCCGGGTGCTTGCCAGACACCCGTTCGGGTGTTTGGCAGACACCCATTCGGGTGTTGCATCACATCAGTCCCGATTAAAAATTATCTTCCGGCGGGAAGGTACAAGGGTGACATCCCCGGATTTAGGTCCTTAAATTTAGACAAAAGATTTTCCGATGCCTTTTAATATTTTCGACATGTTGATTATTCACAATCCCTGCTTTTTATAGGAGGGGTAAAATTCTTTATCTACAAAACCTCTCTTTTCATTTCTTCTTTTCATCACTCTGCCAAATTGTTATTGAACTTGGTTAGTGCCCGGTTTAATTTGCAAAAGTTAAATGGACCTGGTACGGATTGATTATAACTATCCTTTTCCTTCCGGAATTTGGATAGACAAATTAATGCCGAACCATTCGCATTTAATAGGGCTAATGTCAAAATCAAATCAAGGGCTATGATTCACTTCCAACATCCAACGGATTTAAAAGAAGAACCGGTGGTTGCTTCGCCGCAGGTTATAAAAGAGAAAAAAAGAGTTTTCCAAAATGAAGCAGAAGAACGCGTTTATCAATTTGTAAGTCGGTTTTGCCGGGTCGATGCCTCTGATACACTTGTGTTATCCTCGACTCAACAGCTCGATTTGAGTGTAAACAAACCTGAATACTTATTTAGGAGTATCGTCAACCTTCGGGTCATGAACGAAGCTCAAAAGCTTTCAGGCTACATAGCAGAAATTAATAGTCGGTTACGGGACGAAGGCCTTTTTATTTGTTGTTTAGAAACGTCTAAATTACGGCGATTGCGTTTTTACAAAAAATATCCCGTGGGTATACGTCGTGTTACCTATTTTTTCGATTATTTGCTTCGTCGGGTGGCACCCACCATGAAAGCTACCCGTTGGTTATATAAATGGCTTACGGGCGACAGACATAAGGTCGTTTCCTTCTTTGAAATGGTAGGACGTTTAGTTTATTGTGGGTTTGAGGTAGAACATGATGAAATAATAGATGGCCTTCATTATCTTGTTGCGCGGAAAGTGTCGGCACCGCCCCGTCCGCCACTGAAAGAACGTTACGGGTTGCTGTTTAGTCAGGAAAGGATTGGTCAGCACGGCAAAAAAATTAAAGTATACAAATTCAGAACCATGGTCGCTTTTAGTGAGTATGTGCAGGAACATATTTACCGACATAACAGTTTGGACCGAAAAGGAAAGTTCAGAGATGATAAAAGGGTAACCATACTGGGAGGCTTTTTCCGTCGCTTCTGGCTGGATGAATGGCCTATGCTTATTAATCTGCTTAAAGGTGATATGAAGCTGGTAGGGGTAAGACCCCTTAGTGAACAATACCTTAAGTTATATGACCCGGAGGTGATACAAAAGCGCCTGTCGGTAAAACCGGGGCTCGTGCCACCTTATTATGTTGACTTACCTTCTACGCTGGAGGAGATTCAGATTTCTGAAATGCGTTATATTGAGCGTTATAAAAAAGCACCTTTGAAAACCGATTTGATTTATTTCTTTAAAGCCTTTTGGAATATAATAGGCTGTGGTGCTCGTAGCAAATGATATTTGAATGGGAGAAAGAAAAGCCTTTATTAAAGATACGCTGGTTTATGGTTTAGGTAATGGCCTAAAGAAGTTTATAGGGTTATTTCTTCTTCCGTTTTATACACGGGCGCTTAGTGTAGGAGAATTTGGGGTGCTCGAAACTTTGGGTACAACCGCCGCTTTGTTAAGCGGTTTTTTTTCGATGGGACTCGACTCAGCCTGTGGTTTTTATTATTTTAAGGCTGCTGATAACCGGAAGAAAGATGTATTATCGACCGCACTCTTTCTTCGAATCTTTTCCTTTTTGCTTATTGTCCCGTTATTCTTTTTTCGCGATACTTTTTCGCAACTTCTTTTTGGTAGTATTGATTATGCATTTCTGGTACTAATGATTTTATTATTGGTACCGGTTAATCTGTTGATGAGTGAACAGTCACACTTGTTCCGCTATTTCAGGCAGCCCTGGAGCTATAACCTGATTACCATTCTTAAGTCACTGTCGAATATCGGATTGGGAATTACTTTGGTAATAGTCCTGAAAAAGGGTGTTGAAGGCGCTGTCTGGGCCCGCATAGGCAGTAGTCTTTTGGTGGTTGTGATTGCCTTTGTTGGCTTTAATTATCGGAAATATAATTTTAAGTTTTCCTTTTATTGGGCCCGAAAACTGTTAAAATATGGATTTCCCCTTATTTGGAGCGGCATTGCTACATGGGTGTTCAACAGCAGTGACCGCTACTTTTTAGTCCATTACAGCGACCTTCATGAGGTAGGGCTTTATTCTATCGGTGCCATATTTTCTCAGCCGGTGTTGCTAATCAATATGGCTGTTCAGATGAGTTTCGCGGTCTTGTTTTTTCAATTGTATTATGCTGAGAAGTCACCGGAAAAGCCACAGTCTCGAAAAATGGCCATCGACCTTTACCTGGTTTATCTTACGGTAGCCGTTCTGCTATCGACCCTGTTGTCGGTGTATGCCGATTTTTTGGTACCTTTTGTTACTACACCCGATTATGGGGCAGGGGCAAAAGTAATTCCGTTTTTGGTGTTTGCGCATGTGGCAGCCCAGTCGTTTCAGACCATGGGGCCCGGCATTTCGTTGGCAGAGAAAACCTGGCATTATGCCTGGATTACAGGAGCAACGGCATTGCTCAATCTGGGGCTTAACTTTTTAATGGTTCCGCGTTGGGGATTTATGGGGGCCGGATTGGCAACTCTTATTTCGTTTGTGGTTTATTGGCAGGTTAAGGTATGGGTAGCTTCAAAATATTTCAGGGTGGGCTATCCCGTCGGACGGATTAATAGTTTCTTTATTCTTGCTTTATTACTATCGGTGATGGTAGTGGTTTGGCCGCAATGGTTCCCGGGATGGCTTCGGGCCGCCGTGGTGATATTGGTAACTGTTCTGGCATTTTTGTTTAAATTGATATATCCTTCCGATATTAAGCATATTTGGGAAGGCATAAAAAGTAGAAGGTTTTAGTCATTAGTAGTTAGTAATTAGTGATTAGTTATTAGTCGTTAGTTGTCAAGTGGTTAGTGTTGATTAACTAATTACTAACCACTAACCACTAACTACTAACCACTAAAGACTAACGACTAATCACTAATTACTAATTTTAAGAATCAATAGTTCAATGAAATAAGTAAATTTTATTCGGATGAAACGAGCATGGCGGCTTTTGCCACAAAAGAACATGTATAAATTTCATTAAGCCATGCGAGTTCCATCCAGCCAATAACTTAGAAAAATTTTATTCGGATGAATCCACTATTACTACTTTTATTGATACTTACACTGGCGGCAATAGGTGTATTTGTTATTTTACGCTGGCCCGACCAAGCTTTTTGGCTGACGATAGTGTTACTGTTTGACCCGTCGGGCCATTTGTCTGTATTTCTGAGTAAAGAGGCTCTGGGCGGTTTTTACTATCAGGATTTTTTCTTCTTTTTAGCTTTTGTCCCATTGTTTAGTCCCAAAGTGTCGGTAAAACCACTGCTACATTACCGTCCTTTTCTGTTGTTGCTGGGTGTTCAGATATTGTTTTTACTTTATCACGTGTTGGTTTTTGGTTACTGGCAGCCCGCAAAGGGATGGGGGTATGTGATGCGGTATGTGTTAGTACGTGAACGGATGAGTGTGTTTGGCTTTTTGTTAATTATACCGGTATTTGTGATGGCGCGGCGTAGATTATCGCTGTTGGTAGATATTTTAGTCTGGACTTCTTTGATTGTTTATATTTTATATTTCGTAACACTGTTGACCGGTGTTGAATTGGTCCCCGTATGGCAGGCCGAACGCTACAAAGGAACCGGTATTATGCGCTATTCTTTATATAGTGCCGGCCTAACCGATATGCTTGTTCCTTTAACATTTTTCCTGATAGCCCGGAAAGTGGATTATCGCTTCCGGAAAATAATTATCGCTGCTACCGTGTTAGTCATCATGTCGGTAATGCTTTCTCTTACAAAAAGTAATTACCTTAATTTGTTTGGGTTGCTGGTTGGGGCACTCTTTCTTTATTATCGGTTTTATAAAATTCATATTACCGGCATTGTTTTTAAATTGACAGGATTTAGTATTATTCTTTTGTTGTTAATGCTGCAATTTTTCCCTGAATATCCGGGACTGGTCGTTCGTCAGGTCAAGGATTTGTGGTTGTTTCTGAGTGGTGATGCCTATACCAGTGGTGTAGTAGAAGGTCGATTACAAAATCAGTGGCCTGCACATTTGGCTTTAATAAGTCAACATCCCTGGCTTGGAACCGGTGCTAATTTTAGTGATTATTTCAGTTTGCGCTTCGACCCTTCCGATTATGAAGTCACCGATTTGCCTATTACCGGACATCTGGCTATGTATGGGTTTGTAGGGCTAACCATTTACAGCCTCTTTTATTTTCAATTGTGGCGTTGGCTGGTGGCCGGATATAAAGAATTTAGAAGCAAAATAAGAACCATTAATGAAGTAGATTTGGCTTTTTACTTTGTCGTTTTTGCGTGGATGGTAAAAACCTTCTTTTTTAAGCCCAACTATCTTTTTAATGAATTAACTACAGGCACACTGCACATAAATCTTTATGCCGGCATTCTGGCAGCCCTTCTTTATCGTCAATCAAAAATCTGAAATTCTCATGGTTCATGAAATAATTGTACAATTGGTGCTCTATCATGATGGTCATTATTTGTCAGGCTTGATTGAATCTCTCAAGGCTCAGAGTTTTAAGAATTTTCATGTTGTGGCTCTCGACAATAGCAGCGACGACACTGCAGCCAAAAAGTTTAAAGCTCTCTGGCCCGATGGTGAACTGTTTCGTACAGGGAAGAATCTGGGATACGCCGGTGGCCATAGCTTCCTGATTGAGCGTACCCTGCATTCGGGTGCCCCTTTTGTTGTGGTACTGAATACCGATGTACAATTGCATCCTGACTTTTTAAGTGAGCTTTATGCCCGGATGAAAAATAATCACGAGTTAGATGCCTGTGGCCCGCTCATACTCGAAGGCAAAGGGGCTTCAAAAAGTAATATTGTTCAAAATTATCGGTTATTCATGGATTTTACACGAGCACGAAAGTTTAGCCCCGATGCCGGAAAGTGTTTTAATGGAGATGAAGAATTGCCATTTTTTGCCCGGACCGATTATCTGTCCGGTGTTGCTTTTATGATTCGTACCAGAGTACTTCGCGATATTTCCTTTTTCGACCCCACTCTTTTTATGTATGGTGAGGAAAGAGACTTTTTTTATCGTTTTTCAAAGTTAGGGTGCAAGGCCGGAGTGCTCAGAAATGCTGTTTGCTGGCATTTCCACGACTGGAGCTCTCAAAGCAAAGAAGGGTATCAGAGAGAATATTATTACCTGAAAAGAAATAAAGTGCTCTATTTTAAAAAATACAGACTTTCAGGAGGGTTAATATCCTTTTTGATTAAAGAGTTGGTTTCTCTGCCTTTTACAGCTTTTTGGATGTTTCGGAAGGGAGGACTTAAAATGTTGAAGTTCTATGTTCTGGCTCTTTGGCATGGCTTAAAAGGCCGAAGCGGGCAAGGACCGCTGTAAAAAAACGGATGTCATCAGATTCATGTTTTTAAAAGGGCTTTATCATTGGTGTCCTTCCTTTTGTCAATCAACTTTTTTCTGATTGCATTTATATATAAAAAAACTCATTTAGTCAAATACTTGCGGCAGCTGACCAGTCTTCTATGCAATTGGGTAGTAGTTTCCTTAAATTTAGTGAACATTTTAATCGGTAAAGATGGATGATACATCAGTATCCGGGCCGGGGAAAATATTGTTTGTATGCAGTGGTACCCCACAGGGCAGATGTACCCCGGCCATTGAACAACAGGCGAAGGCTTTAATGAAACATGGTGTTGAGGTAGTCTTTTTTAGGATTAAAGGGCGTGGAATGCGGGCCTATCTCTTGAGCATTTTTAAGCTCAGGCGGTACCTGGGCCGAAACAAAACCGACCTGGTGCATGCGCATTATGGATTGAGCGGCATGGTTGCCCGGTTGGCCGGTGCCCGACCCTTAGTGGTATCGCTTATGGGAAGCGATGTTTTTGGTCCCGGATGGTTGTTCCGGGCCGCCCGTTTTTTTACCCGTTATTTATGGCCGGTAACCATTGTAAAAAGTCGGGAAATGGCTAAAAAGGTCGGAGAGAATAAGGTGTTGGTTATTCCCAACGGAGTAGATATGGAACTGTTTCGTGAGTTACCCCGGGAGCTTGCCAAAAGCCGGCTTAAGTTTAACGACTCACCTCTGATTCTTTGGCCGGCCAATCCTCAACGCGCTGTCAAGAATGTTGATTTGGCCATGAAAGTGGCGGAACGGTTAATGTGTGATTTGAAAATGGTATGGGACATTCCTACCGAACAAATGGTGTGGTACTATAATGCCGCCGATGTTGTTTTGATTACATCTAAATGGGAGGGGTCACCCAATGTGGTCAAAGAAGCACTGGCCTGTAACGTTCCGGTAGTCGCTACCGATGTGGGGGATATAAAACATTGGGTAAGTAAGGTTGAGGGCTGTTTTGCAGGCCCGCCCGATGCCGAAAAGCTGGCTTTGTTGGTTGAAAAGGCCCTGGCTTACAAGGGAAGAGTAAATGGAAGAGATAAGATAAAAGAACTGGATATTAAAATAATAAATAATAGGCTGATGGATGTTTATACCGCAGCCTTGAATAAAGGTTTACAGAAAACCGGATAAGTAAAAGTATGGCATTAGAAATAATTACAGATGTTAATTATGTTGACAGGTCTCAATGGGAAGAGTTCGTGTGTAACCATCCTGATGGAAACATATTCCAGATGCCATGTATGTTTGATTTGTATCAATTGACCAAACGGAGGAAGCCTTCCCCATTTTTTGTCTTTGACGGCGAAGAATTGGTTGGATTGCTTATTGCCGTGCAACTTAAGAATGTCTTCCCACCATTAACCTTTTTCACCCGGCGACAAATTATTTTTGGCGGACCCCTCATTAAAAATAACGATAGTGCAATTTTACTGGCTTTATTAGAAGCGTTGTTCAGGAAAACCGCCCGTTCGGTAGTGTTTACCGAAGTCAGGAATTATCGGTTAGGACTCTCTTTAAAACCGGTTTACGAAGAGGCAGGATTTTATTATAAATCGTATCTGAGCGTTTCGGTAGACATGAATCGCAAGGCCGGAGAACTTTGGGCTTCATTGTCGCCAATCAGAAAAGAAAGTATTGAGAAACTGCGACTTGTTAATCATGTCATTAAAGAGTTAACCGATGGGGAAGAATACCAGATGGCCTGGAAAATGCTTCGAAAATCTTTTCTGGCCAAGGGACGGTTTATGCCACCCTATTCGCTGATGAAAGTATTGCAAAGTTCAAAAATTCTTACCCTTCATATTCGGGCCAGTGTTTTATATGTCAATAATTCCATAAAAGCGGCAGTTTGGTTCCTCATTTTGGGTGATAGAGCACAACTGTGGTTAGATGCTCATGTTTTGGACGAGAAAGAGCAATGGATGTTTGACGGTTTTTTGTGGAAATGTATGCTGAAACTGAAAAATGATGGTATTCGCCATCTGGAGCTGGGTAGTGGGGGAAAACCGGGACAAGATATTGCGCTTCGGCAATACAAAAAATCTTATGGCGGTATGATTCACGAATCGGGTCGGTTCTTTTATGTCCATAACTGGTTCCTGTGGAATCTGGGGCGACTGTTGTACTATTGGTATAAAAATCTGAGAATCTTTGTTTTCACAAATATTGTTAAGCGATGAATCTGACATCTGTAAAAAGTGAACTGGCAGAAGTTGTTTTTTGTGATTAGTCAATAGTCATCAGTGTTAGCAACACCTATAACTATAAAGCTTATTTTAAATTTCATCCGGTCAGTGAGTTAAGTAAATTTTTGCGCATGAAGATAATGATAGACATAGGCCATCCGGCTCATGTACACTATTTCAGGAATTTTATCCGGATTATGGAATCACGAGGACATCAATTTTTGGTGACGGCCCGACGTCGTGAACATGTGGCCGAACTGCTAAACTATTATGGTATCCCATTTATTGACCGTGGGAAGGGCGGCTCTTCTTTGTTCACTAAAGGGTTATATCTTATATCGGCTGTATGGAAACAATATCGCAGGGCTCGTAAATTCAAACCCGATTTGTTTTTGGACTTTAGTACCATCTATTCGGGTCCGGCAGCATGGTTGACAGGAAAACCTTACATCACATTTACCGACACGGAAAATACGCGTTTCTACCGACGGTTTATCGACCCTTTTTGTAAAGTGGTTTATACCCCTAAATGTTTCCCTTTAAATTTAGGTAAGCATCATCGTCGTTTCAATGGCGTTATGGAATTGGCATACCTGCATCCCAATTATTTTAAACCTGACCCTTCGGTGTTGCAAGACCTTAATATTAAACAGGGAGAACGTTTTGCCATTGTTCGTTTTGTAGACTGGAAGGCCTTGCATGACAGGGGAAAGCATGGATTTACCCTTGCCGGAAAAGTGGAAATGGTGAAGACTCTGGAACAGTATGGAAAAGTCTTTGTCAGCTCTGAAGGCCCTTTGCCTCATGAGTTGGAAGCCAATCGGTTAACGATAGAACCTTACCGGTTTCACCATCTTTTGTTTTATGCTACCTTGTTGGTTAGCGAGGGAGCTACCATGTGCAGTGAAGCTGCAATGCTGGGTACCCCGGCCATTTTTTTGTCTGACATTAACCTTTCCTACCTTAACTATTTGGAAGATTATTACGGCTTGGTATTGAATTTCGGAACATCACCAAAAGAACAAAGAATTGCATTGAAGAGTGCAGTGACGCTTTTCGGGCGACCGGGAACCAAAGCCAATGCCTGGGTTCAAAGCGAAAAACTGTTTAACGACAACATCGATGTCACTCAATTTATGGTTGAGGAAATTGAAGCTTTAATGGAGAAATAATAGGAATTAACTATTAACCCAACAAAATAATCTAAAAAAATGCTACGCTCGTAGTGGTGGGAAAGTGGATGTTGAAAGTCTTTATTAATAATTTGGTTTGAGAATGAAGTATATATTTTGTAAAATTCATACTTTTGGTTGTTTTTTATTATTGATGATAATATTTTTCTTGTCAGGCCAGCTGTCGTTTGGCCAACATATTCCGGTTCATGTGGATAATAGTGGGATTTACGATTTATTGGATGAGTTGGCCGACCAGGGGACTATTGATATTAATACCATAGCCAAACCTTACGGGCGCAGGGATATTGCTCTGTGGCTGAAACAGGCGCTTTCACATCAGGGGCTTACCCCCCGGCAACGGCTTGAAACAGAGTTTTACCTCAGAGATTATGGGAAGGAACTGAACCGGGGTGAAATCTCTAAAAAACGATTCGACCTGTTTTATTACCGCGATTCGTTGTTCCGGCTGACTCTTAATCCTATCCTGGGCGTGGGGACTTTTTTTTCGGGAGATAAAACCGGATTTTATCGATATAACGGTGCCGAGATATATGGTTCTATAGGTTCACACTTTGGTTATTTTGGTAGTTTACGCGATAATCATGAATCGAAAATAACAGGTGGCGAAAATTATCTGATACAGAAACGAGGGGCGATATATAAAGACGACGGTGAGGCCCGGGATTTTAGTGAGGCTCGCGGAGGCTTCTTCTGGTCATGGAAATGGGGCCGGTTAGGATTACAGAAAGACCATTATATCTGGGGTTACGGCTACAATGGCACCAATATATTTTCGGGACACACGCCATCTCATGCTTTCGTCTCTTTATTGCTGAAGCCGACAGCGTGGTTTGAGCTTAGATACATGCATGGATGGCTGGTATCGGAGGTGGTTGATAGTGTTCGTTCTTTCTCTTATTATGATGGCCGCCGGGAAGTGTTTGCCGATAAGTATGTAGCGGCCAATTTAATTACTGTGCGTCCGGTTCCACATTTATATGTATCGGCAGGCAACAGCATTGTTTTTGCCGACACCAGGGTAAATCCGGCTTTTCTGATACCGCTGATGTTCTATAAATCGGTTGACCATACCTATAATGGAGCATCTAACGAAGTAGGCCAAAATGCTCAGATGTTTTTCGCCATCAGCAGTCGACAGTTAAATAATTTACATATTTATTCCACACTTTTTGTGGATGAGATTTCATTAAAAAGGATGTTTGATAAAGACCAACATTCCAACTACGTTAGTCTGAAAGTGGGTGCACGAATGACCGGAATACCGTCAGGTGTTTCTTTCACGGCTGAATATACCCGTACCAATCCTATGGTATATCAACATAAAATACCTACAACTACCTGGGAGAGTAATGGTTACAATATGGGGCATTATTTAAGGGATAATAGCGATGAGTTATTCCTTAGTGTCAGGTATCGACCCATTCGCGGCATGTCCTGGGAGTTGGCCTATACTCATGCCAGGAAGGGAAAAGATTATCAGTCGATATTGATAAATGGCGAAGAAGCAAACCATCCTGAGGTTAATCTAGACGAACCAAGGTGGGGCCTTCCCTTTATGAATGACGTAAAATTTGAAATGGAAAAGGTATCTTTGAAGGGATATTGGCAGGTCATTCATGATGGTTACTTGTTTGTGAATTTGTCAATCAGTGATTTCGGCGGTGAGGATAAAGAAAAATACATTCCCTTGTTTTATTTGGAGGATAATTTTTCGGGTAGCGTCGGGATAAATTTTGGATTTTAATAATGCTTCGTAATGATGCCTTAATCGAGGTGCATGACGGAGACGTTTTTCTCGGTTTTTAACGAATGTTTTTGACACAAGCAGTGAATTTTAACGATTTAATGTAATGAATAGTGACATAAAAATTCAAATGGTAGACCTCACAGGTCAATATGAACGAATTAAGGAAGAGATAGACCCTGCTATGGAGCGCGTGGTTGGTGGCGGAAGGTATATCAATGGTCCGGAGGTAGGGCGTTTCGCCAATGCCATGGAAAACTATTTGGGTGTTAACCATGTGATTCCGTGTGGCAATGGTACCGATGCGCTTCAGGCAGCTTTAATGGCATTGGACCTTAAGCCGGGTGATGAGGTTATTTCTTCGGCTTTTTCATTTATTGCTTCGGTAGAAGCGGTGGTGCTGTTAGGCCTAAAACCGGTATTGGTAGATATTAACCCTGACACTTTTAATATAGACCCACAAGCTTTTCGGAAAGCTGTAACAAATCGGACCAAAGCTGTTATTCCCGTACATTTATTTGGTCAGGGGGCAGCCATGAATGAGATAATGCAGATTGCAAAAGAGCATAATTTGTATGTGATAGAGGATGCTGCCCAAAGTCTGGGCGCTCAATATTTGATGAATGGTAAACCGCAAAAATTAGGGACCATAGGACATATTGGCTGTACTTCATTCTTTCCGACCAAGAACCTCGGTTGTTACGGAGATGGGGGAGCCTGTTTTACCAATGATGACCAATTGGCTCAAAAATTACGTATGGTAGTAAATCATGGTGCCAGGAAGAAATATTTCAACGAAAGGGTGGGAATGAATTCACGATTGGATACCATTCAGGCTGCTATTCTTGAAGTTAAGTTAAAGTATCTCGACGAATATATTTCCAGAAGACAATGGGCTGCTGATATCTATTTCAGGGAATTAAAGGATGTCTCATTTTTAACGCTTCCTTATGTTGACAAGGAGGCCGGTCACTCTTTTAATCAATTTACCGTTAAGGTAAATAATGGAAAGAGGGAGGAGCTAAAACAGTATTTAAAAGAATGTGGTATTCCATCTATGGTATATTATCCCTCACCACTTCATCACCAGCCGGTGTTTGCACCCTTTTGTCCGCCTGACCTTTCTTTGCCGGTTAGTGAAGAAGCCAGCAGGCAGGTATTGTCATTGCCTATGCATACCGAGTTGACTGAAGATGAAATCATTTATATTTCACAAAAAATAAAAGCGTTTTCATGAGCAAAATAACTTTACCGCAGATTCATCCTTCGGCCGTAGTGGATGACCGTTGCGAAATAGGTCCCGGAACCCGTATCTGGCACTTCTGTCATATTATGAGCGGGTGTCGGATTGGCGCTAATTGTAATATTGGTCAAAATGTTGTGATTGCACCAGATGTGGTTATTGGCAACAACGTAAAAATACAGAACAATGTATCCGTGTATTCCGGTGTGATATGTGAGGACGATGTTTTTCTGGGGCCGTCCTGTGTTTTTACTAATGTGTCAAACCCCAGAAGTGCTGTGCCGCGGCGTGGACAATATGAGAAAACCCTGGTAAAGAAAGGTGCCACCATCGGCGCTAATGCTACCATTGTTTGCGGGCATACCATTGGTCGCTATGCTTTTATTGGTGCGGGTGCCGTGGTTACCAAAGATATTCCCGACTATGCCCTCGTGGTCGGAAATCCAGCCAAACAAATCGGGTGGATGAGTGAATATGGACACCGTCTCTCTTTCGATGACCATGGCAGGGCCGTTTGTCCTGAAAGTGGTGAAAAATACCTTTTGGAAAATGGAATGGTGACTAAAGTTTCCTGACTTTGAGTAAGTAGTTAGTCAGACTTAAGTGGGGTTAATAAAGGTGTTAGGTTATAAGGCCATTGGTAGAGGCCAGCAGGAAAAAGAATGTTTGAATACTAAAACTTAGCACTAAAGACTGAAAACTAATCCCAAATCAAAAAATAATTTAACCGATAGCCAATAAGTTAATAACATAAAATGAGTACCAAGAAAACAGTAAAATTTGCCATAGTAGGACTGGGGCATATTGGAAAGCGCCATGCAAAAATGATTGAAGATAACCCCGAAGCGGAACTCTCTGCGGTATGCGACGTTCGGTCGCCGGAAGAGACCGGTTGGCAAAACCCCAATATTCCTTATTACCGGGATTTCACTGAAATGCTGAAAAAATTAAAGGAATGCGATGTGGTAAACATTTGCACCCCCAACGGATTACATGCCCTGCAGGCCATTGAAGCACTTAAGCATAAAAAACATGTGGTGGTGGAAAAGCCTATGGCTCTTTCGAAAGCCGATGCCGAAAAAATTATTTATAAAGCGCTTCAGGTATCGCGGCATGTGTTTGTTGTCATGCAAAACCGGTATTCGCCCCCTTCTGTATGGCTTAAAGAGGTAATGGACAAAAAAGTTCTGGGCAAAATATACTTTGTTCAGCTTAATTGTTTCTGGAACAGGGACGACCGTTATTATCTGAACAATAGCTGGCACGGAACTGCCGACATGGATGGCGGTACTTTGTTTACTCAATTTTCTCACTTTATTGACATTCTGTACTGGCTTTTTGGTGATATTACCGATATCGAAGCCAAATTTGGCGACTTTGCACATCAGCATTCTACGGCTTTTGAAGACAGTGGGTCGGTCATCTTTCGGTTTGTGAACGGTGGTATGGGTAATATCAATTATTCTACAGCTGTTTGGGACAGAAATCTGGAAAGCACTATGACCATCATCGGTGAAAAAGGAACCATAAAAGTTTCGGGTCAATATATGAATGAAATAACAGAATGCCATATTAAAGATTATCAATTGCCCGATTTAGAGCCTGTTAATCCACCCAACGACTATGGACCTTATAAAGGGTCGGCGGCCAACCATCAATATGTTATTGAAAATGTGGTTCAGACCTTGAAAGAACAAACCTATGTGCATACCAATGCTCTGGAAGGGCTCAAAGTGGTTGACATTATTGAACGAATTTATCAAAAAAAATAATTGAATTACCTACCTTAAATTAATGACAGTATGTTTGAAAAGTTAAAAAATAAAGAAGCGAAATTATCAGTTATTGGTCTGGGATATGTTGGCTTACCCATTGCTCTGGAATTTGCCCGTAAGATGAAAGTCATTGGGTTTGATATTAAACCGGACCGTATAGAAAAAATGAAGCAACACATCGACCCCAGTAATGAGCTGGAGGCATCGGCTTTTGAAGGTTGTGATATTAAGTTTACTTCAAATCCGGAAGATTTAAAGGAAGCCTGCTTTCATGTGGTTGCCGTCCCTACCCCTATAAATAAGCATAATTTACCCGATTTAAACCCGTTGCTCAGTGCCACTCGTACCGTCGGTAAAGCATTGAAAAAAGGCGATTATGTGGTTTTTGAATCGACCGTTTATCCGGGATGTACCGAAGAAGATTGTGTCCCGGTGCTGGAGCAGGAATCGGGTTTAAAATTCAACGTTGATTTTAAAGTGGGTTATTCACCCGAACGTATTAACCCCGGCGATAAAGAGCATACACTAACCAAAATTCTCAAGATTGTCTCTGGTAGCGACCCGGAGGCATTGGAAGAAATTTCGGCTGTTTATGGTTCAATCATTAAGGCCGGTATTTATAAAGCCAGTTCCATAAAGGTGGCTGAAGCGGCTAAAATCATTGAAAATACCCAGCGTGATGTCAATATTGCTTTAATGAATGAATTGTCGCTCATTTTCAATCGTTTAAATATTAATACTTACGAAGTATTGGAAGCCGCCGGCACTAAATGGAATTTCCTGCGTTTCTCACCCGGATTGGTCGGTGGCCATTGTATTGGTGTTGACCCTTATTACCTTACTTATAAAGCCAATGAGTTGGGTTATCACTCTAAAATTATTACCGGCGGGCGGTTCATTAACGATGCCATGGGACCCTATATCGCCAAACAAGTGGTTAAAAAGTTAATTTCAAAAGGACATAAGATTAACGGTTCACGGGTGCTCATAATGGGGGCTACTTTTAAGGAGAACGTTAGCGATATTCGAAACTCTAAAGTGGCAGATGTTTATAATGAGCTGAAGTCTTTTAGTGTTAACGTAGACGTCACAGACCCTCATGCTTCATCAAAGGAACTGATGGAAGAATATGGCTATGGCCTGGTGGATAAGATTGATAAAAAATACCATGCCGTAATTCTTGCTGTTAATCATGACGAATATATGAAGCTTGATGAGGTTTATTTTAAGTCCATCACTGTTGATGACCCTCTCTTTGTTGACGTAAAAGGCGTCTTCAGAGGTAAGATTCGGGAAATGACATACTGGAGTTTATAGAAAACTATAACCATGGCCCCAAAAAACACCATTCTTTTTCTATTGCCTGCCCCTTTTTATCAGAAGCCTGATGAGCCGGGATTTCAGGTTCAAACTCAAAATTTTAGAACTACATTGGGCTTTGTTGCGCCTGAGCTCTGTCGCAGAAATTGGTCTGTTAAGCTGGTTTCTTTAAGTAACACCGCTCAGCAGATAAAGAATGGTAAAGAGTATTTGAATTCTTCAGGGTTAGACAAATTCTGCAGAGCATTTTTCTATCGACGTAAAATGGGCAGAGGGAAATTATTCCCTCAACTGGTACAGTTCTTTATTAATATCCGGTATCTGCAAAAGAAACTGGCCAAAAGTAGTGTCGTTTATGGGTATAATGATGTGGGGACGCTTTATGGGGCCCTTTTGAAACCTTTTTACAGGTATCGGTTGGTTTATGACATGCGGGGTGACCGTTCCAATGAAATGGCAGTACAAGGAGCGCCACGATGGAGAGTGGTATTTTACCGAATGATACGTAACTTTTGCCTTCGTCGGTGTGACTTGGTCTTTACGGTCTCTTCCAAATGTCCCGGATTGCCGGAAGGGAAAAGGCATAGACCAAAATTTAATTTTTACGATGCAAGAAATTTTTATTATGATGCCACTATTGCGGAGCAAAAGAGAAAAGAACTAAACCTGGAAAACAGATTTGTGTTTGTTTATAGTGGCACTGATAAGTACTATCAGATGGTTCCCGAAATGGTTCGGTTCTTTTCTGCTTTTTTGAAGATTTGTCCCGATGCCTGGTTTATGATAAACGTACCCAAACCTTCGGAAAAATTCAGAGAAGAATTGGAAAAAAAACATGTTCCTGCATCTGCGTGGGGAATGTTTCATCTGGACCAACACACTCTAAACCAATATCAGATGGTTGCCGATATGGCTTTTCTTATTCGTGAAGACCTGCCATTGAACCATTATGCTTTTCCGACTAAATTTTCGGAATATCTTGCCAGTGGCGTGCCGGTGTTGATAACAGAGCATGTCCATTCCCTTGTAAACTTGGTGAAGGATTACAATTTAGGAGAAATCTGGAAAACCGGGGAACCTTTATCTGAAGTACAAAAGCGCATTGTCAGATATCGTTCCAATTTCGATGTGAAAGAGCGATGTGCGTCTTTTGCCAGGAATCAACTATCCTGGCAAAAGAATGCTTCGTGGCTGGCCGACCAATTAGAAGCTCTGCTTTGATGAAGTATTTTGTCCAGGCTTTACTGCATGAAAAACAATTTTATGGTCAGGAAGAAAAATAATAAGGCTTTATGTTTATTAAATTTTTCCGGACGTTTTGGCGGGGCTGAAAAACGTTATGCCACATTGTTTAACCGGTTGATGGAACAACAACGCGACTATTATCTGATTATTAATTCTTGTCTCTATACCATACTTACCGACAGCTCTGTTTTAAAACCTAACGAGCGTATCATTTTATTCCGGGATGGGAAGGACTTCAACTCTTCCGCTGTCGGTTCAAAGCCCTTGAGAAAAACGAACCAAAAAAAAAGCAAACTACGTTTGTTTTTGGGACGGTGGAAATATTTTCTGAAGACAACCTTGTTGTGGGTTCGTTTTTCCCGTTTTTTTGTTGGGGTGATTAAGAATAATCGTATAAACACTTTGTATGGTGTGTGGCAGGGTGGAATATGGACGTGGATGTGGTGTCGTCTTTTGGGGGTTAGACTAATATTTAGTGTGAACGGCAGTGGTTTCTTGAATACCGAAACCAATATTACCAGATTTTTTGACAGCCAGTACCATGTTCTGAAGCATGCCAATGTGCTTGATTTTTTATCCCCTTCCTTAAAGGTCGATTATATTCGCAGAATGGGTAAGAAAATTAATGGTTCCTGCGTGGTTACGCCCAATAGTTTTATCGACTATACTCACTATTATCCTGTATTTCCTAAAAAACCGTGGGTGGTATTCCTTGGACGATTGGAACCCATTAAAAATCCTATGGTCTTTATGGAGGCAGTAAAAGAGATAGAGCTAACCCAAAGCGAGATGGAAGTCTCTTTCTATGTGATGGGAACGGGTAGCATGTTAGGTGCTATGCAGCAATTTGCTTCCCAAAATAATTTAAAGAAAGTAATATTTACCGGTCTACATCCTCATCCGTGGGAAATACTTAGAGTTTCGTCAGTATTTGTATCGTTGCAACGGGATGAGAATTATCCCAGCCAGTCGTTAATAGAAGCCATGGCATGCGAAAACGCTGTGATTGTTACTGATGTGGGAGATACCCGACAACTGGTTACTGAAAAGGAAGGGGTATTGGTGCAGGATGACCCCGCTCAGGTGGCTCACAATATTGTCAAGTTGTTAATGGATGAGGATTTACGGAAACAAAAAGGTCAATGTGCAAGGCAAAAGGTGCTCGACAATCATACCCTCGACCGCTTTGTATTATGGTACGACAATCTGATGTCAGGAGCCTTTAATTTTTCTTAACGCGAAATCAGAAAATAAACGAATATATTGCTGCATCTTTGCATATTGATTTCGAAGTTAGGAAAAACGACATTAAATGCAGGATAAAAAACTTCATGAGCTGGCCCATCATCCTGTGGGAGCTTTGATGTGGCGTTATTTCTGGCCTACCTTTATTGGTGTAATGGCCAATTCACTTTACAACATTATTGATAGAATTTTTATTGGTCAATTTGTTGGTCCGGAGGCGTTGAGCGGTGTGACTGCTGTGTTTCCCGTGATGGTCATTATGATGGCTTTTGGCATGTTGGTAGGAAGCGGAGGAAGTGTGCGACTCTCATTAAACTTAGGTCGTAAAGATTTTGAAAAAGCTCGTCAGGTAGTAGGGAATGCCGTGGCATTGGTGGTCTTAATCTCGGGCTCGGTAACATTTTTGGGATTTGCCATTAAAGGTCCGATGTTACGACTTTTTGGTGCTACAGATGTTACTATGCAATATGCCAATGAGTATCTGAATTATATTTTATGGGGCGTTGTATTGCATGAATTCGGTTTTTCACTCAATGCATTGATACGGGCAGAAGGAAATGCTCACCTTGCTATGATTAGTATGCTGATAAGTGCCGGTATCAATATTCCATTGGATGCATTGTTTATAATTCATTTTAAGTTAGGTGTCGGAGGGGCTGCATTAGCCACCATAATTTCGATGGCTTGTTTGTCGGCATGGGTACTCATCCATTTTAGGAGCAATCGTTGCGTTGTGAAACTGGAATGGAAGTATTTGGGATTAAATAAAAAGATAGTATTGGCTATTACTTCTGTTGGATTGGCCCCTTTTGCCATGCAAATTGCCAACAGTGTGGTTCAGGCATTGTTTAATATAAATCTGATAAGGTACGGTAGTGACCTGGCTGTGGGAGCCATGGGAATAGTTATGAGTGTTGCGGTAATCATTATTATGAGTATTGTTGCTCTTAATATGGCATCACAACCCATTATTGGTTATAACTATGGGGCAAGAAATTATAATCGAGTCAGACAAACGTTAATAAAAAGTATTTCCATTGCGACGGCCATTTCTCTGTGTGCCTGGGTATTAATACAGGTTTTCCCTAAGCCAATAATCAATATTTTTGTTTCAGATAGTGCCGAAATCATGAACTACGGTAAAGATGGATTGCGTATTTATCTGCTGGCACTACCGGTGGTGGGATTTCAGGTGGTAGCTGGAAATTATTTTCAAGCTATTGGGAAAGCCGGTAAATCTATCTTTTTATCCTTATTACGCCAGGTGATAGTTCTAATACCATTGTTGATTATTTTGCCTAAAGTGTTAGGTCTTACGGGTGTCTGGATATCGGCACCTATTTCTGACGCTGTTTCATCAATTATTACGGCTTTGTTCCTTATAAAGGAATGGAAAAGGCTGACACAGGCATCAAACGCCCTGGCATAAGGTTGTTTTACTTCTGAATATGCTTTTAAAACCTGGGGGGCCTTCTTTTGAGAGATGTTGGTTGCGGTGAAACCGGAAACTTTTAAGGGTTTATACCCATATACCTCTGTATATTAAAATTATAAAAAAGAGCATGACCCAATAGAATTGTCATGCTCTTTTCTTTTGAAAATCAATAATTGATTACAAATTCGTCAAGGGATTTTCTGACTTTTTTATAGTGTTGGTATTCATCTTTAGCAGAGCGATATCCGGCAGCGACCATTGCTAAAGTAGAAAATCCTTTTTCTTTTAATCCAAGTATTTCATCAAATTGGTCATTATTAAAACCTTCCATCGGACAAGCGTCGATGTCCTGGAGCGCAGCTGCCGAGAGTAACATCCCCAGTGAGATATATGCTTGTCGGGCAGCCCACTGAAAACGCTGTTCCGGTTGTAGGTTTTTAATGGTTCCTTTCATTGTTTGGTCAAAATCTGCCAATGATTCTTTAGGAATTCCACGGGTGTTGGCAATTCTTTCAATATATTGCTCAACATCCCGGTCGGTAAGGTCAGTTCTTGCCGAGAAAATAAAAAGATGAGAAGCTTCAGTCACCTGTGGCTGATTAAATGCCGCCGGGCTAAGTTTTTCTTTGACTTTGTCATCAGTAACCATTGCTATGGCAAAAGGTTGAAGACCATAAGATGTGGGTGCCAAATTTGCAGCCTGCAAAAGGTTATCCACCTGTGTGGAATTAAGTTTCCGGCTTTTGTCAAAACGCTTGGTGGCGTATCGCCATTGTAGTTTGTTTAAATATTCCATATTTGATTTGTTTAATTTCTTGAAATTTAATCATGCCTTTGTAACTGAATCATTCTTTGATTCACAAAAGGTTGTTTAATGTCTGTAATGGCAATCTGTTATTGCCATGCTCGTTTTATCCGAGGAGAATGAGTCTGCATGTTCCCGATATTAAATTGTATCGGAGCCCTATGTAAACAGATAAAAGTTTAATTTGTTTAGCAGGCTATGTAGCGTTTTCCGGCACTTTTATTCCTGTTCAAATAAAAGAGTCTTCCATTCGGGATTTTTTTGGATGAATGCTATTACGAAGGAACACTCAGGAATAATTCGGATTTGATGTTTTTGACAATATTCCAGAACTTTTTCAACAAGGTATGTGCCAATACCTTGCCCTTTTAACGGGTCCGGAACCAACGTATGGGTGAGTTGCCAAACCGAGGGCTGATAAACTTCGTAGTAAAGGGTTGCCATATGACCTTTTACCGGAAGTTCAAATCGCCTTGCATTTTTGTTAAGAATTAAGTCTTTGTCTTCCATAGAAGGTAAATATGTATACCTGTTAAACGCCGCTGCCGGCTATTTGTTCTACCTCTTCTACAGTTATGGGAATGCGTTGCCCTAAAATTCGTGCACCACTCTCGGTTACCAATATGTCGTCTTCGAGACGAATGCCACCAAACCCTTTCATGGCTTCTACTTTATCGTAGTTGATGAATTGGGTGAATTTTTTATCGGCCTTCCATTTGTCGATAAGTGCGGGAATAAAATAGATACCGGGCTCATTGGTAATGGTAAAGCCGGGTTTCAGACGGCGACCCATCCGTAATGCCGAAAGCCCAAACTGTGTTGAACGTTTGATTTCTTCGTCATACCCTACCAGGGTGTCGTTGTAATCTTCCATATCATGCACGTCGAGACCAATCATATGACCTATCCCATGAGGCATAAATAAGGCGTGGGCACCTGCAGCTACCGCTTCTTCAATATCGCCTTTCATCAGTCCCATATCTTTTAACCCCGCGGCTATAACTTTACAGGCCAGAAGATGTATATCCCGGTAGGGAACCTCGGGCCGGGTGGCTTCGCGAACTTTGTCGTTGGCATCCAGAACAATTTGATATACTTGTCTTTGTAAATCGGTAAATTTGCCCGAAACCGGTGTGGTACGTGTATGGTCGGTGGCATAATGTTTTGGCGATTCACTTCCGGCATCAACAAGAAGAAGGTCACCTTCTTTCAGTATATTTCCATGGTAGTGATTGTGTAGGGTTTCGCCACGTACCGAGCAAATGACCGGAAAGGAAATGATTCCTCCTCCCGACATGGAGATGCCTTCCAATACTCCGGCAATTTTTTGCTCTTGAATACCCGGGCTTGCCATTTTCATGGCTGTGGTATGCATCTCCCGGGCCACTGACATGTGGCGTTCCATTTCTTCAATTTCGCAGGGTTCTTTGATGCTGCGAAGTTCAATGCATGCTTTGGTTAATTCCAGTGAGGCATGATTTTTAACCTCATTGTGGTGAATGTTGAGCAAGTCGGCCAGTTTCATGATGTTCCGGAAACGGTAGGGAGGAGTGAAATGTATTTTTCGTTTTTGTTTTAGAGCATCCTTGATGAAAGAAAACAATTCTTTTGCAGGTCTTGTATCAGATATACCTACTTTGGACGCTTGCTCCCGCAATGAAGGTTGAGGCCCCATCCAGATAATGTCATCGATAGAAAAATCGTCACCGAAAAGGATTTCACGGTTATTATCGAGGTCAATGACTCCTGCTAAGCCTTGCAAGTCTATGCCAAAAAAGTATAGAAAGGTACTGTCTTGTCTGAAATGATAAGTGTTATCCGTATAGTTCATTGGGGCATCTTCATTGCCAAGTACAAGAATAAGCCCCGATTTAACCAATTTCTTAAGTTTGTTACGACGGTTGATGTAAATATCTTTTGAGAACATAATACAAATAATTTAAACAGGTGTTTTTGATACTCTCAGTAAGTAACCTTTAAAGATAGTAAATATCCTTTATTCATCAGTATAAAATTTATCTAATTCGTTGGTCTGATGAAACGACCATGGCGGCTTTTGCCACAAAAGGACATGTATAAACGACAAAGGAAGAAGTGCACAGGCAGAAGGCAGAAGTAGTGATTAGTCATTAGTCAACAGTCATTAGTGGTTTGTGCTAAATAACTAATGACTAACCACTAACCACTAACAACTACTTTTAAGAAGCAATATGTCAATGGATTAAGTAAAATTTATGCTGATGAAATTAAGCCAAAGTGAATTCGGCAGGCAGAGAGAAGAAGAAATTAGTACCTTTCCCGGGTTGGGATTCTAACCATATTTCGCCGTTTAGTTTATTTAAAAGGCCAAGGCAAATTGAGAGGCCGAGACCTACACCATCATGATTCCTGGTTTTGGGGTCATCGGACCGGTAAAACCTTTCGAATACTTTCTTTTGTTGTGATTTAGAAATGCCGATGCCGGTGTCTTTCACGAAAAAGAGAATATTTCGGTCTTTTTTGAAATAGCCGATTTCAATTTCGCCTTTTTCAGTGTATTTTATAGCATTACTGATGAGATTGGTTAATATTTGGTCAAGTTTAGTATAATCGGTGAAAATAGTGAGATTATTCGTGTCGGCCTTAGAAAAAATCAATTTCAGACCTTTTTCCTGAGCTTGAATAGAAAATATGGAAAGTAATTCATTAAATAGGCTGTTTAATTGGAACCGGGTTGGGGTTATAACAATATCGCCGGTTTCAATTTTAGAAAGTTCAAGGACGTTATTTAGAATATTGAGCAGCTTTTGACCGTTCGATTGTATGATGTCAAGATAATCATTCTTTTCTTTTTGAGGGATATCATTCAGTTTTACCAGTTCCGAGAACCCTAATATAGCATTGAGAGGGGTGCGTATTTCATGGGACACATTTTGCAGGAACGCGGTCTTTAATTGGTCGTTATCTTTCAGTTTCTTTTCAAAATTTTTTCGTTCGGTGATGTCAGTAATAAATCCTTCAATAACATCAACCTTGTTACCTTCAAAAAATACAGCTTCACCTTTTTCCCATACCCACTTTTCCGTTCCATCCTTAGTACGGATTCGGTATTCGATTTGATAGGGTTTCTTCTTTTGGATTGCGTTTTGTACTGTTTCCCATATTTGGGATAAATCCTCAGGGTGGATAAGGCTGGAAAAAGATATTTGGTCCTCTTGTATAAATTCTTCGGGTTTGAAGCCGGTGAGCTCTTCACATCCTTTGCTGACATATTCCATGTTCCAGGTAGGGAAATTTTTACACCGAAAAGCCATTCCCGGTAAGTTGTTCATTAAGGTAGAAAGATAATTTCTGCTTTTTTCCAGCTCTCGTTGTTGTTGCCGTTCTTCTGTTTGGTCACGGAAAACCAGGACTGCTCCTGTGATATTTCCTTCATCAGAAAAAATGGGTGCCCCACTGTCGGCGATGGGTATTTTGCGGCCATCTTTCGATATTAAAAGTGTGTGGTTGGCCAGGCCAACGATTTTACCTTCGGCAAAGACTTTATCAACCGGATTTATTACCTTTTTTCGGGTATGTTCATTAATTATTCTGAAGACCTTTTCCAGGGGAAGGCCTTTGGCTTCTTTCTCAATCCACCCGGTAAGGTTTTCAGCCACTTTATTGATGTTTTGGATATTTCCGTTTAAATCGCAAGTGATAACTCCATCGCCAATGCTATATAATGTTGTTCTGAAGAGTTTTTCACTATTCTTTAGGGCATTTTCTATTTTTTTTCGTTTTGAAATATTTTTTGAAAATGAAAAAGCTAAGGATTTACCTTGAAATGTAATGTAAGTAATGGTTACTTCGACCGGAATGACAGACCCATCTTTACACTTGTGGAAGCTTTCAATGGTTCCTCCCCCTCTTTCCTTAATATTTTGCCGATGTTGTCGCCATTTTTCAATATCGCCATCGGAGAAAGCGGTGTCCAGTTCAAAAATAGTCATATTGAGCAGTTCCTCCCTAGTGTATCCCAAATCGGTACAAACTTTACGGTTTACGTTAAGAATCTGCCCGGTTTCTTCCGATATTTGGAAAATGCCTATTCCGGCATGGTCGATACAAAAACGGTCGAGGGTGGCCTGGTCAAAAAAATTATTTTTTGTGGGATTATTTTCCATCGCAGGTGTTTAGGTTTGATGAGTCTTTTGGTAATCAATTGTTTATGTGTGCTTAAGGGTGTTTAAGTCTTTCTAAAAAATGTAAATAAGATTTTAATGGAAGTATAAAAAGCAAAGATTAGGGAGGGTCAGTTTCTCGATCGCCCATAAGCGTTAAATGCCTTTTTAATTTCAACTGCTAATATATTTAAATTTTTTAAAGATTTTAATCTCCAAGTCCAGTTGTTTTTTTTTGTACCAGGATTATTTATTCTTGATTTAATTCCTTTTCCCAAAATATCTTGAACCGGAACGATGGACAATTGCGATGGGGATGCCCATGCCATTCGGACGAATAACTGATGGATATTTTTGTTATTTACCGGACATCCAATATAACGTTGAATACGTTTTTTCGTGGATTTATTGATTTCATATTTATACCATCCTTTTATGGTATTGTTGTCGTGCGTACCTGTATATACAACATTTTTAGGTTTGTGATTGTGAGGGATATGTGGCGAATCAGGCATATCTTTCCCGAAGGCAAATTGTAATACTTCCATTCCGGGGAGGTTGAATTTATCTCTAAGTTGATACACATTATCGTCAATATCTCCTAAGTCTTCGGCAATAAATGGCATGTCAGGAAATTTTTTTTGCAGGAGAGAAAGGAATGTTTCCCCGGGACCTTTTACCCATTGTCCTTTTTCTGCTGTTGAGGCTTTGGCCGGTACTTCCCATGCCGAAGCAAAGCCCCGAAAATGGTCGAGCCGCACCTTATCAAACCATTCCAGGTTTTTTTGGATGCGATTAACCCACCAGTTAAAATTTTCTTTTTCATGATTTAGCCATTGATATGTGGGCATATTCCATAATTGCCCGGATTTGCTGAAGTAATCGGGTGGAACTCCGGCAATAACCTGCATGCTTTTATCGGAGTCTAGCTTGAACAAATGAGGATGAGCCCAAACATCGGCACTATTGTATGAGCAATAAATGGGGATATCACCAATAATTTCAATATTTAATTGATGAGCGTAGTTTTTTAATTCTTGCCACTGGGTCGCAAAAAGATACTGTCTAAACTTTTCCAACATGAGGGCGTCATGGTTTTCAGAAGCGAAAGTTGCCAAGGTTGCGGAATGTCGGTTTTTAAACTCTTCGGGCCAATGAAACCAGGGGCTATTGTTAAAGCGTTGTTTTAGCAGTACAAAAAGAGCATAATCGTTGAGCCAATAATTTTCTTTGAGACAAAATTTTTCAAATTCGGTATGTTCTATTGAATTTTGTGTGTTTAGAAAAGTTTGGTACGCTTTGAAAGTGAGTTTAATACGACAATTGAGGGCTTTTGAAAAATGAGCACGGTTGGATGGTTTCGATTTAAACGATTTCAGTTCCTGAGCATCAATCCGGTATTTTTCTGCAAGTTTTTCAGGACTGATAAATAGAATATTGCCGGCAAAAACCGATTCAGAGCTGTAAGGCGACCATTTGGTTAAGGCCGAAGTGGGTGTAAAAGGTAACACCTGCCAAACTGAATGTCCGGAGTTATAGAGAAAGTCGATAAATTCAATAGCTTCCTGTCCAAAATCACCGGAAAAATATTTACCGGGGAGGGATGTGATATGCAATAAAATTCCGGCTTTTCTTGGTAAAGACAATTTTGAGTAAACTAAGGTTTCCTTTGTTTCGTCCGGGACAGCGTTGAACGAACTTTTGGTATTAACATTTTTTTTCACGATATAAACTCAAACTGATAGAATTAAATTGATGAAGAAATTTCACGGAATAGGATAAAAGAACGTTCTTGTATTTCAATTTTCTGTCCGGATTTCATGGGTGCCTCCAGGCCTTCTTCATTAAAAGATTGTTGAGAGGTATCAAGAATTTTTATCCATTGTTTTCCCCATTTTTCATTGGGGAGAATAAATGAAACAGGTTCGGCACGGGAATGAATGATTATGAAAAAACTGTCATCAACCAGTGGTACACCTTTATCAGAAACAGCTCTTACGCCTAGTCCTGAAAGGAAAACGCCCAGAGTTTTGGCGAAGGCTTCGTTCCAATGTTGCTCACTCATTTCAATGCCGTCAGGTGTAAACCATTCAATATCGGTAACATCTTTCCCTCTTATTGGTTGGTATTTAAACCATTTTCGGCGGCAAAAGACGGGATGGTTCTTCCGGAAATGAATAAGTTTTGAAGTGAAATCAATTAATGGTAGGTCTGCGTTATCCCAGTTAATCCATGAAATTTCATTATCCTGGCAATAGGCATTATTGTTGCCTTGCTGGGTTTTCCCCAATTCATCACCGGCTACAAGCATGGGAACGCCCTGAGACAAAAATAGTGTGGAAATAAAATTCATAATTTGTTGCCTGCGTAACTTTTGAATAGCGGGATCATCAGTGGGTCCTTCGGCACCATGATTCCATGAAAGGTTATGGCTTTCACCATCTTTATTTTCTTCACCGTTTTTCTCGTTATGTTTTTCATTGTAAGCTACCAGGTCGGCTAAGGTAAAGCCATCATGAGCCGTAATGAAGTTAATACTGGCTGTAGGGGTTCGCCAGTTATCGAAATACAGGTCAGAGCTTCCGGTAAGTCGGTTGGCCAATTCGGGTAATACCTCGTTATCGCCTCGCCAGAAACGACGGATGCAATCGCGATATTTGGCATTCCATTCCATCCATCCCGCAGGGAAATTGCCAACCTGATATCCGTTTTCGCCCAAATCCCATGGCTCAGCAATTAGTTTCACTTGTGACAGTACCGGGTCTTGATGCAATACATCGAAAAAGGAACCCCATTTATCAACATCATTAAATTCACGGGCCAGAACAGGCGCAAGGTCAAAGCGAAAGCCGTCTACATGCATCTCAGTTACCCAGTATCGAAGGCTGTCCATAATTAGTCTCAACACTGTGGGATGTACTGTGTTAAGGGTATTTCCGGTTCCTGTATAATCCACATAAAATCTCGGGTCGTCGCCGGATAGTCGGTAATATGATTTGTTATCAATACCTCTGAAACTTAAAGTTGGTCCCTGATTGTTGCCTTCAGCAGTATGGTTATAAACAACATCTAAAATTACTTCTATCCCGGCATTGTGGAGGTCTTTAACCATTTGTTTAAATTCATTGACCTGACCTCCTTCAGCACCCGAAGATGAAAACCTGACATCGGGTGCGAAAAAGCCTATGGTATTGTAGCCCCAGTAATTGGTTAACCCTAACTTAAACAGATGATATTCCGTAACCGATTGATGTATTGGCATCAATTCAACGGCGTTGACACCTATTTTTTTGAGATATTCTATACTTTCCGAATGAGCCATACCGGCAAAGGTCCCTCTAATGTTTTCAGGGATGTGAGATGCTAACTTTGTGAACCCTTTGACATGGGTTTCATAAATTATTGTCTCATGAAGCGGAATGTTTAGTCGTTGGTCGTTTTCCCAGTCAAAATAATCATCCACCACCAAACATTTGGGAACAAACGGGGCGCTGTTACTTTCGTTATAGGCTGCTTCATCGTCATCCATTCCCGGTAAATATCCGAAAAGCGCATCATCCCACTGAACCATTCCATCAAGTGCTTTGGCGTAAGGATCGATGAGTAGTTTATTAGGGTTAAAACGAATGCCTTTTTGAGGTTCATAAGGGCCATGGACGCGATAGCCATATTTTTGGCCGGGTTTTATACCAGGCAGGTAAACATGCCATTGGTTATGGGTGCGTTCATTAACTTTAATTCGGGTTTCCTTATTCTGGTCATCAAATAGGCAGAGGTCTATCCCGTAGGCATTGTCGGAAAACAGGGCGAAGTTAACTCCCTTACCATCGTAAACGGCTCCCAGCGGGTACGGTCTTCCGGGCCATACTTCTTGTTTTTTATCGAGCATAGAAAAATGTAAAAGTTATAATTCTCTATATTACAGTAAAAAAAGGTGATTAGCAACAAATGGATAGATTATTGTTAGGTTGGCTTAAAAGTATCGGATGGAGTTAAGTTCTTCTTTTTCTACTTTTTTCCTTTTGAAAAGTCGGTCGCGGTTGTATTTAATCCAACCGGTAAAATTGAATAAGATGGATAATTCGTGAGAGCCATTTTTTACGATGGGTTGGCTTCGGTCGAGAGAGGTTTCGTAAGAATAGAAAAAGCCGATTTCATCTGTGATATTTAAGCCAAAGAGAGCTGCAACAGCAATATTCGGACGATAGATAAGACCATATTTTAACCCTTGGGAATGTTGCACTAAAAATCCCAAATCTGTGGTAGCGATGTCATTTTGGACGAAACGATGCAGGGCTGAAATTGTAATTTTTGTTTTTTTTGCCACGTTAAAATGTAGCCCGCCAAGTAGGTCGGTTTCGTGAGCCGATTCAAATCCCCGGGCGGCTTCTGACGCCCAGGATATATTGCTTAAAGGACGGTGAGGCAATGAAACACCTAAGAATACAGTGGGTGTGTAAAACCAGATACCTGTTCCCCACGAAGGTCTGAATTCATTTTGAATAGCACCGGAAAATTCCGGATCATTGTAATCAATAATTTGAAGTTGGTTAAGGTTTAAGTTAAAGTGATCGGCCCCTGCCCGGATGCCAAGAGAGAGAAATGCTCTTCGGGAAACTCTTACCAAATATGCATAATCAATAAACAGCCGGTTGTACATTAGAGGTCCGGTTTGTTCAGACCAGCCACCAAAACCTAAAGAGGCCATCGATTCATTGATTGGGAAATCCATGGCGGCCGAGTAAAAAGAAGGTGCATCTTCTATGCCTAACCATTGCTGACGGGTATAAAGGTCGATGGCCACAGAATTGCGGGTACCGGCCAATGCGGGGTTGAGAATCAAAGGATGAATTACGGCATAGTTCATAAGGGTGCTCTGCTGTCCTAAAGAATTTAGGAAAATTCCCTGACAGAGTGTTAATATCAACAACGCAATGCACCCGCATCCTTTCATGTTTGATCCTCTTGGTTTTTATTTCTGACAGAAATCTGTGCGATTATAAAAAATGGGCATGTTTCTGGCAAATCTCAATGATTTATTTTCAGAAGAAACAAGCATGACAATGAGTGATAGCTTTAAAAGAAAATGTCTAAATTTCTGTCATGCGTGTCTCATCTAATCAGTAACTTATGCAACATTCAGGCGGATAAAAATTCATTCGGGCTTTATCCGGCTTACGTGAGAAAAATTTTACCAATATAAAACATAATGCCCTTGATAATTTTAATTTTATTCAGTAGCTAATATAAATACTTCCTTTAAATTGTTGATGATTATTCCCAATTTTTATGATATAGTAATAAATTCCGGGAGGAACTTTTTTCCCTTTTACAGGTCCCTGATTTCCAAATCCATCCCATTTGTTGTTATAGTTCTTACTTTCAAACACCAAAATTCCGTTACGATTAAAAACCGAAATAGACCTGTTCTCGTAATAATCGAAAGCAGGTATACGAAAATAGTCATTAAAGCCATCCCCGTTAGGCGAAAAAGCCTCCGGAATAATTAACCCTGAGGATTCACTGCTAAGTTTAAGATACATAAGAGCCTGGTCACAATCGCCTTCTTTATCGCACACCTGATAAATTAAGGAATCTGTTTCCAGGAAATAACTGGTGATTTCTACTTTAATTTTTAAATCCTCGGTGACGGTGGCAAAACCATAATTGAGGTCCTGGATTATTTTTAATTGAAGTGGTTTGTCAAAAAGGTATTTGTCATTTGTTAAAACGTCAAAAACCAAATTGGAATCGCTGTAGAATGTCACCTCATCATTAATCGCTTCAGGTATAAAATCGTAATCTTCTACGTTAATGTAGACAATAGCTTCATCACATTCGTTATAGGTATTGCATATGCGATATTTTAGTTGATCTTTACCAATAAATCCTTCGTTAGGGGTGTATTGAATGTCATTATCTTCTAAAACTACAGCAGTCCCATGTTGAGGGGGTGTGATAATTTCCAGCGATGAAATTCCTTCACTTAAACCATAATCGTTGTTAATTACAGAGATGGTCCAGGTGGTATTTTCTATCATGTTGATATAATCGTGATTGGCCGTAACAGATTGTTGGTGCGAATTGAAATTTCGTGGAAAATGATTTCCTGCTTTTAAAGGAAAAGCCAGGAAAAAAAAAGAACCAATTATTGATAGCCATTTGCAAACGTCCATTTTATCATTTTATGATTGAACCTGTTAAAATTAAATTAAGGATTTTGAAAAACCACTTAAAAAGGTAATTATTTGGTGGGATCTTTAATTCCTCTGAGGCCTCGGTTAGGATCTCTTTTGGCTGCTTTTATAATAACATCTTTTTGAGTACATGGCAATGCTTTCTTTTTCTTATCGGTACATATACGATAACCGGCTACCAGTATTAATGCGCTTCCAAATCTTTTCTGGGCTTCCGTGAGTCCTAACTGATGCTCTATTCCCAAGGAAAAGTGTTTGTAGTCAAGGCCAAAGGTAGTTGCCAATCCTAAATCTTTTCCCAGTTGTTCATCCATGGTTCTTCGGTAGGCTAAGATTCCCCAAAAAGCAAGGTTTGGATCCAGTGTGGGCATATAAAGTTTTAGGTTGGCATCGAACCTGGTGTCCTTCATGCTGTTTTGTCGATAATAAATAAGTGGGTCAATATAAATATCTCTATCCGGGACTTTCCAGGAAGTTCCTGCATGAAGGTGAAGGTCCGGACCTGTTTTGGGCTCCCAATCCGATTGATACATAGGATTATTTTGATCTAAAATATTGGATAAAGCCACTCCTATATGATAATTGTTAACTTCTAGCATCAAGCCCGTGTTGGTGTTAAATCCGGTACCACTTTCACGTGAACCTGAAATTATGGGATCTAAAGCAGCGTCGTCAGAAAAACCGCTGTAATCAACTGAACTTTGTTCTAAAAATGCGGAAAGACCAAAATGTAATGTGCCAAATCCGCGTCTGTTCTTCCATAGCTTAACTTCAACCGACAGAGATTGTTGGGCGCCCATTCTTTTAAAATTGCCGTTACGATCATTAAATATGTAGGTTCCCGATCCAACGTTTAATCCTAAAGGGGTTTGAAAAGCAAACAATTGCGTGGTTGGGGCCAGATCAATCCCAAACCACTGTTTTTGATAGAATCCGTTAAAAGTAATACAGTCATTGTTATTTCCGGCATCTGCCGGATTAATTAAAAACAAATCGTATACATATTGATTGGTTATGAAGTATTTTTGAGCTGATGAAACAGCAGCTATTAATAGAATTCCAATAACGAGAACCAATTTTTTCATTATCATTAGAGGGGTTTTGGGGTTTATGGATTTTGCTTTTGTGGAATTATTGGCAACCTCAAAAGCAATTATCCGGGGAATTTCTATTATTATCGCTTAACGGTTACATGTCCTTTTATGATTTTATTTATGGGCTTAAGAATAATAACATACCAATAATCGTCTGAAGGTACAGGTTTGTTAAGGTATTCGCCATCCCATTCAATCGACTCGGAAACTTTATATTGTCTCAATAATTTTCCATATCTGTCAAAAATAGAGATCGTTGATTCAGGCAGGCGCTCTATCCCTTCAATTTTCCATGTGTCGTTATATCCATCATTGTTTGGGGTAAAAAAGTCCGGAATTTCGATGTCAAAATCCAAATTAACGTTGAAAATTGTAGATGTACGACAGCCATTGGCGTCTTCTACCAGTATCTCATGGTCGCCATTAGGAATATTTGTAAACGTATTGTCGTCTTGAAAATCATAGGTGTTGTCCAGTGCATAGCCATAAGGTTGAGTACCATTTTCAACATATACAGTAACTTGTCCATAGTAGGTGGTGTCCAGTCGAACGATTTCCGGAGAAGGGAAAACATCTACATGTATGGTATCCCTTACGTAGTGACAGCCATCAAATACTTCTACCCAATAGTATCCGGTTTGATTTATAGTATCGGTTTGGGTAGTAGTACCATTACTCCATAGGTAACTTTGAATCGGCGTGATCTGTTGTTCTCCTGCATACTCTGTAATAATTTCAGAGCCGGCATCTAATACCAGTACGTTGGGTTCACAAACAGAGGTGTCGTTTCCTAGCGAATATGGGGGTTCTGCCAAAAGGGCAACCACCTTCGTGTCCCATCCCCGGCAGCCATTAATATCAGTAACAGTTACTTTATTAAGAGTATCCATTAAATTGGCGGTTATAATCCTGTCTGTACTGCCATTGTGCCATTGGTAGCTCTGAAAACCTTCTGGTGCTTCGATTGATATTGGATATTCTACCGGACAGATAAAAATATCAGGACCAAGTTCAATTTTTGGAACAGGAAACCATACAAGGTTCATGGTATCTGTAGCAACACATCCATGTTCATCAATTACTTTAACATGATGTTGTCCCCGTTCTACTATAATGCTGGTCACATTTGTTTCACCGTTAGACCAGTATATTTGGGGATAATTAGGAACCGTGAGTGTTGCAACTTCTCCGGCACATCCTTGAATGTCGGGTCCCAGATCAATAGAAGGCAAGGGATTAACTGTGATATTCACCTGTTGTAAAGAAGAACAGCCATAATCATTCCATACGCGAAGGCTGTAATTCCCGCTGTTTAGGGTTTCAATGAAGTTGGGTTGACCATCGGCAGTGTTTCCATTCCATTCATATCGGGTAAATGAAGAATTGGTCGCTATCATAATCGTATCGCCAAAACATTTTTCCCTATCGATCCCCAAATTAAATATAGGCGAGGGCAAATGACTAACTGTCATAGTATCGGAGTTAGTGCAACCGTTTAGGTCGGTGATATGCAACGCATAATCTCCGGCTTCTGTGACTGTCCAGTTATTGTTTGGTGAGCCGGTAGAGGTGGTCGAGATTTGTTCCCACTGGTAAGAAGATACACTTGGTGTCAGAGACGTTGGAATTTCAAGAGTATAAGGCTCATTGTCACAAACTTCAACGTTGTCAATAGCTATTGGGGTAAGGTTATGATAACTAATTTCAACTTTATCTAAAAATTGGCAGAGTCGGTCTCTGACTTCGAGGAAATATATTCCCGGTTCGGGATTACTGTTGGGGTCTTTGTCGCCCAGGTCAGGTCCTGTATGATAAAGGATCAAATCCCCATTGTCATTCATAGTGTACCATTTGTGATCTCTTGGTGTTTTATCGGCCGATATGGGTTGGGGCGATGACCATCCCGGTGGAGTGGTCATGTCAACGGAAACATCAATGTTGGGACAAAATACCATTGTGTCGGGCAGGTCGAAATAAGGATTATTCCAAACATTGACATCAGTTGTTTCTATTGCTCTACAGCCGTTGGCCTGTGTGGCTGTTAATTGATATTCACCTGCCGAACCAATTAAAATATAATTTTCGGTACTAAGAATATTGGTCGGGTCGCTTGTTTCAATCCATTCAAATGCAACGAAACTATGACCATTGGCTTCTATCTTCATTAAATTGCCATCGCATATATCTACTTCACTGGAGATGCCAATAACCGGTACCTCCTGAACATCCAGATAGAATGAACCTGAAATATTGCAACCGTTATTGTCGATGGCTGTAACGGTATAAGTGCCTTCATCGGCCGGTATGGCATTGGTAATTACATGTTGATTGGTTGTGGTGCTTAAATTTATAGGCCCGGAACCGTTGTCAAAAGACCAATGGTATGAATTGGGCATCACATTGGTGGCATTGGCCACAATGGTTATATCGTCATTTTCACAAACGCTGGTGTCGTTCCCAAAGGTAAAAACTTGTTCATTGTAAATTCCAAAATAGGCCGTGTCAGAGGCACTACAACCATGGCTGTCGGTTACTTTTACCCATACAGTATCTGATTGTGCCAAGGTGATGGATGAACTGGTAGACCCATTGTGCCAGAGATAGGATGTATACCCGCTTAAGAAGAACGTTCCGGTATTACCCGGGCATTCCCAAAGATCTGACAGGTTTATGGTTGGGACAGGGTGTACCGTGAGGTCAATGGATTGAGTTTGACTACACATATGTTCGTCCCATACCGTTAGTTCATATGTGCCGGAATTTTGTGCGATAACATAACTTAATGTATCTTCCGGATTAGCAACACCATTTATTGTCCATTGATAATGAAGCATGTCGGTAACGGTTGTACGAAGTGTATCTCCTTCGCAAACTTCATTATCTGAAATATTCCAATTTATTTCAGGTGGTGTAAATCCCGTTACGGTAACTGTATCGGAAGAAGAACATCCCAGGTCATCTGTTATGGTAAGTGTTATATCAATAACTTCTGCGGGATCGGGTGTTACGGAGTAGGTGTCACTGGTAATGCCGCCCGGTTCCCAATAATAAAGATCATCGGGATTTGTTGAGGAAACAGTATAAGTTACGGTTTCTCCGGGACAAACTACGGTGTCGTTACCTAAGGAAAAGGTGGGGATGCGAAATTCTACATTAATAGAATCGGTTAAATAACATTCACCGGCCATTACTTCAGCTCTTACCCAATATAACCCGGATTGGGTGATATCTATTGACGGATCGGTAGAGATATAATTGTAAGGGTCGTCTTCATAAAACCAGTAGTAAGAGCGCATAGGGTCTTGAGTACTAAGAGTAATGGTTTCTCCTTCACAAGCCATGGTTAATCCGTTTATTCGTAACGAACTGTAATCAGAAAAATAACCAAAGCTCATGCTAATACTGTTTTCATCAAGTATGCTCATGTGAAAGAGACCGGTGTTTTCTATCGTGTAAGGATTTCCGGTGGCGATTCCTTCCCCATTTTTCCAGCCCATTTGTACAACTGCCGAATACCAGGGCTCTTCACCATTTTGCCCGGTCCCTGGAACTTGTATCCATTGTATATTATCCAAGTATTTTGAAGGATTAAGATCGTTGGAGTCATTTGGTCCTCTAATGGTAAAGTTATTTCGGTGACTTTCCTTAACCATTAATTGAACATAAAACCTGTCGCCTAATACTCGGGTAAAAGAAACACTCGTTGAACCGGTACATTTAACATGCGGCAAAATGGCACTACCCAGTTCGGTTCCACGAGTTGCTTTGCCGTTGTTAATGGGCGGAATTCCCGTTACCTGGTATGCATAGATAGGTTTATCCGATGTTATGTATAAAGCATTTCCGCCGATGTTAAGTTCATGGAGTTCGCCTCGTTGTAATGTAGCTTTATATGAACCGTTCACCGCCAGGTATGTATCATCTTCTACTGCCATTACGAAAACTTTCTGGTCGGTAGTAATGTCTTGGCCATAAAGGGTGTGCATGGCAATATATTCGGTGCCAAGCAAGTCGACCGGAATAAGCTGATCACCTATTAAATCCCAGTGGCCGGGGTCGGTAGGTCGTTCAATAGAGTCATCGGATATGGTGACTGCGATGGGGTAATTGGATGTAATTTCGGTTCCGCCTAAATGTCGGGCGGCCTGTTCGCCGGCATCCGTTCCCACAAAAGAGTAGGTTTGTCCTCTATTTAGCGTGATAATAACGGTATCGCCGGCGCTATGGCCTATGACGTCATCGGCAAGCACAACCTGAACTTTTGTTCCGTCACGAGTGGCAACTATGTCGATACACGTTCTCTGGCAGGTGTTGAGAAGTTATGGTTGTCAAAGGCATTCTGGGATGGGACCAGAAATTCGGTTCCCAGAGCATTATTGCCTTTGAGTGTAAATTTATCAGGATTGTTAGAGGGTGCTACATCGTAATAAACGGTTATGTCAACATCAGAGGTAATAAGTATTCCCTTGTTTAAGACCTGGTCGGCCGGACGGTTTTCTATTAGGTCAAGGTCGCTAAGACCTTCATAATTATATTGGGTATTGGCAGGGATCGAGATAGTTTAAGAAAAGCCGGCGGCAGGCATCGATATGGTTACATTGGCCGGTTGGTCAAGGGCTGTGATGCGAAACGAAACAGGATTGTCGCCATGATTATGGGTTACTTCGGGTGCTACAAACCAGAAAATTGTATCTATCTGAGATGTAGCTTTTTGTGGTAATAAAAACGAAAGCCCAAAGCTTATGAGTAAAAAAGTATAAAATTTCATCATAGTGGGTCGGTTAAAATTAGACTTTTGATTGACTTTGTCAATTCTCGCTTCGTTGGCTATACTGTTTCAAGCATTTCAATATTCCATAAAAGGGCTGGTCTTAATTATTTCATAAATTATTATATGAAGGCTGTGGGTTTTGTGTTTTATAATTTGTCTGAAACACGCATGTCATATATGTGTTAAATTAATTCATTATGTTTGTTTCATTTTTCGGTTCATGAAAAATATTAATAACAAAATGATTTTTTATATGTGAATTTTGTTAATTAAATCGATTGATTGTTTTTTGTGATTTTTCGTTTCTTCTTTTTGTGTATTGTGTTTTTAAGACGCTCTTTAAGATTAATAAAACCTTGTATTTGTGTGTTTTTGGGGGTGTTTGTAAAACTATCCCCAAAAACAAACTGTTACCAAAACTATATTTAAGAGAACAATTTCCATATAATTCTATTTAACGCAAGACATATCCTGATTATTATATACGACGCTTGTTTAAAAAGGTTTTAGGTGTTAGATTGAAAAAACTCCATGTGTAAAATTGCTTGGTAGTAAAAAAAGTGCTTTTCGATTATAGGAATTAGGTCTTTAGTCAGAGTTATTAAGGTGTTGGTCAAAGTTTGCGGGGATTGTGGTCAGATGTAACGAGCATAACCAAGAAGGTTGGTAACAACTAGAAAAAGTATAAAATATAGGTCATGCAAGTTTCATCCGACCAATGAGCTAAATAAATAGTATCAAATGGCATGCAGGCTGGAGGGAGGATTTAATTCTGTTTTTCCGCATTGATTTTTAGGTGAAGAGGATTAATTTCCTCGCCCCAATAGATAGTAGTATGGGGGAAAGGTATCTCAATATTGTGTTTGTCGAAAGCAATTTTTAATCTTCTGCGATATTCTCTGCCGACATTCCACTGTTTTATTGGCTTTGTCTTTAATCTTGCTTTGATAATAAGAGCACTGTCGGCAAATTCATCGAGGCCTAAAATTTCAATGGGTTCAATAATTTCAGGCCCATGTTTGGGATCCTTTTGCAATTCTTCTCCAACCTGTTTCATGATTTCCATTACCTGGTCTACATCTTCTTTATAGGCTACTCCAATGTTGAAAACCATTGCTGACCACTCCTTGGTCATGTTGGATAGGGTATTAATTTTCCCGTTCTGGAAAATATGTACTACTCCGTCAAGGTCTCGTAAAGTAATGGTACGCAATTCAATTTTTTCTACCAATCCTCCAGTACCGTTAATAATGACTACGTCTCCAGTCCTTACCTGGTTTTCGAGTAGCATAAAAAAACCAGAGATGTAGTCTCTTACAAGTTCCTGGGCACCAAACCCTACAGCCAGTCCCACAATGCCTGCACTGGCAAGTATAGGCCCTACATCAATCCCGAATTTACTGAGGATCATCATGATAAATACAGAATATAAGACCACGCGCACCAGTCCCTGAACAATCCCCGTAAGGGTATTAATTCTTTTTTCAGCTTCCCGGGTATCTATCGAAGTATCATGTTCTGCCCGTTTGATTAATAAATTTTTAAGCCGAGAAACAGAGAATCTGACAACTCGAAGAATAATAAACAGAATTAAAAGCAAGATAAGGATTCCCGGAAGTTCGGTTATGACCCAGTCGAAAATTGCGGAAAGGAGTTTATCCCAGAATTCAGTAGTTAGTATATTTTGCATTGGTCTTTTGTTTTGTTTAACTAATAAGTGGGTTAGATATGATAGTGTAAAAGATTTTCATTTCGGATTGATAATACCGCACAGCCAAAAAAATCAGATAATGCAATCAGATATTCTTTTCTGTATGTGTTTTATGGTTGGTTCCCAAACAATTTGTTACTTCTTTAATGCTTTGGGGACTGTCTGATAAAATCACCAGGTTATCACCTGCTTCCAGTACAGTATTCCCGTTAGGTGTGATATATTTGTTGCCTCTTTTTATGATGGCGATAATGGCTGATTTTGGAAAATTCAACTCAACAATTTTTTTCCCGACAGCGATGCCCCCTTCCGGAACCTTAATTTCTCTAATCATATTTTTTGCTTCTTCGGAAGTGAGTATTTCCAGGTTGCTTTTTTGCGGTTTTATTTTTTCAGGTAGAACTACCTTTAACCATCGGGCTAGAACTGTTAATGTGGTTCCCTGAATCAACACAGAAGTGAGCGATACGAAAAAAACAATATTAAAAATCATCCCCGCTTTGTCGATTCCGGCTAATAGCGGATAGGTGGCGAAAACGATAGGTACTGCACCGCGAAGTCCTACCCAGCTTACATAAAGACGACGCCTGAAAGTCATCCGAAATGGTATTAAACTAAGCAAAACGCTAACAGGTCGGGCTACCAATATTAAAAATAAAGATATAAGGATTCCGGGCACTAAAACCGGGATAATCTCAGACGGGAAAACCAGCAGCCCTAACGTTAAAAATAAGACTATTTGCACCAGCCAGGCCAGACCGTCATAAACCTGAAGTATACTGTTTTTATGGATAAATTGTTTATTGCCCAAATAAACGGCACAAATATATACTGCCAGGAAACCGTTACCGCCTACCGCATCCGTAAAAGAATAAGTAATAAACATAAGGGCAATGACCAATACCGGATAAAGTCCCTCAAAATCAAGGTCTATTTTGTTAATGATATATTTGCTAACTCTGCCGGAAAGGTATCCAAATAGTCCGCCTATGGTCATTTGCAATAGAAAAATTTGGATTACCGACCATACGCTATCTTGGGGATTTATAACAAGGTTAAGAAAAGAGATAGTTAAAACATAAGCCATAGGGTCGTTGCTACCGCTTTCCAACTCAAGCGTCGGGCGCAGATTATCCTTAAGTGCCAGTTTTTTGGAACGTAATATTGAGAATACGGCGGCGGCATCGGTCGAAGAAACAATGGCACCCAAAAGCAAGCCTTCGTAGATATTGAAATCCGTTATTGCCCAAACGAATAATCCAAGACTAATAGCGGTCAGAAAGACTCCCAGCGTAGATAACGATATCCCTTGCCAAAGAATGGGTTTGACCGACTGCCAGTTGGTGTCCAATCCTCCCGAAAATAGGATAAAGTTTAGTGATACAACACCTATAAAACGAGCCAGGGCCGGGTCATCGAATTGAATTCCTCCAATACCATCAGAGCCGGCCAGCATCCCTATGACCAAAAAGAGTATCAAAGTGGGAATCCCGAAACGAAACGATGTTTTACCTACAATTATGCTTATCAGCAATAATATTGAGCCAACTAATAATATGTTTTCAATTGAAAGAATCATCGTCGGTATTGACTGTTATTATTTACCATTTATGAAACTAAACCGGCGTATTTAAAGTTCTCTTTATATTTTTTTTATGTTATGTCCGATTCGCTTCTAAGATACTAAAATTAATTTTTCTGACGAATGCATTTGTCTAAAGAACCTAATTTTCTGTTGAATTTGGGTTCTTTAAAATAGGAAGGGCCGCTATCGCTGATATCTGCAGTCAAACTGATGAATATAAATTAAATATTTATCAACTATTGCCGCAATAATATTTCGGTTCGTTCATTTTGCAGGTGTTCCTCTTCTGTACAAGGGATATTGTCTTTACAACGGTTTTTCAATAATGTTTCTCCATACCTAACAGGGATGATGCGTGAAGAGTCAATATTCATATTAATCAAGTATGATGAAACTGCCATTGCCCTTTGTTTTGAGATTTTTAGATTTAAATCGGCAGCACCTCTTGAGCTGGTATGAACTCTCACTTCCATCTTATATGAAGGATTATCGGTCAACAATTGGGCAAAACCATCCAGTAGTGGCAGAGTAGCATCGGCAGTATTTAAGGTATTGCCCATAAAGGAAATATTTATTTCAAATGTTTTATTGAGGGTAGCCCTACTGATAGCAGGCAGGTTTATATTGCCCAGGTCGACATATCCCGTATCGATGCCCAATGTAGAATAGGATATGACAAGGGGGAAATATCCCTTTTTGTAAAACATAAATGTGTAATCGGTAAATGGATGTAGTTTTAATTTAAACAAACCATCATTGGTGGTTTTGAGGGTGTCGGTAATAATATTGTTGGAATAGATGAAAAGGCTTGTATTGGGTACCGGAAATTGACTCGAATGACTGATAACCCTGCCGGTAACACCATAAGCCGGTTTGGGTTTTAATCTTACAAAAATTGTATCGCCCGGGTTGCTGAGAGAGAAAGTTTGTTCATAGGGAAAGAAATACTCTTCTGCAGCAAAAATTGTTATTTCTGAAGGAACAGTATCCGGCAGAAAGAAAGTTCCATTTTTGTCGACTGTTGCTTCGTGGATGAAATTACCATCTTTGTCCAAAATACCAAGTATGGCATTGGGAACAGTTTCCTGAGTTAGTTGATCCAACACAATGCCGTGGTAAGATTTCTTTGAAGGTTCAAAAATGATGCGTTTAATGGTTTTGAATTGATAAATATCATCGCTTCCGGTACCGCCGGGACGGTTGGATGCAAAGTAACCGTCGTTGCCTCCAGGATTCAGAAAAATGGAAAAGTCATCTTTCGATGAATTGACAGGCGGGCCCATATTTTTAACGACATATTTCCCTTCAATATTTTTGGCTACAAATAAATCAAGTCCACCTAAACCCGGATGCCCGTCGGATGTAAAATAGAATAAGTTTGTTTCGTCATCCACAAAGGGAAACATTTCGTTTCCTTCGGTATTGATTTCGGGACCCAGATTTACCGGTTGCCCCCATTCATGTGACTGACGGTCTGCATAATAGATATCTGATTTTCCAAAGCCTCCGGGCATGTCCGACACAAAGTAAAGACGATTTCCATCTTTGGTCAGAAAAGCATGTGCACAAGAATAGGATGGCGCGTTAAAGGGCAGCAGTTGGGGTGTATGCCAGCTCCCATCAGGTTTTCTTATCGAGTGGAATATTCCTAACGGGAATAATTCTTGCCTTTTGCTTTTTGGGAAAAGCGATTTCGGCATATTTCGGGTAATAAAAACTTCTGTTCCATAGCGATTGAAAGCGACAGGACCATCGTTATACCTGGTTTTAAATTCTGTAACATAAACTTTTACATTGGCTCGCGGATTCTCAAAATTTTCGGCTCTGAATACCTTTAGAAAATTTTCTTCGCTTTTGTTTTTCAGAAAGGGAACAGTAGGGCGTGCAGAAGAGAAATACATTATGCCGTTTTGAATCAGAGGTGAGAAGTCGGAAAAACGGCTGTTAAAGTTGACTTCAGTGACAATGTATCGATTTTCATTAAGCAGCTGCCGAAGGGGTATTTCCATTTTTTTCCAGCGTAGTGTTCTCGGGTCTTCCGGATTGTCGGCCTGAAATTTTTCGAGGGCCTGTTCCGCTTCCGGGTACTTATTGTTATACAACAATGTGAGGGCAAAAAGGTATAAATCGTTTCCGGTAAGTTGATGCAATCCAATTTCTTTTAAAACAGCTTCGGCCTTAAGTGATTGTTTGGTTTTAAGATAAGCTTTTGCCAGCCTTATTTTGGATGAATCGGGAAGGTCAAATCGCTGGTCAAGTTTTTCATATAACAATATGGCTTCGGAATAACGCTTAAGCTCAAACGTTTGTTTTGCTTCTTTTAGGCGTTTGACGTAGAAGGAGGGCACTTCCTTTTCTCTGCCTTTATCCTGACCAATAGTTGGGGTAATTATCAGTGCCCGGAAAAGGATGAAAAAAAGAAATATTTTGAGTACCATATTCATTAAGGTTTGATTTTATCAAATTCATTAGTCTGGTGGAGCTTTTAAGGCTTTTGGGCAAACCGGTTTTATGGCGGTAAATATTCAGCGCACCTTTAATACATAAGTATAGTCCCGTTGTTTTTGGAAAAAGGTGTTAATCCTTTGATTATTTAACCTTTCAGGTACAAAGTAGTCATTTTTTTAAAGTTCACCAATTAAGGGTCAAAAATTGCGGGGCGAGACCACCTTCTCTTTGGGTGTTTTGACCAAATTGAAATGAATCACTAATTCATGGCTTCCATTGGAAAAGGAATTCAGTTCTTTTTGCGAAATATCGTACGCATATCCAACCATTAATTGTTTGTTAAGTTGTAGCCCTGCCATTGCGGCAAAACTGTCATCGGTACGATAGGAAAGGCCGACAGTATAGGTATTCTGAAAAACAAACCGTGCCGTGAAATCGGCCGAGAAGGGTGCCCCTTCGGTGATACGAGTGATGAGCGAGGGTTTAATAATAAGTTGGGGTGCTATATCAATGTTGTAACCGGCCATGAAAAAAAAGTGTCTTTGAAGGGTAAATGCCGATTCCCGGTCTTGTTCTTCATCCAATGCGGTTTGAAAAAGTCGGGGGAACGAAGCTCCCGCAAAAAATTTTGGTGAATAGAGGTAAAGTCCCACTCCTGCGTTGGGAATAAATTTCTGGTCAATATCCTGAGCGAAGGCCGGGTCCGGATTTTCAGTGTTTAACGAGCTTAAACCTATATGGTAATTGTATAATCCTCCGTTGAGACCCATCAAAAGTATGGTTTTGGGCATAATATTGACATGGTAGGCGTAATCGACGTTCAGAAACAAATTGTTGACAGGGCCATAGTCGTCCGATACGATAGAAAATCCCAATCCCATCTTGTATTTGCGTATCGGTGTGTGTAGCGAAAAATTATGGGTTTGGGGAGCTCCGTCCAATCCGGTCCATTGCATCCGGGAAAGAAGTACCATGTTCAAAGCATCGCCGGTTCCGGCATAGGCAGGATTCACGGTTAAGATGTTGTGCATGTACTGCGTGTATTGGGGCTCTTGCTGAGAAAAAGCTTTTGGGGAAATCAAAAGCCCCGACAGCAGAGATATTAACAGCAATATTGAACAGATATGTATTGAGTGCTTCATTTTTTTGTTTGTTTGGCGAATGTTATTACCAGGCCATATAGATATTCCCGCTGATTTTTTTATTGATGTCGCCGATGGTAATGATATAATAATAAGTACCGGCAGGCAACTTTTTCCCGATGGTTATTCCGGTGTTGGATAAACCGTCCCATTGACCGGAAAAATTTTCTTCCCGGAAAACCGTGCTTCCCCATCGATTAAAAATCATAATGCTGACCTGATTATACAATTGTACCCATCTGATGTTAAGAACTTCATTTATACCATCATCGTTTGGCGAGAAACCCTCAGGGACCGTAAAGCAAGGGTCGGTGTCGAGGTAATCCGGTATCTGGTCGCTGTCGCAATCGCCCGTCCCTTCTTCGGCATCGCCCATGCCGTCATTGTCGCTATCAGGGTCCAGATAGTTTGGAATACCGTCGTTGTCAGTGTCTATGTAACCTTCCTCTTCGGTGGGGATACCATCGTTGTCGTGATCGGCCACTTCAACAACTAAAATAGATACCGATGCTGTGGCACATAGCGGTGGGTCTCCATTGTCACACGCTTCGTAAACAAAGCTGTCGGTACCTGCGAAGCCCTGATGAGGTGTATAGGTAAAGGTGCCGTCTGGATTGATAACAAGCGTTCCGTGTTCGGGGGGCGAAACAGGGGTAGTGTTGATCATTAGTTCGTCGCCATTGGGGTCTTCATCATTGTCGAGGAGGGAACTTCCGTTAAGTACCCGGTCCTGGTCTGTGTTATATTCATCATCCGATAGAATGGGGCCTTCGTTGGCCTGCGCTATTTCGACACCTGTCATTTCTGTGGTGTTGCTTCGGACCGGATATGCTTTGACTGAATGTGCCGGAATTATTTCATGTGTCCGGTTTATCAATACGGAACCTCCGGCCAAACGGGATATTACCATTTCATCTCCTTCGCTTAACAAACCACCCGTTAACGACAGTGTGACATTATTTCCTTTCGAACCAATGGTTATGAAAAACAATAGCAGAGGAAAAAGATATTTTCCTGTACTTGATTTAATAGGCATATCGATACGATTTTAGTATGTGGATTTTATGGGTTAATCTGATTACCGGAGAGGTATAAAGGTTGCAATAACGTATTGACAAATGTATTTTGCAAAATATGACTCCCTAACCCCTCTTTCAATGAAGTAAATTTACGGCAAAACAACACCAAAGGAAAGGCCTCAGTGATTCCTGCGAAATTGTTTGCTCCTTCTTTATGATTAGTGGCGGGTATTATTCTGATGAATGATTTGTTTTTGTGGATGAAACTAGCATGCCCAACAAAGAGGTGAGCTGTTAGGCCGAATTAGATCATTAGATTCACAGATGTAAGATACTTCATGCACCAGGCCCTGTGCCATCAAACGCAGAGACGCGAAGACGCAGAGGAAACGGCGAGTCCCACCCACAACATATTTCAATTTATTTCCACATATATCCATTTATACCACAAACTTCTAAGCACCATTTTTTCCGCCATCGGCCTGTGCACTGAACAAAAGATAGTTAGATTTAAGATTTTTAGATGTAAGATTTAAGACATCCCATCCGCTATGCCCTGTGCTCCATGCCCTTTGCCATTAAACGCAGAGGAAATGACGAGTCCCACCCACAACATATTTCAATTTTTTTCCACTTATATCTATTTATATCCCTTCTCTGACTTCCGGCCTCTGGCTTCTGGCTTCTGACTTCTGGCCCCTGGCTTCCTGTTTTAGAGCTTTCCTGTAAAGGGTAAGTCTGCACAATGGGTTTCCATGAGCACATAAAGAAGCTCAATGAAGTTCAGCGCGATTACATCCCATTGGCTATCATCTTTAAAACGATTTCCAAAACTACGGAAATGAACCAACTGTTTCCCATGGTTTAAAGAACCGCCGTATATGCACCTGAGTGAGAAATATCCGGTGAAAATTTTGAACAAAAGGTGGGAGCGTAGCTCGCGTACGTACAATGGTACGAGAGGTGCTTCGGTGGGTTAATGGCGCATAGGCAGTCTACTTGATTGCGTGTAGTGCATTTAATTTCAATGTCTATAAATCAAATTAATCTCAGACAATTCTTGTCCGATCTGATGTATCCCGTATAATATTTTCTCAGTTTGTTTCTTAGATGGTTTTTTATGTCCTTGAACATATTGAGACAAAAGAGTCGGATTCATACCAATTTTTTCAGCCAGAAACTTAGAATTTAGAACTTTATAATATTGAAAAAACTGTTTAAAGTCAAGCTCAAATTTAAGATTATCATGTGTCAATTTAAGATTATCATCCTCAAAATAGAGATTTGCTGCTTCTAATGCATTTTCAATCAACTCGGGAATTGTCCGGCCTGTTGTAAATATTGGATAGTTTTCGCAAAAACCGGAAAATCCGGTATCGGTTTTCTCAACTATTATTTTAATTTTTTTTGTTGTCGTTTTCATAATTATCCTTTTTTTATTCCTGCATCTTTAAGGATTTTTTTCTCCAGTCCTTTACCTACCTCTTGACTCCCATGGTTTGGGAAAATTATCACACCAGGTTTTGTATCATGTTTCATCTTTACATGTGAACCTTTTTGAGAAATCGGATACCAACCATCTTTAATCAAGAGTCGATAAAGTTCGGAGCATTTCACTTAAATTATCCCTTTGTAAAACCCAATCAAAGGTAAATAATAGTTTACTTTTATCCAAGAGAATCATTTTTTAAGCAGAGTGCTTCTTGGATTACTTACAACGGTAAATTGTTGGGTGTCGTAGTGTAGACTTACCCATTATATGACTAACCCTAAAATAGACGTTTTTTTTCTTTTACCATTTTCAAACACAGAGGCGCCAAGACGCAAAAGATGAACCCGGGATGATGTTAAACTATTGTAATCTATGTGTGCCATTGCCGAAAATATCTTTCAAAATGTCATGCCTACGGCATTAATTGATTTAGTGATTCTATTTTTTACCATAATGCCATGCCTTACGGCATTTAAATGTTCTGCCAAGTTGGATATTAAAGAAAATAATCCAAGATCCGCCAGGAGCCCCAAAATGGTATCGTCACATAATGCAGTGTCTAAATTTTTCCTCCTAATGAAGACGGTTGAACACAAACAAAATGGTCATTGCCAAAAATATCTTTCATATTGACCAAGCCTTACGGTATTTTATTGTTCTGCTTCGTAGAAATTAAATGAAAATATTCGGGCTCCGTTAGGAGCCCCATTATGGTAGAATAGGATCAAAATGTGAATGAAACACCGTAGGTGTGACATAATAAAGATTCCAATAATTCCCCTTTCAATTCAAAAAATAACCACTAATTTCTTATCAACCTTCTGCCACCGCCTTCGGTCCCCAAACCACTTATTTCTATTTATTTCCACTTATATCCATTTATATCCATCCTCTGACTTCTGGCTTCTGACCTCTGGCCTCTGGCTTCCGGCCTCTGAAAAAAACACCCCTGAAGGCCCTTGATGCACTTAATCTACAATCATTCTGGCTTTCTGGAAGCCATGATAGAAGTTAGGATCGCTGCGCTTAAAAATCGACATCAGCTTGTCTATCCGGTTTTTCAGCAGGTCGTTGGCGTCCGACAAGAGCTGTTCGATCTCTTTGGTAGCCACGCTTGATTTAATTTGGTAGGCACGCGGTAGGCCGTTGATTTCGAGCAGCTGGTTGAGGTCGTTCTGGACGTCGGTGATTTGCTCGGCCGTGAGTCCGAAGTCGCTCACCAATACTTCCTGCAGTTCAGACGCTTTGTCGATGATAGCTTCTACTTTGATGTAAAAATCATTGTATGGTAACCGATAGAGATCCGACCGGCTGTCGCTCATTTGGCGTGCCAGTTCGTCATCTCCTTCGGTTAGAGCGTAAGCTTCGATCACATCGTTAAGAATGTCGGCCTTTGCTGCGATGGCTTTTTTAAGAGCCAGTTTTGTTTTGCCATAGGTGACCTGTGCTTCGGCCTGAGCCTCGGCAGCACTTTTGATGGCCGCGATTAACTGGCTCAATTCCGTTTTAGCCGCAGCAAGTCTGGCTATGTTCTGCCACTTCGCCGCATTCTCGTCGAGGTAGTTGTTAACTGCCTCGAGCATGTTGAGGCGATTGGTTTGTTCAGTGTTCATGTTAGATTAGGTTTTAAGGGTTTAGTAAAAATTGACCATTTTAAAATTTTGTATGGCGTAGAAGGACCTTCAGGGATGCCAAATTTTACTAAACATTTTTTTCGGGACCTTCGGGCGATTTTTGCGCGCCTTTTAGAGGCTTGTGCGCAGCCCGGAGACCTTTATGCGGACCTCCGAGAGGCTTGTGCGCAACTCGGAGACCTTTGTGCGCACCTCGGAGAGGTTTGTGCGCACCTCGGAGACCTTTGTGCGGACCTCCGAGAGGTTTGTGCGCACCTCGGAGACCTTTATGCGGACCTCGGAGAGGTTTATGCGCAGCACCGAGAGGTTTATGCGCGACACCGAGACCTTTTTGCAGACTTGTTTGTCCTAAATTATCGAAATGATTTTTCGCCGGAGTTATGAAGGCGGATCTGTGTTCCCGGCAACAAACTGTGTTATGAGACTTCGGGGATTAATCATATTCAACCTGTCACCCCGGAGCAGACGGTGAATATCAACAGGTTTAATGAGCAGACAGCTGTGATGATATGTGTGCCTGAATCTCATGTCTGATACGGTTTTGTCGGCCGCATCGGAAAAATGGCCATGTTAAACAATAATGTTTCACAAAGCGCACTTTAAATTTAGCAAAAATTTGTGCAAAAATGCAATACCAAAAGGTTGAAAAATTAAAGACACCATGCCCTTTACTATTAAACGCAGAGACGCCAGGATTAGATATAAGATAATTAGATTTAAGATATTAGATGCTTCATAAACTATGCTGTGTCCCCCAAGCTCTGTTCCATCAAACGCAGAGACGCAATATTGCAGAGGAGACGGCGAGTCCCATTCACAACATATTTCTATTTATTTCCACTTATATCCAGTTATATCCCAAACTTCTAAACACCATTTTTCCCGCCTTCGGCCTGTGCACTGAACAAAAGATAGTTAGATTTAAGATTTTTAGATGTAAGATTTAAGACATTCCATCCGCTATGCCCTGTGCTATTAAACGCAAAGACGCCATGACACAGAGAAGACGGCGAGTCCCACCCACAACATATTTCAATTTATTTCCACTTATATCCATTTATATCCATCCTCTGGCCTCTTCTGGCTTCTGACTTCTGGCCTCTGGCTTCTGGCTTCTCTGTAAAGGGTAAGTCTGCACAATGGGTTTCCATGAGCACATTAAGAAGCTCAATGAAGTTCAGTGCGATTACATCCCTTGGGCTACAATGTTTAAAACGATTTCCGGAAATACGGAAATGAACCAACTGTTTCCCATGGTTTAAAGCACCGCCGTATATGCACCTGAGTGAGAAATATCCGGTGAATATTTTGAACGAAAGGTGGAAGCGTAGCTCGCTTTCGTACGGTGGGGTGGGTGGTGTTCCGGTGTGTTAATGGCGCATAGGGCTGCTACTCAATTGTGCTTAGTATTTTATTCAATCTTCTCAATCAATTTATCTAAATTCTGTTTTGATTTATCCAAGTACGAAATAATTTTGATGAAGTTATCCTTTAAATATCTTTTTTCCATTCTCAGTGCTTTAATTTCCATATTGCACTTAGAAGTAATAACAGACATTTCTCTTAAATCATCATTCAATCTATTTTTTGAAATCAAGTCATTAAGAGGAACAATAAAATTCTTTTGAAAGCTAAAAACTTCAATATTTCCATCTTCAGAATGAGGTAAAATGAACTTTTCAACTAAAACCCAAATTTGTTTATATGTTAAATCCTCAAATGGGTTTTTCCCAGTTGTTTGCTCAATTTTCAGTCCGTATTGAACAATATTCTGCATAAGTTGCTGAAGATATTCATTAAACAAATCAAAATGCTTTGATGAATTTTCAATATATTCATTAAACCTTGATTTGATTGTTTTTGAAATGTATTGTAATGAGCTAATAAATCCATGTACACTATTTGAAAATTCAACAGCTTTATAAAAATCTTTATTTTTTGCGTCTAAGTATTTTAGAAGATTTGTCTTGTCTAAGGATTTAAAGATTTCACAATTTAAAATTTCATTTATTTTCAATTCAGGAGTATCAAATTTATCAATAGCCTGTTCTTTTAAAAAATCCTCTATTGATTGTTTTTGGTCTTGAAGAGGTTGCTCTAAACATCTCAGTTCTGTAATCCATCGTTGTCCATCCTTTTTAATTTTTTCCTTTTGCGAAAAATAATCATATCCACGATTCAAAAAGAAACCTAATATTAAAGTCAGAATTGGGAAAATCAAATTAATATAATCCCTTTTCCCTGATTCTAATTCAACTTTATCAGCAACCTTAATTGTCAAGGTATCAAGATTCTGTTTTGAAATAAAATCTTTATATTCCATATCTTGAAGCAAAACAGTTTCTGTTAGCTGAATCGAAGAATTTGAATTAATTGAATCTGCATTTACCTTTTGAATTCCTGTTAAAAAAATTAAAGTAACTATTAGAGTCTTAATACTTTTCATATGAGTATGAGCTTCTTTAATATTTAGCACAACGCATGTCTAAACACACATTGTTTTTATATCTATTATATCCCAATTTATTTTATTATCAGTTATTGAGCTATTTATGTTCTATTAAGTCCAAAGTTTTTTTTGTATTTGAAATAGATCGTGTGTTTACGTGTGAGTTAATTTCTGTTGTGGTACCCGATTCATGATCTAAAAACATTTAAATGTATATAAGGTCGACACCATATTCTAATAAATGAGGTGCAAAAGAGTGGCGTATGTGTTTTCACTCTTCATGTTTTTTGTAAATACAAAAATATAAAATATATTTACGTGCAAGTGTTTGTGAATTAATTTTTTGTGGAGTGATTATAGTGGCAGTTGCTACCGTTGATCGAAAGCTTAATTATTTGTGCCGTTTAATTCAGATGTAATCGATATTCTTCAGGTGTTTCTTTGGGATTTTTCATATATGCCGAAATTAATCCTATAGATATATCTGTTTTCGGGAATCCACATGGGTACAACAACATTAAATACTGGTAACAGCTCAAGAGCATATTTAGGGTTATCAGGGTTTTCTTATGTTAATGCCACTGAAACGAGCATGGCGGCTTATGCAATGCGAGTTTCATTTGGCAAATGTGCCAAATAATTTATGGTTCGAAAACAAACAACCAAACTCTAAATAGCAAAGGAAGTTCGCAACCTGAACCTGTCAAGGGTATATAATCGGCTTCGTGCCTCAGCCGCCCTTGACAGAACCACCTTGCTCACTGAATATGCATTTAGAATTTTGGTTTCAAAAAAGAAAAATGTCTATTTTAGAGCTGTCCTATAAAGGGTAAGTCTACAAAATCACTAGCACAATCAGACCGAAAAAACAGCAAATCTGTTTTTCTGATTCAACTATAAATTTATAAACTAACTTCTAATATGTTTGATGTATGCGTTATGAAATTTTACCAACACTCAAAAAAATTTTTGAGTGTTACTTATAGTCTTTGGCTTATAGTCTACAAATGTTAATCTTTGCAATATGGATATAAAATCTAAAATCGGCATTAGAATTAAAGAATTACGAGAACAAAAGGATATGTCTCAGAAGGATTTATCTTTTTTTTCTAATATAGATAGGAGTTATATAGCTAGTGTCGAAAACGGTCAAAGAAATATTTCTATTGTAAATATTGAAAAAGTATCCATCGCTCTTGGTATCTCTTTAAAGGAATTCTTTAATAATGACAAATTTGATAACGATTCAAGAAGCTGTTGATAATTTTAAAGAATTAATTCATTCTGCAATATGTGAAGGAGGAGTCAAAGCTAAAGAAGCAATGATTCGCTCATCAAGACCAATAAACAATATTCACGAGGCTGTAAAAGCCGAATTAATCCGAAATGGAATTTGCCCTACGAGAATTCATCCTGCTCTTAACAATACTAGGTCTGAATTAAAACTTGCTGGATTTATAAAACAAAAGAATCAAGATGTCTGTGTCTCTCCCGAAAATTATGAGCCTAAAAAGGTAATTATGACGGAAGGACTCTTACGTGGTCAAACGGATGATTACGGAAAAGATTACACAGAACGTACAATTTCAATAAATATCCGAAGTCAAATAAGTTCTCTTGCGAAAAATTTTGATACTCTATATGAAAGAACAATTGCAGAGGCAATTAATTTACACGTAAGATGTCCAAAGATGGTTTTAGGTGAGGTTTATATGATACCTGTAAAAGAATATAATGTTTCTCTTATGGATGAGTTTAGAGTTGAATTCATTGATAGAGTAAGTTCAGTTGAAAAATACATTAAATCATTTCAAGCTATAAACGGAAGATCTAAATTTGATCGAGAAGATTATAAATATGAACGTGTTTGTTTGCTTATTGTTGATTTTCAGCAATCACCATCAAAGATTTATTCCAATAATCAGGAACTTTATGATGATGGTTTGTTAGAGAAAAATTCCGATGTAAGTATCGAAGAACTTTCTTGGGAATCCTTTATTAAAAGCTTATTAGTCTGTTATGAAAAAAGATTTGGCGATTCAATTTTAATTTGATATTTGGATATAAGAAATTCATCTATTTCTTCTTTAATAGTAAGGTTTTTTAGTATCTCTATTTCTTCTTTTGAAAAATCAGGAATTGTAAATTTTTCAATGAAGTTTTTTTGATAGCAGGGAAATCCACCTTGAATAGAAACACTGGTCATACGAATATAATAATCCATTACAAATGAGTTAAGTATTTTTTGTACAATTAGAATGTTTTCTTCCTTGGAAAGTTTATGGTGAGTATCTGTGTCGAAAAGGGACCTTGACTGTGATTTGTCTTTTTTAAGAAAAATGCCGTAGCCATTTGTAAAATAAGCGTCTTCCTCCGATACAAATAGAAATCTAGGATGTTTGCTAAAAGTTGGAGTAAGTATTTTTTTCCCAAACTTAGTTATTCCTTGAGTTCTTCCCCAAACATAAAATGGTGAATATTTGTTTTTTCCTTTGTCCCTGTTTTCTAAAGTTTCTTTCTCCGAAAGAAGATATTCATAACATTTGGGAAATTTTATTTGAAATTCTTCTTCGGGAATCGGTATTGGATTTTTTGAATCTGTAAAATAAGGCGTGATTATTCTTAATGTGTTTTGCTCAATTTCATTTTGGTTTTTGAATTGAGATATCTTGTAAACAGGTTTTGTGATTCCCTTTTCAATTAAAAATATTCCCCTTTTAGTTTTTTTGATAAAATACCCATTTTCTTCATTAACAGAATCAACGAAGAAAACTTCATCTTTTAGAGTAGCAATGCCAACATTAATGTCAAATAAGTTTTTTATTGGGGTTCCTATGTTCTCGATAATTTTAATGTTTTTTTGTTCATTTGATTTTAGTAATCTCCATTTTTTTACATTTAATTCTTGCAAAAAATTTGGAGAGCCATTTGCAGACTTTAAAAATTCCTGACAAGTTTGGCTGTCCTCTATCTTATCATATAAAATTGTATTATTTTTTTTCTTGTTTGCAAATGTGATTGCAGTATAAGTTTGTGCATCAAAGACTTTTTTATGCCTAAAATCAACAATTTTTGTCAGGCACTTAGTTTGTATAAAATATTGGCGAAGAGATAAACCTGCCAGAGAAGTAAAATAATTGTTTGGTGTTATATATCCTAATTTTCCATTAGGTGTCAATAATTTGTGCCCTAATTCAAAAAAGGCAAAATATAAATTGAATGTTCCGTATTTTATTGTTTGCCATTTTTCAGCTAGATATTCACGGTTTTCAATACTTAAATCTTGGTACTTTACATACGGGGGATTACCAACAACTATATCAAATTTATTAGTCCAATTTCCTTTTAAACTATCTTGGCAAAATAAATTAAAATCTGTTTCTTCAATAACTTCATTATTTTGAAGTCCCAATAAACTTAAAATTATTTTCGTGCGAATTATATTATAATCAAGTATATCTGCACCGAAAATATTATTTTTGATGGTGTTTTTGATAGGCTTTTTGAATTTCTTTTTAAAATATTCCGCAATTCCAATTAAAAAAGCTCCACAACCACAACTTGGGTCAAGACATTTATCTTTTTCTTTAGGAGCAACTTCACTAACTATATAATCAACAATATATGTCGGTGTGAAAAACGCGCCATTTACTTTTCTGTCTTTTATTGGAATTAGTAATTCTAAATAATTTTCTAATTGTTTTAGGTTTTTGATTTCCAGTGAAGAAAGTTTTAGATAAACATCTGGTTCAGGTTCAAAGTTTCTTAGTAGTTTTTTTAGAATTGGACTTTTTTCAATATCAAGATTATTGTTTTGAATAAATAAATATACGAGGTGTTTCTCGATCAAGTCAATGTCTTGATTTTTTAAAATGTCGTTTATAATTCTTTTGTTTATCATATAGTTTTGAATCCTTGTGTTGACTATGCGCAACAAAAGTAATCTAAATTCTTACACTTTGCAAATAAACTTTTAGCCAAATTTTTTTGATATCATTTTGTCATCTATAGACTTACCCTTTATATGACAGCTCAAAAATTGACATTTTATTTTTTTAGATTGTTAGATTTAAGATTATTAGATGTAAGATTTAAGATGCACCATGCCCTATGCCCTTTGCCATCAAACGCAAAAGCACCAAGCCACAGAGGAGTAGGGGAGTTTCAGCAACCACCAAAATGCATGATAACGAAATGAACAAATGGTTTTTTTATAATTTAACGGTTGGGTTTTCGGTTTACTGGATTTCAAATTTGATATTGTGGTTCCCGTGGAGTATTAATCCAATGCTTGGAATGACTTTAATGTTAACCGTTTCTCCAATAATCTGGATTATCTCAACTTTTTTGTGTATCCGAACTTTTCCCAAAAAAAATATAATGATCGGGGCTGTTTATAATAGCTTGGTATTTCTTGCTTTGGCAGTTGTAATGGACTATGTGTTTTTTGGACTGATTCGGAATGCGATGGATCAGTTATATCATCCGACGACTTTCTATGGTTATGGTTTTGTTGCGAGCATACCATTTATTGTTGCCCTCGGATTTAGCAAAATAATAGACAAGAAAAAGCGAGGTGTGCGTCAGTCTGATTTTATACAAGCAGGAATAATAGGATTGGTTTGTTTTGGCTTTCTGGCTTTAATAATAGTTTTGGAGATAGAAATTTAGTAAAAGTCGAATTACCGGTTATATATAGGCGTAGGAGCGGTTGGCACAACTCGGCGGTTATAGCGGGTTGAATGTAACCTTGCCTTTTTACAGACCACCTCGGAAAAAATAATTTCTTTTCGATTATAGACCTTATATTTGTATAAAACTAAAGGAGTCAGATATGTTAACTAAAGATATTGTAAGGCAATCCATTGAAAATCTTCCCGACTCATTTACCATTGATGAGCTCATTGAACAATTAATATTTGTTGAAAAGGTGGAAGAAGGACTTAAACAATCGGATGAAGGTAAAACTATTTCAAACGATGATGTAAAAAGTATGATTGAAAAATGGTCAAGTTAGTGTGGACAGAACTAGCAACGAAGGATTTAGAAGAAATCTTTAATTATATAGCAAAGGATTCTGTTCGATATGCATCATTTTCTGTGAATAAAATCTATAATCGAGCACAAGATATTATTTATAATCCTTACGTTGGCCGGGTAGTTCCAGAGATTAATAATAAAGTTATCAGAGAAGTGATTTCAGGAAATTATCGGATTGTTTACAAAATAGTTAATGAATTCCAGGTTGATATTTTACGAGTTTATCATTCAGCAAGATTATTAAAAGCTGATAGATTGGATAAACCAATCTAATTGAACATGATTATTTTGTTGATGTTTATGAAAACAAGTTAATGTGAAATGTTGTGTGGGCTTCCCTTTTGTTGGGCAATGCTAAAATATTGTTTTTTAGATGATAAGATTTAAAATGCTTTTTGCTCTGCGCTATTACCGAACGCAGAGGCGCAGAGACAGAGAGAAAAAATAAATACGGGTAATCTGATACCTCACACTCCACACTCCGTACACCAACCTCACACACCATACCATCCACCCCTTCCCCCTTTTCACCCTTCAACCCATAATATAGATAGATTCTTAGATGTAAGATTTAAGACATCGCATTTGCTATTCCCCTTGCACCATGCCCTATGCCCTTTGCCATCAAACGCAAAAGCACCAAGCCGCAGAGGAGAAGTGGAGTTTCAGCAACCACCAAAACGCATGATAACGAAATGAACAGATGGTTTTTGTATAATTTAACAGTTGGGTTTGCGGTTTACTGGATGTCAAATTTGGTATTGTGGTTCCCGTGGAGTATTCATCCAATGCTTGGAATGACTTTAATGTTAACCGTTTCTCCAATAATCTGGATTATCTCGACTTTTTTGTGTATCCGAACTTTTCCCCAAAAGAATATAATTATCGGGGCTTTTTATAATAGCTTGGTATTCCTTGCTTTGGCAGTTGTAATGGACTATGTGTTTTTTGGACTGATTAGAAATGCGATGGATCAGTTATATCATCCGACGACTTTCTATGGTTATGGTTTTGTTGCAAGCATACCATTTATTGTTGCCCTCGGATTTAGAAAAATAATAGAAAAGAAAAAACGAGATGTGCGTCAGTCTGATTTTATTAAAGCAGGAGCAATAGGATTAGTTTGTTTTAGCTTGCTGACTTTAATAATAATTTTAGAGATAGAAATTTAGTAAAAAACGAAATGCCAGGGTAAGATATAAGATTATTAGATGTAAGATAATTAGATATAAGAAGCTATATGCCATTCACCATTCCACCCTTCAGATTCAAAGATAGTTAGATTGTTAGATGTAAGATATAAGATGGTCTATTCGCCATTCCCTGTGCTCTGAGCTCCATGCCCCTTGCTCCATGCCCTGTGCCCTTTGCCATTAAACGCAGAGACGCCAAGACGCAGAGAGGGCAGGGTAAGATATAAGATTATTAGATGTAAGATAATTAGATTTAAGATATCAGATGCTTAATACACTATGCTCTGGTTCCTAAGCCCCATGCTCCGTGCCCGAACCGGTTCGCTCACCGAAAAAGCATTTTGAATTTTGGTTTCAGAAAAAGAAATTGTTTATTTTAGAAGTATCCTATAAACGTTAAGTTTTCATCCTGAATTAATCGCTAATATTCAATTTGAAGTTTAACTAAATACTAATCAAATGAAGAAATTATCTTTATTGTTATTCTTGACATTTCTTATAAGTCCATTAACATTCGGACAAAAAATGTATGTATGGTGTCCAAAGGAACAAATGGTGCCCCAAAGAAAAGGTTTCCTCGCAAATCAAAAAATAGACTTAGTTGTTTTTGATGCTAGAACTCTGACTCCTAAAAGTAAAATTGAATGTGAAAGCAAAGAAATTACCAACAATATTGCTCAATTAATTAAACAAACATATCCGTCAGCATTGATAAACATACTTCCGAGTGAAAATTATTACCAAAACCCGAAAGATGGTATAATTACTATTAAAGTTTCAATCTCAGCATATCATGCTGCATTTGGTGCTAATGTTAAGGTTGGGATTGGAAGTATTGGAGGTGATTTTAGTTGGGGCGTCATCCCAGAAGGGAAATGGAATGCAGTGACAGGTTATAATATTAAAATCTATGATTATAGATCTGAAAATAAGAAAAAGGGCAATCATAATATTGGGAAACTAGCATCTAGGCCTAATACAGGAGGCTATAGAACAGCAAAGAATATTTTGAATATTACTTATTTAGAAGCTAATCAGGAGTTATTCTCTTACATCGACAACTTTTTCATGGAATAAACAATGAATCGTCAAATAATAGCCTGTATAACATAGAGGTAAAGTATTGTTACTTGTTCTAGTTTTAAGGTGATTTGACAGGAAAAAGTCACAGGATCGATTAATATTATATACCAATTGCGTTCATCAGTTTAAGCGGTTCCCGTTCAAGTGGTGTAGAGTATGTCTGGAAACAGCTATTAAGCGTTATGGTGCTCCGGAAATCTTAAATGCCGATCAAGGAAGTCAGTTTACGAGCCCGATTTTACCGAATACATTTCCTTACAAAAACTCACTAAATTTAGCATGGATGGCAAAGGCATAGTCATAAATAATACATTTATTGATTGCTTTTGCAGAAACATAAAATATGGAGAAATCTATCCTCAGCCTTCAGATGATGGTTTAAAGTTATATGATAAAATAAAAGAGCATATGATGTTTTATATGTGGAAAGAGGACATCAGTCTTTAAATTATAAAAGACCTGAGAAAGTGTTTGTGTCGGTTGTTTAGATTTTCTTATCCGCCCACTTGAGAGGATAAGAAAATTTAACTTATAAAAGTAATGAAGTTGTATAAAAGAGGAGAGAATTTAACTACATTCAGAAAGCTTTACGATGGTTATTCCTAAAACGAAATAGTAACCTCAGAGACTCAGCAAAAGAAAGATTAAATTTGGTACTTGAAATTAATTTTAATCATCCCGCTTTCTGAGGGCCAGCAACAAAGATTTGTCGCCCCCTCATGCAAAAAAACTGTTTGCCGGTAAAGAAATCCGCAAACTGCCAAGGCTTTTACATCGGCTGTTGTCCATAAATATAAAAACGGAGGAGAATTAGGTAAAATGGCAAAAATAAAACTACTACTGATAGTCTTTGCGGGACTTGTTTTAATTACGTACCCATCTTTGGCTTGTTCAGTGCTATACTATATCGATTCGGCAACCGGAAAAATTTATGTGGTCAATAGTGAGGATTATTGGCTGGATGTTGATGCATATATTCAAATTGAACCCGGCACCAAAAAGAAGTATGCCCGCTTGTGGTATGGCTGGGACAATTTTGCGCAGGGCGGCATCAACGAAAAAGGACTGTTTTTTGATGCGGCTGTAACGCCGGAACAGCCCAAGATAAAAGGCTACGGAAACCCCAAAGACAATTTGGGCGACAAGATATTGGCATACTGCTCTACCGTTGAGGATGCTTTAATGTTTTTGGAAAAAGAGAAAATAGCCTTGACTAACAGTCATATGATGTTTGGAGATAAAACGGGAAATGCCGTGGTGGTAGAATGGGTCGACGGAGAAAGAAAACTCGTCCGGATAGAAAACCATAAGCTTCTCATGACCAATTTTCTTTTAACCAGGCCGGAGACCGGAAACTACCCCTGCTATCGATACAAAAGTATAGAGGATAGAATTCAAGCCATGGAGAAAAGCGGCGAAGAGATTAACCTGTTAAAAGTGGGAAACACTTTCGGACAGGCGGTTCAGCCGCCACGTCAAAACGAAGAAGGTCGGGCAGGGGGCACGGTTTATACTTCCTTTATTAATATAACCGACAATAAATTTTTTCTGTCTTACCAACTCAGTAACGAAAATGTAATTAAACTTGATTTGAATAATGACTTTAAGAAAACAAGGCCTCAGAAAATTAAGCTGAACAAATTGACAACCAACGGCCGGGAATAAAGAAGTGATTAGTCGTTAGTCAACAGTCATTAGTGTTAATGGACTAGTGACTAATCACTAACCACTAAATACTAACTTTAAGTTCCATTCGACAAATAACCTAAGTAAATTTTAGACGGATTTATTTGGGAAACTCTCTTTAGTGGGAAATATAGAGCCAATGGGTTTCTTTTGAATTTTTAGATTCGATTGAGAGCAGGTAGCATCCTTCCGGAAGTGAGGATACATTCAGTGTGGTTTTTCCCTTTCTCCAATTTAGATGCTTTGAGATTAATGCCTGTCCTTTACAGGAAAAAATCCGGACCAAAACATTTTGTCCCGATAGATGCGTGGCTTGCAAAGTAATGTAATTATTTGCCGGGTTTGGGAATAAAAGTGTTTTTGGTGTTTTTGTGTCCTCTTCTATCCCTGTGGTACCCTCTAATTCTCTAAAAATGGCCACCTCACCACTGTTGGGTGCCAAGGCTACCTGTAAACCTTCCGGTGTAATTGTTCCATCGTTTTTTAAATTTTCAAGAGTTGTTACTGTTTTTTCTATGGTCGCGGAGTCTTTATCGCGGTAGAATGTTACTTCATAGTCTGAATTTTGTTCTAGAAATGAAAGCGGGATTCTAACAACCCTTGATGTTTCATTGTTTATGGTCGCCAAAAACCATTGGTCATCTTTTTTTCGTGCATACGAAACAAAGTTTCCCATTTCACCCTTGGCCAGAACAGACTGCTCCCAAACTGTCGGCAAAAAAGAGAATAGCTCAGTTTCAAGCGGAACCTTATAGTTCGAGGGTCTGCCATACCACATAATATGCTGTAATGGACTATAATTTATTACACTGAGAGCTAGTTGATGGCCTTTTGATGTTTTTAGCTTTGAAGGGTAATTTTCTTCACTTTCTTTAAAACAGATGGTATAGTCGGTTGCTCCGGTAAGCATACGGGTGTAGGGAATTAATGTGGTATGATTGCCCGAATGGGTAGAGGTATATTCATTTCCCCGCACCCCTTCGGCTGTCATAAGGTTTGGATACTTCCTTACAAGTCCTGTGGGTCGAAAGTTGTCATGAACGTTTACAATCATCCTTCGTTTCCCTGCCTCTTTTACAATGTCATATATCTTTTTTATTCCATAAGAAGAGTATCCGTCCATAAATCCTAATTTCAATCCTTTGATTCCCCAACTTTCGTAAAGGTCAAACATGGCTCGATTGTCATAGTTATACCAGGCAACTTTGTTTATATACAATATGATACCAATATTTTTTTCTTTTGCATAGTTGACCACAGTTGGCATGTCAATGTCGTCAATAACTTTCATAGGATTTGAAGCCGGATTGTCTTCGTTGTTTTTACCATACCCCAGACCATACCAACCGGCATCAAACATCATGTAGTCAATGTTTAATGCCGAACAGAAGTCAATAGCTTCGAGGGCCCCTTCCGTCGTTAATGTTACACAACGAAATACGGTGCCCGGTTTAACCCATTCCCATTCCTGAGAATTATATGGGGTATTGTTTAATCCGTACAATAAATATTTATCCCTGACTAGTTTTTGGGTGTCTTCCGCAATTTGGATATAACGCCATGGAGTTTGAAAGGGCAGTTGATGGGTTTGGGTAGTGCCGGCTAAGTGGGTTTGAATAATTTGCCCATTTCCCGTTAGGGTTATTCTGGCATAATTGTCATTACCCGCTTCATTAATGACCAGTGCAAATTGGTCAGATGTTAAGGTTAAGGGAATTAAAGAACGTAAACCGTCTGTTGATGAAGGGGTATAGCCGCGCTCATTGTATGTTTCCTTCCATGCGGTATAGGGCTGATTCAGATGAAACTGCGTATTTTCTTTAGTTATCCGGATAGTGGTTACAGTATTATCCTCAGGGAAGCGATACCTGAATCCGACTCCCTCATCATATACCCTGAATATTAGTTCAAAGCGTAGAGAATATTTGTTTTTCAGAGTCAATACAAATTCTTTATAATTATTTAATACTGTTTTTTGTTCTCCATAAGGGAGAACTAAATTTTCATGGATATTTTCGGTTTGATTTTTTTCAATCGTTAAGCCGGTGCATAAATTACCGGAGCCTAAGGTGAGGTCCAATAACGACGGAGCAATAACGGTTTTATTCTCTTTATTTATTTCGTAGGTGATACTATTGGATGAAACCATTACCTGCAAGTTTAATGTTTCGGAAGGGCTTTGAACCGATTTTGTAAAAAAAGGCCCCTCCTTTGTCTTGAATAATGGCACATCGACGACTTCGGCAGCGTTGTAAATGTCAACCGAATCGGAACGGAACGAAGTTAAGTCGCTAGTGTGGCTGAAGGTGATATGTGAAATCCATACTAAAATAAAAATGACTTTTATTCTCATATGTACAAGGTGTGATAAAACATTGATTAATGAGACTATCTAATGGGATGGGCAAGTAATGATGGCAAGTCTGTATTAGGTTTATAAAAAAAAATATTTGTTGTTAATACGAAAATTTAATTAAGATGTTTTAAAAATGAGACTATACTTTCAAGTCTGTCTGTAAATGAAAAAATTAACTTTAGAGATAATGCCCAAGAAATTTCAACTGCCGGAATCAGTTTATCCAATCAAATTTTTCTATGCCCGTTATCACTATCAAAAAAGGATGTGGTTCCTTTTGAATTCGATAACGATTTCACTTAGCCCAAATCTATTCAAGAAGGGCTAAGGGCATATACACCAGAGAAGCAATAGATTCATACGCTGCCGGATTTAAGAGGAAGATTTCCCTCGTATATCCAAATTCCAGATGACAAATATAATGACAGCAGTGTGCTATCCGGGCAAATTAAACTTCATATACGATTTGATAAAGGGGGTATCGATAGTTATTTATTATTGTTACTTTTGAAAGTATTGCCGGGAGAAAGCTAAAAGACTCTACTCTGCTGCAAAAATTAGAGCTTTATAATGATGCAGGAACGGATATGCTAATATTAATTACCATATGTACAATATTGACTTTAATTGTTTCAATTTTACCCTTGTCGAAACATTCGCATTGGATGGTTAGGGCCATGGACTTTCCCCGGCTACAAGTAATGGTCTTTTCATTAGCTTTGCTGATTGCCGGAATTCTTTTTCTCGATGTACGACAGCCCCTGACTTTAGTATTGATTTCCACATTGACCCTTTGTTTTGCCTGGCATTTATGGTGGATTTTACCTTATACCCCTGTATGGCCCAAAGAGGTCAAGTTGTGTAATGAAGATAATCCCCGAAATAAGCTCAGTATCATAACATCTAATGTCCTTACACCAAATAAGAATGCGCAGGCTTTAATCGAACTGGTCAGAAAATACCGGCCGGATATTCTTATAACCTTGGAATCGGATGGATGGTGGCAGGAGCAACTCCGGGTTTTGGAATCCGATATGCCATTTACGGTTAAATGCCCTCTCGACAATCTCTACGGCATGCATCTCTATTCCAAATTGCCATTACATGACCGGGAAATTTCTTTTTTGGTTGAGAAGGATATCCCTTCAATACACGTGTCTATAGAATAACGGACAGGGGATAGGGTACGTGCACATTTTGTCCATCCGGCTCCCCCAAGTCTTACCGAAAATACCGAGTCGGCAGAGCGGGATGCTGAATTAATTATTGTTGCCAAAAGTATTAAAGAGAGCAACCAACCCGTTTTGGTGACGGGTGATCTCAATGACGTGGCATGGTCGTTAACTACGCGCTTATTCCGTAAAATTAGCGGTTTGTTGGACCCGCGTATAGGGCGGGGAATGTTCAATACTTTTCACGTGAAATATCCTCTTCTTAGATGGCCCTTAGACCATTTATTCCATAGTGAGCATTTTACCTTAAATAGTATTAAGCGATTACCGTCAATTGGTTCAGACCATTTTCCTCTCTTAATATCGTTATCCTATAATCCTGTAAAGGGAGCTCATCAGAAAGGACTTAAAGCTGACGATGAAGATTATGACAGGGCCAAAGAAATTTCAGATAAAAAGGGTGTAAGTAAGGAAGATGTGCCACAACCTAATGAAGAATATTAATTTTTGTTTTGTGAAAACATAAATTCCCCTTCTGCCGGTGGACTGACCAAAAGATGTTTAGATGATAGATATATGGATGCTAGATATATAGATGTAAGATGATTAGATATAAGAAGCTCTATGCCATTCACCATCTAACCTTTCCACCCTTTTACCCTTCCACCATTCAGATTAAAAGATAGTTATATTAATAGATGTAAGATCATTAGATTTAAGATATTAGATGCTTAATACACTATGCTCTGATCCCTAAGCCCCGTGCTCCTTGCCCCTTGCTCCATGCCCTGTGCCCTTTGCCTTCAAACGCAGAGACGCCAAGACGCAGAGGAGAAGGGGAGTCCCAACAACAATATATTTCCAATTATTTCTTTTTATATCCATCCTTTGCCCTCTGGCTTCTGATTTCTGGCTTCCGGCTTCTGAATTACTCCGAAAGTTTTTTGAAAAAAATAAAAGACAAAAGAGTCTTTTTATACAAAAAAGAGATATATTTGCCCCCATCAACCAAAAAAAGAAAGAGCTATGAAGATAGATGCAAAAACCATAGTGGGCAATATTGTCAAAGAAAACTATAAGGTTGCGCCGGTTTTAGAGGGGTACAATATTGATTTTTGTTGTGGGGGTAATATTTCCCTGGCGGCAGCCTGTGAGCGGGCATCGGTGGAAGTTGATGAGCTGATTTCACGGCTGGAAGAAGTAATGAAGGATGAGGATTTCGATGCCCGTTTTATCCGTAGTCTGGAGCTTGACCAGTTGGCCGATTACATTGAAAAGCGTCATCATGCCTATGTAAAGGAAAGAATTCCCTTTTTAAAGGCTAAGCTGGAGAAACTGTGCAGTGTGCATGGCAGCCAGCATCCTGAGCTTTTTGAGGTGGAAGAATTATTCAATGAGAGTGCTCAAAACCTAAGTATGCATCTGATGAAGGAAGAGCTTATTCTGTTTCCTCTGATTCGTAAGCTGGTGAAAGCCTCAAAAGGAGAAGCGGTTGACCTGAGCGATATGCATGGCGTGGAATCACCCATAAAAGTGATGCTGGCCGAACATGATGCCGAAGGCGAACGGTTCAAAACCATCTCTAAGCTGACCAAAGAGTACCAAACCCCTGATGATGGCTGCAATACTTACGAAGTGACCATGCGTACCTTGCAGGAATTCGAAGAAGACCTTCATCGTCATATCCATCTGGAAAATAATATTCTCTTTCCGGAAGCGCTCATTTTGGAGGAGAAACTGGGAGAATAAGTCAAGTGCATGGGGCCGGGTACAAACGATTCTGTTCTGTGGTCGGGCCCTCTGCTCTTTGCCAAAAAGTAGTACTTTTGTACCACTTCAAAACCAAAGCATTAGTCAGATGTTGTCAAAGAGTTCGGAATATGCCATAAGGGCCATGGTATCGGTACAATTGCAAAACTGGGAAGACAAGCGTCCGGGGGTGGCCGATGTGGCCCATCACATCGAGGCACCGGTTGCTTTCACCGCCAAAATATTGCAGACCCTCACCCGAAGCCGTCTGTTGCATTCGGCCAAAGGTCGGGGAGGTGGCTTCTTCTTTTCCGATGGTGATGACGATGTTACTCTTTTACAGATTATTAAAGTGATTGAAGGAGAAGGAATATTCCACCGATGTGGCTTTGGTTTGAAGAATTGCAGCGACGATAACCCGTGTCCTTTGCACCATCAATATAAAGAAGTGCGCGATGGCTTCGAGAAGATTGTAAAGAATGCCACCGTTCGTTCTCTGGCCGCCAAGATACGTGATGGAAAAGCGGTGCTGAATAGCCTGGAGCAGGACGATTGGGCATAAGGTATGGCGCTGAATCGGGTGGTAAGAATCTCAGGCAACGCGTTATAGTCATATTTTTTCCCCCGGCGGGGTGGTTCAAAAGGGTAACGTATGGCATGACCTGGCATCGCAAGGTCTTGTCTGCTGTGCACTTCTAACTTATTTCCTTACACAAAATCCATTGATAACGAAAAAATCACTTGTTGAATGCCGCAAGGAAAACTATTCAAAAAATTACATCGCTGGCCGGGACTCATATTGTCATTTATCTTGCTGTATTACGGAGTAACCGGTATATTCCTGAATCACCGTGAATGGATGGCTTCTCTGGATGTTCCCCGAACGGCCCTTCCTGACGTGTATAGCTATCAACACTGGGGCAACAGTGCCCTGAAGGGCAATGTGAACATTGGGCCCGACAGCATCCTGATTTATGGAGACATCGGTATCTGGGTGACCGACTCAACCTTTTCGCATTACCGACCATTGCATGCCGGCATCCCCCAGGGGGCCGACAACCGCAAAGTCTTTGACCTGCATCGCGACAGTGCCGGTAATCTTTATGCCGCCACTCAGTTTGGACTGTTTGGGTACGATAATGCTACCTGTCAGTGGACGAAGTTTCCTCTCAATGTCGACCTTAAGCGGTTTGTGGCCATCGAAACCGTTGGCGATTCCATCTATGTGCTCAATCGTTCCTATCTGTTTAAAGGCGTTGCCAACGGCGTGAATACCACCTTCAAAAAGGTGGAGTTGAAGGCGCCCGAACACTTCAAAAAAGAGGTGACCTTGCTGGAAACCATCTGGCAGATGCACTCGGGCGAGATTCTGGGATTACCCGGACAGTTGTTCGTTGACCTGTTGGGTATTATAACCATTTTTCTATCCGTAACGGGTATTATCTATTTCTTTTTCCCCGACCGGATAAAACGACGAAAACGTAGGATGAAACCATACGAACGCCTGGTGCGCATAAATCGATGGTCGCTCAAATGGCACAACAAGGCCGGAGCCTGGTTCTGGATTTTTCTGATTTTTCTTTACTTCACAGGCATCTTTTTGCGTCCCCCTTTTCTGATTTTAATAGGTTATTCCAAAGTAGCACCCATAAAATATTCGCATCTTGACCAGCCCAATCCGTGGTACGATAAGTTGCGTGATTTACGGTATGACCCCGGGAGCGGGTGTTTTTTCCTTTCCACTTCTGACGGTATGTTTACCCTTTCGCCGGACAACTGGAAGCCGCAACCCTGCAGGGTTCAACCGCCGGTGAGTGTGATGGGCATCACCGTTTTTGAGCCTTATCGTCCGGGTGCCTGGCTGGTGGGGTCGTTTAGCGGACTCTTTCTCTGGCATCCTGACAATCCGCGTATTATGGATTTTGTTAAGGGAGAACTATACCGTGGGGCACCCTCCGGTCGTCCCGTTGGAGTGAATAAGGTGACCGGGTTAATCCATACAGCCGATGGGAAACGATATATGGTCGATTACGACCGGGGTGTTGTTCCCCTCTATCACCGGACGACCTTCCCCGATGCCCCTGAATCGTTGGTGCAACAAACACGGATGTCTCTCTGGAATCTGGCATTGGAAATTCATACCGGGCGTTTCTTCCAGTTCATGCTGGGCAGTTTCTATATCCTCATTGTCCCGCTGGTCGGACTTGCCGGAGTAATGGTGGTCATCAGCGGATATTTGATTTGGCGAAAACGGTTTAAACGACGGAAACGAAGAGGACAGAAGATTAGGCTGTTAGACCTTGATGTAGTGGTTGAATGAAACGAGCATGACCAACAAGATTGGTCACAACAAGAACATGTATAAACGACAAAGGCAGAAGTGCACAGGCAGAAGGCAGAAGAAGTGATTAGTCATTAGTTAACAAGTGGTTAGTATAAAATAACTAATGACTAACGACTAACCACTAACGACTACTTATAAGAAGCAATGTATCAACGAAGTAAGTAAAATTTATACGAATGAAACGAGCATGGCGGCTGTTGCTACAAAAGAACATGTATAAAAGACAAAGGCAGAAGTGCACAGGCAGAAGGCAGAAGAAGTCAATAGTCATTAGTGATTAGTCAATAGTCAACAGTCATTAGTGACTAGTGTTGATTAACTAATGACTAAGGACTAACCACTAATCACTACTTTTAAGAAGCAATATATCAATGAAGTAAGTAAAATTTATACTGATGAAACCAGCATGGCGGCTTTTTGCCACAAAAGAACATGTATAAATTTTATTAAGCCATGCGAGTTCCATTCGGCCAATGAGTTAAATAAATTATATACGAATGAAAAAGTAAATTATCCCACAAAAAGAGATAAATAAATCCTTTTAAATAAAAATAAAAATAAAATAACAATAAAGCTGTTTAAAGCCCGACCGGCAGGTTCAGAATAAAGATAGTGGAACAGAAAATCCGAAGATGTGGGGGCTATAGGGTGTGCTTCCCTTTGCCGGACTGTTTGTAGAATAATAATAAATGCGAAAGAGTTAAGGTTTCGCCCCGGAGTATCATTAATTAACTTTAAACATTAATTACTATGACAACACGAAAGCTATGGATTGGATTTATCCTGGTAATGGTCATCTCATTTGGCATATTGGGCTATTACGGTATAGAGATTTACCGGGAAGCTCCCCCAATTCCGGAAAAGGTGGTTACTACCGACGGGCAGGTGCTGATGACCGGTCAGGATATTAAAGATGGACAAAATGTATGGCAGTCAATTGGAGGACAGGAAGTAGGAACCATATGGGGCCACGGCGCCTACCAAGCACCCGACTGGAATGCCGACTGGTTGCATCGGGAGGCCGTTTTTATCCTCAATCAATGGGCCGAGGCCGATTTTGGGACGGCCTTCGACCGGTTAAACGACGAACAGCAAGCCATGCTGAAGACCCGATTACAAAAAGAATTGAGAACCAATACCTACGATGCGTCAACGGGGGTGCTCACCATTTCGCCCGTGCGGGCACGTGCCTATGCCGAATTAAGTCGTTACTACAGCGGACTCTTCATGGACGACCCCTCGATGGACGGATTGCGCGATGCCTACAGTATCCCCGCCAATAGTATTAAAAGCGAGGACCGTATGGTTAGGATGAATGCCTTCTTTTTCTGGTCTACCTGGGCAACCATTACTCATCGTCCCAACTCGGAGGTGACCTACACGAACAACTGGCCACCCGACGAGCTGGTCGGTAATAAGCCGGGAAGTTCATTAATTTTGTGGACCGGCTTTAGTGTTATCATTCTCTTGGCCGGTATTGGCCTGATGATATGGTATTATGCTTCCGGAAGAGAAGAGGAAAACGATGACATTCCCGACCACAATCCGTTGAGGCAGGTGCCTCAAACCCCATCCATGAAAGCCACACTGAAATATTTCTGGATTGTTACGGCACTCATCCTGGTACAGATTTCTATGGGTGTCATAACGGCCCATTATGGGGTGGAAGGTCAAGGCTTTTACGGTATTCCGCTATCACAGATTCTTCCTTATTCCATTACCCGTACCTGGCATATCCAACTGGCCATATTCTGGATTGCCACCTCATGGTTGGCAACAGGTCTTTACCTGGCACCCGCCATTTCGGGTAAAGAACCAAAATTTCAAAAGTTGGGGGTTAACCTTCTTTTCGGGGCTTTGCTGGTCATCGTGGTGGGTTCCTTGCTGGGCCAGTGGATGGGCGTCATGCAAAAACTGAATCTGGTGGATAACTTCTGGTTTGGACACCAGGGATATGAATATGTAGACCTGGGTCGTTTCTGGCAACTGTTTTTGTTTGCAGGTCTTTTCATCTGGCTGTTCCTGATGGGAAGGGCCTTAGTCCCTGCACTAAAAAGTCAAAAAGAAAACCGACATCTGCTGATTATGTTTCTGATAGCCTCCGTGGCCATCGCCTCATTTTACGGCGCCGGATTGATGTGGGGCCGTCAGACTCACCTGGCACTTGCCGAATACTGGCGCTGGTGGGTGGTGCACCTGTGGGTTGAAGGCTTTTTTGAAGTGTTTGCCACTGTGGCTATTGCCTTCTTGTTTGTCCGCATGAAACTTATCAAGGCATCTCTGGCAACCACCACGGTATTGTTCTCAACCATCATATTTTTAACAGGGGGTATCCTCGGAACGTTCCACCATTTGTATTTTACCGGGACTCCGGTGGCGGTGATGGCCCTCGGTGCCAGTTTCAGTGCTTTGGAGGTGGTGCCCCTGGTGCTTATGGGTTACGAGGCCTATCATAATCTGGGTATTGCCCGGGCGCGTGAATGGGTTAAAACTTATCGATGGCCCATCTACTTCTTTGTGGCTGTGGCTTTCTGGAATTTTCTGGGGGCCGGCATCTTCGGATTTCTCATTAATCCCCCCATTGCCCTCTATTATATGCAGGGGCTTAATACCACACCGGTACATGGACATACGGCCCTGTTCGGCGTTTACGGTATGTTGGGAATGGGACTTATGTTATTTGTTCTTCGTGAGATGAATCTGAACGTTACCTGGAAGGAAAAGCCTATCAAGATAGCTTTCTGGTCTATCAACATCGGGCTTTTGCTGATGGTGTTGATAAGTGTATTACCCATTGGATTGGCACAAACCTGGGTGAGTGTAAAACACGGCTTGTGGTATGCCCGTTCGGCAGAATTTCTGCAAACACCCGTCATGGAAACGCTGCGATGGCTGCGTGCCATAGGTGATACCATCTTTGCTGTGGGGGTTGTATTCTTGGCCTGGTTCGTGTTTGGACTCAAAGGAGGATGGTCTGTTGAAAAGAAGGATTGATGTTGCCTGAACCAAATAGCTGAATTACCATAGGAAAAGAGAGGCTGCCCGACAAGAGGTAGCCTCTTTTTCCTTTTATGACCATTCCCAAAGCCTGAAACAGAACATTTGAAAGCCTTTTGCGCAATCCTTGGTAGCCCTAATCGAGAACCTTGAGAGCCGCTTCCGGAAACTATGAGAGCCGCTTCCAGGTACCTTGAGAGCTGCTTCCGGGAACTCTGAAAGCGGCTCTCGAAAACCTTGAAAGCCGCTTTCGAAAAGTTTGAAAGGCGCTAACCAATATCCCAAAACCTTAAATGAAAATCCTTTTAAGACTGAAGAGTACCGGGATGGCCGGTTACTTTATTGATGGTGGTCGGGCAAACCATAAAATGTATGGTGGCGCCCCGGAAAGCGGCAGCCATTCACCGCCTGCTTTTGACCACCACCCTGATGTTTCGGGTTATTTTTTTATGAACCGTATCAGAAACAAATCTTCATTCTTTTGTTCCACCCAGTGGTCCAAACCTAGCCCCGAAGCTTTTTCAATTAAAGGGACTGTCAGTAATGGGGAGGTGATTTCATATATTTCATCTGCAGGAAGCGCCTTAAGGTCGGCCATAACCTGATGAATAGGCATTTCTGCATCCTCGAGCATGGCACGAATGTCGAATCGTCGGGTTATTTTTGACGGGTCGAACCATTCGGGACAATCGTAATGAATATTCACCTCACCGGCTTCATTTTCAGAAATGGTATCCTGTCCCACCTCATGCCGCAAGCGGTTTACCAGGTCCTGAACCTTCACATTGCCTATGGCGGCCGCCTGCTGAAGGGTGGTGACCTTGGCTATGGTTTTGCGCAACAAGGGGTTTTTCAGCCTCTTAAAGGCCGGTGTTACACCTATTAAAATCTCTTCCAGCTCAGGATAAGTCTCTATCAACTGGAGTATCTTTGTTTTTGGCGTAATGATTAGTTTATGTTCCATAATATTATTCCCTGTAAAATTTATCTTCGTCATTGCCGGGATGGATTCTGCAATGAGGTTTTAGTTTATATTTTTTAATTTCCGGTTCCTCTCAGCCTAATCACCTATTGGCCTAATGACCTATTAGCCTAACAGCCTGTTGCCTAATGACCTAATGGGCCAACCTCCTGCCATCTGAAGGCTATGACTGGTAATTAAGGATTCTCTGTTCACCTTTCAGTTTTCGTAATTCGGTGAGGTCTTGCGATACTTCCAGGGTTCCCAGGTAATTGCCGTCCTGGTCGCGCAGCGCAAAGTATTGGATATAAATAAATCGTCCCCGCATCTGAATCCAGAAGGGAGCATGATTCTGACGGCCACTACGGAAATCATCAAGGATTTTGTCCACAATATGAACGCTTGCCGGTGGATGACAATAGCGCACATCACGGTTGATGATGGCTCTGCTTCTGGTGAATATGCGGTGCGGACTTTGGGAGAAATATTTTACTTTATCATCCTTGTCCACAAAGGTGATATCTACCGGCAGTGTGTTGAAAATCTGAATTAATTCCTGTAGCGATAAACTGCCGGAGGGCATCTGTATTCGCCCATCAATACTGGTGATGGCATCCTCTTCGGGGGTGTCATTCGATGTGTCCGGTTTCCATTCGGTTTGAGGGTCAATAAGGCAATAGCCTATTTCGAGGGTCTGTTTGTAAACCTGCCACCATTCGGCATCGGTGAGCTGGTCCAGCGCCATGGGGAAGAGTATTTCTTCTTCTTTGGTGACCATATCGGTGACATTGGATAGTGCCGCAGAAATGAGCATGTCGTACGAGGTCAGCAGGTCTTCCGGCGTCAAATCCCGGGTGTTCAGAATTTCAATAGAGCCTTTCAGTTGCTCACGCACCTCGTCATGTTTACCCCACATCACTTTGGGCGGGCCGGTGATGCCTTTCTTTTCCAGAAAGGGAAAGATGAGGTACTCTTTGCGTTGGTAATGTTTGTCCACATCCATGAGGTTATTGAAGATTTGTTTCAGCCCGAGCAGATTTTTTTGAAAGTTGGATTCGCCTTCTTCCCGAATTCGGTCGAAGATTGCTCTTGCCTGATTACAGGTATTGGCCAGTTCCCGGTTTTCTTTAATAAAAGTATCCACGGGATGACCGGTCGGAATTTCTTTTGCAGCTGACAGGTCTACATTACCTTCCAGTACTTCGGAATGGACGTCACAGAGTCGTAATACTTCTTCCACAGGTAATCCCTCTTCAATGAGTTCCTGTTCCACTTCTACCACTTCGCCGTAAGGAATGCTTTTTAACGTTTGGGTTAACTCATTGCGCACCTGAATCGGGTCATTGCCCTGGTGCAGTTTCAGTATCAATTCCTTAAGTTTGGTTTTTCGAAAAAATGAGTTGTTCAGTAGTTCGCTCATGATTGATGTTTTTGTTGTTAATTAATTGAACTTTAGTTTTTCCCAATTTGCATCGAATAATTTGCTTTTATTTCATGTTTTTGTTTGCTCTTCTTTGATTTTCTTCTGAGAAGAACTGAAGCAACTGATTTGACTGAGGTTTCGTTCCTGATATCCAGTTGAAATATCAAACAAAGGATAAATAGCTCTTTTTTTACAAATATAGATTTTTTTGGTTTCAGTAGCAGTCACCGGAAGAATAAAAAGGTAGAAGCCTAAAAAAATGGTAGTTTTGAAGGAGTCATCATCTGTGACTATGGATGATGATTTTAAGAAAATTAGTGTGAACAAAGTAAAATTCTTAATTGATGGATAGCCGTGATGTTGTTGCCCAAACTGCTGAATATGTGAAAACCACCTTGCAGGGTGCTGAAGGTGGCCACGACTGGTGGCATACCCTTCGTGTATGGAAGATGGCGTGCCGGATAGCAAAGGAGGAATCGGCCGACGTACCGGTGGTGGAATTGGCTGCCTTGCTGCACGACATCGCCGATTCCAAGTTTTATGACGGCGATGAGGAAGTGGGGCCTCGCAAAGCGGTCGCTTTTCTTCGTCAATTGAAAGTTTCTGAGGATACTGTGAAGCATGTGGAGATGATAATCCGGAACGTATCTTTCAAAGGAGGCAACGAAGCGTCCTCTTTTCATTCAAAGGAGCTGGATATTGTCCGGGATGCCGACCGTCTCGATGCCATGGGCGCTATCGGCATTGCCCGAACCTTTAACTACGGCGGATACAGAAACAGGGAGTTGTATAATCCCGGCGTTAAACCCAACCTGAATATGACCAGGGAAGAGTATAAAAAGAGTACTGCGCCCACCATCAACCACTTTTATGAAAAACTTCTGCGATTAAAAGAGCGGATGCAGACCAATACCGGCAGAGCCTTGGCCGAACACCGGCACCGTTTCATGGAGCAGTTTCTCGATGAGTTTTTCAAAGAATGGGACGGGAAACTGTAACTCTTTTTGAGTTTTTGGGTGAGATGCTTTCCGAAAACCTTTGCAGAAACTTAAGGTTACTTTTTTTAACAGTTTTTGGGGTGGGGGATAAGTTTTGTAATCATGGTAAATTATTGATTATTAGACGTGTATGGTTTTGATTAAAATCCGATTATTGGGAGTTTTATTTTGACATCCCGCTCATACTGTCTTTTTCGGTATCTTTGACTATTACTCTTTAATGGTTTTATGAATAATCCTAAAATATTGTTATTATGAAAAAATGGACAGTTACACTGGTCATGATGCTCTGGTCGGTGTGGATGTATTCGGCTGAATTGCAATCCCCTGACGGGCGTTTTCTTCTTCAGTTCAATTTGGAGGATGGAATTCCTGTTTACCAACTCTCACTTGAAGGTCAAAAGGTCATAGATAAAAGTCGACTTGGTTTGGAAATTAAAGATATGAAGCCTCTGACCGGCGATTTTAAACTCGTCAGGGTTGATGAGAGTTCTTTCGATGAGACCTGGGAACCGGTATGGGGCGAGTTCAAAGAAATCCGCAATCATTACAATGAGATGGCGGTAACTTTGAAGCAGGACGAAACTGAACGCATAATGGTTGTTCGTTTTCGTCTTTTTAACGACGGTCTGGGTTTTCGTTACGAATTTCCGCAACAGGACAGTCTTACCTATTTTGTGGTGACCGATGAGAAGACCCAGTTTGCCATGACGGGAGACCATACAGCCTGGTGGATACCGGGAGATTATGATACCCAGGAATATGACTATACCACTTCGCGCCTTTCTGAAATAAGGTACCTGATGAAAGATGCTATTTCGCCCAATGCATCACAAACACCCTTTTCGGATACCGGGGTTCAAACCGCGTTGATGATGAAGACCGATGACGAACTTTACATCAATCTGCATGAAGCGGCGCTGATTAACTATTCCTGCATGCACCTGGAGCTGGACGATAAAAACATGATTTTTGAAGCACATCTGACGCCCGATGCCATTGGCAATATGGCCTATATGCAAACGCCTACGCATACCCCGTGGCGCACCGTCATTGCGAGCAAGAATGCAGGTGACATTTTGCTTTCCAATATTACTTTGAATTTAAATGAACCCTGTGCTTATGACGATGTATCCTGGATTAAACCAATTAAATATGTTGGAGTATGGTGGGAGATGATTACCGGAAAAAGTACCTGGTCGTATTGCGACCTGCCTTCGGTAAAGCTTGGCGAGACCGACTATTCCAAGGTTACCCCCAACGGACGGCATGCTGCCAATACTGCCAATGTGAAAAAATATATCGACTTTGCTGCCCAACACGGTTTTGACCAGGTGTTGGTTGAAGGATGGAACATTGGCTGGGAAGACTGGTTCGGAAAATCGAAAGAATATGTGTTTGATTTTCTTACCCCTTATCCCGATTTTCATCTGGAAGAATTGCGTGACTACGCCAAAAGCAAAGGGGTGCGACTAATGATGCATCACGAAACATCAAGTTCTGTTCGCAATTACGAACGACACATGGATAAAGCCTACCAGTTTATGGTGGATAATAACTACAATGCCGTAAAGAGCGGGTATGTGGGTGACATTATTCCTCGCGGTGAACACCACTACGGCCAGTGGATGGTCGACCACTATTTGTATGCTGTAAAAAAAGCTGCCCAATATAAAATCATGGTTAATGCCCATGAAGCGGTTCGGCCCACCGGGTTGTGTCGTACCTATCCCAATCTGATTGGGAATGAGTCGGCCCGCGGAACCGAGTTTGAAGCCTTTGGAGGCAATAAACCCGACCATACCACTATTTTGCCGTTTACACGACTCATTGGCGGACCGATGGATTATACGCCCGGCATCTTCGAACAGGATATCAGCAAAATCAATCCCGATAATGATTCGCATGCCAATACCACCCTTGCCCGTCAGCTGGCACTGTATGTCACCATGTACAGTCCGCTGCAGATGGCTGCCGACCTGCCCGAAAATTATAACCGCTTTATGGATGCCTTCCGGTTTATCAAAGATGTACCGGTGGAGTGGGATGACACCAAAGTGCTGGAGGCAGAACCCGGTGACTACATTACCTATGCCCGCAAAGAAAAAGGTACCGGTAACTGGTTTGTGGGCCGTACCAACGACGAAGTGGCTCGTGTCTCTAAAATAAGGTTGGATTTTCTGGAACCCGGCAAAAAATATGAGGCCACCATCTACTCCGACGCCAAAGATGCCCACTATAAAACCAACCCTCAAGCTTATGAAATCAAACAACGGGTGGTGACCAGTAAAACCAAATTAACAATAAAATGTGCACCCGGTGGAGGATATGCCATCTCTATTATTGAGAAATAAACTTCAGGAAATTAGTCTATGAGACAAACAGGCTATTAGGCCTTAGAAAAACCGAAAGTGGGGTACACAGCAATGCTGATACCCCACTTTTTTTAATTCTTAACTCTTCTGCATATATCCTAAATCTACAAATCTTAAATCTATAGATCTAACATTTAAAAATTTAACCACTATAGTCCACTGTGTCTTCGTGACCGTTTTTGTTTGCGCAATAATACTTTAAAGAAGGCCCAGAACCCGGAGGCTTTGACCAGCAGTTCCGAAATGGAGGCTTCATCCGGTACTGAGATGCGTTTTAAACGGAAGGGGTCGTCGTTTCTGCTGTTGTAGCCCACATCGAGGGTCACAGCGGCTTCGTAACCGGCTTTCTTACACAGGCGGATGTCGCGTTCGCAGTAATCGCCGTTGGGGAAGGAGAAGAAGCGACAAGGCTTACCGGTGAGTTCTTCTGTTTTCTTTTTCGAAAGTTGGATCTCTTCCAGGGCGGTGTTGTCATTACAGTGCGGTAATATGGGATGGAAGAGGGTGTGAGAGCCAAATTCCACCAATCCGGATGCCTGCATGTGGTGAATCTCTTCTCTGGAAAGAACAACTCGGTCATCAAATTCTTTTGTCTCGGTAAATCCCATTCGTTTCAGTGTGCTCACCCTGGTGGTGTTGGAAACCCTTTTCAATTCCTGTTTTTTCTGTTGGTTGGTAACTTCCGAAAACCAGGGATGCCGATGAGTATCTGCCATTCCTGCCATCAAAAAGATGGTGACAGGCACCTGATGTTTTTCGAGAACGGGCAGCAAAGCATAGTTTGAGGCCCATCCGTCGTCCAGTGTTATTATAAGCGGATAGGAGGGTAATGACCGTTCATCGGCCGGAATCGTATCCATGAACCGGGATAGTGAAATGATATTGTATCGTTTTTTTAATGCTGTGATGGCTTTGTCAAAATATTCCGGAGATGGATGATGAAACATCAGGATGGTGACCTTTTTTTTCTGAAAAAAATGGCGAAACAACCATGGAAGTCCCGAAAGATAAAGGTTCAGAGCATTGAGTTTACTCAGAAATGACATAATAGGAAATTGTTTTTATACACTGCAAAGATAGGAGGGTTTTTCCGAAATGTTTGAAAAAAACTATTCCATTATATTTAAACGCAATAAATAGCCACAGTGCTTATTTCGAATAAAGTTTACTTAAGTAATAGACCGTAAGGAACTCGAATATCTCACATTGTCATGTTCGCTTCATATTCATTTTGTTTCTTGGTCTGATGGAACTTGGATGAAGCAGAATTTTTAGTGACCCGTCCTAATTTTTAGTTTCTACCCATTTACTACAAGCCTAATGGCTTTCTGCATTGTTTACTGCACACATATTCATATTGTGATAAAATTAGGGTTGTCCAATGATGTTTTATTGGATTCATTACTTAAAACATTGTCTTGAATTTGTTCGATAAAAGAAAAGAGGCTGCTTTCTATGGCAGCCTCAAAACTATCTAACATTAAGTTAAAGGGGTAAATGGCATTATTTAAGTTGAATTTTGAAAGCGATGGCCATTTCATCAACGGGTTTTTCCGGCAGATTCAAAAGCAGTCCCTGATCGGTTAGTTGATAGTCAATTTTTCCGTCGTAGCCCAAAAGAGTTACATTTTCTATTTCTCCGGCATTTTTCCACTGGTCTTTTGCAAATGCTTCAAGCATTACTTGCGCATTGTTACCAGGCCATCCTAATGCCATGGCATATATTACATTGCTTTTAGTGGTATATCTGATGTCTTTGGCAGAATACTTGATTTTCAGGAATTTTTGGTGATTGCTAAAATGACCCTCCGGTTCTTTTGTCGGACCTTCCCCGTAGGTGTACCAAGGGCGGGTTTCGTATATGGCTTCACCATAATTGTTTAGCCATTGGCCAATGGACAGAAGAACGTCACGTTGATCTTGAGGAATGGTGCCGTCTGCTTTAGGTGAAATATTGAGGAGTAATACCCCATTCTTGCTTACAATATCAATCAGAACGTGAAGGACATCGGCGGCAGGTTTGATTTTGAGGTTTTTGGTATAACACCAGCTTCCGGTGCTTAATGTTTCATCCGTCATCCATGACTTATCTTCCAACCTGTTTTTTCTTGATTTTTCCAAGTCGTCCACACTGACATTGAGAGGCAAGTCGTTTTGTTTGCGGACGATTACCACTTCTTTATTTTCTTTTGCAGCGTGGTTAAGATAATATGCGCAAAATTTGATTCTGTATTCCTCGGGAATCTGATCGAGCCATGAATCAAACCAAATGATGTCGGGATCATATTTGTCGATTACTTCCTTTAATTTTCCAAACCAAACTTCTTCCACCCATTTGTCTTCCGGAATATTACCATACAGATAATTCAGCTCGGGGTCATCTTTTGCAGGAGGAAGCCCTTTAAACAGAGGGTAATGGCTGTCCCAGAAAGCACTACCAAGGTTGTCTTTGTGTTTTGCAATTTCCTGTTCTTCTTTTCCCTTATAACGTTGAAGATTTCTGGCATGATGAAAGGTGGTGATAAACTTCATTCCCCGCTCTTTAATTGCTTTTCCCAGTTCACCGGTAATGTCTCGGTGTGGTCCTTTATCCATAGCATTCCAGGGGGTGATGTCACTGTCCCACATAGAGAAACCGTCGTGGTGTTCGGCTACCGGGCCGGCAAAGCGGGCTCCTGCTTTTTGGAACAGATCTGCCCAATCATCGGGGTCAAAATGTTCTGCTCTAAACATCGGCACAAATTTGCTGTAATCAAATTCTGCCGGGTCACCATAGGTTTCAAGATGATGCTGATACTCTTTGGTCCCTTTAAAAAACATCCAGCGAGGGTACCATTCATTTCCGAATGCTGGGACCGAATATACTCCCCAGTGAAAATAAATTCCAAATTTGGCATCCTGGAACCAATCTGGTTGTTCGTTGTATTTGGCCAATGATTCCCATGATTCTTCATACCTGGGAGCCGTTTCCTGTTGTACTTTTTTCGGAGCTGTTCCGCAACTGCTTGCCACAAGCAATGCCAGGACAGAGCTGAAAATTAGTTTTTTCATAGTACTCAAATTATTATTTCAGATTTTAAAAGATTATCGATTATTATTCTGATTTTATTTTAGGTGAATTGATGCATTTATGGCATACTGTTAAATAGGTTATTTCATCTGGATTAACCGGTTTTCCATCTCTTAGGATACCTTGTTGCGGGGTTTTATTCCTCAGATTGCCCCAGTAACTAAATCCGCCACCATAGAATCCGAACCAATCATCAAACCCTCTTAGGTTTGGCCAAAACTTTGGATGATCACCGGGGTGCCATTTCCCAATGGCACAAGTATGGCACCCGTTTTGCTTTAAAAAAATCTGATATTAGCAACTGATCCAATGGAAGTCCGGCTTTAATCCCTATTACTATTGGGCTATCTTGCCATCCAAATCCCATAGATCTTCCCAACCTCTAGCTCCTTCCCATAAAAAGACCTGACCTTTTATTAAACGGGAGTTACAATCTACTTTTTTCATTTCCTCCATCTCTTCCTCAGTCAATGGGTCTTTAATAGCATTGGCAAGGTTGCTGTAATATTTGGATCTGTGTACCGAGAAGGGAATCGGAATTTGTCCTCTTTGAATAGCCCATTTAATACAAACGATGGCAGGATGTACGCTAAGTCTTTCAGCAATTTTTACAACAATTGGGTGTTCAATATCCACAGCATCCTGGTCAGTACGGTCTCTTTCCGGTCGTTTGGGCGATCCTATAGGAGAATAGCCAATAGGTTGCATTCCTTTCTCTACAACATAATTAAATAGTTCCGGTTGCTGAAAACATGGATGAAGTTCCATTTCATTTGCAGCAGGCAAAATACGCATATGAGGAAGAGTGGCTTCAAATTTGGCAATTGTCATATTCGAAGTTCCGATGTTTTTTGTCAACCCTTTTTCCACCAGAGCTTCCATCTGTTTCCATGTATCCATGAATTCGTCCACGCTAAAGGGTTTCGAATCTGGATTTCGGGCATCGGGAGGTGCACCGGGAGCATGGTGGTTGGGGAAAGGCCAATGAACCAAATAAAGGTCAAAATAGCCAATACCCAGATCTTCAAGAGATTTCCGGCAAGCCTTTTCAACTTCTCTATGATGGTTGTTCCATACTTTTCCGGTAATCCACAAATCTTCCCTTTTAACAGTTCCCTCCTTTATCACCTCTGCAATTGCTTGCCCTATTTCCTTTTCATTCATGTATACTTCCGCACAGTCAATATGACGGTAGCCGAGTCGAATTGCATCCTTTACAGCTTCCGCAATTTCTTCTTTGGAATAAAAATCGGAACCAAAAGTACCCAATCCTATTGCAGGAATTTCATCTCCCGAACGAAGCTTTTTTTTGGGTACCAATTCAGGATTTATAGGTTCAAAATTTTCTGACATATCTAAAACAATTTAAAATAAAAAAAATTCTGCAGGATCAACACCAAATATTTTTCGAGCTAAATCTTCCAAAACATTCAATTCTCCTTTAAAATGACAGGTAGCATGTTCATGTATCTTGGTTTGACCGGGCTTTAAATTGGCAGCAGCCGATGACGTTTCCAATTCATAAAATGGTCCCATAATTGTTCCGTCAGGCAAGGGCCCGTCGTTGTAAGAATTAACTACATCTCCATAAAACGGATCATCCTGAAATTCCCACATGGAATTAATATAATCTGTTAACCCGGGTTCAAAAGTATACTTCACTACCGTAAGAGTGCTATTTACAGGGTCAAAACTACCCAAAACAGGTACTGCCCTTTTAGGGCCAATACCAATCTTGCCTCTTTTTTTACCGTCACCTTTAAACAATACGGCATGCGGTAAAACTTTTATCCTGTCATCATCTATTTTCCCGAAATAACGATCATTTACCACAGGCCCTTCGCCCTCCGGGTTAACAGGAATGATTACAGTATTTCTGTCCGACGGAAACAGTTGTCCCAAAATCCAAATCGATGGCATCCCGGTTTCTTTGTTCCACTCGAAATCTCCTTTGTTAGTCAGTTTATTTTCCGACTTAAAGCAAACGGATTTTACACCATCAGGCAGGTCAACACCTAAATCGTCAGTTATCCTATTCGAGTCTAAAAGACGAACCACCCTTTCTGCATACATTTTGAACACATGTCCGGCATAATTTGGCATTTCAATTTCCTTATCTAACACCACGCTGGTATCTGAGGCTTCCACCAAATTCCAACTTTCGGTATCAATACATGGCGGAGTTTGCCAATTATCCAAGTTAAATTCACTGCCTTTTTTAAAGAAAAAAGAAAACTGTCCGCCTTCCGGACCTATCCAGAACCGATCTTCTCCCCCAAAATTATTGCAGTGAGGCAAAAACTTTCCCGATTGTATCAAATCATAATTAACCCAACCAAAGCTGTATCCGGCAGGACCTTCAGCAGAACTGGTAACCACCCTTCCCTGAAGGGAAGGGCTTATAACCAGTTTTGAATCGTCTTTTTTCAATTCAATGATTTGAACGTGATTTCTCAGGAAATCAACATCATAACCATAAGTTCCTTTAGGATATGACATAATCAATTATTTATTTTATCTCTTCATCAAAAACCACGGCAACTTTTCCGCATTTTCCACTAGCCATCAATTCATAAGCTTTATCTGCCTGATCAAGAGTAAACCTATGAGTTACGAGATCTTCTGGATGAATACCCCAACGGACCAGGCGTTCAACCAGCTCCTCCATTCTCCAGGTAGATGTCACCCAACTACCGTAAATGGTAACCTGATCATGAATCATATCGGGTGAGGGATTCAACTCCATTGTGCCGCCTTCACCCACTAAGGCAACTTTACCCCATTTCCGGGCAGCTCTCACACATAACTGCCGGGCATGAGTATTTCCGGAACAGTCGATAGCTTTTTCATATCCAAAACCATTAGAAGCTGCCATTGCTTTTTCCAAAGCATCGGGCCCTGAAACAAAAACTTCATCAACAAGGCCTTTCTCTTTGGCTATTTTGCAACGCTCCTCACTGACATCTGTACCGACAACACGACTTGCTCCTAATGCTTTTGAAAGCATACAGGCGGCCAGTCCCACAGGCCCCAGCCCGGTAACCAACACTTGATCATTCCCTGAAATCCCTATTTTCTCAAGGCCTTCGTATACGGTACCGAAGCCACAAGCTACCTGGGCCCCGTCGGTATAGGTCAGTTGGTCCGGCAGATATATCAAATCCTTTTCGTCGGCCAACAGGTATTCACACATACCACCATCTCTTTGCCATCCATAAGCAGCCCGATGTTCGCTGGTACAAGAAATCATATATCCGCGACGACAATCATTGCATACCCCACATCCCGATATATGATAAACTATAACTCTATCACCTTCTTTAAAACGTTTCATCCCAGGGCCGCACTCGACAATTTGTCCGCATGGCTCATGCCCAGCCACAACATTTTGATAAGCTTCGGCACCTTTACCCAGATGTTCATGATAAATAGCACGAATATCCGAACCACAAATGGTAGATGATTTGACCTTAATAATTACCTGGCCGTGTCCCGGTGCAGGAATTTCAACATCTCTAAGTTCTACGGTGCTGTTGCCCGGCAAGAAAGCACCTTTTGTTTTTCGACTTTGTCCAGCCATCTTTTTAACTTATTGAAATTAAGTAATTGATTTTATATATCGAATTGTTTTTCCAATTCATAAAACAACAATTAAACCCGAAAGTCTCCTTCCTAAAAACTGAAAATAGTTTTTAAAGTGAATTAACTTTTTGACATTAAATAATCATCTTTTAAATAGTATTTGTGAGAATAATAACTGTAAACAGCCACGACAATAAAGGAAACCATAGGTAAAACAAATGAGAAATTAACTTCAGGAATATAACCGAACAAAAGGACGTCAGAAAACCCTTCTCCACCCAAATCGAGAATTAATCCTTGAAGGGGTGGCAATAAAGCACCTCCCACAATTGCCATTACCAAACCTGCGGATCCAAGTTTGGCCTCTTCCCCCATATCTTTTAAGGCAATCCCATAAATAGTTGGGAACATTAATGACATCATAACAGAAATGCCTACCAAACAGTATAATCCTCCCATATCAATAATAAATATGGTCCCAAGAGTCAAACCTATTGCGCCTAAAGCAAAATACATCATCAGTTTTCCCGGGCCTATATATTTAAGCAGGTAGGTACTTAATGCTCTTCCTGTCAAAAATGCTACCATGGCTGCCATATTATACCAGGTTGCTGTAAGTTGTGCATCGGCTGGTCGCGAAGCATTTAAATTATCTACATACTGAAAAATGAAAGTCCAACACATTATTTGAGCTCCCACATAAAAGGCCTGAGCAATTACACCGAAATAATACCTTTTATTTTTCATCAATACTCTGAAAGACTGACCTACGGGCAAATGTGCCTCTTCTTTCAACTTTGGCATTTTAGCTACAGCAATCAGGATGAACATAACCAACACCAGGCAACCCAGTCCGATATATGGCCAGCTAATTACACTAAGGTCATTACTTCTAATTGCTGCTTGTTCAGAAGCAGAAAGAGCATTATATTGGGCGGGCGTATAATCGTCCGACTGAAGTAAGTTGATAACAAACAGTTGTGCCAATAACATTCCCAGCAATGATCCGGGAGGATTAAAGGTTTGAGAGAGATTCAAACGACGCGTAGCCGTTTCCTTGGCACCCATTGATAGGATAAAGGGATTAGATACGGTTTCCAGGAAGGCAAGGCCAAAAGTTAATACATACAGTGATGCCAGAAAAAATCCAAACTTCTCATAAGCTGCTGCGGGATAAAACAACAAAGCACCAGTTGCATACAATAACAACCCAAGCAAAATTCCTTTTTTGTAAGAATATTTTCTAACAAATAGGGCTGCGGGGATAGCCATGGTAGCATAACCACCATAAAAAGCGAGCTGAACCAACGCTGCCTCAAAATTGGAAAGCTCAGGCATGACTTTCTTAAAGGCAGAAACCATAGGATTGGTTAAGTCATTGGCAATGCCCCACAAAAAAAAGAGACTGGTAATTAAAATAAAGGAAACAAGATGTTGTTTTTCAACTACTTTACTTTTAGTTTCCATAAAACTTTTTTTATTGGTTCACAGGAGTCAATCCTTTTTTCAAGATGATATTCCCGTATTTTGCTGTTTCACCAGTAACAACTACCGCATAGGCAGATTTGGTACGATTATAAAATTCGAATCGTTCAATTCGTCCAACTTCTTTTATCTGAGGATTAGTTTTATGAATACTTTCCATATATTTCCTTTCTACTTCAGGATCAAGGGTGTCACCCTCAACCGCTTCCATCATTATTAACGGATGAGGAACATAAGTATCCAGTTCAAACAATGGCAAAATACCTTCGAGCAGTGCCGGGATAGAAACTCCGTCAGCTCTTAATACTCGTGCATTTAAACTTTCGGCCGGAAAATGCGCATCGGAAAGTACTATTTCATCCCCATGCCCCATAGCAGACAGTACTTTAAGCAAGTCCGGACTGATCACCGGTGAAATTCCTTTCAGCATGATTTTACTTTTTAAAGTTACAAAACTAAGTTTAAATTATTTTATACTAAACATTTAACTCCAAAACCTCTCTTAAAATAAGAGAAACAGCCCCTTTTACAGCAGCTTCGTCCCCAAGGCGACTCTGAATTACTTTAATTTTGCGACTGGGTTGCTGTATAATCTCACGTTGAAATACTCTATTAATTCTTTCTATAAAGAAATTTCCTGCCTTTATCACTTTGCCGCCAAGCACAATAGCCTGAGGATTAAAAACATTCGCCATTGAAGCAATAGATATCCCCAACAAGTCTGCTGCCTGGTTAAAAAGCTGTAATGCCAGCTCATCCCCCCTCCTGGCATATTCGGCTATCACCTCCGTGGTTATTTCAGACACCCTTCCGAGTGCCGAATCTTTATAATATTTTATCTTTTCTCTGGCCAATTCAGCAATTCCGCGTCCGGAAGAATAACACTCAAGACAATCCATCTTTCCACAAGCACATCTTAATCCCCCTGCTGCAGGAGAAACAATTCGGTTATGTCCTATTTCACCAGCCATACCGTCATACCCGGTAAAGGACTTTCCTTCAACAATGATTCCTGCACCTATCCCATACCCAACATTAATGAAAATAAAATCTTTACAATGATCCCCAATGCCATATAATAATTCGCCATGGGCCATTACACGAGAAACATTATCTACAATCACAGGCACTCTAAAACGCTCGGCAAGAGGCTTCCTGATATCAACATTTTTCCATTTAAAATTAGGTGAATATTCAATTATGTCTGATTTTTTATTTATAAAACCCGCTGCAGCAACCCCTATTCCATGTAATTTCCTGGTATCTATTCCGGAGCCTTTTATTAGCTTTTCGATTAATCTAATGGCACTCTGCAGGTCCTCATCAAAATTGTCATTGCTTTCGGTTTGTACATCCAATTCCTCCAGGACATCACCATTCAAATTGGACAGAATCCCAAAAATATGAGTCCGCCCCCAATCAACACCTACCACATAACTATCTTCCCCATTAAAACGCACGATCATAGGCGGCCGTCCACCACTGGAAATTCCAACACCAACCTGCTCAACCAGTTTTTCAGCATTAATCAGATTGTCCACTATTCTAGTAACAGTTGGGGCACTCAACCCGGTTTTCTTCACAATTTCAGCTCTCGAAATCTCACCAGACTCCCGAATTAAGTTTAAAACCTGAATCTTATTCAAACGATTGATGTATTCTGCACTCCCTTTTGGTTGATCTTCTGGCATATAACAACTTTTTAATGCTGCAAAAATAAGTTTTTCACAAAAAAAATATTTTTTTTAAACAAAACAAAAATTTAGTAGAATCTTCTGTCTCATATCAGAAAAAAGTTGATAAAAAATAGTGACCCATGGAATCCATTTGGAACACCAAATATCAAACAAGCTGGAGTTTCCTCAAAAATTAATCAGGGAATAAAGTTAACTGGAATTGTTTGTGATGAGGACCAATTCGATTTTTAAAATCAGCAATACCTTTCCTGCTATGTTTAAGAAGCTCATAAATACCATCGATCATAGCATAGTTAAAGAAAGTTGTAACACCAAAGAACCTTTTTGAGAGGATAAATATTTATTGTACCATAATTTTTAATTTCAATGATATTCCGATATAAATACTTGTAAAATAGGCAATACAATGGACAAGGACTGTAATATTCCGTATGGAATTGTAGCTTAATATCCTAATATCTTCCAGATTGTATGATTGTTTAATGTAACGGTAACATTCATTACATTTCCATCTTGTAAGATAAATTTCGACTATTTGCCATAACTGTTTATTGTTTTGAAGATTCACCTCTTTATTTGTAAGCAACAGCAGCGGATGCTTTCCAAAACCTTTAACAATAACAAGAATATATTAGATATCAGGTTATTCAGGCAATGTAACTTTTACAACACCATATAGATAAATGTATAAATTTTTCCTTCCAATCTTTGGTTATAAAAAAATGGGTTTTGTATGGCGTAGCTACATGATGTTGTATTCTTTCTGGTTTGATCTGGTGGTTGATGTTTCCTGCAAAATGGAGATATCGGCTCATTTTTTAACGTACTACAAAGTCGAGTTCTTCTCTGGTAAAACCTTTTTATATATCGATGTCATTCCCTTCTCGGTCAATAGCCCAAGTGCCTTTCGGTCCGATGTTTGATTTCACCAAGTTCTTTTGTAATAAGTTCCTGAAAATTTAATACATTGCATTTTGAATAGGTCCTATAATAAAGAATTTGCGTCCATAAGCGTTCTACAGTTTAGTCTAATAGGGAAGATTGTAAAATGGACGCAATTTTTTTTAAGGAATCTTGCTTTAAAATGACTTTTCAGATTTCTTATCTTCTAAATAACTAAAAAGCTTAATGTTTTGTCTTTTTTGCGGGCTTTTGAGGAAACTCCAGTAACCAGAAAGAGAGCTTGAATTGCACACACTAAAATATTAAACACTACCTCGATGGTTAGTAGTTTAGTGACCGGAGGGACTAATGACTCGGGCCTTTTTGCTCATTGCCGGAAACATTGGGTGAAAAGACCCGTCCGGCGCACTTAAAACGCTATTATTGGGGTTGTTGATTCCATTGGTCAGGAGATGGAACAGTGAGACAGAATAAGGTGGCTGTAAAAGGATAAAAAAGTTGTCAGTCGTTATTTAATACGGTTTGCTGTTTATCTAAGGGTAAGGCAACGGTAACGGTTGTTCCCTCCCCATAAGTAGAAGAAAGTTCAATGGTGCCGCCTAGCAGGAGAACAATCTCACGTGCATTGGTGAGGCCTATTCCGGCACCATCGTAAATTTTATCATTGGATTCAGCAAGTTTGTAGAATTTTTTAAAAACCAAATCGGTTTTTCCGTCAGGAATACCAATCCCGCTGTCGGATACGCTTATCTCATAATGATAAGGGGTCTTCCGGCAAATTAAGGTTACACCGCCCGAATCGGTGAATTTGAATGCATTGTCCAGAAGATATCCAATTAGCCGCTCCAAAAGTTTCGGATCGGTATATAGTTGAATTTCACAGTTATCATTTAAGACGCGGAAGAAAAGATCAGGTTTTTCTTTCTTTCTTCGTTTTTCAAACTTTTCCTGAAGACTGCGTAAGACCTCCCTGGCCATGATGTTTTCTTTGTTGACCTGTGCCTGGCCTTTTTCCAGTTGTGAAAAGAGCAGAGTGTCTTCAATGAAACGAACTAACTTGTTACTGTTGTCGGCAATATGTTCAAAAAAATGTTGCCTTTCGGTTGAAGAGGACTGAGGGTCAGCCATTAATTCCGAGAAACCAACGATAGCCATAAGGGGAGTTCGTATTTCGTGACTTAAATTTTCCAAAAATGAGGATTTTAATTGATCCGATTCCTGAGCGCGTTCTTTTTCTATTGTCAGTTTTTTTTGTGCAATTTCCAGTTTTTTGAATGAATTTTCCATTGAATTCATCATTAAATTAAAGTGGTCTCCCAATTCCTGCATTTCGTCGTTACTTGAGATATCCACTCTTATGCTTAAGTCACCGTCGGTTGCTTTTCTAAAGCTATTCAATAAAGCACTAATAGGCATAGTTATGTATTTGCTGATATATAGCGCCAAAAAAAGAGCTACCCCAAAGCCACCTAATAGTACGAATGAAAGAGCTCTGATAAGTAAGTAAACATTTTGAAATATTTCATCTTGAGCAACCACAAGCACTAACAGCCAACCATTTTTAAGACGTTCAAAAGCTAACGCAGATGATTGACCATCCATCTCTGCTTGGGTGAGAATAATTTTATCGTTGTTTTTAACGGTGGAATCGAGCCAGACTTGAGGAATTTGATGGAGTTGATTACTGGCATTCCGGGGATAAACTAAGTTGTTTTGATCGTCAAGTAAGAGGATTTGGCCGGTATTAAATACCTGAATGGTATCGAGGTAATGACTAAGGCGGTCGAAATTGAAATCGGATCCGAGGCAGCCGATTAAAAGTGAGTCGACAAAAATGGCTTTGGAAAAGGAAATAACATTCATGTCCCAATCAGGCCAGTAGTATGGTGTTGTCCAGGTCTCACCCTTTTCTATGGCTTGTGTCCACCAGTGCATAGAGGGATGGTAAAGATCCTTTTGAGAAATACTGTATTCAGCACTTCGGGTGTACAGGCCGTTTTGATTTCGGGCAAAAAAACTGATGGTATGGTCACCGTCAACATGTTGGGCATTAAAAACAAGCCAGATGCTCATGGGACGCATCAAGTGAAGTATTTCTTTAACGTGAGGAATCAGTTCATCTTCAAACTGGTCTAAGGCTTGATCGTTCTTAAAGTGCAATGAAGGATTAAAGGAGCTTCGAAAGGCCGCTTCCAAAGCAAGGGAAACTTCTTTAAGATGAAAGAATTGCTTTTCAATATCTTGGGTGATAATTTGCATCTGCAGTTCCATTTGCGTTATGGCATCCGCTCGGGCCTGTTGTCGGGCCAGATAGATGCCGGGCAAGCCTGCCAGAACCATGGCTATTAAAACCAGTGCTAACATTAGCACTGTTAGTTTTCGTCTGAAACCGTACATGTGATCCTCCCCTGGGATTTAGTATTAAAGAAATCCGGCTAATTGTATTACCCGAATTTTTAAATCGAGTGTTGCCTTTAATAGCTAATGTAACAAAATTTGTTTATGAATGCTACTATGAAATCTAAATTATTTTACGAAAGATCAATATGTTAACATCTTGATTGGATGAAGCGGGCAGGGTATGAAAGGTTGGTCACTTTACGAAATAGTATAAATTTGAGCAATGCGTCTTCCCTCCATCCAATAACTTATTTAATATTTATACTTTGAAACGAGCATGACCAGGAAAGCTTTCCACAAGAAGCATGTATGAACTTTTTGGTCATGCTGGTTTCATCAGTCCAATGAATTGGGAAGAACATATGCAGATAAAAATATGACCGGCTGGGGGGGGAGGTTAAGACGGTGAAATATGCAATGAATAATTTGAATGTTTAAAACTTTTTATTGAATGGGTGTATTATTTAGCTTCCTTGAAATGAAGTAGCCGGCTGATATATTTCCCCACAATGTCAAATTCGAGATTGACAATGGACCCTTCCTTAATTTGATGGAAGTTGGTGTGTGCATAGGTATAAGGAATAATGGCGACAGAGAATTGATTGTCGCGGCTATTAACAACGGTTAAGCTAACACCGTTAACGCAAACAGAGCCTTTTTCAACGGTTATGTATCCCATTGCGGCCTTTTCTTTATCCGTTTCGTACCGAAAGGTATAATACCAGCTACCATCGGCTTCTTTTACTTCAATACATTGAGCGGTTTGATCAACATGTCCCTGAACAATGTGGCCGTCGAGCCGACCATTAAGGAGCATACTTCTTTCAATGTTCACTTTGTCTCCTGCCTGTAACAACCCAAGGTTGGATTTCTCCAAGGTTTCACGGACGGCCGTTACCGTATAGGTGTCTCCTTCTTTTTTAACTACTGTAAGACATACTCCATTATGAGAAACGCTTTGGTCGATTTTTAATTCATTTGTAAAAGAGCATCTTAATGTTAGATGTACATTCCCTTTTTCCTTTTGTACGGCCACTACTGTAGCTGCTTCTTCAATGATTCCTGAAAACATAATTTAAATTTTTTGTTTTAAATTGTTTGGGAAATATAGGATGTAAGAAACATAATTTGAATTTCCCTGTTTTTTATATTTAGGAAATCGCTAAATTAGAAACAATTTTTGTAGAAGAACAATCTGATAAAACAATCTTTATGCCGATAACAGTAAAAAGTCGCTATCTGGGTAATTTGCGTGTGGAAAATACCCATCTGCAATCCGGTACCAAAATCATTACCGATGCGCCGGTCGACAACCGTGGGCAGGGCGAGTCGTTTTCTCCTACCGATTTGTTGGCCACCTCTCTGGGATGTTGCATTATGACAATCATGGGCATTGTGGCAAAAGATAATAATATCGATATTGAAGGAACCGAGGTTGAAATCACCAAGATTATGTCGGAAAATCCCAGAAAGGTTAAGGAAGTAGTGGTAGAGTTCTTCTTTCCGAAAAATGCGTATTCAGAAAAGGAAAGAAAAATAATTGAGGGTGTTGCCGGTACCAGTCCGGTTCCTCTTAGCCTTTCCTCTGAGTTAAAACAAACGATTCGGTTTAATTGGTAGAACATTAATTGTTTATGATATGATATTGCTGACGGGAGCAACAGGATTGGTTGGAACGCACATCCTGTTTTCGTTGACCTCTAAAGGATTTAAAGTAAGGGCTGCCAAAAGAAGTAGCAGTGATTTAAAGCATGTTGAAAATATTTTTGTTTACTATGCCGGTGATAAAGGCCTTTCGTTATTGCAAATGGTGGAATGGGTTGATACCGATTTGGAGGATTATTTTTCGTTAGAAGAAGCATTAGAAGGTGTTGATTATGTGATTCATGGTGCGGCCAAAGTGTCTTTTAATCCGTTAGAGGCCGGCAGGATGCTAAAGGTAAACGCCGGCGGAACGGCTAATTTGGTTAATGCCTGCTTGAATAAAGGGGTGAAAAAATTGATTTATGTTAGTTCAATATCCAGTTTGGGACGGCACCCCGACGGAAAAGAAGTGGATGAAAATGTGGAGTGGCAGCCCGATGAAAACCGCTCGGCATATTCGCACAGTAAGTTTCGCGCCGAAATGGAAGTATGGAGGGCATCCAAAGAAGGATTGCCGGTTGTTATTGTTAATCCGTCAGTGGTTATTGGTCCTGTTGATTGGCGGCGAAGTAGCGGTCGACTCTTTTATTCGGTCCGTAAGGGGATGCCCTTTTACACTTATGGGGTAACAGGTTTCGTAGATGTTCGGGATGTGGCAGAAAGTATTTTTCTATTACTGAGAAGCGACGTGGTTAACGAACGATTTATTCTGAATGGCGAGAATCTTTCATTTAAAGAGTTCTTTACCAAGGTGGCACATGCTTTGGGCAAGCGGCCCCCCTTTATTAATGCTACGCCGTGGATGGCCGAAATAGGATGGCGGCTGAACCATTTTTTCTGCTTACTGGTGGGTAAGGCGCCGGCAATTACCAAGGATACCGCCCATGCTGCACATAACAAATCCTATTATTCTGCTGCCAAGTTTTCCCAAAAATTTAATTTTTCTTTCCGTTCCATTGATGATGCCATTGAAAATACAGTAAAATGGTATAATACCAGACAATAGATATATGAGTCGCATAAACCATTCTAAACAAAAAAAGGACAATTCGAAGAAGGGATCCATTCGCTTAAGCAACTGGTTGCTGAAGGCCGCACTCAAACTGTTCTCGGCAGGTGTGGCTTTTTTGGCCGCCTTGTTGCTTCTGGTTTATTTGGGCTTTTTTGGCCCAATTCCTTCGAAAGAAGAGTTGAAGCGCATATCCAATCATACAGCTTCCGAGGTTTACTCGGCCGACGGGGAGATGATTGGTAAATTTTTTATCGAAAACAGGAGGCATATCGAAAATAAGGATATTTCCCAACATGTTATTCATGCGCTTATTGCCACCGAAGATAGTCGTTTTTTTGAGCATAAAGGGCTGGACTATATCAGCATGGGCAGGGTGTTTCTGCATTCGTTGTTGTTGGGCGACAGGCGACAGGGTGGCGGCAGTACTATTAGCCAGCAGCTGGCTAAAAATCTTTATCCCCGTCGCAGCTATAAACTTCTGTCAATATTGATAAATAAGTCGCGTGAGATGTTTATTGCGGCTCGGCTTGAAGAGGTATATACTAAAGCTGAAATTCTCAATCTTTATCTTAACACCGTTCCTTTCGGGGAGAACATTTACGGCATAGAGGTCGCTGCCAATCGTTTTTTTAGTAAGTCGTCGGCGCAGCTGCAACCTCACGAAGCCGCCACCCTTATAGGTATGCTTGCGGCAAATACGCTTTACAACCCTCGGTTGCATCCGGATAAAAGTTTACAAAGGCGAAATACCGTTTTAGACAGAATGGTTGCCCAAGAGTTTCTTTCAAATGAGGAAGGTCAAAAATACAAAGAGATGCCCCTGGGTATTAAATATCGCGTACTTGATCATGATGACGGACCCGCACCTTATTTTGTTGAATATATCCGTCGGCAAGCCGATAGAATTCTGAAGGAAAAATTCAATGATTCAATCAATTTATATGCAGATGGATTGAAGATTTTTACTACGCTTGATTCCCGTCTTCAGAGCTTTGCCAATGAAGCGGTGGATCAACGAATGGTTCGTCTGCAAAAAGAGTTTGATAATCATTGGAAGAGCCGCAAACCTTGGGAAGGGCGTCCTGAAATCTATGTCTCGGCATTAAAAAACGCTCAACGGTATAAACAGATGCTAAAAAAGGGCATGTCGGAAGATGATATAATGAAGGTGATGGAAAAGCCTATCAATATGGTTATAATGCAGGACGGGCAGGAGAAGAAGGTGAAAATGTCACCGGCCGACTCTGTTGCCTGGGCAATACAGCAGCTTCAGGTTGGATTCTTGGCGGTTGACCCTGTAAACGGGCATGTGCTGGCTTGGGTGGGAGGAACCAATTATAAATTTTTTCAATACGATCATGTATTGTCGAAACGGCAAGTAGGAAGTACTTTTAAACCTTTTGTGTATGCTACCGCTTTGGAAGAGGGATATGACCCTTGTGATTATATCAGTAATGAACGTAGAGTTTATAAACGGTATGATGACTGGTCGCCTGCCAACAGTGATGGGAATCATGATGGGTATTATTCACTTCAGGGGGCGCTGATTCATTCTGTCAATACCATAACAGCAGAGCTTACAGTGGATGTGGGAGCACATGATGTGGCTGACCTGGCTCATAAGGCTGGCATTGAGAGTGCTTTGCCGGATGTTCCCTCACTGGGTTTGGGGACAGCCAATTTGTCACTGTTTGAGATGGTACAAGCTTATACCGCTTTTGCCAATTATGGCAACGGAACTGAGTTGCAGAGTCTATTGCGCATTGAAGATGCCAATGGTCGGGTGCTGTATGAGGCACAACCTGTGCGGATGCGAGATGCCGCTTTTGAAGAGCGAACAGCCCGGCTGATGGTACATATGCTCCAGGGTGTTGTGGAAAGGGGTACCGCCCGGTCGCTTAAAGAGGTTTTTGGGATAAAGACTCAACTGGCAGGGAAGACGGGGACAACGCAAAACAATGCCGACGGATGGTTTATTGGTTTTAGTCCAGGTCTCGTCGCCGGTGCTTGGGTGGGTGCAGATAACCCTGGTATCCGGTTTCGGAGTATGGCATTGGGACAAGGAGCCCATACGGCTCTCCCCATTTTTGGACGTTTTATGCAAAGAATAGAACAATCTTCATTTTACCGGGGTATAGGGCGGCGTAGTTTTTATCCGTTACCGGATGAATTAATCTCGAAAACCGATTGTCCCGATTATTCTTTGGAAGATCCGGATCAGAATTTTTTTGAACGCTTATTTGGAGGTAAAGATAAAAAAGAAGAACGGGAAGCTACTCCCGGGAATCAATCAGAAAAGGATGAAAAAGGAAAATCTCTGTTGGAAAAGATGAAAGATCTGTTCAGAAAAAAGGACCAATAGCAGAAAAATCACAGATTGTTAATTTCTTCCCGTTCCTTTTTGGTCATACTTTTTACTACCAGTTCATAAGATTCTTTTATCCATTGTTTTAATAAATCATCAGGAATTGAACCATCGATGTCGATGGTGTTCCAATGTTTTTTGTTCATATGATAACCGGGACGTACGGCAGGGTATCGTTCGCGTAAATCAACAGCCTTTTCCGGATCGCATTTTAAATTGATCCAAAATGGTCCTTCCAAACTAGTTAAAACAAACATCTTGCGACCTACTTTAAAAACCAGAGCTGTTTCATCAAATGGCAAATCTTCCGAAGTGGCAGGAAGTGACAGACAAAAATTCCTGAGCTCTTCAATATTCATATCTGTAAATTTTATTTGATTGGTTGGTATAATGACATCCTTGCTTGCAAAAATAAGAAAACTAAGGTGTGGGTCTAAATGCATCAACGATATGTTCCATTTGCCAATCATCGTCATTTTCGTGAGGAATCCAACAAATGACATCGAAACGAGTCTGGCAGTCCAGTTCATGTTCCAGTATATATGTTTCGGTTGCGGCAATGATGGAATTGATTTTGGCTGTTGAGATGGTATCTCTTGGGTGTTCATGATTTTCAGATGTACGTGTTCGTACTTCAACAATTACCAGTTCATCATGGTCCCACGCGATGATGTCTATTTCATGATGGAGGTATCGATAATTACGGGCCACGATAATATACCCTTTTTCGAGTAAATATGCGGCAGCTTTATCTTCGCCTTTTTTGCCCAAATCAATATGTTTTGCCATAAAAGATGAGCTTTTAAGCTGGTAGTTGAAGAATAAAAATGTTTTTGTTGAAATTTATTGTTAAGGATAGGCGACAACCCCACCGTTATTTGATACCTGGATATGCAATTGAGCTCCCATGAGCAGTGGTTCATTGGGGGATTCATGCCCGGAAGGAAAATCAAATAATACGGGGTAGTCATAATGGTCTACAGCCTTTCGGATAACCTCCTGCGCAGAACAACCAAAAGGTGTTGAGCCATCTTTCATGTCGGTCAGGTGTCCAATAATAAGCCCTGAAAGATGTTCCAGTTTTTTGCTAAGTTTTAGATGATGCATCATACGGTCTAAATGGTAAATCTGCTCATCTACTTCTTCAATAAAAAGAATTTTACCACGGGGATCAAAATCATAGTTGGTCCCTATCAGTGCAGATAACAATGACAAATTTCCGCCAATCAGCTGGCCGGCAGCAGTTCCCTGTCTGTTAAAAGGATTTGGGTTGGTACGGTAAATAATCTCATGTCCCTGAAGTAAATCCAGTAAATGTTTCCATTCTCCACCCAAAATTTTATTGTTATTCGGCAAATTTACAGGCATAGGGCCATGAACCGAGATCATGTTATAATTATTTTGTAAGGCAGCATGAATGACGGTTATGTCACTAAAGCCAATCATCCATTTGGGGTGGGCGATCATTCCCAAAAAATCCAATTCTTCAACAATACGAATAGTTCCATATCCACCTCTGCAGCACCAGATGACATCAATTTCGGGATCATCCATCATCGATTGTAAATCTTTTTTACGTTGGTCATCGGTCCCAGAAAATTGATAATAATTTTCAGTGGTGTAATTTCCTTTTAGACATCGAAACCCATTGGCTTCGAGAAATTTTTCCGTTTTAGGGATAATGAGCGGATCAATTTTCCCGGCCGGAGAAACAAGTCCGAAAGTAGCACCTTTTTTTATAAAGGGTGGTTGTATAGTCGACATATCTTATTGCTTTGAGAACAAGATTCTAACATCTTTAGTTATCTTTGTGAAGTTAAATAAAACTTGGCGTTTTTGCTCGGTTTTCTTCGTATTTTGTGGTAGAAGAAAATTTAAATAATTGAAAATTAATCTTATAATAAGGTCAGAAACAATATTATGAAGAAATTTAAACGAACGCTTGTTACCACTGCCCTTCCCTATGCCAACGGTCCGGTTCATATTGGTCACTTGGCCGGGGTGTATGTTCCCGCTGATATATATGTAAGATATCTGAGGCTGAAAGGAGAGGATGTCTTGCACATCGGAGGATCTGACGAACATGGTGTTCCTATTACGTTGAAAGCAAGAAAAGAAGGTGTAAGCCCTCAGGATGTGGTAGATAAATACCATACACTTATCAAAGAATCTTTTGAGAAATTTGGAATTAGCTTTGATATTTATTCTCGTACATCCAATCCAACACACCATAAAACGGCTGCCGACTTTTTTAAAAAGTTATATGAAAAAGGGGTATTTGTAGAGAAAGAGAGTGACCAGTATTATGATGAAGAAGTTGGCCAATTTCTGGCCGACAGGTATATTACGGGAACCTGTCCGCATTGTAGTAATCCTTCTGCGTATGGTGATCAATGTGAAAGTTGTGGTACTTCCCTCAATGCTACCGATTTAATTAATCCCCGGTCGATGATTTCAGGGAGTACGCCCGTGCTACGTAAAACCAAACACTGGTATTTACCACTTGATCGTTATCAGGAGTTCTTGGAAAAGTGGATTCTGGAAGACCATAAAGAATGGAAACCCAATGTTTATGGGCAATGTAAATCATGGCTTGACCTTGGTCTTCAGCCGCGTGCCGTGAGTCGTGATTTGGACTGGGGGGTTCCCGTTCCTGTTGAGGGTGCTGAAGGAAAAGTGTTGTATGTATGGTTCGATGCACCAATAGGTTATATCTCAGCTACACGGGAATTAACACCTGAATGGGAAAAATACTGGAAAGATCCCGAAACACGACTGATACATTTTATTGGAAAAGATAATATAGTTTTTCATTGTATTGTTTTTCCCACAATGTTGAAAGCCGAGGGTTCCTTTATTTTACCTGATAATGTGCCTGCCAATGAATTTCTTAATCTGGAGGGTGATAAAATTTCAACCTCGCGCAACTGGGCTGTTTGGTTGCATGAATATTTGGTTGATTTTGAAGGTAAGCAGGATGTGCTTCGTTATGTTTTAACCGCCAACGCTCCTGAAACCAAAGATAATGATTTCACATGGCGAGATTTTCAGGCCAGGAATAACAATGAGCTTGTTGCTATCTTAGGAAATTTTGTAAATCGGGCGGTAGTGTTAACCCATAAATATTTTGATGGGAAAGTTCCTGCAAAAGGTAAAACAGAGCCATTTGATACAGAAACATTGGATGCCATTCCTGATATTGTAGAGCGTGTAAGTACTCATCTGGAGCAATTTAAGTTTAGAGAAGCCCTGCGCGAGGCAATGAATTTGTCAAGACTAGGTAATAAATATCTGGCCGATACTGAGCCATGGAAGTTGATCAAAACAGATCCAGAACGGGTTAAAACAATTTTAAATGTTTCGCTTCAAATTACGGCCAATTTAGCCGTAGTGATGGAACCGTTTCTCCCGTTTACAGCTCAAAAAATGCGGGATATGCTTAATATGAGCGAGCCCAGGTGGCAGGATGCAGGCAATACGGAGTTGCTAAATGCTTCCCATAATATAAATGAAGCAAGACTGTTATTTGAAAAAATTGAGGATGCCAAAATTCAGGAACAATTAGACCGTCTGGCTCAAACCAAAGTGAATAACGAATTAGAAACTAAAGATGTAGAGCCTTCGAAAGAAGACATAACCTTCGAGGAATTTTCTAAAATGGATGTTAGAGTTGGAACCATCCTGGAAGCAGAAAAAGTGCCAAAAACTAAAAAACTTTTGAAACTCAAAATTGATACCGGAATTGATCATAGAACTGTTGTTTCCGGAATTGCGGAATATTTTGAACCGGAAAAGGTTATTGGGCAGCAGGTATGTATATTAGTGAATCTGGCACCGAGAAAAATTCGGGGAATTGAATCTCAAGGAATGATCCTAATGGCCGAAGATGCCGATGGTCGTCTCGAATTTGTGACACCTGCTTCAAAGATAAAGCCTGGCTCCAAAATCAGCTAAATGGTGTTCTTTAAGGCAGTGGGGTTTGGGTGGTTTTACTCAATTCGCCGCCCCTTTTGTGAATCTTTAATATTGAACCGGGAAGAAATGGTTTAATTAATAACATGCGCATGAAGCTCCGAGTCGATGCTTATCGAACGAGAATTTCATGCGCATCTTTTTGTGATTTTATCCGCATGTTTTTGCATTTCATGCCTATGAAATATTCAAATCATGCGCAAGAATTTTTTGTTCGAAAAGCACAAATTCAAATCTGTTTTTTATGCTTTTTCAAACCAGCCAATTAACAATCCCTAAATTAAACTTAATGTATTATAGGAGAGCCAATCATATAGCTACCATTGGGGAAGGAATTGATGCTTTTTGAATATTTCTTTTTTCGGGATGCCGGAAATTTGTGAAAACCAGAATCCGGACATTCTCGATATCCGGATTGGAATAATTTATTTTTGGCTCAGCAACCAAATACTCTTAAATAGTTCTTTTTTTCGTAATTCCAATAATCTGTTCAAAGCTTTATCCCTATTGTGGTACGCCTCCAAAGTGACTCTGTAACGTCCGTTTTCACCAAGAATAATAGAAGCATCCGAAAAGCCTTGCGTTTTTAGTTGCTTAACAGATTGTTGTGCGGGTGTTTCATCCTTAAAACTTGCAACAATTAAATGGAATGTTTTGTCTGCAGTTCCGGTCTCAATATTGGTTGGCACCATTGCCGCCTGATCCGGGAAATTTTCTTGCGCATCATTGAGGTTGCCGGCAGGCTGTTCAATAATGGCTTCCGATATACTTTCATTATTGGGATGGGATTCCGTTACAGCCGAAATAATATGCCCTGTATTGATTTGTTGTTCCGGCATCTTAAGTTCCGGAGTAAAGAGGAATAAACCAGCAATAACGGCAGCTACAGAACTCCAATATCTTGGTGATCGACTTCGTAATAAACGCTTGACAGGTTCTTCGTGTTTTTGACGGATAGCAACATTTTGAATGGGTTCAAAATGAAATTCAAAAAGGCCGTATGCGTCGGGCAAAAGCTGATTCCTATAATTCGGAGTAAATTGCAGGTTATTAAGGGCGTCGGTCCTGAATGAACCGATGCCTTCAAACACAATTGTTTCACCCTTTTTAATTTTCGATTGGAAATTCTCAACAAACATTTTGATCTGCTCGTTGCTTTCATCCCAACTTAGTTTTTCGATACGGCAAATATGATTTGCCAGCAGTCCGTCATTGTGTGACAAGCTTCGGTTAAAACCGATTTCCTTTTTGGGTGGTTGAAAAAGATTACGTTCTTCAATGATGACCGCAGGTTTGTAATTGGCTACAAATCCACCTAATCCTGGAACTATAACACAGTCGTGCTGTGTTAAAAGGTACAATATATGTTTTTCTATCCTTGCCATACTGCAAATTTAAATAATTTATACGCCAATTGCATAAAATTGTTTTTAACACCTGTTGATACATTGTTAATAACTTAATCTCTTTTTGATTGAGACCTGATCAAAGGTTTCCATTTATTTCTGTAAATGTTTTAATTGTGATACCCTTCCAGCCTCACTTTTTGTTCGTTGCTACTCCTACCTGTGTATATTCGAAAATTTTTTTGGCCAGGAGACTTAATGCGGATTTAAGATGAATGTATTAATTAAAACTTTTGAGGCCATTGGTTATGGGGTGACTATAGTAACCTCAATATCTTTTGTGTTGCTCCTATTTTGTCATGCTCGTTTCATTTTCTTATTTTTACCAGCAATGAATATGTTTTGGAAGTATTGAAAAATAAAGTTATAAAAACAAATTACTAATGAGTAAACAAATATTAGTTACTGGCGGGACTGGTTACATTGGTTCCCATACTGTGGTAGAACTTCAAAATGAGGGTTTTGATGTAGTAGTGGTTGATGATTTGTCTAATTCACGCATAGAGGTATTGGATGCTATTGAAAAGATTACCGGACAGCGTCCGAAATTTGAGAAATTTAACCTTACGGACAGGGAAAAAACCAATGCCCTTTTTAAAAAATATCCCAATATAGAAGCCATTATTCATTTTGCAGCCTATAAGGCAGTAGGAGAATCGGTGGAAAAGCCACTTGAATATTATCGCAATAATTTGGTGTCGTTAATGAACCTTTTGGAAAACATGAAGGAACATAACGTCCCAAATATGGTTTTCAGCTCCAGCTGTACTGTTTACGGACAACCTGATAAGTTGCCGGTTACGGAAGATACTCCACGAAAACCGGCAGAATCTCCATATGGCAATACCAAAGCCATTTCAGAAGATATTATGCGCGATTTTTCTAAAGCTACGAAAGGTATAAATTGTATTGCACTTCGTTATTTTAATCCTATAGGCGCCCATCCTTCTGCTCTTATTGGTGAATTGCCAGTTGGTGTGCCCAATAATTTAGTTCCTTTTATAACACAAACCGCAGCAGGGTTACGTGATGAACTCAAAATTTTTGGCGATGATTATGATACACCTGACGGAACAGCTATCCGCGATTACATTAATGTGGTCGATTTGGCTAAGGCTCATGTGGTGGCCATTGACCGACTGTTAAACAACAAACAAAAAAAATCTTTTGAATTTTTTAATGTTGGAACAGGCGAAGGATATTCGGTTATGCAATTGGTGAAAACTTTTATTAAAGTTACCGGCGTGAACTTAAAGTATTCAATAACCGGTAGGCGAGCAGGTGATATTGAAAAGATTTGGGCAGATACATCTTATGCCAATAATGAATTAGGCTGGAAAGCCGAAAAAAGTCTTGAAGAGACCCTTCTTAGTGCCTGGGAATGGGAAAAGCATGTTAGAAATATAAAATAATGTCAGGTAAGCATGACACAAAAGGTTTGCAATAACAAGAACATGTTTAAAGGCAGAAGTGCACAGGCAGAAGGCAGAAGAAGTGATTAGTCATTAGTCAACAAGTGGTTAGTGTTAAATAACTAGTGATTAACGACTAATCACTGATGACTACTTTTAAGAACCAATATTTCAATGAAGTAAGTAAATTTTATACGGATGAAACGAGCATGACAATGAGAGATTTTCACAAAAGAGAATGTATAAAACTCTTTGTCATGCGAGTTCCATCAGGTCAATGAATTAGATAAATTTTATACTGATGAAAAAAACAATATTGATAACCGGTGGTGCAGGATTTATAGGATCACATGTGGTTCGACTTATGGTTACCAAATATCCTGATTACAGGATTATCAATCTGGATGCGCTTACCTATGCCGGGAATCTTGAAAATCTTCGGGATATTGAAGATAGGCCCAATTATACTTTTATAAAGGGTGATATTACCGATGAAAAAGCCCTTCATCAATTGTTTGAAACTTACCGGCCCGATGGAGTTATTCACCTGGCTGCCGAGTCGCATGTTGACCGTTCCATAAGTGATCCTCTTTCTTTTATTAGGACCAATATTATAGGGACCGTTAATTTATTGAATGCTGCTCGTGATTTATGGGGTAGCGACCTTAACGGGAAACGATTTTATCATATTTCAACGGATGAGGTTTATGGTTCTTTAGGTTCTACCGGCTATTTTACTGAAGAAACAGCTTATGATCCACGCAGTCCTTATTCTGCATCTAAAGCCAGTAGTGATCATATGGTGAGAGCATGGTATCATACTTACAAATTACCGGTAGTGATTTCGAACTGCTCCAATAATTATGGTCCCAATCAGTTCCCAGAAAAGTTAATTCCTTTAGCTATTAATAATATACGTAATAAAAAGCCCATTCCGGTTTACGGAAAAGGAGATAATATTCGAGACTGGCTTTACGTAGAAGACCATGCAAATGCCATAGATCTTATTTTTCATACAGGTAAAATAGGTGAAACTTATAATATTGGGGGAAATAATGAGTGGACCAATATAGCCCTTATCCGTAAATTGTGTCAAATTATGGATAAAGCGTTAAATCGGAAACCCGGCGAATCGGAAAAATTAATCACCTTTGTAAAAGATCGTGCCGGTCATGATAAACGCTATGCTATCGATTCTTCCAAGTTGATGAATGAGTTGGGTTGGAAGCCTTCGTTGCAGTTTGAAGAGGGGTTGGAAAAAACGGTTAATTGGTATCTCAACAATGAAGAATGGCTTAACAATATTATTTCCGGTGATTATGCCAAATATTATGCGCAGCAGTATGATAATAGGTAAAAAATAGATTAGGCATTAAAAATTACAGACCGACAAATAGAGTTTTACTTCTTTGTCGGTCTGTTTATTTTTAGCCAATTAGTTAGGATTTTTCAGCAGCTAAAAAGGATTATTCTACTGTAACCGATTTGGCAAGATTTCTGGGTTGGTCCACATTGCATCCTCTTTTAACAGCTATCTGGTAAGAAATAATTTGTAATGGAACAACTGCAAGGAGAGGTGCTAAAGAACGATGACAAGCCGGAATTTCAATGACATGGTTGGCCATTTTTTTAATGGTTTTTTCCCCTTGAGTGACTATTGCAACTATTTTCCCATTTCGGGCTTTCACTTCCTGAATATTGCTGACAATTTTATCGTATGAGTCATCTTTAACAGCCAGAACAAACACCGGCATATTTTCGTCAATGAGAGCGATAGGTCCATGTTTCATTTCTGCAGCAGGATAACCCTCTGCATGGATATAAGAGATTTCCTTTAATTTAAGAGCTCCTTCCAATGCCACCGGATATAAAAGTCCACGGCCCATATATAAGGCATTGGTCACATCGGTATATTGGTTGGCAACATCTTTAATAAAACCTTCGTTTTTAATGATTTCCCTCATTTTGTCAGGTATCTCGGTGAGTGCATTAACCAATTCCAGGTAATCGGAATCCGGAATAAGTTTTTTTCTATGGCCGATGAGGAATGCCATCATGGTAAGAACGGTAATTTGTGCTGTGAAGGCTTTTGTAGAGGCTACACCAATTTCAATGCCGGCATGAGTGTAAACTCCGGCATCGGTTTCACGGGCAATGGATGAACCGGCCACATTGCAGATGCCTAATATGGTTGCATCGCTTAATTTTCTTACCAGTCGTATGGCGGCCAAGGTATCGGCTGTTTCACCGCTCTGGGATATGGCAATAACTACATCGTCAGGATATATAATAGGTTTTCGGTATCGAAATTCGGAAGCATATTCGACTTCTACCGGAATCTTGGCATATTCTTCCAAAAGATATTCACCCACTAGTCCGGCGTGCCAGGATGTTCCGCAAGCAACGATAATGATTCGTCGTGCATTAATCAGCTTTGGCAGGACATCTAAAATGCCACCCAGAAATATTTTACTATGGTCCATCGAAATTCTTCCGCGAAAGGTATCTTCGATAGAGGTTGGTTGGTCGTGAATTTCTTTAAGCATATAATGCTCATAATCCCCTTTATCAATTTCATCAATACTTAATTCAATTTTATGAATTTGTGGGGTTTTAGCGTCATTGTGCAAATTTTTTAGCTCCAAATGCTCGGTGTCAATAACAGCAACTTCTTCGTCGTTGAGAAATACCACCTTGTCAGTGTATTCTATAATCGGGGTAGCATCTGAAGCCATGAAGTATTCGTTGTCTCCGATTCCAATAACCAAGGGGCTTCCTTTTCTGGCAGCAATTAGTTGGCCAGGCTCATCCGAGCAATAAATGACTAACCCATAGGCGCCTACCACTTTAGTTAAGGCCAGTCGGACCGCCAATTCGGCAGGTACTTTCTTTTCCAAATAGATGTTTTCAATAAGATTGGCTAAAACTTCGGTATCGGTATCACTTTTAAAAGAAAAGCCACGGTTAATAAGTTCCTTTTTAAGATGACTGTAGTTTTCGATAATACCGTTATGAACGATAATAAATTTGCCATTTTGTGACTGATGAGGATGGGCATTTATATCGTTGGGTTCACCATGGGTGGCCCATCTGGTGTGGCCTAATCCTATAGACCCAGATATTTCTTTACCTTTAACAATATTTTCAAGATCTTTTACTTTCCCTTTACACTTATATAAATAGGTTTCGTTGTTGATAAGGGCTATCCCGGCAGAGTCGTATCCACGATATTCAAGTCGTTTCAGTCCTTTAATTAAAATGGGATAAGCTGTTCTTTCTCCTACATAGGCTACAATACCACACATAATTTTCTGATATTTAAGAATTAAAATTTTAAAGAGATTCTATTTTTTTTGAAATTTCAGCTGCCAGCTTTTTCTTTTTTTCAATATGTTCCAAAATATCGCAAACGGTGGGGTGTTTTTCAAAGGCACCCCGCACTTGTTCGAAATCGATGTTGCGCACATCATCTTCACCATCCAGTCCGAAGCCTGTTTGTGCTTTCAGTGTGAACTCTTTGCGGGCATCCTCAAACATCATTTTATCCAGGCTAACCACTGCGTTTTCCCATTTTTGGATAAAGTCCAGTAGTTGCTTTTTGGTTATACTAGCTAAGTCAATGTTTAGAGCAGATTTAAATATTGAATAACTTCGGTTCCATGCCCAGGTGTAATAATTGTCATGCCATTCTTTAAAGATGGCATTCATAGCGTGAAAATTCTGAATTTGTCCTTGTTCAATTTTTTCGGCCAGATGCAAAACTTTTTCCTTAGGTACGATTAGACCAGCCATATCAATCCATTCACCTTTTCCAGTATCCGATTCTGGTTTCAGGGTTTGACGTAATTCTTCCAATGAGGAAAAAGAAGCCAGTTCTATCTTCTTTAATAAACCATTACCAAGAAATTTAACAATACCAATATCGTATAAATGTATGCCACGTTCAAGTGCTTTGGCCTCAATTTTAACGCTATTATACATGAAGTAATCAGAAGTGACGCCGGATATCTTTTTTAGTTTGATGAGCGTCTCTTTTCCTTTGATCATTTTGTCCACCAAATAGGGGCTCAATAAATTGAACGTAATATAATCAAGCTTGCGGGGATCACGCCGTTTATCACGAGTTGGCCATTTGCGGGCATCACGCATGGTTCCTACGCTACGAAGGTTAACGCCCGGGGCCAGATAACTTTCGTCCTTATTTTCTATCAGATATGAGAAGGGGAAGTTAGAGGTATCAGGATTTCGGTAGTGGCGTCCCATTACTAAAGAGAAAGCACCTATTTTAGCAGGCCACAGTAGGTAAGAGTCGCTGGTTGTTTTACTGCCGCGTTCAACCACGCCCTGGTGTACCGGTCCTAATTTATACATGTGGTTACTTTGATTCGAACCACTCCCGGCATTTAAAAAGGAATAATAACCGGCAATCAGAAGTGTTGATTTATGATGCGATACAGTGTATGGGCCGGCAAAAATAGAACAGGCCTCCCCATGAAATCCCTGGCAATTGGCGAAGAAGACAGAATTTTCGGCGGAATAGTGTTTCCCCAGGATGCAGCCCTGACCAACAAAACATTTTGATATTAAGGTGGCATCGGTCACTGTAGCACCGCTAGCGGCTATAAAATCTTCGGCAATAACTCCCGGACCAAAGTAGGTAGGATGCTCGTGACAACTGTTGATTGTGCCGTTGACAAGTCTGTAGATGCCTTCTACAATAGCATGAGGACCAATATTAACATTTAGTATGGTTCTTGAGTTAAGCACACGGGCACCGGTTTTAACGGAACCTTTATCAGAACAGATTTGCCTGCAGTAGTCATCTACCATTTTATTCAACATATCAATTAACCCAGGCCGATGACGGTAAAAAGCTAACAGATATGCTGTTTGTGCCGAAAGTTCATTAAATATTGGAACTTCCCGGCCACCTGCTTCATTGAGAACAGCTATTTTTTGACCGTTGCCAAAACAAGTTTCGCCTTCGGTAGTCAGAGAATCAACGTTTTCAATTATAACATTACTTTCGATATGGTAATTCGCTATTTGATTTCTGATCTGATTGATGTAAACATCATCTTCAATCACCGAATTGTGAATGGTCGCATTAAAAATTCCTGAGTGTTTGGAAACCCCGCCGGCAAAATTAAATGTACGTTGAAAACTGCCTAAAAAATTTTCTCCTGAAAAATGTGATTGTCGGACAAATTTAGGGTCGAAGTTTTGGGTGACTTTTATTTTTCCCCAATTATCACAAAAGCATCCTTGTTGTTCGAGTTGTTTTATTTCGTTAGTTGTTAATGACCGGTATTTTGTCATACTTAATTTCTTTTCGGGTATTAGGTAAAATGGTATCTTTATTATTTACTGAATTGGGTTAAGCCCTAGCATCAATTAGTCATACATCTTACAAAAGAATATATAACTTACTGTTATTGCCGAATTTAGCAATAAAAAATAATAGTTGCTTAAAAATTTTTTGAATCCTCATAAAAAAAGGTTGCCCCATCAGGGACAACCTTTTTTTGGAAATAAAAATCCTTAATTACAATGTACCGCTGATAATAAATGTGGCTGCAAAAGCTAAAATGGCGTAAAGTTCGGGGAATACAGCCAGAATCAGAGTACTACCGAAAACATCGTGACCAGCACCAATTCCTGCAATGCCGTTGGCACAAACTTGTCCCTGACGGATAGCAGAAAGTAAAGCTACTAAACCAAGAGCAATTCCTGCCCCAAAAATAGCGGAAGCCTGTACCCATGTGATAGCCTCAGTAAGTACTCCGGTACCTGAAAGAATAAAGTAACCCATAAAGCCGTAAAGCCCCTGTGTTCCGGGTAGTGCGCTAAGCACCAGGTAGTTACCAAATGCTTCGCTGTTTTTTTTCATGGCGCCAATAGAGGCGTTACCACCTATTGAAACACCATACGCACTACCAATACCCGAAAGGGCAATCATGATTCCTATGCCTATGTAGGCCAATAAAATTGGTGTCATTTGAATACTTGTTTTAGATTATTAAACGTTTAACGAATTTTCTGAAAGGGTTTATATTCTTTGCCGCCGCCAATAAAGCCGGCGTTCTTGTAAAATTCAACAAAGGTCAGACGTAAAGGATGGACAAAGGAACCTAATCCAGACATGAATATATTAATTCCGTGGCCAATCAGCAAAATCAATAAGGTAATAATAACCCCCAAAACCGGAATATCCGGTTTAAGTTCAAATGCCAGCTGATTAAATACCAGTCCTAATATGGCACTTGATAAACCTAAGGCAAAAAGACGAATGTAAGATAAAAGGTCGCCTATTACCCCGGTAATCATATTGTATGCATCCCATATTCCCAGTCCTATATTAATGAAAACATTACGTTTGGGATTATTAAAAACAAAAATTCCCAAAAGAGCTATTCCGGTTATAATTTGATGCGGAAGATTCCACATAATAGATGCTTCCGGATTTTGTTTATCCATCATGTAAAAAATACCGAAAGAGGTAATGAGTAGAAACCATCCCCATGTGGCGAGAGAATAGGCAAAGCCATTTTGTTTTATTTGATTGATTCCTTTTAGAATCATCCCAAATAATATTTGTATTCCGCCCAGAATCAGTGAGAGGGTAAACATCTGATCATTATTCAGAAACATTTCTCTGATACGGGATAACCATGGAATTGATAAATTACTAAGTTGAATGCCAAATAAAGTTCCTGTAATTGCCCCGAACAGAACAGTGGCTATCCCTAACCATTGAACCAGCGAAAGCAACGTTTTCTGACTTTTTTCTGCTTTTCGTTTGAGCAATGTTGCAATGATAATAAATAACAATCCGTATCCCGCATCCCCTAAACAAAAACCAAAAAACATCATAAAAAAGGGCGCAAAGAAAGGTGTTAAGTCGAGCTCTCCGTATGCAGGAAGTGAAAACAATTTCCCTACCGGTTCGAATAAGCGTGCATATGAATTATTTTTTAGCAAAATTGGCGGTTTTTCTTCTCTAGAGGCTTCTTCTTTTATATAATAAATATTTTGCTGGTCAAGCCATTTTTCCAGATAAACCGCTTTGTCGGCTGGTACCCAGCCTTCCACTAATCGGACTTTTCCTTCTGCTTCCTCTATGGTTTGATGTTTTACATTTAGGTTGTTGAGCTGGTCTTCTAAGCTTAATTTATAATCATTTAAAAGTTCATAACCATAAAAAGCTATCAAGTCCAGCTCTTTATTTAATTCCCGGATTTGATTTTGAACTTCCTGAATTTTTTTACGAATATCAGCGAGTTCGGTGGTCGGTCTTCCAACTTCATCTATTTGGGCCGCTTCTTCCAAAAATTGGGCATAAAGCGTTCCGTCGTCGATTAATACGAAATATCGATATCCAGCGGCATCTGAAATGTTGTAAATGGGGTATTTTTCAATCCATGACTGTTCAAACTTACGGATAGGACAAACCAGAAACCGAAAAGAAAGATTAGTAGCCTCTTCCAATCTTGAAAGGTTATCCAGTGAGAATTCTCCCCAAGGTTCAGATAGCTTTTCCTCTTTAAGGAGAGCAGATTGTTTTTGGTGTAGCAGTTCTAGTTTTTCGTGGATTTGGTCAATTCGTTGAGATAACTCCTCCCCGGATTTTGCTGAGAGCCTTTCGGTAGGCTGGGGCACACCTTTTTTGCGATTTTTAAGTCCTTTAATCGTTTTGGATAAATCGCTGATGTGCCGGTATAATTCCTGCATTTCCAGTGATGGTTCTTCCTGGTGTTCCACAATATGAACAACACCCAGTTCTTTTAGATGTTCCAAAAATCCGGTGTATTCGGCATGGAAAACCAGGTATGAATATTTAAACATGGGTACAATCATAATTCCGCCTCCGCTTTTTGTTGCCGGTTTTTTACGATTTTCTGAGCTGCTTTGGACAGATTTTCCTCATCTTCGAGGAATCGCTTGATTTTCCGTATGGCATCCTGAAATCCCGGAATTTGCACCTTTTCATAAAGATTAACTTTTTGCGTTGTTTTTTTACGTGCAAAATCGAGCAAACTCATTTTTTGTTCAAAAATTTCTTTTTCAATAGCCAGTGTTGCCAATTGTTTCAGAATGCTTATACCGTCGGGAAACCAGGCCGGTGCCTCGAACATGTTATAGTCGCTCACTTCAAATAATACCTCTTCTAATACAGGGGTAAGAACACCTGCAATTTTTTTTGATGTGAGTCTAACCTCTTTGATTCGTAACAGAGTTGGATCAAATTCACTCCAAAGGCTCATTATATCATCGTAAGCCTTCAGTTTTTTATCCAACTCTTGCTGGAGTTGATGTGCACGATCTTTGGCATTTTTCACCTCAAGTCGCAAGGCCGCTTCTTTGTTTTTGAGCGTTGGTAAGGCCCGTTCTCTAATTTGCAATTGCTTGGCAAGGGCTTGCTGAGAAGTCTTGTTATATTGAAATTTTATGGCCACGGCTACTCCTTGGTTTTTAATTTTAATTCACTATAAAAATAGTGGGTGTTTACTTTAGAAAAGAAAATACCTGAACTAAGCATTTTCTTTCCAATATTTATCAACAAGGTCTTTACGGATACCGACTTCTGCTTTTGAGAAATATTTTGCAAAAAGTTCCCATGCAATATCGAGCATGGTGTCGGTGTCAACGTTAACATCGATCGCAAGAAGTTTATCGGAATAATCCCGAGCAAAGTTCAAAGCTCTTTCATCATAATCCGTAAGGTCGAAACCATTTTCCAGTTTGGTTCGGGCATTGGCAGCATCGGCATAAAGTCGAACTGCTGTGTTCATCACCTGAGGATGGTCTTCACGGGTTTGCTTACCTATAACAAGCTGTTTGAGCCGGGAGAGTGACCTAAAGGGATCAATGATAACTTTTCCAATTTCTGTGTCACGTCTCAAAAATAGCTGCCCTTCTGTAATATAACCTGTATTGTCGGGGATGGCATGCGTAATATCGCCACCAGACAAAGTTGTTACGGCTATAATGGTGATAGACCCACCGGTGGGAAACTGAACCGCTTTCTCATATATTCGTGCTAAGTCAGAATATAAAGACCCGGGCATGCTATCTTTAGAAGGAATTTGATCCATCCGGTTGGATACAATACTGAGGGCATCGGCATACAAGGTCATATCGGTAAGAAGAACCAATACACTCTCATTTTTATCTACAGCAAAATATTCAGCAGCTGTAAGGGCCATATCGGGTACCAGAAGACGCTCTACCGGAGGATCTTCAGTCGTATTTACAAAGCTTATGATACGATCAAGTGCCCCGGCATTATCAAATACTTGTTTGAAATAGAGGTAGTCGTCATTGGACAATCCCATTCCCCCAAGTATAATTTTGTCGGCTTTAGCTCTTAACGCTACATTGGCCATCACCTGATTATAGGGTTGGTCACTATCTGCAAAAAAAGGTATTTTCTGGCCGGAAACAAGGCTGTTATTAAGGTCTATTCCAGCAATACCTGTAGCAATTAGCTGTGAAGGCTGTTCCCGCCGAACCGGATTTACCGAAGGACCACCAATATCACGAATTTCACCGTCTATTTCGGGACCTCCGTCAATGGGTTGTCCATAAGCATTAAAAAACCTTCCGGCCAATTCATCACTAACTTTAATTTGAGGAGGATTGCCCAGGAACGTAATTTCTGCATTGGTTGGGATACCTTCTGTTCCTGAAAAAACCTGAAGAACAACCTGATCACCCATGATTTTAACCACTTGGGCCATTCGACCATTGACAATGGCCATTTCATCATATCCAACACCTTTTGCAGTAAGGGATACAGTGGCTTTGGTGATGTTGTCCAATTTGGTATATACTTTTTGAAATGCTTGGCTTTTCATCCGTATAAATTTTAGTTAAGTTATTGGTCGGATGGAACTCGCATGACCCTATGTTTATACACGTTCTTTGTTGTGGCAATTACAGGTCATACTCGTTTCATTCGTCGTATAATTATTTTTTTAGTTATTGGTCGAATGGATCTTGCATGGCTTAAATCATTGTATTCATCATTTGCTTGACTTGTTTACCATGCTTGGTTTCATATTTTGAAAATAGGTTGTTAATTTTTTTATTAAATGGGAATTAAGCCGTTGCTTGTTGGGTTTCTTCTGCTTCAATGCTAAATTCATTCAATATGTCATCCAATTCTTTTTCAAAGTTGTTGAATTGTTCCGATTTAAATTCGGAATAGTTCATTTGTTTTAGCTGGTTAATAACCCGCTTAAAAAAGTTTCCAACTTCTTCGAAATGGTTAAAATTAAATTGAGCATCAACAATACTAAGGACTTTTTCAAGCATATATTTTTGTCGTTCCAGTGGGGTTGATGCATCTATCTGGTCAAAGGCATCTTGCTGAAGAATAACAAAGTCAATGAGTTCTGCCTTCCAGAACCGTTCATGGAAGTCGATAGGAACGCCGTCATCGCCAAGAATGTTGATTTGTTCATTAGCTTCGCGCCCTCTTAAAAGAACATCTTTGGCCTTTAGCACATTACTGAGCCATTGTTCACCTAAAGTTTTACTGAGAGTTTCCTGTAGTTCGGGATATTCCAGGTATTTGGAATAACTGTCTATGGGATCAATGGCCGGGTAGCGTTTACTGTCGGCACGATCTTGTGACAAGCCATAAAAACAACGTGCAGCCTTTCGAGTATTTTCGGTTACCGGCTCTTTTAAGTTTCCGCCGGCGGGTGAAACGGTACCAATAAAAGTGATGGAGCCGGTTTTTCCATTATTAAGACGAACGAAGCCTGCTCGTGAATAGAAGTTAGAAATAATGGCAGAAAGGTCCATTGGAAAGGCATCGGGCCCGGGTAACTCTTCCATCCGGTTCGACATTTCGCGAAGGGCTTGAGCCCACCGTGATGTAGAGTCGGCCATCAGGAGGACTTTTAGTCCCATTGTTCGGTAATATTCTCCCAGTGTCATGGCAGTATAAACGGATGCTTCACGAGCCGCTACCGGCATGTTGGAAGTATTTGCTACAATAATTGTTCTTTCAATCAGTTTTTTCCCTGTTCTGGGGTCGTCCAGCTCCGGGAATTCTTTAAAAATTTCAACTACTTCGTTGGCCCTTTCGCCACATGCAGCCATAATTACAATGTCTGCTTCAGCTTGTTTGGAAATAGCGTGCTGCAAAACTGTTTTTCCGGTACCAAAAGGGCCGGGAATAAAGCCGGTTCCTCCTTCGGTAATAGGATTTAATGTATCGATGCAACGCACACCTGTTTCCAGCAGTTTAAAGGGACGGGGTTTTTCTTTGTAAGTTTTGATAGGTATTTTAACCGGCCATTTTTGGACCATATTTACCGAAATGGATTCCCCGTTTGTTGATTCAATGACGGCTATTTCATCGTCAACAGTATAGTCACCCTCTTTGGCAACCGATTTAACGATATATGATCCTTGAAGTTTAAATGGGACCATAATACGATGTGGCATACCATTTTCTTCCACTTCTCCGAGCCAATCACCTGCAATAACCTCGTCACCTTCCGATGCAAGGGGTATAAAATGCCACTTCTTCTCGCGATCAAGAGGGTCGGTATATTCACCTCGTTTGAGGAAAACACCCTCCATTTTATCCAGGTCATTTTGTAGACCATCATAATTGCGCGATAACATTCCCGGTCCTAATGTTACCTCAAGCATGTGACCTTCAAATTCCACCTTGCTTCCAGGTTTCAGTCCGCGTGTGTTTTCAAAAACTTGCACATAGGCCTGCTTTTCGGTGATTTTAATGACCTCAGCCATCAAACGCTCTTGGTTGTGAAGGATGTAACAGATTTCATTTTGTCCTACAGGACCATTCACATCCACAACGACAAGGTTGGCAATGATTCCGGTAACAGTTCCGGTTGTTTTATCGTTTTTTTCCATAGGTCAAAGTGTATTCTTCGGGGAATTTAAAACCCGTCTTAATTTGAGTAAAAATTTTTTCAAACATTTCACGCCCTTTTTGCGGATTCAGTTCAATCCATCGTTCCGCAATAAAGAGTTTCATCAAAAAAGCCAAAATACGTTCTATTGAGAAATAATTGAAAAAAGTAGTGTTTTCAATGAAATCCCAAAGCTGCATATCGAGCCTTAGCTCTCTATCCCTAAGATTGTCGATCTCAAAAATCTGTATGAGTTCTTCTATAAAATCAACTTCAGTGGCAAGACCAAAATCTCGTACTCTACTTTTTTTTAAGGCATCTGAAATTTCGTCATCGCCAATGAATGCATTTTCTGCTTTAATTTGATGTTTACGAATATTTAATGCAGTAATGATATTGTTTCGAATTCGTAAAAAATGACTTGTTTCCCTTACGAATGAATTATTGGAAGATTCCAAAAGCTTATAATATCCGGCTGTTAGCATTCTTGAGGCTTCAACTTTTTGTGTTGGAGGCTCTTCCGAATGCATTAGAAAGATGAATTGTTGAAAATAATCTGGAAATCCGGAAAAATCGAACAAGTCCAATTCTTTTCGGTCAGTAAGGGGCTCTAGGTCTTCTTTAGAAAAATTCCCTCTTTGATCCCAAATTATGTCATCGGCCTTCCCATTTGTATGAAAGAAAAGGTTCAATATATTTTTGTGGTCAAAGCGAAAAAATAATTGACGTACTAATGCGAAATCACTAGGATCTAGCTCTTCCTTAAGCTGTTCACGAAATTGAATGGAAGAAAAAGGCAATTTTTTTTCTTCAGGAACTATTTCGGGTAAGCCGGCAACAAGACAGTAGTAATTTTTATACATAGCTATTTTTCTTCAAACAGCAATTCATTGGTTTTCGGTCGTAGATAGGCTTTAAAGAAGTTATTGAAGTCTTCATCGGTAAAGCTAATTACATAACTACCATCGGAAGGACCTATTTTAAATCCTGTCTTCAAGTTTTTTGAAAAAGAAAGAGTCAATCCTTTATTTAACTGGTCAGCCAGTTGATTTTTAAAATATTTTTCCATGGTGTTGCGTTCGCTTTCAGGAAGGATAACGGTCAAATCCATACTTTCATTTTTCGTCCACCCTTCAACCGACTTAATAATTAATTCACTGAGAAATTTTTTGTCAGCGAACAATTCCCTGGTAGCAGGTTCTATGGCCTGCATGGTAACAAGATTGGTGATGTTTTGCTTTAAGGCAGTAATTGCCTGTTTTACGGCCATTTTCATTTCGGCTTCTACGTGCTTTTTCGTTTCTTCAGCCTTGTTAATAGCTTCGGAAACGATTTTTTCCGCTTTTTTATTTGCTTCTTCTTCAATGGCAGCAGCATTCTTTTCTGCTTCTTTTAATATTTTTTCGGCCTCATTTTTTGCTTTCTGAACGCCTTCGTTATAAATTTTTTCGGTCAGCTCCTGAAGTTTTTGTGTCATTGGTCCAGATTTTATCGGGTAGAAAATTTTTCTGAAATAGTGGCCCTAAATTAAGTTTTTTGTAATTACCAAGCAAAAAATTAAATTTTCAGATTTGTTGAATTTTTATGAGTTTATGTTTGTGAAGTCAAATTTTTCTTTATATTTCAGTGAGTTATGTGTTTTAGGATACTAAGGTCCTTATACGATCCTTTTTCCTGGAATGTAGAAATTGGATGCTGAAATGAACTTGGTAAATATTTCTGTGGGAATTAAGTACAAGGGGAAGTGATGGTAGGAAAGCATTATTTCTTGTTGAGGATAAAAATTTTTGGGAAAAGCCAGGTGTTTAGGATGACTATTAAATTTTTCAAAGAAGCTTTTTGTGTTGAAAAGCCTCCTTTATTCTATAATGTTTAGTCATTGTTTAATGGTGTTAAGTTTCAGCTGGGTCTTCTGGTAATGGGGCAATAATACAAAAAACTGAGAGTGCCTAAAAAGTTATTTTTCCTAAATTAAGGTTGATAACGGCTGAGAGGAATTTTTTGAAATTAAGCTAAAATAAAAAAGCAGGTAAGTATTCTTTTGGCTTTTTAGACACTCTCTTTGAATTTTTTTAGAAAGACTTCCTATTCGTCTTTCGATATGAAAACGTATTTGATTCTTAGCGCAGGTCTGGCGTTTTCATCGGCTGATGCTTGATTTTTAAGGATTACTCTCCAGGGGAAACTTGAAGAACTATAAGGGGCTAAGTAATATGGACCTCTCAATTCAGGCTTTTCTACCATCATTCGGAAAGTTTCACCGCTGAATCGGAATCGATATTCACCTGTTTCAGAATTGTAATAACCATCTTCAAACCCGGTCGACCAATCTTCTTTGTAATCTTCAATATTGTTGTCTTTAGCAATATCTTCACTCAAATAATTGTAAGTGGGAACCTCCAGTTTACCTTCTTCATTTATGATATTAAGAGATAATGACTGCGGAATAGGTGAGTAAAAATCTTCATATTGGTTTTGAGCGGTGGTGTCAACTCTAAAATAAATATCAACTGCGCTGATTCCGTAATACATATCCGGATCTCCCAATAGCTTTTCCTCCCAGATGCTGAACAACTTATTTCCTTCGGGACCTGTTTCGATGTCGTTAAAGTCAACCTTTATGTAACTTCCTGCCATTCCCTGGACAATAAATTGGTCGGCGTCAGGAGTCGAAAAATCTATAATTCCTTCATGGTCGTGATTAAAACGATTGATGCGAACACACTCTTTATTGATCGGGAAAGTATAGGATGAATGCATCGTTGTATCTATTTCACTAGTGGTAGAGTCAAGCACATGGTAGGAATAGAAAAGTTCCAGATTTGATTCGGAAGCCAGCAGGTTTAATCTAATTAAGGAGCCTTTGGTGTCAGTATCCAATAACTCAGACTTAATGAATAGAGCACCGAAATTACTGATGAAATCTTCTCGTGAATTCATCAGGTCATCCGAATAATTAAATATTTCTTCCGCTAGTTCGTCACTCAATTTAATTTTCCATTGATGGATATAATCATCATCCTCCCAGACTGAATCAGGAAGTGCGTCCCAGGCACTACTGATTCTTTCACCAATAGGCGTGGGGTCGTAAAGCCCTTCCACCGCCATATCTGAAAAATAGTCTTCCGAAAAAAATAATGGTGTATTGACCCTATAGACTTGAATCAAATGTCGAGCATTTTTATCACCGAACCATGAATTTTCATTATAAGCCAGGTTCAAAACCAAGGAATCAACAAAATATTGATGAGTAGAATCACTTTTATTTAGGCTCCCGTTAAGTGTTCCCAGATTTACTTGAGTAATAAAAGAGGCTTCGGTTTTCCCGGCCACAGGATCGTCTACACTTCCGATTAAAGCATAATCGATATCGTCAGATTGGAGCTTCGCTGGTTTTTCATTGCTGACGGGCAAATACATTATCGTATCGGTGCCGGAGAATAGTTCATCAGGAGGAAGTACTTCCAGACCTAATGTTCCTGTTTCATTGTTGCAGGAAACATTTATCAAAAGAAATGGTACTACTAATAAAGGCCAAAAAAATTTTCTTTCCACATTGGTAATCATAGAATTCCATTAAAATTAGTTCGTTCCCCGGTAAAACGATTGCCTACAAACTGTCATAAAATTCATTGTAGGCATCTATGTATTTTTCTTCTGGTTGATATTCCAAAAAAGGCTTGCCTGATTCTTTAATGTATTTTTCAATTTCACTATTAATCTTTTCAGATCCCTGGATAATTCCATCGGAGTTATCTATGGCTAACTTTGTCAAATTGATATGGTTGGCGGGATTTAGTACTTTTAAATCATCGTCATTGATGCCTTCTATTTTTGCTTTATCACGAATCCCGTCATTTAAATCCACTGTAAATTCATCATCAAAAACTGAATAGACAACCTTAGAATCGGCAAAATATGGATCGTCATTCATAGCTTTCTTGATGTATAGAGGCGCCAAGGCAGTAAACCATCCCAAACAATGAACCACATCTGGTGCCCATCTTAATTTTTTTGTGGTTTCAAGGACCCCTCGCGCAAAAAATATAATGCGTTCATCGTTATCTTCAAATTCTTTGCCATTATCATCGGCGATAGTAAACTTTCGGGAAAAATAATCTTCATTGTCGATAAAATAAACCTGCATACGCGCTGCTTGTATCGAAGCAACCTTTATAATTAGTGGGTGGTCTGTGTCATCGATAATAAGATTCATCCCCGATAGGCGAATAACTTCATGCAATTGATTCCGCCGTTCGTTAATGTTCCCAAAGCGGGGCATGAAAGTTCTGATTTGTTTGCCTTTTTCCTGAATGCCCTGGGGAAGTTTCCTGCAAAGAAGTGATTTGGGATTTTCGGGTAGATAAGGTGTAATTTCCTGTGAGATGAATAAGACCTTGTTATTTTCCATTTTTCAAGGATATATTAAGATAATATGTTGCACAAAATTACGAAAAATATGCCATCTATACAAAGATTGTATTTTTATGCCGTGTTTCATCGGTTTGATTTTGAATGTTTGGGCCTAACAAAGAAATTTTTATACAATCCAACGAATTTGGCCAGGAAAGATTGTCTTATAAGGCATATGTTCAGATTGTGCGAGTTCAGTTCAATCAACGTTAGTAGTGTTTTTACTGTCTTCAGTAAGACACTACATGGCTAAATAAGTTAGGGGGCAGAACAGATAGGTGTGGGAGTTAGGGGTTGAGGTTGTTTCGAAATTCTTTTCCATTGTGAGAATTATTTTTTTATTTTGTCGCGATTTAGAACAGCCTATATATATTATTCTAAATGGTAAAAAGGGAATTTAATTTGCAAAATTCCTTTGAAAATGGATTTGGGTATTTAATCAGGGTTTTGGATAGAGGAGGGCAAAAAAAATCGTTAAAATTGAACAGTTTAAGCTATGCGAATCAAATAAACCAGGTTAATTTGAAAGAATTTCGAAGCGATTTGTTTGGCGGTCAACTGGAGGTTTTAATTTTGTGTTTGTTTGTCCTTAAGGATGAAATTTGAACTATTGATTTTTTATTAAAATTATGCATATAGTTAGAACTAGAGAAGAGCTTGATGAAAAGTTATCAGCTCTTAAAAAATCTGGAATCGTTGGTTTTGTCCCCACTATGGGTGCCCTTCATGAAGGGCACTTGTCATTGGTAAGACAAGCCAGAAGAGCGTGTGACATTGTTGTTGTCAGCATTTTTGTTAATCCCACTCAATTTAACGATCCAAAGGATTTGGAGAGGTATCCCCGAAATTTGGAGGAAGATATTCGTTTATTGAAAACCGTTTCGTGTGAACTTCTTTTTGCGCCGACTGTTGAGGAGGTATATCCTGAACCTGATACTCGAGTATTTGATTTTGGACAGCTTGATAAGGTGATGGAAGGGCAACATCGACCGGGTCATTTTAATGGGGTTGCACAGGTGCTTAGTCGGTTTTTTGATATGATTAAGCCCGATAAGGCCTTTTTTGGCCAAAAGGATTTTCAACAGTTAGTAATAGTTCGCCATTTGGTAAGGCAGTTGAAAATGGATATAGAGATAGTCGGGTGTCCCATCGTTAGGGAGCCTGATGGTTTGGCTATGAGTTCCAGAAATAGGCTACTAACCGAAAAACAAAGAAAAAGTGCACCCTTAATTGCTAAAACGTTAATTGAATCTTGTAATTTTGCAAAAAATAATACTGTTGAAGATACCATTAACTTTGTCAGTGATACGATAAAAAGAAATGAAGATCTGAAACTTGAGTACTTTCAGATTGTAAATGGGAACACCTTGCAGCCGGTTGACAATTGGGACGAAAGTAGTTATATTGTAGGGTGCATAGCTGTGTTTGTTGGAGAAATTAGACTTATTGACAATGTCATTTATAAGGATGAATCCTAAGTACACATGGCATTTGTTTCAGATTGGAATAAGAGTATGATTTAAAGATTCTTGTCATGCAAATTCCATCAGACCAATGAATATGTAAATTATATACTGATGAATATAGAAGTTGTAAAATCTAAGTTGCATAACGTAAGAGTCACCGAAGCAAATCTAAATTACGTTGGTAGCATTACTATTGATGCCGAATTGATGGAAGCTGCCAACATTATTGAAAATGAAAAGGTGCAGGTGGTTAATAATAACAATGGAGAACGTTTTGAGACCTATGTTATAAAAGGCGAACCTGGTTCCGGAGTGATTTGTTTAAACGGTGCTGCTGCAAGAAAAGCGGCCGTGGGAGATACTGTTATCATCATAAGCTATGCATCGATGCCTATAGAAGAGGCAAAGAAGTTTAAGCCTGTTTTTGTTTTTCCAGATACAGCAACCAATAAGCTGGTGTAGAAGGTTTATAGATTAGAACGTTTAAAATGCTCCGGTTCTTCCGGGGCTTTTTTTGTGCTTTACATTGGTCGGATTCTTCTCGCATGGTTCAATTCATGATTTTTGTTGGAACAATAATTTCTGAGCATGCTCGTCTCATTCAGTATACTAAAAATAGAAAAATGCTAAGTTTGTAGTTGTTTAGACATTAATACTTTATCATGGCTAAAAGTAAAACAATATATGTTTGTCAAAATTGTGGTGCCGAGTTCCCAAAATGGATGGGAAAATGTAGTGCTTGCGGTGAATGGAATACCCTTACCGAAGAGGTGACCATAACAGGTAAGAATAAAACTTCCGGACGTATAGCTACACATTCAACAGGAAGACATAAACCATTACCGGTTTCATCGGTTAGCGTAGAGGATGTGCCACGTATCGATACTTGTATAGGGGAATTAAATCGTGTGCTTGGCGGAGGGCTGGTTCCAGGCTCTTTAGTTCTGCTGGGAGGTGAACCTGGAATCGGAAAATCCACCTTGGTGCTTCAAATGGCACTGAAACTCTTTAGCAAAAAAATTCTTTATGTCTCGGGCGAGGAAAGTCCAAGACAAATTAAATTGAGAGCTGAAAGGTTAAGTAATGTCGATGGTGATCATTGTTTTCTTGTTGGTGAAACCTCTCTTGAGCAGACCATTGTACATATCGAGAATATAAATCCAGACCTGGTCATTATTGATAGTATTCAGACAATGGAACGGGAAGCCTTAGAATCGATTCCCGGTAGTGTTTCTCAAATTAGAGAATGTACAGTATCAATTTTAAGAGTAGCAAAAGAAAAAAATATACCTGTATTATTAATTGGTCATATTAATAAAGAAGGTAGTTTGGCAGGCCCTAAAGTGTTGGAACATATTGTAGATGTGGTATTGCAATTTGAGGGAGATGGACAAAATATGTATCGGATTTTGAGGGCTATAAAAAATCGGTTTGGGTCTACTTCCGAAATTGGGATTTTTGAAATGCACGGCGAGGGTTTGAGAGAGGTGATCAATCCCTCGGAAATGTTGTTGGGGCATCACGAGGAAGAATTGAGCGGTATTGCCATTGCTGCTGCATTGGAGGGAATACGTCCCTTTTTAATTGAAGTGCAGGCTTTGGCCAGTACGGCAGCTTACGGCACACCTCAACGTACTTCTACAGGTTTTGACCTTCGACGGTTGAACATGTTGCTGGCAGTGCTGGAAAAACGTGCCGGGTTTAAATTGGCCGCAAAAGATGTATTTTTAAATATAGCCGGCGGTTTTAAAGTGAGTGATCCAGCGGTTGATTTGGCTGTGGTAGCCTCAATTTTATCATCCAATACCGACTTAGTTATTCCCCATAAAATTTGTTTAACGGGAGAAGTTGGTCTTTCTGGAGAAATTAGGCCCGTGGGCCGTATAGAACAGCGTGTTACCGAAGCAGAAAAACTGGGATTTGAGTCCATTGTGGTGCCGAGATATCAGCGCGGTGTGAATTTTGAAAAATTTAATATTAAAGTTATCCAGACGGCTAAAATCGAAGAAGCTTTTCGCTTTTTATTTTCCTAGTCGTTTCGTATGGGCATTAAGATTCTTATTAAAAAAATTCATCCTCATAAAATTCCTGGTCGCCACCTTCAAGTTGTTCTTCGTTGGCCGGGATGTTTTCGTCCGGACATTCAAGGTTTATATTAAAATTGGCTGGTTCCTCAAATCTATCTTCTTCCGTTATTAAAATTTTCTCGTCTTCGTATACTTGTTTCATATAAAGTGCCCAAATTGGCAAGGCCATGTTAGCACCCTGCCCGTAATAAAGATTGTCGAAATGTATATCCCGATCTTCGCCGCCAACCCATACTCCTGTAACCAAATGGGGGGTAAGGCCAATAAACCATCCGTCAGAGTGGTTTTGCGTGGTACCAGTTTTGCCGCCTATCTGAGCATTAAAACGATATTTTAATCTTAGGCGAATCCCAGTGCCTTGATTGATTACACCTTCTAATAAATTAACCATTAAGAATGCCGTTTCTTCGCTTAATACCTCTCGTTTTCTGGGAGAAAAATTGGAAATTACATTTCCGTAACGATCTTCTATGCGGGTAACCATAAGTGGTTTCACATGTACGCCTTTGTTGGCAAACGTACAATATGCGGCAACCATTTCATCTAGTCCAAACTCGGAAACGCCTAAAACTATTGATGGAACTGGATCCATAGGGCTTTTAATACCAAGCTCATGACAAATATTTACTACTGCCTGAGGGTTGAATTGTTTTAAAACCCAGGCAGTAATGTTATTATTTGAGTTTGCCAATCCCCACTTTAAAGATACCATTTCACCGGCACGAGCAGAGCCTGAATTTCGAGGGGTCCAGGTTTGACCTGTAGGCAAATAAAATGTTTGCGGAATGTTCGGTACCATATCGCAAGGTGTCAGACCTTCCTGCATCGCCAGGGTATATACAAATGGTTTTATGGTGGAGCCTACTTGCCTTTTACCCATGGATACCATATCATATTTGAAATGTTGATAGTTTGGTCCTCCCACATAGGCTTTAACCTGTCCTGATTGTGGATCCATCGACAAAAGACTGGCCCGCAAAAATGTTTTATAATAATGAATTGAATCTAAAGGGCTCATAATGGTATCAATGTCACCTTGCCACGAGAAGACTTTCATTTTGACAGGTTTTTTGAATGTGGCTACGATTGAGTCCCATTCCAGATTTTGTTGTTTTAAATAACGATAGCGATCTGAATTCCGAATAGCCCTATTAATAATTGATTCGTACTGTTCTTGTGTGATGTTTTTGGTGAATGGGGCTCTTGTCCTACCTTTTTTCTCTTTGGAAAAAAGCGGCTGTAGATCTTCCCCCAAGTGTTGAGCAAGAGCCTTTTCAGCATATTGCTGAAGGCGGCTGTCAATGGTAGTATAAATTCGAAGGCCATCCCTGTAAATATCGTATTTAGTGCCATCCGATTTTAAGTTTTTGTTAACCCATCCGTAAAGCGGATCTTCCAGCCAGGCGATACTGTCCTCTATAAATTGTTGCTCCTGCCATGACGCGTAATTTTTTCTATCAGGTTTTTCGGCCGATAAAATAATCCGAAGATATTCTCTAAAATAAGGGGCTAATCCATGAATATGGTCATCTCTTTGGAAACGGATTTCCAGCGGTAACATTTTCAAACTGTCAAATTCCTCTTTCGTTAAGTGTCGAGCCTTTCTCATCTGGGATAAAACCACATTCCTGCGTGCCTGGGTTAATTCCGGCCGGCGAAGAGGGTTATACAATGCCGGATTTTTCAACATACCAATTAGTGTAGCTGCTTCTTCAACCTTTAGCGAATCCAAGGGCTTACTAAAAAAAGTGCTGGCAGCTGATTCAATTCCGTAGGCGCCATAAATAAACGGGGCTTTGTTGAGATACATTGTAAGAATCTCTTGTTTGGTGTAGCTTCGTTCCAGTTTTACGGCAATGACCCATTCTTTAAGCTTTTGAAGGCTTCGCTGCCAAATATTTCGGGCCGGATCATGAAATAAAAGTTTAGCTAATTGTTGTGTGATCGTACTTCCACCTCCGGAACTTTTTTCGCCCATTATAATGGTGCGAAATAAAACACGGGCAAGGCCTCGTGCATCAATTCCTGAATGTCGGTAAAAACGAATATCTTCTGTCGAAATTAAAGCATTTACAACATGAGGGTTAAGCTCTTCATAGGTTACATTGGTGCGATTTTCCCGGAAAAATTTTCCTAAAACCTGGTTGTCTGAAGTGTAAAGGATAGTAGCCAGATTGGTTTTGGGGTTTTCCAATTCTTCGAAACTAGGCATAAACCCCAGTGCCCCTGCTGATATCAGCCAAAACAAAAGAATAAAAAAGCCAATAAAGCTAAAGAAAAGCCCATATAACCATCGAATATATTTTTTGAGCCGTTTGTTTTCCATCTGAAAAAAATGTTTTAAACTTTGTACCTTCTGTCGTTCGTGATGGCATTATGTTATTTTATCAATTTCAACGCGCATTAATGAGTTCGTAAAAATACAAATATTTGGAGAAACTAAATTCATGTATGATGATGTTAAGATTATTTGTAGGTTTCTACATGGGTATATATTTAAAGATACGTTTTGAATAAAAATTAATTGTGGTTACTATTTTATATATTTGACCCCTAATTTATAATTGTGACCACAACTTGTGAGCATAAATTAAACCTAAAAAGGGCAAATAAATAATAAAAATGGCGAAAAAAGAGAAGGCTACTGAAGAAAATCTGGTTATTGTGGAGTCGCCTGCAAAGGCTAAGACTATTGAAAAATTTTTAGGTCAAAATTTTTTGGTAAAATCCAGTTTTGGGCATATCCGGGATTTGGCCAAAAAGGACTTTGGTATAGATATTAATAACAATTACGCGCCTCAATATGTCATTTCAGAAGATAAAAAGCAAGTAGTGAGTGAATTAAGGTCTTTGGCTCAAGAAGCAAAAACCGTATGGCTCGCATCTGATGAAGATAGAGAGGGAGAAGCTATTGCCTGGCATTTAAGTGAAGTGCTTAATCTTTCTTCTGAGAAAACACGTCGTATTGTTTTTCATGAAATTACCAAAGAGGCAATATTAAGAGCGATTGAATCGCCACGTAACATTGATCAAAATCTTGTAAATGCACAGCAAGCCCGTAGAGTGCTCGATAGGCTGGTTGGTTTTGAGTTGTCACCTGTCTTATGGAAGAAGGTAAAACCCTCATTGTCCGCCGGTAGAGTTCAGTCTGTTGCTGTTCGCCTTTTGGTTGAGCGAGAACGCGAAATTTTTGATTTTAAACCCGATTCTTCTTTTAGAGTTTCGGCTGTTTTTTCACTTTTCGATGATAAGGGTTCTCAAAAAGAATTTAAGGCCGAACTGAATCATCGATTTCAGACTGTTGGTGAGGCCCGGGCATTCCTGGAACAATGTGCCAATGCCAGCTTTAAAGTACATTCTGTTATTAAGAAGCCTTCTACCAAATCGCCTGCCGCTCCATTTACTACTTCAACTCTACAACAAGAAGCTGCACGTAAATTAGGATTTAGTGTTGGACAAACCATGTCGATTGCCCAACGATTATATGAGGCCGGAAAAATTACTTATATGAGAACCGATTCTGTTAATCTTGCTAAGTCGGCCGTTAATACAATTGTGGATGCAATTAAATCCGAAATGGGAGAAAAGTATGTAAAGGTCAGACAGTTTAAAACTAAATCCAAAGGAGCACAAGAGGCTCATGAAGCCATCCGGCCAACTTATCCTAATGTGGCAACAATAGAGGGAACCGCAGCTGAAAAAAAATTATACGACCTAATTTATAAACGCACCATGGCTTCACAAATGAGTGATGCCATAATTGAAAAAACAACTGTTGCCGTTGAAATTGCGGGACAGAAATATCAGTTTGTTGCTACTGGTGAAGTTGTTAAATTTGATGGTTTCCTGAAGGTTTATATCGAGTCCTCCGATAAGGAAGAGGATGAAGAATCTGCAGATTTCTTACCGCCCGTTAAGGAAAATGACCCTCTTGATTTAAAAACTCTTGAAGCGCGTCAACGATTTTCTCATAAACCTCCGCGTTATTCCGAAGCAAGCCTTGTCAGAAAACTTGAAGAATTAGGTATTGGTAGACCTTCAACCTACGCGCCAACTATTAGTACAATACAACAACGGGGTTATGTAGTGAAAGAAGACCGGCCGGGTGAGGAAAGGCATTATCAATATCTTTGGATTGAAGATGGAAAAGTACATCAAGAGGCGAGAAAGGAAATTGCTAATGCTGAACGAAACAAGCTTTTCCCAACCGATATTGCCATGGTGGTTAATGACTTTTTGGTTAATTATTTCCCAAATATTGTAAGCTATGATTTCACGGCGCGTGTTGAGCAGGAGTTCGATGAAATTGCCATGGGAAAAGTAGAATGGCAAAAAGCCATTGATAATTTTTACAAACCTTTTCATCGACAGGTGGAGGAAACACTCGAAAAATCGACCCGAGAAACCGGTGAACGCTTTCTTGGTAACGACCCAAAAACGGGTAAACCAATAATTGTGCGTATCGGAAGGTTTGGACCAATGGCTCAACTCGGTAGTTCCGATGACGAGGAAAAACCGCGATATGCTCCTCTAACCAGAGATCAACATATTGAAACCATTACGTTTGAAGAGGCTTTGAAATTGTTTGAACTTCCTCGTGAATTGGGAACCTTCGAAGATAAAAAAGTAGTTGTGGGAGTTGGACGATTTGGGCCATACGTTAGACACGACGGGAAATTTGTTTCGCTTAAAAAGGGAGTTGACGATCCTTTAACTATTGATCTTGACAGAGCTATTGAGCTCATTAAGGAAAAGAGGGAAAAGGATAATAAAAAGACCATTAAAACGTTTGAAGAAGATAAAGATTTACAAATTCTTAACGGTCGATGGGGACCTTACATAAGTTATAAAAAGAAAAATTATAAAATCCCCAAAGACCAAGAGGCGGCAGCTCTTTCTTATGAGGATTGTCTAAGGTTGATTGAGGAAGGGGACAAAAGTAAAAAAAGTAAAAGCAAGAAAAAGAGTACTTCAAAAAGAACGTCCAAAAAAGACTAAAGTCATATCTGACAAAACTATATTTGATTGTGAATATATCTCATTTTTTGGAACCCTCGGAACAAAAGTGGATGAATTATCCGGGCATTCCCTTAGACGAAGCCCTGGGTAAACAAATCCTATATTTTGACGGTTCTGAGAAGTGGTTTGAAGACAATACAATAGATATTGCTTTAGTTGGAGTGCCTGAAGTAAGAAACAGTATCCATGAGCTAAATGAAAATGCTCCCATTTATGTTAGGCAATGGCTTTATGGAATGCGTCAGGTTTCTACTTCTATGAAAATTGCAGATCTAGGCAATCTGAGAGGGAATGGCTTGCACGACAGATATTTGGCTTTGCGGGAAGTTGTGAATTTTCTATATGCGAGGAATGTGTCGGTTTTGATTATTGGAGGTTCGCAAGATTTGACTCTGCCTGCGTGTGATTTTATGAAAAATAGAAACGAGGAGGGCAATATTGTTATTGTTGACCCTTTCTTGGATGTTGATCCCGAAGGTGCTGATTTTTCCTCTTCCGCTTTTATTCATAAATTAATCGATGATTTGCAAAATAAAATTAATGAATTATCCGTTTTAGGTATTCAGCTTTATTATTGTTCAAAGGAACAGGAAAATTACCTGGCCAATCGCTTCTATCCTGTTTTAAGATTAAAAGATTTAAGGGGTGAAAAGATTGACCGTTTTGAAGTTTTTTTGCGAGATGCTTCTATGTTAAGTGTCGATTTGGGAGTGGTGAGAGGCCAACCCGCTTTGCCTCTGGGTGTAGAAATGCCTAATGGCTTTTCGGAAGCTGAGGCTTGTCGTATATTCTGGTATGCAGGAGCGAGCGATAATTTGAAAGTTACAGGCCTTTTTAATGTTTGTGCCGGAGAAGAGCGGAAATGTTCCGCCGTTGTGGCTGCCCAAATGTTGTGGCACTATTTGGAAGGTGCCGGCCTTAGAGAGGGGGATTACCCGTTGAAATCAATTGAAGACTATGAATTAAAGGTGGTTTTTGTGGAAAAGTTTGATGAAACAGTGAAGTTTTATCATAACCCCCAAAACGGGCGATGGTGGATTCAGGTCCCTTCAAGAAATCATAATAAGATTGTTGCTTGCCATATCGAAGATTATCAGCAAGCTTTAAATAATGAGTTGCCGGATATTTGGTGGCGATATTTTATTAGAACTACCGGTAATTTTAATGTTATTCATCATTGATTACGAGTTTCTGAATGAAAAACGAAACCTTTACCGGGGAAAAGTAGTATATGGATTTATCAAAATGCATAGATAATATACGTTCTTTTTTTTGTTGTAAGAGGCTTAGTGGTAGGTTTATAGGTCGTTTTTTGTCTTGTGGCTTCAAGCAAATAATGTATCTTTTGCTGACTAAAAATTATAAATCTACTGTTGTTTTTTTAACTTTTTTTTGTATTTCTGCCATTCATGCTTATGCTCAATTTGATCCATTGTTCAGTCAGAATATGTTTAACCTGCTCAATAACAATCCCGGATATGCCGGAAGCCGCGAGCAAGTTAACGTTCTTGTTGTAAATCGAAATCAGTGGACAGGATTAGATGGAGCTCCGGTTACAACGGTAGTTGGAGCAGATGCACCGCTTGAAATTTTTGGGAAAAAGGCTGGTGTTGGATTTGAAATTATGAATGACAAAATAGGGTTGTTTACTAATTTAACAATTAAAGCTTCCGTTTCCAGGCAAATTTTGTTTTCTGAAGGAACCCTCGGAATAGGAGGATATGTAGCTGTCATCAACCAGAAATTTGATGGTAGTGGGGTGTCAATACCAAACAGTGATTTTCATGAACAAAACGATCCATTAATTCCCACAACCGAAGTTAATGGTTATACACCTGATTTTGGGCTAGGGGCTTTTTTCCATGATAAAAATGAAAAATGGTATTCAGGGTTTTCAATCCAACATTTATTTGCACCTAAACCAAACTTTCAGGACGATTTTTACGTATATGTCCACCGTTCTTTATTTTTCACTGGTGGATATACCTATCAGCCCGAGGATAGAAGGTATACTTTAAAACCCTCTATTTATGGAAGAGTGGGTGGTGGCAGTTGGCAAATTGATTGGAACGTAAATGTTGACTTTGGGAACAAATATTGGCTTGGTTTATCATATCGTTTCCAAGATGCTGTTGTGTTATTAGGAGGTGTTAGGTTTTCAAACGGAATGTGGGCTGGATATAGTTATGATATCACAACATCAGCTCTGGGAAAAAGTGGAAGTAGTGGGTCGCATGAAATTGTGATGGGTTATTCATTTGATTTAAAGATAAATAAAAAAAATAATAGATATAAAAGCGTTAGATTTTTATAATTATTTAGGAATAAAATTGATTATCAATAAATACTATGAAGAAAGTTGTTGCCCTGAGTGTTATCGTAGTCTCCGTCTTATACGGATGTGGTAAAACCGGCGGAGGGGAACTCGTCGGTGTATCCCGGAAAGCGGCCTTTTATGAGCCGGATCCATATGGGATGATTTTCATTCCACAAGGAAGTTTCAATATGGGACTTGCGGATGAAGACATGGCTTATACCATGAATTCTCAAAAAAGAACCGTTTCTGTTCCCTCTTTTTGGATGGACGAGACTGAAATTACCAATTCAGAGTATCGTCAGTTCGTTTATTGGGTGCGTGATTCTATCGCAAGACGTTTATTGGGTCAACAATTCGAGGAGTTTTTAATTTCTGAAGATAAATTTGGAAATCCAATTGACCCTCCCTTCCTTAACTGGGATGAACCTATTGATTGGGAAGATGAAGAGTATGCCCCCATTTTGGAAGAAATGTATTTGCCCGAAAATGAGAGGTTTTTCAGAAGGAAAGAGATCGATACCCGTAAATTGGTATATGAATATCAATGGGTAGATCTGCAACAAGCTGCTAAAAAAAGCAATCGTTATAATTTTGAAACTAAGGAATATGAAGGGATGGTATTTGATCAGTATGGGCAGGAACGAGAAATTACTGATCGGTCTGCTTTCATTATGAGCGATCAGGTGCTGGTTTATCCTGATACCCTTTGTTGGATTGCTGATTTTACCTATTCTTTTAATGAACCTTTAACTGAAAAATATTTCTGGCATCCCGGTTTTGATGAGTACCCTGTAGTGGGTGTTACATGGAAACAGGCTACAGCTTTTGCCATTTGGAGAACACAACTTCTTAATAATTATTTGGCCAGTAAAGGTGAACCCTTGGTGATGAATTACCGACTACCTAGTGAAGCCGAATGGGAGTATGCCGCGCGTGGCGGATTGGACCAAAATAAATATCCTTGGGGAGGTTACTATACTCGTAATAATCAAGGTTGTTTCCTGGCAAACTTTAAACCTTTGCGGGGACGTTATGGTGACGACGGTGGAATGTATACCATGTCCGTTGCCAGTTTTGCTCCCAATGACTTCGGACTTTATGATATGGCCGGGAATGTTGCCGAATGGACTTCCAGTGCATACGATGAATCTTCCTATGGATTTATGCATGATATTAGCCCTACTTATAAATATAATGCTTTACCGGATGATCCTGAAGTATTAAAAAGAAAGGTTATTCGTGGAGGTTCCTGGAAGGATATAAGCTATTTCCTTCAGAATGGTGCACGTACCTATGAATATCAAGATTCAGCAAAATCATATATCGGTTTTCGTTGTGTAAGAGATTATATAGGAGGTTAATCGAATTAAAGTAAAAATATTTCCTTATGGGTCTTTCAGAATTTGTTCAGAGTCCTGGCTATAAAAAGTTTATGGCCAAAGTTTATGGATGGGGTGCAGCCCTTGTTTTGGCAGGTGCTTTGTTTAAAATTCAGCACTACCCAGGCGCTGGAATCATGCTGAACATTGGAATGGGTACTGAGATTATTATTTTCTTTCTTTCTGCCTTTGAACCACCCCATGAGATGCCTGATTGGAGTATTGTTTTTCCTGAACTGGTTGGTTTAGAACCTCGAGAAGACCTTAGATTTAGAGGTGGTGGAGGAGGAAGTGATTTAGCTGCACTGATCGAGAGTGGTGCTCTTGAACCTGAGGTGGTTGAAAAACTGGGTGAAGGAATTAAAAAACTGGCAGCTACTTCCGGACAGTTAGCTGATCTTAGTGACGCTTCTCTTGCAACGGAGAGCTATCTTCAAAGTATGAAAATGGCCTCAGAATCCGTTAGTAAATTGTCGACTACTCATTCTCAAAGCATTCACGAGTTTGAAGCCTTGAAAAACAGTTATAATGCAGTTGCCCAACAAGTGGCTGAAGGTGGGAAAAAGTTGGCTGAAAATATGGCCGCTGCAGGTAGTAATCTGGTACGCGACATTGAGGAATCAGGAAAAGAACTGGTTGCTTCTTACAAAAGTTTTAGCCAAACCATTAATGAAAATGCCGGAAAAGTAAAGGGCCAAGTCGAAAATTACAATAACCAGTTAATGGAAGCAAATAAACAGCTTTCAGCTATTAACTCGGTCTATGAAATGCAGCTAAAGAGTTTTTCAGAACAATTGGAAGCTTCAAAAAATGTAACTCAACAGTTCGGTGTTATTCATGAACAATTCAATAAATCTGTTGAGGATGCTAAAGTTTACAATGAGCAATTGAATAAACTAAGCAAATCGGTTTCTGAGTTAAATACAATTTATGGAAATATGCTTAGTGCTATGAATATGGGAAGTAATGCCTAATAAAATTGCCTCTAAATTTATTAACCTTAAAGAATACTATTTGATATGAGCGGTGGTAACTGTCCTGAAACGCCGAGGCAAAAGATGATCGGTATGATGTATCTAATGCTTACGGCTATGTTGGCTCTCAATGTTTCCGGAGAATTACTTAAGGCGTTTGAATTAGTTGATAAGAGCATCAGAAAAACCGTTCAAACTATTGAAAAAAAGAATAGACTAACCTACGCTGAGTTTGAAAGTGCTTATGCCACTAATGAAACAAAAGTTAGAGATAAATATTTTGATGCACTGAAGGTAAAAAAAGAAGCCGACAGTTTATACAATCATATTGAGTCCCTAAAATATAAAATTGTTCAAACAGCCGATGGTGAAGAAGCAACGCCAACTAATTATAAGTCTATCGACAATCAGGATGTTGCCGCTCAAGTGATGATTACGGAGAAAGGTGGGGAAAGAAGCAAGATGCTTAAAGAACATTTCATCCATTATCGGGATTTTCTTAAATCCTTGATCGATGAAGAAGATACTTCCTTACTTAACGCCATTGATCGGACACTTACCCCAACCAATCCACCTAAAGTAGATGGTGTCGAAAAAAGTTGGGAAAGTGAAAAATTTGAACATGTACCTTTGGCAGCTAGTATGGCTATGATGAGTCAATTACAAAGTGAAGTCAGAAATGCTGAATCTGACGTTATCCGGTATCTCTATGGAAAAATTGATGAGGGATCCTTTGTTTTTAATAGCATTGAGGCTATTGTGATTCCCAAATCTGATTATGTTATGCGGGGGGATACTTATCATGCAGAAATTATGCTTGCTGCCAGAGATACTACTCAGCCACCTATTGTTACGGTTAATGGGAAAGAGTTACCCATAAGGAACGGTAGAGGTATTTTGGAAATTCCTGCTACTTCCGTCGGTGAAAAGGAATGGAATGGTGAAATTGCCGTTATGGGCCCCGACGGCACTTATACCAGACGCAGTGTTTCCGGTTCTTTTATCGTTTCGGAACCGGGCGTGGTTATCTCACCAACTAAAATGAATGTGTTTTACGTTGGGGTTGAAAATCCTGTTCAGGTCTCTGCCCCCGGTATACCTAGTGAAAAGTTACTTGTTAGAATTACTAACGGTAGAATTAGGAAAGTTTCCAGTAATCAATATATAGTGTCCCCCAATGCTAATGCAATTGGTCGGGAGTGCGTTATTTCCGTCAGTGCCAATATGGATGGAAAAGTGCAGAACCTTGGAAGTCAGGTTTTCCGGGTTAAACGAGTGCCTGATCCCATTGCTACTGTTGCAGGGATGAGGGGAGGACGTATCGATAAAGGTCTGCTTTTGGCTCAAGAAGTGGTCCTTGCTGAAATGGATAATTTCGACTTTGATCTTAAATTTAAAGTTGTTGGATTTACCGTTAGTACTATCAGAAATGGTTACCTACAATTTAAGGATAGTGAAAGCGCTATTATTACTACAGATCAGAAAAATTTGATCAGAAATTCTTCTGTTGGTAGTGTTGTAATGTTTAATAATATTAAAGCCCAGGGACCTGATGGTACTACCCGGGACTTGGGCTCTATTAATTTTACTTTGAAATAGATAATTTTTGAATAGAATAAATTTCTTTATGATGAGAAAGCAACTTCTTTTTTTGATGATGTTTTTTTTCTTGGGGATGATTGTTACTAATCTTTGTGCCCAGGAAAATGTTAACGAAGATAATCTCCCTATCGACGGACTGTTTGAAAGAAAACATGTAAAGAATCGCAAGCCCATTCCTTATCCGAGTATTAGGGAAGCGGATGTGCTTTGGTCCAAAAAAGTTTGGAGGATTATTGATTTAAGAGAAAAGATGAATCTTCCTTTATATTATCCCACCACTCCTATGGATGGACGGTATAGCCTTATCGATTTGCTGTTAAAAGGGGTGGTTGGCGATGATCCTAATGACGGAAAATTAGGCCCTATTACAGCTTATTCGCCCGACGCAAATGATGAATTCAAGGTGCCTATGAATGATGAAAGTGAAATTCTTAGGCGTTTAGGTGCCGGTGTAGAAACCAGAATGGTTACCAGAGCCGATGGAAGTCAAAGTGAAGAGGAAATCGTTGTTGGGCCCAAAACTTTGGAAGTTAAACAAGTCATGGTAAAAGAAATTTGGTATTTCGACAGAAATTACTCTCGGCTAGATGTTCGTATTTTAGGGCTTTGTCCTATTCGTGAGTATGTAGATGAAAGTTTCGAAGGTACTGAAGGGGTTGAAGGAGGTGTCGTTAAAACAATGGTTTTTTGGGTTTATTTCCCTGAAGTTAGAGATTTACTTGCACAGCATGAAGTCTTTAATCCAAGGAATGATGCTCAGCGACGTAGCTTTGATGATATCTTCATTAAACGGTACTTTGGTAGTTATGTGGCTAAAGAAGCCAATGTTTATGATAATAGAGGGATTCAGGAATATACCGTCGGTAAAGAGGCTATCTTGGAATCTAAAAGGATTGAAAGCGAAATTTTCCAATGGGAGCAAGATTTGTGGGAATTTTAATTTTGATTCCTCATCATAATTTATTTAAAAAGGCTGTTGCTGGTTTTAGTGCAACAGCCTTTTTTGCTTGTATGACTATATATTTTTATTCTTTCCCAAATTCTGTTTTAACGTCACTGGTGAACTGACGTATTTGTTGTTCATTTTGCTTCGGACAAATGAGTAATTCATCGCCTGAATCTACTACAATATAATCCGATAAACCTTGAATTACGGCAACTTTATTCGATGGGATATTAATTATCGAGTTATGGGTATCATACAAAAGTACTTTTCCTTTTATGGTGGCATTGCCAAATTTATCTTGTGCTGAATATTCATAGAGTGATGACCAAGTCCCTAAATCTGACCATCCAAAATTGACGGTTTGTACATAAACGTTTTCTGCTTTTTCCATTATGCCATAATCAATTGAAATACTCTTGCATTCTGAATAGGCTTGTTCTACTTGCTTTTCATTGAATGTTGGGGTCGCCTTTAAAGGGTCAAATAACTGTTTAACATCTTTCAGATGTTGATCAAAAGCGCTGTTGATTGATTTTAATGACCAAATAAAAATCCCCGAGTTCCAGAAAAATTCTCCGCTCTCAAAAAATACCCTGGCTAATTCCGCATTGGGTTTTTCGGTAAAAGTCTTAACTTTTTTGAACTGACTCTTGTTTCCTTCTTTGTTTTCTGCCTGGATATAGCCATAACCCGTTTCCGGACGGTTAGGCCTTATCCCTAGTGTTAATAGAGCATCATGGCTGCTCACAAACTCAATGCCACTGTTAATGGCATTTCTAAATTCTATCTCATTAATGATGAGGTGATCTGCAGGAGTAACAATGATATTGGCGTCCTGGCTTCGTTCTTCTATCCATTTATTGGCAAAGGCTATACAGGGAGCCGTATTGCGCCTGAAAGGCTCTGCTAATATTTGTTCTGGTTTGAGTTCTGGAATATGTTCCTTTACTAACTCTTTATAAGCTTGACTGGTCACTACAAGGATATTTTCTTTGGGGCATAAAGGTTCAAATCGTTCATAAGTTTGACGAATCAGGCTTTTTCCAGTTCCTAATATGTCGAGAAACTGTTTGGGAGTGTTGGCTTTGCTGAGAGGCCAAAAGCGGCTGCCAATTCCTCCTGCCATGATAACACAATAAGTATTGTTCTTCATTTTTTATTGGTTTATATTTACGTTTTCTTTCAAAATTAAGATTATATTTCCTGAAATTTTGTCAGTCGTTTCTTGTTGGTGATTCCATCATAAAGTGTGCCGTTTTACTTATGTCGCCATATAATGACTCCTTCGTTGAATTTGATTAATTTTGCATTTAGTATGATCAACAATATCTTAATGCACTAATTCACCTTGAAGATGATATCTAATGGTTCTTGTTATGGATCCAATTTTTATTTTTTCATCTCTTTACCGTCATCTTGTTTTGTAGGGTGGTTTATTGAATTTTTTAAAATAAGTAAAGCAATCTGAAAATTTATTTGATTTTACTAATATAGTTACAATTAAAAAAATTCTGCAATGACATTTTTATTTCATACAGGTCGATATTTCTTGTTTCTGAAAAAGGTCTTTGACAAGCCCGTTAAACTCAATATATTTTTTAAACAAATTATTGACGAAATTGATGACTTGGGAGTTGGTTCTTTAGGAATTGTGGCCATAATTTCAGTTTTTATTGGCGCAGTTATAACCCTGCAAACGGCATATAATATAGAATTACCAATTATCCCCAAATATACTGTTGGGGTCGCAGCCAGGGATACAATATTGTTGGAGTTTTCTTCTACCATTGTTTCTCTTATCCTTGCAGGAAAAGTGGGCTCCCATATTGCCTCGGAAATTGGTACCATGCGTGTCACCGAGCAAATCGATGCATTGGATGTTATGGGCATCAATTCTGCCAGTTATCTTGTTTTGCCTAAAGTGGTTGCAATGGTCTTTATTAATCCTTTTTTGGTAATGATTAGTATGGGCATAGGTATTTTTGGCGGATGGGCTGCAGGAGCATTTACCGGTGTTGTCCCTTCTGCCGAATATATTTACGGTATCCAGTATGCTTTTATACCTTTCTATATTGTTTATTCGCTTATTAAGTCTGTAGTTTTCGGATTTCTTATTGCAACCATTTCCGGGTACTGGGGATATTATACCACAGGAGGCTCTCTTGAAGTGGGGAGGTGCAGTACGAGGGCTGTCGTTGTAAGCAGTATCCAGATATTGTTGTTTAATCTTATTCTTACGCAATTATTGTTGGCATGATCGAGGTAAAAAATGTTTATAAGTCTTTCGATGGAGTAGAAGTATTGAAAAATGTATCTGCTCGATTTGAGCCCGGGAAAGTAAATTTAATTATTGGTAGAAGTGGTTCGGGGAAAACAGTCTTGCTTAAATCGATTGTTGGCCTTCACGAAGTAGACAAGGGTGAAATAATTTATGACGGTCGAAGCTTTACCAATATGTCTGAAAAGGATCGAAAACAGATTCGAAAAGAAATTGGTATGCTTTTCCAGGGTTCTGCCTTGTTTGATTCTAAAACCGTTGAAGAAAATGTTCGTTTCCCGCTCGATGTGTTTTCCGATTTGTCGGTTGCTGAAAAAAAAGAACGTACCAATTTTTGCCTGAAAAGAGTTAATTTAGAAAATGCCAATAATCTTTATCCTTCAGAGTTGAGTGGAGGTATGCAGAAACGAGTTGCTATTGCTCGGGCTATTTCTCTTAATCCTAAATATTTGTTTTGCGACGAGCCAAACTCCGGTTTAGATCCTAAAACCGCTATTGTTATCGATGAATTAATATATGAAATTACCAAAGAATATAATATGACTACCATTATAAACACCCACGACATGAATTCTGTTATGGGTATTGGTGAAAAAATAATTTTTATTTCCGAAGGTCAAAAAGTTTGGGAAGGTTCAAACAACGAAATTTTGATTTCAGATAATAAGCAATTGAATGATTTTATTTATGCTTCAAAGTTTCTAAAACAAGTACGAGAAGGTTTTTTAAAAAAAGGAATTTAATTTTGGTCTTATTTGTGTTTAATACATAGGCAATTAAAAAAAACAGCAAAAAAAGATTGAAAAAAGTATTGCAAAATAAAATGAAAAGTCTACTTTTGCATCCGCTTAACGAAGCAGTGCAATTGGCAAAAATAGTAGGATAAGAGTGGTTGAGGGGGTCGAAAAAAAGTTGAAAAAAGATTTGGTTGAGAAGAATAAAAGTTCTATTTTTGCACTCGCTTTTGCGAGAGGGAAAGAGTGGTTGACGTGAAGGTGAGCGAAAGCAAGAGATGAAAAAAAGATCTTTGAAAGTAATAGATGCAGAACCTGAGTAAGGGTATCGACATTCCCTGGATGGGAGATACTTAAAAGAGCTTAAAGAAGTTTT